>NZ_JBITWR010000001.1:0-1135799 GCF_044544025.1 Streptomyces sp. NPDC055243
GACCAGGTACGACAAGACCGCCTCCTCCTACGAAGCAGCGGTCACTCTCGCGTCATTCCTGCTCTGGGCAAGATCAGTTTGAAGACGGACCCTAGTCGACCAAGGTGCCACGGAGCTTGGGGCTTAGGACGCTGGCGGTCTACGAGCCTGCTCCTGCTGACGCCGTTCGGGATCGCGTGTATCTGATGTAGTGGCGGATGCTGTCGTAGGTAACCAAGTAGTCGTACTGATCCATGAGTTCTGTCCAGATCTGCCTTCCGTTGCGCCTTCGGCTGATCATGCTCTCGATCAGGTCGGCAAGTTCGCCTGTGACGGGGTGGGTCACCGGTCCTGCCTCTGTGGTGGTCAGGCGTGGGGTCTCCAGGGCGAAGCGGACGTCGCAGCTGCGGAGGCTGTAGCGCTTTGCGAGCGTGCGAATGTGGCTGCCGCTGAGGGCCTCTTGGGTGATGCGGTGGGCCAGGTCCTGGCGTCGGGTGAAGGGGTTCTTCCTGGGTAGGCGCCGGCGTGATCTGTTTATGCCGCCCAGGGAATTGGCGTCGGCGAGAGCCCGTTCGAGCGCTTCGGGCGAGTGGCCGGCGGTGGTGGCGAGGTTCTCGAGGAGCGGCCTGCCGAACCACTGCGGTGGGCCGCAGAGATAGCAGTGCAGGAAGCTGGGATGGAGATGGTTGGCGCGGGCCAGGCGCCGGATGTAGGAGTTGGTGGATTCTCCGAGGCAGGGGCGGACTCGGATCGGCAGCGGCGCGTACCGGGGCGGCAGTTCGCTTTTCATCGGGACGTAGCGGTCTTCGTGGCCATCGATGCCGTGGTGCGGGCGGTGTGGTCGAGTGGAATGGCCTGGAGGCTCCTCTTGGTGATCCTCTCGGTGCCGGTGAGGATGGCGTCGAGGGCGGCTCCGCGGATGGCGTGGGAGAGGGATCCGATCATGCCGCCGGTGTGGTTGTGCAGGAAGCGATCCAGGCCCGTGAGTGTGCCGGGGCGGTGGTCGTGCAGCCGCAGGGTGTCTTCCATCGTGGCGACCAGGCCCTTCCATTCACTGTTGCAGGGGAAGGGGCGGGAGGGGAGCAGGGTGAAGCGGCCGGCGATCTGGGCCCCGCGTGTACCGGACAGCAGCCCGGATTCATCGATGTCGATGCCGGCATAGACGAAGGTGGCGGGCAGGCGTTCGGAGAAGTACTTGAGGGTGTCGGCGACTTCGGAGCCGTGGCGGCTGGTGAGCGAGATGTTGTGGAGTTCGTCGACCAGCACCAGAGCGGTGCGGGTGTCGGTGCAGACACCGACGACAGCCTCGATGATGTCCGTCATGTTCGAGCGGGCCCGCACCGGCAGGCCCAGGAAGCGGGCGAACTCGGTTGCGATCATGCGGGCGGTCGCGGCGGGCGGGACCGTGACATAGACGACCGGAATCCGGTCTGTGGCATGGGGGTGCCGGGCCCGGTCCAGAAGCTCAAGGGAGCGCCCCAACTGCGTGATGGCGATGGTCTTTCCGGTTCCCGCTGGGCCGGAGACAATCAGCCCGCGGCGGGCGCTGATCGCGTGCCGGTTCAGCAGCACCAGGCGACGGCCGCAGATCGCCGTCCGCTCGACGAACGAGGTGGCGACGGTGAGCATCCGAGCGTGATGGTCAAGGCGGGACTCGTCATAGAGATCCCGCTCGGCTGGGTTCATCTGCTGCCAGGCACCGCGCGACGCCAAGACCGGGGGAGGGGGTGGGCCGTCGATGAACCTGCGCCATCCAGTCAACGTGTTCAGTTGCCGGTCGGTCTCGGCGTCGGTCTCGTGCAGCACGGTGCGTCGGGCCACCGGTTTGGAGATGGTCACGTGCGCCTCCAAGGATCGGCCAGCGGGTCAAACAGGCCCAGCGGGATGACCTCTGCCAGCGCGGAGTCCGCCGTGCCCTCGTCCATGGGCTCGCTCTCGGCCGATGGATCAGGGATCTCCCGGCTCGGGGCGGTCGCTCGGGTGCGGGCTGCGACCCGGCGATCCTTCCTTGATCGTTTGACCGGAGGGTGCTCCTCGCCGTCAGGGCCGTTGTGGGCGCGCTTGAGCAGGGCGGCTGCCGCTTCCGCGATCTGAGTTTCGTTGCCGTTCGGATTCTGCCGGCGGGCGTGGTCCCAGGCCATCTCGCCGAACGGGACGCCGACGCGGTGCAGGTGCCGCCAGAACACGGTGATCCACCGGTCCCTCTCGCCGCGGCCGTCGCGTACCCAGATCCGCGAGATGTCATAGGGGTCGTAGTGGACCTCCCACAAGCCCTTCTTCTCCGCGACCCCGGAGTGCTGACGGCGCAGCGGATTCAACTCCGTGCTGTCGTAGGTGCGATGCTTGATCCGGATGCCGTATGCGTTGATCGCGTGCCACCGCTCCGGCAGTAACTCGACGTAGTCCTCACCACTCAACGGGGCCGGAACGTAGCCGCAAGACTCCAGCAGCATCGCGTACTTCTCGTTCGGCGAGAACGCCCGCTTCGGCGCGCTGGGATCGCGCAGCGCGTCGTGCGGCCGGTTCTGCCACACCGTGACGATCCACTCGTCCAGCAGGTCCTGCAGCTCGGGCAAGGACCACAGCGGTCCGTCCTCCACATGCCGGCCACGGCGGTCGACCGAGCGGCCGGTGTACCCGGCCACGAACTGCGCGAACAGCGTTGCCACCGATCCCAGCGTCTTCTCGATCACGCCCTTCTCGAAGGGTGACGCCTTGTGCGTCGGCTGCAGCGAGACGCCCAAGAAGCGGCAGGAGGCACGGAAGTTGTGCGAGATGAACACCTTGCCGTGATCGCAGACGATCGTCTCTGGAACGATCACCGGCCGCGCCGCCGCCTGCTCCAGCCGCTCGTCCAGGGCCAGCAGCCGCCGGTGCGGCAGGACCGACCGGGACATCCGCAGCGCCTGTGGCCAGCCCGGTCGCATCGTCTCCGGTGTGATGCTGCGGGCCAGGAGGGAGGAGGCGTCGGCCGCCTTCGTCGTCGGACGCAGCACTGCCGCCGTGATCGACCTGGACGCGATGTCGACCAGCGCGGTCAACTCGACCTTCTCCGCGATGCCGTCATCCAGCCGTACCAAAACGTCCAACGGAGTGGAGTCGATCTGCATCAGCTCGCCTGGCGCGATAGCCGGGACTTCCCCGAACGGGCCGGCCGGACGCGCCTGCAACGAACGGCGTGTCCTCGCCGAACCGGTCGCGTGCGTGCCGACCGCCAACTTGTCGAACAGCCGATAAAGCGTGCGCTCAGTGGGCAATTCGATACCGTCGGCGTCCTCGCGGGAGGCCAGGATCTCCTTCGTCCGCCAGATGGTGAACCGGACCGTCCTCGAGGAAGCATCGGTCGTCTCGGCGATCGCCTGCCTCATTGCCTCGACCACCCACGGAGAAATCTGGCCGAAGTCCGGCAGCTTCTTGGCCGACCGGCCGTCCGCCAGTCCAACCAGCCCGTCGCGCTGATAACGCTGGCGTCGCTGCTTGATTCCACTGGCCGTCATCCGATGGCCCGCTGCTGTCAGCTCGGCGGCCTTGGCCCGCTCCCGCTCGGCCAGGCTACGGTCCCGAGGGTCGAACTCCGGTCGCGGCACTGCCCCGTGGGGAGCATCCGGCGGCAATCCGTGCAGCACCTCAAGGATTTGGCCTTCCCACCAACGGGCCTGTTCAGCAGCCTTCTTAGGGAACTCCGCGATCCGCGCCGTCGGAGGGACCCGACGCTCCTCGCTCGTCATCCGGCACTCCCGCCAGCCCGGCGCACGACCGTGCGCGGCCCGAGAAGTTCGATGTCCATCCGCTCGGCCGACACCTCGTGCCTCCACAAGAGGTGGAACAACACGGGTAGCGTCGCGAGCCGGTCGCCAGCCGCATCAGCCCCGGCCATCAGCGGCCCCGGCTGCGAGAAGATCTCCAACAGCCGAGCTGCGACCGGCTCCCGTCGGCAGCGGGGGTGCCGGTAGCGCGATAGCCACCGGACATTCGCCAGTAGCACTGCCTCCGGCGTCCCCTCCCGCTCGAACCTCCACCCAACTTCCGCGCAGGCCCGGCGCGTCAAGTCGAACGCTTCGGCGTCCCGCGGAGCGATCCAGTCGTCGGCACGGACATCGACGACCGCCGCCGAGCCATCGACCCGGCGCACGAAGAAGTCCGGGGCATGCTGGCGCTCACGTTCCCCGTCGTGCCAGTGCAGCCAGAACGGCTGGGACGCCATCCCCACCACCGCAGGGTCGAAGTCCATGAGCACCAGCCGGTCCCGCTCCAACCACGACTCGAAACCGACGTGCTGTTCTGTCGTCGCCGCCCAGTACCACCCAGGGAAGTGGCGCCCACCCCACGACCACCGAAACGGTCGGACCGGCACCACGTCTTCGAACCTGACCGTCGCGCAGTCCAGCAACGGACGACGCCGCTTACTCCCGCGCTTGTCGTCCACACGACACGACACCTCGACGTACGGGGCAGTGCTCTCCACCCCTGTCGATACCGACATTCGACCCCCCAGCGTGATCACCCCTCCGACTAGATTCACTGTCAGAAAAGCTGAAACGACTGAGTTCGCTGTCAAACGCCTCGATTGGATGACAAAGGACACAAGTTCGCCGGGGGCAGACAGGAAAGAGCGCGGAAAGACTGGCCAAGGTGTGCGAGGGCATGTCAACGTAGACGACCTTGCAAGAAACCCCAGGTCAGAGAGGTGATTGCCCGTGACCGTAGCGCCTGTGGGCCCTGGTTTCGCCACCACCATGGAAGCCCTGCGGCTGCGCGAATGGCAGCTCGGCCCCGGCCGGCCCACGCTCGTAACAGACCAATTCTCCGCAGACGACTTCCACCTGATCGTGGACGACCGCGCGGACGTGCACGTCAGCTCGAAGGACGGCCGTTTCTACCTCGGCTGGTTCCCGAACGGCCGCCCCGGCACCGACGGCGAGGGGTGGACGATCGCCGTCACTGGCACGGCCAAGGTACCCGGCTACCGCCTGTCGTTCGACACCGAGACACCGGCCGACATCGTCGCCGCCGCCGTTGCGCGCGTGCTGGAGACCTCACGTCGCGTATGACCGCGCTGACTCCGACCGGCGGCCCCAACTCGGAGGGCTGGCCTGTGCCAGCGGCCGATCCGTTCCATCGCTCCCCGTTTCCCCCACCTCAGGAGGCTGTTCGTGACGTCCTCGGAGATGACCGTCAACGATCTCATCGACCTGCTGTCCGGCTGCGACCGGAGCGCTCCGGTCCGCCAAGCCATGAACCCGTTCTTTCCGATGGCACACCGCCTGGCGCAGGTCGTGCAGTCGGTGGACGAGACCGGCCGGACCGTCGTCTACCTCGCCGAAGGGCAGGAGGAGGACGCACAGCTCGGCCATCTGCCGCCCCAGGTCGCCGTCGCCCTGACGTGGCAGGGCCCCGTTCAGGCACCCCCGCGCCGCCCCCGCCGCCGCGCCAGCGGCAACTAGACCCGCACCGAGCCCTTGGAGGCGCCCCTGTACCCCGACTTCCCGCTCGACCCGTCCAGCCCGCGTGGCGGCCAGACCGCGTTCTGGGTCGGTCCCCGGCATCTGGCCGGTGACGATGACCGTCTCTACGACGCCGTCGCCGACACGCTCTCCGGTCTGGGCTGGACGAGCCTGACGATCGTCCGCGGACGTCAGGAGCCGGACGAAGCAGCGGAGGACCGCCAGGTCCTGCGCAGCACCGTTCTGCACATCAGCCCCGACACCCTCCGGTGGGCGCAGTGGGTGCTGGCGGACGAGCCGTTCCACCTGGGCGACCTGCCGATCGCCTGGCAGATCTCCGCCCGCGCTGAGACGAGCAGCCCGCTCGCCTCGTGGTCGTCCTACTTCACCCCCGACGTCCCCGGCGAGGCCGTGGCCGACTTCCTGGTCGCGCTCGACGCCCGCGACCAGCCCGTCGTCCCGCTCGCCGACCCCGAGCTCGTCCTCCACGCCGTCGCCGCCCACGGCTGGCTCCGCGACATCGACCAGCCCCACGCGGCAGCGACAGACCCTACGTTCACCTCGCACATCAGCGTCGGCGAGGTACCGCCCCTCATCCAGGACGCCGACCCGCGCGCCCTGACCACCGAGGCCGACGAGGCGGGACCCGTCGGATGGCAGGCATGGGCCGAGCCCGCGCTCGGCGCCCCCTGCCTGTGGGCGGTCTCCTTCGGAGCCAGCGTCCCGCACGACCTCGTGGCCGCCTTCGCCGCATCCCTCAGCTCGACCGCACCGGTCCTGCGCCGGGTGCTGCCCGAGGCCACCCAGGAGCGCCTCCTGCGCGCGCCAGCCATCTAACATCCCGCGCCCAACTCCCGATGCACGCAGCCCGGTGCCCTCCCCGTTGGAGGGCACCGGGCTGCGTGCTCGTTCCCGCAGGCGCGTACCTACTCGTCGACGCCTCCAGCGGCTACCGGCCGCACAGCCACAACCCGAACGTGCTCTACGTACAGCCCGGCCAGGTCCGAGCCTTGGGTGCCGGGCCAAGCGGCTCGCCCCGCTCAGCGGGCCGGCACGTCACGCGCTGCTGCCCCGACCCATGGTCCATCGTGGTCGGGGGCAGCAGCTTGGTGGGCGGAAGGGTTAGCTCGTGGCCGTGGCCTTGGCGAGGGCCTTGTTGAGGTGGCGGTCGACGAGGGCCGGGGAGCCAGAGACGATCAGCAGCAGACTGCCGTCGCGGATCGCGGTCTGCTTGACCACGGTGCTGCGGCCTCCGGTGGAGAACGTTAGGAGCTGGCTCCACTGCTCGTCACCGAGGCCGCGGGGCGCGGTCAGCTTCTGCGAGGCCATATCGATCGGAGTGCCGCCCGCGACGACCTGATACGTGGGGCATCCCGTCATGGCGTCGAAGGTACGGCCGATGCCGTCAGACAGCTTGTTCGCGCTGTCGCTGTACAGCTCCTCGGCGATCTCCGAGGAACTACCGCCGTAGGTGAAGTCCGCCTTCGCCTTACGCGGGAACGTCAGCGTGCCGCCGGTCGCCGCGTCGCCGCCCAGCTCGCTCAGGGCCGGGCAGCCGATGACGGTGACGTCGTCGGGCTGGGTGGGGCGCTCCGGCTTGCGCAGGTAGCCGGAACCGAGGTCGCTCTGGTCGAGCAGGCGCGTCCGCAGCGCGGCCGACGTGAGCGGAGTAACCCGCTGGGCTGCGTCGGCCGGCTGCCCGGCACGGGCGGAGGGGGCGGTGTCGGGCTTGGTGTTGGTGGTGCAGGCGGGCACGGCGAGGAGGGCGGCGGTGATGCCGAGGGCGGTGGTGGTGACGCGAACGCGCATGACGGAACTGACCCCTTGGTGCAAGGTGACGGGTGGTCAGTACGGGCCCGTGGGCCCGGTGGGGTCGTAGGAGTGGGGGTCAGTGCCCGAGGTGGCGCAGGCAGTCCTCGAACGTGGCGTGCGTCGCGTCCGCCGGCCCGGCGTTCCGGTTGAACCAGGCGGTGTCGAGGCGGGTTTCCTGCTGCTGGTGGCCGACCTGGCAGCGCAGCCAGATCTGGTCGCGGGTGGAGAGGATGAGCCAGTCCCGGTACGCACCGCACTCGGCGCAGGAAACCATCTCACCGTCGAGGACCAGCGGCTGTTTCCACGGCATCATGCTGCCGTCGAGCTGGTCGTGGCTGGGCACCCGGAGCTCCGGCGGAAGGAAGTCGTCCACCACCGTGGATGTCGGCTCGGTGCGCTCCGGCTCGGCCCGCGGTACCCGGATCCCGGGCGGGACCTGGTCCTGCATCCGCGCATGCAGCTCGGCGAACTGGCGCTGCGCCTCGCTGGGCTCCTTGGCCCGGCGGCGTATTCGGTGAAACACCCTGGCGTCCTCCTTTGCCTCGTCTGCTCGCTTCATGATCGTGCCCCACGCCCCCGGCGGTTTCAATTCACAAAGTCCACAGTCACCTTCGGGCAGGTCGAATGGTGTTTCCTCGCTTCCCGAGGCCGGCGATGCGAGGACCGTCTACCGTGGCGTGCCATGGCTGTCCTCATCGTCGGCGGCAGCGGGTTCCTGGGCACCGAGTTGGTCCGCCAGGCATCTGCCGCCGGGCATCTCACCGCCGCGACCTTCGCGACCAGGCCGGGCAACAACCCGGAGGCCACTTGGTACGGCCTGGACCTGCGGGACGGCGACCGTGTCGAGGAGGTCGTCGCCTCGCTCGCCCCCTGCCTGGTCATCAACGCGAGCAGCGGCAGCGCCAACTGGGCCGTCACGGCCGAAGGTTCCGTCCGCCTGGCGATGGCCACGGCTAAGCACAACTGCCGTCTTGTTCACGTCAGCAGTGACGCCGTGTTCTCCGGCACCCGCGTCCACTACGACGAATCCTGCCTCCCCGATCCCGTCACCCCGTACGGCGCAGCGAAGGCCGCGGCGGAGACCGGCATCCGGCTTCTGGCCCCGGACGCCGCCGTCGCCCGTACCTCACTGATCATCGGCGGCATCCAGTCCGAGCATGTCCGCCTCGTCCACGCCCTCGCGACCGGGAGCCGAAGCGGATCCCTGTTCACCGACGACATCCGCTGCCCGGTGCATGTCGGTGACCTAGCCGCCGCCCTGCTGGAGCTGGCGTCTACCGACGCGCGCGGCATCCACCACCTTGCAGGTCCCGACGCCGTGAGCCGTCACCGGCTGGGTGTTCTCATCGCCCAGCGCGACGGGCTCGAGGCGTCCCGTCTGCCGGAGGGCCTTCGGGCAGCCACTGCGCTTCCCGGCGCCCTTGACGTCCGGCTGGACAGCCGTGCAACCCAGGGCAAGCTGCGTACCAGATTGCGCGGCGTCCACGAGTTCCTCTGACGTACAAGCGCAGAAACACCGGCGGCGGGGCTCATCGTGCATTGCCCGGCGACTCTTCACCGAAACGGCGGCCAGAAGCGGCGGTGCGAGCCGGCGGGCGTGCGGCAGTCGGGCCCTTTGCCGTGCCGTTCTCCGGCATCCCACTAGCGTCGGCTGGCAGATCGGCCAGGCGCCGCAGTCGCCACACCAGGACGTCGCTGACCGAGTCGGCGGTGTCGAGTTCGCGGCGCTCCACCGTGTGGGACAGGAGCGCCGCTGGGTCGTGGCCGGCGGCTTCGGCGTCGGTGATGGTCGAGGCCAGGGCATGCCAGCCGGGCTCGGCGAGGATCTTTTCAGCGAGCCCCGGCAGCGCCTCGCGCAGCAGGATCGTCTGCCGCTGGAGCACCGGCCGGCTCAGCCTCCGCCCTCGCTGGTAGAGCACGCCGAGGGGTTGTGCGGCGGCGGCCTGGTAGGCGGTGCGCAGATGTGTGGCGGCCCGGGTGGCGGCTTCGGCCTGCTGAGCGTGGCCCTTCCTGGCGTGCCAGTGTGCGGCGGCGGTGATCAGGAAGAACAGCATGTCGATCGCCATCGCCGTGGTGGCGCCGTCTTCACCGCGGCCGAGTGCCGGGCCGCCCTGGATGAGGTCGCGGGCGGCCTGCCGCAGTGCCCGGTCGTGTCCGCGTACGGCGCGGACGTGGGAGCGGGAGGCGCGTTCGAAGGCCGTTGCGGCGTCGCGGAGTTCGCGGCGGGTGTGGGCAGCGGACGTCTTGGCGAGGGCATCCAAGACCTCGCCGGTTGCGGCGATGTGGGCGGCGACGATCGCGTCTCCGCCGTGCTCGACGACGAGTACGGCCTGCCATCCGGCCGAGGCCGTCCTGCGGCGCGCGGCGGCGGGACTGCCCGGCCCCGTACGGATCGCCTCCTCCCGCCGGGTTGTTGTCGGGCTGTCCTGGGCGTCGCCGGACCAGCGCTCGCGGATGCGGGGCAGCGACAGGTCGGGGGCCAGGCGCGCGCCGGGGTAGAACACCGGCTGGCCGTCCTTGTTCAGGTCGCCGGGCAGGGCGACCTTGTATCCGAGCAGGTCACCCGAGGGCGCTTCGCGCTTTCGGAGCAGCAGGCCGGCGGTCGCGAGCCGGTCGAAGAACTCCTCATCGCTTCTCGCCCCGGTCACCGCGCGCCGTACGGTTTCGCGCAGTTCTTCGCGGGCGGTGCGCTCGCGGCCCTGGCGTTCGGCCTTGTGGCGCTCCGCGCTGGTGGGCCGCTGGGCTGCGGTGCCGTCGCCGGGCGCGACCTGGTGGAGGCCGAGTTCCTTCTCGATGAGCCGGGCTTCGGCCTGGGCGCGGGTGCCGGAGCGGAAGTCGTCGGGGCGGTGGCCGTCCTCGGTGACAAGGGTGGCGACGATGTGGATGTGGTCGTCGGCGTGGCGCACGGCCGCCCAGCGGCAGCCGGACTGTCCGTCGCCGGGGTCGATGCCGGTGGCGGCGACGATGCGGCGGGCGATGCTGTCCCACTCCTCGTCGGACAGGATCCGGTCGCCGGGGTCGGCGCGTACCGAGGTGTGCCATACGTGCTTGGCCGGGCGGGCGTGCTTGGGCAAGGCCATCACCGGCTGGTCCAAGAGCCGCTGGAGGTCCGTGAGGCCGTTCGGGTCGCGGCCGGGGTCGGGGGACATGCCGTCGAAGGAGGCGACGAGGCGGGGGTTGATGTGGTCCTCGTGCTTGCCGGTGTCGTAGAGGTAGTAGAGGAGCCCTCTGGTGTCCGATCCGGCCGGGTTGACGCTGGGGATCATGAGCCGTTGGCTCCGATCAGCCGTGCGGCGGCTTCGTGCGTGGTGTCGGCGGCACGCCGTACGGCGGCGACGGCTGCTTCGAGCTGGGGAGCGTCGGCACCGGAGTTGATTGCCTTGACTGCCTGGTTGAGGTTGCTGCCGGCCCAGCCGAGGCGACGACGGCTGTCGAACAGGGCGGTGATCACTTCACGTTCGTCGGCGATTTCGGCACTGGTGCGGTCGAGGTCGCGGGCGGCGGCGAGCGCGGAGCGGGCGAGGAATCCGGCGACGGACAGATTGCACCGGGCGGCGGCGGACTTGATCAGGGCGAACTCTTCGTCGTTGAAGCGTGTGTTGGGCTGATGCAGGCGCTTCTTCTGGGGCGACTGGCGCGGGCGCTGGCGGGCGCGAGACGCGGTCTGCTTCTCCTCCTGCCCCGGCTTCGATCCGCCCCCGGTCGAATCCCGAAGGACCTGCGCCCCCCGGTGCAGGTCCTCTCCCGCCCCCTCGGGGGCGGGTTTGGCGGAAGCTACGCTTCCGCCCCAACTTGCTCGCCCCGAGACCGAGTTGAAGCCGGGATCAGGTGCCGGGGTGGTGCCGTTCGTGCTCGGGTTCGTCATCGGGATTCGGTCCTCGTGGAGCGGATGCGTTGCTGGATGGTGGCGGCCAGGTCGACGACATCGGCCGGCCCCGTGAGGACGCGGACGGGCCCGTCGGGCGTGTGCTGGACAAGCCACTGGCCGGTCGGGGCAAGGACTGCAGCGTGCACGAGGCATCGGCGGACCAGCACCTCCGCCCAGGCCCCGGCCTCGGAGGACGAGGGCTCGGACGAGCGAGTGAGACGCGGGATCACGGTGGCCTCCTGGAGTGGGGCGGTGGCCCGGCGCCAAGCCGAGCCACTGATTGCGGTAGGGCGTTGAGCTGCTGCTTTGCTGGTTCAGCCGCACTCGGGGCAGCGCCCGACGTGGCTATTGAGCGCCCGCGCCATCCGCGCCTTCGTCGATGCGGCTTGCTTCGAGCTGGACTTCGCGGCCGGCCTGCCCTCGTGCCGTACGGAATGGGCGATCATGAAGCCGATCTCCCGCTCGTACTCCGCCCGCACGGTGTCGAACTGGTGGCAGGTCTTCATCGGGCGGTGCTCCTTGTCTTCGTGGTGTCGTCGCTCCGCAGTTCCTGGAGGACGAGGCTTAGTCCGTCGTTCCGGCCGCCCTTCAGGCCCTCGCGGCGGAGGATCTCCCGCAGCTGGACTCGGGTGACGGACTCGTTGCCGTCCCGTGCGAGCAGGGCAGGGACGTGGGGGCGGACCTGCTGGACGAGCTGGTCCACCGACTGCTCCGGCTCGCGTGGCGGGCGCTGTGTCTGTGGGGTGCGGGACCGGCTGCGCTTCCCGTTGTTCTTCGTCCGGGGCTTCGTGGTCGTCTTTCGCCGGAGGGGGACCTTGTGTCCCCGGTCCCCGGTGGGCTCGGTCCCCGTGTCGGTGTCGGTCGGTCCCCGGTCCCCGGTGGGCTCGGTCCCCGACTCGGCGGCGGTCGGTCCCCGATGCGAATCAGAGCCCTGAGCGGGTACTTCTCGCGTAGGAAGGTTGGTCCCCACGCTTCCGCTGTTCCCCGCCGAGGCTTCCGGACCGTCGCGACCGGTCCCCGGGACCGCGTCCGCTTCTGGATCCTCGGTCCCCAGGCTGGTCCCTGCGTCGTCGCCTTCGGTCCCCGCTCTGGACGACGCCTTCGAGTCCGCGGTTTCGGGGACCGGTCCCCTCGGGGCGCTCGGTCCCCGGTCCCCTTCCGACTCGTCGGGACCGGCTACGGGGACTGGCGAGGGGACCGTGGCTGCCATTGCGGTGCTGTGCACCGGGGACCAGGGAGAGGGCAGCGGGACCGTGGCGAGCGCGAGTGCATGCCGACGGGCGGCGAGCTGGTCGAGCAGCTGCGCGCGCTGGAGCGGGTCGGTGCCGACCGAGGCCCTGCCGACCGCCTTCGACAGGCGCCGCGTGAGCCGACGGCCGCGCCGGCTCCGATGCTGCTCGGGTGTGTGCTCGGCGAGACGGGCGGCCAGAGCGACCGCGCGGGTAGTGGCCCGGTCCCGGGTGATCTGCGCGGCGTCGCGGTCTCGCGCGGCGATGCCCAGGCGGGACAGCAGCCGCTCGCGTGCCTCCCGGCCCAGGACGGCGATCAGTCCGCGGGAGGCGGCGCCCGGGCTGCGCAGGCGCAGTTCGATTCCCATAGCGAGGTGCCACAGCATGGCTGCCATGACCGGCCCGACGAAGGCCCGGACCGTGCCGCCGACGGGGCCGCTCTCGGCGTAGGCGGGGATCACCTGCACGCCGGTGATCATCCAGACCAGCGTGCCCGGCAGACCAGGAGCACCCTGAGCAGTCAGATTCTGCCGTGCCATCAGCGCGGTCGCGAACAGGGCGAGCTCGGCCGCGGCGAACATCCCGACCCGTTCGGCGGTCCCGGCCATGTCGAGATAGTCGGCGGCGAAGCGCCAGCTCGTGTCTGCGCTGTAGGCGGTGCAGCCGAGGGCGGCAAGGGCGGCGACCTTGACCGCCGGACCGCCGAGACGCTTCTGCGTGCGGGTTCCCCGGCGACGGACCGTCCAGGCGGTCAGCACCAATACGAGGGCGGCGGGCACGCCGGCGGCGAGGAGGAGGAGGTCCGGAGCGGCGCTGAGGGCCAGGACGGGGTGGGTCATGCGGCCTTTCCGAGAGGGACGTGCGCCGGAGTTGATGCTGCCGGGCGGGCTGCCGACTGCTGTGTGGCGGGTGCGGCGGGTGCGGCGGGTGTGGGGCGGCCTGCTGTCGGGGTGGTCTTCTTCCGCTTCTTCTTGAGCCTCGGCACGCCGTAGGTGCGGTCGCGGTTGAACACCTTGTCGGCCGCTTGCCGGAGCAGGTCACGGGCGTGCTTGTGGCTGATCTGCAGGGCGGCGGCGAGCCGGTCGGGCCGCCAGCCGCGGACATAGGCGTGGCCGATGACGACCTGCCGCTCGGCCTCGGTCAGGTGCACCTCGCGCCCTTGGAAGAAGGCCGTCACACGCCGGTAGTCGAGGCGCTGGGGCAGCCCGTCGTGCCAGGGCCGCCGCTCGGCTTCGGTGAGGCCGCCCCAGATGCCCTCCTTGAGGACGTTCTGCAGGGCGAAGTCGAGGCAGTCGCGGCGTACTGGGCACCAGCCGCACAGTTCCTTCGCCTCGGCGATGGCTTCGTGGTCCCGAGGGAGAGGGAAGAAGACGGCGTCGGCGTCCTCGACGTCCATGCCGTGGCACGCTCCATGGCTGTGCCAGCTGGTGTCTGCGATGCCGCGCAGGCCGGTGGCCGGCGCGTCGTGAGTGGTGATGTGGCGCAAGGGGGTCTCCGATGTGCTGCCGCGTCGGCCGGCTGGGGCGGTGCTGGGCGGATGCGGCGTCGGGTGCCGGCTGCGGCGCGAGGGCGGGCGTCGCAGCAGGGGCGGGACGGTGGTGTTGTGTGGCGGTGCACCGGACGGGATGCACGGGCCGGCTGCGCTGCTCAGGCCATGGCGGGCTGCTGGACCTGCCCGGTCTGCTCGGCCTGCTGGGCGGCGGCGACGTCGAGGCGGCCGGGGTGCGGGGTGGCGCGCGGGGCGGTTCCGCGTGCCCCGCCGTCGGGGCCGATCCGGCGGCGACGACACGGCTCACCGGGCTGGGCCAGGCACCACTCGCACCTAACACTCAGGGCGTCGGGCAGCCCCTGCGCGACGGCGGCCTCGCGGGCTGCTCGGGCGGGCCGGTAGGGCACAAGGGCGGCACGGGCGGCGGGCGGTATGCAGGAGCCGATCTCCCGCAGCCGCGCCTGCAACTCCGGGTCGATCCCGTCACGACCGCTGGTGATCGCCTTGGCCTGCGAGGGCTGCGCGGTGCCGGCGGCCACGGCGCGACGGGCGCCGACCAGCTCGGCGGTCCAGGCGGCCTGGTCGTCCGGGTCCACGGACGGCGTGGGATCGGAGTGCCGGGCCACACGGTCGCGCCGATAGTTCTCCCAAGGCCGGCCGACATCCGCCGGCAGGATCTGGTACGGCGAGGTACGGATGTGCTGGCGGGCGGCGACGCAGGCATCCCAGCCGTGCGGGGTAGCCATCGGCACGTCGCCGAGCAACTCGTGCCACTGGGCGAGCTGGTCACGGGCCTCGCCCTGGTCGGTGCGGATGGTGCGAGGGTCGAGCCGGCCGATGTAGGCCAGCAGAGCGGCGATTTCGCGGCGGTCCACGGTCAGCCCTCCGTTCCGGTCGGCTCGTCGAGGGCGGCGAGAAGGGCGGCGGTGTGGGCCTCAGCCCGCGTCATGCCGCCCGGTGCAGCCGGGCCCTTGCCGGGCATGGCGTAGAGGTTCGGGCGGCCAGGGGCGTGCTCCCGGGCGACCCAGGAGCGCCAGTCGGCAGCCCAGCCATCCGCCGACCTTGGCTTGAAGTCGGCGCGGTGGGCACGCCACTTCGCGTCGGATGCCTGCAGGCCCTGCTCGCCGAGCCGATCGAGGTGTCCCTGCTGGCGGGCCCAGGTGTGGGTGGCGGAGTCGACCTGCCACTCGGCAGCCGAGAGGACGGCAGCACCACCACTGCTGTACCTCCGGTTCAAATCCCGTTCACTACGGTTCTGTGTGCCGGTTTCCGGTACATCGCTGTGCCGGATTCCGGTATGCCGGGGTGCCGGTTTCCGCCGGGACCTGCCGGTTTCCGGTACTGCCGGTTTCGGGACCCTCGCGGGGGATTCCGGCACCTCACGCGGGCGGATTCCGCACCGGCGCAGGGCCGAGATCCGAAGCGTCGGGGCGGCCTCGGGCAGCTCCTCCGACACCTGCTCGGCGCCCCCGTCGTCCTCAGCGGTCGCTGCCGCAGCCTTGGCGGCGAGGGGGAGGCGGTAGACCGTGCTGCGCTGGGGGCCGGTGAGGTCGTCGAGCTGCTCCAGCTCACCGGCGTGGACCAAGCGGTCGATGGCTTCGCGCACCGTGGAGACGGAAGCGCGCGTGCGCTTGGCCAGGCTCGACAGCGAGGCCCAGGAGATGCACTGCTCATCGGCCACACGGTCGGCGATCGACAACATGACCAGGCGCGCGGTGCCCCGGCTGGAGCTGTGCTCCCACACCCACTCGCGGGCTTCGCCGCTCATCGGCCGCTCCCGGTGAGCGGGCTGGGCCGACGGTTCGCCGGGGCCAGGATGGTGTGGTCCGGCTCGGGACACTGAAGCGCCCAGACGGAGGTGGCTGCCGCGCAGGCCAGGCGGAAGGGCCTCTTGCGCAGGGCAGGAGACATGCGATACTCCCCTTTGCAGTGTTGCCACGCTGAAGCGCCCCTCGGAAGGGATCAGCGTGGTGATGGTGGGCAACCTCCGCCCTTGCCGGGGCGGGTATGCCACTTAGCGTTCGGCGTCCGGGAGTTACCGCTCTCGGGCGCCGTCGCTGTTTTACGGGGACCTACTCGGTCCGTCTGTGCTCGCGGCTCCTTACATCCGTCGTCGCGGGCGGGCTGCCCGGGGGACGACGAACATACGCACGGACTCGGGTCAAGATCCAGAGTTGGTTCTTAAACCCTGTAGAAGTCGCGTGAGCTGGGGCGACGAGGGCGGAGTGATCATGGGCGGGTCCTAGCGTGTGCGTGCATGGTGAACGCCGGCTGAGGCAACGTCGCCGCACCCCACCCGGCGTCACAACACTTTGGTGATGCCGTGGCTGGAACTTACGCCAAAGTGATCCCGGCCTGTCAATACCAAAGTGGCCCGTCTCAAGGTTTGGCTGCTCGCCCTACACTGAAGTACTGTCCTGCCTTGGATGTGTAAGCGAGATGGGGTGGCGATGGTGGAGCCCGGTGGATCGGCGGAGGCGCCCGCCGACGCGGTTGATGCTCGGCAGGTGTCTCTGACTGACAAGCTCAATCATCTGTTCGACACCGTGAAGAACCCGGCGACCGGCAAGCGCTACACGAACGCCGAGGTCGCCCGAGCGATCCGCGAAAGCGGAGAAGCTGACGGGGTCACGGTGTCCGAAAGCGCGATCTCGCAGCTACGTTCCGGCGCCAAGCCCAACCCCACCGTGCGAACGGTTGAGGCTCTCGCGCGCCACTTCCATGTCACGCCGCAGTACTTCTTCCCGGACTACGACGGGGAAGAAGCTGACAAGGTCCGTGCCTCTATGGAGTTGATCGCGGCCGTTGGGGACAGCGAGGTGCGGGGGCTCGCGCTCCGTGCCAACGGCCTTTCCGCGGACAGCCTGAAGATGATCACCGAGGTCATCAACCAAGCGCGTCGCTGGGAAGGGCTCGACAGGTCCGGAGAGTGACGTGACCTCTCTCACCCCACGGGTGATTTGGCCTGTATGCCTTCGGGGTCCCAAAGATCGCGTTGAGCGAACTGCTGTGCATGTGTAAAGCTCCGCTGGAACCTAGTGGAAACTTTGTTCCGTTTAACGCGCGCCGTGCAAGCGCGCTAGCTCGGGGGCTACACAGCAAGGATCTCGGCCCATGTTTCACCGGCGATATGCACGCCGAGAGGCGCAGCTAAGGCGACACTGCGCGGAGCGGCTACAGGGGATAGAAATTTCCGACCCCTATGCGGTGGATGAGATATGCCGACAGCTAGCCGACAAACGTGGCCGCCCTTTGTATCTCCATGAATTGCCGCAGACCGGTGGGGCTAACGCTCCCTGCGGGATGGTGCTCTCCTTCGACTCCGGAGATCACGTATTCCATGTCGCGGCGACCAGCGAACGGCACCGCGCGCAGATCGTGCGGCACGAACTGGCTCACCTACTGCTTGGCCATGCCGGCAGCAACGCCAGTGTCGTCGATTCTCTGCTAGGCGTTCTCCCTGAAGGTGTAGAGCCAGCAGCTGTGTTTGCCGCGTTCGCGCGGACACGCTACGACAGCGAGACCGAGTACGACGCGGAAATGGCTGCCTCCTGCCTGGGGGAGCTGTTTGAAGAACTTGCCCACTCGGGCCGTGACCGAGGTCGGCCTGGCGCCATGTCACGGCTGGACGACGCCTTGGTGCACCCCCGGAGGAACCGCCGCTCATGACCACATCCACCGTCGTTGCCGGGGCTCTCTGGCTCGTGGCCTTGTGGCGACTGCCGTCCATCCGGCACTCCCACAAGCAGCGAAGCCTAGCGCTCACTCTCGTGGCGCTGGCTGCCGCGATGACGTTCGAAGTTCCCCAGGTCAGAGACGTGATCAATGCAGCCGTCGGCGCAGACGTCAGGCTGCCCCCGCTACTCAAACACCTGTTGGGTGTCACCTCTGCGGCCTACCTGCTCGACTTCGTCGTCGCTGTCGTCCGGCCGCAGGGTCTGGCGCACCGCACCCGACTCGTTGCGGCTGGTGTAACGCTGCCCCTCATGATCGTCTTCTACGCGCTGGCCAACTGGCTGCCGGGGGGCCCGATCAGGCTCGGCGAGGGCCGTGGCGCACTCTTCCCCGTCCTCTACATGGCGGTGTTCACGCTGTACATCGGTATCGCCATGGTCGTGGCGACGTGGCTGTTTCTCGGCGGCGTACGCCACAGCCGAACCTTCCTGGGGAAGGCCGGACTCGGGCTCCTGGGCCTGGGGACTTTCCTCGGCAGTGTGTATGCCTTGCAGCGCACCGTCTTTGTGGCGGTTCAGCTCTCCACCGGCACTCAGTACCCGGCTCTTGAGAACCTTCTTTCCACGACGCTCAAGCAGGCGGCGATCCTGTCTATTGCCCTCGGTGTCTGTCTGCCCCCTCTCTCCGTCGCCGTGGAGTACGTCCGGGCCTGGAACACCCTTCGCAGACTTCGCCCTCTGTGGCGGCAACTCACGGAGGCCGCCCCGTACGTGGTGTTGTCGGCGGGCATTGGCAAGGGACGCGTGCCTTTCCGGTTGGAGCGCTGCGTCATTGAGATCGAGGACGCCTGCCTCGCCCTTCGCGAGTACGTTACGGAGGACGTGCGCTCGCGGGCTCAGGGATTTGCACGACAAAAAGCGGTCGCTGCACAGGAAGTTGACGCGGTAGCAGAAGCAGCCTGGCTGCATGTGGCTACACGGCGTTCTTCAACCGGCGAGCGATTGGCGGGAGTTGACTACCCGCCTCTCGGTGCCACTGGCCGGGACAGGGCAAGTGAATTGACCTGGTTGCGCACCGTGGCCCGGGCCTACCTGTCGTCCCCTGTCGTCGCAGAATTCACCCGCCAGGAACAGTCGCCCACGCTTCACGCTGTGGGCAGTTCGGAAAGGTTTTCCTCCCATGACAGCTGAGGTCCGCCCCGCAGAATCGCGCATTGCCCGTCGTGTCACGGACTGGCTTGAGCCGAAGAACTGGATTATCGCCGTCACGCTGCTCGTTGGCTGGCATGCGGCGCAGTGGACTGGCGTGGCATGGGGAGTGGTCGGCGCATTCTTTGCTGCCGTGATCCCCATTACGTTCATCAAGTACGGCATTCGCAAGGGGCGCTGGGGCGACCGACACGTCGGAGCCAAGCCGGCGCGCCTTGTAGTGATGGCCGTGATCCTGCTCTCCGTAGCCACGGGCATCGTCCTGATGATCGTCGGCGGAGCACCGCGCACGATGATCGCTCTGATCGTGTCGATGCTCGTGACCCTCGCGATCCTTGCTGCGATCACCTTCGCTTGGAAGATCTCCGTCCACCAGGCCGTCTCCGCCGGCGCCTGCGCGATGCTCGTGCAGACCTACGGAATGTGGATGGCCCTCGGCTTCCTGCTGGTCGCTATTGTCGGCTGGTCCCGAGTTGAGCTGCGCGACCACACGCGCAATCAAGTGATCGCAGGCACGATCCTCGGCACCATTGTGGCTGCCGCTGTGTTCCATCTGGCGCGCTGATTCGCCGCGGGCCCCGTCGGAGGAGATGTCGCGAAGTCCCCCCGTGCTGCGAGCGGTGTGACAGGCCGCCAGCTGCCGGCACCCCGCACCTCGGATCGAGGTGCGGGGTGCCGGCAGAGGGTCTCGGCCTTCGGTGGTCAGGCGAGTTCGGTCAGGAAGTCGGCGTTGGCCTTCACGTCGTGCCCGAGCGTGAGCCCGTGACGAGGCAGGCTGTTGAGGGTCTGGGCGAGACGCTCGCGTACACCCCGGTTGGTGTGGGTCCGCAGTCCTGACA
This sequence comes from Streptomyces sp. NPDC055243, assembly GCF_044544025.1. Taxonomy (NCBI): domain Bacteria; kingdom Bacillati; phylum Actinomycetota; class Actinomycetes; order Kitasatosporales; family Streptomycetaceae; genus Streptomyces; species Streptomyces sp. NPDC055243. The sequence goes on from NZ_JBITWR010000001.1 coordinate 19,544, forward strand.
GTCGGCGCCCGCCGGGACGAGCTGGTCACGCAAGCGGAGCGGGAGGGCAACCCCCTGTGGGCCGAGGCGTGGCGGCAGACGCGCACCGCGTCCCGGCCCCCCCCCCGTGTTCGGGGACGAGAAGTTCACTCCGCCCTGGTCCACCCTGGACGTCGGCTCCGACTACGTCGAGGCCGCGGGGGCCTTGGTGATCAGCCTCTACCTGCTTGCCCGCGAACGCTCCTGGCCCCGGCCGACATCACGGTTCAGGATCTGGACGAGCTGGCTGACTCGGCGACCGGCGCCGGGAGGCTGCGCACGCAGGAGCAGATCCGAACTCGACTCGTGGCGCTGGGCCACGCGTTGGATGATCCCGTCGCGGTGCGCTCGGCTCCGGTGAGGACCGCGTCGGCCGCCGCTTCGCGGATGAGTTCCGTGAGGGAGCTGATGTTGCCTCCGGTTCGGCGATACAGGTACTCCCACAGGCCGACGAGGGTGCCGGGGCGGTTTGTACAGGACGAGGGCGTCTTCCATCGCGGTGATGACGGAGACCAGTCGCCTTTGTCGTCCCTGGTCCCTGATGTTGTAGGGGGTCATGTGGAGCAGGGTGTTGCGGTCGGCGGTCTGGGTGACGCGGGCGGCTCCAGTGCCTTCGAGGAAGAACCCGGAGTGCTTGAGGTCGACGCCGGTGTTGATGGAGGTGGCGGCGGTGTGGTTCGCGATGAGGTCGTTGACGACCTTGGCTTCTTTGAGGGAGAGGTCCATGAAGTGCGCGTCGTCGATGATCACGAGTTCGACACCGGTGCGGCGCATGTTGTCCAGGATGACGCGGGTGATGTCGCTCTTGGTGGCGCCGGACCGGTAGTTCTGGCCGAGGTTCTGGGCGAGCGCGATCGAGAGGACCTTCGGACTGGCCTGCGAGGGGATGTTGACGTACACGACGGCTGTGTAGTCGACCACCCGTCCGTCATCTGCGTTGGTGGGGCGACGCGCGCACCGGTCTGGACGCCCCACGTCGGGCTGGTTTGGGGCCCGCGGCTCCGTTTCCCGCCCGGCGAGGGGCCGCGTCAGCTTCCCGGTGAGGCATACGAAAGCCCTGATCACCCAGAGCGGTCAGGGCTTTCGTGTTGTGAGGCGGTGTTCCCTACGAACCGGCCGGGTGAGGGACTGGTGGGGCCGCCGGACCGGCGGGGCCCAACCAAGGTGTCACTGGTCCGGTAGCCCGGGAGTGCGGTGCCGGTGGGCGCCAGCAGGCTCCCCGGGGGTGCGATGCGGGGGCGGTGGGGGCCGCGCCCGCACCGCGCGGTCAGCGAGTAGGCCAGGGGTAGCGGCGGGCGAGGATCGTCCACTCCTCATCCGCCCGGCCGGGGACGAGCCGGCCGTCGTTCTCCCACTGCTCGGCGAGGGCGGTGAAGATCGGCTCCAGCTCGGGGCACGCACCCGTTTCACTGCCGCTTCGCTGCATGCCGATGAGGGGTGTGATCCGCATGGTCGTGGTCACGCCTTGTTCAACGCCGTCGGGGCGGTCGGGGTTACCCGCGGGCGCGGTCGGCTTCCCGCAGAGCGGTGCGGGCCTGGTCGGCGGCGAGGAGCAGGGCGAACTCTTCGAACTCCACCGCCATCACCTGCTCGGGGGTGGCCGGCTGGCCTTCCGGTGTTCGGCGGGCGGCGAGCTGGGCGGCGCCGCGGGCCACGATCGACTTGCGCTCGGCGTCGTCGAGGGCGGGCGAGGGCCTCGGCCCGGACGTGCGGCAGGCCGAGGCGGGCGGCGAAGTCCGAGGCCCAAAGGCTGACCAGCCGGAGCGTGTCGTCGGAGCGATCGGGCAGGGTGTGGACGTGCCCGAGGAAGAGACACGGGCCATCGCCCCAGCCCAGGGCGGGCTCACGGTCCAGGAGCATGCAGGCGAGCAGAAGCCCGTCCTCGAACAGCCCGGCCGGCTCCGTCGCTGGGGCACGAAAGAGAGCCGGGACAGCGTCTTGGGCGGGTGCAGGCAGACCGCGCAGGGTGAGCCAGCGCTGCCGGTCCTGGACGAGTGCGACGGCTTCGGCTCGTTCGGCGTCCGTGTGCAGAGAGCGCACCTCGTACGCGGCCGGTATCGCCGCAGTGCGCTGGAGCAGGGGAGCGGGGGTTTGCCAGGCGGCTGCGGAAGGGGATGGTGCGCTCATTGGCTCGCTCCGCTTTGCACTGTGCTGGTCGGGCTGGCGCCGAGCAGGCCCCATGTGTGGGCAAGGACGACGAGCTGGGTGGCGTCGGCCGTCCGGGTCTTGTCCAGGAGTTCGTTGAGGGCGGAACGGACATCGGCCGGGGCGATGTTGGCGGCCAGTGCGATGTCGCGGGGCTTGCTGTGCTCGGCGACTGCCTGCAGCAGGCTCTCCTGCTCCGGGCTGAGATCGGGTACCGGCATACCCGTCGTGGGAAGCTCGACCTCTTTGGCGGTGCACAGGAAGTGCACGAGCACCGGCGGCTTGCAGCGGGGTGGGCAGTGGACGCTTCTCCGGATCTCATAGACGTACTGGCGGATGGAGTTTGCCGACAGTCCTGTCCTCGTGGCGATGTCTCGGGTGGTGAGCCCTTCCACGAGGTGCTGGGCGATGCGCTGCAGGGTCGGTTTCAGCGGGGTGATCGGTGCGCTGGACGTCATGGGCAGGGTCACGGGTGTCTCTTTCTCGCTGGATTGACGGTCACCGGAAGAGGTGTCGCCGCCCCCTGCGGGGTCGGTGACACGGACCCGTGCGCGGCGGTCTGGATTCACGGAGTGCCGCGCACGGGGGCTCATGCGGCGGTGGGGTCGGGTTGCGCCCAGGCAGTTTCGGCGGCGAGGCGTTCGGACCACTGGATGTGGTCCTCGTTGAGTGCGGCGTCGGCGAGGTGTATGCGCTGGACTTCGCCGGTTCCGGCCGGTGGGTAGGTGTACTGGATGTCGCGCCACAGGCGCTGGAGGACGTAGGCGCCGTCGAGGGCGTGGGCGCCGTGCAGTTCCATGGCGTCCTGGGCTGACGTCCTGGCCCACTGGTGGCCCAGGTACTTTGCGTTGATCAGATCGGCGTCGCATGACAGGCCCTGGTCGAGGAGGTGCACGGACTGGTAGGCCAGGATGCGTCCGGCGCGCAGCCGGGCCTCCATGTCACCGACGCGGTGCCGCAGGACCGGCAGGTCGGACAACGCGCCCCGGTAGCGGGGGCGTGCCTTGAGGCGAGCAGTCGTGGTGGCGACGACCGCCTCGTGGATCCCGAGGCTGACCGCAGCGATGTTGGGCCGGCCGTACAGGATGCTGCTGCTCTGGGCCACGCTCAGCCCTTGGCCGATCTCTCCGACCACGTTGTCCGCGGGGACGCGGACCTGGTCGAGGGCGAGGCGGCCGACGGAGAAACCGTGTAGGCCGAGGCCAGGGCGGTGGTCGCCGACGGAGAGCCCGCGGCGGTCGGATTCCACCATGAACGCGGTCAGCGCCTGGGAGGTACGCACGCCGGCCTCAGCGGTTCGGGCGACCACGAGGTGGGCTCCCGCGAGATGGCTGTTTCCGATGTGGACCTTGCTGCCGGTGATCACCCACTGGTTCCCGGCGCGCTCGGCAGTGGTCTCGCTGCCGCCGATGCGCCCGCCGGCGGTCGGTTCGGTCACGGCGATCGACAAGAGCAGCGAACCGTCCGCCACCCGCGGCAGCCAGCGGTCCTTCTGCTCGTGAGTGGCGAAGTGCAACAAGGAGCCGACGGGGATGAGGGTGGCCTGAAGGATGGCCGCGGCAGCCGCCGAGACGCAGGCGATGCGGTGAATCAGGACCGTCTTGGCCACATGACCAGCGTCGAGACCGCCGAATGCGGCCGGGACGGTGACGGCGAACCAGCCCCGTGCGGCCATCAGGTCGGCGACCTTGCGCTCCACCCTGCCCGGAGCGGCCTCCATCCGTACGGCGCGCGGCGCGATGTGCTCGGCCGCGAAGGCGTCCGCCTCGTCCCACAGCAGTTCGTGGCGGGCGGTGAGGTAGGGGCTCAGAGCTGGCGGCGGCGTGGTGGGTGTGGCGGGCATGGTCGTCTCCCTCTCCCTGGGTGAAGGTCACACGGTGGAGTGGCTGGGTATCGTCTGCGGCTCCCGGGTGGTGGTGAAACGGCCTAGCTGGCGGGCACGCGGGTGATCAGGTCCATCGCCTGGGTGCCGGTGCTGATGGTGATGTCTCTGATCCGGCGGGCCTGGCTCAGGTGCCGCCTCTCGGGGTCGATGACGCCCACCGTGCCCAGCACGATGCCGCTGTCGTGGATGAGCGGTGCGCCGAAGTAGGAGCGGATCCCTACGGCGTCGACCACGTGGTTGCCGCTGAAGCGCGGGCTGGCGTGTACGTCGTGCAGCGGGAGGGCTTTCTTGCGGGCCATGACGTTCGGGCACCAGCCGTGGTCGCGGCTCATGGTGCGGCCGATGATGACGTACCCGCTGTCCTCGGGCGGCTGGTGCAGGCCGACGAAGGTCTGCTTCTCCAGGAAGAGGTTGACGAACCCGTACAGGAATCCGGTCTGCGTGGCCATGTCGTGGGCCAGCTCGTCGAAGTCCTGACTGGCCGCGGTGGGCACGCCCAGGCGCTCCAGCAGCTCATATCGCCGCGCCAGTTCGACCGCCTGCTGGGCTGGCGGGCCAGTGACGGCGTCGCCGGGCGAAACGGATGGCCCATGGGCGTTCTCCCGCATGCCGCGTCGCGGCAGTGACAGCGCGGGCGGGGCGGTTTGCGGTACGAGGTGTGGGTCGTTGGGCTGATATGACATCAGGCGTCCTGGAGGGTGGTAGTGGGTGTGAGGCGGACGGGGTCTGCCGGTGCGTTCTCGGCGTGGGCGACGAGGGTCAGCAGGACGCCGGCGACGTGGTTCGGATTGCGGGCGTCGCAGGTGACCACCGGTACGGAGCTGGGTAGTTCGAGGGCGCTGCGGACCTGCTCGGGGTGGTAGCGGTGGGCTCCGTCGAACTGGTTCAGGGCGACGACGAAGGGCAGGCCGATGTCTTCGAAGAAGCTGACGGGGGTAAAGCTGCTTTCCAGGCGGCGGGTGTCGACCAGGACGACCGCACCGACGGCTCCGCGGGAGAGGTCGTACCAGAGGTTGATGAACCGGTCCTGGCCGGGCGTGCCGAACAGGAACAGTTCCAGGGGTACGGGCGGGTCGGGCAGGCTGAGGCGGCCGAAGTCGAAGGCAACCGTGGTGGTTTGCTTGGCCTCGACGCCCTCCAGGCTGTCCACGTCCGTGCTCGCCTCGGTCAGGTACTCCTCGGTGCTCAGCGGCGTGATCTCGCTGACGGCGCCCACGGCGGTGGTCTTGCCCGCGCCGAAGCCCCCGGCGATCACGACCTTCAGCACGGTCGGTGGATCGGCATGCGGGCGCGATGGAGTCCGGAGCACCATGGCCGGGTCAGCCGGCCTGCGGGTAGGCGATGGCATTGGGCCACTTTCTTTTCAGGCCCGCTGAGAGGGCCGCCAGCAGTTGTGGGGAGGGACGTGCTTCCGCGCCTGTGCCGGATGCGGCGTAGGCAGCACTGACGGGAACGACCAGGGCGTCAGCGTCCAGGAGGTCCGAGACGAGGATCTTGACGGCGGTGACGGGGCGGCCGAGTTGCCCCGCCAGCTCGGTCACCGAACGCCGGTGCTCGCGGCACAGGGCGAGGATCTCTGCGCATTCCTCGGCCTGGCCTGGGCCGGGCCGACCGGGCCCTGTGTCCAGCACGGTGTCCAGGGCCAGCAGGTGCCGTGGCTGGGTGCGCCCTCGCGTCAGCGTGTAGGTCCGCACGAACGCTGCATCCTCGGCCGCGCCGCCGTGCGTGCTCACCGGACCTCATCGCCCGTGCCGACGCGGACGGGAATCTGCATGTAGGGGGCGAACTTCTGCACCAGGCGCCCCATCTCGAACCCGACGGTTCCGGCATCGGCGTGGGCGGTGGTGACGACAGCGAGGACCGTGTCCACCACGCCGCGCTCGTTGCCGGGATGTCCCTCGAAGGCCGCACTGCGACCGGCGCTCTGGACGAAGAACAGGCAGTCCTCTCGCTCGATGACGACCTGCCTGGCCGGGCTCTTTTTGTGGCTGGGACCGGTGATGTTCGCCGCGAGGGAGGCCACTCCGCTGAGCGCGGCCGATAGTTCGTCCGCCCAGTCCTTGGCGACGTCGCTGTCCAGCAGTCGCAGCCCGTCTCGCGACAGCAGGACGGCGTGCGTGACGCCCGGAACCTCGTCGGCGAACTGCAGCAGCAGCCAGGCCATGTCCTTCCGCTGACCACTTGCTGTCGCCTCGGATGCGGGCGCGACGCCGGTCACGTTGTTCATCTCAGGGGGGATGCTCATAGGAATCGCTCCAGAAGGGGGAAGGGCCAGCGGTATACCCGGGCCAGCGGGAACGCGCAGAGGGGGGAACGGGCGATGGTCAGGGCCTGGGTTGCTCTGCTGAAGCGGGAGGAGAACCAACGGTCCCGCCGGCCTCGATGCCGTTACGGAAGGCGGCTGCGAGCCCTGGCGTCGCCGCGCTCGCAGGGGCTTGCTCTCGCTCAAGCGGAGGACGGAATGAACCGGGTCGGCGCGTACGTCTCGGAAGGGCGGGTTCGATAGCAGAGTGACCTGACTCCCCGGCTTCCGGTGCTCCCATGGTGATCGGGCGTGTGACCTGGCCTGCCGACGGGTCGGCCGCCGCCGCAGCAGCCTGCTGCGGCGGCGGGGGCGCGGAGGGGCGTGCTTCCCTGCGGCGGGCGCCCGCGTCACCCCCGGAAGGAACCGCTACGAGGAGCCTTCCCGGAATGACGACGAGGGCGGTGGTGCCTCCTGTTGTGTTCTCCTGCAGGAGAACGGACAGCCCGTGCGACTGGGCGATCTTCGCGGCGACCAGCAAGCCGAGCTGTCCCGCGCGTACCTGACCGCTGACGTCGACTTCGTCAGGCGCCTCGAGCAGACGGTTCATCTGTGCGCGCGTCTGCGGATGCATGGGGATGGCGCGGTCCTCGACCTCGATCGCCAGCCCATTCGCCACGCGCTGGGCTCGCACGGTCACCCGTGTGCTCGGATCGGAGCACTCGCAGGCGTTCTCGATCAGCTCTGCCAGGAGGTGCGTCAGGTCTGGACCCACATGTCCCGGAAGACCCAGCTCGGCACCCACGGATCCGGCCGCGACCGCCACACGCGGATACTGCACCACCTCGGAGATCGCACCGCGCAGCGCGGTCGTGACGGGAACCGGCCGACGCACGTTGCGCAGGGACTGCCCGCCCAGCACCGCCGTGCTCTCCACCTGACGACGCATCCGCGTCACGAGGTGATCGATCTCGAAGATCTTCGACAGCAGCTCCGGGTCGTCGGTCAGCATTTCCAGCTGACTCAATGCCTCCAGTGCCTTTCCGACCAGGGCGTGCTCCCGCATGGCCAAGCGGCGCAGCACTTCCAGGAGGACGACGGACTGGGACTCGTCGTGCACGCGTATCAGCGAGGCGACGGCCTGTACTTGGAGCGTGCTCAAAGCCTTGCCGATCTCCGCGGTCGGACTGGCCGGCTGCGGCATCTGGATGTCCGGCAGCGGCGGTCGTGCCCCTCGGCACAGCTCGTCTGCTGACCACTGGACCGACTTCTCGACGGCCGCCGCGACCCCCACGACCGCTGTCAGCTCAGCTGCCCGTTCTTCCTCGATGGTTGTCTGCACGGCCCATGCGGCCGTTTGCGCTCCACGGGCCGCCACCAGCGCGACCCCGATCAGCCCGATTACAAGGCCGGCCAGAAGCCAGCCGAGAGCTACCGCGGACGTCGCCCCGACCGTGAAGGCAGCGCCCAGGAGCGCCGCAACAAGCAGCAGGGGCAGTGCCACGGCACGACGGACACAGTGCACCGTGAATGCGTCGATCCGTGGAGGCCGCCGTCTGCGGCGGCCGGTAGCGGCCGGCCGTGTCGGGAACGTGCTGTCAGGCATGGGAATCCTCGTCGGTGGGTGGGCGGCTAAGCGTGCTGCGACGTCAGGTCTTTGCCGGTCTGGCGCGACCTGCGTGATGTCGAACGGGGCACGGGAACCGCGATCGCGCCCCGGTGCGGAGTCCTCGTCCTGTCGAGCGGCGGGACCGGTTGCTCGACCACCGCGGAGAATCAGCCACGCCACCGGGCCGAGAATCAGCGCGATCAGAATCGCCCCGGTGACGGTCATGCCCGGGGCGAGGACGCGGCCAGAATCCAGCAGGCGCAGGCAACAGCGAAGACGGGGCCGCGCAGCACGTTGATCCGCGGTTTCCACCAGCGCCGTCTGCGCGTCGGCTTCGCGGGGTCAGCGCCGTGGGCTTGCACGACAGCGATAAGTGCCTGGGTTGCCTCGGCAAGCTTGACCAGATGCACCCTGCTGGGCATGTAGCCGTCGGGGACACCCGCCGAAGCGAGCTGCTGCGCGCCGCGCAGCGCGGATGCTTCCGGCGGCGCCACGACCCCAAGTTGGCTGATGTGCCCGCGAAGGAGCCGCGCGAGTTCCTCCACGTCGCTGGTGCTCTCCGGTAGCGGCGAGTCCTCGCCCAGCACGAGCGCCACTGTCTCCGCCGCGGCCACCGTTTGATCTCGCTGCACATCGGCCGACTCCATGGTGATGTGGCCCCGTCTGCCTCGCCCATCGCGGTGACAGGATTCCCGACGTAGGAACAGCGATAGACGCATGGCGCAACTCCTTTTTGGACCAGCCAAGTTGACTGGTGTTCGCGGTGGAATACCGACGGTTGACGTGCGAAGTGAGTGATCCGGCCGCTACGTTGAGCGAACCGTGAATCCCCGACGAGGGGTATGCCTGCATGGCCGCCAAGGCCGCCAAGGCCGCCAAGGCCGTCAAAGGCGTCAAAGATCATTTCGGAACCGAGGGGCAGTCCATGGCCCGTGAGCGAAACGTCGCCCTCGCCGAACTCCTGCGGGAAGCGGGCTGGTCCCAGTCCCAAGCAGCCGCTGCGGTTGCCCGTATCGCCGCGGAGAGCGGCGTACGGGAGCTGGAGGCCATCTCCCGCTCGCACATCGCCATGTGGGTCCAGGGCACGAAGCCCAGCAGAAGAGCGCGGCATATCCTGCGCGAGACGCTGTCCCGCAGGCTCCGCCGCCCCCTCGCCCTGGCAGACCTCGGGCTGGAAGAAGAGCCGACAGGCACGACCGACAGCGGTTCCGACTGGAGCGTCGACCCTCTGACCGTGCTGGCTGAGCTGGGAAGCGACGATCTGGACATGCACCGACGCAAGCTGCTCGCGACCGCCGCGTACTCCGCCGCCGGCCTCGCCCTGCCCACCGCTCCGTGGTGGGCCGCCGCTCCTGCCGCAGCAGCCAGGCGCACGGCAGTTTCCCCCCGGCTGGTGGCCCAGGCCGACATCGACGACGTCCGCGACCTCACGAACTTCTACTCCGCGCGTGACCAGCAGCGCGGTGGAGCCTCCGGGCGCTCGGCCCTGGCCGGCCACCTTCGCGACGAAGCAGTTCCCCTGCTCGGCAGTCGATTTAGCACGGAACGGCACCGCTGGGACACGTACTCCGCCGTCGCGGAGATGGCCTACCTCGCCGGCTGGATGGCCTTCGACGCCTCCGAGCACCGCACGGCCCAGCGCTACCTGACCCTTGCCGCCCGCATCGCAGCCGAAGCCGGGGACGGACCGCTCGGCGGCCACATCCTGCGCGCCCTCGCACACCAAGCAGTGGACCTCGGACACCCGCGCAGAGCACTCGCCCTGGCCGACGCCTCCATGTCCCGCGACCGATACGGCCAGGCCAGCCACCGCGAGAAGGCCCTGCTCGCCATCGTTCACGCCCGAGCGCTCGCAGCCGACGACGACCGGCCCGGCACCCTCGCGGCCATCACCCGCGCGGAGCGGGACCTCGCCCGCGCCGACAACGACGAAGCGCCGGGCCGCGTGGGCTTCTTCCAGGAAGCCTCTCTCGCCCACGAGACCGCCTGCGCCCTGCGCGACCTGGGTCAGCCACTCGACGCGGAGATCCACTTCCAGCGCAGCGTTGCCACCCGCCGCCAACAGCAGTACGCCCGCACCCACAGCGTGACGCTCGGCTACCTCGGCGCCGTTCAGGTCCAGCAAGGACGCCTCGACGAGGCGTGCGCCACCTGGGGTCAAGCTCTCGATGCCATGGTTGGCGTCCAGTCTGGCCGCGCCCGCGATGTCATCGTTCGGATGCAGAGCGATCTCTCGCCCGTTCGGCAACGAGGGGGACGCCATGTCGCCGAACTGGACCGCCGGGCAGGGGAGATGCTGCGCGCCATAGGCTGACCGCGGAGCAGGCCCGTCGCTTCGAGTGACGGCCACCGAATGTGCAACTCTGAGGGAGAGGAACAAGCCTCGATGGCGACGTACGAGGTCGAATCGATCGCAACGGTGGTTGGGGGGCACACCCGCGTTCAGGACGACTACCAGGGCGGGGTCGAATCGGTCATCCGGCTCAACGCCGCGTACCCACTCGAAACGCTGCAGGGCATCGAGGAGTTCTCCCACTTGACGGTGACGTGGCGCTTCCACCTGGCGCGGCCGGAAGACGTCCAGCTGCACGCGCGTAGCCCCCGGGGCAACCCGATGTGGCCGACGGTAGGCACGTTCGGCCACCGCAACCACCGGCGGCCCAACCAACTGGCGACCAGCTACCCGCGGTTGCTGAGAGTGGAGGGCCGGGATCTTCTGGTCACGGACCTTGACGCCGTCGAGGGGACGCCGGTCATCGACCTGGCGCCGTACTTCGCGGAGATGGGGCCGCGAAACGGCGTCCGTCAGCCAGCGTGGCCGGGCGAGATGCTTGCCACGTACTGGATGAATGCTTCGGAGCGTCCGTAGCCCGGCTTCCCGTAATTCTTCGACGGTGGCTCTCGCAGGGGCGGTCACCAGGGCCTGCCCGCAGGGATGCGGAACATTGACCACGTTGTCCGGCCGCAGTGGTTCCTTGGTCATTGTCAGGCTCCGAGCTGAAAAGCGGTCACGTGGACGGTGGATGAGCATGGAGTGCACCGTCACGGCGGTGGCCTGATCGCAATGCATGACGCGAACTCACGTGGTGGGGGCGTGGATACGAGGCACGGGTCGACGACGGGCAGCACGGTGACGAGGTGCGCGGTCCACATCCAACGGTGGATCTCTGCTTGGATCCTGAAGCCGTACGGGCGCCCACAGCGCAGCTCGTACGTGGCCACTCCGACACCCTGGTGGTCACCGAGCCAGGCCCAGGCGGACGCGAAAGACTCACGATCCAGTTGGGGCGCGATATCCCTCACGGATTCGCGCAGCCAGGTGATCGCGTGGCCTGGGTGGGGAGTCAGCGCGCTCTGCGGAGCCAGGCCGTCGACCGCGGGGCCGACGTAGTCCACATGGCACCAGAAGCTACGCGGCAGCGTCATCACTGGCCTCCACGTCGTCATCGGCCAGCAGGTCGAGGAGGTCGGACGCCGCCATCGCCAGGCGCCGCAGATGAGCTCGGTCGGCCGCGAATTCGCCAACTGGCTTCTTCTGCTTGGCCCGTACGCGCTCGGCTCGTGCGATGGCTGCTGCGACGCTCGGGTACGGAGGGTTCCATTCACGTTCTCGGGCGATGGCCACGAGATGGAAGAGCATTCGGTCCAGGCGGGTGACGGAGCGACTTAACTCGGCCACCGTTCCGGGCTCGGGGGTGCGTCGACGGAACGGCTTGTGCTGCTGACTCAGCTGGCGCTTGGCGCCAGCCACACCAGTGGGACCTGCTGAGGCACCGAGAACGGCGTCCAGATCGCCCGTCAGGTCCTCGTCTCGAAGAAGGGCGTCTTGCAGCATACGGATGGCACTCCGGGCGCCCGGAGTGAGCCTCTCCATCGGAAGCCGGGTGGGCGGGTAGCCCATGCCACTGCTGACTCCGGTGCCACGGCTGCGGTCAGCGGTCCCGGCTTGGAGAGCTGGTGAGGTGATCACGCAGCACCTCCCGTACGGAACTCGACCCACACGTCCTTGCCGTTGCCGGTCGGATCGGCACCCCAGGCGTCGGCGGTCTCACTGAGCAGGAACACCCCTCGGCCGTTTTCGCTGTCCCAGTCCGGCTTGCGCACCACGGGTAGCTCCGGACTGTCGTCACTGACGACGATCCGCACACCGGACGCGGAGGACTGAAGGAGAAGTACGCACTCGTTGGAGTCAGCGTGCTTACTCACGTTGGACAGCAGCTCCGTCACGCACATGACTGCCGCGTCCGCTACCGGGGCCCAACCCCAGCCCCGCACGTGCGTGATGACAATCCGTCGTACGAGACCGAGCCTTTTCGGGTCGACGGTCATCTCTTGTCTGTACTGCTTTGTGCCTGCCTCTGCCATGACGGTCATGGCTCCTCCATCGCCCTGACGCCGGATCCCCAGTGGACCGGCCTACGCCGGCCCGTTCGATGCGCATCCGGAACGGCGAGGGGGATCAAGATTCCCGTCACGCTGTGAGGTTCGCCATGTCGCGGCGAGTGCCACTTCGCACACCACCGGGTGACGCGGGTATCACCGACATGTCATCTGAGCCCCACTTGCGCTCAAGATCCCTATGCCTGGCTCAGGTTGGGCAATAGTGGGTTGCGGGGCCACCAAAGCTGCTTCGGCCCCACCGTGAACACATCGGCTGGAAAGGAAGCGTCGGCCATGGACGCGCGGACACTGCTCCAAGTGCTGGTTCGTGAGCGGGGCTGGACATATGACATGTTCAGACGGGCCTATGAGAAGGCCGCCCGAGAGGTCGCAGCAGCAGCCGGTGAGCCACCCTCTACCGCGACGGTGGAGGAGCAAACCTTTCGTCGATGGACATCAGGTCGCGTCAAGGGACTCCCGAACCGACCGGCCCCGCAGATCCTGGAGCGCATGCTCGGCTACTCCGCGCGGCAGCTCTTGGACCCGCCGACCGATCTGCCTCCGGCTCCGCCCGGAAACCACATACTTGCGCTCAACGAAAGCGAACTTGCAATGACTGCTCGGGACGCAGCCGCACATGCCGGTGACGCCGCCTCCCTCAGCGTTCCAGACATGACGCTCGATCAGCTGGACGACGACGTCGTGGCCCTGGCTCGGGACTACAACTGCACCTCGCCGATCGAGGTCTACCGCCGGGCAAAGGAACTCCTGGACACCGCCCAGTCCCTGTTGGAGCGGACCCAAGTACCCCGCCAGCGAAGCCGGGGATACCTCGCCGCAGGTCAGTCCGCAGCTCTGCTCTCCGCGATCGCCTTCGATCTTGGCTCCCTGCCCACGGCCGTATCGCTGTCTCGCACCGCGGCGCTCTACGGCCAGGTCATCGAGCATGGCCCCCTCCAGGCATACGCTCACGGCGCGCTGGCATTCCTGGCGTACTGGGGTGGTCGCCCATCTGAAGCCGTGCGGCTCGTACACACAGCGCAGCAGTTCGGAGGGCTCGGCGACACCGCGCGCACCCGTCTGTCCGTTATCGAAGGCCGCGCGTACGGGCACCTGGGGAATCCAGCCGCAGCAGAGCGCGCTGTACGCAATGCTCTTGAACAGCAGACCGGGGCCCGAGACGAGCTCCACGACGACATCGGCGGCGAGTTCGGGTTCTCGGACGACCGCGTCGCCATGAGCAACGCCACGACCTACTTGCTGCTGCGCGACTCTGAGGGGGCAGAGACAGCCGCGCATAGCGCGCTGCGCCTCTTGGGCAGTAGGCCCGAAGACCAGCGTCCTCTGCTCATCTCGACCCAAGCGTCGGTGGATCTTGCCCACGCCCGGCTCCTGCGCGGTGAGCTCGACGGGGCCCGCGATGCCCTGGGCCCCGTCTTCGAAGTGCCCACGGTGTGGCGCGGCGCGGGGACGCTGGAGCGTCTGGCCGCCGTTCGCTCCGGCCTCTGCCATCCCACCTTCGCTGGTGCCGCCGCGGCCAGCGCACTCGGCGAACAGATCGAGGAGTACAGCGCGGCGGCAACAGCGCACAGGCTCGGCGCCGTCACGCCGCTGGCCATCGAGAGCTGACGCTTAGGCTCCCAGCCTCGCCAGGATCTCGGTCTCCTTCGCCGTCGAGATGCCGTGCTCAGCCCAACGCGGGTGCTCAACTGGTGTACCACCGCCTTGCATCCACTCCCACGTGGCAGCAACCGTATCCGCCAAGGGGCGACACTGCAGGCCAGCGGCTTGGGCTCCAGAGGAGTCGATGTTCCACACGCCGGCATGGGTACGCCAGAGCGGCATCTCGGTCCACTGCTGCACCCCGTGCTCGACCAGAAGGCCGTCTGGCGCCCAGACAAGGCGCCCCGCACTCCCTGTCGCTTCCAGGCAAGCTGTAAGGAAGCCCCCCATGGTCTCGCGGCCCACTGGGGCCGTCACGTTGAACGCTCCGCCGCCCGTTGTGGCGGCCTGGTCCAGTGCGAACTCCGCGACGTCCCGGGCGTCCACCGGCTGAATCGACTTGTCTGGCTCGCCCGGGGCGAGGATTGTTCCGCCTTTTTCTGCCCGACGGAGCCACCAGGGGAGACGCCCCACATACTCGCCCGGTCCCAAGATCACTCCCGGCCGGAGGGTCGACACCCGCTCCGCGCCGAAAGCTGCCAACGACGCACGTTCAGCCCCCGCCTTCTGCCGCCCGTAGTACCAATCAGGTCCGTCCCAGTTCGCAGGCAGCCGCCCGTAGCCAGCGTCGGCATCAGCGGGCCCGTCGAGAACCTCGGACGACTCTGTCAACGGCTCGTTCGGCCACCCTCGGTACGCATTTACCGTGGAGATGTACACGTACTTCCCGGCCACGGGCTCCAGCGCCTTTGCGCCGCTCAACACATCCCTCGGTGCCAGTTCGGAGGCAGAGGTATCGATCACGGCGTCCCACGGGCCGTGCTGGGCGAGCGCCGACAGGTCTTCAGGGACCGTCCGGTCTCCGTGAACCTCCCGTGTCCCCTGCGGTGCTGTGCCTGACCTCCCTCTGTTGAACGCCGACACGGACCATCCGCGATCAAGTCCGGCCTGAGCAACAGCTCGCCCCAAGAACCAGGTCCCACCAAGCACGAGAATCTTCATGAGGATGATCCTGCCTGTTGCGACTACGGCCGCGCCACGATCTTCTCATGCCGAAGTAGGGCACGAGGAGGGCCGGTGCCCGCGCTGAGTGCTCGGGAGGGGAGGGGCCTCGACACCTCTGAGGGTGACCGCTACGACCTACGGTGCATCGATCCTCGGACGTGGAAGTGACCGAGATTGTGCTCAAGGCCCGGAGCCTTCGCGTGGCGAGACACAGCTGAGTCGGGAACGGGTGCGCCGGTAGGTATGCGGCGGCCCCGTTCCCGTATTAGCTGCACCGCTGGAGTCAGAGGGAGAGCGACCGGTCTGACAGGACCAGGCTGTGCAGGACGCGCCATCGGTACGACGTCCTTCCCGGCGCAGTTCGACGAGGTCGACCCGCTCAACCGGGAGCGTGCTGGACGGGCGGTCCTCAGAGGGGCCACGGCGTCGATCACGGGTCCGGCATGCCGGCCCCGGTTGTTGTAGAGAGTTCCGAGGCGAGAGCGGAAGAGACTGCTCGGCTTTCTGGAAGGATGTGTCCGCAAGGTGCGGCTTCTGGATCAGCGCCCCTGAAGACACTGTGCGAGTAGCGACGGACGGGCGGCTCATCGCCGACATCGCACGGAGGTAGTGGCTGTCACTGGTTGGGCGACCATCGTTTCTCCGTGACAGGAGCTGCCGAACGAGTACTTGTGGCAAGTCGAATGCCTCGTTGGTGACACCCGGGCTGCCTCGTCCAGCTCTACTCGCCAGCTCAGCTGGCTTCGCCGGTGACAACTTCTGAGCTTCGGCTCACCGGCGGACGCTGCCCGCCGCCCTGAATCAACTAGTTGCCTACGGCCTCCACTGTACGGAGTGGCGGTGCAGGCGCGCCAATGGACGTGCGCGCAACATAGCCGACGATCGCCGGTTAGGGAAACCGGCGTTGTTCCGGACCCTGGTAGCTCTGTAGGCCGCATGGGGCCACAGGCTAGGCAATGAACAGGAAGCTTCATCGATGTATGGATACCTCGGTCCCCGAGTCAGAGGGAATCAGACTTGGCAAGAAAGCGCGGCATGTGCGGTGGCTGTTGGGGCGAGAAACGATCCCGAGCTCTTCTTTCCTGGCAAGTTCGCAAGTGATCAACGTACCCGCCTTGCCAAAGGGATCTGTGCGTCCTGCGCAGTCAGGGTGAAGTGTCTGGAAGCTTCTCTGGAATCTAGTGAGGCTGCTGGCATATGGGGCGGCATGACGGAGGAGGAGCGTAGAGCCATCCGAAAGCGATTCGAGTTGCGTTGTGACCCTGCCAGGGTCGCGGCGGCCCTGGCAGGGAGGGACGTGTATCTCACCAAAACGGAGACGCAAGAGGTAGTCCGGCGGGCTGCTGATGCCGAGACGCCTACTGCCCTACTGGCCCGAGTCCTCAAGGTATCTGAAGGGCACGTGCAGAAGCTGCTCCGGCGGGAGCGTCGCGCCAAGGTCGATGACCACTTGGAGGCACCGAGCGCCGTGGGTGCCACTTGCGGTGCGGCGTCAGCATGAGAAAGAAGGATTCGGTTCATGAGGCACCAAGTGGGTGGGCTAACCGGTATCTAGCGGTTCATGAAGCCGCCGCGTATCTCAACATGAGTCCGCGTTGGATGTACAGGGAATCCCAGCGTCACGGGCTGCCAAGGTACTACTTCGGCGGCAAGCTCAGGTTCAAGGCCACCGACCTCGACAGTTGGGCGCAGCAGCAGAAGGTCACTTGAAGGAGGGGCGGGCGCTAACCCGCCCCTCCTTCGTCTACAACCTTTCGTTCAGCAACTTCGCAGCCCGGCCGATCGACGCAGGCATCAGGTGCCGATAAATTTTGAATGTCATGTTGATATTCCTGTGCCCCATCCACTCGGCGACGTCCGTGATAGGTATCCCTCTGGCCAGGCAGTTGGAGGCGAAGAAGTGGCGCAAGGAGTAAGTGGTTAGCCTCCTGGTGATGCCTGCCCGCTTCTTCGCGGCGCCCCATTGATAGTTGAGCGTCGTGTGAGCCCAGTAGTGGGAGCGCTGGGTTCGCAATAGATAGCCGTTCGTGTCAGCGCCGTGCTCCTTCTCGAAGCGGAGCAGGGCGTCTCGGACGGTCGATGGCATCGGGGCCTCGCGGAACTCTCCGAGCTTCCGATGCTTGAGAGGTACCCGCTCACGCGTCTTCCCTTCAATCTGTTCGGTGATGCGGTAGACGTCGTCGGCGACCATCCGCTCCATATTCGCGGCGTATGCCTCCCCGTTGCGGAGACCGCAACCGGACATCAGGTCGATCACGAGCCCGACACCATCGCTTGCCGCGGCCTTGAGAGCGTGGACCTCGTCCAAGGTTGGGATGGTGATCTTCCGGGGGATGTACTCAGGCGGGATGACCCCCTCGAACGGGTCCTCGGCGATGCCGCCGCGACGTCGCGCGTCGAGAAGGATCTTCTTCAGGGTGTCGAAGGCGTTCTGTTGCGCTGCCAGTCCGACGGAACGTTCCTCCATCGACATGATGAAGTCGTCGACCACCGTCGCCGTGAACGTGTTGATCCGCCGGGATTCAAGCACGGGCAAGATCTGTCGGTCGAGTATCTGCTTGACTGTGCGTACGCTGCCGGCCGCGTAATGACGCTGCCGCGACAGCCAAGCGGAGGCGTAGGGTCCGAAACGTTGCTTGCCGATCTCACGCTTGAGGTCGGCCTGTGCACGAGGAGTGGTCCGCTTCTCCTCGTAGACCTTGGTCAGTCGGTCGAGTGCCGCCTGCTGTGTCGAGTACCCGGTCTCCTCGCGTTGCCGCCCGGCGGCATCGCGGTAGCGAATGACGTACGGGTGGGCGCAGCGGTTCTGGCGGGCGCAGGCGCAGCCTTTGAAGAAGCTGCCCATTCCGCGGACGAGCTGGGTCGCCAAGTACACGTCTCCTGACTCATGCTGGGAGTTTGCTGACCAAGGGCCTCCAAGCATGGCCGTGACCTGCGGCCGCGCCAAACTAAGGGACGTTGATCAGCATCTTCACGGGTACCTCCTGGTGGGCGTATCAGCTGGGCCACTGCACTGGATTTTCGCAGGGCAGGCTGTGCGTGACTAGTTCTCGATCTTGGCGATTCCCGATGCGGCGTGTCCCGGCGGGCGGCTGGGCGATGCTGAGAGGTGCGGGACCTGAGGTCAGTATCAAGGGAGCGGCGCCAGGAGGTGCGCCCCATGAGGGAAGAGTTTCCGCCGGGGCCCCGAGGGGCGCGAACCGGGCGTCCCACCGGGTCCCCCATGGGGCAGGAGGCGCACGGCGCGCTCTGGGTCCAGGGTCGAACTGCGGGGAGACCCGGTCTGCTCGGCACGTCGAGACACGGGAGGCGATCCCCCATGTCGACCCCGGCGCCCACGGCACCGGACGGGGCGCGGCCTCTTGTTTCGCCGGTGCGGTCCCCCACCGAGTGGGACCCGCTGGACGCGGCCTCTTGTTTCGCCGGTGCGGTCCCCCACCGAGTGGGACCCGCTGGAAGAGATCATCGTCGGGCGTCTCGAGGGTGCGACCATCCCCTCCGACCATCCGGTGGTCGCCTGCAACATCCCGCCGTGGGCGGCGCGACTGCAAGGGCTCGCCGGCGGCTTCGAGTATCCGGGCCTGCTGATCGAGCCGGCCCAGCAGGAGCTCGAACAGTTCATCGCTCTCCTGCGGTCCCTCGGCGTCACGGTCACGCGCCCGGACGCGGTCGACCACCGGCAGCGCTTCGGTACCCCCGACTGGTCGTCGCGCGGATTCTGCGACACCTGCCCGCGGGACAGCATGCTCGTGATCGGCGACGAGATCATCGAGACCCCGATGGCCTGGCCGTGCCGGTACTTCGAGACCCACACGTACCGCACGATCCTCAAGGCCTACTTCCGGCGCGGGGCGCGCTGGACGGGGGCGCCGCGACCGCAGCTCACCGACGAACTCTTCGATGCGGACTTCAGCGTCCCCGAGGCCGACGAGCCCATGCGCTGCATCCTCACCGAGTTCGAGCCGGTCTTCGACGCCGCGGATTTCGTCCGCGCGGGACGCGATCTGTTCGTGACGCGGAGCAATGTCACCAACCAGATGGGCATCGAGGTGGCTGCGCCGTCACCTCGGGCCCGGCTACCGCATCCACGAGGTCGAGAGCCGCTGCCGGACGCCGATGCACATCGACACGACATTCCTCCTGCTCGCGCCAGGCAAGGTGCTGGTCAATCCCGAGTACATCGACGTCGACCGCCTGCCCGATGTCCTGCGCTCGTGGGACGTCCTGATCGCCCCCGAGCCCAACCCCCTGGACGAGCGCCTGCTCAAGATGACCTCGATGCGCGGCAAGTGGCTCAACATGAACGTGCTCATGATCGACGAGAAGCGGGTCGTCGCCGATCGGCACCACACCGACACCCTGCGCGCCCTGGAGAAGTGGGGGTTCGAGCCGATCCCGTGCGACCTGCTGGACTACGCGCCGTTCGGCGGCTCTTTCCGCTGCGCGACCCTCGACGTCCGACGCCGCGGCACCCTCGCGTCGTACGTCGACTAGGGCATGTGCCAGTGGCCTCTTTCGGCCGTTGTTCCGGGGTGTGCTCCTGACGGTCTTCGGTCGTCGAAGTGGCTTGTTGGAGATGGGTGCCGGGTCCCTCCGCGGCCGCGTGTCCCGCAGGCGCGCCCTTGGGCCACCAGCGCTTGGAACGTCAAACTCCGTTGAGCCGGGGCAGGGGTGAGGCGTCTTATTGCGAGTAGTTCGCAACTACTTATCGGTGGCCAGAAGGTGACCGGGGGGCCTTTGCGCCACCCGGGAGCAGGGGTGATCGTGTGAGAACCGGAGGGGATCACTCGCCGGAGTCCGCCCCGGTCCGACCCCCCGTGGCGCAGCACGAATCCACCCTCACCCCGACGTGGCATTCCCTCCCCGCACTCACCCGACAGGGGCCACACCCCGGCCCCAGCAAGGGAGTTGGACAGAACGATGCATGGTGCAAGCCGTCCGGATGCGCGAGACGTCCGGGAGAAACCCGTCCCCGTCCCGGGCGCACCCGTCGCCACCGCCGGCACCGAGCCGGCCACCGTCGCCGTCGCGGGCGCCGAGTTCGGCTGGGGCAGCTCCGGCAAACTGAGCGCCGTCCTGGCCGCGCTGCGCGCACGGTCCCCCCGCCCGCTGCGGTTCGTCGGCCTCGCGTCGGGCCTGGGCCGGCCGCTCCTGTCCCAGCACGCCGTCGACCGCTGGTACGACCTGCCGGCCGGGGTGTCCGCGGGGGAGGGCGCCGACGCGATGGCGAAGGTCGTGGCGGCGGAGGGGATCGACGCGGCCGTCGTCGTGCTCGACGGTCCCGCGGCCATGGCACTGGAAGCGGCGGGTGTGCCGACCGTGTTCGTCGACAGCCTGCCGTTCCTGTGGACCGAGGGGGACCTGGCCGAACTCCCGCTCGAGGCCTCCGTCTACTGCGCGCAACAGTGCGTCGAGTTGCCGCAGGAGTGTCTCGGCGTACTCGCCTCCGTACGCGAACTGCGCTGGGTCGAAGCCGTGATCGGCGCTCCCCCCGAATCGCCTCGGCCCCGGGGCAGCCGCCCGGAACCCTTCCGGAGCGCTCTGGTCAACCTGGGGGGCCTGCGCGCCCCCGGCCTGGCCGACTGGACGCGCTATCCGGAGATCGTCGTGCCCGCGGTGCTCGAAGTCCTCGGCGCGTACGGGGTCCGCGAGGCGCATGTGGCGGGCAATCTCCCCGCCGATCTGGCCCGGCGGCTCTGCGGGGCGAGCGACAGCGCCCTCAGCGTCACGGCCGGTCCGCTCGACCACGGCGAGTTCCTCCACCGGCTCGCCGCCTGCGACCTGCTGCTCACCTCGCCGGGTCTGACCACGCTCCTGGAGGCCGGGAGCCTCTCGGTGCCCACGGTCTGCCTGCCGCCGCAGAACCTCAGCCAGATCTTCAACGGCCGCTTCCACAGCCGGGCCGTCATGGCCGACGTCAGAGTCGTCTGGCCGCCGACCGTGTTCACCGAGGACGCGGCCCTGGCCCATCGACCACAGGGCGAGGACGCGGCCCTGCGGGTCATCTACGGGGGGATCACCGCCGCCGCCGAGGCGCCCAACGCCCCGCGCACCGTGACCGCCGTACGCGACGGCGTCCTTGAGGCGCTGCGGCGCGCGGCGGACGGCGCCGACTGGGGAGGGCTCGCCGCCCGCGTCGGCACCGGTGGCGCCGCGCAGGTGGCCGACGCCCTGCTCGACGTACTCGACAGGGAGCCGCTGCCCGGGCCCGCCCGGCTCGCGGTTCCGCGCACCGTCCAGGAAGGCATCGACGTACATGACTGAACGTCAGCGCTACCTCTTCATCAGAATCCTGGAAGCCTGCAACGCGGACTGCTTCATGTGCGAGTTCGCGCTCTCCCGCGACACGTTCCGCTTCTCCCTCGAGGACTTCGCCGAACTGCTGCCCAAGGCCCGTGCGGCGGGAGTGGCCTATGTGCGGTTCACCGGCGGCGAACCGCTCATGCACCGGGACGTCGTCGAGCTGGTGCGGGCGGGCACGGACGCAGGCATGAAGATGTCCATGATCACCAATGGCATGATGCTGCCGAAGAAGGCCCCGCGCCTCGCCGAGGCGGGCCTCGCCCAGGTGATCGTCAGCCTCGACGGCGGATCGGCCGCCACCCACGACGTCTACCGGCGTTCCCCCGGCATGTTCGACAACGGCCTGCGAGGGCTGCGCGACGCCGCCGCCCTCGGTGTCCTGCCCCGGGTCAACACCGTGGTCGGGCCGCACAACTACACCGAGATGCCGGACCTGCAGAAGGTGCTGACCGAGGCCGGCGTCAAGCAGTGGGAACTCTCCGCCCTGAAGCTGGAGCGCTCCATCACCTATCCCGACCCCGATCACGTGCGCGCGGTCTGCGACCCGATCTACGACGCCGATCCCGGCACCCTGCTCGTGCCGCTCGGCAAGCGCTTCTACGGAGACACCCGTGCGGAGCAGGATCGCTATTTCGGTGAGTCGCTGACCCCGCGCGCCTCCGAACCCCTGTGTCATGTCGTGGACGACGTGATCTACATCGACGGCAAGTACGGACGCATGTACGCCTGCAGCTGCCTCCCGCACCGCGAAGGGGAGGAACTGGGCGGCGCCCCGCTGCGCGAAGGCGGCACCATCCACCTCGATACGCCGGTCTTCCGCACCCACGCGGACTTCTTCCGCGAGCGCGGACCCGACATGTGCGGCGGCTGCTCCACCACGGCCGCCGGTTACAGCGACGACGTCGCCCGGCTCGGGACGGCGGCACCATGGCAGTACTGAGCACCGGCGGGCCCACCCCGCCGCCGACCGGCCCCGCACCGCGCCGGGTGCTCCTGGTGTCGCGGGACGACGAACTGGACTCGCTGCTCGCCGGACGGCGCGTCGCCGCGCACCTGGCGGGACTTGAGGAGACCGGCGACGAGGCGCGGCCCGGCGGCGACGGGCCGCCGCCGGACGTGGCGCTGGTCTGCGACGACGATGCCGCCACCCGCCGCCTCCTCGACCTCGGCGTACCGGTCGTGCGGCTGAGCTCGGGACACCGGGCCGCCGTCGAACCCGCCGCCGACCGGGCCCTGCACCGGGTGCACCGGCCGGGCTGGCTTCCCGGACCGTGGCCCGCGACACCGGGCGGCGCCCGCACCACCGGGGTCCTCGCGCCCGCCCGGTCGGCGCGCGGACGCGACCGGCACGGCAGTCTGCTGCTGCTCTCCCTGTGGGGCGTCCCGGACGCGGAGGCCGACCCGTTCACCTCCGGGCCGCTGCGACAGCTGGCCGCCGAGGCGGTACGCCGCACACAGCGGTGCGAGGTCGTCTGCGACACCCGCCTCGACCGGGTGTGTGACGCGCTCGAAGGACTCGACGGCGTACGTGTCCGGCGCGCCGCCGACACCGATGTCGACGCCCTGCACGCCGGTGCCGAACTGCTCCTGGCCGCCCCCACCCTGGGCGCGGTGGCACTGGCCCAGGCCCGGCGCGCGCCGCTCGCCCTGCTGCCGCCGCTCGGTGACCGCCAGCGCGACCTGGCCGAGCGGGTCGCCCGAGCCGTCCCGGTCCCGGTGGCCGCCGACCCGCACGATCCGTCCCTCTGGGCGCCCGGGGAACCAGGCGCACCGGACCCGTGGGCCGCGCTCGACGGCGCCGCGGACGACCTGCGGGGCGCCCAGCGCGTCGCCCGCACCCTGCGCCAGCTCTCCCTCGCACCCCTGTGACAGGTCACTCACCCGCCGAACCAGGAGAAACCATGCCCCGCACTCCCGGAGACACAGACGCGGACCGCCACCTCTTTCCGGACCGGCCGGAGATCACCGAGATCACCGAAGCGGAGTGGAACGACTGGCGCTGGCACATGCGCAAGCGCGTCACCAACGTCGACAAGGCACGGCAGTGGATCAACCTCACCGCCGACGAGGAACAGGCCATCGAGAAATCGGCGGGCAAGTACCGCTGGAGCGTCACCCCCTACTACGCGTCCCTGATGGACCCGGACGATCCCACCTGCCCGATCCGTCAGCAGGCCGTACCCGCGCTCGGGGAACTCGCGGAGTTCAGCGGCGCCGAGGTCGACCCCGTCGGCGACATGTTCTACCGCAAGACCAACCGGGTGGTGCACAAGTACCCGGACCGCGTGATCATGCTGATCACCGAGGCCTGCCCGGTCTACTGCCGGCACTGCACCCGCAAGTTCCACACCACCGACGTCGACGGCAGCTACTTCCGGGACAACGAGGGCGAGTCCTTCGAAGAGGACCTGCGCTACATCGCCGAACACCCCGAGATCCGGGACGTGTTGCTCACCGGTGGCGACCCGCTCTCGTACCGGGACGGGAAACTCGAAGAGATCATCTCCGGGCTGCGGGCGATCCCCAGCGTGGAGATCATCCGGATCGGCAGCCGGTTCCCGGTCCTGCTGCCCCAGCGCGTCACGGACGAGCTGTGCGAGATGCTCGCGCGCTACCACCCGGTCTGGCTGAACACGCACTTCAACCATCCCAAGGAGATCACCCCCGAGTCCGCCGCCGCGGTCGACCGACTGCTGCGCCACGGCATCCCGGTGGGGAACCAGACCGTCCTGCTGCGGGGCGTCAACGACGACGTCACGACGATGCGCACGCTGATGACCGAGCTGCTGCGCATCCGGGTCCGGCCCTACTACCTCTACCACTGCGACAACGTCACCGGCGTGTCCCACTTCATGACCTCCATCGAGAAGGGCTGGGAAATCATGGAGGGCCTCCAGGGGCACATCACCGGCTTCGGCGTGCCGCAGTACGTCCTGACGACCAGGATCGGCAAGATCCCCATCGCCCAGCCGTACTTCACCCGCATCCCCGAAGGTCTGCTGCTCCGCAACTACCGAGGCCAGGAGATGGTCGTCGACGCCGCGGTGCACCCCATCACGGAGGCTGACGCGACATGAGCATCGACAAACGGCTCGGCTTACGGTTCCTCCCGTACGGCGCCAACTATCTCGACTGGCCCGACATGCACGAGCTGCGGGCCGCGATCGAGCACGGGGTCCTCTTCCGCTACCAGACGGAGAGCGAGAGCGTCGCATCGCGGCTCGAACGCCGGGTCGGCGAACGGCTCGGCGCGGGCCACGTCCTCGCGGTGCACAACTGCACCGAGGCGCTGCGGCTCGCCCTGGTCTCCACCCGGCCGCGCGTCGGGGACCTCGTGCACATACCGGCGGTCACGTTCGTCGCCGTGGCGGGCGCCGTCCTCTCCAGCGGCCTCATACCGGTCCTGGTGGATGTCGACGAATCGCTGTCCATGGACACCTCGCTGCTGCCCGATGGCACCCAACGGGCCGTCGTCGCCCATATGGAGGGCACGGTCGCGCCCCTGCCGGACGGCGTCCCGTACGTCATCGAGGACAGCGCCCAGGCGCTCGGCGCCACGTTCCCCGACGGGCGGCACACCGGCACCCGCGGCTACGCGGGCACCTTCAGCTTCCACCACAACAAGGTGCTGACCTCGGGCGAGGGCGGCCTGCTCGTCACGAACGACGCGGCCGCGTGGGAGACGATGCGCTGCTACCACGACCACGGCTCCGCGCGAGTGCCCGGCCGCTACCCCACCTGGAACGAGGACGCCTACTACGGCGAGAACCTGGTCACCAGCGAGGAGGTCGCGGCGATCCAGTACCAGCAGTTCCGCCACCTCGACGAGGTGCTCTCCGGCCTGGAGCGCCACCACGCCATCGCCATGGAGGAACTGCCCCACCGCGCCGGCCTCGACATCCTGCCCCGAGCCGCGGGCGACGTGAAGATCAGCCTCCGGTTCCGCTGCGAGAGCCGGGAGTTGCGCGACGCGGCCGTGTCCGCCCTCACCGAGCGGTCCATCGCCAACTGGACGCTCAACAAATACCTGCTGCCCGACCATCCGGTGGTCGCCGGACGGCGCTCCCTCTACGCCGACGGCTTCCCCTGGAACCTCGCCCCCGACCAGCCGCTCGCCCTCAGCCGCGACGGCTTCGCAAGGACCAGGGACCTCCTCGACCGCACCCTGTGCGTGCCGCTCTCCCCCGAGCTCTCCGAAGCCGAACAGGTCCTCGCGGTCAAGTCGGTCCGCCAGGCACTGGAGACCGCGTGAACACGCCCGCGCCGGTGCTCCTGATGGCGGACGACCGCGCCTCCTCCTTCACCCGGTACGCGGCGGACGCCCTGCCCGGCCGCCTGGTGCTGCTGCGGTTCGCCTCCGCCCGCAAGGACCTCACCGACGCGTACATGCGCCAGACCGAGCACCTGCCCGCGTTCTGGGTGAACGAGCGGCTGCCCCTGGAGGAGGAGGCGGCCCGCTACCGCGTCTGGGCCACGCACCTGCCCGTCGCACCCACCCGGTTCTGCAACCCCTCCGAGCCGCGCCAGGACATCGCCCAGCGGTTCGCGGAGCTGGCGGGCCTGCCACACATGACGGAACGTCAGGTGAGCTGGGTGCGCGACAAGGCGGCGATGAAGGACAAGTTCCGCGAGCTGGGGCTGCTCACCGCCCGCTACGCGCGCGTCTCCACCGCGGAGGAGATCGAGGACTTCGCCGCGCGGTGCGGCTGGCCCGTGGTACTCAAGCCCGTGGACTCCTTCGCCTGCGTCGACACCTTCCGGCTCACCGGCCCCGGGCAGCTGCGCGACGTGGCCCTGGGCGACCGGTCCTGGCTGGTCGAGGAGCATCTGGGCGGGACGGAGTGGGAGGTGTGCGCGCTCGTCCACGCGGGCGAGGTCCTGGACGCGTGGCCGAGCGCGATGCCGTGCCGCCCGCTGGACATCGTCGACGGCGCGATGAACGCCAACATCAGCGTCGCCACCGACGAAGGACCGCCCTTCGACCTGCGGGGCATGCTCCAGCGGATCGTCACCGGCATGGGGATCGACCACGGGTACCTGCACATGGAGTTCTTCCTCGTCGGCCACGAGATGTACGCGGGCGAGATCGGGGTCCGTCTCGCGGGCTGCGAGATCACCGCCAACCACGGGTACGCCTACGGCTTCGACGTGTTCGGCGCCACGCTGGACGTCTACCTCGGCCGCCGCCCCGCCCTGGCCTACTCCGAGCGCGGCTGCGCGGGCGACCTGCTGCTTCCGCTGCCCGGCTCGGGGACCGTGCACCGGATCACCCCCGAGGACGAACTGCTGCGCCTGCCCGGCGTGGTCAGAAGCGTCCTCAGATTCCGCGAGGGGGACCTCGTGGAGGCGCGCCGCGCCTCGCACAACGCGTCCGGATACGTCCACGTGACCGGAGGGTCGATCGCCGAGGTGGAAAAGCGCATGCGCGGCGTACTCGACGCCTTCAGGATCGAAGTGATCACCCAGGCACCGGCGGTCAGAACACTCCAGCGCTGAGCCGCCCCCCTCTCCGGCCCGCCCCGGGCCATTCATGCGCCGCACCCGCACGCCCGCAACGGGCCACCACGGAACAGGAACCATGGAAGTGAAGCCGAACGGTCTCGCCCGCCGTCTCGCCGCCCTGCTCACGCGCCGTCAGGTGGCCGGACCCGCCTGGTGGAGCGTCGTCTCCAGGCTGCCGGTCTACCTCATGTCCCTGGCCATGGTGCTCGTCGTGCGCGAACAGGGCGGCAGCTACGCCCAGGCGGGCCTGGTCTCCGCGCTCTACACCGTCGGCATGGCGCTGGGCAGCCCGCTCATCGCCCGCCGGGTCGACCGCCGGGGCCGCAGGACCGTGCTCGTGCTGACCGGCGTGATCTATCCGGCGGCGCTCGCCGCGCTGGTGTGGACGACCGAACCGGGGGAGTGGGCGCAGCCTGCCCTCGCGGTGCTCGCCGGCATCACGCTGCCCCCGGCGAACGCCTGCATGCGATCGCTGTGGGCGCGCCTGCCGCTGCGCGACGACGAACGCGAGACCGCCTACCTGTGGGAGGCGCTGCTCACCGAAGTCCTGGTGATCGGGGCGCCGTTGATGCTCGCGGCGCTGATGCTGACGGGATCGGCCGGGACCGCGCTGACCACCGTGTCGGTCATCGGCGGCGTCGGAGCGATCGGTCTGGCCTTCACGCGGGTGCCCGACGGCACCGAGAGCGCGGCACGGGCGGCGGGCGACGACCCGGGGGACAAGACCGGCCACGGTGGTCTGCTCGGTCCTCTGCGGTCATCGCCGATGCTCGCGCTGACCGCCGTCATGGCGCTCAGCGCCGTGCCCATCGGGCTGATGACGCTGGCGATCCCCGCCTTCGTCGACGACCACGGCTCGCGGGGCAGCACCGGCCTGGTGTACGCCTGCTGGGGCATCGGCAGCGCCCTGGGAGCCCTCTGGCTGGGACGCTCCCAGTCCGAGGTCGCGGTGCACGTGCGCTTCCCGCGCCTGGTGCTCGCGTTCGCCGTCGGGACCGGCCTTCCGCTCCTAGCGACGTCCCAGGTGACCCTGGCGCTGGCCCTCGCGGTCGGCAGCGTGCCCATCGCGCTCGTCTCCGCCAGCGAGATGACGCTGGTCAGCCTCCTCGCGGACGGCCGTTCCCTGACGGAGGCCTTCACCTGGGCTTCCTTGGCCACGGTGGTGGGGGACGCGCTGGGCCAGCAGGCGGGCGGCCTCCTCATGGAACCGGCCGGACCGCGGGGCGTCTTCGCCGCCGCCTTCGGCATGTCGCTCGTCGCCGCCTGCGTGGCCTTCGCCTGCCGGAGCCTGATGGGCCGCGCGGCCACGGCCCCCGAGCCCGCCGACGCGGGGGGCCGGTGACCGGGCGGGGGGCGGCACGGCCGCCGCCGGACACTTTCCGACGCCAGACAGCGCGACCACCAGCCAGTCATCCGTCCCACACACGTCACTCCTCGCAGGGTCAGCGTAAGAACACGAGGTAACGCTTCATGAAGTCTGCCGTCTCCCGACAGCGCCACGAGCCGTCGGACCCAGCACCGGAAACCGCGCTCTTCAGCCCGGTGAAGTACGCCGATCTCGCCCCGGCCGTAGGTGAGTTCCTCGACGCGCCCGACCGGACGCCGATCCCCGTCCCGGTCGACGACCGGGCCGACCTGGTGCACAGCGTGGCCCTGGCGTCGCGCCTCTACTCCGGTGTGCGCCGGCCGGCCCCCCTGGACTTCGGCGTCGTACTCGGCCGGTCGGATCTGGCCGACGCCGTCGTGGACCTGGCCCGCCCGCTCGCCCGCGAGTGGCTCACCGAGGACGACCTCGCTGGCTTCGTCGACCGGGCCCCGGGCACCCTCCTGCTGGTGGGCACCTACGCCCGCCTCAACCTCGATCCGGTGCGCTCGCTCCTCCTGGCCACCTACCGCGACGCCCGGCGCGGCCTCTCCCTCCTGAGCGGCCGCGACGGCGCGTCGGTGGCGTGGAACGTCGCCAAGCAGTACGCCCAGGTGCCCGAGGGCCTCGACGCGCTCGGCCTGTTCACGGACACCGACCGGCCGCCGCACCTGCCCGGCGTCAAGGTCTTCGACGACCGCGACTTCGAACGCGCGGACATCCAGGCCGAGATCCTCGGCACCCGGTGGCGCCGCGTCGTCTTCCAGGGCCACGGCAAGGACGACAGCATCAACCTCGGCGAGTTCACCATCTGCGGCCTCAACGAGACCGCACCCGCTCAGCCGGGCGTCCTCGCCCCCCGCTGCGCCTACGGACTGCCCTGCTACAAACCCGAGGACAAGCTCGTCCCGCTCAACCGCGTCGAGGCGGCGGAACTGGTCCTCAGCGCCTGCAACAGCGGCCCCCTCGCCGACCTCGCGCTCTACGACCCCAAGTACCAACTCCTGCTCAACGCCCTGGACAGCCCCGCCCGCACGGTCGTGTCGGCCGTCTCCGTGCACGACTCCGACCGGCCCGAGAACGTCGCCTGGATGCTCGCCGCCGCCACCGGCGCGGACTCCGTGGACACCCTCAACGCCAGCCTGGCCGGCTCGCATCCCTACCCGGCGTTCATGCGCTTCGGGCTGCCGGGACAGCCCGAGGAGACCCCGGCGGCCCCGCCGCCCTCCGAGCACGCGCCCGACCGGCTGGTCCTCACGGTCGGCCACCGGCTCGCCGCGCTGCTCGGCTCGGAACTCCTTCCGCACAACCACACCCTGCGCCCCCGCCTCGGCAAGCTCGCGCGCAAGGTGGACCTGTGGGTGGCCCGCCCCACCCACCTCGCCGACCAGTCGCCCGACGAGGTCCGCAAGTCCCTCTCGGCGGACCTGCAGTCCCTCGACCACGTGATCGCCGGGCAGGTCGCGGAGAACCCCGAGAACGAGATCATGAACTACCCCGCCCACTTCGGTGACCGCAGCTCCCTGGACCCCGACGTGCGCGAGGTGGTCTGCCACTGCGGCCGTCCCGCCCAGGAGTTCGCCCGGCGAGGACTGCTGCCGCACATCCTCGACACCGTCTGCGTGGTGTGCATGCGCTGCGGCGACGTCACCTTCCGCGTGCCCGACGCACCCCACGTGCTGGCCTACGCGGCCGACGAGGTGGAGCAGGGCGGCGTGCTCGAAGTGCGCGCCTCGCTCACCGCGGCCCGCCCCGGACCCGTACGCCTCGGCCTGTTCCTGCCGAGCTATCTGCGCGACGACACCACGGTGGAACCCGCCCGGGTCAAGGTCCGGGCCTCCGACGAGCACGCCAGGGACGTCCTGTTCAGGGTGCGCTTCGCTCCCGACACCGCCCCGCAGGCCTACTACTTCACGGTGTTCGCCGTGCAGGACCTCGCCGTCTCGACCGCCCGGCGGCACTTCGGCGTCGTACCCGGCCATGGCTGAGACGGCCCCCGCACCACCTCGGCACCACGTACCCCCCACCCGACCCCCATTACCGGCCGGACCACCGGCCGGACGAAGGACGGTTGACATGGAGAAGACCCCCGCACCGACCCCCGCACCGGAGATCGAGCTCATCGACCACGACGGCGAGGTGACACTGAGCATCGGCGGCGAACAGGCCATGCAGGCCTGGGAACGCGACCTGATGTGGGCCAGCGCCGACATGCTCTGCCGCCACGGCAAGGACTTCTACGAGGTGGGCCTTGGCCTGGGGCTCTCGGCCCTGCGCATCGCCGAGAACCCCGCCACCCGCAGCCACCGGGTCCTCGAACTGTTCGGCGAGGTCGAGGACCTCTTCCGCGAGCAGCACCCGCGGCTGCCCGGCACGCTCTCCATCGAGCGCGGTGACTTCTTCCAGCGCGTCTTCGAGCTGGAGTCGGAGAGCATCGACGGGATGTTCTTCGACCCCGCACTCGACATGGAGGTGTGGAAGGACGAGGAACTGTGGCGCAGGACCATGCCCGAGGTCGTCCGCGCGCTGCGCCCCGGCGGGGTCTTCATCCCCTTCTTCAGCACCAAGCCCGAACTGCGCTGGCAGTACGTCAAGCACTTCCGCACCATCCACGTGGAGCGCCACCCGTACACCGCGTACGACACCACCGAGTACACCTACGGCACCTCCGGTGACGCGTACATCCAGTGCTTCTACAAGGACTGATGGGGGGCCACGTGCACAGCACCTACGAAACCGTCGAGGACGCCTACCTGACGGAGCTGCGGAGCACCTATCTCGGCGCGTCGTTCCGCAACGCCCCGCGCGGCTTTCCCAGCCGGGAGCGGCTGGGCGCCGGATTCCTGGTCCGGGACCCCGTGCAACGCCATGTCGCGCTGCCGGGGCGCAGATCCAACCTGGTCTTCAACTTCGCCGAGGCCCTGTGGTACCTGTCCGGCTCGGCCGATCTGGAGCTCGTCGCCCACTACGCGCCGAGCATCCGCAAGTACTCCTCCGACGGCGCCACCCTGACCGGCACCGCCTACGGGCCACGGATATTCGACTACCGGGGCACGGGCCTCGATCAGTGGCGCAGCGTCATCGACGTCCTGGCCGAGGACCCCGACAGCAAACGCGCGGTCGTGCAGATCTTCCACCCGGGCGAGCTGCGCGAGCCGGGCAACATCGACGTCGCGTGCACCCTCGCCCTGCAGTTCATGCTCCGCGAGGGCCAGTTGCACGCCGTCGGCTACATGCGTGCCAACGACGCCTACCGGGGCATGGTGAGCGACGTCTTCTCCTTCACCTTCCTCCTGGAGATGCTCGCCAGGCAGCTGGGCGTGGAGGTCGGCGGCTACGTCCACCAGGTCGGCTCCCTGCATGTGTACGACAGTGACGCCCCGCTCGTGGAACGGGTGCTGCGGGAGGGCATGAACGACACCGCCCCGGAGGCGTTCCCCGCGATGCCCGCGGGGGACAACTGGCCGCATGTGCGCGAGGTGCTGCGGATCGAGGCGCAACTGCGCACCGACCGGCTGCGGCTCGGCCCCGCCGCGCTGCGCGCCCTCGCCCTGCCCCGCTACTGGCAGGACGTGCTCGGCCTCTTCGAGCTGCACCGTCAACTGACCCACGAGGCCGGGACGGACCACGAGCTGCTCGACGAACTCCCGCCCCTGTACCGCCGGATGGTGCTCTGCCGATGGCCCCGGACCGCTGCCGAACACGAGGTGTCCGCATGACGACGACCCCCGCCCACGACCTCGCCGGAGAGCTCGGCGTCACCACCCTGTTCCTCGCCGGGCCCTTCCTCCAGCTCCTCGACCCCGCCACCGGCGAGATGCCGTCCGGAACGCGGGCACCCTTCGCCTCCTTGATCGAGCACTTCGAGGGCCACGGGTTCAGCGTCCACAACGCGCACCGCCGTGAGGCGTGGGGGGCCGAACTGATGGCCCCGGCCCAGTGCACCCCGCTCGACCAGGAGGAGATCCGGAAGGCCGACGTGTTCGTGGCCTTCCCCGGCCTGCCCGCCTCTCCCGGCACGCACATCGAGATGGGCTGGGCCAGCGCCTTCGACAAACCGATCGTGCTGTTGCTGGAGGAGGGCCAGGAGTACGCGTTCCTCGTCCGGGGCCTGCACGCGGTGGCCACGGTCGAGTACGTGGTGTTCAGCGACCTTCCATCGGCCCTCCCCGAGATCGACGAGGCGGTACGGCGTGCGGTCGCGCGGCAGCGGGAGACGGAGGAGAGGAGCCGCTGAGACCTGCTGCCGGGTGATGGAGGCGGCGCCACTGGCGGGGTGTGGCGCCGTAGGTCTCGCGGAAGCGGCGGGAGAAGTGGGCGGGGTTGGAGAAGCCCCAGGACCGGGCGACGGCCTCGATCGTGCGGTGGGCGTGCTCGGGCGCGGCCAGGTCGTGGCGGGTGCCTTCCAGACGCCGGCGAATGATCCATTTCTCCAGGCCGAGGCCGCCCTGCTCGCACAGCCGGTAGAGGGTCCGTACGGAGATGTTGTGGGCCGCGGCGATGCGGTGGGGGGTGAGACCGGGGTCGGTCAGATGCGCGCGGATGTAGGCGAGGACGCGGGTCAGGAGCGTCTCCTGGGCGACCGAGCGCCGGGTGCGTTCGTCGGCGGCCACCGAGACGATGAGGGCGCGGGTGAGTTCCAGGGTGGCGGAGGCGAGCGCCTCGGCGCCGGGGCCCGCGCTGAGCCGGTCGGCGCGGTGATGCAGTTGGCGCAGGTGATGCAGCAGCAACGGCGCGACGTCGCTGTGGTGCAGGAGCGGTATCGCGGCTTGGACCTGATGTTCGGGCAGGCCAAGACGCTCGGTGTCCACCATGAACGCGAGGGACAGGCCGGACCCGGACCACGCGTACTCGTAGCCCGCCGTCTTGTGGGCCAGGGCCAGGCCGTCGGGCCCCACGTGCTGCTGATGGCCGTTCCAGGTGAACGCCCCCGTCCCCCGGCTCTGGGTGATGACCGAGACGGTGTTCATCGCGTCGCGTCGCGCGTGCCGCGGGGTGCGCCAGATGCGCATGCCGGAGCCGTGCGTGGCGAACAGGGTCAGCGGACCGAAGTTCCAGACCTCCAGCTTCTTGCGGATGCCGGCATCGCCATGCTCCTGCTCCACCGAGCAGGAGCCGCTCTCCCCGACGGCCACGGCCTCGAAGGCCTCGATCCGGTCGGCCGCGGGTAAGTCGTCGGTGTCCAGAACCAGCATGGTCCCCCCAGGGCGACAGCAGCGGCCCCTCCGCTGCCGTGCCGTCCTCGGGATTCTTCAGCACCCTTGGCGCGCAGGGAACAGTTCTCGGCGCGTACGGCAAAGAACCTCGCCCGCGGAACTGGCACGATTTCCCGCTACCTGAGTCGGTCACCGACACCGACACCGGCTGCTGACGGGAGCGCTCCCATGGGCACCATCACGACGCACGACGGCACGGGGATCCACTACAAGGACTGGGGCAGCGGACGGCCGGTGGTGTTCAGCCACGGCTGGCCGCTGAACGCCGACGCCTGGGACGACCAACTGCACCTGGTCGCCTCGCACGGCTACCGTGCGATCGCGCACGACCGGCGCGGCCACGGCCGCTCCGACCAGCCGTGGCACGGCAACGACATGGACACCTACGCCGACGACCTGGCCCAGCTGATCGAGGCCCGCGACCTGCACGACGCCGTGCTGGTCGGCCACTCGACGGGCGGGGGTGAGGTGACCCGCTACATCGGCAGGCACGGCACCTCCCGGATCGCCAAGGCCGTCCTGCTCGGCGCGGTGCCGCCCCTCATGCTCAAGACCGACGCCAATCCGCGGGGACTGCCGATCGAGGCGTTCGACGCCATCCGAGCGGGCGTGTCGGAGGACCGGTCGCAGTTCTACAAGGAACTGAGCCTGCCCTTCTACGGGTTCAACCGCCCCGGTGCGAAGGTCTCGCAGGGTGTGTCGGACGCGTTCTGGCTGCAGAGCATGCAGGTCGGGCTCAAGGGCGCGCTCGACTGCATCCGCGCGTTCTCCGAGACCGACTTCACCGAGGACCTGCGGCGCTTCGACGTCCCCACCCTCGTCGCCCACGGCGACGACGACCAGATCGTGCCGATCGTGGCCGCGGGACCGGAGTCGGCCAAGCTCGTCAAGGACGCGACGCTGAAGGTCTATCCGGGTGCTCCGCACGGTCTCGTGGGCGCGTTCAAGGACGAGTTCGACGCCGACCTGCTCGCGTTCCTCGCCTCGTGATCCCGATCGGCTCTCCCCATCGGCTCTCTCCGAAAGGGTTCGTCATGCGTGTTCCGGCACCGCGTCGTCTGCTGACGGCACTGGCCGCCGCCGTTCTCCTCGTCACCGGTGCGGTCTCCGCCCAGGCGACCTCCCAGGGAACCGTGCGGGCCGAGAAGCAGGGCCCCAAGCCGACCGTCGTGCTCGTGCACGGGGCGTTCGCCGACGCCTCCGGCTTCAACGACACGATCGCTCTGCTGCAGAAGGCCGGCTTCCCGGTCATCGCGCCGGCCAACCCGCTGCGCGACACCGCGGCCGACGCCGCCTACGTCTCCAGCGTGGTGGACACCATCGACGGGCCGGTCATCCTGGCGGCCCACTCCTACGGCGGCGTCGTCATCACCAACGCCGCCCGCGGCCACGCCCATGTGAAGGCACTGGTCTACCTGGGGGCGTTCGCGCCCGACAAGGGGGAGAGCGCGCTGCAACTGGCGGGCCAGTTCCCCGGCAGTGAACTGGGCGCCGCCCTGATCGGCCGGGAGTACCCCGTGCCCGGCAGCGACCCGGGCACCGACGGCTACATCGACGCCGCGAAGTTCCGCGCCGTCTTCGCCGCCGATCTGCCCGCCTCCCGCACCCGCCTCATGGCGGCCACCCAGCGCCCCGGCAGCGTCCAGGGCCTCAGCGGCCCCAGCGGCGCGCCCGCGTGGAAGACCGTCCCGTCCTGGTATCTGATCCCGACCGAGGACAAGGTCATCCCCGCCGCCGCCCAGCGCTTCATGGCCGGGCGCGCAGGCAGCAGGGTGACCGAGATCCGGTCCTCGCACGTGGTCATGATCTCCCACCCGGAAGCCGCCGCGAAGATCATCAAGTCGGCGTACACCGCCACTCGTTGAAGGAGCGAACGCGCATGAAACCCGACACCATCGTCCTCATCCACGGCTTCTGGGTGACACCCCGCAGCTGGGAACACTGGATCACCCGCTACCAGTCCCAGGGATTCAGGGTGCTGGCCCCGGCCTACCCCGGTTTCGAGGTGGAGGTGGAGGCGCTCAACGCCGACCCCACCCCGATCGAGGAACTCAGCGTCCCGTCGATCATCTCGTCGCTGGAGAAGCTGATCGACGGCCTCGGTACGCAGCCGATCATCATGGGTCACTCCGCCGGCGGCGTGTTCACCCAGATCCTGCTCGACCACGGATACGGCCGCGCCGGAGTGGCCATCAACTCCGCGCCCACCGAGGGAGTGGCGACGGTTCCGCTCTCGCAGCTCAAAGCGACGTTCCCGGTCCTGAAGAACCCGGCCAACCGGCACAAGGCCGTCGGCTTCACCTACGACCAGTGGCGCTACGCCTTCACCAACACCTTCCCCGAGGACGAGTCCCGCGCCCTGTACGAGCGCTACCACATCCCCGCCTCCGGCCATGTGTTCTGGGGCAGCGCCCTTGCCAACATCCACCCCGGCCACGCCGACTCGTACGTGAACTACCGCAACGACGACCGGGCACCGCTGCTGTTCGTTTCGGGCGAGAACGACCACCTGATGCCGCCGAAGATCCAGCAGTCCAACGCCAAGCACTACAAGTCGAACACCGTCACCGAGATCGTGGAGTATCCGGGACGATCCCATCTGATGCCCGCCCAGAGCGGCTGGGAGGAGATCGCCGACCACGCCCTGGCCTGGGCGCTCGACCACACCTGACCACCCCACTGGCCGGGCCGGTCTCGCCGCGGATCGGGTACATGACCTGTATGCACACTCACAGCCACACCGTTCTGGCCGTCGAGGGCGGCGGTTCCCTGATCTTCATCATCGTCGGGATCGCCGTCGTCGTCGGCCTGCTCACCATGTTCGTCAGCGGACGGCGCCGCGCCGCCCGCGGCACCGAGCCCACCAAACCCGCCCAGGGCGCCGAGCCCGCCAGCGGCGAAGCCCAGCGCGGCACCACCTGGCAGACCCCCGACGACGACCCCGACCAGGGACACCCCCACCCCTGACCTGCCCACCCCTGACCTGCCGGGGCTGAACCTCAGGAGGAGCCGGAGGAGCCGAGGGCGGCCCGGACGAGCGCCGCGGCCGTCACGCCCGGCTTCTCGTCGCCCGCGAGCCGCAGCAGCGCGGACGTGTCCCGGGGCAGGCCCAGGCGCTCGGCCCCCTGAAGGACCTTGGCGTCGAAGCAGGGCCCGTACTCGGTCCATACGTCCTGCACCTCGCGCAGGAAGATGTCCGCGCCGACGGGGCCGAGGCCCGGCACCTTCCGCAGCAGCCGCTTCAGGGCCGCGGCATCCCCGTCGGCCTTCTCACGGACCTTGCGCAGGTCCCCGCCCCACTCGTCGAGCACCAGATGGGCGCCGTCGCCGAGCTGGGTCGCGGTCCGTTCGTCGTAGCGCCGGTAGCCGCCGCGTCCCAGGGCGTCGACCCGCTGCTGCCAGGTGGCGTCGGCCATCTGCCGCGGACCGCGCATCCCGGCCTCGTACAGCGCACGGGTGCTCGCCACCGCGACGGAGGCCCTGATCCGGGCGCTGAGCAGGCAGGACAGCACCAGCGTGCGGTAGAGCGGCTGGGGAGTGTCCGTCAGCCGGATGCCCGCCTCCGCCGCGTACGTCTGTCCCGACGTCGTGAGCAGTTCTCGCATCACAGCCTGCTGGCCTGCCATGTCGTCCCTTCCTGTTTCAGTGGTCCCGGTGGCGGTGGTGCAGGGCCGAGAAGACGGCCAGGGCCAGGAGGGCCAGCACCGCGAAGAGGAGCGCGAGGACCGCCAGCGCCCAGGGGCTGGGCGGGTCGCCGCCGAGGGAACGGATCGCCCACACCCCGAAGAGCACGGCCAGGGCCAGGAAGAGCGGCATGTAGAGGTGGGTGAGCAGGTGGCCCAGGCGACGCGCGCGGTGCGTGTGCAACGGGGGCTCGCCGACGTGACGGCCGGGGCGTTCGCCTTCCATGGCTACCTCCAGCAGCTGAGGGCACAGGCTGCCGTTGGTCCTTGTCACGCTCCAGGATAGTCCCGCCGTCGCGCCCTTCCGGGATCACGCCGGGGGGTCAGGGGTCTCGCGGGGTTCCAGGGGGTGTGTGGCGGGGCCGTGCAGGACCGAGCCGTCCGTCGCGAAGCGTGAGCCGTGGCAGGGGCACTCCCAGACCCTTTCCGCGTCGTTGAACTGCACCAGGCAGCCCAGGTGGGTGCAGCGCGCGGAGAGCGCGGTGGCGTGCCCGCTCTCGTCGCGGTAGACCGCGCACCGCTTGCCGTGCAGGCGTACGACGGCTCCGCTGCCCGGCGGGATGTCGGTCAGGGAGTCGACGTGGCTGGTGTGCAGCCGGTCGCCGACGAAGTGCTTCGCCGCGGACGCCTGGTAGGAGGCGATCTGGCCCGCGTCGCGGATCGGGGGCAGGCGGCGCGGGTCGTACAGGTCGGTCCAGGCGGGCCGGGGCCCTCCGGCGATATGCGCGGTGAGCAGGCGGGCGGCCATCACGCCGTTGCTCATGCCCCAGCCGCCGAAGCCGGTGGCGACGAAGACGTGCTGGGTGCCGGGGTGGGCGTGGCCCACGTAGGGCAGGTGGTCGGCGGAGTCGTTGTCCTGGGCGGCCCAGCGGTAGGCGCTGTCCGCCTCGGCGAAGTGCGGCAGGTGCTCGCGTGCCCAGGAGTCGAGCCGGTCGAACCGTTCGCGCACGCCGCCCGCGCCCGGCTCGAACGACTCCCCGGTGACGATGAGCAGCCGTCGCCCCGCGTCGTAGGGGGCGCTGCGCAGGGAGCGGGTCCCGTGCTCCGGCGTGATGTACATGCCCGTAAGCGCCGTGTCCGACGGGACGGGCGCCGCGATCACCAGCTCCCTGCGGGGTTTGATGCGGGTGAAGAGCAGGGTGCGGTCGAAGACCGGGTAGTGCGTGGCGACGACCGCGTCGCGCGTCCGGATCGTGGCGCCGGACTCGGTGGTCAGGCGGCACCGGGCGCCGTCGTGCAGGCCGGTGACCCGGGTGCGCTCGAAGATGCGGCCCCCGGCGCGGGTGATGTTCTCGGCCAGGGCCAGCAGGAACTTGCGCGGATGGAACTGCAGCTGGCCGTCGACGCGTACGCCGCCGGCGATGTCGAAGGGCAGTTCCGTCTCGGTCACGAACGAGGCATCGAGCCCGGCCCGGCGCGCCGCCGCTGCCTCCTGCTTCACCTCGTCGACACGTCCGGGGTCCTGTACGTAGGTGACGGCGGGGGCCTGCTCCAGGTCCGCGTCGATGCCGAGCTCCGCGCAGAGGGCGGCGGTCCGCTCGACCGCCTCCTGCTGCGAGAGCGCGTAGAGGCGGGCGTCGTCGGCGCCGTGTTTCGCCTCGATGCCGGCATAGACGAGGCCGTGCGCGGCGGTCAGTTTGGCCGTGGTGTAGCCGCTCACGCCCGCGGCGATCCGGTCCGCCTCCAGGACGACGACGTCGAGGCCGGCGCGGACCAGGTCCCAGGCGGTGCAGAGCCCGGCGATGCCACCGCCGACGACGGCGACCTCCGCCGTCAGATCGGTGTCGGGGGTGGGATACCCGGTACCGGGCGTGGTCGCCATCCAGTACGACTCGTCAACCGTCTCGCGTTGCGGGGTCATGTCTTCTCCTGATGGACCGATGGGGCACCACGGCGAAGCCTCGGTACGTGGTCAGCACGGCGCTGGTGCAGCCGGGTACCCCCCGCGAGGCCGTTTCTCCCATCACCATCGGACAAGGGCCTTCGCCCAGCCTCGCGGAGACGGCGGCGAGCCACACACCGCAGGGGGCCCGACGGGTGAATCGGACCCCCTGCGGTGTGGCACGGCTATCCGCGCTGCGAGCCGGACGCGCGGGCCGTCACATCGGTCACCTTCCAGCGCTGGTTGGCTCCGGAGTTCGGTGTCCACGTCGTGACGGCGGCTCCGTCGTGCGTGGCCTGGCCGCCGACCTCCAGGAGCCTGCCCGTGGCCGCGTTGACCAGGGTCCACGTGCCGTCACCGGTCGTGGACATGATCCACTGGACGGCCTTGTCGCGGGGCCCTGTGTCGGGTTCGGCCACCGGGGCGCCGTCCCGGACGGCCAGCCGCTTCTCTCCCGCCGGGTCGGTGAACACGTACCGCCGCTGGTTGCCGGTGTCACCGCTGATCTGCCGCAGCCGCCACCGCTGCCCGTCCGTGTCCGCCGCGGTCTTGATGACCAGGCCGGTGCCGTCGTCGGCGACGGTGAGGTCCTTGCCGCTCTGGACGCCGGTCAGCTCGTACGTGTGGTTCTTCCGCAGCAGGGCGGCGTCCTTCGCGACGCCCGAGACTCCCTCGACGAGGAACGAGGTCACCGACTGGGCGGGCACCGTGAAGGTGGCCTTCTTGCCGCTGACATCGAGGGCGGCGTGCCGTTCGAGCTTGCCGTCGGCGCTGGTCACCACGGGGGTGACGGTGGCTCTGCCGCTCACCTGGCCGAACTTGGACAGGTCGACGGTGACCGCGCGCTCCTCGGTCGTGCTGTTGACGTGGACGACCGTCGCCCCGTTGCCCTTCTGGGTCACCGCGGCGGCGCTGGAGGTGTCGTCGACCTTGACGAGGCGGTCGCCGGGCTTGATGAAGTGGGTGAAGTTGCGGGCCGTGTCGAACTTGGTGTTCGTCCGGATGGGGCAGGTCTCCAGGGTGTCCTTGGAGGTGCAGCTGAACGGCAGCTGGATGCTGCCCCAGTTGCCGCCCTTGGCGGACTCGCCACCGGGCTTCATGTTGTCGTAGTCCTCCACCGGCTGCCAGAACACCCAGGCCTTGGGCTCCAGTTCCCGCAGGTCGTCGACCATCCGCTGGGCCATGCCGAGGCCCGGGCGCATGTCGTCGAAGTCCTGCCCGTCGCCCCAGTCGCCCTCGACCTCGCTCATCCACAGCGGCTTGTCCGCCGCCTTGGCCAGGTCGCGCACGCTGGTGCGTCCGTCGGTGCCGTAGGTGTGGACGTTCATCTGGCCGACGGCGTCCCGCACCTCCCGCGGGTAGGTGTTCCAGTTGCGCGTGAAGGTGGTGGGGTTGGTCTCGTCCATCGCGGCGATCTCCGCGCCGGTCGTGGACTTCTCGAGCGCCGGGTCGAGCGCGCCGATCACCTTCTGCTGGAGCTCGGGGCCGATGTGGGCGCCTTCCTGGCGGCCCCCGACCGGTTCGCCGTCCACTCCCAGGCGGGTGCCCCAGTAGTTCGTGTTGGGTTCGTTGAACGGGTCGAGGGTGTCGACCTTGATGCCGTGGGCCTTCTCCAGGCGCTGGGTCGCGCCCACCAGGTAGGAGGCGAAATCGTCGACGGACTCCGTCTTGAGCTGGTCGGTGCTCGCGTCGAAGCCGCCCGAGACGTAGCCGCTCTCGGTCATGAACCAGGGCGGAGAGTTGCTGAACGTCTCCCAGTGGTCGACGTCGTCCTTGATCCGGTCGACCCACCAGCGTTGGGTGGCGTCCGCCTTCGGGTTCCAGTCCGCCGGGTCGGTGGCGCTCCACCAGTCGGTGTCCTCGCGGGTGGTGCCCGCCGGGGCCTTCCACCAGCCGTCGACCGCGCCGCCGGGGCGCAGGTAGTCCTTGACGTCGGGGGCGTTGCCGCCGCCGATGTTGTAGCGGGCGATGTTCAGGGCGAGCCCGTCGTCGCCGAACAGGAGCCGGGCCAGCTTCTCGCGTATCTCCTTGGGGTAGTCGCCGGTGGCGTTGGCGAACCAGACCAGGCTCGTGCCCCAGCCCTCGAACTTCTCGTGCTGGTAGGAGGGGTCGGGCCGGACGGTGACGGCCGCGGACCCCGCGGCGGCCGACTGCGGCGGGGCGGTGAGCAGGGCGGCCCCGGTGGCCAGGGCGGTGATGCCGACGATGCCGAGGAGTCGTCTCGTACGGGGACGACTTGTGCGCGTGCGACGCGTGCGGGTACGAGGTGCCAACGTGTGCTCCCTACGTAGGTGCGCTTCGGTGGTGTCAGGGGTTGGTCGATCGCAGGTTGGTCGTTCGCAGGACCGCGACGTCCCTGGGCGGCAGGACGAGACCGCCGTCCGCGGCATCCCGGGACCCGCCGATCAGGACGTCTCCGGTCAGTCCGGGCAGCGGCACGGTGTCGTCCGTCCGGTTGACCAGGAACAGGTAGCGGCTGTCGGCGTCCCGGCGTACGGCCAGCTCGACGCGTCCGCGCGCGGGGGCGGGCAGTTCGCTGCCGACTCCGGCCGCGGCGAGGAGCCGCGGCAGCAGGGCGGCGAGGCCGTCCGTGCCGAGCCGGGTGGAGACGTACGCCGCCGAACCCCGCCCGGCCGCACGGCGGGTGACGGCCGGACGCTCGGCGTACGCACCGGTGCGGTACCGGGCGAGGACCTCCACCTCCGGCCCCGTGACGGTGATCCGGTCGCTCCACACCGTGCCCGTGGTGGCGTTGTCCAGCTCGACCGTGTCGTCGGCGAGCAGCGGCCCGAACTCCTCGACGCGGATGCCGAGCAGGTCGCGCAGTGCTCCTGGATAGCCGCCGAGCCAGATGTGGTCGTTCTCGTCGACGATGCCGGAGAAGTAGGTCGTGATCAGATGGCCGCCGCCCTCGGCATAGCGCGTGAGGTCCTTGGCCAGCGCCTCGGGGACCACGTGCAGCACGGGCGCGATCAGGACGTCGTACGGGGCGAGTTCGGTCCGCCTGGTCACGACGTCGGCGCGGACGCCGAGGGCCAGGAGCGCGGAGTACCAGTCCAGGGCCTCCTGATGGTAGTCGAGGAGGGAGGTGGGGTGGGAGTCCTGCTCGCTTGCCCACCACGAATCCCAGTCGAACAGGACGGCCACGCGCGCCGGTTCGCGCTCGGTCCCCGCGACGGGCGCGAGCGCCTTCAGGGTCTGCCCCAGGCCGGTCACCGCGCGGAACAGCTCACTGTCGGCTCCGGCGTGCGGCACCATCGCCGAGTGGTACTTCTCGGCGCCGGCCGCCGACTGGCGCCACTGGAAGAAGCACACGGCGTCGGCGCCGTGCGCGACGTGCAGCAGGGAGTCGCGGGCCAGGTCGCCCTCGCGCTTGGCCAGGTTGACCGGCTGCCAGTTGACGGCGCTGGTGGAGTGCTCCATGAGGAACCACGGGCGGTGGCCCGCGATGGAGCTGGTGAGGTTGGCGGAGAAGGACAGCTCGTCCCGGGCCTGCGGCCCCGGCACCACGTAGTGGTCGTTCGAGACGAAGTCGATCTCACCCGCCCAGTCGGCGTAGTCCATGCCCTTGGTGCCGCCCATCACCATGAAGTTCGTGGTGATGGGCACCTGCGGTGTCAGCTCGCGCAGGACGTCGCGCTCCGCCCGCAGGTACTCCTTCAGCGCGTCCGAGGAGAAGCGCTTGAAGTCCAGTTGCTGGGTGGGGTTCGGGTGCGAAGCCGCGAGCCGAGGGGGCAGGATCTGTTGCCAGTCGCTGTAGCGCTGCGCCCAAAAGGCCGTGCCCCAGGCGTGGTTGAGGCCGTCGAGGGTGGTGTAGCGGGCGCGCAGCCAGTCGCGGAAGGCGCGGGCCGCGTCGTCGGAGTAGTCGTAGATGTTGTGGCAGCCCAGCTCGTTCGACACGTGCCAGGCCACCAGGGCCGGGTGCT
The DNA here is from genome assembly GCF_044544025.1 of Streptomyces sp. NPDC055243. Taxonomy (NCBI): domain Bacteria; kingdom Bacillati; phylum Actinomycetota; class Actinomycetes; order Kitasatosporales; family Streptomycetaceae; genus Streptomyces; species Streptomyces sp. NPDC055243. The sequence continues at coordinate 62,365 of NZ_JBITWR010000001.1, forward strand.
CGGCATAGCGCCCGGCCATCGCGCGCACCAGGCGCAGCGCGTGCTCGCGGAAAACGGGCGAGGTCGGCCTCCAGTGCTGGCGCGCCCCCGGCCACACCGTCTCACCGGACGCGGTCACCGGAAGGATCTCCGGGTGCGCCGCGGTGAGCCAGGGCGGCGGGGACGCGGTGGCGGTGGCCAGGTCGACCCCGATGCCGCCCGCGTGCAGCAGGTCCATGACCTCGTCGAGCCATGCGAAGTCCCAGGTGTCCCGGTCCGGTTGGATGCGGGCCCAGGAGAAGATCCCCACGGAGACGATGTTCACGCCGGCCTCGCGCATCAGCCGGACGTCCTCCTCCCAGACCGCGCGCGGCCACTGTTCGGGGTTGTAGTCGGCGCCGTACACGAGCCGGGGTGTGGCGTCACCGTCCGGTCCGCGCAGCAGCCGGGACGGGAGGGTGGGGGGCATGGTGGTCCTTCCGGGGAGTGTTGCTCGGGGGTGCAAGGGAGTGCTCGGGGGTGCTGGGGACGTACCAGGAAGTGCGGTCGTGGCGCCGCGTCACTTCTGGACGCTGAAGCCCTGCTCGGAGCCGTACTTCACGGAGGCGTCCTGCCAGGACTTCAGGCCCTTGGACAGGGGAGTGCCGGAGACGTAGGCCTTGCCCGCGGTGTCGTTGAAGACCGAGTTGGCGTACACCTGGTAGGGCAGGTACTTCCAGTCGTCGGCGACGTTCGCCGCGGACTCGGCGAAGACCTTGTTGGCCTTCTGGCCGCCGAAGTAGGGGAACTCGGTGTCCTGGAACGCCTTGGACTTCAGGTCCTTGGTGGTCGCCGGGAAGGCGCCCTCCGAGATGCGGGTCTGCACGCCCTTGCCGGAGTTGGCGTACTCGACGAAGGCGTACGCCAGTTCCTTGTTCTTGCCGAGCTCCGGCAGGGCCAGCGAGCTGCCGCCGTTCTCGGCGCTGGCCTTGGCGCCCGCGGTCCACTGCGGCAGCGGCGCCGCGCGCCAGTCGCCGGAGGCCTCCTTCACGCCGGAGGCGAAGTTGGCGGGCATCCAGGCGCCGGTGGGCAGGGTCGCGACGGTGCCGTCGCCGAAGGCCTTGTACCACTCGTCGGTCCACGGGTTGATCGACGCGACGAGCTTCTCGTCGATGAGCTTCTGCCAGGTCTCGGTGTAGGCGCGGGCGCCCTTGTCGGAGAAGTCGATGCCCACCTTGGTGCCGTCGACCTTGTAGGGGCGTGAACCGGCCTGCCACAGGAGGCTGGTGGTCAGGCCCGCGTCTCCGGTGTCGCTGGCGATGTACGCCTTCGGGTCGGCCTTGTGCAGCTTGCGGGCGGCCTGGAGGTACTCGTCCCAGGTCGTCGGCACCTTGATCTTGTGCTTGTCGAAGACCTTCTTGTTGTAGAAGAGGGCCATGGGGCCGGAGTCCATCGGCAGGGCGTAGACGCCGTCACCGGACTTCACCGCGTTCCACGGGCCCGGCGAGTAGGAGTCGGCGAGCTTGTCCGCGCCGAAGGGGGTGAGGTCGGTGACGGACTTCGTCAGGGCGTACTGGCTCAGCGCGTAGTACTCGACCTGCGCGACGTCGGGGACGCCCTTCTTCGCCGAGATGGCGTTCTGGAGGGCGGTGTACTGGTCCTTGTTCGTGCCGGCGTTCACCAACTCGACGTCGACGCGGGGGTGTTCCTTCTCGAAGTCGGTGACGACCTTGTCGAGGGTGGGCTCCCACGCCCACACCTTGACCTTGCCGCCCTTCTTCAGGGCCGCCTCGATGTCCGCGGCCGAGACCTGCTTCTGGCCGGAGTCGTCGTCGGAGCCGCCGCAGGCGGTCGCCCCCAGGGCGAGGGCGCAGACGAGACCTATGCCGCGCAGCAGGCGGCGGGTGTTCTTGGGCATGGCGATGCTTCCACTTCTCCGTGGTCCTACAAGGGGGTGGAACAGGGGTCGACTGGCGTGCGGGAGTTACTCCTTGACGCTTCCGGCGGCCAGCCCCGACTGCCAGTACTTCTGAAGCAGCAGGAACGCGGCGATCAGCGGCAGGACGGTGATGAGCGAACCGGTGATCACCAGGTGGAAGACGGGGTCGCCGCCCGCGGTCGCGGCCTGGGCGTTCCAGCTGTCCAGGCCCAGGGTCAGCGGGTACCAGTCCGGGTCCTTGAGCATGATCAGCGGCAGGAAGTAGTTGTTCCAGGTCGCGACCATCGTGAACAGCAGGACGGTCACGGTTCCCGGCGCGAGCAGGGGCAGGGCGACCTGGAAGAAGGTGCGCAGCTCGCTGGCCCCGTCGATGCGGGCCGCCTCCATCAGCTCGGTGGGGATGGCCTCGGTGGCGAAGACCCACATCAGATAGAGGCCGAAGGGCGAGATGAGCGAGGGGATGAGGACGGCCCAGGGGGTGTCGGTCAGGCCCATCTTGCTGAACATCAGGAAGGTGGGCACCGCGAGGGCCGTACCGGGCACGGCGACGGCACCGATGACGACGGCGAAGACGGCGCGCTTGCCGAGAAAGTCGAACTTCGCGAGCGCGTAGCCGCCGAGGACCGCGAGGAAGGTGGCGCCCCCGGCCCCGACCACCACGTACAGCAGGGTGTTGAGGAACCAGCGGGTGAAGACGCCGTCGTTGTACGTGAACGTGGCGCTGATGTTGTCCCACAGGGCGAAGTCCCCGCCGAACCACAGGCCGAACGAACCGGCGAGCCCCTCCTGGGTCTTGGTGGCGCTGATCACCAGCCACAGCAGCGGTACCAGGCTGTAGAGCAGGACGAGGCTCGTGAGCACGGTGAGCAGGACGCTGCGCCGGGGGCGGCCCGCGGTGTGCCGGCGGGACGTGCGGACCCGCGGTGTGCGCAGCCGGGGCGCGGCGCCCGGGGCGCGGGCGGGGGCGGGAACGGTGGGGGAGGCGGTGGTGACGGGGCTGCTGGGTCCGGTCATCGGGTCACGCTCCCTTGCGCATGCCGCGCAGCTGGACGACGTACGCGATGACCATGGTGATCAGGCCCATGACGATGGCGACCGTCGCGGAGTAGTTCTGCTGCTGGCCGGAGAAGGACAGCGAGTACGTGTAGAGGTTCGGGGTGTAGTCGGTGGTGATGGCGTTGGGCGCGAGGTTCTGCAGGATGCTCGGCTCGTTGAACAGCTGGAAGCTGCCGATGATCGAGAAGATCGTCGCGATGACCAGGGCGCCGCGGATCGCGGGGAGTTTGATGGCCGTGATGACGCGGAGCTGACCGGCGCCGTCGATCTCCGCAGCCTCGTAGAGGGAGTGCGGGATGACGCGGAGCGCCGAGTAGAAGATCAGCATGTTGTAGCCCACGAACTCCCAGGTGACGATGTTGCCGATCGACGCGAGGACCAGCGAGGGCGAGAGCGGGTCGGGCAGCGAGACGCCCAGGGCGTCGTTGATGTCGCCCACGAGCCCGAAGCGGGTGCCGTACATGAAGCCCCACATCAGCGAGGCCACCACGGCGGGTACGGCGTAGGGCAGGAAGACCGAGATCCGGAAGAAGTCCTTGCCGTACAGGCGGCCGCTGTCCAGCGCGAGGGCCACGAGCAGGGCGATGCCCAGCATGATCGGGACCTGGACCGCCAGGAACAGCGAGACCCGGCCCAGGCCCGCCCAGAACTGGCTGTCGGTCAGGGCCTGTTCGTAGTTGTCGAGGCCCACGAACGTGGTGCCGCCGATGAGTTGGTCACGGAAGAGGCTGAGGTAGACCGAGTAGGCGAGGGGCGCCAGGAAGACCAGGGCGAAGACCGCCACGAAGGGGCCGATGAAACCCCAGCCCGTCCAGGAACGGCGGTTCCGTGGAGAGGGGGGTGGAGCGGGACGCCGCGCCGCGGCCCCCTCTAGGTGAAGCGTCGTCATGTTCTTCCTCGCTCGTCCATCTCGGAGCCGGCGTCACGTGCCGCGATGTTTGCGTAAACATCGCGGTGTGACAAGGGCCTGAGCCAGGCGCCGCTGAGTGTTATGTTTACGTAAACATTCGGTGGCGGAATGTCTACACCGCCCCGATGGCGACGGTCAAGGGTCGCTGGAGAAGACTGAGTTGGACGCGGCGGGCGAGACGGTGGGAGCAAGGGAGACAGTGGAAGCAACGGACAGCACCCCGGTGAGCGGCACTCCGGCGAGCGGCATTCCGGTGAGCAGCGCCCCGGGGGAACGCACGGCAGAACGCATGGCGGAACGGGCCGGGCGCCGCGGGCACAGTGCGTCCATGGCCGACGTGGCCCGGCTCGCCGGCGTGTCCTCGCAGACCGTCTCCCGCGTCTCCAACGGGTACTCGGGCGTCACCGAGGAGACCCGCATGCAGGTGCTCGGCGCCATGAAGGAACTCGGCTACCGGCCCAACAGTGCGGCCCGCGCCCTCAAACGCGGCGAGTTCCGCACCATCGGCCTGATCACCTTCACCCTCTCCACCACGGGCAACGTACGCACCATCGACGCGATCGCCACCTCCGCGGCGCAGGAGGGGTACGCCGTCACCCTGCTCCCCGTCGCCGTCCCCACCCAGGACGAGGTGCGCGGCGCCTTCTCGCGGCTCGGGGAGCTCGCCGTCGACGCCGTCATCGTCATCATGGAGAAGCACCTGCTCGACGCGGCGGCCCTCTCCCTGCCTCCCCATGTCCAGGTCGTCGTGGCCGACTCGGACGCGGGGGACCGCTACACCGTGGTCGACACCGACCAGGCGGGCGGCACCCGCGACGCCGTCAGGCACCTGCTCGACCTCGGCCACCGGACCGTGTGGCACCTCGCGGGACCCGAGGACTCGTACGCCGCGCAACGCCGCGCCGACGCCTGGCGAGCGACGCTGGAGGAGGCCGGACGCGTCCCGCCACCGCTCGTGCGCGGCGACTGGTCGGCGGAGTCCGGCTACCGGGCCGGGCTCGGCATCGCCGAACAGGCGGACTGCACGGCGGTGTTCGCCGCCAACGACCAGATGGCCCTCGGCCTGCTGCGCGCCCTGCACGAACGCGGCCGCGAGGTGCCCGCCGACGTCAGCGTCATCGGCTTCGACGACATCCCCGAGTCCGGTTCCTTCCAGCCGCCCCTGACCACCGTCCACCAGGACTTCGCCGAAGTGGGGCGCCGCTGCGTCGAGGGCGTCCTGCGCCAGATGCGGCAGAGCACGCCGGAGCGCGGCACCACGCTGGTGCCCACGAGGCTCGTCCAGCGCCGGAGCACCGCACCGCCGCCTGCGCTCTGATCGCCCTGACAGCCCTGACAGCCCTGACCGCGCGCGAGAGGCCGTCCCCGGGAGATGGTGGAGCCGAGGACTGGCGGGACGTGGCGTGACTTGAGGCCGGAGGTGCCCATGGACAGCGGCGAAGGTGCGCAGGGGCTGCGCTGCCTGGTGACCGGGGCGACCGGTTACATCGGGGGGCGCCTCGTCCCCGAGCTGCTCGACGCCGGGCACCAGGTGCGGTGCCTGGCCCGCTCGCCCGAGAAGCTGCGCGACTACCCCTGGGCCGGGCGGGCCGACGTGGTGCGGGGCGACGCGTCCGACGCCGAGTCGGTCGGCGCGGCCATGCGGGACATCGACGTCGCGTACTACCTCATTCACGCGCTCGGCACCGGATCCGGCTTCGAGAAGACGGACCGCACCTCGGCCCGGATCTTCGCCGAGCAGGCCCGCGCCGCCGGCGTGCGGCGCATCGTGTACCTGGGCGGGCTCACCCCCGAGGGCGTACCGGAACAGGAGCTGTCGCCGCACCTGCGCTCACGGGCCGAAGTGGGCCGCATCCTCCTGGAGTCCGGCGTACCGACCACCATGCTCCGCGCCGCCGTCATCATCGGCTCCGGCTCCGCGTCCTTCGAGATGCTGCGCTACCTCACCGAGCGCCTGCCCGTCATGGTCACGCCGAGCTGGGTGCGCACCCGGATCCAGCCGATCGCCGTGCGCGACGTCCTTCGCTACCTCGTGGGCAGCGCCACCATGCCCGACGAGGTCAGCCGCGCCTTCGACATCGGCGGCCCGGACGTCGTCACCTACCGCGACATGATGCGCCAGTACGCCATCGTGGCGAAGCTGCCCCACCGCCTCATCGTGCCCGTCCCCATGCTGACCCCGCGCCTCTCCAGCCACTGGGTCGGCCTGATCACCCCCGTACCGGCCTCCATCGCCCGGCCCCTCGCCGAGTCGCTGCGCTACGAAGTCGTCTGCCACGAGCACGACATCGCCGACCACGTCCCCGACGCACCCGGCGTCCCGATCAGCTTCGACAAGGCGCTCGCCCTGGCCCTCGAACGCGTGAAGGAGGCCAAGGTCAGCACTCGGTGGTCGTCAGCCTCCGTGCCCGGCGCCCCCAGCGACCCGCTGCCCACCGACCCCGACTGGGCGGGCGGCAGCCTCTACACCGACCGGCGCGAACAGACCGTGGCCGCCTCGCCCGAAGCCCTGTGGCGCGTGGTCGAAGGCGTCGGCGGGGACAACGGCTGGTACTCCTTCCCGCTGGCCTGGGCGGTGCGCGGCTGGCTCGACCGGCTCGTCGGCGGGGTCGGCCTGCGGCGGGGCCGCCGCGACGCCGAGCGGCTGCGGGTGGGCGACTCGCTGGACTTCTGGCGCGTCGAGGAGATCGAACCGGGGCGGCTGCTGAGGCTGCGGGCCGAGATGCGACTGCCGGGTCTCGCCTGGCTGGAGATGTACGCGGAACAGGACGACAAGGGCCGCACCCGCTACCGGCAGCGGGCGCTGTTCCATCCGCACGGCCTGCTGGGGCACGCATACTGGTGGAGCGTCTCGCCGTTCCACGCGCTCGTCTTCGGCGGCATGGCCCGCAACATCACACGGACGGCCGAACAGCGCACCGCGGGAACCACGCGGAAATCGTGACCCACGGCCAATCCGGCGACGCACCGGCTCCGAATCACCTGTGAAGGCGACCAGCGTCCAGGAGGATCACCGGGTGAACGAAGTGGTGCACATCAGCGGGGCCCCCTCCGCGGGCCCCGATCTGGCCGAGCTGCTGAGCCGGGTGGCCCGCGGCGACCAGCAGGCGTTCGCCTCGCTGTACGACGCGGTCAGCTCCCCCGTCCTGGGCCTGGTGCGCACGGTGCTGCGCGATCCGGCCCAGTCCGAGGAGGTCGCCCAGGAGGTGCTCGTGGAGGTGTGGCGCACCGCCGCGCGCTACCGCCAGGAGCGGGGAAGCGTCATGAACTGGGTCCTGACGATGGCGCACCGCAGGGCGGTGGACCGCGTGCGGTCCGTACAGGCGTCGGCCGAGCGCGACCACAAGGCGGCGCTGCTCGAACGCACACCGGCCTTCGACGAGGTGAGCGAACAGGTGGAGAACCGCTTGGAGCGCGAGCAGGTGCGCCGCTGCCTGCGCAACCTGACCGAACTGCAGAGACAGTCGGTCACCCTGGCCTACTACCGCGGGCTGACCTACCGGGAGGTCGGAGAGCTGCTCTCCGTGCCCCTGGGGACGGTCAAGACCCGGCTGCGGGACGGCCTGATCCGGCTGCGCGACTGCCTGGGGGTGAGCGCATGAGCACCGCCGATCTGCACACGATGACGGGCGCGTACGTCCTGCACGCCCTCTCGGACGAGGAGCGCACGGACTTCGAGCGGCACCTGGAGACGTGCGAGGCCTGCGCCCAGGAGGTGCGCGAACTGGCCGCCACGGCAGGACGTCTTGCCCGCGCCGTGTCGGTCGCCCCTCCGCCGGCCATGAAGGCCGAGGTGCTGCGGCAGATCGCCACGGTCCGCCAACTGCCCCCGCATACGCCCGCACCGGGGAGGACCACCGGCGGGACGGGCCGTGGACGGCAGCTGTCCCGCTTCGCCCTCGCCGCCTGCCTGGCGGTCGCCGCGGGGTTCGGCGGGATCGCCGTGTGGCAGCACCAGCGGGCCGAGGACGCGGGCGAGCGTACGCAGCAGGCGCAGCGCCAGGCCGAGCAGCTGGCCCAGGTGCTCGCCGCGCCGGACGCCAAGGCGTCCACCGCCCGGCTCGCCGACGGTGCGACCGGCACGGTCGTGGTGGCCAAGAGCCTGGACCAGGCCGCCTTCGTGGCGGCCAAGATGCCCCGGCCGCCGTCCGGCAAGGTCTATCAACTGTGGTTCAACGACGACGGGACGATGCGCTCGGCCGGTCTGATGGATCCGGCGCGCGGCACCGAAGCGGTGCTGCTCGACGGCCCGGTGGACCAGGCGTCCGGCATCGGCATCACCGTGGAGCCGACGGGCGGCTCCGAGGAGCCGACGTCCGACCCGGTGGCCCTGATGAACTTCCCCACGGCATGAGGAGCCGCAGCAAGTGACTGTCTCGATCGTTCTGTTCACCTCCGACCTGCGCCTGCACGACAATCCGGCGCTGCGGGCCGCCCTGCGCGAAGCGGACCGGATCGTGCCGCTGTTCGTGTACGACGACGGGCTGCGGGCCACGGGCTTCGCCGTGCCCAACCGCGATGCCTTCCTCGCCGACTGCCTGGCGGATCTGGACACGGGCCTGCGCAAGCGCGGCGGTCGCCTCGTGGTCCGCAGCGGAGACGTCGTCGACCAGGTCCGGAGGGTGGCTTCGGAGACCGGGGCGGAGCGGGTGCACGTCGCGGCCGGGGTGAGCCGGTACGCGACGCGGCGCGAGGAGCGGCTGCGGGACGCGCTGGACGGCTCCGGCTGCCGCCTGGTCGTGCACGACGCGGTCGTCACGGCCGTCGCCCCGGGCGAGCTGCTCCCGTCCGGGAAGGACCACTACGCCGTGTTCACCCCGTACTTCCGGCGCTGGACGGCGGAGGGCGTACGAGATGTCCTGGCCGCACCGCGCACGGTGCAGGTCGCCGACGTGGCGTCGGACCCGGTGCGGCCGCGCGCGGAGATCACCGGAGTCTCGCCGGGACTCGACGCCGGGGGCGAGAACGCAGGGCGCAAGCGGCTGCGGGCCTGGCTGTCCGGCGACATCGCGGGGTACGAGGACGGCCAGGACGACATCGCCGCCGATGCCACCTCGCGCCTCTCGCCCCACCTCCACTTCGGCTCCCTCTCGGCGACCGAAGTCGTCCACGAGGCCACCCGTGAGGGCTCACCGGGGGCGCAGGCCTTCATCCGGCAGCTGGCCTGGCGCGACTTCCACCACCAGGTCCTCGCGGCCCGCCCGGACGCGGCCGCCCAGGACTACCGCTCGCGCGGCGACCGGTGGCGCACCAACAAGAAGGAGACCGCCGCCTGGCTCGACGGGCGCACCGGCTACCCCTTCGTGGACGCGGCGATGCGGCAGCTGCGCCACGAGGGCTGGATGCACAACCGCGGGCGCATGGTGGTGGCGAGCTTCCTCACCAAGACCCTCTACGTGGACTGGCGGGTGGGCGCCCGGCACTTCCTGAGCCTCCTGGTGGACGGCGACGTCGCCAACAACCAGATGAACTGGCAGTGGGCGGCGGGCACCGGGACCGACACCCGGCCCAACCGGGTCCTCAATCCCGTGATCCAGGGCAAGCGCTTCGACCCGGGCGGCAGCTACGTACGCCGCTGGCTGCCCGAACTCGCCGCGGTCCCGGACCGGTTCGTCCACGAGCCGTGGAAGCTCCCGGACGCGGACCGGGCGGACATCGACTACCCCGACCCGATCGTCGAACTGGCCGAGGGCCGCGCCCGCTTCGAGCAGGCCCGCGGCGCCTGACCACGGCAGGGGCGCTTGAAGGGCACCGGCACGCCTGCCCGGCGCAGGGGCGGGTGTGCCCGATCGGGTGAATGTGGTCCGAGACCAATCCCCGGCCCGCCCGGTGACGAATTCCCTGTGTGAGCGAAGAACGGAAGACGTGGGGACGGTGCGCACGGTCGGTGCGCCCGGCGCTCGGTGCCGAAGGCCCCGGGGCCGCTTCCGCCGACGCGACCGGCCGGTACCCGGCGGCGGCCCCCGTGCCCTGATGCCGCCTGCTTCCGGCCACCCCCATGCCTGCAACGACGCAAGGAGAAGACCATGTCCATGTACTCCACCCGAATTCGCCGCACCGCGGTCGCCGTCGCCGCCGCCGCGATGCTGCCGATCGCCCTGACGGCGTGCTCGGACAGCGGCGACAAGGACACCAAGGCCGCGGACGCCACGCCCAGCGCGAAGCAGTCCGAGGCGGACGACGCCATGACCGCGGACGAGCCGTTCGGACCGGCCTGTTCGTCGGTCCCCAAGAGCGGCTCGGGCTCCTTCGACGGGATGGCGAAGGACCCGGTCGCCACCGCCGCGTCGAACAACCCGGAGCTGTCCACCCTCGTCACCGCGGTGAAGAAGGCCGGTCTTGTCGACACCCTGAACAACGCGAAGGACGTCACGGTGTTCGCGCCGACCAACGACGCCTTCGCGAAGATCCCGAAGGCCGACCTGGACAAGGTCCTCAACGACAAGGCCATGCTCACCAAGATCCTTACGTACCACGTGGTGGGCCAGAAGCTGACGCCGCAGCAGCTGGAGAACGGTTCCTACGAGACGTTGGAGAAGAGCAAGCTCACCACCGCGGGCTCCGGCACGGAGTACAAGGTCAACGACACGTCGAAGGTGGTCTGCGGCAACGTCCCGACGGCCAACGCCACGGTCTACATCGTCGACACCGTCCTGATGCCGAAGAGCTGACGGTCACCGCCGGAAGCCTCCGCAGCCCCGTCCGGGGGCTGCGGAGGCTTCCGGCGGTCTGGGCTCTGTGGTCCGCGCGGTCGGTGCGGTCGGTGTCGTGTGTGTGGTCGGTGTGGTCCGTGCGTGATCGGGAACCCGGCCCTGGCCCGTGCGCACCCTGCCGGGGTGAGAGCCTTGGCGCAACGAAAGGACGGCCCCCCACATGACTCCCCCCACCGATCTGGCCCCCACCGATCTGTCCCCCGCGCAGGCGGCGGCCCACCTGGGCGACTACACCGTCGTCGACGTCCGCACCCCCGGCGAGTACGCATCCGGGCACCTCCCCGGAGCCCACAACATCCCCGTGGACCAGCTGAACACGGCGCTGCCCGAGCTCAAGGCCGCCGCCGCCCGCGGTGTGCTCCTGATGGTCTGCGCCTCCGGCGTCCGCTCCGCCACCGCGTGCGCCGAGCTGGCCGCCGCCGACATCCCCGCGGCCATCCTCGTCGGCGGCACCACCGCCTGGGCCGCGCAGGGCCACCCGCTCCAGCCCTCCGAAGGCGCACCGACGGCCTGGGCGATGGATCGCCAGGTCCGTCTTGCCGCCGGGTCCCTCGTCGTCCTCGGTCTCGCCGCCGGAACCCGCTTCCGGCCCGCGCGCTGGCTGGCCGCCGGTGTCGGCGCGGGCCTGGTCTTCTCGGCCGTCACCGACACCTGCGGCATGGCGGCGGTCCTCGCCCGGCTTCCCCACAACCGCCCTCGCGCCACGGACCTCCGCACCACGCTGGAAGCCCTGTAGCCGAGGCCTGACGGCCAAGGCCCTGTACTTCAAGCCCTGGAGTCGTCAGTGGATGCGGCGCGTCCGGTGCGGGCGGGTCGTGAGGCGCACCTCCGCCTCCAGGGAGCGGGGCGCTGCCGCCGCCCGTGCCTCGGCGACGGTGTCCCGGGCGAGCTCGCGCAGCACCGCTTCCGGTGCGGCGTCGGGGTCCAGGACCAGCGTGATGCGGGCCCGCAGCCGCCGCGGCCGTCCGAGCAGGCGCACGTGGGCGCGGGCCACGCCGTCCACGGTCCGGGCGCGCTCGGCCATCACGGAGGCCAGCGCCGTGGCGGAGAGAGTGACGCCGGGCTGCCCGAGCGGGAGTTCGCGCAGCCGTCCGGTGCGGATCTGGGCGGCGGCCCAGCAGAGGAACAGGACGGCGCCGACGGCCAGCGCGGTGATCACGACGGGCGTCCACCAGCCGTGCTCGCGCCAGCGGTCCAGCAGCTCTTGATCCAGCCACACCCGGTCGTCGCCGACGCGGGGCAGGCCCGAGGGCAGCCGATCGCGCACGGGAGCGGTCGCGGTGGCCAGCGCGGCTCCCGCGGTCAGGAGAACGGCCGCCACGCAGAACAGAGTCGAGCGGTTGGCGCCGCCGCGGAGCCGGCTCATCAGGGGGTGCTCCGTTCCGCCGCGGCGGGCCCGCTCCCGGGCCCGCTCCCTGACTCGATCCCGGGCCCGGGGGCACGCCAGGCCGGTTCGGTCTTCAACCGGACCCGCAGCCGCAGCGGTCTGGCGAGGCCGAGCCCCGCGGTCGCCCCCTCTGCGGCCTCGGTCACCGCCCGCCGTGCGCCGTTCAGCTCACCGAACTGCAACCCCGCGCGCACCCGTGCGGTACGGCGGCCGACCCGGACCCGGACCCGGCCCACCCCGGGCACGTCGGTCACGGCGTCCCGCAGGAACACCGCGACCGCCCTGCGCTCCAGGACCGCGCGCACCCCCGGCAGCGGCGGCCTCATCGGCAGACCGCTGCGGCGCCCCGGCGTGACGGCCGCGACCAGCAGCCACACGCCGAGCGCGAACACGGCGAGCGCCGCGAGGGCGCCCGAGGTCGTGGGGTCCGGGCCGTGCGTGGAGAGCCACTCCAGCGTCTCCACCCGCCACCGCGCGGGAGCGCGATCGGCCGCGTGCACGGACACCACGTCGAACAGCAGCACCGCGCAGGCAGCGGCGGCGGCGAGGGCGAACACCGCGACAGGAAGGCGGCGTTGGGACCACGGGCGGTGCGCGCGGGCCGGGGCCGCCCCCGCGGAATCGGAGGCGGCCACCGGCGGCGCCGGCTGCCCGGCGGACCGCTCCCGGCGGGACAGACGCCGGACGCGGATCCGTGCCGAGGGCACGGTGAGGCCGGTGAGCCGGGCGGTGCGCTCGGCGACGTGCGAGCGCACGCTCTCGCCCGCCTCGTCGAGGACGGCCGGATAGGGCAGGCTCACGGTGACGCCCACCTGGGCCCGCCGGCCGCGTACGGTCGCCGATCCCCGGCTGACCTCGACCGCGCCAGGTGCCAGGGCCTCGGTCGCGGCGCGCTCGGCGATGCGGCGCACCGCGCGGTCCGCGACCGTGGTCGTACCGCGCTCCGCGGCGGGCGTGGTCATCGGCGCTCCCGGTCACGCCCGCCGAGGAAGGCACGCACATCCGTGCCCTCGTCCACGAGCCGTCCCAGGACGAAGCCGACCGCGCCGAGCGCGGCGACCAGCAGGAACGCGCCGAAGCCGCCGAACCATCCGGCGAATCCCAGGGCCATGCCCGCCAACAGACCGACCAGAGCTGTGCTCACCACTCACCTCACACCACAGAAAAGGGACGTCTCGCACGACCGGAAGGTGGCCCGCGTGGGGCTGGGCGCTACTCGACGCGCGTCTCGCCGCCGGAGTCCCCGCTGTCGTCGTCGGGCAGGTGGACGTCGTTGACGGCGACGTTCACCTCGACCACCTCGAGGCCGGTGATGCGCTCCACCGCCGAGATGACGTTCTCGCGCACGTCGTGGGCGACGTCCGTGATGGGCACGCCGTACTCGACGACGATGTCGAGGTCGATCGCCGTCTGCCGCTCGCCGACCTCGACCTTCACTCCGCGGCCGACATTGGGGCGCCCGCCGGGGACACGGTCGCGTACGGCGCCGATGGTGCGGGACAGGCCGCCGCCCATGTCGTACACGCCGGGAATCTCGCGGGTCGCCATTCCGGCGATCTTCACGACCACGACATCGGCGATGGACGTCTTGCCCCGCGTCGCAGCGGGCTCGGTCGCGCCCGTGCTGCCGGTGACGGTGGTGGCTCCCAGGGTGCTCTTCTGGGACCCGCCGGTGAGGTTCTTCTCGGTGCTGCCTGATACGGCAGTGTTCGACGTGAGGTCCTGCGTCGCCATGGTGGCATCTCCTAGTCGTCGTCAGGGATTTCTCGGTGACTGTGCTGCCGGTGCCGGACCGTGTGAAGGCTTGTTCCGGCTCTTCTCCTGCTCCGACCCGGGTGCCGTATGTCTGTTACGCGCCTCGCGGGAATTTCTTCCGGCGGCATGTAGCGTTCCTGGGCCGCGTAACGCGGAGTGCCTTTCGTGTGTCGTAGGAGCACGACCGAAGTGAGAGGAGCCGCGTGTGCCGGGCGACCGGGGCGGAACACCCGAGGAAGCGGACGCTTCGTCGAGACGTGAGGACGGACTGCTCGCGGTGCGGGCGGCCGAGGGTGACGAGGAGGCCTTCGAGGCGCTCGTGCACCGCCACGCCCCCATGGCGCTGCGGCTGGCCACGCGCCTGCTCGGCAGCCGTCCGGAGGCGGAGGACGCCGTGCAGGACTCCTTCGTCAGCGCCTGGCGCAAGCTGCCGGAGTTCCGCGGAGACGCCCAGTTCGGTACGTGGATCTACCGCATCGTCACCAACCGCTGCCTGAACCTCCTGCGTACGCGGCGGCCGGTGGTGGCGCTGGACAGCCTGCCCGAGCCGTCCGCGCCGGAGCACGAGGTCTCGCCCGCGCGGGCGGCCGAGGGGCACGCCGCCGTGGCGGACCTGGCGCGGGCGATGGAAGGGCTCTCGCCGGAGCAGCGGGTGTGCTGGGTGCTGCGTGAGCTGGACGGCGCACCCTACGAGTCCATCGCCGAGACGGTCGGTATCAGTCCGGAGGCGGTCCGCGGCCGGGTCTTCAGGGCGCGGCGCTATCTGACGGAGGCGATGGCGGCATGGCGATGAACGGGGAATCCGTACCGGACGACGAGCGGGAGGCGGGCTTCGGAGTGCTGCCTGAGGACGAACTGCTGCCCTGCGGGCGCGCGTTGTCACACGTGTGGGAACAGGGGGAGGCGGGCGTGCCCGACCCCCACGCCGACAGCTGCCCGCACTGCCGGCAGGCCCTGGACGCCTTGCGGCACCTGGAGGGGATCGTCACACAGACGCGCGACACGGCGCCCCAGGAGCCGGACACCTCCGCGCTCACCGGCCGTGTCATGGACGTGGTGCGCCTGGAGCTGCGGCCGGGCCGGACGCTGCCGCTGGGCGACGAGGACGAGGACGCGTGGATCGTGGAGGCCGCCGCGGCCCGCACGGTGCGGGCGGCGGCCGAGTCGCTGCCGGGAGTGCGCGCGGGCAGCTGCCGCATCGATCCGCTGGAGGACGAGGCGTCCCCGGCGCCTGCGGGGCGCCTGGCACGAGGGCCGGTCAGGGTCCGCGTCGACGTCCAGGTCCCGCTCGCGTGGCACCTGCCGGAGGTCGCCGACCGGGTGCGGGACCGGGTCCTCGACGCGGCGGACGGTGAGCTGGGCATGCGGATCGCGGCCGTCGACGTGACGATCACCGATGTCATCGACGACGACAGTGACGACAGTGAGGAAGGGCGGCAGCGGTGAGCGATCGAGACGTTTCCCGCGTACTGGCGGACGCCGTCATAGAGGCGGTCCTCGACACCCCGGGGGTGGCCTTCCTGCGGCCGGGGCTCGCGGATCTGCTGCGTACCTCGGCCTTGCTCAGACGGGGGCTTCCCAGTACTCCGGCGGGCTCCGCCGGTGTGCAGGTGCGGCGGCCGAAGGACACCCAGGGCTGGAGCGTGGAGGTGTTCGTCGTCCTGCACCGGGGGCGGCGGGCCCTGGACGTGACGCGCGAGGTGCGCGCGGCCACGGCGAAGGCCTTCGAGCGGGTGACCGGGGAGCAGACCGCGCCCGGCATCGCCGTCACGGTCACCGGGCTGGTCTGAGGCGCCCTGTCGGTGGCGTGCACGGCAATCTGGGGCGGGGGAGGGGGCTGACATTCAAGCTACTGGTGAGTAAGGTCGCGGGTCGAGGATCGGAGTGGTCATGACCCGCACGTTCACAGTGTCCCGCAGCATCCTGGTCCAAGCGTCACCGCAGTCGGTGTACGAGCAGGTCAGCAGGCCCGATCTGATGGGGCGGTGGAGCCCCGAGAACCTGGGGGCGACCGTGCCCGGGGGCGAGGTGCCCGCCCACGTCGGCCTGGCCTTCGACGGGCACAACAAGCGCGGCCCGTTCCGCTGGACCACGCGCTGCACGGTGACCAAGGCCGAGCCGGGCCTGCGCTTCGCCTTCCGCGTGCACGCGATCGGGCTCAAGCGCCCCCGGCTGCGCGCCCCGATCGCCACCTGGGAGTACCGGTTCGAGGACAGCGACGGCGCCACCAAGGTGACCGAGACCTGGACGGACGACCGGCGCTCGTGGCCCACCTTCGTGGCCAACGCCTTCGACCGTCTTGCCACGGGCGGCAAGACCTTCGCGGTCTTTCAGGTCGGCAACATCGACCGGACGCTGAAGAACCTCAAGCGGGAGCTGGAGACGGCCCGCTGAGCCCGGCGGCGCGCCGCCCCCTAGAGAGGGCGGCGCGCCGGGGGCTATGCCTGCGCCTTCGCGGCGGCCTCTTCGCGGCCGCCGCCCGGCGGGCCGGTGATCGGGGCGATCGGGGTGTCGGCCGCGCGCACCCAGCGCGGCCCCTCGGGCCCGTACACCCCGCGCGGCTCCGGGAAGGCCGCGAGCAGGGCGAGGTGGACGACTGCCGCCACGGCCGCCCCCAGCGGGAGGCTGATGTCGGCGCCGTCCGCGAGGTCGCCGAGCGGCCCGACGAACTGTCCGGGGATGTTGGTGAACAGCACGCCGGTCACCGCACCGGTCCACCAGGCCGCCATGCCCCGCCAGTTCCAGCCACGGGCGAACCAGTAGCGGCCGCCGTGCTGGCGGCGCGTGAAGACCTGTAGCGCCTCGGGGTCGTACCAGCCGCGCCGGGTGACGTAGCCGAGCATCATGACGATCATCCACGGCACGGTGCAGGTGATGATCATCGTGGCGAAGGTGGAGATCGCCTGGACCAGGTTGAAGCCGAACCGGCCCACGAAGATGAACGTGATGGACAGGACGCCGATCAGGACGGTGGCCTGGACGCGGCCGAGCCGCGGGAAGACCGAGGAGAAGTCCAGGCCGGTGCCGTACAGCGCGGTGGTCCCGGTCGACATGCCGCCGATCAGCGCGATCAGGCAGACCGGCAGGAAGTACCAGCCGGGCGCGATCGCGAGCAGCCCGCCGACGAAGTTCGGGGCGGCCGGGTCCATGTACTTCGGTGCCTGCTCGGCGATGATCGCCGCCGTCGCCAGGCCGAAGCCGAACGGCAGCACGGTGGCGATCTGGGAGAGGAAGGCCGCGCCCATCACCTTGCGGCGGGGCGTGTGGGCCGGGATGTAGCGCGCCCAGTCACCCAGGAAGGCGCCGAAGGAGACCGGGTTGGACAGCACGATCAGCGCGGCGCCGATGAAGGACGGCCAGAACAGGTCCTGGGTGGCCCGGTCGGCGTCCGGCGTGAAGATCCCGGCGTACGAGGGATCGAAGTCCCCCGCGAAGGCGGCAAGGCCCAGGACGAACAGCAGGGTCGCCGCCACGACCGCGATCTTGTTGACGAGCAGCATGAAGCGGAAGCCGTAGACACACACGGCGAGCACCAGCGCGGCGAACACGGCGTACGCGCAGCCGTAGGCCACATCGCTCTCCGGCACGCCGAGGAGCCGGTGCGCCCCGCCGATGAGGGCATCGCCGGAGCTCCACACCGACAGGGAGAAGAACGCCACGGCGGTCAGCAGGGAGAGGAAGGAGCCGACGATCCTGCCGTGCACGCCCAGGTGCGCCGACGACGAGACGGCGTTGTTCGTGCCGTTGCGCGGCCCGAACACCGCCATCGGGGCGAGCAGCAGCGCTCCGACGAGCAGCCCGATGAGCATCGCCGCGAGCCCCTGCCAGAAGGAGAGGCCGAAGAGGATCGGGAACGCGCCGAGCACGCAGGTGGCGAACGTGTTGGCGCCGCCGAACGCGAGCCGGAACAGGTCGAGCGGCCCGGCCGTGCGGTCCGCGTCCGGGATGCGTTCGACTCCGTGCGTCTCGACCTCGGTGACGGACGGCGATGACTCCTTGGGCACAGGCAGCTCCCTGGGTGTAGGCACCACGACGTACGCGGTGGTGGGGGAAATGCAGGGACCGTAGACGCCGTTCGCCCCACCGCGCCAGTGCCCGATTCGCACCGCGCACGGCGAGGCGATGGACGAATCGCACACTCACCCGCGTGATCGTCCCTACAGCGCGTCGAGTTCGCGCACCACCGTCATGTCGTCGAAGGCGATGAGCCGGTCGCCGACGATCTGGTACGGCTCGCTGCCCTTGCCCGCGACGAGGACGATGTCGCCCTCCTGCGCGGCGGACAGCGCGTGCGCGATCGCCGAGCGGCGGTCGGCCACCCGCTCGAAGGGCGTCCCGGTGGACGTCAGACCGGGCACGATCTGGTCCAGGATGGTCTCGGGGTCTTCGTTGCGGGGGTTGTCCGACGTGAGGACGCACAGGTCGGAGAAGCGGCCCGCGATCTCGCCCATCAGCGCGCGCTTGGTGATGTCCCGGTCGCCGCCGCAGCCGAAGACGGTGATCACCGATCCGGTGGCGAAGCCGCGGACCGTGGCGAGGACCTTCTCCAGCGAGTCGGGCGAGTGCGCGTAGTCGACGATGACGCAGACGCCCTGCGCGGTGGTGAAGCGCTCCAGGCGGCCCGGTGTGGGCGGCATCCGGTCCAGGGCCTCGACCAGCGCGGGCAGTTCGTGCCCCAGCAGATGGCACGCGGCCAGGGTGGCCAGCGCGTTGGACACCGAGAAGCGGCCCGGTATCGGGATCGCGGCGGGGTACTTGCGGCCGTCGTGGTGGAGCGTGAAGCGGGTGCCTCCGGCGTCCACGACCAGGTCGCTGGCGCGGTAGTCGGCCTCCGGCGCGTCGATGCCGTAGGTGGTCACCGCGCCCGGCATCAGGGCCTGTATCTCGGCGCCGACGGGGTCGTCGGCGTTGACCACCGCGCGCTCGCACAGCCCCGCGAACAGGCGCAGCTTGGCGTTCTTGTAGTGCTCCATGGTGCCGTGGTCGTCCAGGTGGTCCTGCGTCAGATTGGTGAAGACGCCGACGGAGACGGGCACATGGTCCAGGCGCTGCTGGAGCAGACCCATGGACGTGGCCTCGAGCACCACGCTGCTGGTGCCCCGGTCGCGCATGTGGCCGAGGAGGTACTGCAGGTCCGGCGACTCGGGGGTGCTCAGGACCGACCGCGGCATCGGGATCGGCTCTATGCCGATCCGGCTGCCCGAGGTGCCGATCACGCCCACCTTCGCGCCCGCGGCCAGCCTGAGCGCCGACTCGATCATGTACGAGACGGAGGTCTTGCCGTTCGTGCCCGTGATCGCCACGACGTTCATCGCGCGGCCCGGATCGCCGTAGTAGCGCGAGGCGACGAGCGAGGCGGCCGCGCGCGCGTCGGCCACCCGCACCACGCACACCCGCCCGGCAGCGGCCTCGCCGGGCAGCGCGTCGCCCTCGGCGAGGACCGCCACCGCCCCTCGTTCCAGTGCCCGGCTGATGCCCCCGGGCCCGCCCTCCTCATGGCCGGGTACGGCGACGTACAGCGATCCGGACGTCACTTGTCCGGCATCGAAGGTCACTCCCGCGGTGACCGGGACATCCGGGTCCCCGTGCAGAACGTGGTGGTCGTACCCGTCGAGCAGTGCACTGAGCTTCACAACAGTCCCCTCGAAGGCGGCTCACGGCACACCGCGCACGCCCGGTCTGAGGGGCGAGGGCGACGACGAGCCGGAGTCCGCGGTGAAACGCGTAAGGCGAGCGGGGCCCCACAGGGGGATATCTGCGTGCGGGCCGAAGGGCCAAGGCGGCCGAGGAACGCTACCCGTGCGCCGCACGACCGGTCGCTGAGGACCGGATCCGGGTCGTGGAGGGCTGAGCACGGGTGGCCGGGCGGAGCAGGGACCTGCCCGACACCGCTTCAGTGTACGTCCGCGAACGCTCGCGGCAGACGTGTCGGAAACTCGCTGGTCCCGCGGGGGTGGCGGTTCCTACGATCATGACCGGTTCATCCCCCGCTGCCGCACATCTCCCCAGGAGGAAGGGCTTCAGTGACCCAGACCGAGGACACCGTGCACCTGGTCCGCGAGACGCTCGGCGCGGACGTCGTCGGCATCTATCTGTACGGTTCCGCCGTGCTCGGCGGATTGCGGCCGCACAGCGACATCGACGTGTTCGCCGTCGTGGAACGGCCCGTGCCGGCCGGGCGGCGCGGACGGCTCGTCGAGGGGCTCCTCGCCCTGTCCGTCCACCCGGCCCGGGGAGATGCGGCGCGCCCCGTCGAGCTGACGATCGTCGTCCGGAGCGAGGTCAGGCCCTGGAGCTACCCGCCGCGCCGCGAGTTCCAGTACGGGGAGTGGCTGCGGGAGGAGTACGAGCGCGGGCTGCTGCCGTCGCCGGTGCTCAGCCCCGATCTCGCGCCCTTGATCGCGATGGTGCTGCTCGCGGACACCCCGCTGGCCGGGCCGCCGCCGGGACAGGTGCTGGTTCCCGTACCGCCCGATGATCTGGCGCGCGCGATCGTCGCCGGGGTGCCGGATCTGCTGGCCGACCTGGCGTCGGACACGCGCAACGCCGTCCTGACGCTGGCCCGGATCTGGATGACGCTGGCGACCGGGGCCCTGACGTCCAAGGACGCCGCGGCCGACTGGGCTCTGCCCCGGCTCCCGGCGGCCCACCGGCCCGTGCTCGCCCACGCGCGGGCCGTGTACGTCGCGGGGGAGGAGGAACACTGGGGCGACATCCGGCCGTTGGTGGGGCCGTACGCCGCCTATGTCGCCGAAGCGATCGAGGTTCTCGCCGCGGAGAGCATGGCCTGAGACGCCTCGCGGCACCTCTCAACTGCCGTTATCCGACGACCTCTTGACGTGAATGCGTCACTCGGTATGGTCTAGTCCAACGGCGGGAGGTATTCCGGATATCCGCGGCCCCGGTGTGTCCGGCGTCCTTCCCGACCGCACATCCCCCCACCGCCCGGCGGTCGGTCGCGCATGCGCCGGCCCGCCCAAGGAGTGATCTCCCATGCGTCTTCGTGTCCTTGCCGCGCTGACCGCGACCGCGTCCGCCGCCGCGCTCACCCTGCTGACCCTCGCGCCCAACGCCTCCGCGGAGAAGGCGGCGCCGGACAAGCGGGCCGCGGCGGAATTCCTCGTCAGCGAGGCCCAGTTCAACCAGATGTTCCCGAACCGGAACTCCTTCTACACCTACGGCGGTCTCACGGCGGCGCTCAGTGCCTACCCCGAGTTCACCGGGACCGGCAGCGACACCGTGCGCAAGCAGGAGGCCGCCGCCTTCCTGGCCAATGTCAGCCACGAGACCGGCGGCCTGGTCCACGTCGTCGAGCAGAACACCGCGAACTACCCGCACTACTGCGACAGCTCCCAGCCCTACGGCTGTCCGGCGGGCAACGACAAGTACTACGGCCGCGGCCCGATCCAGCTCAGCTGGAACTTCAACTACAAGGCGGCGGGCGACGCCCTGAACATCGACCTCCTGAACAACCCCGACCTCGTGCAGACCGATCCGGCCGTGGCGTGGAAGACCGGCCTCTGGTACTGGAACACGCAGAACGGCCCGGGGACCATGACGCCCCACAGCGCCATGGTCAACAGCAAGGGCTTCGGCGAGACGATCCGCAGCATCAACGGCAGCCTGGAATGCGACGGGAAGAACCCGGAGCAGGTGCAGAGCCGGATCAACAACTACACCCGGTTCACCGGGATCCTCGGCGTCGCCCCGGGCGACAAGCTCAGCTGCTGAGGCTTCCGGCGGCGGAGTGTCGCTGCCCCCCTCGCCCCGCCGGTTCGACCGGCGGGGCGAGGGGTGATTTTCAGCCAACATTAGTGTAGCGCTCAACAGTCGGCCGGGAGGGGCTGGTTGGCTCCGTAAGTGATCAATAGCCTGGTGCGCGTTGCTTGTTTCTGACATAGGAGCTCCATGTCCACTGCGCAGCAGGCCCCCGACATCCTCTCGCCCGAGTTCGCCCAGAACCCGTACCCGGCCTATCAGGCGATGCGGAAGAACGCGCCGCTCTTCTGGCACGAGGCGACGCAGAGCTGGATCATCTCGCGGTACGAGGACGTCGAGCGCGTGTTCAAGGACAAGAGCTCCCAGTTCACCACCGACAACTACGACTGGCAGATCGAGCCCGTCCACGGCAAGACGATCCTTCAGCTCAGCGGCCGGGAACACGCCGTGCGGCGCGCGCTCGTGGCCCCGGCGTTCCGCGGCAGGGACCTCCAGGACAAGTTCCTGCCCGTCATCGAGCGAAACTCCCGCGAACTCATCGACACCTTCCGGCACACCGGCAGCGTGGACCTGGTCGCGGACTACGCCACCCGCTTCCCGGTGAACGTGATCGCCGACATGCTCGGCCTGGACAAGTCCGACCACGCGCGCTTCCACGGCTGGTACACCACCGTCATCGCCTTCCTCGGCAACCTGTCGGGCGACGCCGAGGTCGCCGCGGCCGGTGAGCGCACCCGGGTCGAGTTCGCCGACTACATGATCCCGATCATCCGCGAGCGCCGGGACAACCTGGGCGACGACCTGCTCTCCGCGCTGTGCGCCGCCGAGGTCGACGGCGTCAGCATGAGCGACGAGGACATCAAGGCCTTCTGCAGCCTGCTGCTCGCGGCGGGCGGCGAGACCACCGACAAGGCGATCGCCAGCATCTTCGCCAACCTCCTGATGAACCCCGAGCAGCTCGAAGCCGTCCGGCAGGACCGCACCCTGATCGCCCGCGCCTTCGCCGAGACCCTGCGCCACACGCCGCCCGTCCACATGATCATGCGGCAGTCGGCGACCGAGGTGGAGGTCACCGGCGGCACCATCCCCGCCGGTGCCACCGTCACCTGCCTGATCGGCTCGGCCAACCGCGACGAGCGGCGCTACCGCGAGCCCGACCGCTTCGACATCTTCCGGGACGACCTGACCACGACGACCGCGTTCTCCGCCGCCGCCGACCACCTGTCCTTCGCCCTCGGCCGGCACTTCTGTGTGGGCGCCCTGCTGGCCAAGGCCGAGGTGGAGATCGGGGTGGACCAGCTCCTCGACGCGATGCCCGACGTACGGCTCGCCGAGGGCTTCGACCCCGTCGAGCAGGGGGTGTTCACCCGCGGCCCGCAGTCGCTGCCGGTGCGGTTCACCCCCGTCACCGCCTGACCCCACCGGGGCGCCGCCCGCCGGCGGCGCCCCGGCGCCGTCTCAGTGTGCCGCAGGCGTGAACTGCACCGGCAGCGACGTCAGGCCGCGCATCCAGATGGACGGCCGCCAGGTCAACTCGTGCGGCTCCACCGCGAGGACGAGGTCGGGCAGCCGCTCCAGGAGCGTCTCGACCGCGGTCCTGGCGATGACGTCGGCCAGCAGCGGAGCGGGGTAGGGGCAGCGGTGCTCTCCGTGGCTGAACGAGAGATGCGCCGAGTTCTCCGGGCCCACATGCGACTCGGGCCAGATCTGCGGGTCGGTGTTGGCCGCGGCCAGACCGAGCACCAGACAGTCGCCCGCCCGGATCTGCCGGCCGCCCAGCTGGGTGTCGCGCACCGCCCAGCGGCCGATGAAGTTCTGGGTCGGGGTGTCGAGCCACAACACCTCGTTGAGCGCGTCGCCCACGCTCAGGCGCCCGCCGGACACGTTCAGCGCGAACCGCTCGTCGGTCAGCATCAACCGCAGCGTGTTGCAGATCCAGTTGGCCGTCGGCTGCTGGGCCGCCGCGATGATGGAGATCAGGTCCTGGACGATCTCCTCGTCGGTGAGGCCCGCCGCGTGCTGGAGCATCCGCGAGGTGACGTCCGCGCCGGGCTTCTCCCGCTTCTCCTTGACCAGGAGCTGGATGCGCTCCGCGACGCGCGTGTACGCCGCCACGGGGTCGTCGCCCACGTGCGCGTCCAGCGAGATCCGCAGGTCGTCCACGAGTTGCTGCGTGTCCGTGCTCGCGTCCGGCATGCCGCACATCTGCACCGCGGCGATCATCGGCAGCGCGTGCGCGTACGCGTCCATCAGCTCGGCCTGGCCGCTGCCGGCGAACGCGGCGATGAGCCGGTCGGCGATCCGGGCGCTGTCCCGCGCCAGCTCGAACTGGTCGACCCCTTCGAGGGCATCCGTGATGACCCCGGCCCGCCGCCGGTGCTCCTCGCCCTCGGTGAAGAGCACCGAGGGCTGATAGCCGACGAACGGCATCAGCGGCCAGTCGGCGGGAATGTTCTCCCACTGGTTCCAGCGGCGCGAGTCACGCGCGAACAGCTCGTCGTGGCCGGTCACATAGCTGACCTCGGAGTAGCCGAGCACCAGCCACGCGGGCACGTCCCCGTCCAGGAGGACCGGCGCGACCGCGCCGTGCTCCCTGCGCAGGGCCCGGTAGAGCTGCGACGGCGTCTGCTGGTACTCGAGACCGCCCAGGCGCACCGCGCCCGCGCCCGCGTGGGCCGGGCACCCGGGCGGCGGGCTCTGCAGGTGGGGGGATCCGGTCGGCTCGGTCACGGTGTCATCTCCTGGGCCATGGCCAGTGCGTAGAGGTGGTCCACGAGGGTGATCAGGACGTCCTTGCCCGACGACCTGACCCGTGCGTCGCAGTCGATCAACGGCACATGGTCGGGCAGCGCGAGCGCCTGGCGGATCTCCTCCAGCGAGTGGGCGGAGCTGTCGTCGTCGAACCGGTTGACGGCCACCACGAACGGCGTCTTGTGGTGCTCGAGACGGTCGATGGCGTACCAGGAATCGTCCATCCGTCGCGTGTCGACCAGCACCACCGCGCCCAGCGTGCCGGAGAAGAGCCGGTCCCACAGGAACCAGAAGCGCTCCTGTCCGGGTGCGCCGAACAGATAGAGCACCACACGCTCGTTGAGGCTGATGCGCCCGAAGTCGAACGCCACCGTCGTCGTGGTCTTGGCGGCCACGTCGGCCGTCTCGTCGACGCCGATGCCGGCCTGCGTCATCACCTCTTCGGTGTTCAGCGGCCGGATCTCGCTGACCGACCGGACCAGTGTGGTCTTGCCGACCCCGAAACCGCCCACCACGACGATCTTCAGGCCGGTCTCGGCAGTGTCGGACAGGGGCGTACGGGAGGGCAGCTCAGATGTTGCGGAGCCCATGGAGCACCTCCTTGAGAAGGTCGGAATCGGGGATCGACGCGGCCGAACCGGCCGCGCGGGGATGACGGGCGGTGATCCGGCTCATCGCGAGCAGGTCACCCAGCAGGATCCGCACCACCGTGATCGGCAGCTTCATCTCCGCGGCGATCTCCACCACGGCCGTCGGATGCCGGCACAGTTCGAGGATCCGTACGTGCTCCGACTGCATCCCGGCAGTGGGCTCGCACTCGCTCACCACCAGAGTGACCAGGTCGAACGAATCGTCGTCGGCGCGGCTGCGACCACCGGTGACCGTGTACAGCCGGTCGGGATCACCGATGTCCACGGGCCTGCGTGGCGTCACGAGGAGCCGCTGCCTTCGCCCTGAGCGCGCGGTTCGGCGCGCAGATGCTCACCGATCTGCTCGACCAGTTCGGTCATCTGATGGCCCACCACTCCCGGATCGGCGTTCTCCTCGGCCACGACCGCCAGGTGCGCTCCCAGGCCGGCCTCGACGATGAAGAGCAACCCGCCGTGGAATTCGGTCATGGAGTGCCGGACGCCGCCGGTGCCGTCGCCGAACTCCATGGAGGCGCCCTGCGCCAGGGCCTGGATGCCGGAGCAGATCGCCGCCAGCTGGTCAGCCTGGTCGAGCGTCAGATGCTCGCTCCAGCACAGCTTCAGGCCGTCCCGGGAGAGCACCAGGGCGTGCCGCGTACCGGGGGTGCGCTTCAGGAGGCTCTGCAGGAGCCAGGTCAGGCTGTTGTCAGTGGTCTGCATGGTAGGCGGGGCGAGATGCGCCGGGTCTGCCGGTCACCTGCCCGTCCCTCCAATCTCACGATCTTGAGCGGGGAAGGGGGCGCCAGAGCCCGGGCGCCGTGCGGGTGGCTTCGGTCTACTCGGCGGGCGGCGGCCCGGAATCGGCGGGGGACTCGGGCGTCGCGGGGGAGCCGGGCACGTCGCCCGCCGCCCGCCGCGCACGGTGGAAGGCACCGAAACGGGAACCGGCGTCACGCGGCGCGAGACCCGCCTCACCGGAGATCGCCCCGGCACCCGACGCGGCGTCGGACGCCGCCCTGCGCTGCTGCCGCTCACGCTCGGCCTCGGCCATGGTGCGGCCGGGGGCGCGCACGGGCAGGCCGTTGGGCGTGGCCGCCGCGGGGCGGGCGTGCGCCGGGCGGGGCGTGGCGCCCGCCGGGGGCGGTACGGGGGCCACGGGCGCCTCCGGAGCGGCGGGCCGCTCGGGGGCGGCCGCGATCTCCGGGGCCATCGGCGCGGGCGCTGCCGGGGCCATCGGCGCGGGCGCTGCCGGGATCGGTGCGGGCGTCGGCTCGATGCTGCGGGGGGCGAGCTGCTGCGGAGCGGGGTCGCGCTGCTGGGCGAGGAGCTGCGGGGGCAGGAGCACCACGACGCCCGTGCCGCCGCGCGAGGAGGGACGGAAGTTGATGCTCATGGCGTACTTGGCGGCGAGGCGTCCCACCACCGCGAGGCCCAGGCGGGTGCCCTGCAGCGAGGCCAGGTCCGTCACATGCCCGGAGACCGACTCCTCCGCGCGGCGCATCGCCGCGTCGGCCATCTTCAGGCCGCTGTCCTCGATCGTCACGACGATCCCGGCGCTGCGCTCCTCGACATAGACGTGCACCTCGTCGATGGGCGGGGAGAAGTTCGCGGCGTTGTCCATGAGCTCGGCGAGCACGTGCATGACGCCCTCGGCGGCGAACCCGGCGATCGCCACGGTCGTCGAGCAGTGCAGCCGCACGCGCTGGTAGGCGGAGATGCGGCCCACCGCGCCGCGCAGGATGCTCTCCATGACGATCGGCTTGTTCCACGCGCGGCTGGAGCGGCCGCCCATCAGCAGGGCCAACCGGTCGGTCATCAGGCCCAGTTGGGAGGTGCTGTGGTCGAGCCGCAGCAGATCGCCGAAGACCTCGACGCCGTGCCGCTCCTGCATGTCCCGCAGATCGGCGAGCATGCCCACGGACTTGGCCTGCACCCGGCTCAGCGCCTTGGCGGAGGCCGCCTGCGCGGCAGCGGCGCGCCGCTCGCTGTAGGCGAGTTCCCGTACGAACGACTCGGCGGGCACCCGCAGCAAGGGGTTGCGCGGCCAGTCGAGTCCGGCAAGGACGGTGTCGGCGGACGCGCCGTCCCGCAGCCGCTCGATCGCGGCGGGCAGCGTCACCACCGTCAGATGGTCCAACTCCTCGGCGGCCTGTGCCAGTTGCCCCTGCGCCTGGTCGTGCCGGGACTCGACGGCGGCGGCCTGCCGCACGGTCTCCTCCACCACGGACGCGAACATCTGGACGACCTGGCGCAGTTGCGGGGCCGACGGCGGCGCCGTCTGCGCCAGGGCCTCGCTCGCGCTCGCCCCGTCACGCAGCCGTTTCACGACGGTCGGCAGCGTGACGTTCACCAGGTGCGCGGACTCGGCGCCCTGGTGCGCCAGCTGCGCCTTGAGGGAGGCTGCCTCCGCGTGGTCCGCGGCGGCGGCCGCGCGGACCCGCTTGACGAGCAGGGAACCGGTCACGAGGGCGATCGCCAGACACAGCCAGCCGGCCGCGAGCGAAGCCGCCGTCCAGACCCGGGCGTTGTCCGGGGCCGAGAGGCTCGCGATGGCACCGGCCGCAGCGGTCACCACCAGCACGACCACAGGCACGGCCGACGCGGGCCGCCGCGCCTTCGCTATTCGGTGCGGGCTGGGAGGAGCAGGCACGGGCATTCAGCGGTCCCTCGGTCCTTGAGTGCAGGTAGGCAACGAGCCGACCGATGTACGCATCGGTCGCAGGCCCGGCGGAACACCAAAGAGGACGGTGATCTTCCGGGCCATACTCCGCGCCATGCTAGTCACCCCGCCGAGCGCGGAGGACGGAGAGGTGGAACAGACCGCGCAGAAGAGCACTTCGTCGTGTTCTCGCCCCTCGAACATGGCTCCGTGGTAGTGGAGTTCGACTTTACAACGAAGATCACGCGGTGGATCAGTCGACCGTGGACGTCTCGGCGATCTCGTACGCCTCCAGGCCCGGAGTCGCGAGGAGATCCGCGACGCAGGCCGCCGAACCGCCCACGTACGTGCTCACCAGGTCGACGTCACCGGCCACGCACCAGGCACGGTCCTCGGGCCACCACAGGTCGGGGAGCTCGGGCGCCGCCTCGTCGGGATCGCCCGCGGGCGACGCGGGCGAATCGGCGTCGGCCAGCGGCCCGGCGAGCAGGATCTCGTCGCGGCCCGGGGTGCGGAAGACAGGGAAGCCGTCCCAGTTGTAGCTGCCGTAGCCCTCCCAGAGCCCGAACCAGCAGCGGTCGGGCGTCCGGGTGTGCCGGGACAGCACGGGGATCAGGAGGCGGGCCACGTGCGCGGGGGTGGGGCCCTCGTGCGGGTGCTCGTCCCAGAGGCCGGGGACGGCCGGGGTGTCGTCGTTGCGGTAGGGGAGGCGGTCCCCGACCCCGATCAGCTCGTGCCAGCGTGTCGCCGCCGACACCGACCGGCCGTACTCCGTGGCCACGCGGTCCCACCGCACCGGCTTTGCGCCGAGCAGGGCCGGGTGCAGGATGCGCGCGTACGCCTCGAAGCCCGGCGCGCAGACACCGGCCACCGTGCCGAATCCGTCGTCGTGGGGCGGGCGTTGTTCCAGCCAGCGGGCGGGCGTGACGTCGAGTCGCTCGACACGCAGACGGCCGTAGACGGAAGGGGGCGGGTACTGGTCGACGAGGCGCATGCCCCCAGTGTCGCCTGCGCCGGGGTGCCGACCCGCCGTTGGGGGACGCCGATTGAGGCGGGTGGACCGGGGCACTCGGAGGATCACGCGGTGGCCGCGTGCGACCGCCGCCCGCTGCGGTGCCGATCGGTGCCGACAGAAGACGATGGAAAACGACAGAAGAGGGGCCCCATGGGTGTGAAGAAGACCGCGGTCATCGTCCTGGACTGCGCGAAGCCCGAGGAGCTCGCGGAGTTCTACGCGGAATTGCTCGGCGGCACGTCCGGCATGGGCGAGGACCCCGACTACATCGAGGTCTTCGGCGCCGACGGCATCCGCCTGGCAGTCCACCGGGACAACGGATACGCACCCCCGAGCTGGCCCCGGCCGGAGGACGCGCAGCAGGCGCACCTGAGGATTCTGGTGGACCGCGGCGACATGGACGAGGTCGAGCGCGAGGCCGTCGGTCTGGGCGCCCGGCCCGTGGACACCAAGGACAACTCCGGCCCCCGGGACACCCGGACCTACAGCGACCCGGCCGGCCATTCGTTCACCCTGGCCGTGGCCGCCGAGGCGCGGGTGCCCCGCTGAGCGTGCGCCTCAGCCGGAGGGCTCGTCCGGCACCGGCTGGTCCGAGAGCGCGCCCTGCGAGTGCGGTGTGCCGCGTGGCCCCGTGCCCGCCTCGTCCGTGTCCGGCACGTCGTCGTCGGCGTCCGGGGCGTTGCCGGTGGTGGCCGACTCGTCGTCCGGCTCCCAGTGGTCCTCCTCGTCCGACGCCTGCTGATCGGGCAGATCCCTCGGTACGGGCGTCTCGTCCTCGCCCCGGGTCTCGGGCTGCTCCTCGCTCACGGTGTTCCTCCAGTACTTCGTCACTGCGTCCCGCGTGGTCCCACGGCGGTTTCCGGTGCGGTGGCCCCGCTACCCGCCGTGCTCGCGGCAACACCTCGTACGGGTTCACGGTGGACCTCGGAGGCCGGGTCGGCCACAGGAGCGGGGCCGGTTGCCCGGCCGCATCCGGACCGAGACGGTCAGCGCGGCGGCGGTCGTCGCCGACAGCAGACCCCAGACGGGTACGAAGCTGTCGGCGAGGTCCTTGAGCAGGCCGAGCACGGGCGGCATCACGACGATGGCGATCTGGTTGACGGACATGGCGAGGCCGAGCGCGAACCCCGTCCGGTCCGGCGGCGCCGATTCGGTCACGTAGGTGACCCACGGGCCGTACCAGCCGAAGCCGAAGAAGCCGAGCCACACGAGCGTGCAGCAGGCGACCGCCGGTGAGCGGCCCAGCGGGGTCATCAGCACCGCCATCCCCACGAGCACGGCGGCCATGCACAGGACCAGCGCGCCGTACCGCCCGTATCTGCCGCGATCGCTCCAGGCCGCCAGAGCGATACGGCCGACGATGCCCGTGCCCTGCACCGCCACCAGGACGAGAGCCGCGGTCCCGGCACCGACGGAGGCCCTCTCGTGCAGATGCAGCACCGTCAGGATGCCGACGCCGTACTGCACCGAGATCAGGCTCGTCCCGCAGAGCAGGATGCGCCCCATGGACGGTTCGCGCAGCATCCGCAGCCGGTCGCCGAGCAGCGCTCCGAGCGAGGCGCGCGGCCCGACAGGCGGAGGAGCGGCAAGGAGGGGCGGCCTGCGGTAGAAGCCCATGAAGACGGCGGACCCCAGCAGCGCGACGAGCCCGCCGGCCACGAGCGTCGCCCGCCAGCCGAAAGCCTCCGCGACAAAGGGCAGCGCGGCCGATGCCAGCGCGGCGCCCAGCGGAAGGCCCGCCTGACGGATGCCCATCGCGAAGCCCCGCTGCGAGGTGTCGAACCAGGACGCCACCGATTTGCTGCCGCCGGGCTGAACGGTGCTGTACCCCGCGCCGACCAGCAGCAGCACCAGGAGCAGGGACAGGTACCCCGGCGCCGTGCTTCCCGCGAGCAGGCCCGCGCCGACCACCCCGGCCCCCGCCCCCACGACCCAGCGCTCGTCGCGGCGGTCGAGCAACTCACCGGCCACCAGCAGCCCGGCCAGCGGCACCAGCTGGGCCGCCGAGACCAGCAGCCCCAACTGGACCGTGCTCAGCTGAAGGTCGCGCTGGAGGTGGATGCTTATCGCCCCGATGCCCTGGACGAAGAAGCCGGCGGCGGCCTGGGTGAAGGTGGCGATGCCGAGGACGACCCAGCGGTAGCGCCAAGCGCTGTGCGCCCCCGCGCCGACGGTGGTCACGGGCGCCTGTACAGGGCCGGGTCGGGGTGGTCGACGAAGCCGAGGTCGCGGTAGAGCGGCTCGCCCTCGTGGGAGGCGTACAGGTCCACGCGGGACACCTCGCGCTCCCGGAACCAGTCGAGCAGGCCCCGCATGAGCGCCCGGCTGTGCCCGCGCCGCCGGTGTGCCGGGTCGGTGACCACGCCGATCACGAGCCCGACCCGGCCGCTGCGCAGGTGCGGCCCCGGCAGCCGCTGCTCGACCGAGCCGATGGCGCACGCGGCCAGACCCGCGTCGCCGTCCACGACGAGGATGCGCATGGCGCCCGTGGCCAACTGCTCTTTCAGGACCACGGCCAGGGCGCCCTGCCAGGAGCTGTCGCCCGACGCCGGGTTGAAGTAGTCGCCGCCGAGATGCTCGAAGAGCGAGGCCCGCAGGCGTACGAGCTCCGCGATGTCCCCCTCCGTCGCCGGGCGTATGTCGCTGCGGTGCGCGGTGCGTTGTGGCATGAAGATCAGCCTGATGTAATGGTCTTGTGCACCTCAACCCTTACGGCGAGGAGGTCGTGAACCTGGCCGCCGACCTCGCCAACCGGCGCCCGGAGACCGTCGAGGAACTCGCGGACCGCTGCCGCGCCGCCGGACTCGTGCTGGAACGGCCCGTCGTGCCGCAGGACCTCGACCGCACCCTGGACGCACTGGACGCGTGGGAGAAGGTCGTCGACGCCGCCGGCGAGGACGAACGGGCCGAGCTGCTCAACGGGATGCTGGCGGCGTCCGCCGCGCACCCGCGGATGACCGACCACGCGGGCACGGGCTGGCACCTGCACTACCGCGACGACCGGCAGCCGCTCGGCGCCCTGCTGTTCCAGCTGATCTCCGTCGGCACGGCGCTGCACCTGGCGGGGCGGGGCATGCACCGGCTGCGGCGGTGCGCCGTGACCGGGTGCGCCACGATCTTCGCCGACACCTCCCGCACCGGACGCCAGCGCTACTGCTCCCAGCGGTGCGCCAACCGCGACGCGGTCCGCAGGCACCGTGCGCGCTCCACAGGGCGAGGCGACTGAATCCCGCCCCCACATGCGGGGAGCGGGCCCCGAATACGGGCACAGAGCCCTGTTTTCCGGCCGGACTTCTGGTATTCACTCCTGGGATCGATCGCCGTCCGCGCGCTCGCGTTCGCTGCGTGACGACGCGCGTTTCCGAGCGCTCCGCACCTGTGAACGCAGGTGTGCCCATGTGCCCGCAGGTGTACCTACGCTCCCCAGGAGTTCTTGTGGCCCTCGTACGCCGTCCGTTCAGAGCCGCCGCGCAGGCGTCGGTGGTCGCCGTCGCCGCGGCGGGACTCCTCGCCCCCGGTGTCGTCGTCGACCGGTACGGGCACACCGCGGCCGCCGCCGCGCCGACCGCCGCTGTCCCGGGGCCGATCGCCGACTGGCAGCACGAACGCCTGGCCTCCGGGGCCGATCTGTACCAGGGGAGCGTCGCGGGCCGTCCCGGCGCCGACCACTGGACGGTCACGGTCCGCGCGAACGGCGCTCACCTCGCCGGGCAGCAGGAGGCGAAGGCCCTGGCGGAGCGGGTGCGCGGCGCGGGGTTCGCCGCGCGTGCCGAGCCCGTGTCGTGGCCGCGGGGCTCCGACCGGACCGGGGTGATCGGGGTGCGGGTCCGGGTGGGGGAGTACGACGCACGGGCCGATGCCGACGCCCGGCGCAAGGCCCTGGCCGCCGCCGGGTTCGACGCGGTGAGCGAGTGGACCGGCGCCGACGGCGTGCCCGGCACCGGAGTCGCCCGCGTCAAGGTGGCGATCGTCGACCCGAAGCGCTACCGCGGCGCGCTGAAGGGCACGTACGGCAAGGGCGTCGCCGGCCGCGAGACGGTGAGCGCCATGGCAGCGGGCGAGGACGCCCTGCTCGGCGTCAACGCGGGCTTCTTCGTCATGGAGGGCAAGGACGGTGTGCCGGGCGCGGCGGCCGGCATCGCCGCCTACGACGGGGAGTTGCAGAGCGCGGCGACGAACGGCCGCATCGCGGCGGTGCTGCGCGGCGACGGCCTGCGCCCGCAGTTCAAGAGGCTCAGCACGCGGCTGCGGGTCCGCGCGGGCGCGGCCTCCGCGGTCGTGGACGGCGTCAACCGCGTGCCGGGCCTGGTGCGCAACTGCGGCGGCGTCGGCGGCGACGCCCCCACCGAGCGTCCGCAGCACGACGTGACCTGCACCGACCCCGACGAGATCGTGAAGTTCACCGACGAGCTCGGCGCGGACACCCCGGCGGGCGACGGGGTGGAGGCGGTGCTCGACGCGAGGGGACAGGTGCGGGAGGTGCGGGCGCGCGGCGGCGCCGTACCGGACGGCGGCAGCGTCCTGGCGGGCATCGGCGCCGGAGCCACCTGGCTGACCGCGCACGCCGAGCCGGGCAGGGCCCTGACGGTGCGCGAGCGGATTCTGGACGAGCGGGGCCGTGAGCTGAAGCTCGGCCCGCGGGACGACATCGTCAACGGCGGCCCCGAACTGGTGCGCGGCGGCAAGGTCGCGGTGAACTACGCCGCCGACGGCATCGAGCGCGCCGGCGACCGCTCCTTCGCGTACACCTGGGGCATCAAGCGCAATCCGCGCATGCTCCTGGGCGTCGACCGGCAGGGCCGCATGCTCCTGGTCGGCGCGGACGGCCGGCAGCCCGGCTACAGCGACGGGTTCGGCCTGGGCGAAGGGGCGGAGCTGATGAAGTCGCTCGGTGCGGTGCACGCCATGGCCCTGGACGGCGGCGGCTCCGTCACCATGGCGGTGAACGGCAAGGTGATCAACTCGCCGTCGGACGGCACCGAGCGCGCGGTGGGCGACGCACTGCTGCTCACGCGCTGACGGCCCGCACGGGCAGGGGAGCGGTGGTGACGGGGACGCGACGCGGACCGCGGACCAAGAGGCCCGGCCGGTAGGGGAGTTCGGCCGGGTCGGCCGTCAGGCGCAGCCCCGGGAAGGCCGCGAGGAGCCGGGGCAGCGCGATCGCCGCCTCAAGGCGGGCCAGCCGTGAGCCCACGCAGAAGTGCGGTCCGTGGCCGAAGGCGGCGTGCGGCGCGGTGCGCGGCTCACCGGCCCCTGCCAGATGGCGGTCCGGCCGGAAGGCGTCCGGATCCGGGAAGTGCCGGGGGTCGCGGTTGGCGGCGGCGAGCACCGCGAGGACGGAGGCGCCCGCGGGTATGACCACGCCTTCGCCGAGGTCCACGTCCTCGGTCGCGTGCCGCCACGTCGTGCCCTCCAGCGGGCTGGCGTGCCGCAGCGTCTCCTCGACGACGGCGGGCCAGCGCGCGGGGTCGCGGCGCGCGGCCGCCAGCTCGACGGGGTGGGTGAGCAGCAGCAGCGAGGCCGACGCCAGCAGGTTCATCGTGGTCTCGTATCCGGCGAACAGGAGGAGGAACGCCATGGCGAGCAGCTCCCCGTCGTCGAGCCCGCCGTCCGTGGCGTCCTGCGTGAGCGCGCTGAACAGATCCGATCCGGGCGCGCGCCGCTTGCGGGCGATCAGCTCGGTGAAGTAGGCGTACAGGCCGGTCCAGGCCGCGTCCACCGCGCCCGGCTCCAGCGCGTCCGCGGGCGAGCCGACCCGGTAGGTCCACTCCCGCAGATCCGCCCGGTCGGCCTCCGGCACCCCGAGCACCTCGCCGATCACCAGGACGGGCAGCGGGAAGGCGAAGGCGTCCACGAGGTCCACGCTCCCCTCCTGCCGCAGCCGCGCCCGCATCTCCCGCAGGAGCCCTTCGGTCAGGTCCTCGATCCGGGTCCGCAGCGCGTCGACGCGGCGCGGGGCGAACGCGGCGGTGGTCAGCCGCCGCAGCCGGGTGTGGTCGGGGGCGTCGGTGTTGAGCATGTGCCGGGCCAGACAGGCGCGGGCGTGCTGCGCGGGCGAGTCGCCCTTCGGACGTCCGGCGCCCTGCGGGGGCACGTTCGAGAAGCGCGGGTCGGCGAGGACGGCCCGCGTCGGCCCGTATCCGGTGACGAACCAGACGTACGTCCCGTTGGCGAGCGGGACCCGCACGGCGGGCCCCTGGGCGCGGAGGCGTGCGTAGTACGGATACGGGTCGCGTGCGAAGGAGGGGTCCGCGGGGTCCAGGGAAGCGATCACCCGCACATCCTCGCCGGGGCGGCCCCGCCATGGAGATCAGGCCCATCACCAGGAACGCCGGGCCGGACCTGTGGGAACCGGACAGCAACCATCGGTGACCGCCAGGACTACGGAACGTGATTGACGTCACGGGCTGTGACGTCCGAGAACCGGGGCCGCTTCGTGGCAGGATGCGATCACGAGATATCTTGATGTCGAGCAATGTTGCAGACGTGGAGCGGAGCACCCGGTGACTGACTCGACCATCATCTACACCCAGACTGACGAGGCCCCGGCCCTCGCGACGTATTCGTTCTTGCCGGTGGTCAGGGCCTACGCCTCGACGGCCGGGGTCGCCGTGGAGAGCCGTGACATCTCCCTGGCGGGGCGCATCATCGCTCTCTTCCCCGAGTTCCTCGAGGAGAGCCAGCGCATCGACGACGCGCTCGCCGAGCTGGGCGAGCTGGCCAAGACGCCCGGCGCGAACATCATCAAGCTGCCGAACATCTCGGCCTCGATCCCGCAGCTGAAGGCGGCCGTCGCCGAGCTGCAGTCGCAGGGCTACGCGCTGCCGAACTACCCGGACGACCCGAAGACCGACGCGGAGAAGGACATCCGCGCCCGTTACGACAAGGTCAAGGGCAGCGCCGTCAACCCGGTCCTGCGCGAGGGCAACTCGGACCGCCGCGCCCCCGCATCGGTGAAGAACTACGCCAAGGCGCACCCGCACCGCATGGGCGCCTGGTCGTCCGACTCGAAGACGAACGTCGCCACCATGGGCGTCGACGACTTCCGCTCCACCGAGAAGTCCGTGGTCATCGCCGAGGCCGACACGCTGCGCATCGAGTTCACCGGCGAGGACGGCAGCACCACCGTGCTGCGCGAGTCCGTACCGGTCCTCGCGGGCGAGGTCGTCGACGCCTCCGTGCTGCGGGTGGGCCCGCTGCGCGAGTTCCTCACCGCCCAGATCGCCAAGGCCAAGGCCGATGGCGTGCTGTTCTCGGTGCACCTCAAGGCCACGATGATGAAGGTCTCCGACCCGATCATCTTCGGCCACGTCGTGCGCGCCTTCTTCCCGAAGACGTTCGCCGCGTACGGCGAGACGCTGGCCGCCGCGGGCCTGACCCCGAACGACGGTCTCGGCGGCATCCTCAACGGCCTCGGCGCGCTGCCCGAGGGCGAGCAGATCAAGGCGTCCTTCGAGGCCGAGCTGGCCGAGGGCCCCGAGCTCGCGATGGTCGACTCCGACAAGGGCATCACGAACCTGCACGTCCCCTCGGACGTCATCGTCGACGCCTCGATGCCGGCCATGATCCGCACCTCCGGCCACATGTGGGGCCCGGACGGCGGCGAGCACGACACCCTCGCGGTCCTGCCCGACTCCAGCTACTCCGGCGTGTACCAGGTCGTCATCGACGACTGCCGCGCCAACGGCGCCTTCGACCCGGCGACGATGGGCTCGGTGCCCAACGTCGGCCTCATGGCGCAGAAGGCCGAGGAGTACGGCAGCCACGACAAGACCTTCGAGATCGCCGCGCCGGGCACGGTGCGCGCGCTCGACAAGGCCGGCAACGTCGTCCTGGAGCAGGCCGTCTCCACCGGTGACATCTTCCGGATGTGCCAGGCCAAGGACGCCCCGATCCGCGACTGGGTCAAGCTGGCCGTCAACCGCGCCCGCGCGACCGGCTCGCCGGCCGTCTTCTGGCTCGACGAGACCCGCGCGCACGACGCGCAGCTCATCGAGAAGGTCAAGGCGTACCTGCCCGAGCACGACACCGAGGGCCTGCAGATCGAGATCATGTCGCCGGTGGACGCGACCGCGTTCTCCCTGGAGCGCATCCGCCGCGGCGAGGACACCATCTCGGTCACCGGCAACGTGCTCCGTGACTACCTCACGGACCTGTTCCCGATCCTCGAGCTCGGCACCAGCGCCAAGATGCTCTCCATCGTTCCGCTCATGAACGGCGGCGGCCTCTTCGAGACGGGCGCGGGCGGCTCCGCCCCCAAGCACGTCCAGCAGCTGGTCCGCGAGAACTACCTGCGCTGGGACAGCCTGGGCGAGTTCCTCGCCCTCGCGTCCAGCTTCGAGCACCTCGCGCAGACCACGGACAACGCCAGCGCCCAGGTCCTCGCCGACACCCTCGACCGCGCCACGGCGACCTTCCTGGAGAAGGACAAGTCGCCGACCCGTCGCGTCGGCGGCATCGACAACCGCGGCAGCCACTTCTACCTGGCCATGTACTGGGCCCAGGAGCTGGCCAAGCAGACCGCGGACGCCGAGCTCGCCAAGGAGTTCGCCCCGCTGGCCAAGACGCTGGTCGAGCAGGAGCAGACCATCGTCGACGAGCTGAACGCGGTCCAGGGCTCGCCCGCCGAAATCGGCGGCTACTACCGGCCCGACTCGGTCAAGGCCGCGGCCGTGATGCGCCCGTCGGCCACGCTGAACAAGGCGCTCGGCCTCCTCGGCTGAGTGACCTTCGGCTGACAGAGGTCCGCCCCGGCAGCGACACCGCTGCCGGGGCGGACCTCTGTCCGCGTCCGGGGCCGGGCCCGGTCCGCGTCCGGCGGGAGCGTCCGGCAGGATCAGGGCATGTCACGGTCACCGAGTACGTTCCCCTGGCCCGCCACCCTGACCGCGGACCGTCTCGTCCTGCGCCCGATCGAGGCGGGCGACGTCCCGGCCATGGTGCGGCTCTGGACGGACGCGGAGGTGCGCCGCCACCTCGGCGGGCCGGTCGACAAAGAGACACTGCGGGTGCGCGAGCGGCACTGTGTCGGGGTGCGCGGCGCCTTCAGCGTGACGTTGCGTACGGACGGGTCGGTGATCGGCGGCGTACAGCTGGAGCCGGACGCGCGTCGGGCGGGACGGGTCGAGGTCTCGTACCAACTGCTGCCCGAGCACTGGGGCTTCGGGTACGGCCGTGAGGCGGTCGCCGCCGCGGTCGACTGGGTACGCGACTGGGGACGTGAAGCGACCACCTCCGGGGGTGAGGAGGTGGTCGCGGTCACGCAGGAGGCAAATGTCCGGTCGCGTCGCCTGCTGGAGTCGATCGGGATGCGGCAGACGGAGGCCTTCGTCGAATGGGGCGCGGAGCAGGTCCTGTACGTCGCCGGGCCGCGGGACTAGCCGAAGGTCACCGAGCTGATCTTGTTGTCGAAGCCGATGGCCGACAGGTCGGCCACGTCGCCGTTGATGACCTTGGACGTGCCCTTGCAGTTCGGGGCCGACCAGAGCTTCATCGAGCCGCTCACGGAGATGGACGACGTCACCTTCGGGCGGGCGACGTTCTGGCAGCCCTCGCCCGCGACGCCCTGCGCGGGGCCGTTGTCCGAGAAGTTGGCGTCGTCGAAGAGGATGGCGCTGCTGGCGGGCGCGGCCTGGGTCTGGTCCGGCGCCTCCTCGGCGGGCTCGGCGGGCTCGGCGGGCTCTGCCGGTGCGGACGGCTCGGCCTCGGCCGGAGCGCCGGACTTCTGGCCGTCGGGCTGGACGCCGAACCACGTGCCGCCCACGCCCTGGCCGTTGGTGTCGCCGGGCTTGAGGTCCTTGCTGAAGCGGTAGACCGGCCAGCCGCCGACGGTGACCTGGCGGGTGCCGTCGTCCCGCCTGACCACGCCCACGTCCGAGGCGTTCACGCCGTCGACGAAGATCTTGCTTCCCGGGTCCACGAGGACCGGCGGCCAGGTGGTGGCGCAGGGGCCGTTGCAGGTGGACTTGGAGGGCGACGCGGTGTCGTTGTCGAAGCGGTAGAGCGTGAAGCCGGAGCCGTTGACGACGACGGGATCGAGGTTGCCCGCCCGGGACGCCGAGAGCTGAACCCACTTGCGCTGCACCGGCTTCGAGGCCGCCTTGCCGGGCGGGTTGGCCCAGTCCCCGGTCTTCTTGGGCGCGTTGTTCTGTTGAGCGGTGCCGGACTTCAGCGCGAGGTCCATGGAGCCGTCGGCCGCGGGGGAGGAGGCGGCGGGCTTGGAGGCGGGGGTCTTCGCGGCGTCGGAGCCGTCGTCACCGCCGCCACAGGCGGAGAGCAGCAGGGCTCCCGCCGCGGCGAAGGAGGCGAAGAAGGCGGTGTTCTTGCGGGTGCTGTTCTTGCTGAGCATCGGAGATCTCCTTAAATCGGCGTTCAGATCACTTCAGGTCACTTGCGATCACTTCGGTCTGCTTCAGGTCGCTTTGGCCGTTCGAAGCGTGAGTACGGACGCCGCTCAGCCCGGCACTCATCGATTTGGCGACCGAGACCAAACCGAGACAATGTCTAAACTGGGATCTCATCCGGGCGGCACACGCGGGCGCATGCGTCACTGCCATTCCCTATTTCTGAAACGCGTTCTACTGTGTGCGCCGTCAAGCCCGAGCCCGGGGAGCCAGCGAAAGCAGGAGGGGCCGTGCACCTCGAATACACGCCTGAGCAGCGGCAGTTGCGCACCGAGCTGCGCACGTACTTCGCCGAGCTGGTCCCCGACAACGCCTACGCGCGCTACGGCGACCCCGCCGAGCAGAAGCGGTTTTACCGGGAGACCATCCGCAGGCTCGGCGCCGACGGCTGGCTCGGCGTCGGCTGGCCCAAGGAGTACGGCGGGCGCGGGCTCTCGCCGATGGAGCAGTTCATCTTCTTCGACGAGGCCGCACAGGCCGGTGTCCCGCTGCCGCTGATGGCACTGAACACCGTCGGGCCGACCCTGATGCAGTTCGGCACCGACGAGCAGAAGGCGTACTTCCTGCCGAAGATCCTCTCCGGCGAACTCGACTTCGCGATCGGCTACAGCGAGCCGGACGCGGGCACCGACCTCGCGGCGCTCAAGACGAAGGCGGTCAGGGAGGGCGACGAGGCCACCGGCCACTACACGGTCAACGGCCAGAAGATCTGGACAACCAACGGCGACACCGCCGACTGGGTCTGGCTCGCCGTCCGCACCGACCCGGACGCCCCGCCCCACAAGGGCATCACCATGCTCCTCGTGCCGACGAGCGACCCGGGCTACTCCTGCACCATCATCAACACCCTCGCCTCGCACGACACCACGGCCAGCTACTACGAGAACATCCGCGTCCCGGCCTCGCGCCGCGTGGGCGAGGAGAACAAGGGCTGGCGGCTCATCACCAACCAGCTCAACCACGAACGCGTCACCCTCGCCGCGCACGGCACCATGGCCATCCGTGCCTCCACAACGTGCAGCGCTGGGCCGCCGACACCAAGCTCGCCGACGGCCGCCGCGTCATCGACCTCGGCTGGGTCCGCCAGCGCCTGGCCAGGACGCACACCAAGCTGGACGCGATGAAACTCCTCAACTGGCAGATGGTCAACGCCGTCCAGGAGGGCACGCTCACCCCGCAGGACGCCTCCGCCGTGAAGGTCTACGGCTCCGAGGCGCGCAGGGACGCGTACGCCTGGCTCATGGAAGTGGTCGGCTCGGCCGGCTCACTCAAGGAGGGCTCGGCGGGCGCGGTCCTGCACGGCGAACTGGAACGCGGCTACCGCAGCGCGGTCATCTTCACCTTCGGCGGCGGCAACAACGAGATCCAGCGCGAGATCATCTCCTGGATCGGCCTCGGAATGCCACGCGTGCGCCGCTGACGCCGTGTCACGAGGGCCGGGTGCTGCCCAGTTCGTCCAGCAGCGCGATGCTGACGGTGATGCTCTTGCCGACCGGCTCCTGCCGGGCCTCGAAACGCTGGGCCACGGCCATCACGATCTCCAGACCGTGCTGGCCCACCCGGCCCGAGTCGGCGGCGCGGGCCCTGGGCAGGACAGGCCCGGAGTCCCAGACCACCACCTCGACCGACCCGGCCGTGACCCGCAGGTTCACCAGGACGGGGCCGGGCGCGTACTTGAGGGCGTTGGTCACCAACTCGCTGACGACCAGCTGCGTCAGATCCGTGGCGCGCCGGGGCAGGGGAAGCCCGCGATCGGCCTGCGTCCGGGCGAGGAAGTCGGCGGCCAGACGCCGCGCCTGGGCGATGCACCCGCCGGTCCCGTCCAGCTCGAAGGTGAACTCCGCGGCCTTCGCGGCCGCCGTGTTCCACGCGGCCGGTTCGTCCGGCGCCTCGCCGTCGTCACGCACGGCCTGGTTCGCAGATCACTCGCCCCATGTACCCGTTCCCGATCGTGCCGGCATTCCGTGTCCGCGATGTCGGCCCGATGCGCCTTTCCGTACGTCCTTGCCGACTTACACGGCATCGTGTGTACGTTACCGCCGACGCGTCACACGGGGCGCCGGATGTGGAAGCATCATCAGCATGGCTGAGGAACGAATGGCTAGCAGCGAACGAGCCCAGCGGACTGATCAGTTCTCAGTCGTGTCCACGCCGCTCGACGACGTGACGGTTCTGACGCTCGCCGGTGAGATCGACCTGGACACCAGTACCCACGTACAGCAAGCGCTCGAAGCCGTCGACGTGCCCGGTGCCCGCGTCGTCGTCGATCTGCGACGGGTCACCTTCATAGACTCCAGCGGCATCAACATCTTCATCGCCGGCCACCGGGCGCTCACCGAGGCGGGCGGCTGGCTGCGTCTTGCGGGCCCCGCCGAGTCCGTGACCCGCACCCTGGAGATCGTCGGCATCGGCACCCTCATCGACATCTGCCCCACGCTCGGCGAAGCCCTCGACGGGTGACCCGTCCTGCCACCCCCGGCCGGCCCGGCCGTTCATGATCCGAGCAGATCCGCGGCGAGCAACGCGATGTCGTCGTCCTTGCCCCTTCCGAACGTCTCCAGGAGATGGTCGCTGAGGTCCTGCAGCCCGGCCGGGCCGGCCGTGACCGCCTCCATGAAGGCGTCGAGCGTGGCGTTCAGCGAGGTGTTGCGGACCTCGACCAGGCCGTCGGTGACCAGGAGCAGCCGGGTGCCCGGCGGGGTGGACAGGACCGTCGGGGCCGGGTGGGGCGCACGCAGTCCCAGAATCGGTCCGTGCGGAGTGTGGAAGCGCGCGCGGCCTTCCGGGCTGATGACGAGCGGGGGGATGTGACCGGCGTTGGCGACCTGGAGACGCCGCCCCCCGGGCTCGACGAGGGCCAAGCAGAGGGTGGCCGTCACGGTCGGCTGTGAGTGGGCCAGGAGGGTTTCGAGGTGGCCGAGGACCTGCTGCGGCGGGTGTCCTTCGATGGCGTAGGCGCGCAGCGCGTGGCGCAGCTCGCCCATCACGGTGGCCGCGCTGAGCGAGTGGCCGAGCACATCCCCTATGGCCAGCAACAGGCCGCCGGCGGTGGGGATCGCCTCGTAGAAATCGCCGCCGATCTCCGCGTTCTCCGAGGCGGGCAGATAGCGGAAGGCCAGGTCGATGCCGTCGACGGTGGGAAGGTCGCTCGGCAGGAACGAGCGCTGCAGGGCGAGGGCGAGGGTGTGTTCCTCGTTGTAGGTCCTCAGCGCTTCCAGCGCCAGCGCGCAGGCATGGGCCAGCTGTTGGAGCAGATGTTCGTCATCCGTTCCGGTGAGCACGTCGGAGGGGACGGCGAGGCAGACAGGGGGGCGCCCGCGCTTGGTCCGCGCCACCGCCATGGCGATGTTCCCGCCGAGGTGATCGGCGCTCAGCAGCGCCTGCCACTGCCCCCGTGAGATCCGGGCGACCGTCGCGCCGGTCCCGTCGCCCAGGCTCTGCTGGAGCAGCCGGTCGAGTACGTCCGGCCGTGCCGCGTACGTCCGGGTCGGGGTGGCCGGCCCGTCGCTCGTGCTGTGGACCGCCTGCCCCTCCGGCGACAGGAAGACCGCGCTGGCCGGGGACGACAGCAGCCGGGCGGCGCCACCGGTGGCCGCGGAGGCGAACGAGTGGAAGCCGATGGCGCTGTAGACGGACATGGTCGCCTGGTTGAGGGTGAGGAGCCGCTGCGCGAGTTGCTCCGCCCGGCGCCGCGCCCTGGCGTAGCGCAGCGTGGCCGTGACCGTGGCGAGCAACTCGCCGGGGTCGAGGGGCTGGTTGAGGTAGGCGTCCGCGCCGCGCTGAAGTCCTTCGGCGTGATCCTCCGCGCTGACGGCCGACGCGGAGATGTGGATGACGGGCAGCGCGGCCGTACGGGCGCTGCCCTTGATCTTCTCGCTCAGCTCGAAGCCGCTCATGTCCGGCAGACGTACGTCCACGATGGCGACCTCCGGCAAGGGGCCGCCTGTCGTGGCGAGATGCTTGAGACCCTCGCCCGCGTTCCGCGCGCCGATCACGATGTGTCCCGCACGCTCCAGCCAGCTGGTGAGGAGGTACAGGTTGGTCTCACTGTCCTCGATGACCAGGATGGTGGCGGGTGCGCCGTCCTGAGAGCTGTCGGTCACAGGGCGCCTCCGCCGGTCTCCTCGTTGCCGTCGTCCGGTCCGTGCACCGGGACGGCCACTTCCACACGGGTGCCGACCCCGAGCGTGCTGGTGAGTCTGAGTGTGCCCCCGAGGAGTTCGGTGAGGGTGCGGGCGTAGGGCAGTCCGAGCCCCGTCCCCGCATGGCCGCTCTGGTGGGGGCCTCGGACCTGGTAGAACTCCTCGAAGACACGGCCGAGTTCGGCGGCCGGGATGCCGACCCCCGTATCGGTGATGGTGACGCGCAGCGACGGCGACGACCGGTCGCCGCTCATGCCGACATCCAGCCGCACCTCGCCCTCGTCGGTGAACTTGCAGGCGTTGGACATCAGGTTGCGCAGGACGTGGGTGAGGAGTTTCTCGTCCGTGATCACCGTGGGGAGATCCTTCAGGTCCGGGGTGACGAGGGGGACACCCTTGGCTCCGTAGGTGCCCTCGAACGTGGCGCTCAGCTGGGTCACGAGCAGCCGCAGGTCGACCGGGGCGTGGTGGACCTCGAGCAGACCCGATTCGGCCTTGACGACGTCCAGAAGATCGCTGACCAGCGACAGGACGGTCTGCCCCGACGCCTCGATCAACGCGATCTGCCGGCGTTGCTCGGGTGACAGCGGCTCCGAACGGGGGTCAAGCAACAGGCGGGCCAGGGCGACGACGGAATTGATCGGTGCGCGCAGTTCGTGGCTGATGTTGGTCCAGAACCGCGTCTTGGCCTCGCTGGCCTCGCGGATCTGCCGGGACTTCTCGTCCAGTTCCGAATGCAGGGCGAGCACACCGATGTTGGTGGTCTCCAGTTCCTTGGTGAGCTCCGAATAGAGGGCGAGCACACCCCGGTTGGTCTCCTCGAGCTCCTGGTTGAGCCGGAGCAGTTCCACCTGCTGGGCTCGCGTCTCCTCCAGCGTCGCGATCAGGTCTCGCGTCTGGGCCCGGAGGAAATCGGCCTCCGTGATCGGACCGGCCTGGCCCAGGGACTGGGCCAGGCGCTCATCCATTTCGGTGACCGTGAGGCGGTTCGCCGGCAGCGGCTGGAGGATGGTGACGCGGCCGCGCGTCCCGTGCGGCTCGTACTCGATCACCACGAGCCTGGAGACCAGTTGCAGGGTCTCGGGCGTCGGCTCCAGACCGCGGCCCCATTCGAGCGTCACGACGAGAGTGGCCTGCTCG
Organism: Streptomyces sp. NPDC055243; assembly: GCF_044544025.1. Classification (NCBI taxonomy): domain Bacteria; kingdom Bacillati; phylum Actinomycetota; class Actinomycetes; order Kitasatosporales; family Streptomycetaceae; genus Streptomyces; species Streptomyces sp. NPDC055243. The sequence goes on from NZ_JBITWR010000001.1 coordinate 106,541, forward strand.
CCGGAGTGGGCACGGAAGGAGACGGTGCCCGCGCCGCAGCCGAGGCGGTCACGGCCCAACTCGCTCAGCGCGGTGGCAAGGCGGACCTGGTCCTGATGTTCGAGGCCGAGTGCGGCGGCGGCCCGCTGCGCGCCGCGTCTGAGCCGGAACACGTCCTGCGCCGAGACGAGTCCGAGGGAATTCGCCGTGCGCAGACCGTGGCCCGCGCCGGTGGCACGGGCCCCGGGGACCTTTCGGGGAGAGTCAGCAGCCACGTCCGTCCCGTCCTTCGTCGGTCACCAAATCCCCTTCACCACCACCACGCTGGCATCGTCCCGGCGTACACCGGCCTCACGCAACAACTGCCCGGCCACGACGAGCGGCGAATGGTGCAGAAGCCCGGGGAGCGCCCTGTGGTCCCACCGCTCGGTGAGTCCGTCGGAATGCAGGGCCAAGGCGCCCCCTTCGGGCAGCGGTTCCTCGAAGGTCCGCAGGCGACGCATGTTCACGCCGACGATGCCGGGCACCGAGAGCAGGGTCTTGCGGGCGTCGTGACCGAGGAGGAAGCCGCTGATGTTGCCGATGCCGCAGTACCGCACGCGTCGTCTCGCCGGTTCGATCCTGGCAACTGCCGCCGCGCCGCCCCGGGTTCCCCGAAGGGCGCGGTGGATCGCTTCCATGATCTCTTCCGGATCGGTGGCCGGAGTGTCGTGGAACGCCTCAACGGCCGCCGCACTGGCGCGGGCCGCCAGCGGACCGTGCCCCAGGCCGTCGCACATGAGGACGAGAACGGCGGGATGACCGGTGCCGGTGCCGGCACCGATGTCTGCGTCTGCGTCTGTGGCTGAGTCCAGCCGGGCACTCCAGGCATCACCACAGGTGCTCTCGCCGCTGATGGGCCGTGTCACACCGGAGACGCACTGCTGCCCGGCCGACAGGGCCGCCGTCACTCCCTGGTCGTCCGCCTGACGCGACCAGAACTGCGCCGCCATGACCGTCCCCTTGCCGGGCACGGAGTGCACGTCGAAGTGGTCGGCCAGCCTGGCCACGGCTCCGAGCCCGATGCCGAGCGTGCCCGCGCTGGAGGCTCCGTCGGCCAGCGAGGCGGACACGTCGACCATGCCGGGCCCCGAGTCGACGGTGACGAACTCGACGGCGGTGTCGTCCTTCGTGTGCAAGGTGCGCAGGAGCAGCGCGCCGTCCGTGGCATGTCGCTGGATGTTGGTGGCGGCCTCGGTGACGGCCAGGGCGACTTCCGCGACACGATGAGCGTCGAGACCGACTCTGCGGGCCAGCGCGGCCGCCGCTCCGCGCGCCGCGGTCGACAGGGAAGGACCATCCCGGAACCAGCTGACGTCCCTGCCGGCCAGTATGGTCCGGGTCTTCACCGGGCCCACTTGATGATGGTGACCGTGGTGCCCACGCCGACTTCCGTCACGAGTTCGAACTCGTCTACGAGGCGGCGGGCGCCACTGAGTCCCAGGCCCAGGCCGGCGCCCGAGGTCCAGCCGTCCGTCATCGCCAGACCCACGTCCTCGATGCCGGGCCCACCGTCCTCGAAGAGCGCCGCGACTCCCTGGCGGCCGTCCCTCTCGACGACTCCTGTCCTGACGGCCCCGCCACCCCCGTAGACGAGGGTGTTGCGCGCCAGTTCGCTCGCCGCCGTGATCATTTTTGTCTGGTCCACGAGCGAGAGACGGCACCGCTGCGCCAGGGCGCGGATGGTCTGCCTGATGCTCACCACGTCCCTGTTGTGCGTGATGGAGTAGACCTGCGGCGCCTCGCCGGGCAGCCAGGGCGCGCTCACGCCTCGACCGCGGAGGTGGAGCGCCGCAGCCGCGCCAGTCCCTTTTCGAGGTCGAGAGCCGTGCTCACCCCGCCCAGCGAGAGCCCGAGTTCGACGAGCGTGATGGCGACGGCGGGCCGCATCCCGACCACCACGGTCTCGGCGTCGAGCATGCGGGAGATGGCCGCGATCGTCGCCAGCATGCGCCCGACGAAGGAGTCCACGATCTCCAGCGCCGTGATGTCGATGATGACGCCCTGAGCGGAGCGGTTGACGATCTGCTCGGCCAGGTCCTCCTGCAACAGCAGGACCGTCTGGTCCTCCAGGTCGAACTGGATGGACACCACCAACACCTCGCCGATCCGCAGGATCGGCACCCGGTCGGTCACAGCTGCCCCGCCTTGCGGGCGACCATCTCGATGCCCGACCTCTTCAGGGCCAGCTTGAGCGCGTCCGCCAGGCTCGCCTTGGTGACGATGCCCTCGAACTCGATGCCCAGCGCCACGATCGTCTGCGCGATCTGCGGGCGGATGCCCGAGACGGTGCATTCGGCACCCATGAGGCGGGCCGCGACGATGGTCTTCAGCAGATGCTGAGCCACCTGTGTGTCCACCGCCGGTACGCCGGTGATGTCGATGATGGCCTGCTCGGAACCGGTGTCCACCAGCGCCTGGAGCAGCTTCTCCATGACGACCTGGGTCCGCGCGGAGTCCAGCGTGCCCACCAGGGGCACGGCGATGACGCCGTCCCACAGCCGCACCACGGGCGTGGACAGCTCCATCAGCTGTTCGGCCTGGGCGGAGATGAGCTCCTCACGGGTCCGGGTGTAGGTCTCGATGGTGAACAGGCCGAGGCTGTCCAGTACGCGGCTGAGGCGTCCGAAGGCACGGATCTCCTCGGCGGTCCCGTCCTGGAGCACGGGTTCGAGGACCTCCTTCAGCGCGAAGACGCCCACCGCCGTCTCCGTGGGCGAGAAACCCTGCCGTGCCCTGCTCCTCGACAGCTCCGTCAGGAGGGCTCGCACCTCCGACATCTGTTCCTCGTGCACGTCGTCGGCGCCCTGGCTGAGCGCCTGCACCAGAGCTTCGTACAACTCGCCCAGCTCACGGCTCAGTTCGGCGATGCTCACCCGGCCCTTCAGCGACCCCGAGACCTCCTGCACCCACTCCCCGGCCACGTCCCGGCCCTTGACCGACAGCAACCCCGCCAGCTCGACCGCACCGCCCTGTTCCGCCACGCGACGACTCCCCACATTTGTCATATTTGGCCTGGCGCCGCAGCGTACGACAGGGCGATATGGCGAGTGGGCCGATCCGGCAAAGCTCACCGGTCCGTGTTCCGTCGTGCTTGCCGTGCACGGCACTCTCCGGTACCGGGACACTGTGGGCGCCGGAGGGCGGCTAGGCCCGCAGGATGTACGCCCCCTCTGTGAGGGACTCCTCGACCGACCCGGCAGGGGCGAACCGGCCCCAGCTGGGGACATTCGGCCCCTACCGAGGCCGTCAGGCCATCCGCACAGTGGCAGGGTGGCCCGGCGGAAGGAGGCCCCGATGTTCCCTCGGACGCGCATCGCGGTGATCGGCGTCGGCAACGAATTCCGGCGCGACGACGGCGTGGGCTGGGAGGTGATCGCCCGGCTCCGCGAGCGGGCCGCCGACCGGCCCCTGCTCACCGGCACGGTTCTCGCCACCTGCGACGGCGACCCCGGCCGCCTGATCGGCCTGTGGGAGGGAGCGGACCTCGCGGTGGTGGTGGACGCCGCGCACGCACACCCCGCCCACCCCGGCCTCGTGCACCGCCTGGTCCTCGACGCGGACGCACTGGACCGGCCACGGACGACCAGCTCGCACGGACTCGGGCTCGGCGAGGCCGTCGAACTCGCCCGTGTCCTGGGCCGGTTGCCGGGCCGCCTGGTCGTGTACGCGGTGGAAGGTGCGGACAGCGCGCTGGGCACCGGGTTGTCGCCGAGCACCGAGGCCGTTGTGGCACCGCTCGCCGAAGACATCGAGGACGAGATCGTGCGGCACCGCGACGCCGCGGCGCGCCGTTGAAGGAGGGCCATGCAGGAGCGCAGCGCACTCCGCTTCGAGGTGTTCGGCACCGTGCAGGGGGTCGGCTTCCGCCCCTTCGTGCACCGGCTCGCCACCGGGTTGGGGCTGGACGGCTGGGCCGCCAACACCGGGGGCCACGTGCACGGTGAGGTCGCCGGATCGGCGTACGGGGTCCAGGAGTTCACCTCACGGCTGCGTTCCGATGCTCCCGCGCTGGCCGAGGTGCGGCAGGTGCGGGTGACCGCCGGGCGCGGGTATCTCCCGCTGCCCGCGTCCGGCTTCGTCATCCGGCACAGCGCTGCCGACGGCGCCTCGCCCGAAGGACCGCGGGAGATCCCGCCCGACGCCGCGATCTGCACCGCGTGCCTGAGCGAGCTCCTGGACCCGGCCGACCGCAGGTTCCGCTACCCGTTCATCAACTGCACCGACTGCGGCCCGCGTGCCACCGTCATCGACGACCTTCCGTACGACCGGATCCGCACCACGATGCGGCGCTTCCCACTGTGTGCCCAGTGCGCGGCGGAGTACGGCGACCCCACCGACCGTCGGTTCCACGCCGAACCCCTCGCATGCTCCGCCTGCGGGCCACAGCTTTCCTGGGGGGAGTCGAGGGGGGAGGCCGCCTTGCGTGCCGCGGTGAAGGCCGTGGAGAGCGGGGGCATCGTCGCGGTGAAGGGACTCGGCGGATATCAACTGGTGTGCGACGCCACCGACCAGGCCGCGGTGCGGACGCTGAGGGAGCGCAAACACCGCCCGGCCAAACCCTTCGCGGTCATGGTCCAGGACCTGAATGCCGCTGGAGAGCTGGCCCGGCTCTCGCGAACCGAGCGGGCCGCACTCTCGTCGGCGGCGCGCCCCGTGGTGCTGCTCGCCGCGCGGGGTCCGGGACTCGCACCCGCCGTGCACCCCGGCACAGGACGGATCGGCCTGTTCCTGCCCACCACCGGGCTGCACCACCTCCTGCTCCGCGAGCTCGCCAGGCCGCTGGTCGTGACCAGCGGCAACCTCGCGGACGAGCCCATCGCCACGGACGATGCCGACGCCGTTCGCGCGCTTGCCGCGGTCGCCGACGGATTCCTCGCCCACGACCGGCCGATCCGCGCCCGCTACGACGACTCCGTCGTCCAGGCCGTCGGCCGCTCCGTGTTCACCGTACGCAGGGCGCGGGGCCTCGCTCCGACGCCGCTGCCCCTGAAGGTCGCCGCCCGCACGCCCCTGGTGGCAGCCGGCGCCCAGCTCAAGCACACGTTCACGCTCGCGGACGGGCACGGCGCACATGTCTCCCCGCACGGCGGGGATCTGGCGGATGCGGCGACGATGGACGCCTTCACGCACGCGTACGACGATTTCGTCCGGCTCACAGGCATCCGGCCGAGCGTCGTGGCGCACGACCTTCATCCCGGCTATCTCTCCACCCAGTGGGCACGGGCCCGGCCGCTGCCCCGCATACCCGTCCAGCACCACCACGCCCATCTGGCGGCCTGCGCCGCCGAGCACGGCCTGCGGACCCCCTTCGTCGGTGTCGCCTACGACGGCCTGGGATTCGGCGACGACGGGACGCTGTGGGGAGGCGAGATCCTCGTCGCCGACCTGACCGGATACCGGCGCGTGGGCCGCTTCGCGACCGCCCCGCTGCCGGGCGGCGAGGCCGCGGTCCGGCACCCGTACCGGATGGCCCTCGGCTACCTGAAGGGACTGGAGCGCCTCGGCAGCCCCCACCCGTACCCCTGGCTCACCAAGCAGTTCACCGACCGTCTCGACCCGGGGGAAACCGCGGTCGTGCACGCCATGATCGCCCGGGGCATCAACTCCCCGCGCGCATCGAGCGCCGGACGTCTCTTCGACGCCGTGGCGAGCCTGCTCGGCCTTGCCGACTCGGTGAGCCACGAGGGCGAGGCCGCCGTGGCCCTGGAGGACGCCGCCGGAACGGTCCAGGCCCTGCCGCTGGCCCACAGACTGGTGCGGGTGGACGGGGTACTGGTCTACGACCCGGGCCCGACCCTCATGGACCTCCTGGACCGACAGCGCGACGGGGAGCGCGTCCCCGCGCTCGCCGCGGCGTTCCACCTCACCCTGGCCGTCGTGACCGCCGAACTCGTCGCCCGCGTCGTCGATGACGGCGCCCCGCGCACCGTGTGTCTTGCCGGAGGCTGCTTCCTCAACCGCCGTCTGCTCACCGAGGTCATGCGCGGGCTGCGCGCCCGAGGGCTGCGGGTCCTGGTGTCCCGTGCCGTCCCGGTGGGCGACGGCGGCATCAGCTACGGGCAGGCCGCCGTCGCAGCCGCTCGACTCGCGAAGGAGTGAGCACCATGTGCCTGGGCATTCCCGGCAGGGTCCTGGAGATCAGGGACGACACCGGCCTCCGCATGGGCACCGTCGACTTCGGTGGCGTACGGCGCCAGGTGTGCCTCGCCTATACGCCGACGGCCACGGTCGGCGACTACGTCATCGTGCATGTCGGGTTCGCCATCACCGAGGTCGACGAGGCCGAGGCCGCCAGGACACTGGACGTGCTGCGGGCGATGGCGGGTGCGGTGGAAGGTGAAATCGGCGAGCCGCTGCCCGACCCGCCCCCATAGGGCCGATCGGCCCCCGGCCCTACCCGGCCAGCCCCTGGGGCGCCGCCCCCGGCCGCCGGATCCTCGAAGGGTCAACCTGCCGTCAGGAGGCCCGAGATGACGAACGACGAGGGCAGCCGACCTCCGGTCCACGCCCTGCTCGCCGACGGGACGACCACCCGCATCCGGGCCGTCCGACCCGACGACCACGCTCAACTTCAGGGCCTGTACGAGGAGATGTCGCCGGAGAACCTGCGACTGCGCTTCTTCGCCGCGAGCCGTCGGTCGGCCGCACAGTCCGCGGACCGCGCATGCGCCGCTCCGCGCCCCGGATACCGGGCGCTGATCGCCGAGACGAAGGACCAGATCATCGGCCTGGCCGAGTACGAGCGGACGGACGATCCCGGAACCGCCGAGATCTCGCTCGCCGTGGCCGAAGGCCTGCACCACCGCGGGATCGGCACCCTGCTCCTGGAGCACCTGGTGTCCGCCGCTCGCGCGGAGGGCATCACCGCGTTCACGGCCGACGCCCTGGCCGAGAACCACGAGGTCCTGAAGGTCTTCGCCGACCTCGGGCTGCGCACGGCCCGCCACTTCGAGGGCCCCGAGGTGCGCTGCACCATTCCGCTGGAGGAGGACGAGGCCTACCTGACGGCGGTCGAAGCGCGCGGCAGCACCGCCGACGTGGCCAGTCTTCAAGGGCTGCTGCGGCCGGCCTCGATCGCGGTGGTCGGGGCGGGCCGCAAGCCCGGTTCGGTCGGCCGGGCCGTCCTGCGCAATCTGTGCACGGGCGGATTCACCGGGCAGCTCTTCGCCGTGAACCCGAGCGTGTCGTCGTTGCTGAGTGTGCCCGCCCATCCGTCGGTCGCCGCGCTGCCGCAGGTCCCCGATCTGGCGGTGCTCGCGGTCCCCGCGCCGGCCCTGTGCACCACTGCCGAGGAGTGCGGCAAGGCGGGCGTGCGTGCCCTGGTGGTCGTCACGGCGGGCCTGGACGGCGCACAGGCAGCCGCGCTGCTGGCCACCTGCCGGACGTACGGAATGCGCCTGGTGGGGCCCAACTGCCTCGGCATCTCCAACACCGACAAGGCGCTGTCGATGGACTCGACCTTCGCGGCCCGGCACCCACGCCCCGGCACGGCCGGTGTCGCCGTGCAGTCCGGGGGAGTGGGGATCGCCCTGCTGGACGGGCTGTCCCGGCTGGGCCTCGGTGTCTCCAGCTTCGTCTCGCTCGGCGACAAGTACGACGTCAGCGGCAACGACCTGCTCCAGTGGTGGGAGCGTGACGGCGTCACGGACCTCGCCCTGCTGCACCTGGAGTCCTTCGGGAACCCGAGGGCCTTCTCACGCACCGCGCGGCGGGTGACCCGGCGCATGCCCGTCCTCACCGTCGACGCGGGCCGTACCGAGGCAGGCCGGCGCGCCGCCGCCTCGCACACCGCTGCGGCCGCCACGCGGACCATGACCCGGCAGGCCCTGTTCACCCAGGCAGGCGTCACCGCCACGCGCACGATCGGTGAACTCCTCGAAGCCGCCGCGCTGTTGCACTGTCAACCCACACCCGAGGGGAACCGCGTCGTCATCGTCACCAACGCGGGAGGCGCGGGAGTCCTCGCGGCGGACGCGTGTGCCGAGGCGGGGCTCACCCTGCCGCCCCTGCCCGCCTACCTCATCGACGACCTGCTGGCCGTGCTGCCCGCGGGCACCTCCACCGCCAACCCGGTCGACGCCACCGCCGCCGTCACCGAGGAAGAGCTCAAGAACTGTGTGGACCGGCTCGTACTGGCCGGCGCCGTCGACGCCGTCCTGGTCGTGCTGGCACCCACCGCGGTCGCCGCGGCGACCGGCGACGATCTCGTCAGGGCCCTCACCCGCGCCCCTGGTCGTCGCTCCCGAACGGTCGCCGCGGTCCGCCTCGGCCAGGCGCTGCCCGTACAGCTCCTTTCGGCCACCGGAGGCGGCTCCGTGCCCTCCTTCGCCGATCCGCAGGCGGCGGCCCGCGCTCTGGCCCACGCCGTCCGTCGTGCCCGGTGGCTGGCCCGGCCGCCCGGCACGTGTCCGCGCCTCGCCGGGGTGGAGACCCCACGCGCCCGTGCGGTGGCCGAGACCTGGCTGGCCGGACATCCCGAAGGAGGCTGGCTGGACCCGCATACCTGCGCCGAGCTCCTTGCCTGCTACGGCATTCCGCAGCTGCCCTGGGCCTGGGCCGAGACCGAGGACGAGGCCGTCGCCGCCGCCGAGCGATTGCGCGGCCCGGACGGCCGAGTCGTGATGAAGGCCCACTGGCCGGGACTGCGGCACAAGAGCGAGCAGCGCGCCCTCCACCTCGACCTGCGGGGAGACAGCCAGGTCCGGGCCGCCTTCCGGGATTTCGAGACCCGGTTCGCCGGTCTGCTGACAGGAGTGGTCGTGCAGCCGCTCGCCGAGCGCGGCACCGAACTGTTCGCGGGCGTCGTGCAGGACGAGGTGTTCGGTCCGCTGGTCCTGTTCGGACTCGGCGGCACGGCCACCGACCTGCTGGCGGACCACGCGGCCCGGCTGGCCCCGCTCACCGACCTCGACGTACACGACCTGCTCACCTCGCCACGCTGTGCCCCGCTGCTCTTCGGGCACGGCGGCCACGGCCCGGTGGACATCGAAGGGCTTGAGCAACTACTGCACAGGCTGTCCCGGATGGCCGGTGACCTGCCGCAGCTCGCCGAGGCCGACTTCAACCCGGTACTGGCATGGCCGGGCGGCAGCACAGCACTGGACGTACGTATCCGGCTGCTGCCTCGGGCCGCCCACGACCCGTATCTGCGCCGACTGCGCTGAGGAGGAGGCAGAGATGAAGCACAGCACGATCGGATCGGTGATGACCAGCGAGGTCGTCAGCGTCCAGTACGGTACGCCGTTCAAGGACGTGGCCCAGCGGCTCGCCGAGCACCGCATCAGCGGACTGCCCGTGATCGACACCGACGACAAGGTGGTCGGAGTCATCTCCGAGACGGATCTGCTGACGCGTGAGGCGCAGGCTCCCGCCCCCTGCCGGCCGTCGCGCCGCTTCCGGATGCGCCTGATGAGCCGCGGCGCGCGCAGGGACCGGGCCAAGGCCACGGCGCGGACAGCAGGTCAGCTCATGTCCGAGCCACCTGTCTGTGTCCACGCCGACGACACCGTCGCCGAAGGTGCCCGTCGCATGGCCCGGCACAAGGTGGAGCGGCTGCCCGTCGTCGATGACGACGGCAGCCTCGTCGGCATCGTCACCCGGCACGACCTGCTCCAGGTGTTTCTGCGCCCTGATGACGAGATCCGGCACGAGGTGATCGAGCAGGTCCTGGTCCACACCCTGTGGCTGGCGCCCCGGACGATCAAGATCGACGTGCGCAACGGTGTGGTGACCCTTGAGGGACAGCTGGAGCGGCGCAGCGAGATACCCGTCGCACTGCGCACGACGCGCGAGATCGACGGTGTCGTCGCGGTCGTGGACAAGCTCACCTACCGCCTGGACGACTCCCACCTCCGGCCGAGCGACCAGGCCCTGCGAGGCGTGACCGACGACTGGCTGCGCAAACTCTGAGAGGAGGCAGCGGCGACATGACCATCAAAGTGCTCGTCGCCTACGCGACGAAGAACTGGTCCACGGCCGAGATCGCCCGCACCATCACGGAGGTCCTGCGCAAGGAGGGCCTCGGCTCCGAGATGCGGCTGGCGCGCGATGTCGGGGACCTGCAGGCCTACGACGCCGTCGTGCTCGGCAGTCCGCTCTACGAAGGACAGTGGCACAAGGACGCCCGTCGGTTCGTCAGGTATCAGAGGGAAGCCCTCACCAAACGGCCGGTATGGCTGTTCAGCAGCGGTCCCCTCGACCATTCGGCGAGCGAGGGGAAAATCCCTCCGGTGCCGGCGGTGCGCCGTGCCCTCATCCAGATCCATGCCAAGGAACACGTCACCTTCGGCGGCTGCCTCTCCGACGGCGCCAAGAGCTGGGCGACCCGGGCGATCGTCAAGGCCGGCAAGGGCGGGGACTTCCGCGACTTCAAGCAGATCTCCGCCTGGGCCCAGCGCATCGGTGCCACGCTGATGGGCGGGGTCCCGGCGCTGTCGCAGGAGTACTGACGGCGTGAACGCCGCGCCGCCGCGGCGACATCGTCGAGGCGTGCGCGCGGACGGAAGAGGGGCCGGTAGTGGGCCCTGAACTCGGTCCGGCCGGACCTGGATAGGGCCGCTCGGCCCCTGCCTCGCGCGCGCCTCCTCTTCGAGCCTGGTGGGGAGCGCACCACGCTGACTGGGAGGACGAGCATGGCGACCATCGGAGTCACGGCAGTACTCGACCGAAACGGCCTGAACGCCCTCGTCGCGGAGCTGCTGGCCGTCGGCCGCACCGTGGTCGGACCCACGGTCCGCGACGGCGCGATCGTCCTCGCCGACCTGGAGTCGGCCGACCAACTCCCGTACGGCTGGGGCGTGGAACTGGAGGCCGGACACTACCGGCTGCGGCGCCGCGAGGACGGGGCGGCGTTCGCGCACTCCGCGGGCCCGCAGTCTTGGAAGAACTTTCTCCACCCGCAGCGCGAGAAGCTGTGGAGTGCGGACCGCGCGCCCGACGGGACGGTGTCCATCAGCGCTGCGTCGGCTGAGCGGCCTGCGTACGCCTTCCTCGGGGTCCGACCTTGCGACCTGCGGGCCATCGCGATCCAGGACCGGGTGCTGAGGGGCGGTCACCACCAGGACAGCGGCTATGAGGAACGCCGGAGGGGGGCGTTCCTCATAGCCGCCGAATGCACCGAGCCGGGGGCCACCTGCTTCTGCGTCTCCATGGGCAGTGGCCCCGGAGCCGACGCCGGCTTCGACCTCGCCCTCACCGAGGTCGTCGACGACGCGGGGCACCGCTTCTACACGCGCGTCGGCAGTGAGGCGGGTGCGGAGCTGCTGGCCGGGGTCCCGCACCGGGAGGCCGACGACCGCACACGCGCCTCGGCGATCTCCGCGGTCTCCGGCGCCGTCGACAAGATGGGCCGGGCGATGCCGCCGGTGAGCCTGCGGGAGCTGATGGGGTCGAGCCTGGAGGCCGACCGCTGGCACGACGTGGCATCACGCTGTCTGACCTGCGGCAACTGCACGATGGTGTGCCCCACGTGCTTCTGCACGACCACCGAGGAGGTCACCGACCTCAGCGGCGACCACGCGGAGCGCTGGCAGCGCTGGGACTCCTGCTTCGACCTGGACTTCTCCTACGTCCACGGCGGACCGGTGCGCTCCTCGGGCCGCAGCCGCTACCGGCAGTGGCTCACCCACAAACTCGGCACCTGGCACGACCAGTTCGACAGCTCCGGCTGCGTGGGCTGCGGCCGCTGCATCGCCTGGTGTCCCGTCGGCATCGACATCACCGAAGAGGTGGCGGCCCTCAATGAGGAGGCGGAGCGGAAGGAGACGGAGCGATGACTCGCACCACGACCATGATGAGCGCCCTTCCGGCCGAGCATCGCAGTCGGCTGATGCGGATCGCGCGGCAGGTGTCCTTCCCGGCCGGGGCGCGGATCTTCGAGGAGGGCGGGCACGCCGACCGGTTCTGGATCGTCCGCGCCGGATCGGTCGTCCTCGACATGCACGTTCCGGGCCGCCGCGCACCCGTGATCGAGACCCTGGGGCAGGGTGAACTCGTCGGCTGGTCCTGGCTGTTCCCGCCCTACGTCTGGCAGCTCGGCGCCACGGCCCAGAGCCCCGTGCGGGCCGACGAGTTCGACGCCCTCGCGGTCCGGCTGATGTGCGAGGACGATGCGGCCCTGGGCGCGGTCGTCGGACAGTGGGTGGGGCGCGTTCTCGCCCATCGCCTGCAGTCGGCCAGGACCCGCCTCCTCGACCTGTACGGCCCCTACGGCAGCGGAAGGGGTGCGCGGGGATGACCGCCACGCCGGTTGCCTACCGTGTCGTCGCCCGCCGGGCGGAGACGCCGGACACGGCCACCCTCCGCCTGGAGCCGGTCGGGGAGCCGCTGCCCGCCTTCGTGCCGGGGCAGTTCGCCATGGTGTGGGCGTTCGGACGGGGCGAGATTCCGCTCTCGGTGAGCGGGATCCTCGCCACCGGGGGCCTGACGCACACGGTGCGCGACGTCGGCGCGGTATCCGAGGGTCTGTACACCGCCGAGGTCGGCGACGTGCTCGGGCTGCGCGGTCCGTACGGCACCGGCTGGGAGCTGGAGAAGGCCGTGGGGCAGGACCTCGTGATCGTCGCGGGAGGCATCGGCCTCGCTCCGCTCCGCCCCCTGGTCCTCGATGCCGAGGCCGATCCGGGATCGTACGGACGACTGAACGTCCTGGTGGGCGCACGGACTCCCGCGGACCTCGTGGCGAGGACGGAGACCCAGCGATGGAAGACCGCGTACACGGGAGTGACCGTCGACCGCCCCGACGACGGCTGGACGGGCCAGCTCGGCGTCGTCACCAAGCTGCTCGACCGGGCGCGTTTCACTCCGTGCGCCACCACCGCGTTCGTCTGCGGCCCTGAACCGATGATCCGGGCGACCGCCCGCGACCTGCTGCACCGCGGTGTGCCCGGCGACCGCGTCCGGGTCTCCCTGGAACGCAACATGCGGTGCGCCACCGGGCACTGCGGCCACTGCCAGCTCGGTCCGCTGCTGCTGTGCAGGGACGGTCCCGTCGTCGACTGGAACCAGGCGGAACCACTGCTCTACGTCAGGGAGTTGTGACATGCGTCCACCGACTCTTGCCGTGTTCAAGCTCGCCTCGTGCGACGGCTGTCAGCTCACCCTGCTCGACTGCGAGGACGAACTTCTCGGTCTCGCCGGGCAAGTGGAGATCGCCCACTTCCTCGAGACGTCCAGCGCGATCGCGCCGGGCCCCTACGACCTGGCGCTCGTCGAGGGCTCCGTCACCACGCCCGCCGACGCCGAGCGCGTCCGCGAGATCCGGGAGGCCTCCCGGCGCCTGGTGACGATCGGGGCGTGCGCGACGGCCGGCGGCATCCAGGCGCTGCGGAACTTCGCGGACGTCGAGGAGTTCAGCCGGACCGTCTACGCGCGCCCCGACTACATCGACACGCTCACCACCTCCACCGCCGTGTCCGACCACGTGGACGTCGACTTCGAACTGCGCGGCTGCCCGATCGACCGCCGCCAGCTCCTGGAGGTCATCACCGCGTACCTGGCGGGCCGGAAGCCGGACGTCCCCGCCCACAGCGTGTGCTTCGAGTGCAAGCGGCGCGGCACGGTGTGCGTCACCGTCGCCCACGGCACCCCCTGTCTCGGGCCGGTCACCCACGCGGGATGCGGGGCGATCTGCCCGGCGTACGGACGTGGCTGCTACGGCTGCTTCGGGCCGTCCGGTTCGGTGAACCTGCCCGCCCTGATACCCGTCCTGCACCGCGACGGCATGGGTGACCGCGACACCGACCGCTTCCTGCACACCTTCAACTGCACGGCTTTCGAAGAGGAGTTGCGCCGATGACGCACCGCGGTTCCCGTGTCCTGCACGTCGGCTCGCTCTCCCGGGTCGAGGGCGAGGGCGCCTTGCGCCTGAGCGTCCACGACGGCACGGTCACCGAGGCGCGGCTCCAGATCTACGAGCCGCCACGCTTCTTCGAGGCGTTCCTGCGGGGCAGGTCGTACACCGAGCCTCCGGACATCACCGCCCGGGTGTGCGGAATCTGTCCGGTCGCCTACCAGATGAGCGCCTGCGCCGCGATCGAGGACGCCTGCGGAATCACCCTTGATCCGGCCCTGCGTGAACTGCGCCGGCTGCTGTACTGCGGGGAGTGGATCGAGAGCCAGTCCCTGCACATCTACCTTCTGCACGCCCCCGACTTCCTGGGCTGTGACGGAGCCATCGAACTGGCCCGTACCGACCGTGCCGCCGTCGAACGAGGACTGCGCCTGAAACAGGCGGGCAACGCGGTCCTCGAACTCCTGGGCGGTCGTGCCATCCATCCGGTCAACGTCCGTCTCGGCGGCTTTCACCGCACGCCGACGAAGGGGGAACTGAAGCCGCTGGCCGAGCAGTTGGAGCGCGCCCTGAACGATGCCTGGCAGACCGTCGAGTGGGTCGCCGGCTTCGACTTCCCGGAAGCCGAGACCGACGCCGACCTGTTGGCGCTGGCAGCCCCGGGAGCGTACGCCATCGAGACCGGCACCCCGGCGGTCCTGCGCGCGGACGGCACCCCGACCACCTTCCCGCTCCCCACCTTCCTCGACCGGGTCCACGAGGAACACCTCCCGCACTCCACCGCCCTGCACTCCACCCTCGACGGGCGCCGTCACCTCACCGGTTCGCTCGCCCGGTTCGCGATCAGCGGCCGGTGGCTCTCGCGCACCGCGCTGGAGGCCGCCCGCGCCGCCGGGCTCGGCGATCCGTGCGCGGGGGCCGTCTGCCGCAATCCCTTCCGGTCGATCCTGGTCCGGGCCGTGGAGGTCGTGTACGCCGTGGACGAAGCCCTGCGGATCATCGGGACGTACGAGCCGCCGCGCCGCCCGTACGTCGAGGTTCCGGCCGTCGCGGGCACCGGCCACGGCGCGACAGAGGCCCCTCGCGGACTCCTCTACCACCGCTACGTGCTGGACGGCGAAGGCGTCGTCGTCGACGCGTGCCTCGTGCCGCCCACCGCACAGAACCAGGGCGCAATCGAGGCCGACCTCCGAAGGGTCGCGCAGCGGGCGATCGCTCAAGACGACGTGACGGATGAGGAGTTGACCCGACTGTGCGAGCGGGTCATCCGCAACCACGACCCGTGCATCTCGTGTTCCACACACTTCCTCGACCTGACCATCCACCGCACCTGACTCTCCGGGAGGACGCCATGATCCACTCCCCGCGCACCGTGAGCGACGTGATGACCCACACCGTCATCGCCGTGGGGCGCGAGGCCCCCTTCAAGGAGATCGTCGAGCTGATGGGGCAGTGGAAGGTCAGTGCGCTGCCCGTCCTGGCCGGGGAGGGCCGGGTGATCGGCGTGGTCTCCGAGGCGGACCTGCTGCCCAAGGAGGAGTTCCGCGACAGCGACCCCTCGCGCTTCGACCAACTGCGCCGCCTCTCCGACCTCGCCAAGGCCGGCGGTGTGACCGCGGGCGAGGTGATGAGCGCTCCCGCCGTCACCGTCCACGCGGACACCACGCTCCCGCAGGCCGCGCGGATCATGGCACAGCGGCGCGTCAAACGACTCCCGGTGATCGACGCCCAGGGGCTGCTGCAGGGCGTGGTGAGCCGCAGCGACCTGCTCAAGGTGTTCCTGCGCGCCGACGAGGAACTCGCTGATGAGGTGACGCACACCGTGACCGCCCTCCTCTTCCCGGACGGGGCCGTCACGGTGGCCGTCGAGGGCGGCGTGGTCACCCTCAGCGGCGAGGTCCGCAGCAAGGGCCTCGTTCCGGTCGCCGCGCGGCTCACCCGGGCCGTCGAAGGCGTGGTGGACGTGCGCACGGACCTCACCGAATCCGCTCCGGCGCCCTCCCGATGAAGTACCTCGACGAGTACCGCGACCCAGCGCTGGCCCGGCAGTTGCTGGGGCGACTGCGGCGCACCGCGACACGCCCCTGGCGGATCATGGAGGTGTGCGGGGGCCAGACGCACACCCTGGTCCGCCAGGGCATCGACGAGCTGCTCCCCGCGGGAATCCGCATGATCCACGGCCCCGGCTGCCCGGTCTGCGTCACCCCGCTGGAGACGCTTGATCGTGCCATGGCCATCGCCGCCCGCCCCGGAGTGATCTTCACCAGCTTCGGCGACATGCTGCGCGTCCCCGGCAGCTCCACGGACCTGCTCGCCCTGCGGGCCCGCGGAGCGGACGTGCGGGTGGTCTATTCACCGATGGACGCGGTCCGGATCGCGCAGCAGAACCCCGACCGTGAAGTCGTCTTCCTCGCCGTCGGATTCGAGACCACCGCCCCCGCCAACGCGATGGCGGTCCTGTACGCCGCCCGCCGGGGGTTGCGCAACTTCTCCCTCTTGGTCAGCCATGTTCTGGTGCCGCCCGCGATGACCGCCCTCCTGGAGCACCCGGACTGCGAGGTCGAGGCGTTCCTGGCCGCCGGCCATGTGTGCGCGGTCATGGGCTGGACCGAGTACGAACCGATCGCCGCGCGGTACCACGTGCCGGTCGTGGTCACCGGATTCGAACCGCTCGATCTGCTGGAGGGCGTCCTGATGGCGGTCACGCAGTTGGAGGAGGGCCGCTACGACGTGGAGAACCAGTACGTCCGCGCCGTGCGCCGCGCTGGCAATGCCCAGGCCCGGTCCGTCCTCGCCCGCGTCTTCCGGATCACGGACCGGGCCTGGCGGGGGATCGGCACACTCCCGGCGAGCGGGCTCGAACTCGCGCCGCGGTACGCCGCGTTCGACGCCGCTCGCCGCTTCGACACGAGCGGCCTGCACTCCGTCGAGGATCCGGAGTGCATCGCCGGGGCCATTCTCACCGGAGCGCTGATGCCCACCGACTGCGATGCCTACGGGGTGCGTTGCACGCCCCGGTCCCCGCTCGGTGCCCCGATGGTGTCGAGCGAGGGCACGTGTGCGGCCTTCCACGCCGCCGGACGAACCAGGAGCACGCCGGAATGAACTTCGACTGCCCCCTTCCGTACGACGAGAACGTGCTCATCCAGCCGGGCCATGGCGCGGGTGGGCGGCTCACCGCCGAACTGCTCGACACGCTGGTCCTGCCCGCGCTGGGCGGCCGGCCGGAGGACCCTCTCGAGGACGCGGCGCTGGTGCCGGGGGAGGGCGAACTCGTGGTCTCCACGGACTCGTTCGTGGTCAGCCCGTTGGCCTTCCCCGGCGGGGACATCGGATCGCTGGCCGTGCACGGCACGGTCAACGACCTCGCCATGCGAGGCGCCCTGCCCCTCGCTCTGACCCTGGCCGTGATCGCGGAGGAGGGGCTCCCGCTGGGGGAGCTGCGCTCCGTCCTGGACTCGGTGGGGAAGGCGGCACACCAGGTGGGGGTCCCCGTCGTCACCGGTGACACGAAGGTGGTCGGGCGTGGCGCCGCCGACCGCTTGTTCCTCAACACGACCGGCATCGGCCGCCGTATCCCCGGCCTGACTCCTTCCGCCGCGGGAGCACGTCCCGGCGACGCACTCCTGCTCTCGGGCCCCATCGGCCTGCACGGCACCGCTGTCCTGTCCACCCGCGAAGGACTGGGCTTCCAGGCGGACATCGCCTCCGACAGCCGCCCCCTGCACCGCCTGGTGCGGGCACTCGCCCCGCTCGGCGGTGCCGTCCACAGCCTGCGCGACCCCACCCGGGGCGGTCTGGCCGCCTCGCTCAACGAGATCGCGGGCTCCTCGGGTGTCGGCGTGGAGATCGCTGAGAGTTCCCTGCCCGTGCCGCAGGCGGTCGCGGCAGCCTGCGACCTGTTGGGTCTGGACCCGCTGATCGTCGCCAACGAGGGCTGCCTGGTCGCCTTCGTCGCGGCCGATGCCGCGGAAACGGCTCTCACCGCGCTCCGCACGTATCCCGAGGGGGCAGCGGCGGTACCCATCGGGCACTGCACGGCAGGCCCGCCCGGCCGGGTCGAGCTGCGAACGCTGATCGGAGCGCGCCGGGTGGTCGACATGCCGCTGGGAGAGCAACTTCCGCGCATCTGCTGAGACGGGACCGGCCGATCGGGCGGGGGAGATCCGGCCGCAGGCCGCGATGGCCCGACAGGCCCTGGGAAGGGGGACCGCCCGGCCTCGGAGAAGCCCTGGTGGCCCACTGGTGAGTGCCGGTGCGCGCGCGACCATGGAACTGGTACAGATGCGATCCGACCCACCATCTGTACCGGGACCGTCCCGGCAGTGACGGTGCCGTCGGGGCGGCAGGCGTATGCGCGCGGGACCGCGGGCGCCTGGATGCCCGTGTGGTCGGGGTCGGACTACGTCGCACGGACATTTCCCTCGGCCGGCAGAAGTCGAAACCACCGCGGTCGAGTTCGCGGACAGGGCTGCCGAGCACCTCAATCAACCGCTCCTGCGCCGAAGCACTGCACTCCTATGCCGCTCCTATGCTGCGTCCGCTCATGCTCTCGGGCTCTATGCGCACCCACAGATCGCGCGGACCACCGGCCCAGGGCGCGCTGTAGGACCGGTCCCGCAACGCGAGCACGGCGTCAGCGTCCGTCACGGCTCGGGCATGCCCACGGACGAGCACACTCCAGCCGCGGCTGAGCGCCTCGTCGATGTGGTCGACCTCGAAGGCGACCGAGGCTCCGATCGCCGCGGCGGGCGGTGTGCCGGGCGCGGTCCGGAAGACGATCGCGTCGTCAATGGTCGTGTAGTTGACGGGGACGATCGCGGGCCCTTCATCGGTGGAGACCGCGAGGCGTCCGACGCCGTGGGTGCCCAAGCGCGCCCGGCACGCCTCGGCGCTGAGCTCCGCCAGCACGGGGTGGCGCCCCGCCCGGCCGAGTCCGGGCGGCTCGTCGATGCCGCCACCGCGGAGGGCGGCCATGCTGGTTTGCAGTGCGTCGGCCAGCCGGACGAGGACACCACTACCCGGGTCAGCGGTGGGGTGTTCCTCCAGGTGCTGAAGGTAGCCGGGGGTCGTCCCCGCACGGTCGGCCGTTTCCTGCCGGGTGAGGCCGAGTTGCGAGCGTCGCTGAGCGAGTCGGCGCCCGATGTCGCTCCGAGGGCTTCCACTGGGCTCCGACGCGGCGTTCGACGGCTGTTGACCCATCATCGGCAATCACTCCTCGGGTTGGGGCGTCCTGTCCATCAGACCCGCTCGGCCCGCCTCCAGGCGGGCGGCCGGTATCCTGAAGGGGGAGCAGGAGACGTAGTCCAGGCCCACCCGGTGGAAGAACTGGATCGACTCGGGATCGCCGCCGTGCTCGCCGCAGACGCCTGTCTCCAGCCGCGGGTTCACGGCTCGCCCCGCTTCGACGGCGAGTTCCACGAGCCTGCCGACGCCCTCCTGGTCGAGCGATTCGAAGGGGGACACGCTGAAGATTCCCTCCTTCAGGTACAGGGGGAAGAAGGATGCTTCCGCGTCGTCCCGGGACAGGCCCCAGGTCGTCTGGGTCAGGTCGTTGGTGCCGAAGGAGAAGAAGTCCGCGAAAGCGGCGATGCGTCCGGCGGTGAGCGCGGCCCGCGGCAGCTCGATCATCGTGCCGATCGGGCAGTCCACCGCCCGGCCCGACTCGGCCGCGACGTCGGCGAGTACGCGCTCCGCCTCGGCTCGTGCCGGACGAAGCTCCTCGACCGTCCCCACCAGCGGGATCATGATCTCCGCTCGCGGCCGGCCCCCGGCACGGAGCCGCTGGACGACCGCTTCGGCGACGGCCCGAACCTGCATGGCGACCAGTCCCGGTACGGCCAGGCCCAGGCGCACGCCGCGCAGGCCGAGCATCGGGTTCTGCTCGTGCATGCGCTCGACAGCGGCGAGCAGCTCGCGGTCGTGGGCCTCCGGCTGTGCGGCCCGTGCGATGCGTACGGCGAGCTCCGTCCGGTCGGGCAGGAACTCGTGCAGCGGCGGGTCCAGGAGCCGGATGGTCACCGGCAGCCCGTCCATCGCCGCCAGGATGCCCGTGAAGTCCTCCCGTTGGAGCGGCAGCAGCGCCTCCAGGGCCTGTTCGCGGGTGCTGTCCTCACGGGCAAGGATCATCTTCTCGACCAGCTCGCGGCGCTCACCGAGGAACATGTGCTCGGTGCGGCACAGGCCGATTCCCTGAGCACCGAGCCTGCGGGCACGTTCGGCATCGTCAGGCGTGTCGGCGTTGGCCCGCACTTCGAGGCAGCGAGTGGTATCCGCCCGGTCCAGCGCGCCCAGGACGGCTTCGGTGAGTGGTCCGGTGCCGACGCCCGTCTCCAGCGCACGTCCCACATCAGACGGAATGAGCGGCAGAGCACCCCGGTGGACGGTGCCCGCGGTGCCGTCGACCGAGATCGTGTCGCCCTCGCCCAGCACAGATCCGGAGGCGGTGGTGAGCTGACGCGCGGAGGTATCGACGGTGATCGCATCGGCGCCGCAGACACAGACCTTGCCCATGCCGCGGGCGACGACCGCGGCATGGCTGGTCTTGCCGCCGCGACTGGTCAGGACCGCCTGCGCGGCGATCATCCCGGGAAGGTCGTCCGGGGTGGTCTCGCGGCGCACGAGGACGACGTGCTCGCCGGCCGCGGCCCTCCGTACGGCTGTTGCCGAGTCGAAGACGATGGCGCCGACCGCCGCACCCGGCGAGGCGGGCACGCCCCGGGCGAAGGGCACGTCCGTGGGACTCACCTCGAAGCGGGGGAACATCAGCCTGTTCAGCTCGGCGCCGCCCACGCGCCCCAGGGCCTCGTCCGCCGTGATCGTCCGCTCCTCGCACAGGTCGTGGGCGATACGGAACGAGGCCTCGGCCGTGCGCTTGCCGACCCTGGTCTGCAGAATCCACAACCGGCCGTGTTCCACGGTGAACTCGACGTCGCACAGATCGCGGTAGTGGCCCTCCAAGGTGCGCAGATGCTCTTCGAGTCGGGCGTACGAGCGGGGGTCGAGGGCCCTCAGTTCATCCAGGGGGACGGCGTCGCGCACGCCGGCGACGACGTCCTCGCCCTGCGCGTCGGACAGATAGTCGCCGTACATGCCCGAGGCGCCCGTGGCCGGATCGCGGGTGAAGGCGACTCCGGTACCGGAGTCGGAGCCGAGGTTGCCGAACACCATCGCCTGGATGTTGACGGCGGTTCCCAGGCCGTCGGGGATGTGCTCCCGCCTGCGGTAGATCCGGGCCCGCTCGCCGTTCCACGAGTCGAAGACCGCCCGGACCGCGCGACAGAGCTGCTCGACCGGGTCCTGCGGGAAGTCCTGGCCCGTCTCGCGGCGGACGATGGACTTGAACTCCTCGGTGAGCAGCGCCAGTTCGTCGGCGTCGAGATCGTGGTCATCGGTCACCGCCCGCTGCGCCTTGTGCTCGGCGATGGCCTGCTCGAACACCTCACCGGCCACGCCCATCACGGTGTGCCCGAACATCTGTATGAGGCGCCGGTAGGAGTCCCAGGCGAACCGTTCCTGGCCGGACGTCTTGGCGAGTCCGCCGACCGACGCGTCGTTCAACCCGATGTCGAGGATCGTCTCCATCATCCCGGGCATCGAGAACCGGGCACCCGACCGAACCGACACGAGCAGCGGGTTGTCCTGCTGCCCGAGCGTGCGGCCCATGGTGCGCTCCAGGGCGGACAGGGCCCGGGCCATCTCGACGCTCAGCTCGGATGGTTCCTCGCCGGTCGCGAGGTACACCTTGCAGGCGTCGGTCGTGACGGTGAAGCCCGGTGGGACGGGCAGCCCGAGCCGGGTCATCTCCGCCAGGCCGGCACCTTTCCCGCCGAGCAGGTCGGCCATCTCACGGCTGCCCTCGGCGAATCCGTACACGTACTGGGTCGGCGCGCTCGTCATGGCTCAGTCCTCTCGCTGGTGGGGGACGACGGCCACGGGGCAGCCGACGTGATGGACGACGGCAGGGACGAAGGGACCGGTACGGGGCTCAAAGGCCGGCCGCCCAGGCGTCTGAGGTTGGTCTGCTCCACATGGCCAGCGTCCGTCCTCGGCGGTGCGGGGTGGAGAGGCCACCCGGGACCCACCCGGGACCATCCGGCCCATGCACGCCTCGGGGGTCGGCGGCCAGGGTGGGGGCGCGGAGGGCTTGTTCTCGCTCCTGGGGAGGGGCTGTCATGGAGCGAGTGATCGTTGCCGGGGTCGACCGATCGGCGCGCAGCCGTGTGGCAGCGGACTGGGCCGCACGGGAGGAACTTCTGCGCGGGTGCGCCCTCCGCGTGGTCCACGTCTCGGCTCGGGGCGGACCGGATGGGGCGGGGCAGTGGCCCTACCGGCCGGAGACCGCGGCGGACCGGGTGCGGGAGCGGCTCACGGCCCGGCACCCGGACCTGCGGTCCGAGAGCCTCCGGCTCGCCGGCCGGGCCGCGCGGGCGCTGTGCGCGCGGAGCGAGGATGCGGCGATGATCGTGCTCGGGCTGCGCGGGGAGGGCGGCCATGCGGGGCTCTCCCTGGGAACGACCGCTTCAGGGGTGGCCGGGGCCGCCGACCGCCCGGTGGTGCTGGTGCCCAGCGGGCTCGCCTGCGAGGGCCCGGCGCACCGACCGGACAAGATCACGGTCGGGGTCGACGCACACGACCCCGCGGGCGGGGCCATCGACTTCGCCTTCGATGCGGCAGGCCGTCGCGGCGTGCGACTGCACGCGCTGCATGCCTGGACCCTTCCCCCAAGCGCGGCCGACTGGCCGTTCGGCGTGCCGGAGGCCGAGCGTGCCACCTGGGAGGATCAGGAGGTGCAGCTGCTGGCCGACGCGCTGCGACCGTGGCTCGAGAAGTACCCGGAGGCCCGCGTCCTCGAGGACGTCGTTCTGTTGCCCCCCCGCAATACCCGAGCGGGCCTGTCGTTCTGTGTACGGGATGTATACGGCTGTGTGCGGGCCCGCTCGGGCAGAGGGCTCGTGTCACGAGGCGAACAGCGCCACCTTGAGTGCGCCGCTCTCCTCCGGTCGGCCGAAGACGTCGTACGCCTCCTGCATCTCCGGCAGGCCGAAGCGGTGTGTGACGAATCCGCCGACGTCCAGCTGCTCGGCCGCCACCATGCGCAGCAGCGTCGGTGTGGAGGAGGTGTCCACAAGGCCGGTGGTGATCTTGACGTTGCGAATCCAGAGGTCCTCCAGATGGAGCGTGGCCGGGCGGCCGTGGACGCCGACGTTGGCGACGCGTCCGCCGGGGCGGATCAACCGGGTGCAGAGTTCGAAGGTGTCGGGGATGCCCACCGCTTCGATCGCCACGTCCGCGCCGAGCCCGTCGGTGAGCCCGGCGATACGGTCGACGACGCCGGACGCCGGTTCCAGCGTCAGGTGCGCGCCGTGATGTGCGGCCATCTCGCGCCGCTGGGGAGCGGGATCGACAGCGATCACCCGGCTGGGGCTGAAGAGCCGGGCCGTCAGGATCGCGGCCAGGCCGATCGGGCCGGCTCCCACGACGACCACCACATCGCCGGGCGTCACCTCGCCGTTGAGGACGCCCACTTCGTACGACGTCGGCAGGATGTCGGCGAGCATGAGCGCCGTCTCGTCGGTCACCTGCTCGGGCAGCACGTGCGTAGAGGTGTCGGCGAACGGAACGCGGGCGTATTCGGCCTGGACGCCGTCTGCCCGATGGCCCAGGATCCAGCCCCCGCCGCCCAGGCACTGGCCGTACTGGGCTTGTCGGCAGAAGCGGCAGCGACCGCAGGCGCTGATGCAGGAGATCAGCACCCGGTCCCCGGGACGCACCGTGGTGACGGACGCACCGGTCTGCCGCACGGTGCCGACGGCTTCGTGGCCGAGTATCCGTCCCGGCTCGACGGCCGGGACGTCACCCTTGAGGATGTGCAGATCGGTGCCGCAGATGGTGACCGCGTCGATGCGCACGATCGCGTCGCCGGGGTCCTGTATCGCCGGGTCGGGAACGTCGGCCCAGGATCGCTTGCCGGGGCCGTGGAAGACCAGTGCCTTCATGTCTGCCTCCTCGAGCTGTCGCATGGCGGGGGCGGCGCACGGTGGCGGACGGTCTCTCCGTCCGCCACGCGATGCGCAGGGTCAGTCGGCTTTCGGCTCGTCCGTGAGGCCGGTCGCGATGCGGCCTGCCCAGGCCTCGATCTCCGCGAAGTCACGGAAGTCCCCACCTTTGCCGGAAGACACGATCTTCCGGGCGATGAATCCCTTCGCCCCCTCTTCGAGGCATCCCCCGAAGGTCACGTGGTCCCTGGCACCGAGCCGGACCATGGCCCGCTTCACGCCGGGTACGGGTGCGATGTCGCGCTCCGAGGCCGAGGCGTCGAGCGGGCCGCTGCTGAAGAGCCACAGCGGGCGCCGGGTCAGTTCGCGGCCGTGGCGACGCACGAACCGGCGGGCGTCCTTGTGCCAGCGCCCGGCGTAGAGAGCGCCTCCGACCACCACGGCGTCGTAGGAGCCCACGTCCGTCACGGATCGGGCCGGCACTGCCGTTGCCGACATGCCCCGCTCGCGCAGGACCTCGGCGATGGTCCGCGCGATCCGCGCGGTTGACCCGTTCGTCGTTCCGTAGGCGACCAACACGCTGTCGAGCATGGCGGTTCGCCTCCTCTCACAGCTTTCGCAGCCATGCGTCGGTGACGCCGTGCAGTGACTGCTCGTCCGGCTTGAGGTGTGAGTCGTCCAGCCGGTAGGTGAGGTTGGCGACCACCGCGACGACGCCGTCGACCTGGTGCGTCATGGAGACGGCGATCTCCGTCTCGCTCTTGCGCTCCATCTGGCCGGTGAGGGTGACCACGCCTTCGGTCACGGAGACGTCGATGATCTGAGGCGCCAGCCACAGGGTGCGTACCAGAACCTCCTTGATCACCTCGTCACGGATGTCGGCGTCGGGCCGCAGGAACACCTGAAGCAGGTCGTGCCGCGTGACGATGCCGACGAGCCGTTCCTCCTCGTCCAGAACGGGCAACCGCTCCACGCGCCGCTGCGCCATGGTGCGGGCGGCTTCGACGATGGTGTCGTCGGCGTGCACCGTCACGGGCGGTTCGGTCATCAGCTGGCCTGCGGTGCGGGCCTTCGCCTTCGCGGCCTGTTTCCTGGAGCCGCGGGTCAGCGCGGCGAGCCGGAGATGGTGCTGCGGCTCGAAGGGGTCGGGGGCGGCTGCTTGACGGGCCATCAGGTCGGTTTCCGAGATCACCCCGACGACCTTCTCGTCCTCGTCCACCACCGGCAGCCCACTGATGTGGTGGTCGGCGAGCAGGCGTGCCACTTCCTTGAACGGGGTGCCGTATGCGGCACGGATGACCTCCGTGGTCATCACGGAGCCGACCTTGTCGTGCTTCATGAGTGTTCCTTCCTCAGCGAAGTCGGCGCAGAGGACCGCGAGGTCGACGGGCCGCTGCGAGCACGGGGGGCAGCCTGTCGTCCGTCATGACGGATCTCCTCCATGTCTGGTGACACTTCGAGCATCCAGCCGCCGGGAGCGGGGCCCCATGGGCTGTCCGGGGGCCATATGGGGCCGGTCGGCCCTAAGCCACGGTGTCCGGCGCGACGTCAGCTCGGCAGGGTCAGTGCGCAGGACTCCCCGGGTGCCACCGACACCGTGCGATCCGCGAAGGCGACGGAGATCGGTTCGCGATCGGAGTCCGGCACGGTGATGCGCAGCGTTCCCGCCCGCAGTCGCAGTCGGATGCCCCAGTGGCCCTGGTAGCGGATCGAGAAGCCGTACTCCGACAGCTCCGGCAGCGGGACGGGGTCGAACCGCAGGGCACCGCCCCTGGTCTCCAGGCCCGTCAGACCCCGCTGTACGAGATCGAGCGTGCCCGCCATGGCACCCAGGTGGATGCCCTCGCCGGTGGTGCCGCCCTGGATGTCGGCGATGTCTCCGGAGAGCGCCTCCTGCACGAAGTCCCAGGCATGGGCGCGCCGGGCGCGGGCCAGTACCCAGCCGTGGACGAGGCTGCTGAGGGTCGAGCCGTGGCTGGTGCGGGCCAGGTAGTAGTCGACGGTGCGCTGCCAGGTGATGTCGTCGAGCGTGTGGCCCAACCGCCGGAACGTGCCCTGGAGTTCGGCGGGCGCGAAGAGGTACCCGAGCATCAGGACATCTGCCTGTTTGGACGCCTGGTAGCCGTTGACGGTGTCGCCCTCGGCCTCCAGGATCCGGTCCAGACGCCGGATGTCCCCGTAACGGTCCCGGTAGGCCTGCCAGTCGAGCTCGGCGAGGTCGCCGTATCCCTGGAACTGGCTGATGACACCGGCGTGGAAGGGCACGTGCAGCTTCCGGGAGACGTCCTCCCACGTGTCGAGCTCGGCGGAGTCGAGCCCGATGCGCTCGAAGAGGTCCCGGCGGCGGGGCTCGGGCAGATCGCGCAGGACATCGAGCGTGCGGGCGAGGACCCAGGACGCCATCACGTTGGTGTAGGCGTTGTCGTCGAGGCCGGGGGAGGCGGCGCCGGGGTAGCTCTCGTGGTACTCGTCGGGGCCGACGACTCCGCGCATGCGGTAGCGGCCCAGCGTTTCGTCGTACGTCGCCATGCCCGTCCAGAAGCGGGCGATCTGTGCCAGCATCTCGGCGCCCTTGGTGTGCAGGAACTCCGTGTCGCCGGTGGCCTGGCAGTACTGCCACACGTTGTACGCGACGGCCGAACCGACGTGGTGCTGGAGCCGTGAGTGGTCGGGCAGCCACCGTCCTGAGCGTGGGTTCAGGTGGAGCTGCTGGGTCTCCTCGCGGCCGTCGCTGCCGCTCTGCCAGGGATACATCGCACCGCTGTGCCCGGCGTCGCGGGCGGCGACGCACGCCTGCTCCAGGCGCCGGTGACGGTAGGTGAGCAGAGCTCGGGAGACCTCCGGGAAGTGCAGGTTGAGGTAGGGAAGGACGAACAGCTCGTCCCAGAAGACGTGGCCGCGATACGCCTCTCCGTGCAGCCCACGGGCCGGGACACCGACATCGAGTTCCGCGGTGTGCGGGGACAGGGTCTGCAGCAGGTGGAAGAGGTGGAGCCGCAGCACCGGACCCGCACCGGTCGGCACGTCCAACTCGGCGTTGCGCCACAGCTCTTGCCACGCGGTGCGGTGGGAGACGAGCAGGGAGCCGACCTCGGGGGCGCGGCCGACCCGGTCGACGGCCGCGTGCAGCGGGTCGCCGATCGCCGGATCGCGTGAGGTGTGCAGGGCGACCGCCTTGTCGACGGTCACGGTCCGTCCGTCGGTCAGGGAGAGGCGCAGCAGTTGGGAGGCCCGCCCGCGCTCGTGCTGTGTCGTGGTGCGGGCGGGCGCGTCGGTGACCGTCCGGGCGGCCAGGCTCACCCGGATGTCCGAGGTGCTGGTGCGACAGCGCAGCCACACCGTGTCCGGCGCCGAAGCGCCGGTGTGGACGTGTGTGAGGTGCTGGGAGGCCAGTGAGCGGTAGCGCTCGACGCCCTCGTTGGCCACCGTCCCGTCGAGGGCGGACTCGACCTCGGCTTCTCCGGACCAGCCCTCGGCGGTCAACTCGGTGCGCAGAACGGCCAGATGGGGGTCGGCCATGTGGGCCAGGCTCAGTTGGCGCACGGCGAGACGCCGGCCATGCTCGTCCTCGTAGCGCACGGTGCGTTCCAGGGTGCCGGCGGCCAGGTCGAGAGCCAGGTGGTGGTCGAGCAGCTTGTGGGTGTCCGGTGTGAGCCAGGTGCCCGTGTCCGTGCGGACGCGCAGCGGCAGCCAGTTGGGCAGGTTGACCATGTCCTCGTTCTCGACCTGGCGTCCGGCCACTTCCGAGGTGAGCCGGTTGTAGCAGCCCGCCACGTACGTCCCCGGATAGTGGACGGAGTCGGCTGCGCACTCGGGGGCCGCGCCGCGGGTGGCGAAGTAGCCGTTGCCGAGGGTGCACAGGGACTCGCGCAGACGCACCTCCGCCGGGTCGTATCCCTCGTACTCCCAGGTCCAGTCGTGCATCCTCAGTCCTCCGAGTCCAGTAGCTCCGCGAGGTCCTCGACCACCAGGTCCGCCCCGTGCTTCAGCAGCGCGGCACGGGTGGCCGAGGTGCGGGTCCGGTCCACCCCGATCACCGCGCCGAAGCCGCCGCGGCGCCCGGCCTCTACTCCGGCCAGGGCGTCCTCGACGACGGCGGCGCGAGCCGCGGGGGTCCCGAGACGGCGGGCCGCCTCCAGGAACAGGGCCGGGTCGGGTTTGCCGGCCAGCTGAAGGCGGGCGGCCTCGGAGCCGTCCACGAGTACGTCGAAGAGAGCGCGCACTTTGGCGTGTTCGAGAAGTTCACGCGCGTGCCGGGAGGCCGACACCGCGGCTGTCGCGAGGCCGGCGGAACGCAGGACCCCCAGCAGCCGGACGGTGCCGGGATAGGCGTCGATGCCGTGCTCGCGCAGGCGGTCGGTGAACAACCGCTCCTTGTCGGCGGCGACGGTCCGGACCTCGGCCCGGGAGGGGGACAGGCCCTGGGACTCCAGGTAGGCCCTTGCTCCGTCGAGACGCGACTTGCCGTCGACGTACCGGAGGTAGTCGTCCTGTACGTCGAAGGGGTGCCTGCCGCGCAGCAGAGGGAAGGCGTCGAAGGCCGTCTTCCACGCGGCGGCGTGCACCCGGGCAGAGTCCGTGATCACACCGTCGGTGTCGAAGACCACGGCCACCAGCGCCGTGAGGTCCAGGAGCCGGTTGGTGTAGCCCCACTCGTTGTCGTACCAGCCGAAGACCTTCACCAGGTTTCCGTTCGCCTGCGTCAGGGCGGGGTCGAAGACGCACGACGCCGGGTCCCCGATGACGTCGCGGGAGACGATGGGCGACTTCGACACCCGCAGGATGCCGTTCAGCGTGCCGTTCGCGGCTTCGGCGAAGGCGGAGTTGACCTCGTCGGCCGTCGTGTCGCGGCGCAGCACCACCGCGAGGTCGGTGAGCGAGCCGTCCTCCACCGGCACGCGGACGGCGATGCCGTCCAGGGCACCCGCCAGCTCCGCCAGCACCAGGCCGACGGCGCGGGCCGCACCGGTACTGGTCGGGATGATGCTCAGCGCCGCCGAGCGGGCCCGCCGCAGGTCCTTGTGCGGGCCGTCCAGCAGGGCCTGGTCGTTGGTGTAGCCGTGGATGGTGGTCATCACACCCCGGTCGATGCCGAAGGTCTCGTGCAAGACCTTTACCATCGGCGCCACACAGTTGGTGGTGCAGGAGGCCGCCGACACGATGCGGTCACCGTCGTGGTCGTACGTGGCGTCGTTGACGCCCATCACGATGGTCGCGTCCGCGTTCTTGCCGGGTGCGGAGAGCAGCACCGTGTGGGCGCCGCTCTTCAGGTGCAGGGCGGCCGAGTCGCGGTCGCGGAACCGGCCGGTGGACTCGACGACGATGTCGGCACCGTGGTCGGCCCAGCGGAGGGCCGCCGGGTCGTGCTCGGCGGTGACGGCGATACGCCGGCCGTCGACGGTGATCGAGCTGTCGTCGTGGGTGACCTCGCGGTCGATCCGGCCGAACGTCGAGTCGAATTCAAGCAGGTGGGCCAGGGTGGCGGGTGGCGCGACGTCGTTGACGGCGACGACCTCGACGTACTGCGTCCCCGCGTCCGCCCGGTCCAGTGCCGCGCGCAGGTAGGTGCGGCCGATGCGGCCGAAGCCGTTGATGCCGACACGTAGGGTCATGGCGATGAACTCCTTAGCGACGTGAGGGTTTCGGGCGGTCCAGGACCAGTGCCGACCGGTAGCTACGCCCGCCGGGTGACCCGCGGACGTACACCTTTGGCCACGGCACTCACACTCTCTGCGGTACGACGGCGACCGGGCAGGCGGAGTGGTGCAGGACGGCGTGCGCGACCCGGCCCAGCTGGAGTCCGAAGCGCCCGTGCCGGCGTCGGGCGCCGACGACGAGCAGGTCGGCATCGGCCGAGGCGGCCAGGAGCGCCTTCTGGGCGGGGCCTTCGACGGTCCGCCGGTGCAGCTCCACTTCCACCGGGAGGTTCAGCAGCGCCGCTTCCAGGAGCGAGGCGGCCCGCTGCTCGTGCAGCCGGGCCGGTTCGCCCGTCAGGAGCGGATGGTCGGTGGTCTCGTGCGCCGGGCACCGCCAGGCACGTACCGCCTCCAGGGACACCCCGCGGTGCGCCGCCTCCTGGACGGCGAAGCGCACGGCCGCCGAGCTCTCCGGCACCTCGCCGACCCCCACCACCACGCGTCCGTGCGTCGCGGGCCTCGCCCGGTTGTCGTGACTGCCGCGCAGCACGATCACGGGGCAGTCGGCACGGGCCGCGACCGCGAGGCACACCGAGCCGAGCAGCAGCTCGGCGATGCCGCTGCGGCCGCGAGAGCCCAGCACCAGCGCGCACGCGTTGCGCCCTTCGTCCAGCAGCGCGGGCACCGGCTCGTCGAGCAGTACCTCGGTGGAGATCTTCACGTCCGCCTCGCGGCGGTGTGCGCGCTGCGCGGCGGCATCGACGATGGTGTCGGCCTGTACGGGTTCCGAGGTCTGGCCCATCTCCCCGGCGAACGCCGTCCCCTCGTAGCGCTCCCACAGCGAGGCGTACACCAGCCGCAGCGGCGCCCCGCGCAGGGCGGCCTCGCCCACAGCCCAGTCGACGGCGCGAAGACTGGTGTCGGATCCGTCGACGCCCACCACCAGGGGCAGTTCCATCGTCGTCACCTTCCTGTGTCGCGATCGAAGCCGAAAGCTCGTACGACGGCTGCCTTCATGACGTCCTCCCGTCCCGGCCGGTCATTGGTGCGCGACGACGGCGACGGGGGCGGCGGCGTGGTGCAGGACGGCGTGGGTGACCGGACCGATGTGGGCGCCGACGGAACTACGCCGGATGCGACGGCCGACCACGACCAGGCAGGCCGCTCGGGAGGCGGCGACCAGCTGGTCGGCCGGCGTCCCGTACCGGGACTCCTCGACGACCTCGACGGAGGGGAATTTCCGCCGCCACGGCCGCATGATCTCCCTGAGCGCGACGGCCTCCTGCCGGGACAGCTCGCTGTGGAAGTCGAGGTCGGCGCAGAGGCCGTAGGCGTAGTAGGGCGGTGGATTCCAGGCGTGGACGACCCGCAGGGTGGTGGCGCGGTGCTCGGCCGCGTCGAAGGCGAACGCGACGAGCGAGGCGTCCGGGTCGTGGTCGGTGGCCAGACCCAGGACCACGGGCCGATAGGGGGTCGCGGCGGACGGGATGCCCGCCGGGTCCATCAGATGCTCGTCCGCGGCCTGTTCACCGGCGCGGACCAGGACCACCGGCCGCTCCGCGTGCGCCACGACGGCCTGGCCGACCGAGCCGACCAGGAACCCGCCGATCCCACTCATGCCGCGGGAGCCCAGGGCGAGCAGTTCGGCGTCCTTCGCCAGCCCCGACAACAGAGCGGCGGGCTGCCCGGAACGGTCCTCCGCACTGATCTCGACACCGGGGTGTCGCAGCCGCAGGCCCTCGGCCGACTCGCGCGGCACCCGCTCGCCCCAGTGCTGCTGCGTCTCCGTGCCGAGGAGCGGTGCCTGCGCGATCGGATCCGGCAGGGGCTCCCGGACGTGGACCAGCTTCAGCGGCAGTCGGCGCATGGCGGCCTCACGGGCCGCCCATTCAGCTGCTGCCTGGCTCTCGGGCGAGCCGTCGAGGCCCACGACGATGGGGCGGGGCATGGTCTCCACCTCCTGAAGTCCTTGTCCGGTTCCAGCTTCGTGCCGATCGGAACGGTCGTGCAGGGGCCACAGGTACCTGGCTGGGGCCGTTCGGCCCTAGGGCATTCAGTACGCCGACAGTCCGTACGCGCGGAACTGGTCGCGGACCCGCTCGGTCAGGCCGGGGGCGGGGGACGGGTGGTCGCGCAGCGGGAAGGGAAGGCCCAGAGCCTCGTACTTGGCGGCACCGAGCTTGTGGAAGGGAAGGACGTCGACGCGTTCGACGCTGCCGAGGCCCGCGACGAAGCGGGCCAGACCGTCCACGGCCGCCGGGGCGTCGGTCCAGCCGGGAACCAGGACGTACCGAATCCACATCGGGACGCCGAGCAGGTCGAGCCGCGTGGCGAAGTCGAGGGAAGGCAGCAGCTCGGCGCCGGTCAACTTCCGATAGGTCGTGGCGTCGAAGGACTTGATGTCCAAGAGCACCAGATCCGTGTCGGTGAGCAGCTCGTCGGTGGCGCGGGCGCCGAGGAAACCGGAGGTGTCCACGGCGGTGTGCAGCCCGGCTTCCTTGCAACGGTGCAGAAGTTCCGCAGTGAAAGCGGGCTGGAGCAGGGGCTCGCCGCCCGTGATCGTCACCCCTCCGCCGGCCGCGGTGACGAAGGCCCGGAACTTCTCGATCTCGGCCATCACTTCGTCGACGGTGGCGCTCCGCCCGTCCCGCATGTGCCAGGTGTCGGGGTTCGCGCAGTAGAGGCAGCGCAGAGGGCAGCCACTGGTGAAGAGCACGAACCGGGTCCCGGGGCCGTCCACGCCGGTGGACAGGTCCCAGGAGTGGATCCGGCCGGTCGTCATCGTCTTCACCGTGCTCACAGCGCGCCGTGGAAGGTGCGGCTGATGACGTCGAGCTGCTGCTCGCGGGTCAGACGCACGAAGTTGACGGCGTACCCGGAGACCCGGATGGTCAACTCCGGGTACTTCTCCGGGTGTTCCATCGCATCCTCCAGCGTCCCCCGGTCCAGCACGTTGACGTTCATGTGAAAGCCGCCGGACGCGGTGTACGCGTCGAGGACGCCGACCAGGTTGGCCGCGCGCTCGGCCGGGTGGTGGCCCAGGCCCTCCGGCGTGACCGTCGTGGTCAGCGAGATGCCGTCGCGGGCCTGCTCGTACGGGAGCCTTGCGACCGAGAGCGCGGAAGCGGCCACGCCGTGGCGGTCGCGGCCGTTCATGGGGTTGGCGCCCGGGGCGAAAGGTTCACCGGCACGGCGCCCGTCGGGAGTGTTGCCCGTGTGCTTGCCGTAGACGACGTTGGAGGTGATCGTCAGCACCGACTGGGTGTGCTCGGCGTCCCGGTAGGCGGGGTGCTCGCGCACCTTGGCCATGAAGGACTCGACCAGCTCCACCGCGATGGAATCCACGCGGGCGTCGTTGTTGCCGAATGCCGGCCAGTCGCCCTCGGTCTCATAGTCCACCGCCAGCCCGGTGGCGTCCCGGATCACCTTCACCCGCGCGTACTTGACGGCGGACAAGCTGTCCGCGACGACGGAGAGCCCCGCGATGCCGCAGGCCATGAAGCGGTGCACGGGATGATCGTGGAGGGCCATCTCTATGCGCTCGTAGGCGTACTTGTCGTGCATGAAATGGATGACGTTGAGCGTGTTGACGTACGTCGCCGCCAACCAGTCCAGCACCTGGTCATAGGCGGCCATCAGCTCGCCGTAGTCCAGGTACTCGCCGTCCAGTGCGGGCCTCTTGGGCGCGATCTGCTCCCCGCTCATCTCGTCCCTGCCGCCGTTGATCGCATACAGCAGCGCCTTCGCGAGATTGACCCTCGCCCCGAAGAACTGCATCTGTTTCCCGACGGCCATGGCCGACACGCAGCAGGCGATCGCGGTGTCGTCGCCGGTGCGCGGGCGCATCAGCTCGTCGGACTCGTACTGGATGGAGCTGGTGTCGATCGAGGCCTGGGCGCAGAAGTCCTTGAACCCGGCCGGCAGCCGGGGCGACCACAGCACCGTCAGGTTGGGCTCGGGCGCCGGCCCGAGGTTGTAGAGGGTCTGAAGGAAGCGGAAGGAGGTGCGCGTGACCAGCGGCCGGTCGTCGGCGCCGATGCCGCCGATGGATTCCGTCACCCAGGTCGGATCGCCGGAGAAGAGCGCGTCGTACTCAGGAGTGCGCAGGAACCGTACGATCCGCAACTTGATCACGAAGTCGTCGATCAGTTCCTGGGCGCGGGTCTCGTCGATGGCCCCCTCGGTCAAGTCCCGCTGAAGGTAGATGTCCAGGAAGGTGGACGTGCGGCCCAGCGACATCGCGGCGCCGTTCTGCTCCTTCACGGCGGCGAGGTAGCCGAAGTAGAGCCACTGCACGGCTTCCCGGGCGCTGGTCGCGGGCCGGGAGACGTCACAGCCGTAGGTGGCCGCCATGCGCGTCAGCTCGTCCAACGCCCTGATCTGCTCGGCGAGTTCCTCGCGGTCACGGATGACGTGCTCCAAGGACGGCTGCGCGTCCAGCAGAGCGCGTTCGGCGCGCTTGGCCGCCGTGAGCAGGGCGGTTCCGTACAGGGCCACCCGTCGGTAGTCGCCGATGATCCGGCCGCGACCGTACGCGTCGGGCAGCCCGGTGATGATCCCCGCCTTGCGGGCGGCCCGCATCTCGGGGGTGTACGCGTCGAAGACCCCGTCGTTGTGTGTCTTGCGGTACGTCCCGAAGACGCGGGTGACGAAGGGGTCGAGCTCGTACCCATAGGCCTTGAGCCCGCTCTCGACCATCCGCAGGCCGCCGCCCGGCATGATGGCGCGCTTCAGTGGGGCATCGGTCTGCAGGCCGACGATCAACTCCCGCTCGCGGTCGATGTACCCCGGCTCGTGCGAGGTGATCGTCGACGGAGTCGCGGTGTCGATGTCGAGGATGCCGTTGCCGCGTTCCTTCGGGAACAGTGCGCTGACCGTCTCCCATACGATGCGCGTGCGATCCGTGATCCCCGACAGGAATGCGGAACTGCCTTCGTAGGGCGTGTAGTTGGCCTGAATGAAGTCACGCACGCTGATGCTGTCGCGCCATCGTGCCCCGATGAAGCCACGCCACGCGCGTGCCTGATCCCGGTCCACCGTCGCTGCTTTCATCGCGGGTCTCCCTCGGTCCGTCACGGCCGTTTCAGTTGTGCGGGACAACGGCCACCGGGCAGTGGATGTGGTGCAGCGCCGCGTGCGTGACGGCGCCGATGTGCGCGCCGAGGCGCCTGTCCCGTATCCGGCGTCCCACGACGACGAGAGAGGCTCCCGCTGACGCGCTCACCAGTGCGGTGGCGGCCCGCCCTTCGCGGACGGTCTCGACCACGGAGACCTCCGGGTACTTCTCGCACCACGGACGCAGCGTCGCGTGTACGGCACGTTCCTGTGCGGCGAGCAGCTCCGGTCCGCGGAACGGAACCTGCGGGCCTTCGGCCGGCTGGTCGTGTGTCACGCGAAAGGCGTGGATCACGTGCAGTTCGGAGCGGTGGCGCCGCGCGAACTCGAAGGCGAACTCGATCAGCTCATCACAGGGGTGGTGGGTGTCCAGGCCGAGGACGACATCGCGGAACGGGGTCTCGGGTATCTCGTCGGGGGAGATGCCGTCCACGGCGGGAAAGTGCTCGGCGGCGCTGGTCTCGCCCATCCGTACGAGCACCAAGGGGCGGGAGGACCTGGCGATGACCCGCTGGGAGACCGAACCGAGCATGGCTCCGGCGACTGCGCCGAAGCCACGGGAACCGAGCACCAGAAGCTCCGTGTCGGCGGCCGAGGTCAGCAGGGCGGCCACCGCGGAGTCGGTCACCAGCCGCTCGACGACCGGCAGCCCCGGGTGCGCCGCGCGAATGGCGCTCGCCGCCCGGTCCAGGATCTGTTCGGCCCACTCGTGCTCGCTCCTGTCCGCGGGGACGGAGGGGGCGGGCCGGGGGTGCCACGTCCAGGCGTGCACGAGATTCAGCGCGGCACCACGACGCACGGCCTCACGGGCCGCCCAGTGCGCGGCGGCGAGACTTTCGGCGGATCCATCGATTCCTGCGGTGATGTGCGGACGCATGGTGGGGGCCCTCCTGTATCCGTTCCCGTCCCGTCTCGTACCGAGCCTTGTACGGGAGCGCCCTCGCGCGCAGGGGCCGCACAGCCCTTTCACGGGACCCTTCGGCCCAGGGGGGCACCGCCGCTCTTCGCCGACGTGCCGCGCGCCTTCGCCGGACCAAGGGTGCGCCGTGCGGTGCCGGTTGGCCCGGTCGGCGGGCCAGGTGGCCCATGGTCTGCGATCACGGCACGGGCACATGCTGAAC
This sequence comes from Streptomyces sp. NPDC055243, assembly GCF_044544025.1. Taxonomy (NCBI): domain Bacteria; kingdom Bacillati; phylum Actinomycetota; class Actinomycetes; order Kitasatosporales; family Streptomycetaceae; genus Streptomyces; species Streptomyces sp. NPDC055243. The sequence goes on from NZ_JBITWR010000001.1 coordinate 142,221, forward strand.
GTGGCAGGTCAGTACGCCCGTCCTGGAGGGCCGTCATGAACTCTTCGACCACTCACAGCATGCTGCGGGCCCTGCCCGCCGAGTATCACCAGCGGTTGATGCGCATCGCGCGCGAGGTGTCCTTTCCGCAAGGAACCCGTCTCTTCGAGGAGGGCGGACGCGCCGACCGGTTCTGGATCATCCGCACCGGCGCGGTCAGCCTCGACATCCACGTGCCCGGCCGGCGGCCCGCCGTCGTCGAGACCCTCGGACACAACGAACTCGTCGGCTGGTCCTGGCTGTTCGCACCGCACACCTGGCACCTGGGGGCCGAGACCACGACGCCTGTACGGGCGTACGAGTTCGACGCCGCCGCGGTTCGGGCCCTGTGCCAGGACGACCCCGCCCTGGGCTGCGCGGTCAGCCAGTGGGTGGGCAACATCCTCGCCCGCCGGCTGCGTTCGTCCCGCGTCCGGCTGCTTGACCTGTACGCCCCGTACGGAAGCGGAAGCACCCTGTGACAGACCGGACACCCGACGCGATCAAGGAGGGACGATGCACGGCACGCCGCACATCGTGAGCGACGTCATGACCCACACGGTCGCCGCCGTCGGCCGCGGGGCGCGCTTCAAGGAGATCGTTCAGATGATGCAGGAGTGGCAGGTCAGCGCGCTGCCGGTCGTGGAGGGCGAGGGCCGCGTCGTCGGTGTGGTCTCCGAGGCCGACCTCCTGCCCAAGGAGGAGTTCCGCGACAGCGACCCCGACCGCTCCACGCAGCTGCGGCGCCTGACCGACCTCGCCAAGGCCGGCGCCCTGACCGCGGGAGAGCTGATGACCACTCCCGCTGTCACCGTCCACCCGGACGCGACGCTCGCCCAGGCCGCACGGACGCTGGCGCACGCCAAGGTCAAGCGCCTCCCCGTCGTCGACACCCTGGGCTTGCTGGAGGGCATCGTCAGCCGCGCGGATCTGCTGAAGGTGTTCCTCCGCGACGACGAGGAGATCGCCGAGGAGGTCCGCAGGGAGGTCGCCGCGTACCTCTTCCCTCCGCCGGCCTCAAGCGTCCGGATAAAGGTCCGGGAGGGAGTCGTGACGCTCGCCGGGCACGTCCGCGACACGTCCTTGGTCCCCGTGGCCGCGCGGCTGGTCCGAGCCGTCGAGGGCGTCGTGGACGTGGAGTTCGAGGTTGACGGGCACGGCCGGTCTTCGGAGGAAGCGGCCGCCATGTAGAAGAGAAAGGTGGCGGCCGCAGCACGCACACCGTGGTCAGTGGGCCGGGCAGGGCGCATGGTGGGTATGAGTGGGCCGGTCGGCCCTAGTGGATCCAGACCCGGAGGGTGATGATCGCCTCACGGACAGCCCGCAGTCTGTCAGCCGTCGGGGAACAAGGGGTCGTCATGACCGAGGCACGCATCTTCACTGAGCAGCACCCGATCCGCGTCTTCCTGCTGGACGACCACGAGGTCGTACGGCGTGGTCTGGCCGACCTCCTGGACGCCGAACCGGACATCTTGGTGGTCGGCGACGCCGAGAACGTCGAGCACGCGCTCGTCCGCGGCCCTGCCCTCCGTCCGGACGTCGCCGTCCTCGACGTGCGCCTGCCCGACGGGGACGGGATCACGGTCTGCCGCGAGCTGCGCAGCCAGATGCCGGAGCTTGCCGTGCTGATGCTGACGTCCTTCGACGACGAGGACGCCCTGCTCGACGCGATCATGGCGGGAGCCGCGGGTTACGTCCTCAAGCAGATCAAGGGCTCCGATCTGATCTCGGCCGTACGTACCGTTGCCTCGGGCCAGTCCATGCTCGACCCCGCGACGACCGCCCGGCTGATGCGCTCGCTGCGCGCCGATCCCGCCGACACCCCGGCCGTCGCCCCCGAGCTGGCAAGCCTTTCGCCGCGCGAGCGGGACATCCTCGAGCTCATCGGAGACGGGCTCACCAATCGCGAGATCGGCAAGAAGCTCTACCTGTCCGAGAAGACCGTCAAGAACCACATCTCCCGCCTGCTGGCCAAACTGGGCGTGCACCGGCGGGTCCAGGCGGCGGTCCTCGCCTCCCAACTGGACCGCCCCGAATCGGGTGAACGGCCCGCGCGGTGACGTGTGTTCGGGCCGTCCGGCGCCGGCGGAGGCCGGTCGGCCCCTCCTCCCTCGGCTCCCGGCAGCCGCACGCTGGCAACGGCCGCCGAAAAGCCCTGTTGCCCCTCGGCGCAGGGCGGGGAGGAGTTTTGATGAAGTCTCCGACTCTCGATGTCCCGACCCTGGAGACGCTCGTCTCCGCCGCGGTGGCAGCCCCCTCGATCCACAACACCCAGCCCTGGCGCTTCCGGCTCGACCCGGACACCGTCACGCTGGAGATCCGCGCTGCCGCAGGCCGCGGTCTGCGGCACACCGATCCGAGCGGGCGTGCCCTGCACCTCTCCGTCGGCTGCGCACTGTTCAACCTGCGGGTGGCGGTGGCGCGGTTCGGCTGGGAACCGGTGCCTCGCGTGCTGCCCAGGCCGGACGAGCCCGACCTGCTCGCCACCGTACGGCTCGGCGGCGCAGCCAGGACCTCCTCGTCGTGCACGCGCCTGTACGACGCCCTGTGGCGTCGGCACAGCAGCCGGTTCCCCTTCTCTGACCGGCCGGTGCCCGCGAGTACGGGCGCCGAACTCACGGAGGCCGCCCACGCCGAAGGGGCGCTCCTGAGCCGTCCCGGGGCACGCGAGACCGACCGCCTGCTGCAGATCACGAGGGAGGCCGAGCACCGCAACACCGCCGACCCCGACCGGGCCACCGAAAGCCGCCGCTGGGTGCGTGAGCCGGACCTCATGGACCTGGGGATTCCGCTGGAGACGATGGGACAGCAGGACTTCCGGGAACTGCTCCCGATGCGCGACTTCGGCGCACACCGGCACCCCTCGGTGCTGTCCGCCAGGCCCTTCGAGAAACGGCCGACGATCGCCGTGCTGTCGACCGGCCACGACCGCCGGGCCGACTGGCTGCGTGCCGGCCAGGCACTTGAGCACGTACTGCTCGTCGCCACCGCCCACGGCCTGCGGGCATCGCTGCTGCACCAGGCGCTGGAATGGCCTGACCTGCGAGTACGGCTCCTGCCGCTGGTGAGCGACCGGCGCGGCTACGCTCAGATGGTGGTCCGCCTGGGGTACGGCCCCGAGGGGCCCGCCTCTCCGCGGCGCGCGGCTCGGCACGTACTCGACGGCGCGCCGTCAGCTCCCTGAACCCGTCGGCACACGCCACATCAGACGGGTCCCGCCGCCACCGGGCCGCTCACCGAGCGTCAGGATGCCACCCAGTGTCCGGGCCCGGTCCTCCAGGTTCTTCAGCCCGCTGCGCTCGACCCCGGCGGGCACCCCGCAGCCGTCATCGGTCACACTCAGCGCCAGCTCTCCCTCAGCGCAGCGCAGATGCACGTCCACCGACCGTGCCCCCGAGTGCCGGGCCGCGTTGCTGAGCGCCTCGCCGAGCACCGCGAGCGCATGATCCGCGACATCGCCGGGGACGTCGGTGTCGACCAGACCCTCGATCCGCAGCGCGGGAGCGAAGCCGAACGAGGAGGCGGAGGCCTGTACCACCGCGGAGGCCCTGCCGCGCAGGCCGCTGTCCTCCTTGGCCCCGCCCCCGTGCGTGCGCAGCCCGAAGATGGTGGACCGAATAATCTTGATGGTGTCGTCGAGGTCGTCGACGGTCCGAGAGAGCCGTTCGGTGGCCTCGGGGTGGTCCACGAAGCGCTGCGTGCTCTGCAGGGTCATGCCGGCCGCGAAGAGCCGCTGGATCGCCAGGTCGTGCAGATCGCGTGCGATCCGGTCGCGGTCCTGGAGCAGCGTGATCTGCTCCGCGTCCCGGCGCCGCTCGGCGAGCTCCAGCGCCAGTGCCGCCTGGTCCGCGAAACCGAGCAGCGGCCCGGTGTCGGCGTCCGAGAACGGCGTGTGGCCCGCCAGCCGCCCCAACAGCAACACGCCGCGCGCCTTGCCGCCCGCTCCCAGCGGCACCGCGACCACCGGCCCGAGCCCGGCCCACTGCGAGTCCCGCTCTCCGGTGCGGGCGTCCTCCGCCACGTCGGCGCTGACGACCGGCTCCGTCGTCGTGAGCACGGCCCCGACGAGTCCCTCCTGAGCCGGGAGGACCAGCCCGCTGCGCTGCCCCGCGTCCACCCCGACCGCGAGCATCGGCTGCAGCTCCTCGGCTCCGGACACGTACTCCGCGATCATCCCGACATCCGCGGAGGCGATCTCCCTGGCCTGCTCGACGATCAGTTCGAGGACCTCGGCACTGGGGGCGCCCGACAGCAACGTGCTCGTGACCTCCGCACTGGCCCGCATCCACCGCTCGCGCAGCCGGGTCTCCTCGTACAGCCGCGCGTTCTCGATGGCCACCCCGGCCGCGACGGCGAGCGTGGACAGCACCGCCTCGTCCTCGGCGTCGAACTCCTCAGCACCGCGCTTCTCGGTGAGGTAGATGTTCCCGAACACCCGGTCGCGCACCCGGATGGGCACTCCCAGGAAGGAGTGCATCGGCGGATGGTGGGCCGGGAAACCGTAGGAGGAGGGGTGCTGCGACAGTTCCGGCAGCCGCAGCGGGACGGGGTGCCGGATCAGCTCGCCGAGGATGCCGTGGCCGCTGGGCAGGTCACCGATCTCCGCGCTCTGCTCCTCGTCGATCCCCACCGTCAGGAACTCCGAAAGGCGGCGGTCGTCCCCGATCACGCCCAGCGCTCCGTACTCGGCGTCCACCAGCACCACGGCAGCTTCGACGATGCGCCGCAGCACCTGCGGCAGATCCAGCTCCCGGCCGACCGACAGCACCGCTTCCAGCAGGCTGTGCACGCGGTCCTGCGTCCCGCGCGCCGCGTCGATCCGCGACTGCAGCTCGTCCAGCAGCTCGTCCAGCCGCAGCTTGGGCAGGTGCTGCTCGGCGCCCTCGCCGCGTCCCTCCCCGCTCATGGCTTCCTCCAGCTGGTGCAGACAAGGCGCAGCGCATCGCGCTCCTCAGTCTCACCGTAGTAGTTGAGCAGCCGGACGGGGACTCGTGCGTGCCGCGGGTGGAGGCTTGGCCAATTTGCGCGCACGTCGGGGGAGGCCGGCCATCCAGGGCCGAATGTCCCTTGTTGGGGCCGGTTCGCCCCTGCCGGGTCGGCCTGTTCGGTGGAACGGTCCGCAGCAGAGCCCCTGCCGGGGGCGTGGTGGAGGGTGGTGGCAGCGTGGACAGGCCCCTGATCGTCGTGGACAGGCCCTTGATCGTCGGAGTCGACGGCTCGGATTCGAGCCTGCGCGCCCTGGACTGGGCGGCGGACCAGGCCGCGGCGCACGGTGTGCCGCTGCGTGTCGTGCATGCCTCACGGTGGGAGTGGTACGAGGGGCACCAGCCCTCCTTCGGCAGCAACCGGCCCTCCGCGCAGGTGCTCGCGGGCCACATCGTGGCCTCGGCGGTCGAGCGCGCCCAGCGGCGCACCACCACCGTGAAGGTCACCGGCGAGGTGCTTTCCGAGGATCCGGCCCACGCCCTGGCGCGGGTCGGCCCGGACGCCGGCGCCGTCGTGCTCGGCAGCCGGGGCCGCGGCGCGTTCGCCGAACTGCTGCTCGGCTCGGTCAGCCTGTCCGTCGCCGCCCATGCCGCCTCGCCCGTGATCGTGGTACGCGGCCGCGAGAAGAACCTCCAGGCCGGATTCCACAACCTCGTCCTGGGCATCGACACCCCCCAAGAGGCCGCCCCGGCCGTGGAGTTCGCCTTCCGCGAGGCCCAGGCGCGCAACGCCTCGGTGACGATCGTCCACGCCTGGCGCTGCCCGGCCCGGGAAGTCCCCGACTTCCCCACGATGGTCCACGACGAACACCAGCAGCGCGCCTCGGCCCAGGTCGACGAGGCCGTACGGGAGGCGATGGCGACCCACCCCGACACCACGGTCTGCCGCGAGATCACCGAGGGACACCCCCGCACGGTGCTCCTCGACGCCTCCCGCACAGCCGACCTCCTGGTGGCCGGCGCCCGCCACCGCAAGGGCCACATCGGCATGCAACTCGGCCCCATCAACCACGCCCTGCTGCACCACGCCGCCTGCCCAGTGGCCATCGTCCCCCACACCTGACCACCGAACGCATGCCCATCGCCCCCGAACACGGAGAAGCGCGCCGTCGATCGGAGCTACCTCCCGAGCACCGGCTCGGGCCGACCGGATCTCGACCCGTTGATCCCCTGACCGAACCGTGGAGGTGCGCACCATGACCCCGCAACAGACCGTCACCGCAGGCATCGACGGTTCCCCCGAGAGTCTGGAGGCCGCCGACTGGGCGGCCCGGGAAGCCCTGCGGCGCGATATCCCGCTCCACCTGATCCACGCCTACGACCAGCCGGCGGAGCGCAGCCGGCTGCCCGAGATCGAGGTCCCGTTCCACCGTGAGAGCGGTGCGCTCGACCGTGCCGTCCTGCGGCTCTCCCACGCGCACCCCACCCTGGGGATTCTCGACGAGCAGGTCACCGGCCCACCGGTGCGGGCGCTGTCGGCAGCGGCCGAATCCTCGGCCCTCCTGGTGCTCGGCTCACGCGGCTTCGGTGCGCTCGCCGGTGTCCTGGTGGTCTCGGTCGCCCTGGCCGTCGCGTCCCGGGCGGCCTGCCCTGTCGTCCTGGTGCGGGCGCGAGAGCATTCCGAGGACGAGCGCGAGGGCTCGGTGGCAAGCCCATCGCGCCCAGTTGTCCTGGGCCTCGACCTGGACCATCCTTGCGACGAGCTGATGGAGTTCGCCTTCTTCGCCGCGGCCGTCCGCGACGCACCGCTCCATGTCGTCCACACCTGGGCCATTCCCCTGATGCCCAGCGCCGACGCCACGGACCCCGCGCCGGAGAAGTCCCGTCTCCTCGCGGCCGCGCTGACACCGTGGAAGCACAAGTTCCCGGGGACGCAGGTCACCGAGCAACTCGTGCACGGACTGGCCGGACACCATCTGGTCAGGGCCGCGGCGGGGGCCGACCTGCTCGTCGTGGGCCGTCGGCTGCCTGCCGGGGAACGTCTCGGACGGACCGCACACTCGGTGATCCATCACGCCAAGGGGCCGGTCGCGATCGTTGCGCACAACTGATGTATCTCCGTCACGCCAAGGGCGGCACTCAGGGCGCGGAGCGCCAGCGGACGTGACGGCGTGACGGTCCGCACGGCGTCGTGCGAGAGCAGGGCCGGGTGGCCCGGCTCCGGGACCTCCGGCCCATGGAGGGCATGCCCGCGTCAGCGTGAGGATCAGGGGCGAGGCCGGTGGCCACAGCCGCAGGCCCGTCGTACCGGACCCGGAGGTGTTATTCATGCTCCGCCCCATCACCGTAGGCCTGGACGGATCGCCCGAGAGTCTGGCCGCCGCCCACTGGGCCGCCCGCGAGGCACGACGACGCGACCTGCCGCTGCGCCTGGCGCACGCCTGGATCTGGCAGCCGCACGATGTGCCCGTCGCCCAGGACAGGGAGGCCCAGAAGCACTGGGCGCTGCGCATCCTGCGCGAGACCAAAGCGGAACTGGAGGGCCTGTACCCAGAGCTGACGATCGACACTCGGCAATTCTCGGACCTGGCGGTCGAGGTGCTGCTCGATCAGGGGGAGAGCGCCGAGATGCTGGTCCTCGGCTCCAGTGGGCACGGCGCCATCGCCGGCTTCCTGCTCGGCTCCGTCGGTCAGACGGTGCTCGCCCGGGCGCGGTGCCCGGTGGTGATGGTACGGGCGAACGAGCGCTCGACCGCGGCGAGCGACGACAGCGAAGTGGTCGTGGGGGTCCAGGACTTGGGCGCCCCGGCCGAGCCGCTGCTGGAGTTCGCCTTCCGTGCGGCCGCCGCGCGCGGGGCCGCGCTGCGCGCCGTGCACGCCTGGAACCTCCCGCCGCTGTACGGGCACAGCCCCGTCGCCGGGCAGATGGCCAGCAAGGAGGGCGGTCTGACAGGGCAGATGGAGTCGGCCCTGTCAGACGTGCTTCAGCCGTGGCAGGACAAGTACAGCCAGGTCACGGTGGTCAAGACGGTCGACCTCGCCTTCGCGTCCGGAGTGGTGCTGCAAGCAGCCGCGGACGCCGGGCTCGTGGTCGTCGGCCGTCGGATGCACCGTCCCGCCCTCGCCATGCGCATCGGCCCTACCGCTCATGCCGTGCTCCACCACGCCGCCGCCCCCGTCGTGGTCGTCCCGCACGACTAGGAGGCCCCGGCTCCTGGCCCCCGCCTCTCGCCGATCCGACCAGGCAGGAGTGGTGGACCCGATGCTGTCGGTCGTGCCACGTCAGCGCAACGCGCGTCCAGCAGCGGCCCATTCCGCTGTCCTGGTAGGTCACCTTCCAAGCGCTCGGTACGCCGTGCCCCGAAGAACCCCGTCGCGGTGGTGCGCGGAATCGCGAGGGGCCGGGCTCTTGAGCAGCCCGGCGGTGAGGCAGGGGTGGCGCAGGCTGTTCGGCCCTGGCCGTCCTCAGCGCCTGGTCCGGCTCAGGTGGGCGGGTGAGGCGCCGGGAAGGCTGCGGAGGAGACGGTGACAGCTCCTGTACGCACACCGATCGTCGTCGGCGTCGATGCCGCTTCGCCTTGCCGCACGGCCCTGGCGTGGGGAGCCGACGACGCGCACCGGCGCTGTCTGCCACTGCGCCTGGTCCTTGCCCAGAGGCCCGTCGATCAGCGCGGGCCCGTGCCCCTACGTCGTCGTGGTCGTGCGACCCGTCTGCCTGGAATCCGGCAGGCCCGTGACCCGCGCGCCGCCGCGGAGCAGGCCCTCCGTGAGGCGGTCGCCTTCGTGCGGAGCCGGCACCCTCGGCTTGAGGTCTCCATGCTGCTCGCCGCGGACGCGCCCGTGCCGGTTCTGCGCCGGCAGGTCCGCACCGCCGCAGCCCTGGTGCTCGGCTCCCGGGGGCCGAGCCGGCGCCAGGGCCCCTTCCCCACGGCCTCGGTCGCGCTGCCGGTCATCGCGCACGCCACCTGTCCGGTGGTGCTGGTGCGCGAGACCGCGTCCAGCCGACAGCCACCCTTCCTCGTCGTGGGTGTGAACGTCGGTTGGGACGGCCGCCGTCATTCCGCGGCCGCGGTCATCCATGCCTTCGAGGAAGCCGCCCGGCGCGGTGTGACGCTGCGGGTGCTGCATGTGTGGCGCCCTCCGCTCCTCGGCGTCCTGGACGAGCAGGCGGCCGTCCGCGAATGCCGCCGGATGCTGTCGGACATGGTCGCGGGCTGGCGCGTCGCTCACCCGGAGGTGGACGTGCACCACGCGGTGCTTTCCGGCCACCCGGCGCAGGTACTGACCCAGGAGTCCGCACACGCGCTCGCTCTCGTGGTGGGCACGCGCGGCCACGGCGGTGCGAGCGGCCCGCTGCGCGGTTCGCTCATCTTCCGCACGCTTCGTCGCGCCCGGTGCCCGGTCGTCGTCGTCCCGCAGCCGGGCGCCTGTCACCGGACAAGGGGAGGGCCGCGCCTCCGGCGGCTGTCCCGCGGGCCCCGGGTGGCTGTCGGCCGTTGGGTCCGCCTGGTCGCCTCCTTCGCCCGTGCCCGGCCGCAGTAGCCGAGGGGGAGCAACGCGTCCGCTCGGCACCAGGATTCCGCTCCGCTCGGATCCGGCAGGTCTGTTACGGCCAGATGTATTGACACGGCCCCAGGGGCGGGCGAGCATCTCTCCCAAGTTAATTAACTATCTAGTGCGTTAACTACAGCACGTGCCGGGTGCGCACCCCCTCGCCACCCGTTCCGGCGTTCCCCCCAGCAGCGCCGGCGCCGGCCCCCCGTCCCCCTCGCAGCCCGCCCCAGCCCGTGGGGGCGCTGCTCTCCCCGAGGAGTTCACGTGTCCGCTCACCCACACCCACACCCACACCCACACCCACAGGCCGACAAGCCGTCGGCCGAGCCGCCCCGGGGCAGGCCCCGCAAGGCCGCCTTCGCCGCCTGGATCGGCAGCGCGCTGGAGTACTACGACTTCTTCATCTACGGCAGTGCCGCCGCCCTGGTCTTCCCCAAGGTCTTCTTCGACCCGGACGACCCGGCCACCGCCACCTTGATCTCGATGGCGACCTTCGGCGTCGCCTACGCCGCCCGCCCCCTGGGGGCTCTCGTCCTTGGCCACTTCGGTGACCGGCTCGGCCGCCGGAAGATCATGGTCTGGACGCTGATCCTGATGGGCCTCTCCACCTTCCTCATCGGCTGTCTGCCCACGTACGCGCAGGTCGGCACCGTCGCTCCGGTGCTCCTCGTGCTGATGCGCGTGTTCCAGGGGCTCTCCGCGGCCGGCGAGCAGGCCAGCGCCAACGCGATGACGCTGGAGCACGCGCCGGAAGACCGGCGCGGCTACTACACGAGCTTCACCCTCAACGGCACCCAGGCCGGTCAACTCCTCGCCACCCTGGTGTTCCTGCCGGTCGCAGCCCTTCCGGACGAGCAGCTCTACAGCTGGGGCTGGCGCATCCCGTTCCTGCTGAGCGCCCTGGTCGCGGTCGCCGGGTACGTCATCCGCCGCACCCTGGAGGAGACCCCCGTCTTCCGGCAGGTCTCCGCCGACCAGGAGGTGGCCAGGATGCCGCTGGCGGAGCTGGTCAGGAACCACTGGGCCGATGTGCTGCGGGTGGTCGCGGCGGCGCTGATCGCGACGGTCAGCACGATCTTCTCCGTCTGGGCCCTCTCGTACGCCACCAGTGACGCGGTCGGTCTCGACAAGACCGGCATGCTCTGGGTCGCCGGCAGCGCCAACGCGGTGGCCCTGCTCGCCATCCCGCTCTGGGCCAGGCTCTCGGACCGCATCGGCCGCAAGCCCGTCTTCCTCGTCGGAGCGCTCGGCAGCGCAGTGATGATCTTCGTCTATCTGTGGGCGATCTCCACCGGCAGCTACCCGCTGGTCTTCGTGACCGGAGTGCTGCTCTTCGGTGTCGTCTACAGCGCGGCCAACGGCATCTGGCCCTCGTTCTACGGCGAGATGTTCCCCGCCAGGGTCCGCCTGTCCGGCATGGCCATCGGCACCCAGATCGGCTTCGCCGTCGCCGGCTTCGCGGTCACCTTCGCGGCACAGATCGCGGGCCCCGACGGCGACAACTGGCTCGGCGTCGCGATCTTCACCGCCGCCTTCTGCGCGATCTGCGCCATCGCCGTGGCCACCGGGCGCGAGACGCACCGCGTGCCCACGGCCGACCTCGGCCTGCGCGCCGGGGACGCGAAGGCGCCGACGACCGCGCCCGAGGCGGCCGCCCTCTGAACCGGCCGCGCCCACCGCGACATCGTGAACGACCGTGCCAAGCCGACCCCCAGGAATACTCGATGACCTCGTACCTCACCGGCCTGATCGGCTCCGGCATCGGCCCCTCGCTGAGCCCCGCCCTGCACGAACGCGAGGCGGACCGGCACGGCGTGCGCCTGGTCTACCGCACCCTCGACATCGACGTCCTCGGCGTCGCGCCCGAGGCCGTCGGTGACCTGGTGCACGCCGCCCGGAGCCTCGGCTTCGACGGACTGAACATCACCCACCCCTGCAAGCAGTTGGTCATCGAGCACCTGGACGAACTCGCCCCCGATGCCGCCGAACTCGGCGCGGTGAACACCGTCGTCTTCCGGGACGGGCGTGCCATCGGGCACAACACCGATGCCACCGGCTTCGCCCAGTCCTTCGCCCGCGGCCTGGCCGACGCGCCCACCGGCGACGTCGTGCAGCTCGGCGCGGGCGGTGCGGGCGCCGCCGTGGCGCACGCCCTGCTGAACCTCGGCGTCGACCGGGTCACCCTGGTCGACACCGACCCGGCCCGCGCCGCCGCCCTCGCCGCCGCACTGACCGCTCGCTTCGGCCCCGGCCGCGCGGTGTCCGCGCCGACCGGGGCGATGGCCGAGCGCCTCGCCGCCGCGGACGGGCTCGTCCACGCCACACCGACCGGCATGGTCGCGCACCCGGGCCTGCCCCTGCCGGTCACGCTGCTCAGGCCCGGACTCTGGGTGGCCGAAGTCGTCTACCGGCCGCTGGAGACCGAGCTGTTGCGTGAGGCCCGTGCCGTCGGCTGCCGCACCCTCGACGGTGGCGGTATGGCCGTATTCCAGGCGGCCGACGCCTTCCGGCTCTTCACCGGGCTCGAACCGCACACCGGGCCGATGCTCGCCGACCTCGGCGATCTGGCCGCCTTCCCGGCCTGATACGGCCTCATGCCGCTCTGGTAACCGGCCTCGTACCGGCCTCACAGGAGGACATCATGCGTAAATCGATCGCCACCGTCTCGCTCAGCGGCCCGCTGTCCGAGAAGCTCACCGCCATCGCCACCGCCGGATTCGACGGCGTGGAGATCTTCGAGAACGACCTGGTGGGCGGGCCTCTCAGCCCCGAGGAGGTACGCCTTCGCTGTGCGGATCTGGGCCTGGGCATCGACCTCTACCAGCCGTTCCGCGACTTCGAGGCCGTCCCCGCCGACGTCCTCGCCCGCAATCTGCGCCGCGCGGAACGCAAGTTCGCCGTGATGGAGCGCCTGGGCGCGGACCTACTCCTCGTCTGCTCCAGCGTCGCCCCCGAGGCGGTCGACGACGACGCGCTCGCCGCCGAGCAACTGCGGCTGCTCGCCGACCGGGCGGCGGCCCACGGCATCCGCATCGCCTACGAGGCCTTGGCCTGGGGTCGGCACGTCAGCACGTACGACCACGCCTGGCGGATCGTCGAACAGGCGGACCACCCGGCCCTGGGCACCTGCCTCGACAGCTTCCACATCCTCTCCCGCGGCTCCGACCCCAAGGGCATCGCGGACATCCCCGGCGAGAAGATCTTCTTCCTCCAGCTGGCGGACGCACCGCTGATGGCGATGGACGTCCTCCAGTGGAGCAGGCACTACCGCTGCTTCCCCGGCCAGGGCGGCTTCGACCTCGCCCCGCTGGTCGCCGCCACCGTAGGGGCCGGATACCAAGGGCCCCTGTCGCTCGAAGTGTTCAACGACGTCTTCCGGCAGGCGGGGGCGGCATCCACCGCCGTCGACGCGCTCCGCTCGCTGCTCCTCCTGGAGGAATCGGCCGGCCTGTCCACGCTCCCCGCCGCGGCCGTGCCCTCCGGCTTCGCCTTCGCCGAGCTGACCGCGGCCGACACCGAACCGCTGCGCGGAGTGCTCGACGCCCTCGGCTTCGCCCACACCGCACGGCACACCTGGAAGCCGGTCGAGCTGTGGGAACAGGGGGAGGCCCGCATCCTGCTCAACACCGGGGTCAGCGGCCGTCGTCAGGACCCGGCGCTGACGGCCATCGGCGTGGAGACCCCCGAACCGCACCGGGCCGCGCGGCGCGCCGAGGCGGTGCTCGCACCTGTGGTGCCGCGCCGTCGGGCAGCACGTGACGCACCGCTTGACGCGGTGGCCGCACCCGACGGCACGGAGGTCTTCTTCTGCCGCACGGACCAGCCCGACCACCCCAGCTGGAGAGGCGACTTCACCGACCTGCCGGCGCGCGCCGTGCCGCCGCAGCGGCGCGAACCGGCCGCCGCCGTCCGCCGCATCGACCACATCGCCCTCACCCAGCCCTGGCACCAGTTCGACGAGGCAGCGCTGTTCCACCTGGGCGTGCTGGGCCTGGAGGCGGACGGCAGCCTCGATCTGGCCGATCCCTATGGCCTCGTACGCAGCCGGGCCGTCGCGTCCCCCGACGGCGGTGTGCGCGTCGTCCTGAACATCGCCCCGGCGCCGGACGCCGAGGGCGCCCGCCTCCAGCACATCGCGCTGGCCACGGACGACATCGTCGGCGCCGCCCGGCGCGTCCTGGACAGCGGCACGGGCCTGCTGCCGATCTCCGCCAACTACTACGACGACCTCGCCGCCCGGTACGAGCTGGAGCCCGAGCGCCTGGCCACCCTCGCGGAGCTCGGCATCCTCTACGACCGGGACGAGAACGGGGAGTTCCTCCACTGCTACACCGCCACCGTCGGGCGCGTCTTCTTCGAGTTGGTGCAGCGCACGGGAGGCTACCGGGGCTACGGAGCGCAGAACGCGGCCGTACGGCTGGCCGCCCAGCACCTTCATCAGCATTAGCCGCCATCCGCACCAGCATTAGACTGACCGGCGCCGATGAGTCCGCCCTGAGGAGCCGCATGGCCGCCGCCGTCCCCCCGCCGTCCCCGCCTGCCAAGCGAACACGGGACGCGGCCCGTACGCAGGGGGAGATCCTCGATGTGGCCACCGAGGAGTTCGCCCGCATGGGCTACGCGGGGGCCAGGGTGGACGAGATCGCCGCCCGCATGCGGACCACGAAGCGGATGATCTACTACTACTTCGGCAGCAAGGACCGGCTGTTCACCGCCGTCCTCGAGCGGGCGTACAAGGTCATCCGGTACGAGGAGCAGCAGCTCGACGTCGGGCATCTGGACCCGGTGGCCGCCATCCGCCGCCTGGCCGAGCTCACCTTCGACCACCACGAGGCGCACCCGGACTTCATCCGCCTCGTCAGCATCGAGAACATCCACGAGGCGCAGCACATCGCCGCGTCGCCGAGTCTGGCCTCGCTCAGTTCGCCGGCGATCGACGTCATCGCCTCGATCCTCGAAGCCGGGCGTGAGCAGGGCGTGTTCGCAGCCGAGGTGGACGCCGTCGACCTGCACGCGATGATCAGCTCGTTCTGCTTCTTCCGGGTCTCCAACCGGCACACCTTCCGCACGCTCTTCGGCCGCGACCTCACCGAGGTCTCGCGCCGCGAGCACTACCGGACGATGCTGGGGGACATGGTCATCTCCTACCTGACCGCGGATCTGCCCGGTCCGGACCGGAGTTGACCCCTCGACGGGCGCGTCACCGATCGCGGGCAGGCACCACCATCACCTCGGTGCCGGCCGCGCGCACCGCCCGCACCTGCTCCGCCGCAAGGCCGTCGTCCACGATCAGCAGATCGAAGTCGGTGAGCGGCGCGAGCGCGTACAGACCGTCCTTGCAGAACTTGGTGTGGTCCGCGACCAGTACCCGCCGCGCCGCGCACTCCATCATCGCCCGCTTGACCTGCACGGTCTCCGGCGAGGTGTGGTAGCAGCGGCCGTTGGTGACGGCCGTCGTGGACATGAACAGGACGTCGGCGCGGAAGGCACGGACCGCGTCCGCGGTGTGCAGGCCCATGAAGGCGTCGTACGCCGGGAAGTACGCACCGCCCAGCGTGATCAGTGAGATGCCGGGTTCCTTCGCGAGCGTGGTGATGGCCGGCAGGGAGTTGGTGATCACGGTCAGCGGGGTGTGCTCGGTGGTCTGGTGCGCGAGCAGCAGGCAGGTCGTGCTGTCGTCGAGCAGCACCGTCTGACCCGGCACCAGCAGCGTCGCGGCGGCCCGCGCGAGCAGCTGCTTGGTCTGCGCCATGGTCGCCATCCGCTCCGCGACACTGCCGTGGAACTGCGCCGACGGCAGCCCGGTCGCACCGCCGCGCACCTTGCGCAGCCAGCCCTGTGCCTGCAGGGCGTCCAGATCGCGGTGCGCGGTCATCAGACTGACGCCGAACTCCTCGGCGAGGTCCGCGGTGCGCACGAAGCCGCGCCCGATGACGGCCTCCCGCAGCTGCCGCCGCCGCTCCTCCTGCGCCTCCACCCGGTCCATCGCAGCGCTCCCTCCGGTATCCGCGCCCTGGCCCGCAGGTGGCACGTGAACTCGCCGCGATATGTTCGCACGGATCTAACGCGCCCCGCCCGCGGAGCGCGGCGTCGGCGAGCGGCTCCGGTTCGACGCAACACGGCAGGTCGCCGCCCCGATGGGAAGATTCCGGCCGCCATTGACTCGTCTTTCCGGCCAGCTGTTCCATCAGCTCGTCCGTCCCTCCTGCCGCCGCCGCAGAAAGGGGAGAGCCGATGCCGACTCCTCCGACCCCTCCTCCGCGTTCGCTGATCACACGCCTGGGCATTCCGCCGACCCTCGCCTGGGGCTACCTCGGGCTGCTCCTCTTCATGATCGGGGACGGGGTCGAGTCCGGTTATCTCTCTCCGTACCTGATCGACGAGGGCATCTCGCAGCCCCGGGTCGCGCTGCTGTTCACCGTCTACGGAGCCGCCGCGGCCATCGCCGCCTGGCTCTCCGGAGTCCTCTCCGACCTGTGGGGCCCGCGCCGTGTCATGTGGGCCGGCCTGGGCATCTGGGGCGTCTTCCAGCTCCTCTTCCTCGTCCTGGCCATCCCCATGACCAGCTATCCGCTGATGATGCTCGGGTACGGCCTGCGGGGCCTGGGCTACCCGCTGTTCGCCTACGGGTTCCTGGTCTGGATCGCCTCGGTGGCGCCGCGCGCCCGGCTCGGCACGGCCATGGGCTGGTTCTGGTTCGCCTTCACCGGCGGCCTGCCCACCCTCGGCTCGCTGGTCGCCAGCGGACTCATCCCGCAGATCGGCGCCTACGCCACCCTGTGGTCGGCGCTGGTCCTGGTGGCCGCGGGCGGTCTGATCGCCCTGCTCCTCGTCCGCGACGACGGGGGCGGGAAGCGGCCGCGGGGCGAGACCGAGGGGCCGCTCGCCACGCTCGTCGGCAGCGTCACGGTCCTGTGGCGCAATCCCCGGGTCGGCGCGGGATCGCTCGCCCGGGTCATCAACACGGCCTCGCAGTTCGGCTTCTTCGTCATCATGCCGATCCACTTCACGAAGACGGTCGGCTTCAGCCTCACCGAGTGGCTGCACCTGCTCAGCGCGATGTTCGCGACCAACATCTTCGCCAACCTGCTGTTCGGCGTGGTGGGCGACCGGTTCGGCTGGCGCCGCACCATCGCCTGGTTCGGCGGCGCGGGCTGCACCGTCAGCACGCTGCTCCTCTTCTACGTGCCGAACGCGGCGGGCGACAACTTCCCGCTCGCGCTGCTGGCCGCCGCCTTCTACGGCGCTACGCTGGCCGGGTATGTACCGCTTTCGGCACTGGTGCCCTCGCTGGAGCCGCGGCACAAGGGGCAGGCGTTGGCCGCGCTCAACCTCGGCGCGGGCGCCAGCACGTTCATCGGCCCCGCGGTCGTCGCCGTCTTCGTCGGGCCGCTCGGCGTCACAGGGGTGGTCTGGATATTCGCGGGGATGCATGCGGTGAGCACCGTGCTCGCGCTCTTCCTGAAGCTGCCGGACGACGCGGGCGCGGCACCGGCGGACGGCGCCGCGCAGGACACCGGCGCCCCGCAGGACACCGCCGCGCCGGAGCACGCCGCACCGGAGCACGCCGCGCCGGACGCCGCGCCCGCCACCGCCGCGCCCGCCACCGCCTCGGCCGGTGTGAAAGGACTGACCTGATGTCCGTACTGACCATCGACGTCGGCACCACGATGATCAAGTCGGTCGTCTTCGACGACCAGGGCAAGGAGATCGCGGTCTCCCGGCTCGCCACCGAAGTCCTGCGGCCCGACCCCGGCTGGGCGGAGCAGGACATGGACGCCGTCTGGAACGCCGTCGTCCATACCGTCCGCAGCGTGCTCTCCGGCCTCGGCGACCCCGTCTGGCTGGTGTCCTTCACCGCCCAGGGCGACGGCGCCTGGCTCGTCGACGAGGCCGGCCGCCCCACCGGGCCCGCGATCCTGTGGTCCGACGGCCGGGCCGGCGACCTGCTCACCGCCTGGCAGCGCGACGGCGTACTCGAAGCCGCATTCCGCCGCAACGGATCGCTGACCTGCGCCGGCATGCCCAACGCCCTCTTCAGCTGGCTCGCCGCCCACGACCCGGACCGCCTCGCACGCTCCAGCACCTGTCTGACCGCCGCGGGCTGGCTCTTCCTGCGCCTCACCGGTGTCCGCGCCTGCGACGAGTCCGACGCCTCCGCCCCCTTCCTCGACCACTCCACCGGCGACTACGACCCGCGGATCCTCGACCTGTTCGGCCTGAGCGCCTACCACCGCCTCCTGCCGACCGTCCTCGGGGAGTCGGAGCGGATCGCCGAGATCACCGGCGAGGCCGCGGGCCAACTGGGGCTGCCCGCCGGCCTTCCGGTCGTGATGTCCCCGTACGACATCGCCGCCACCGCCCGCGGCGTCGGCGTGGTCAATCCGGGCCAGGCGTGCAGCATCCTCGGCACCACCCTGTGCACGGAGATCGTCCGCACGGACGTGGACACCGGCGGCGAACCCTCCGGCATCAACATCGCCTACCGGGGCCGCGAGCGGGTGCTGCGCGCCTTCCCAACCCTCAACGGCGCCGAAGTCCTCGGCTGGGCCGCGCAGATGCTGGGCCTCGCCGGGCCGCCGGACCTCGCGCGGCTGGCCTTCGCATCGGAGCCCGGCGCCCGCGGGCTGCTGTTCCTGCCTTACCTCTCCCCGGCCGGCGAACGCGCGCCCTTCCTCGACCCGCACGCCCGCGGCTCCTTCTGGGGCCTGTCCCTGGAACACTCCCGTGCCGACCTGGCCCGCGCCGTCTTCGACGGGCTCTCGCTGGTCCTGCGCGACTCGCTGGCCGCCGCCCGCACGGAGGTGAGCGAGCTGCGGCTGTGCGGCGGCGGCGCCAACAGCGACGCGTGGTGCGCGCTGATCGCCGACGCGACGGGCGTGCCGACCGCCCGCTCCGGCGACACCGAACTGGGCGCCAAGGGGGCCTTCCTGACCGGCCTCGTCCGCTCCGGCGCCGAGAGCAGCATGCACACCGCCGCCGCCAAGTACGTCCGGATGCAGAGCAGTTGGGAACCCGACCCGGAACGCGCCCAGTTCTACGCCGCCCTGTACGAGGACTTCCTCGACCGGCGGGCCATCGCCCGCGGGGCCGGCTGGCGGGGCGGTGCGGTCTGGCGGGGGAGCAGTGCCACGGGGTCGACCGGGAGCCCACAGGACGGCGACCGTTCCCCCATCGGCCCAGGAGGCATCCATGCCTGAGAGTCCTTCCGCCGACGCCCTCCTCGACGGCACCGGGCGGGCCATCGCCCGCGGGGTCGGCTGGCGGGGCGGTGCGGTCTGGCGGGGGAGCGGTGTCGCGGGGCCGACCGGGAGCCCACGGGACGGTGACCGTTCCCCCATCGGCCCAGGAGATCTCCATGTCTGAGAGTCCTTCCGTCGACGCCCTCCTCGACGGCACCGGGCGGGCCATCGCCCGCGGGGTCGGCCGGCGGGGCGGCGCGATATGGCAGGGGAGCAGTGTCGCGGGGCCGCGCGACGACGGCGACGACAACCGCACCGACCCGGGAGACATCCATGCCTGAGACCCCCTCTGCCGACCACGCCCCGGGACCCCTCGACGGCATCTGGCTCGGCCTCGACCTTGGCACCCAGAGCGCCCGCTGCGTCGCCGTCGACGGCACCGGGCAGCTCCTCGCCAGTGCCTCCCGGCCGCTGACCAGCCACCGCGACGGCGTACGCCACGAGCAGGACCCCGAGCAGTGGTGGACCGCCCTGTCCGCCGCCTGCCGCGAGGCCCTGGCCGGACTCGACGCGCGGCGCGTCCGCGGGCTCGCCGTCGACGGCACCTCCGGGACGATCCTGCTCGCCGACGCCGCGGGCCGCCCGCTCACGCCCGGCCTGATGTACGACGACGGGCGCGCCGCCGACCAGGCGGCGACCGTCAACGAAGCGGGCGGCGAGGTCTGGCGCGAGCTCGGCTACCGCAGCATGCAGCCGTCCTGGGCGCTGCCGAAGCTGGCCTGGCTCCTGGACCACGACGCGGCGGCGTCCCGGGCGGGGGCCCGCCTCCTGCACCAGGTCGACCGGGTCACCTGGCGACTTGCCGGACACCAGGTCGCCGCCGACGCCAGCCACGCCCTCAAGACCGGCTACCACCTGGTCGACGAGCGCTGGCCGCACAAGGTCATGGCCGAACTCGGGGTGCCCGAGGGCCTGTTGCCCGACGTCGTACGCCCCGGCAGCGTGCTCGGTACGGTGTGCGCCGCGGCCGCGGAAGCCACCGGCATCCCCGAGGGCACCACCCTGGTCGCCGGCATGACCGACGGCTGCGCCGCCCAGATCGGCGCCGGAGCCCTGGAGCCCGGCGCATGGAACGCGGTGCTCGGCACCACCCTCGTCCTCAAGGGCACCAGCCCGCACCTGGTCCGCGACCCGGCGGGCGTCGTGTACTGCCACCGCGGGCCGGGCGACACCTGGCTGCCGGGCGGCGCCTCCAGCAGCGGCGCCGGAGTCGTCTCCCGGCACTTCCCCGGCGAGGACCTGGACGCGCTCACCGCTCAGGCCGCCGCGCTCGACCCGGACGCGGTCGCCTACCCCCTGGTCTCCACCGGCGGCGAACGCTTCCCCTTCCGCGCCCCGCAGGCCGAACCCTTCATCCTCGGCCAAGTCCCCACCCGTGCCGCCGAGTTCCACGCCTACCTGCTCGGCGTCGCCTGCCTGGAACGGCTCTGCCTCGACTACCTCGACCACCTCGGCGCCCCCGTCGACGGCCCCCTCACCCTCACCGGCGGCGGCGCCCGCAACCGCTACTGGTGCACGCTGCGCGCCGAGGTCCTCGGACGTCCCGTACGCCTGCCCGAACAGGCCGAAGGCGCCATCGGCATGGCGGTGCTCGCCGCCACCTCCTCCGGCGCGAGCCTCCAGGAGACGGCCGCGGCCATGGTCCGGACCGGTGCCGAGATCCACCCGTCGCCGGACCGCACCGCCCGCTACCTCCCCGCCTATCTCCGCTTCATCGACGAACTCACCCGCCGCGGCTGGCTCGACCAGGCCGTGGCCGACCACGCCCGCAGGAGGGCAGCGCAGTGACCGACTTCATCCTCGTACGCCACGGCGAATCCGTCTGGCACGCGGAGAACCGCTACGCGGGACGCACCGACGTACCCCTCACCCCGCACGGCCGCGAACAGGCCGCCGCGCTCGCCCAGTGGGCCGTCACCGCCGAACTCACGGCCGTCTGGAGCTCCCCGCTCTCCCGCGCCCGGCTCACCGCCGCGCCCGCCGCCGAGGCCTGCGGTCTGCCCCCGCGCGTCGACGAGCGGCTCAACGAACTCGACTTCGGCGAGGGCGACGGCCTGACCAGGGACGAGATGCGCGAGCGCTTCCCGGAGCAGCTGGCGGCCTTCCTCGACGACCCGGTCGCCCACCACCTCCCCGGCGGCGAGGACCCGCGCAAGGCCGCGGCACGCGCCGCCGACTGCCTGGCCGACATCGCCCGCGCACAGCCGCACGGCAGGGTCCTGCTCGTCGCCCACTCCACCCTCGTCCGGGTGCTGCTCTGCCACCTCCTGGGCATTCCGCTCGCCGACTACCGCCGGGTCTTCCCCCAGCTGTACAACGGCGCCCTCACGGAGATCCGGATCGAGGACGGACACACCGCGCTGCTGCGGCTCAACACCCCCGCGACGCACCAGACCCCCGACATCCGCTGACCGGCCACCCCACCCCACCGCCCTTCAGGAGAGACCCACCCATGAGCACCACCGTCCTCGCCGCCGGCAACCACTTCATCCGCCCGAGCCTGTTCACCGAGGCCGTGCGGGCCGCCGCCGGGGAGCTGCCGCTGGACGTCCGTGAGCTCCAGTTCCCCTGGCCGCACACGCCGTTCGGCCCGGTCGGAGAGGTCATCGAGGCGTCCGGCAGCGAGGAGGAGATGATCGAGGCGCTCCAGGGGGTGCAGGTCTGCGTCACCGAGCACGGCCCGCTCACCGAGCGCATCCTCGCCAACTGCCCCGACCTGAAGCTGTTCTGCACCAGCCGCGGCGGCCCGGTCAACGCCAACCTCAACGCCGCGACCCGGCACGGCGTGGCGGTCTGCTACGCCCCCGGCCGCAACGCCACCGCCACCGCGGAACACACCCTCACACTCATGCTCGCCGCCGCCCGCGGCGTCGGCGACACCCACACCGCCCTGCGCGAGGGCACCTGGCGCGGCGACTACTACGACTACGACAACTGCGGCATCGAGATCGACGGCGCGACCGTCGGCCTGATCGGCTACGGCGCCATCGGCAGCCGGGTCGCCAAGGTCCTGCGCGCCATGGGCGCCGAGATCCTGGTGCACGACCCGTACGTGCGGCCCGAGGCGCTGGCCGGTGTCGCGGAGCAGGTCTCCCTCGCCGAACTGCTGCGCCGCTCGCGCATCGTCTCCCTGCACGCCCGGGTCACCGACGAGACCAAGGGCATGATCGGCCGCGCGCAGATCGCCGCGATGCCCCGCGGCTCGATCCTGGTCAACTGCGCCCGCGGCGCACTGCTCGACTACGAAGCCGCCTGCGACGCACTGGACTCGGGCCACCTCGCCGGAGCGGGCTTCGACGTCTTCCCCGAGGAGCCCCTGCCCGCCGACTCCCGTCTCCTCACCGCCCCCGGCGCCGTCCTCACCCCGCACATCGCGGGCGGCAGCCGGCAGGTCGCGCACAAGGCCGCGAACATCGTCGCCGCGGAGGTCGGCCGCTTCCTGCGCGGCGAGCCGCTGGAGCACTGCGCCAACCCCGAGGTGTTCAAGGCGGGTTGAGCCTGGCAGCGGCGGCGTAGCCTGCGGTCAGGAGGTGGTTGTATGCGCGAGACATCCTCATCGGGGCAGCCGGGGGCGGCGGACCGGGCCCCGGCCGACCCGGGGCTCTTCGGGCCCTCGTCCGTGACCTGGCAGATGCACGGCGACCCGATGATGTGGGTCGCCGGTATCCGCGCCCTGTATCTGCAGGCCCTGCACCCCCGCGCGGTCCGCGGCGTCATGCAGAACTCCGATTTCCGCAAGGCTTTGAGTACTGAAGGTCGTTTGACCTGCATGTACACGGAGATCAGTTCGCCCGAAGGAGCCCGTGGGGAGGATCTGGGGAGATCCAGAACTGTCAGGTCTCAGCAAGCACTTCAGGCCCCGCAGGCGCTGGCGCCTGCACCTGCCTAGCAGTATCCAGCATGCGCCCCAAGGCGGCCACCGCCCGCTTCCCCGACTTCGGCATGAAGTGGACGTAGGTCCGTAGGGTGAAGGCAGGGTCGCCATGCCCCAGCCAGTCTGCCAGCTGGCCGATCGTCTCCCCTTCGGCGAGCACCACGCTGGCAAACGTATGCCTCAGCACATGGAAGCCCTCCTCGCGAGGCATCTCCCACGTCGTCCGACGCCACGGCTTTTTGCCCTTGCCAGGCACGCGCTCCACGACCGGCCTGGGGATGACGCCAGCCTCGGCGAGCGCAGGCTTCCACTGGGTGTTGTTGAAGGTGTCCCGGTAGACAGAGTCCGCCGAGGAAGGTGTCGTCACGTACAGACGAACCGTCCGCAGCTCCCGATCGGCCCAGGGAAGATTCGGCCGGTCGGGATCGATCCACGGCAAGGTGACCTGCACCGAGGGAAACCGCTCCGCATACTCCGTCAACGCGTGTCCCAGCTCGGGCGGGCAGGGAGCCTCGCGTGTCTTGTTGCCCTTGGGTGGCGCGAACGCCATCTTGCCGCCCACCACTACGACTTGCCGAGTCACCTTGATCACGTCGTCAGTGCCGCCGGTGATTTCGACGTCGTCGGGCGAAAGGCCGAACGTCTCGCCCTGGCGCAGCCCGGCCGTAACAGCCTCGTCCAACAGGATGCGGTAGCGGTCGTCCAGACAATTCCTGACAGCCATGACTGTCTCCAACGGCCACGCCTTGGCCCGAGACTTCGGCGGCCTGGGCGCCTTCAGCTCCGGGTCCCTGAACGGATTCTCAGGGACCCGTCTGGCCTTGTAAGCGGCCTGCAGGATTGACGAGAAATGTGCCCACGTGGCCGCGAGGGTACTGACGTCCAGGCTGCACTCTGCCCTGGTTGACCAGCTCTTGATCTCGTCGTGGCCGATGCGGCTGAGTGGAAGCGCACCCACGTGGGGCAGGATGTGGTTGAAGACCCGGCGCTTGACGGACTCCTTGGTCGTCGGCGGCATCCGAACGTTGGGCCACCAGTGCTTGCGCACATACTCGTCCAGCGTGATCTTGCCGTCGCGAGGGTCGTAGAACGCGCCGCGGGTCGTGTCGGTGGCCGCTTCCTTCAGCCAGGCCTTGGCCCCGCCGTCTCCTTCGAGCTTAGTGAAGGACCGACTCCGCACCCCGGGGATGCCGGCGACCTTCCACCGCTTGCCCTGATTGCACCGGGCCGTCGGCACGCGTGTGGCCTTGCCCGTCTTGGGGTCGGGCGGCCCCTTCTTGTACCAGCGGTCCTCGATGTACCCCGGCATGGAACCCCCTCGAACGAGCCGTCAGGCGGGGACAATCTCAGGGGAGTCCATCGTGACGATCTCCCCGCGCCACAGCTGGAACCAGCATCCCCCAGCCAGGAACTCTTCTATGGCCGGGTTGATGGCGTTCACGAGCACATCGACTGACGCGAGGGGGGAGATGTGCAGGGCGACCAAGCCCTTGTCCTCGCATATGTCCAGCAGAGGTGCTGGCCGGAGGCGGGACAGTTCGAAGGTACAGCTGAGCGGACTGCCGGGGGACTTGGCGGATATGACCTCGCCCTCCCAGATCTGATACCACTCCGCCCGCGAGAGGAAATCCGCAAGCGTGCGGTTGAGGGAGGGGATGAACTGGTGCGGCCTAGCGTCCCGGGCGACGGAGATCTCCACGAGCCCCCGATCTTCCCGCCAGTCGGAGAACGCGCCTCCCGCAAGGTCATCAGTGGCTCTGTACACAACACGCAGCATGGATGCCTCCCCACGTTCGGTACACCTGTGGCCAAAAGGTCGCAGGTGCACGGTTGTGGAAGAGTACGACCCGTGCATAGTCATCGACAATCGGTTGTCGAGAATGCCTACTTGAGAATCTTGTCGATCAACCATCCGGGCAGGGCGGGGCGTTGTGCTACTCCTCGCGGCGTGACCGTTGGTCGGCTTCGATCATCGCGAGCCAGCGCTTCTTCTCCTGCTCCGACATCTCGCCCAGGTGCGAGACGATGATGCGCGTCGTGTCCCCGTAGCCGGTTAGCTCGGTCGCCCGGTACTCCAGCCACTGCTCGGCGGCAGCTTCTTTGACGCGTCGCTCCGACTTGCCGATCGCGGCGGCGATGGCGCGCATCTGCAGGGGGGTGGGGGCGCTCGCGGGCGGGTTCTTGATCAGCTTCTGGAAGTACTGCCAGGAGATTTGTTCGCCCGTCTCCGGGTCGATGGCGGCCTTGCCGAGCTGCCGCAGACTCTTGCCGGCGTCGAGGGCTTCCTGGATGAGCTTGGAGAGTGCGCCTGCGGGGGAGGGGGCGGCCGTGCCGGGGTCCGGGGTGGTGGCCGGGGCCGTCATGTCCTCGTTGTCCTCTCGGTTCACTCTTCCACCTGCTGTTTCTGTCTGTGGGGACGGGCGTCGGGAAAATAGCAGGTCAGCCCGTACAACCATCCCCGTTTGTAGACGGATCGTCTACGGATCGATGCTATCCGGCCGGAAACTTTGCCGATACTCGACACCAGGGTGACCCAATCTGTAGACACGGTGACTACGGGAGTGCTCTACTGGAACCAGTCAAAGCCACTCCGTACCACTGGAGATCCACTTGAGCCACGCCCGCTATCCACTGAAAAGTCCAGCGATCTTCAAGTGGGCCATGGAGAACCCCGGCAACGGGATCCCCTACTCGGTTCGGAAGCTGGCCACCGCCAGTCAGTGCGACGCAGGGACTATCCAGAAGCTGCGTGACGGCAAACAGCAGACCGTGAGCGTCCCCGATGCTCACGCCCTCGTGGAGGCCCTGGGCTATCCCCTCCTCGGTCTTTTTGCGCCCCCGGTGACGCCGAATCGCGTCACTTCGACTACGGATCAAGAAAAGGAGTGATTGTGCCGCGTACCCCCCAGTACTCCCAGCCCGCTCCGCCCGGCTACGTCTACGCGGATGAAGCGTCCCGCCTCACCGGGCGCGCCATCGAAACCCTCTACAAGGACCGGCAGAAGGCCCCTGAGGACAACCCAGGACCCCGGTCCGAAACACGTAACCGCAAGGCCGTCTGGAGCCTCGAAGCCATCGCCGAATGGCACGAGCAGCAGAAGAACCCGAGCCCCGACGCGCAGCGCGAAGCGGAGAACCGGCCGCCGGAGCCCCGTCGGCCCCGCAAGAAGAGCCGCGCGCACAGCCCGAAGCGTTCCACCGCCGCTTACGACCCCGCCGCCTAGAGCGGCATGCGGCCCCGACGCCGGGGGCTACCGGCAGCCGGGGCCTGGATCCACCCCTAGAACCCTGAAGAAACAGGAGTGAACCGTGAGTTCATCTTCCCATTCCCAGAACCCTGGCGTTCCACAGATCACGACGATGCGCGGCTACGTCGAGGCAGTCAACGAACTGCGCGACCTGACGCCGGTCGAGTCCCGTGACCGCATGTACGACCTGCTGACGGGGATCGTCGGCTACGTCGAGGACCAGGCCCGCGCGAAGGTCGTCGAGCGCGCCGTTCGCGCCGAGGTGCTCCGCAAGGCCGAGGGCGTCGCCTCGGAACTGTTCGACGCCGCCGATGAGCGCGGGGACCGTGCTGGTGCGGAGGTGGCCGAGCAGATCGCCGACCGTCTCGCCCGTATGGCCAACGAGACCGAGGGAGGCGCGTCGTGATCTCGATGACGTTCCCCGACGTGCCGACACCTCCCGCTGTTGAGGTCCGCATCGGCAGGAGTCTCCCGCCGCACGTGCTCGACGCGCTGGCCGAGCAGAAGACGGCTGGCAAGAACGTCGTCACGATGTCCCGCCTGCTGACGGCGGGCGAGATGTCTGCCGACGCGCGCCGTGCGGTGAAGGTGCGGATCGCTGAAGACCTTCGTCGTCAGGCTGCCGCGAACAAGGTGCTGGCCGCGTACAACCCGGGCCTGATCGTGCGGATCGGCGGTGGCGAGCGATGAGCGCCCGCCTGTCGCCGCAGCGCGAAGCCGAGATCGCCGCCCGTCTGGAAGCCGCCGCTCCTGGTCCCTGGACTGCTGTGGAGCTGCCGCCGAACGAGGAGTCCAAGCACCCTGCGCACTGGGTGAAGGCCGAGTACGAGGACAGTTCGGGCTTCGTCACCTCCGAGGTGATCGCGGACTGCCCGTGGCGGCAGACCGACGCCGAGTTCATCGCCCACGCCCGCGAGGACGTGCCCGCACTCCTTACTGAGGTCGAGCGCCAGCGCGCCGAGTTGGCTGCGGTCCGCGCTGCGGTCCGCGCCGAACGCGACGAGGTGGCCGTCGAGGTCGCCCGCTTCGGAATCTACGGAACGGCGACGTCGGCAGCGAAGGCGCTCGTCGCACGGGCGAGCGAACTGGTCGACGAGAACGCCAGCTTGCGCGCCGAACGCGACGAGGCGCAGGAGCGGGTCGACGAGTTGGAGGCCGAGCTCGCGGACCGGAACGAGCCGGACGTGGACGGTGCCGGGCGCACCTACGAGTCGTACCACCCGCAGGAAACGGATGAGGGTCGCTGCCTGGACGCGCATGCCTTCAGCCCGCGCGACGGCTGGCGGATGGTCTGCGCCCGCTGCGACCACACGAAGGCCGCCTCCTGCCACGAGGGCGGTGCCCGATGACGACGACCCCGCACCGCACCATCGCCGACCTGGACGTGGACCCCGACACGGTGGCCGCCGAGGCTGAGCGGCTGGCCGCCCAGCGGAAGGTCGCGGAGTCGGTGGCGAAGCTCCGCTACCTCCTCGCCCACCCTGGCGAGTTCGCGAAACCCGCCGACGACGCGCACCGCGCCGAGTACGGCCACCTTCTCCACGACGCGGACCCGGACTCGACCGTCCGACCCTTCCCCGACCTCACCAAAGGCACCCCCTGGAGGGCGTCATGACCGACACGAAGGCGTGGCCGTTCGGCGCCGACGCCATCCAGGACGACCCGCTGACCGCGCTCCGCATCCCGGTCGTCACCAGCTTCAACCCGAACTGGTGCTACGTCGCCGCCTACCTCGGCACCAACGCCGACACCGGCAGCGACTGGAGCCCACCGTGGCCGTTCGCCAGCGCCGAACGGCCCACCGACGCCGAAGCCCAGATGCTCGTCTCGTTCCTCCAGGAGCACCGCAACTACTGGTTCAGCAACCAGGGCTACGCCCGAAAGATGGATCAGCGGCCCCTCGACATCGACTCCGGCTGGAACACCACCGTCTTCATCAAGTACGGGCCAGACGACTGGGGTTACCGCCGCTGCTCGTGGATCTACGGGCCGACGTTCGTGCCGGGCCCGCCCAACTCGCGTGGCACGAAGTACGCCCACGCGAAGCACCCCGGCCCGCTCTCGCTGGAGCAGGTCATGGACCGCCGACACACGATCGTCGACGAGGTCATGCCGCACTGGGCTGACTGGAAGACCGCCCACCCGACCACCTTCGGCGTCCAGGAGGCGTCATGAAGAACACCCGCATCGTCCACGTATCGGCGTTCCTCGACGGCGCCCCCGACAGTGTCCGCGTCGACCACTACGACGGGCAGCCGGTGCTGCAGGTCGGCGACGCGCTGACGCTGCATCTGGAGCACGCCACGCCGGAGCTGCTGTTCCGTATCGCCAGCGTCCTCGCCGACACGGCAGCCGAGAAGCAGGTGGCCCTCAGCGTCAAGGCGGTGGCGGCGTGAGCGAGTACCCGGAGATCGCCGAGCGGTTCGCCCGCGAAACTGCCCGGCACGAGATGGTCGTACTGCAAGACCACGGCCTGTACCGGCGCCTGGTGTTCAGGCCTCAGGGCCACAGCTTCTACTGGTTCGAACTGATCACGACGCCCGGCCAGCTGGTCTTCTCCGGCGACGGCGAGAGCTACGTCTTCCGTCGCCTTGACGACATGTTCGAGTTCTTCCGCAGCGGCTTGCGGCGCGACGGCTCGGTCCGCATCGACCCCGGCTACTGGGACGAGAAGCTCGCCAGCAACCGGGACGCGGCCCGCACCTACAGCCAGAAGCGGTTCGATGAGGAAGTCGCCCGCGATCTGGAGATCGCCGAGGAGAGCTACCCCGGCGTCACCGCAGCCTGGGCCGAGCATCTCGAAGACGAGTTCAACACCGAGTACGAAGAAGAGGCCCGTCGAGCCCTCGACGAGTTCAGCTTCGGCGAGAGCTACAAGGCCACCTGCAAGGCGTGCGACTGGTCGACGGAGCGGAGCTCCTGGTGGTCGACGCATAGCGAACTCACGAACCACCGCAACGATGCAGGTGCCGAGCACAACGGCCCCGTCCGCGATCAGACGTTCCACTTCACCGACACCTGGGAGTGGCAGCTCCGGGATCACGACTGGTGGTTCCTGTGGGCCTGCACCGCGATCGTCTCCGGCATCGCCCGCTACGACAAGCTCCGTAAGTACGGCCTGCTGAACACCGCCCGCAGCACGAAGGCGGTGGCGTAGATGGCGACCGCGATCCGCCCCCGCGACAAGGCCGTAGCCCAAAGCGTCAAGGTCGACGCCAGCTACCGCGACTGCTACGGCACCGACCTCAATACGTGGCCCAACGGCGCACTCGCCGCGTACTTCGAGACGCTCAGCTCCCACGACACCGAGACACTGCCCATCCACCCCAGGAGGGTGTCGGCAAGCCGACGCCACCGCAACCAGAACCGGCTCGCGTACCGGATTCACGAGCTCGCTCCGGGCGCCGCCTCGGTGCTGATGATGCCGATGCCGATCGATGACGCAGACCGCGTGATGGTCACCGTGCGGGTCCTCACCGGCGCGGGACTACCTGTGCGGCTGCCGCTCGGAGGATCGCACCGGCTCGTCGAGCTGATCCAGGCCGCCTACCCGGTGGCTGACTGGAGCCGAGCCCAGACGTGGCATGCCGACAACAACCGGCTGACCACGTGGGGTCCGACGGCCCGCGACTTCCGGGCCAGCACGGAAGCCGGACACGTCGAAACGCTCGGCGCCGACAGCATCCGCCTGGCAGCCAGGGAGGCCCGCGATGCCTGAGCTCGCCAACCAGCCCACCGCCACCGACATCGCCGACGTACTCGACAAGGCCGTCCAGGTCATCGACCGTGTCGGCTGGCACCGCGGCTACCTCTACGACGAGGAGCAGTACGAAGAGGGTACGGCGTTCGGCGAGTGCCGGGTCGACACGCTCGGCGCGATCAACACGGCCGTCACTGGAAGCCCGCTGCTCGGCGTCAGCAAGCACCGCCTCGAAGACCGCATCGAGCTGGCCGACGCGACAGCGCTCGCAGTCGCCCGCCACCTCAAGATCCCCGCCATCCCGCGGCAGATCGCCTGGTGGAACGACGAGCTGGACCGCAAACAGGACGACGTCATCCAAGCGTTCCGCGACACCGCGGCCGAACTCCGGGCGGGGGCGACGGCATGAGCGTCCTCGACACCGCCCGCGCCTACGCCGACTGCCGCGGCCTCACCCGCCGCCAGGTCATCCAGAAGGTCGGGCAGCTGGTACGGGAAGCCGACAACGCGGCCTGCCAGATGGTCGCCATGGCTACCGAGGTCGACGAGCTGAAGGCCTCACGTGACGAGGCGCAGGACAACTTCGATCAGGCCGCTGTCGCCTATTCGGGAATCCTCGAAGACCTGCGCGGTGTCACCGACCAGCTCGCCGTGGCGAACGCCGAACTCGCCGAGCTGCGCGCCTTCAAGGCCAACGCCACCGCCGTCGACGTCCCGCCGATGGAACGCGACACCCGAGCCGTCGAGGACCAGGCCACCGGACCCATCGACGTCCGCCCGCTTCACGAGGCCGCCGCGGCCGGGCTCCTCGGCCCCGTCGTCCGCGTGTCGACATCCGGCACCTCCGCCGACCCCGGCCACGTGCCCGTCGCGTCGGGCCGCGGCGGCGAGGACACGCAGCCGCTGACGACCGTGAAGGGGGTGGCGTCATGAAGCACGTGGTGATGACGTCCGGCGGCCTCAGCAGTTACGAGGATCTGCGGCGCACGATCAAGCAGCACGGCGTCGACAACGTGGTCGCTCTGAACGCGAACGTTCACGCCGAGGACGAGGACAACTACCGCTTCCTGAAGGAGATCGCCGCCCACCTCGACATCGAGATCATCGAGGTGTCGGATCCGCGGCAGCGGACGCCGGTGCAGGTGTTCTTCGACGAGGGCATCCTTGGAAACTCGCGGGTCGCCCCGTGTTCGAAGCGGCTCAAGCAGGACCCCACCTATGTGTGGCTGCGGGCGAACTGTGTGCCGGCCGACACCGTGATCCACGTCGGGATCAAGTGGGATGAGCAGACCCGCATTCCGGGAATCCTGGCCGGCTACCACCACGACGGCAAGGCCTGCCGCAACAGGGACCGGTGCAAGCCCTTGTTTACCGAGGGCGGCCGGCTGCCGGGGGAGGGCTGCTCAAACCTGCTGCCCTTCGATGAGTCGTACACGGTCGAGTTCCAGCTCGCCCAGCCCCCGTACTTCGAGCACCGTGACGTCGTCGCCGAACTCGCGGAAGCAGGCATCGCCGAACCGGCCATGTACCGCGAGGGCTACCCGCACGCCAACTGCGGCGGGCTGTGCGTCCGCGGCGGCCAAGCGTACTGGGAGCTGACGCTGCGCATCCACCCCGACCGGTTCGCCTACATGGAAGCGGAAGAGAACCGCTTCCGCCGCGAGAAGGACCCCAGCGTGGCAATCCTCCGCGACTGGAAGGACGGCGGACGACCGCTGCCGCTCACCGAGCTCCGCGAACGCATCGAGACAGCCCGAGCCGCACAGCCCACCTTCGACGACCTCGAAGACGACGCCCCGTTCGACCCCGACGACTGGGGCGCCTGCGGCGGCTGCTTCACCGACGCCGCGGACGCCGCCTAACACTCCGTCGGCCGTGCGGGAGACGGATCACCGCACGGCCGACGGCCAACTACCTGGAGAACCGCATGAACGAGCACGTCACCGCCGAACCCGTCCAGTCCGCCCTGTTCCCGCTGGCCGCGGTGCAGACCGAGGGCTACGCCAAGCCGGAGCCGCGCGGCGCGCAGGCCGAGGTTACCGACGACACGGAGGAGGAGGCAGCCTGATGTTGGCCACTGTCCCGCAGCCCGAACTCGCCGCCGCGGCCCGGTGGGCGGCCCGCCAGCTCCCGGCCAAGCCGTCGCAGCCCGTTCTGCTTGGCTCCCGCCTCGAAGCAACGGAAGGCCGACTGAGGATCAGCGTGTGGGATGGCGCGAACGCCGCCCACGCCACCCTCAACGCTGACGTCGAAACGTCCGGCGTCGTCATCCCGTCCGGACAGATGCTGGCGAATGTCGTCGCCAACCTCAACAAGACGGACGTCACCTTGGCTGGCGACCACGATCTCACCGTCACCACCCCGACCGCCGAGTTCCGTATCCCCGGCATCAACGTCCACGACTATCCAACACTGCCGCAGCTACCCGAGACGCTCGGCAAGGTCGACGGTAACGAGTTCGCCGTCGCCTACCAGCGCGTCCACCGGGCCATCTCACCGAAGGCTGTCGGCCAGTTTGCTGGCATGGCCGGGATCCGGCTGAAGGTACTGGCGGGCATGTTGAAGCTGTCCGCCACCGACAGGTTCCGAATCGCCTCTGCCTGGCTGCCCTGGGACGGCGACTTCGAGACTGAAGCAATGGGCGTCGTCCCCGGCAAGGTGATGGCGGACAACGCCAAGGTCTTCGACGGTGACCTTCGGATTGCGCTGCCCGCAGACGGCAACGGCACGGTCGCGCTGATCTGCGGCGAGAACGCGGTCGCTGGCCTCCTTATCGATCCGACCGTGTTCCCGCACAAGGTCGACACTCAGATCCCCAATGAGTTCACCGGCCACATCCTCGGATCCGCCGCCGACCTGGTCGCTGCGATCCACGCAGCGATGGCGGTATCCACCGGCAACCTCCTGTGGATCAACACGAGCGGCAGCAAGGTCACCCTGCGGGCCGGCGCTGACGCCTCCAGCAAAGTCACCGCCGACGCCAAATACGACGGCGACCACAACGAGTTCGAGATCGCCATCAACGCCGGCTACCTCCTCGACGGGCTCGCCCCCATCGCCGGTGACGCCCTCATCTCCCTCACCACCCCGGCGCGCCCGGCCCTCGTCGCAGACGTCTGCGACGACACCTACCAGTACACCGTCGTCCCGATCCGCGACCCCGCCAAAGCCGCCGCCTGACCCAACTCCCATAGACGGCCGCTGGAATCCCCCATCCGCGGCCAGCCAGGGCCCCGCTGCCCGACCAACCCCCCGGTCTGCGGCGGCGGGGCCCCGGCACCTCACACCCAGAAAGCGAGCCTCATGAGCAACACAAGCCCCACCATCCCGGCGGAAACCGCCCGCCACGTCCTGTGGACGTTCGCCTGCGAAGGCGGCTACCAGCCCGGCAGCTTCACCCAGAAGCTCCTCGAACTCCTGGCCGCCGCCGACGTCGTCAACACCGCAAAGCTCGGCCTCGCGTTCCCGGCCGAGGCGGAAGCCGTCCGTATGGCGAAGAACGACGAGGACGGCATCGCCAAGCTCACCGCCATCGCCGAGGGGAAGCCGTCCACCAACTGCACCTGCGGTGTCGGCCCGTACACCCTCGACGGCCGCTGCGAGACCTGCACCGAGGCCGCCGCATGACCGCCGCGCAGCCTTCCCCGCCCGCCGGCCGCCTGCTCGGCACTTTCGTACCCGGCAGCCCCGAGTGGCACGCCGCCCGCGCCAACGGCATCGGTGGCTCCGAGATCTCCGCCGTCCTCGGCCTCAGCCCCCACGAGTCGATGTTCTCCCTGTGGCACCGCAAGCAGGGCAACATCGGCCCGGTCGCAGAGTCCCGCGAAATGTACTGGGGCAAGAAGCACGAGCCGACGATCTGCGACGAGTTCACCGAACGCCATCCCGAACTGATCGTCCTGCCGTCCGGCACTTACGCGGCCACCGACCTGCCCTGGTGGATCGCCAACCCTGACCGCCTCGGCTTCACCGCCGACGGCGACCTCGAAGTCATCGAAGCCAAGACCGCCTACGACGACTTCGAGTGGGGCGAGGAAGGCACCGACCAGATCCCCGTCCACTACAAGGCGCAAGTCCGCTGGTACATCCGCGCACTGGGCGCGACCCGTGGCCGTGTCGCCGTCCTCATCGGGCTGTCCGACTACCGCGAGTACACCGTCGAGGCAGACGACGCCGACACCCAGCTGATGCTCACCGCAGGCCAGGCCTTCATGGACTCCCTCGCCGCCGGCCAGGCCCCCTCCATCGACGGCCACACCGCCACCTACCAGGCCGTCAAGGAGATCCCCGACGGGCTCGCCGACGTCGACGTCCCCATCGACCCCGTCCTCCGCGACCGCTACTTCGCCTCCCTCGCCGCCTTCAAGGCCGCCGAAGAGGAGAAGCGTTGCGCCTCCGGCCTCGTCCTCGACCAGATCGCCGACGGCCGCCGCGCCGTCGTCGGCGACGACCGTGTCGCCACCCGCACCGTCCGCAACGGCAAGACCTACTCCCTTCAGCCCGCACGAAACAGGAGCACCGCCGCATGACAGAGCAGACCGTCTCCACCGCCATCGAGAAGCGCGACAACGGCCCCGCTGCCATGGTCGAGCAGTACCGCGAAACCCTCGCCCTCGTCATGCCCAGCCACCTCCAGCAGCGCGTCGGCGCCTGGATCCGCTCCACCCAGGGCCTCCTGCGCCGCGACCCCAAGCTGATGGAGGCCGCCCAGAACGACGTCGGGCAGTTCATCGCAGTCCTCATGGACGCCGGACGTCTCGGCCTGGAGCCCGGAACCGAGCAGTATTACCTGGTCCCGCGCTGGAACAAGAGGAAGCGGTGCACCGAGATCACAGGGGTGCGCGGCTATCAGGGCGAGATCGAGCTCATGTACCGGGCCGGAGCCATCTCCTCCGTGATCGTCGAAGTGGTCTACAGCAACGATCAGTTCCAGTTCCGGCCCGGTCACGACGAGCGCCCCGTCCACGACATCGACTGGGACGCCGACGACCGCGGCACCCTCCGCCTCGTCTACGCCTACGCCGTCATGAAAGACGGTGCCACCAGCAAGGTCGTCGTCCTCAACAAGGGTCACATCGCCAAGGCGCGCGCAAAGTCCGACAGCGCGAGCGGCAAGTACCCGGAGCGCTCCCCGTGGAACACGGACGAGGAAGCCATGTGGCTCAAGACCGGAGCCCACCGACTGACCAAGTGGGTGCCGACCTCCGCCGAGTACATGCGCGAACAGTTGCGCTCCCAGGCCGTCGTCGACAGCGAACAGAGCCCGGAACCCTCGCCTGTTGCGATCCCCACGCCCGCGCCGGGGACGGTCGACGGCGACTACGACGAGGGCCCCATCGAGGGCGAACTCGTCGAGGACTAGCCCGCACACGCCAGAGCCGCCCGCGGGCTTAGCGCGGGCGGCTCGTAACCCCAAGGGAACCAGATGACCAAGCACCTCACCGTCGCCGAGCGTCTAGCGTCGACCGAGAAGGACGCGCTCCTCGCCGACATCGCCAAGCACTCCGAATGGGACCGCTTCCTCGTCGAGCAGGCCGTCCTCCACTTCGGGGAACGACGCGCCGAATGGTCGTGCAACCAGATCCGGGACGTGCTCCCCGACCTCGGCCCCGGCTTCCTCGGCGCTGCGATCACCTCGCTGCGGACCGCGGGAATCATCGAGCACACCGGGCAGTACGTGCCCTCCACCAGCCCCAGCACCCACGCGCACGTGATCGCCGTCTGGAGGCTGACCGCGGACGGACTGCGGATCGCACGGCAGCGACGTGCCGCCCGCGCACAGCAGCGGAAGGCCGCCGCGTGATGGACCTCCTCGACCGCATCCCCGACCACTGCCTGACCGTCGGCATCGTCATCATCGCCGCCGCCCTGTACGCCATCGGCTGGGGCTCCGGGAGGCGGACGTGACAGTCATCGACGCCGCCTACTGGGGCCACCGCGCCACCACCACCTTCGGCCCCGGCCTCGCCGTCGCAGCCGCCATATGGCTGCTCAGCCGGGCCATCGACCCCCTCGTCGGGCGACTCGTCGACCACGCCGTCCACCGGCGGACCGTCGCCGCCCGCAGGCGCGCACTCGCCGCAGAGCGACGAGAAGCCGCCCAGCGCCGCGGCGAACTCCGCGCCGAAACCCGGGCCGGCCATGACCAGAACGCACTCGACACCTGCAACGCCATCTACCAACTGCCCGCCCGAGAGGGGGAGAACCAGTGACCATGCTCTCCGCCGCCCGCTGCCGCATACAGCGACGCCCCTTCAATCCGCCCACCACCGAAGACCAATTCAGCACCGAAGCGATCGACTGGATCGCCGTCGCGCGGGTCGTCAACGAAGACCAGCCGCTTCCCCCACTCAACGAGGACGAGCTCCGCGAAGCCGCCCTCCTGCTGCGCCGCCGGGGCATGGCCCGCATCGAGGTGTCCGTCTACCTCTGCCTGTACGAGCGGCTCATCAAGGAGTGGGAAGCCGAAGCCGGAATGCTCGGCCCCGACCAACTGTGCACCATCGACGACTGCCGCAAGGCCCGTGTCGGTCGCGGCCTGTGCAGCGCACATCTGGAGGTCGACCGCAGGCGCCGCCGCAAGGCGGCAGCCAGGGCAGCCGAGATGGCGGTGGCCGCGTGAACACCCGCAACGCGATCATCGAGCTGCTCTACGCCGGCCACAGCGATAAGGCCATCGAACGGCAGCTGCACGTATCCCGACGCCGAGCCCGCGACCTGCGCGCCGAACTCGGCCTGCCCCAGCACAAGCCCGGCCACAAGGCCGCAGCCAGCCCCGACGACCTCTTCTGGCGGCGAGCCCAGCCCACCGACGACGGACACCTCCTGTGGCCCGGCTACAGCACCGAGCACGGCGCGAGCATCCGGCACGGCGGACGCAAGCACTCCGTACATCGCATCGCCTGGGACCAGGCCCACACCCGCGAACCTATCGGGCACGTCACCACCGGCTGCGGCGTCACCGGCTGCGTCCACCCGCGCTGCGTCGAAGACCAGGAGATGCGCGACACCTTCCGGGCGATCTTCCAAGGAGCCGCCGCATGACGAACCTCAGCCTCTGCTCGGGCTTCGGCGGCCTCGATCTGGCCGTCGAGCAGATCACCGGCAACAAGACGTTGGTCTACGCGGAGAACGACCCGTTCGCCTCCCGCGTCATGGAAGCCCGCTTCCCATGGGCTTCGAACCTCGGCGACATCACCGCCGTCGACTGGGCGGCCGTCGCCGGCGACCACGACTTCGACACTGTCTCGGCCGGCTTCCCGTGCCAGGACATCAGCCACGCAGGACTCAAGAAGGGAATCTTCGGTGCCCGCTCGGGGATCTGGAAGAACGTCTTTGAAGCTGTTCGCCACACTCGACCGCGCCTCGTCTTCCTGGAGAACGTGGATGCGATCCGCTCGAAGGACCGCGGGCTGGACGTCGTCCTCGCAGACCTGGCCTCGATCGGGTATGACGCGCGATGGACGTGCCTTCGTGCTGACGAGGTCGGCGCCCCGCACCGTCGCTGGCGGTGGGTCTGCATCGCGCATCCCGCTTCTTCCGACCCCGAGCGCAGCGGACGGTACCGGTGGCCCCGGAACCTCACCGAAGCGCAAGGGCGGCATGAATCTGCGGACCGCGGTGACGAGGCTGCCGGCCCCACCGGAGAGCTCGCCCTGATCCCGTCGCCGGCGGTCGCCGACTCCCGCGGCACCCGGAACTGGACCGCAAGGCGCAGCCCCGGCAAGAAGTTCAACGCGGGCAAGACGCTCACCGACTTCGCCTGGCTGCTGTCCGACGAAGCCTGGATCTCTGTTGACGACATCGACTACGGGCCCGCCGTGCGCCGCTGGGAGGCAGTCCTCGGACGACCGGCGCCGGCACCCACTGACCTCGGCATTAATGGAAACCGGCGCCCCCGACCCCGCTTCGTCGAGTGGATGCAGGGTTGCGACGAGGGCTGGGTCACCGACGTCGACATCCCGCGCGCCAAGCAGCTCATCGCGCTCGGCAACGGCGTCGTCACCCGCCAGGTCGTCGAGGGCTACCGCCGGCTGCTGTGCGCCGACCTGGAGGCGATGGCCGCATGAGCCGAAGCGCAGGCGTCCGGCGCGCGCCCCCGGCCTCATCAGCCGTTTGGGACACGACGTGAGCGCACACCGCCCGCGTGCGCAAACCCCATGTAACGGGGGCGAATTGACCCCCAAGGTGACGCCCGTCAAGGATGCCGCCCGCCGGCCCCGCGCCGGGCCGTAGCCGCCCGCACCCGCAGACCGATCTATCCGTACCGCTACCGACAGGACACCGACATGGGCTTCTTCCACTCCGCCTACTTCGCCTACGGCATCGAGATCCCCCCGACCGACGAGGACACCCTCGACCGCGGCATCCCTGGGGGCACCGAGGTCGGCCACCTTCACGCCGGCAGCTACGACCGTGACAAGACCTTCCTCGTCACCAAGTGCACCGAAGCCGACCTCGGCGGCTACGAGACCGTCCGCCCACAAGACACGACCAGCGACGAGTACGAGACCTGGAACACGCAGCTGGCCGCCGCAGCCAAGGCGCTCGGCGTCACCCCCGTGGACGACCCCGGCTGGCTCGTCATCCCCGACATGAGCTGACCGCACCCGCAGACCGCACGACAAAGGCCCCGCCGCGGCGGGGCTGGAGGAGAGGAGGGGAGATGTCAGTCGGGTTCGTAGTCCTGGAAGCGCTGCGCTGCAGCCGCGTCCTGTTCTTCGATCTCCATCAGGTGCTTGGCCATGGACTCCAGCAGCTTCTGAGTGGTCTCCGGTTGAGGCCTCTCACCTGCCGCGGCATGGAAGGCCCTGACCATGCGGCGGTCGGACTGTGCGGTTTCAAAGGCGTCGGGCGTGACGAGGTAGGCGCGTCGCCGGCCGCGGACGGTGAGTGCGCTGACCAGTCCGTCTTCGCGGACTTGCTCGATGAGTCGAGTGAGGAGCGCGCGCGCCCTGGTGAGCGGCACGTCCTGAATTCCGTCCTCGGCAATTCGAGGTTCGAGATCAGACGCCATGTCAAGAGTGTAAGCCATGGTCAATCCTTCCATTATTACCAATCTTTAAAGTAGTATGGCAGCGGAGGACCGGCCCTGCCAACAAGCCAGCCCTGCAGAGCAGTTGCGATCGAGAGAAGACACCCGTGGGAATCCGCCTGTTCGTCGAGGTTCTGGACCACGCGCCAGACACGTTGACCTGGCGCGAGCGGCACGCTCTGAGCGTCCTGGCTGAGAATGCCAACGACGCCACCAGGGAGTGCTGGCCCGGCATCGAAGACGATCCGGTAATCGCCCACCGCATGCGCCTGCCCGGTCGTTCGAGCCGCTACGAAGTCATGAAGGCGCTGCGAGCGAAGAAGGCGCTCGAAGGTGTCAGCGCGGGCCGACGAGGGCA
Source organism: Streptomyces sp. NPDC055243 (assembly GCF_044544025.1). Classification (NCBI taxonomy): domain Bacteria; kingdom Bacillati; phylum Actinomycetota; class Actinomycetes; order Kitasatosporales; family Streptomycetaceae; genus Streptomyces; species Streptomyces sp. NPDC055243. The sequence continues at coordinate 181,174 of NZ_JBITWR010000001.1, forward strand.
CCGCGCGGTCTACCGCATCCCCGTTCTCGGCCCCGCAAAGGGTCCGGGAACCCCGGACGCTATCGGCGAGAAAGGGTCCGGGAACCCCGGACATGGCATCCGGGAACCCCGGACCCAAACGAGCGAACAGGGTCCGGGGTTCCCGGACCCTAACTCGGAGAAAGGGTCCGGGAACGACAGCGATTGGGTCCGGGAACCACATGGAAAGGGTCCGGGAACCCCGGACCCCTCCCCCTCAGACTCCTCAGACTCCTCAGCTAGCAAGCGAGAGGAGCCAGCCGATCACCGCTTCGGTATCCCCGAAGCCGCACGCCCCCTCGTCGATGGCATCACCGCAGCAGGCGTCTACGTCCGCTGGCCCTTCGAGGGCAAAGGATGGTTCCCGGTCCTCTCCTTGATCAGCAAGAGCGGCGTGAGCGCCATGGTCGACCACGCCCTGAAAGCCGCCTCCCGAACCGACGTCGAGTCCGCGAACTACTTCATGAAGGGGTGGCGCGAACTCCCGCCGCTCCCCGGCCCCGACGTTGAGCGCCCCAAGCTCCGCCCCGTCGGCGGCAAGAAGCACCAGCCCTACGCGCCTCCCACCGATCACTCCGTCTACGAGAACGGATTCCACACCCATGCCCGATCCCAAGCCTCTGGCGAGTGAGGCCGTCATGCAGCGCATGCAGCAGCTGCTCGAAGCACGCGGCCTCGGCCACGTCACCGCCGGGCCCATCGACGACCAGCCCACCCCCGACGAACCCGGCCACCCGGAGTATCACCGCCGCCAGCGCACCGACATCGCCGTGAAGCGCTGGAAGACCGCCACCCCGTTCCGCTACCAGGACGCCGTCGCCGCCCACCCCAAGGTCACCGCGTGGGCGGACCGCGCGACCAACGACCCACGCACCGCCGGGATCTTGTTCCTCACCGGCCCGTTCGGCACCGGCAAAACCCACGAGGCCTACGGGGCGCTCCGCCGTATCGCCGAAGCCGGGCCCGATCGCTTCGAGGTCGTCGCCCTCACGGCCCCCGACATGTACGCGCTCATGCGGCCCGGCGGCAGCGACAAGGGCCCCGAGTACGAAGTGAAGCGGTTGATGCACATACCGCTGCTTCTCGTCGACGACCTCGGCACCGAGAAGATCAGCGAGTTCACCGAGGAAGCCACCTACCGGCTCCTCAATGAGCGCTACAACGAATGCCGCCCGCTGATCATCACCAGCAACCTGCCCGTCACCAACCCCAACGGGCCCGACCTCGTCGACCAGCTCGGCGAACGCATCACCTCCCGGCTCGCGCAGACGACCACCGTCGTCGTCATCGGCGGCAACGACCGCCGGCTCGGGGTCGCGTGATGAACCAGCTCATCGTCATCGCAACTCGCAGCGAACCCGCCGACTATCGCGGGCCGTTCGAACCGGTGCGCGCGGCCGTCCGCATCACGGCCCGCGCCACCGAATGCCACCGATGCGGGGAAGCCGCCATCCCCGACTTGATCCACCTCGCCGACCGTGACGGCATGCCGCTCTGCCCAGGCTGCACCCGCCACACCGGAGTGGCCATGCGACGTGGCTTGCAGGCCCTTAACCAGCTCGCCCATGCCGCCCGGCAGCCCGGAGTGCACCCCGCCGAGTCGCTGGTCTGGGAATGGCGGACCGCACTTGCTGTGGCCCGCCCCGAAGAGCAGCAGCTCCTCCAAGCCGCTGCAGCACTGATCGCCGACCACAACCGAGGTGCCGTCTCGTGAGCGACGCCCGGATCCCTGACGACGACGGCATCCAGCCCGCCGACATCAACGCCGTCCGCCGTGAGGGCGGCAGCGAGCTCCGGGCGTTGATGCGGGCGCAGATCGCGATCGGCCGTGCCCGCCGCGAACCGCCGAGGAAGCCACCTCCGCCGAAGCCTCCCGGACATCGGCCCGGCGCCTGGCCGCCGGGTACGTCGCCGCCCGGCCCGCCGCCGGAGTGGTCGATCCCGAAGCACGTCTGGGACGCGGCCGTCCGGCACTACCGCAACACCGAACACCGACCCGACCAGCCCTGCGACTGCGGCAACTGCCCGCCAGAGGAGACCCGATGAAACCCGTCCGCTGGAACTTCGACAAGCCCCACCGCTGCCCCGAGTGCCACGCCATCGCGGTCGACATGGAGCGCCCCAAGTCGTGGCGGATCTACACCTGCTGCGGCTGCGCCACTCGCTTCACCCGCTGGCCGCGCCTGGGCCCCCTGCTGCCCCTGGCGGGCGTCATGTGCAGCTACCACCGCGAAGGAGCAGCCCGATGAAACACGCCGGCGCCCCGATGCCCGACAGCCTGCGGCACTTCATGCGCGCCAAGGCCCACCCCGCCCGCTCTGTCGCCTGCCCGCACTGCGGGGTGGCCGCTCACCGCCCCTGCACTACCCGTACCGGTCGCCGAACCCCCGCCGAACTGCACCCGCAGCGGATCTCCGAGTGGGCGCAGACCGTCGCCTGCTGCCCCGACTGCCAGGTCACCCCCGAGGTTCCGTGCCACGACGAAGGCCGCGCCCGCTTCACCGTCCACGCCCGTCGCTACCAGGAAGCCGAGGAAACCGCCGCATGAGCACCTGGCACCAGACGCAGTGGCGGAGTTGGAAGACCGCCGACGAGTACGACGTCGAGCTCATCGTCCGTGAGATGCGGCCCGCCGGAGACCTGACCCGCCTCGAGCGCGTCCTGGTCGCCCGCGGCCTCACCGAACGGCGTGTGCCCGCGGTGGAGATCGCCCGCATCGTCGGTGTTACCCCGCGCAGCGTCTACCGCTGGCGGTCCGAGGGATTCAGGCAGGCCGCCTGATGCCCCGCTGGCAGCCCCGTCATCCGCGCGTTGAACGCCGCCCGCAGCCGTCCTGCCCGTCCGGCCGCCCGTTCGCCTCGCAGGCTCTGGCGCATGCCATGGCGGTGGTGTTGGGGCTGAGGGGGTGGGGGGTGGTGGTGCCGGTGGAGTGCGGGGGGTGTGCCGGGTGGCATCTCGTCGAGGCGCGGGTGGAGGCCCCGGTTCTCGCTTCCCGGGCCCCGTCGCGGTCGCTGAGGGGCCCCCAGGGCGCCTCTGGGGTGTTCGGTGGCGCTCGGGTTGGCCCGGTGCCTTCTGGCGGCTCTCAGGGACTCTCCGCCGATCCGGTGCCTCCGTGAGGCCCCTCGCCCGGTTACTGGCCAGTTAACTCCCTGACGGCTTCGACCCCCACCCCTCGGCCCTGCGCCCGGATCGACCCTCAACGACCGCCTGCGGCCCCACCATTCGCCGAATCGAGGCACAAATGCAGCCCACCGAAGACCCTCACCCCGACCAACTCGCGATCAAGGAGCAGAACATGACCAACCCGACCGACGGCCCGATCCACGCGTACTTCGAACTCACCTACGCCGATCACCTCGTGAAGAACCGCACCCTGCTCCAGTCCATGCCGACCGAGTGGCAGGAGCGGTTCGTCGCCCTGCTGGAGCAGCTCGACGCAGCCTTCGAGCACGTCACCAAGCCCGAGGGCTACCGCGTCACCGCAGGCCACTGGATGCAGATCGAGGACATGACCGAGTCCGAGCTGTACGCCGCAGGCATCGAACTGTCCGGCGAGGAGCCCGATGACGGGCCGAACGAGGACACGCTCTACCATCGCGCCTCCGATGGCGCCGAGCTTGAAGGCCGCGACTACGGCTTCGTGCCGGGCGTGAACCCGATCCCGCATTACCGGCACGCGTACATCGAGCCGCACGCCAAGGCCGAGGCGGTGCAGGCATGACCACCCCGATCATCTGCCGCCCGCCGCACTTCCCGATCCGCCGGATCCTCAACTGCCCGACCTGCAAGCAGCGCCGCCGGTTCGCCGGGTTCGACGGAGGCCCGTACTACGGGCCGACGATCACCTGCTGCGGCTGCGGCGACTCCTGGACCTGCGGCGAAATGCACGACCGGCCGTTCCGGCGGGCCTGGCGCCGAGAGGCGATCGCCCAGGCGAAGCGGGCGTGGCGGCGGGCCGGTGAGCACACGCGCGCCGAGCATGCGGCGTGGCTGGCCGCTGAACTCGAGGCCGTCATGGCCACCCACCCCACCCCGTGATCCCCAACCCGACCCGAAGGAGCACCACATGACCACCGACCGCTACGCCGTAATCGACGCCAGCCGAATTGAACTCGAGGGAGGCGACGTGATGCTCCAGGAGTTGAGCGTCGGTGACCCCGTCGAGATCGAGAAGCAGACCGGTCCGCTCGAGCCCGGCATTTGGATCGTCACCACTTTCGAGACCAGCGACCGCAGTCGAGCCCGCATGCGGCGACTCACCGCGCTGGAGATCCGCGCCCGCCGCGACGCCGAGGCTCGCGGGCGGATGTACGAGTGACCACCCCGCAAGCCGATCGCCGCCTGTTCGAGGCAGGCGGCGACCGTCCGGCCATCATCCACCACCGAGGAGACGCACCGTGACTGACCGCACGCCGTACTGCCACAAGATCCGCTACGGGATCACCGGCGCCCCCACCCTCACCGAAGACGAAATGAGCGGCAGCCACGCCCCAGGCGTCGGGATCAGCCCCACCCTGATCGAACTCGTCTACAGCGCCGCCCGAGACGACAAGCCCGCACGCATCTCCGCGTCCGTGACGGGCTGGTGGACACGCTTCGGCAAGCGCGACGAACCAGCCAACGAGATGACGACGCACTTCGCGGACGGCCCCGACGGCTGGCCGGGCTGGCTGGCCGAGGAGGCGCGGCTACACGATCCCGCCGCCGCGCCGTCTGCGCCCGCCGAGCGCTGCGGTGACGTCCTGACGCCGGTCCTGGGTGGCGAGTCCACTGAATGCGTTCTGCGCCCCGGACATCAGGGCAGCCACGCCGATGAGGCTGGAACGCGGTGGCGCCTTGCCGCACCGTCCGCGCCCGCCGACGAGCCGCAGTTCGGCGTCGACGGCTGTACCTGCCGCCCGTGGACCCGCAAGTACGGAACGCCGCGCTACTGCGGGCCGCACGAGACCGTGACCGACATCGGCGGCTGGGAGCGGGGCCGCGACTGCCCGCACCACGCCGCGCCGTCTGCACCCGCCGACCGGGACCTTCGCGACCGCATCGCCGCCGCCATCTGGGAGCGGCAGAACCCCGGCCGCCGCTACGCCGACTGCGAGTACCGGTGGCAAGCGGACGCTGAGGCTGACGCCGACGCGGTGCTGGCCGTTCTCCCCGCGCCCGCCGACCGGGCCGCCGTGCTGCGGGAAGCCGCCGACCACCTCGACGCGGACATGGAGCGCTTCTTCACCGAGTGGCCGGACGAGCCGCGCAACTCGCCCTACGCGAACGGGCGCAAGGACGCCGCCGCCGAGCTCCGCCGCATGGCCGACGAGGCGCAGCAGGCGTCGGCGTCGGCGCTGTTGTTGTGGAACGAGGCTGAGGGCGGATCCCTCAACGACGGGCGGATCACCATCCCGATCGACAAAGCGGTCAGCCTTTCCGAGACCGCGCCCGTCGGCGACTTGATCCTGCAACTCCCGACGGCCCGAGCTCTCCGACCTCAGCTGACCAGCTGGCTTAACGATGCCGACGAGGCGCACCGCCCCGCCGAGCCGGAGGTGTTCGGCCCCGACGTCGTCGCCTACCGCCACCCCACGACCCCCCGCACCTACCTGTGCCGCGCACACGGCGACGGACGGCCGGGCCTGACCCCGCTCGAAGCGGACGACCTGGAGTACGGCGGCGGCTGCGACGTGTGCGGCGTCGACGTGCTCATCCCGCAGGCGGGGGAGGGACCCCGTGGCTGACTTCACCTCCGAGACGGTCACCCGCACGATCCGCCGCTGGCGTGTCCCCGCCGCAGATCCGTGGGGCGCTCCGGCTCAGGAGATCAGTGCGGCGTGGGCGGTCGCCGAACGCGCCTACCGCGACCACCACGAGATCCCCGACGACAAGCCGCTGTACGGCGACGCCCTGCGCTTCCACGTCGGCGACGACGAGATCGTCATCAGCTTCGAATACGAAACCCCCGCCAACTGACCGCCTGTGGGCGGTGGTCACCACCACCCCCCACCCCCGCACCCGGAGGAACACCGATGCGTGATCCCGAGAGTGACCGCCTGCTCCGCGATGTACAGACCGCCGTCGTCGCGGCCCGCGAGGGAGGCGTCACCACCCGCGCCTGCATCTTCGACGCCACCACCGCAGCCGTCGACGCGCGCGCCGCATGGCCCACCCAGGAGGCCCGCCGTATTGCCGACAACGCCTGCCGCGCCATCGAGCCGCCGGACGCCATGGCCGACCCCGCGGCCCGTACCAAGCCGCCAGCGCTCGCCCGAATGTTCTGGGGGCTCGCCAACCGCATTGCCGCACGGAAGGCCGCCTCATGACCGGCCCGCGTCTCACCCTCGACGCCGACGGCCGCGCGAAACCCGCCAGACCCGCCAAGCCTGCCGCCCGCAAGTACGTCAACCACACGGCCGCCCGCATCCTCGCGACCTGCTACCCCGGCCAAGTCCCCGCCGCCGTCATCGAACGCGCACTCACACAGATGGCGAAACGCGACGGACTGGCCGTACCGAAACCACCGACCAGGAGGACACCGTGACCGCGAATCTCCGCGACCGGATAGCTGCCATCGCAGGTCTATCCGCTGCCGATCAGATCGTCGAGCTTCTTGAGGAAGAGGCGGCGTCACGGTGCAGCGACGCTGACTGCCTGCGCCGCCTTCCGCACAGCCGCCTCGCCCGCCACGTCTGGCGGCACGAACCCTCCGCCCCTCTGACGCGCGGCTTGCTCGGTCGGAAGTGCTTCACCTGCGGACAGGCCACCTGGCGCCGCATCCACCGCACCAGGAGGATCACGTGACCAGCCCCGCCGACGAACTCCGAGCCGCCGCCGAGAAGCTGCGCTCTTGGGCGGCGGAGGAACCGACCGCCCCGTGGGGGCCCTCCGCGGTCACGCAGTTCGGCCCCGCCCTCAGCGAGCTGATGGAGCTCGCGGGCAAGCACTGGGACGACGGGTTCCTGTGCTGCGAGCACGGCGCAGACTCGTGCAGCGAAGTCGTGGCCCCCACCCTCGCCGTCGCCCGCGCGATCAACGAGGCCGCGTCGTGACCGCCGCGTGGGTCGTCGAGCCGTGCGGCCCCTCCGACACCAGCCCACTCATCGGCGAAGACACCGACCCACGACCCGCCGACATACGCGGACAACGAGTCAGCGAAGAGCAGTGGGCGGGCGTCCAGGACGTCAACACGGGGGAGTGGCTGTGAGCAGACCCGCCCCGAGAGGCCTCCCCGCAGACCGGGCCCTGCTCACACCCCGTCGCCTGCAAGTCCTGCGCCTCGCCGCCAACGGCCACTCCAACGCCGACATCGGCCGCCTGCTGTGGATCTCCGAAGACTCCGTGAAGACCCACGTCCGCCTCGCCTACGACCAGCTCGGCGCCCGCGACCGCGCCCACGCCATCGCCATCTGCCTCGTCCGGGGCCTCATCCACCCCCACGAGATCGAACTCTGCCCGCCCAAGACCCGCCAGGAGTCCGCATGAGCACCATTCAGCCCGGCCAGATCTACCGCAGCTGCGACCCGCGCGGCGGGCCCCGCATCCGCATCTCCTCGTTCACGCCTGGACACAGCCGCGCCCACGTGATCGACGCCGACACCGGGAAGCGATACCGGCAGATCCTCGTCACCGCCCTGCATGCCAACCCGAACACCCGCGACGGACAGCCCCGCCGCACCGGATACGTCCTGGAGGTCGACGCATGAGCACCGCCCTGACCGTCGCCGTCTGGCTGGTCTGCGCCTGGATGGTGATCGGCTTCATCGCCCTCGGAGTCGCCATCCACCGCATCCGCCGCGACCGCAAGGAGCAGCCGTGACCGCCACCCCAACACCCCCGCAGGCGGCCACAGATGGCGCTGAGAGCGTCCCGCAGGGCCGAGATGGCGCCGGGCGACCTCTAGGGGCCCCGGAGGCGGCTCAGGGGAACTCGGCGGGCTCCGGCGCCCACGACGGGCCGACGGTCGCCGAATGCGCCGCCGACGACAAGCGCTGGGATCTAGAGAAGGGCGGCGAGTGATCTGCCGCCTCGCCGTCTGCTAGCGGCCGTCCGGATTCCGTAGTGGCCTCCGAGGTGCATCCCCAAGAGCCCGTGCGATCGCCTGGCCCCGCTTCGAAATCTTGAGCGGCTCTTCGTCGAAGGCCTCGGCCTCCCGCGACGGGACCCGGGCGGCCAGGTTCGACAGCAGCACCCCGGCCGCCTCGATGTCCGCCTGGCCGCCGGACGCCACCGCGGCCAGCACGTCGAGCACGGTGTGCGCCTCGCCGAGCGTCAGCAGCGGCAGGAGCGGGGCCGGCGGGTCCACGGCGGTCGGAAGGTCGGCGGAGAGATCCATGCCGGGGTAACGACAGTGGCGGAGGTGGGGGACGGGCGGCACTACGAAGCCCCCGCCCGGATCTCCGGTGCAGGGGCTTTCGTGTGTCCGGCCGTGAGACCGGGGTGCTTCTAGCCCCGCAGAGGCGGGGAGCAAGCCCAGCCTTCTGACTGCTGGTCTCTCTTCTACTGGTTCACCCCCACGGAGGTGGGGAGCACTGCGAGTTGCCAACTAACAATGGATCATCCCCGCGTTGGCGGGGAGCAGTGGGACGAGGTTACTCGGCCGCGTAGTGCAGAGTCAGCGCTTCGCGGATTTCGTCGACCGTCTCGGCGCGGACGATGTACCAGTAGCGCACGTCGAGGTCTTGGGGGTTGTCCTTGAGTAGCTCGGGGCGCGCGGGCCGAGCTGCGATGACGACCTGGCCCTCCTCTCCGAGGTCGACGAGCTGCTGCAGGTAGGCGTGGATGGCCTCGTGTGCCTCGCGCTTGCCGAGCCCGTACTGGTCCATGACCTCGTCGAGGAGGTCGTAGGAGGCGATCTGTCGGCCGGGGAAGTTGTCGAAGATCTCGGGCTGGGCGTCGCGGTAGCGGGCGGCCAGGCCGTAGACCCGGGTCTTGGAGATGCCGAGGGTGGTGGCCGCTTCCTCGGCGCCGTGCTCTTGCAGGAGGTCGTGGGCGATGCGGTCGCGGCGTGCGGCGACTGCGGTTTTCGCCTCGTCGATGATTTTCCCGGCGGCGTCGTAGGCCTCGCGCGGGCTGAGGTTGTCGTGCTCGGTCCAGTCGATATGCAGAGCCATGTCGGGTCCCGTGGGTCGCAGTGATGTTCAGGCGGCGAGCTGGGTGCGCAGCTGGGTGGCGAGGTCGAGGACGTCGTCGACGGTGATCTGGGGGATTTCGCCGCTGTAGGTGGTGCGCAGCTGGCCGGACTCGCGGGCCTGCGGGTCGCCGTCCCAATCGGCGTCGGTGAGGTCGGTGATGACGATCGTGACGCGGTTCAGGACGGTCACGGCGTGGAGGCGGGCACCGAGGTCGGCAATGGCGTCGATCTTCTCGGCGAGCAGCGGGACGATGCCGGTGACGCTGATCAGGTTCTGGCCGTTGCGGCTCCGACGCTTGATGACCGGGGTGATGGTGACGGGGCCTTCGCCGGGGAGGTCGGTGGTGTAGGCCGCGGTCAGGTCGAGAGGCATGGGGGCCTGCTTCCTGGCGCGCATGGCGCCGATGGCGATGCGGGCGGCGAGGGATGCGGTGTCGATGATCCAGCGGCCGGCCACCTTGATGGCGCCGATCACGTTATGGCGGCACCAGGTGCGGATGGTGGCGGTGGTGACGTGGGCCTGGGTGGCGGCTGCTGCGGTGTCCATAACGCCATTCAACCCTAGGCTTGAATGACTGTCAAGCCTAGGGTTGAAAGTGCGATCGAGTCGCACCGTTGCACCGCAACCCCCACAGCGGGACCCTGGCGTGGACGCAAGGAGACCCCCGTGACCGACTGGACCCCGCCCCCGCCCGGCGACACCCGCGAACAGCTCCCCGACGACGTCCTCGGGTTGATCCGGGTGCGGCCGTACACGTCCACGGCCTGCGAGACCGCCCAGGCCCTCACCGACGCCGCCACCGCCCACCCAGGCCGGGCCGGCGAGCTCAACGTGTGGGCGCAGCGTATGCACCAGCGGTGTCGGATCAACCACAAGTACACCGGCAGGCTCTGCGACTGCCGGTGTCACTGACGGGGACGCCTTGCTGCCCGCGGTCGACAGCGGGACCCTGACAGGGAACGCAAGGAGCAGCCATGGCCTGGGTCGACCGCGAACACATCCCCGCCCTCGAGCAGGACTACCGCTACACCCGGCTGATCAACCTGTCGAAGCGGCTCCTGGAGGCCAAGGTGCCAGCCTGCGGGAACTGCGTTGGCGGGACCATCACCGTGCGGGACGCCGACGGGAACGAGACCAGCGTTCAGTGCGATGCGTGCGGCGGGACCGGGGTGGTCGGCACGCTGCAGGACAATGAAGACAACGGGGAAGCCGGCGGACGGTAGCGCGCTCCGGCACGTGCGCCGGGTACGTGCCACCCGATGGCCGGATTGCCCGCTTGTCGCCAATTCAACCGGGCCCCACGCTGGCCACGTCAGTCGACGACCACAGGGGGGCCAATGGCGATCTTCGGCAACGACAATGCAGAACTGCTACGGCAGGCGATCGGCCAGCTCGGACAGATCGGCGCCGACCTCGCCGCACTCAAACAGCAGGTCTCCGACCAGCAGCTCGCCATCGACCAGATCAGGCAGGACGCCACCGCCGCCATCAACACCGGTCTCACCGAAAACCGGGCCGTGATCCGCGACGGGCTCACCCGCACCCACGACACGATCGGTGACCCGCTCACGCGCATCAGCACCGAGCTCGTCGCCATTCGCGGCGGCATCAGCCAGCTCGACAGCCAAGCCAAGAGCACGGCAGCTGTCCAACCGGTCTCGCTGGAGCGTGAAACCGCCCCGGAGCCGATGCCTATCCAAGATGGCAAGCCCACGGCGGTGGCAACACCAGAAGCGGCCACGGCGGACGAGGCCATCCTCCGTGCTGCGGCGGGCATCTCCGCAGCCACCCTCCAAGCCCACCGCGACACGTGGGAGTTCCTCGTCAAGCACGCCGGACCCGACCAGCACTTCCACGTCCCCGGCGCCGTCACCATGCAGAACGGGGCCGTCACCGCAGCCGTATCCGGGCCAAGCCTCGTAGCCGCCATCACCAGCCTCGACGTCGTGAGCCGGACCGGAGACACGCCCGGCACCCGCGCCATCGCCGCGCACCTCCACAGTCGCCTCACCGACACCGTCCGGGCCATCGTCGAAAACCCGCAGCAAGGCCAAGGCGCCGAACCCGTCGCCATCGTGATCGACGACCGAGCCGCGGCGGATGGCAGTAGCGAAGGGAACGGGCAGCCCGACCACGAGTAGGGAATGGCGCCCCTGCCCGGAGATCGGGCGGGGGCCGGGTCGCGGAAAGTAGCGCGCAAGCCCCATGCCGGCCAGCTGGCGATCAGGCCACCTCGCCTCGCGCGCGAGCAGCGGCGAGCAAGCCAGGCTAGGTGTGCCCGCCTCGTCGCGCATTCGCAGCCTTGGCCACCGCGTCCACGGGATCCCGATCGCCGAAGTCGAACCATTCCCCCTGAAGGCGAATGTCGGCGAAGTGGTCATGCAGGTAACGCTCCAGCCCCCACCCTCCGGGCGTGCGCCAAAGCGCCTCAAGGCGCAATGGGTAGCCCGACTGCAAGCTCCTCACCCGATGTTGCAGGCTTGATGTGGTCCCGATCTTGACGACTGGGTTGCCGTACTGACCAACCACGTAGACGTCGCAGTCATGGTCACGATCCGCTGGTGGCGGAATGGAGTCCCACATGCCTGGAGTGTCGATGACCTCAATGCACGACTCGGGATTGACGCCGTTCCCGATCAGACGGCGAACCAGGTAGCCAGCTTCTTCGAGCTCGCAGAGAGTGTTGCGTATCGCCTGTGCGCCCTGCCCTGATGCGGCTCCTGTGAGGACCTTCTGTCGCTTGGAAATGTCTGCGGCCAGAGAGTTGAGATTGCAGTGGTCCCACTTCTCCCCGGGGTGGCTCAGTAGCAGGCCAAGAAGTCCGCGCGCCCGGAAGCTGAGGCGTTCGTCCTGCATTGCATTGAGGATCGCCTGCGCAGCGTTCTCTGGTGACGCGGCTGGATGGATGATCAGCATTCGCCTTCTCTTCTCGGGTGGGCTTCGACGAGGGCGGCCTTTCGCGATTAGGGTGCGGCCAGGAGCTCCGGCTCCAGCTCGGTGATCTGATACCCGTCCGGCGGATCCGGCATCGGCACGTGGAGTGCGTCGCCCAGTAGGTGGCGCGTGATCATGTCGCGCTCCCAGTCGGAACGCTCCGGCGGCAACGCCAGGACGATGTGGGCACCTTCACGGACCACATATCCCGTGAATGTCGGGTCGGTGATCCGCGACGTTGCCACCTCCACATCCAGCTCGGCCAGCAGTTGGGGGAGCGGGGTGGTGAGGACGTCGCGCGAGGTGATACGGCATCGTGCTAACGAGGTCGAGACGGTACGCTGCATGGCAGGTCCCCTTTGACGAGACGGATCTGATGATCAGCGAGTTCACGCTCGCTGGTTCGATTCGGCCCGGTGTTCACGCACCGGGCCGATCGTTGTTCGGGGTGCCCATTCATTCACCCCCGTGCAGTGCTGTGCCAGTTCTCGGCTGGTGACAAGCAACCCACTACGTTCAGTGAGGCAGCGCGCCGTCGAGGTACTCCTGCACCGGCTCGAATAGGCCGTAGGGCACGTACTCGCCGATCTCTGCGTGGGTGACCCAGGCCACCGCGTTGAGCTCCTCGTCGTCCGCGACGTGCGCCTCGCCGGACAGGGGGGAGCAGGCCGTGTACGACATGAAGCGCCCCGACTTCGGGTGCACGCGATCGCCGATCAGCTTGACCGCCTCCACGGTGAGCCCCGTCTCCTCGGCCGTCTCGCGCACTGCCGCCTGCTCCGGCGTCTCGCCCTCCTCGATCGCGCCGGCGGGGAACTGCCAGGACAGTTCGCCTTCCTTCACGCGGCGGCGCACCATCAGGACGCGACCCTCGGACACGATGATCGCGGCGGAGATGCCGGGCTTGTCAGTCGTCTCGCTCATACGGTCGCCTCCAAGGCGCTCAGGATCGGCGGATAGATCTGGTCCTGCGGAATGAAGCGGGTCAGCGCGGCACGCGGGACCCAGGTGACGTCGACGTTCTCCAATGCATCCCTGTTCGAGGCGTCCCCTGCCAGGAAGTCACACAGGTAGTAGGCGGCGACCACCCCCGTCTTCGGGTGGAGGCGCTCCCCCAAGTCCTGGCGGATGGTGCAGTGAACCCCGGTCTCGCCATGGGTTTCCTGCACGGCGACTGTCGCCGGGTCCGCGCCCGGCTTCACCATGCCGGCCGGGAACTGCCAGCGCAGTTCGCCATCGCCACGTCGGCATACGAGCAGCACGTCATCGCCCCGCAGCACGATGGCGATCGCCACTCGTAGAGCCTGAGCTTCTACGCGTTGCGCGGGTGGGCGCAGAAGGAGGGCGAATCGCCGTTGCACCGTCTCCTCCGCTCTTTCGTGTGCCAGGTCCAAGATCTGTTGCACCTCGGTCCGGTGCGTCATATCCGGGTGTGCGTGCCATCGGCTGATGGTGCGCTCGGAGATGCCGAGGCGTTCAGCGAATGCCTCGTTGGTGAGCCGCATGGCCTGCTGTAGGAGGCAGGCCGAGCGCCCGGTCCAGGTGTCTACGATTTCCACAATGGGGCTCCCGTGCTCGCGGCGCTCGGGTCTGACGGTCCGGCGGCGGGTCGGTGTCCGCGCCGTGTCGGGTGGTGCTCGCTATGGCGTTGTCGTGTCGTCGTCGCGTCGTTCTACCGCGCCCGTGCGGGGCGTTGACTCGGCGGCATGAGTGTTCATGTTCTAGCGCGCGCCACGCGAGATCTGTTCGGCTCGGGAGCCTGTGACTCCGAGCAGTTCGCCGACCTGTTCCCAGGTGCGCCCTTCGTACAGGTTGCGGGCGGACCTCGCCTTGATCTCTTTGAAGGTGTCGCCGAGTCGCAGTTCGAGGTCCTTGACGGTCTGGTAGCGCTCGACGTCGTCGCTGATCTTGTTGATGGCGTCGACCAGCGTGACGCGGGCGGGTTCCAGGGAGTCGGTCATGAAGTGAGAGTAGGGGTGATTTCAACTCACTTCAAGCAGTCGCTTGACGCCGATGGCAGACGCCTCTACTGTCGAAATCAGCGAATCCAAGCAGCGCTTGGAATCGTGATCGTCGCCCACTCCTACCGGACCCAGTCCGCGGGCGATGCACAAATGAAGACGGGCCGGACACCGCGACTCCTACACCGCGGGCCGGCCCTCACCACCAGGTTCTAACGAGGAGATCCTGTGGCTACCCAGATCGTACCGGTGCCTCTGGGCGCCGATCACCCCACCGCCCCGCTGCCGTTCTACGCCGACCGCGCCGTGCGTCGTCTGGAGCTGGCGTTCGCTCCGCAGGTTGTCGTGAACTTCGACCGCTTCGGCTCCCTCTGGGGTGTCTGTTCGGTCGCGGAGATCGAGAGTGACATCGCCGAGGCGCGCGCTGACGGTGTGGCCGTCGACGAGTGGGCGACCGTTGATCGTGACGGCAGCCCGCTGCGTATCGTCCGCATCGCCGAGTCGGGCATGCACGGCGGAATTCACGCCTTCACCGTCTGGAACGGCCTCGCCGAGCAGGTGGCGAAGTGAGTACCCCGACCCTGCGCCCCGCCCCCACGCAGCCGGGCTTGTCGGTGAACGACCGCATCGCGCACGACTTGACGATGCAGGTCCGCGCCCCGCAGCCCGCCTCGCCGGTGGACCGTGCGGTCATCCGTTTCGAGCAGTGCCTGGCGAGGGTCGAGCGCCTGTCCCGCGTCGATGTCCGTGACCGGACGCCGGTGCAGGTCGAGTCGCTGGACGAAGCCCTGTCGGACCTGGCCGCCCTCCGCGCCCTGCTGGCCGCAGCTGGCGCGTTGCACCGTGTGGAGCTGTCGTGAGTACCGCGCTGGTCGCCCCGGTTCGTATGCCGGCGGATGTGTCGGATCGGCTGTTGCAGCGCCTGCACGCCGAGGACGCGCGGCAGGTGCCCGCCGGGCGGCGCACCACATGCCCGTTGCACCTGGACTGGGCGGCCCGTTGCGCGCCGCTGCACCCGCCCGCCGCGTAAACCCCTAGACCGGCTGCGGGCGGGGATGACCCCCGGCCCTGCCCGCAGCCTCTGTTCGCCGCCGGTGGCGGGTGTTCCTTCCCCGCCGCCCGCGGACCAACTCCTTGATCCTCGAAGGGATCGTCATGTCTCCGCACCTGTCTGTCGCTGCATCTCTCGTCCCGTCGGCCGAGGTGTCGAAGCCGTTGTCGGTTGAGGAGCAGCTGGTTGCCGACTGGATGGCGGCCCGTGCTGACGATGACCGGGCTCGTATGCGGTCGCTGCGCACGTTCGCCCGCGCCATCAACCCGGACCTGCTGGCCGAGCTCGACGGCTTCGACTACCCGGCGGCTGCCTGATGCCCGCGGTGGAGATCGTCAGCTTCGGTTTTCTGCACGCTGATGCGCCTGTCGCGGATGTGGTGCTGGATTTGCGGCGGGCGTTCCGTGACCCGCATGTCGATCCGGGCCTGCGGGAGTTGACGGGCCGTGACCGTCTGGTGCGGCGTGCGGTGCTGCGTACCCGCGGTGTCCGTTCGCTGTTGCGGGCGAGTGTCCGGCTGGTGCAGGCGTTCAGCCGTGGCCCGTCTGGTGGCCGGATCGTCGTCGGCTCGGGGTGTGCGGGTGGCAGGCACCGCTCGGTGGTGGTTGCCGACACGCTCGCCCGCCGTCTGCGGCGCCGGGGTTTCACCGTGACTGTCTCGCACCGGGACATCGGCAAGCCGGTCGTGCAGCGCTGACGGCTGCCCTTGCTGCCCGGGCGGCCGGGCGGTGAGGGGAGCCGGACACCCCGTCCGGACCACCACTTCCACCAAGGAGATCACTGTGACTGCACGCCACTACATGAAGGCCGGAAGCATCGGCCAGGACGACCTGATCGCCGACATCCAGGCGGACATCGCGTCGGCGCACGGTGCGGCGAACGGGCTCGCGGCTGCGGCTTCGCCGACGACCGAAGCGATGCGTGACGCCACCGACTCGTACCTCGACGAGCTGGCGGCGGCCAAGGCCGGGACGTGGAAGCCCAACCACCCCGTCTGAGCCAGCACACAGGCCCCGGCATCTCGCCGTGAGGGCGTCGTATCGAATGCGGCCCGGGGCGCGCACCACTTCCATCCACCGATCTGAGAGGGGCCCGTCATGGGTGACAAGCAGAGCTACAGCGAAGCCGCCCGCGAGTACGCCGACGCGAAGCGGATGGCCGCCACCGCCGAAGGCATGGGAGCGGGCGAGTCCGCCCAGGCCTGGCGCGATGAGGCCGCCGAGGTCCGGCAGGGCTTCTTCGGGCGCGACAAGAACTGACCGGCTGCCCGCCGGGCCCGTCTCGCACGGGCCCGGTCGAGGGGAACCGCATCAGCGACTTCCACACCGACCAACCGAAGAGGAGTTCGACATGGGCCTGTTCGGCAAGTCACCCGAGGAGAAGGCCGCGATCGCCGAGCTGAAGGCCGCCGACGCCGCTCTGCACGCGAACCAGCGGCGTGAGGAGAAGGCCGGTATCCGTCACGAGACGCCGGAGTACCAGCGGCTCAACGCGGCGGCGAACCAGGCC
Source organism: Streptomyces sp. NPDC055243 (assembly GCF_044544025.1). NCBI lineage: Bacteria > Bacillati > Actinomycetota > Actinomycetes > Kitasatosporales > Streptomycetaceae > Streptomyces > Streptomyces sp. NPDC055243. Next base: position 197,763 of record NZ_JBITWR010000001.1, read on the forward strand.
GCAGACAAGGTCTCGTGGTGGCACGGCGGCACCAAGAAGGGGAGCTGACCTGCAATGCCGGACGCGGATGTTCCTCCCGGCGAGTGCCGAGTGTGCTGGCCGTGCTCCAAGAAGCACCAGCAGGAGGCGGGGCTTCTGGCGAATTTCCTGGGGATCGGCGCCGCCGCTAACAAGCCCTGCTCGTGCGAAGGCCACGTCGGCGGTTGCCCGCCAAACATGATCGTTCCCAGGCAGTCCATCTGGCGCTGACTAGACCGTCGCCAGTCCACAAGCCTTGATCACGCCCGAACGAAGGGAGGCCGCCATGCGGCCCCGACTGTCCGTACCGCTGCTGGTGGCCTTCCTGCTCCTGGTGGGCGTCTGCCCGCCGATCGCCTCGGTGATCGGCAGCACTCTCGGCCTGATGTTCGCCGGGATCGGTGAACTCCTCGCCCAGCCGTCTGTGTTGCTCACCGTCCTCGGAGTCCTGGTCGTCACCGCCTACCGAGGCCGCCCCCGCACCCGTACCGCCTGACCCGAGAGGAAGCCCCATGCGTAAGCCCCGATGGTCGGTCACGTGGCCGACCCGCCCGTCCGGCCTTCTCACCGTCTACGTCCGCGCCGACGACCCGACCGACGCCGTCCGGATCGCCGCCCAGTTGGAGTGGCCGACCGAGCCCGGCTGGCGGATGGCGTTCGACTACACGCCGGAGGTGTGGCGTCTGCGCCGCCCCTACTGGCGGCGAGCCCGATATTCGGCAGGCCCGCACTACCCCGACCGGGAGCGCGGCGCCGTCGTGTTCCGGCCCGAGCCGCTGGTGGAGACCTGATGCCGCTCATGTTCCGCAAGAGCTTCCGGATACTCCCCGGCGTCCAGCTCAACATCAACCGGCGCAGCTGGTCGATCACGTTGGGCGGCCGGGGAGGACCGCGCCACACGATCTCGTCGACCGGACGGCGCACCACATCCATGGATCTTCCGGGGCCGCTCGGCTGGAGGAAGACCACCACCCGACGCAGCCGAGGAGACCACTGATGTCGCTGCTGACCCTTCCCCCGTTCCTGACCCGACGTAAGGAGACTGTCATGCCCGAGACCACCACTGAACCCGCCAAGACCGAGCCGAACGTCCTGATGCGGTTCCTCACGCGGGGTGGCGCCTCTGTCGAGCTCTACGAGAAGGCGTGGACGGTGCACCGGTACGCCACCCCTGGCCGATCGGCCCACGACTTCGACCGCACAGGCTTTCAGTGGGCCTGCCGTGGCTGCGACGCAGGCGGCCGGGATCGCGAGCTGGGTTGGGGTTACGCCGAGAACACGCCTGTCAAATCACGCGACGAGGCCAACGCCCACGCCGAGACGTGCCGGGCGATGCCGAAGCCGGAGGCGTGATGCCCACCCTCCGGGCCTTCGCCCCGTATCCGCCCGCCGGTGCCGCCGCCTACAGCACGATCGTCGCCCTTCAGGCCGCGGGGATGCCGGAACGGCCCGCGCACGCCCTGGGGGCGGTCGCACTCCTCGTCTTCCTGCAGCTCACAGCCGCGCTGATCAAAGCCATCAGCCCTGCCGCCGCACCCGCACGCCACTGAACACTGAAAGGACTGATCCGCCGTGAGCAGCAGCTGGTTCGAAGAGCGCCGCGCAGACAAGCGTGAGGAGGCTCAGCAGCGGCGCGAGGACACCAAGTTCGCGTCCAAGCTGCGCCGCGAGGAACGCCTGGAGGAGAAGAAGGAACGCCGCGAGGAGAAGGCGCAGCGGCGACGCGACCGGATCGCCCGCAGGCAGTCCCGCGCCGCCCGCCGGGAGAAGACCCTCACGCCCGGCAACGTGTACCGCAAAGGCACCCTCGGCCTGGTCACCCTGTCCGCGCTGGCGTCCCTTCCCGCGCAGATCCTCCACTTCATCGGCATCCACTGGATGCTGGCCCCGATCGGGCCTGCCGTCGAAGGTGCCGCCTGGGTGATGGCAGCCGGCGTCGCCTATGCGGATGCCCGCAAGCTGTCTCCCTGGGTGCGCTGGCTGCTGCGGGTACTGTCGCTGTCGGCCGCCGGGTTCGCCGCCAACATCAACTACAAGTACGGGCTGTCCCTCGTCGACCACGGGATCAGCGCGGACAACGCCCGTGCCGCCGGTCTGGGGCTTGCCGCCGTCACGCTCGGCGGACCGCTGTTCTTCGAAGTCCGCCAATGGGTGCTCACGCTCACCGCAGCGGCGTCAGACCCGAAGAAGAAGGCAGAGACGAAGGCGCGCTCCAGGCACGAGAAGCGGCGCGCGAGGACGTTCAAGCGAGTCGCCGCCCGCCAGCAGCAGCTGCTGCTGGCCGCACCCTTCGGCACCCTCAAGCCCGAGGATGCGTGGGCCCGCGCCTGGTGGGACATCGAGGGCGCCCCCGTCAACGTCACCGCCAACGTCATTGCCGACCGCCTTGACGCCGAGGCTGACGTGTCTGCGGTGCTCGACTACGCGGACCAGGCGCCCGAACGCCTGGCCGTCGAATTGCTGTTGGCCGACATCTTCGGCACGGAGGGCGGAGACGGAGGCCCTTCCGGGGCCGGATCGGGTACCCCGGCGGGCGGTCCGCGTGACGGCGCCCCCAAGGCCCGTACAGCCCTTGGGGGTAAAGGGAAGCGCCGCATTCGGAGTACGGCCGACACGGAGCCCCTGAAGCCCCTCGCCGAGGCGGACTTGAAAGCCGTCAGGAAGCTCGCCGACGCGCTCGGCGGAACCGAGCGTCTGTCCGCCCGCAACGTCCGCGAAGCCGTCGGCTGCCGCAACGAATACGCCCTGCGACTGCGCGACGCAGTCCGCGCCGAGAAGAAGGACTGAGGACCCGCCATGGCTAGCCCGATGAGCGATGAGCGCGCCACGCTGACGCTCGTCCCCGAGGCCCCGGCGACGGAGGCGGCGACGATCCCGCAGCCGCCCGCGTGGGTGGTGGAGAAGCGCCCGCGCCCCGCGTGGATGCTGTCCGCGAAGGAGCTGCGGCAGTGGGCGGTGTACGCCCGCGACAACACGCTCGACTGGATGCAGTTCCACGCCACCCACAGCCCCTACTACCTGGGCTGGTCGGTGCGCGGCTACCGCAACCTGTGCCTGCGCTGGTGGAAGGCCTACCACGACGGCTACCGGCAGCAGATCGCCACCGCGAAGCTGATGCTCAAGCAGGCCAAGCAGATGCCGCGCGGCAGCGCCCGCGCTGCGGAGGAGTCGAAAGCCCGCGCCGTCCTCGAGGTCCGCCGTGCCGAGTACAAGGCGCACAAGAAGAAGCACTGGATCCGCACCGGCATCAGCGGCCTGGTCGTCGCCATCGGCGTTCCGGTCGGCGCCACGGTGGGCGGACTGTGGGTGCAGCTCCTGATGGCCCTCGCCTTCATCCTCACCGGCGCCTACTTCGGCCGGCCCGAAGACCCCGCCACCCTCCCGGTCACGGCGCCCACCCGCACCTCGCACCTGGGCGAGGACACCATGCGCCGTGTTCTCGTCGAGGCTGGCGCAGTGCCGGATAAGCGGGCCGGAGAGATCCGCGGTGTCGGAATCCCGCACACCGACGGACCCGGCATCGCCTACGCCATCCACACTCCGTCCGGGATCCCCGCCTCCGTCGCCGTAGGCAAGAAGCAGCAGATCGCCGCCGCGCTCGGCGTGCACTCCGACTGGATCGATCTCAGCGTCGGCAGTGTCGAGACAATGCTGCAGATCTGGGTCGCCAGCGAAGACCCGTTCGGCGTGGTCCGACGCTCCCCGCTCGTCGGCCACCAGGGCCCGCTCGACCTGTGGAACGACGGTGCTCCGATCCTCTTCGGCAAGCGGGGCAACGTCATCCGCATGCTGCTGCGCGACCTGATGATGCTGATCGGCGGACGGACCCGGAGCGGCAAGGGGATGCTGCTCGCCAACCTGAACCTGGCCGTGGCGAAGGACGCTCGGATCAACGTCCGGCTCTTTGACGGCAAGGCGTCTGGTGAGCACAACGCTCTCGCCCCGCTGCTGGCCACGTTCGTGAAGAAGAACCCGGAGCGGCTACTGCTGTTCACGCGGGCCGTACTGGAGGATCTCGACCGGCGTGCGGACTTCCTCGACGACCGCGGTAAGTCCAAGCTCACCGAGGACCTGATCGAAGAGATCGGCGGCATCGAGGTCATCGAGATCGATGAGCTTGCGACCTTTACCGCTAAGAGCACCAGCCCATACGTCGAAGAGATCGTTGAGAACCTCTGCCAGATCGGCGCCGTCGGCGCTGGCCTGGGTGTCCTCCTGGTGCTTGCCACGCAGGTGCCCGAGGTGGACGTGGTGCGCGGTCGGCTGCGGCAGAACCTCGTCGTGCGGGCCGCGATGAACACGGAGTCTCCGCAGGCATCCAACACGATCATGGGCGACGGCATGGCCGGGCAGGGCTTCGACGCCTCAACGATCCCGCTCAGCCAGCGAGGCCGGTGCTGGCTCGACACGCCCGACACGGGCACGATCTCGGCCCGCTCTGGTCTGGTTGAGGACGACGACCGACCGCCGATCATCGCCGACGGCTACGAGCTGCGAAAGGCTGCGGGACGGCTGCCCGGACAGTGGCGCGACCCGATCGAGGAGTACCTCGTGGCCCAGACGGGAGTGTCGTCGGCGGCCGGAGGTGATCGTGGAAACGGGCGCATCGTCCGGACCACGCTGCTTGAGCGGATTGAGATTGTGGCCCGCTCCACCGGTCGAGACTGCGCCACCAACGCCGAGATCTATGAGGCCCTGGCACTCGCCGATTCGGTCAAGTATGGGCGGCAGGACGGTGAGGCAGACCGCGGCTGGTCGATTCGCGTCGGGAAGCTCTTGAAGGACGAACTGCAACGGCTCGGCGTCGACATCGAGGTGAAGAAGGTCATCGGACCGGACGGCCAGCGCACGCTCGGCTATCTACTCACCGACGTTACTGCGGCCCGAAATGTCCGCGCCTGACATCGGACAGGCATCGGACACGCGCTACAAAACTCCAGGTCAGCTATCGGACAGGCATCGGACAGGACTGGCCGCTTACCCCTGCGGCTGTCCGCTCGTGTCCGATGCCTGTCCGATAGCCCACCTGCAGGTTTCCGTCCCTTGTCCGCTTCTTGTCCGATCGAAATGAGAGGAAAGTCCGGAAGATGCTCACCATCAAGATCGAGCAGATGACGATCGACGGACACCCCTACCGATGTCCCGAGTGCGCCTCCGAGGCCTTCACCTTCGACGGCGCCGGGTTCATCGACGCGCTGCCGGTGTGGGCGAATTGCTGGCAGTCCCACTCCTGGCAGGAGCCCCTCGTCACCCTCGGGACGCTGAAGCAGATCCAGGCCGCCAGCTCCGGCCGCCAACAGGCCACGGACGAGGACACGTTCGAGATCACCGTCGGCGGTGCGGTCCTCGCCGGGACGCTGCACCCGCAGATCACCGTCGACGACGTGAAGCAGGCCAGCCGCGTGTACTGGCGGCGGATCGCCAAACCCGCCGTGCGACGTCGGAAGCGGGCCGCGATCCGCAGCGTGACGCGCCCCGTGAAGAAGGCGGCGAAGGAAGTAGTCGGCGCGGTCACCGGCACCGCCGACAAGGCGGTCGCCGCCACCAAGGCCGCGGCCCTCACCGCCGCTTGGGACGCCCAGACGGGCGGCCACGAGCCCGACCCCGACTACAAGCCCGAGCCGACCAACCCGTGCGCCGTCTGCATCGACGGCTACATCCCGCTCGACTCCCACATCCACGACATCGCCAAAGTCCGCTGCACCGTGTGCTGCGGCACCGGCAACATCGACTAGGAGACCCCTCATGTCCAGTCCGCAGCCTGAGCGGCACCCGATCCACGCCGCACCTGCGGCTGGACAGTCCGAGCCCACCGACGCCGACCGTGCAGCCGCCCGCCGCCTCATCGCCGCCCTCGATGAACTCCCCACCAGCTTCCGCGACGACACCCCTGTACCGAAGATCGGCGACGCCCCGCCCGTCCAGCAGCCCGGCCGCCCCGCGATGAGCGAGAGGGCCACGGACGCCAGCGTGATGATGATCGCGGGCGGGTTCTTCTCCCTCTGCCTCGGCGCCGCGGTCTCCGCAGTCCTGCACTACTCCGGTCACGCCAACCCGGTCGTCGTCGGCCTCATCTGCGCCGCCCCGCCCATCGCGTTCTTCTCCATCCGGGGCCTGGTCAAGAGCCTCAAGCAGGCCCTGCCCGCCGAGATCCACAACCACTACGAGGGAACCGTCTACCAGGACCAGCGCAACGTCCGCTCGTCGACTCGCGGCGTGTGGGCTAAGACCAACAACACCCCCTGAAGGAGACCTCCGCATGCAGTGCGGAGGGGGCGTCGCGTTGACCGTGCGCCTTCGGCGGCGCGTAAGCGGACGCGACTGTTCGAAGCCCGGAGGGGCATGCCTGCCGCATGCCGACAGGGGATGACGAACGCCGACGAGCGGAAGACGCCCGCTTGTGGGAGCACGGGCTTCACGAAGACACGATGCTGTTCCAGCGCGGCAACCTGTTCCTCGTCGCACAGTCGCTGCTGGCTGTCGCCTACAGCACGACCGTGACGGCTGGAGACACCAAGGCGGCAGCGCGCGTGATGGCCGCATTCGGTATCGCGTTGACCGTGATCTGGCTGTACGTAGGGCACCGTCATCTGCGCTATTGCCGGGCTCTGCAGCGGAGGGCCGCCGAGCGGCTCCCGGATTTCGCGGAGACGCAGGCGGCTTGCCGGCTGCCGGGGTTGAGCGCCCTGCCGTTGATCGTCTACGGCCTGCCCGTGCTCGCCGCGGTGATGTGGGTCGTCCTGCTCGTCGTCACCTAGGGCGGGCTACCCAAGTCTGAGCCCGGCCGTCTCCGTCCGGGGCTCTCCTGTGCGGGCACGGCCCGCGCCATCCACCTGTCGTCCGTGACCTGCCGCGGCGGCAGGGCGGGCTCCAACCCAAGCAGCCCGCACAGGAGTTCTAGCGCCTGCTGGCACTCCCGTTGCGTGTCTGCCTGCACTCCGAAACGGACGGCCATGAGGGCAGTGTGGCGCGGTGGGTGGGGTGGTGTGAGGGGATCTCCGGAAGTCGCCCGTCGCGCCCTCGACTGTGCCATCGGTCTACCGTGTCAACCCGCTGGTGCACAATTGGCTCATCCGTCACCCTGCTTCCCGAACCACCGCGAGGAGCCTGCCGTGCACGACCACCCCACCACCCTGGACGAATACGAGTGGCCCGTCTGCGTGACGCCTGGCTGCGGACGGCAGCTTTGGGTCAGCGAGGCAGGCCGATGGGTATGCCGACCGGATGAGGACGCCACCGCGAAGCGCCTCACCGAACTCCCTGCCCTATTCCGGCACCTGGACACGACCGCGTCGCTGATGCGGGGGGCGCGGCGAATAGGCGGCGGGGGTTCCGGCTCGAAGACGCCGCCGATCCCGCCCCGACTGGAAGTCCTCGCGCTCGTCGGCCCCGGCGGTGTCGCGGCCCGGCTGTCGGCGATCGAGGACTCGTGGCGGCAGGCGCTGGGCTGGACCATCGCACCGTGGCGCGGTTCCCCGGCCCAGGCTGTCCCGCCGCTCGCGAAGTTCCTCGCCGACAATCTGCTTTGGGCGTGCGGCGGTTACGAGTCCGTAGGCGACGACGTCGAGGCGGTCCGCAAGTTGCACGCGGAGTGCACGGCGATCGTTAACGACGAACGCAAGCCCGGCCGCGTCCAGATCGGACTCTGCCCCGTCCAGCTCGACGACGGGCTCTGCCGGGAGCAGCTCACCGCGTCCGCCGCTTCACACCGTGTCCGGTGCGGGAACTGCGGCAGCCGGTGGGAGACCCTGGGGGAGTGGCGGCAACTCCGGGTCGCGCAAGAGCAGGTACTCGCGGAAGCGGCAGGGGTGGCGGCGTGAGCGACAAGATGACGTGCTTCGGCTGCGACTCGCATACTTCATCCGTTCTGCAAGCCTTCCAGGAAGGTGGACCCTGCCCCTACTGCGGCCTGTCCGCTGAAACGATGCTGGAGATCCGGAGCGTCCGCAGGGCGCAAGCAGACGAAGCCCTCAAGGCGAAGTGCGAGGAGACGCTGAAAGAGTTGGGGCAGACGCGGGCGGACCTGAGACGGGCGAACGCGCGGCTTGCTTACATGGAGAGCCTGGTCTCGGACGCGGCCACTCGGCTTGCTACGCCACTCTCCGAAGAAGAGATCGATCAGGTGCAGTGGTGAGCGAGATCGCCAACTTCCTGCGGACCCGGTACGCAGAGCGGCGGGCACTCGCCCTGGCAGCGAAGCCGGGCCCCTGGCATAGCGACGGCGGCAGCGTCTACGCCGCGCATCCCACCGATGAAGTCGTGGACTACACCGAGAGTGCGGACCACATCGCTGCCAACGACCCGGCCGACGTCATCGCCGACCTCGACGCGAAGCTCGCACTCGTGGAGATGCATCCCCCCGAAGAGATCCCAGAGCACAGCCGACGCCCGTGGCACACCTTCACGGTTCAGTGCGCGAGCGAGTCTTGGAAGGTTTACGGCGACGCAGAGAACCGTGTCGAGTACCCGTGCAGAACCCTCCGCCTTCTCGCCCAGCCGTTCGCCGGGCATCCGGATCACAAGGGGGAGGAGTGGGCGCCGTGACGGACCACACGACCCTCGGCGACCGCATGAAGCGGTACGAGGCCACCTATCGTGCCGTGCTCCCGCGGCGCACGTACACGCTGCTCCGTCTGGACGGACGGGCCTTCCACTCCTACCTGCGCGGCGCCGTGAAGCCTTTCGATGAGACCTTCATGGCCGACATGGACGCTGTCGCCGAAGCCCTCTGCGTTGAGATCAGCGGCGCTGCCTTCGCCTACTCGCAGTCCGACGAGATCAGCATCCTCGTCACCGACTTCGCCAGCATCCAGACCCAGCCCTGGTTCGACGGCGTCGTCGCGAAGCTCCTGTCCGTGTCCGCCTCGCTGGCCACCGCTGTCCTCAACGAACGCCGCCCCGGCAAACGGGCCCTCTTCGACGCCCGCGCCTTCACCATCAGCGACCCCGTCGAAGTCGCGAACTACTTCCTGTGGCGGCAACGCGACGCCGTCCGCAACTCGATCAGCATGGCCGCCCAGGCCCACTTCTCCCACAAGCGCCTCCACGGCGTGAGCAGTGCAGGCATGCAGGAACTCCTCTTCACGGAAGCCGGAGTGAACTGGAACGACTACCCCGACGGCTGCAAGCGCGGGCGTGTCGCGGTGCGGCGCACAGGGGAGCGCTCCGTCGAGTACGTCGACAAGCGCACCAGTGAAACCGTGAGCACGGTCGCGGTGCGGTCATGGTGGGAGACCAGCGCGGCCCCGCACTTCACCACCAAGCCCGGCGACTGGCTCGCCAACACGATTCCTGAGATGCCGTCACTGCACGCCCCTTGACATCTTCAGCGCCATGGGTTGCGTCCGTGACCAGGGCGAGCTTATGGTGTGCTTCAGTCGATCTAGCTGTCTGAAGGGCCGTCCTCACCGGGCGGCCCTTTTGTGTGTCCTGGGGGTGACTGAATGCCCGGCCTGCTTATCCCCATCGATCTCGCCGCTCACGTCGCAGGGCATCCCGCAGCGACCATCCGGCGATGGGCCTGCGAAGGCCGCCTCACCCGCCACCCTGACTCGTCAAGACGTAAGAACGGCGTGCTGTACGACATTGACGAGATTCCCGAAGCGGTCCGCGACAAGGACACGCTGAAGCTCGTCGAGCCCGGCGCAACGCCGCCCCACATCGACAGCCCGGCCGCAATGGCCGCCTGAAGCCCCCTGCGCGGTGGTCGACGCAGGGCGGGCCTTGTAGCGCACCCCCAGCGCTCGGCCCCTTGCTGTCCGCCCGGCCGTGGGGGCCGGGCGGACACGCAACCCCCAGACGGCGCGGCCCGGTTGCTCATCCGCCCTCCGTCCCGCCACCTACTTCACCCATGCCGGGCGGCGGGACACCCATCACGGAGGTGGCGGCGATGCGGCGCGCACTCACCACGGTCGGCATCGCTGCCGGACTGCTCCTCGCCAGCGTCGCCGCACCCACCACCGAGGCTGGACCGACGTGGAAGCTGCGCTTCTCCGACGCCTTCAACACCACCGTGGCGAAGGGCCGCTTCACCGACTGCGATCACCACGCCGACACGCCGACCGCGTACTGCGGCGGCCTCACCGGCGCGGTGCGGACCAACTGGTGGGCGTACCCGAAGGGCTGGCCCGACACCGCCACCCAGCGCTCGTATCCGGTCGGTGGCGTCTACGATCCGGCGTCCACGGTGTGGGTATCGGGCGGGCAGATGCACATCCGCATGTGGCGCGGCAGTAGCGGACCGGTGCATTCGGCAGCCGTCGTGCCGAAGAAGCTCATGAACCAGCGCTACGGCCGGTACGAGGAACGCTTCCGGGTGTCCAAGGTCGCGGTCGGCTACAAGAGCGCGCACCTGCTGTGGCCCGTCGTGAATGACGGCTGCTCCGAGATCGATTTTCCCGAGTTGGAGTGGGCCGAGACCATCGCGGCCTTCGCGCACCCCTCCAACTGCGGGCGCCAGGCCGCGTTCGACACCGGCAAGCGGTGGTCCGACTGGCACACCTCGCGGATCGATTGGAAGCCCGGCGAGGTCAGCTTCTACCTCGACGGGAAGCTGATCGGCCGCTCCAAGAGCAGCGTCCCCAGCAAGCCGATGAGCTGGATCATCCAGAACGAGGCTGCGCTCAACGGGGACCGGGCCGCGCCGAATTCGTCCGCGCAGATGGACATCGCTTACGTCAAGGGCTGGACCTGGGGCTGACCCCCGAGAGGAAGATCAAAATGGCCAACATCGTCTTCAATGTGGCCCTCGGGAAGATCGCTAGCCTCGCTGCGCTCCCCGCCACCAACGACGCCCTCATCGCCGTCCCCATCGAAACATCCGGCATCGTCGCCGACTCCGTCATGCGCGACTACGACGACCTCGGCGCGCTCCTCGCCGGCGCCTCCAACGAGCAGACCACCATGGGCCGCAAGACCCTGACCGGTGTCACCGTCACCGTCGACGACACCAACGACCGGGTAGCCGTCGACGCAGCGGACATCTCATGGACCGCCGCCACCGGCAACGCGATCTCCGCGATCGTCATCTGCTACGACCCCGACACCACCGGCGGCACCGACGCCGACATCGTGCCGCTGACGAAGCACGACTTCACGCTGACCCCAGACGGCTCGGACGTCTCGGCAACGGTCACGGATCTCTTCCGCGCGACGTCGGCGGCCTGATCATGCCGCTCGACGCGACAGGACGAGCACGCACTCTCGCCCAGCTGATGCGGGACTCCAGCCTGTCGTTCGCCGGGATCACCAAGCCGGATCTCGCCGCGGCAGTAGCCGCGACAGACGACTGGATCGACGCCAACCAGGCTTCGTTCAACAGCGCGCTCCCGCAGCCGTTTCGCGGAGCCGCAAGCCTCGCCGTGAAGACCTTGCTGTTCTGCTACGTGGCGATGCGCCGGGCGAACCGGCTCCGGGCGGAGGAGGACGGCTGACATGGCCAACGTCCGACTCGACCTCGACCCCGAGCAGGCCGTGTTCCTCGGCAGCGCGTTCCCGCAGTACGACAAGTTCAACGGCACGAACTTTCCCGTGAGCGGCTTGCGGTATGACGCGGCCGGTACGGAGACGGCGTACTGGAAGCTCGACAGCTTCGGCTACGGCTCCGGGAACATCACCTGCGACCTGCTGTGGCAGGCGGAGAACGCCACCAGCGGCGTGGTCCGCTGGGAGGTCGCCATCGCGGCCATTACCGCGGACACCGACAGCCAGGATGTCACGACGAAGGCTTTCGCGACGGCACTGACCGTCGACGACACGCACCTGGGCACGACCGGCAAGCGCGTCATGCTCGCCACCGTGGCCATCTCCAACCTCGACAGCGTCGCCGCCGGCGACCTGGTCTGGGTGAAGATCTCCCGGCTCGGTGCGCATGCCAACGACACCATGGCCAACGATGCGTGGCTCCTTCAGGCGAGGCTGACGTACTCGGACACGTAGGGGACCGATCATGGCCGTCAGGTTTGCAGCGGACGGCCAGGACTACACCACCTCGCTCACCCTCGGCTCGCAGGCCGCGATCTCCGCCAGCTGCTGGGTGAAGATCACCACGGACCGGAATGCGTTCTCCACGGCCATCAGCCTCGACAGCGGCACCGGCGACGCGCTGTTCATCCAGACCGCCGTCAACGGCACCACCATGGGGATCTATGAAGAGCCCCTCGGGAACTTCGCGGGCACCGGGCGGGCGCTGACCGTCGGTACCTGGTACTGGTTCGGATTCTCGATCAACGGCACCACGGGCACCATGTACTCGCGGGCCCTGGCCGACACCACCGTCGCCACCGCAGCCCTCACCGGCCTGCAAGCCACCCACAACATCGCGACCCTCCGCATCGGCGAATCCGCGTGGGGCACCGAGTGGTTGAACGGGGCTGTCACCGCCGTCAAGGTCTGGACGGCGGCGCTCGCGCAGGCCGAGCTGGAGAACGAGGCCCTCGCCCACCGCCCGCGGCGCACCGCCAACCTGGCCGCCTGGTATCCGTTGACCCGGGCGGAGACCGCCGACTACAGCGGCAACACCAAGACCCTCACGGGCGGGACCGGTGCGGCCACTGAAGACGGTCCCGGTATCGGCTGGGGGCCTGGACGGCCGCGCCGCGTCAAGAAGGCCAGCAGCGTCAGCCAGGCGCTCACCCTCGCGGCCGAGACCGGCACCGCGCAGGCGTTGGGCATGGCCAAGCGGCGCGACCTCGGTGTGGCCTCCGCGCTCGGCACCGCGCAGAGCCTCGCCCGCCGCAAGACCCAGACGCTCTCGATCGCCGCAGAGACCGACACGGCGCAGGCCGTCACCAGCCCCGGCACCCCGCTCGCCTCGCTGGTCGACGACTTCAACGACGGCACCGTCGACACGGTCCTGTGGCCCAACAGTTTCGGCACCTACTCCGAGACCGGCGGCCGGGCACGCGTCGCCTGCGCCACCGGATACAGCGCCTTCAGCTCGGCCCTCGACTACACGCTCACCGACTCGTCGGTGTTCCTGCGCTCCTACCCGCCCGCAGCGGGTGGCGCGACGACCGAGGCCTGGTCGCAGATCCTCATCAAGTCCGCTGTGGCCGGTACGGATATCGGGTTCGAGCACCGGCTGACGACCGGCGAGCTCACGATGTTCAGCCGTGTCGGGTTCGTCGACGGCGGCGAAGTCGCCATCGCCTACTCGGCCACCGATCACGCCTGGTTGCGGATCCGCGAGACGGGCGGCACCACCTACTGGGACACCAGCCCCGACGGTGCGACCTGGACGAACCGCCGCTCCCTGGCCAGCCCGGCCTGGACGAGCGACAACAACCTCGAGTTCCAGCTCATCGCCCACCGCTCCGACGGCACCGACGACTTCGCCGAGTTCGACAACGTCAACGTCGCCCCCGCGATCGTCATCGCGGTCGGGACAGCGGGGGAGTCCGACGGCGCCCAGCAGCTCGGCGCCCGCAAGACAAAGACTCCGGGCCTCGCCAGCGAGACGGGCAGCGCCCAGGCCCTCGCGGTACGCAAGGCCAAGACGGTCGGGCTCGGCGCGGAGAGCGGTGCCACTCAGGCGTTGACCCGCCGTAAGAGCAAGACCGTCGGCCCGTCGACCGCCACGGAAACGTCGCTGGGTCTCGGCAAGACGAAGCGGCTGCCCCTCGGCGTGGCGCAGTCCGCCGACGCAGCGCAGCCTCTCCAGTCGACCAAGACCGCACCTGTCCCCACCGCTCAGAGCGGCGAGGACGCGCGGGCGCTCGGCAAGAGCAAGACGACCGCGGTCGGCACTACGGGCGAGACGGATACAGCCGTCCAGCTCGCAGCTGGCCGGGCGCGCCTTCTGGCGTTGGCAGCCGAGGAGGGCACCGCTCGGCAGCTGGGGCGGAGCCGATCCCTCGGCCAGTCCTTCGAGGACGAGGCCGCGCAGCCCATCGGCCGAGTCAAGACCAAGCCCTTGCAGTTGACGGCCGAGTCGACAGTCGGCCAGGCGTTCGGCGCCGTCAAGACGCGGCAGCTGTCGCCTGCTGTCGGGCAGGAGGCCGCGCAGGCGCTGGGCCAGACCCGGAGCCGCACGCTCGGGACTGCGGTCGAAGAGACGGCAGCTCTGCCGATCGGGGCCGCCAAGAGCAAGGTGCTGCCGTCCCCGCTCGGCGCGGAGGCTTCGCAGCCGCTGCTCGCCGTCAAGACCGGCTCCCTCGGTCAGGCGTCGGGTGTCGAGGCGGCTCAGCCTGTCGGCCGGGTCAAGGCCCTGCCGCTGTCGGCCGTTACGGCCGACGAGGTGGCTCAGCCGCTCGGCGGTGCACGCGACGTACCCCTGGGTTCTGCCGGCGAGACCGGCACGGCCCTGCCCCTCGGCTCGAGCAAGACCGCGGCACTCTCGCCCGCCGACGGCCTGGATGCCGCTGTCGGACTGACGGCGGGCAAGGCCCGTGCCGTTGGCGCGGCGGACGTGGTGGAAGTCGCCCAGACTCTCACCTCGGCCAAGCGGCGGGCGCTCGCACCTGCGGCCGTCGTCGACACGGCTCAGCCGCTGGGTGCCCGCAGGGCGCGCCCGATCGGCATCGCCACGGAGTCGGCGCAGGCCCTGCCGCTCACTGCTGCCGACTCCATCGCCGCGGCCGTCGAGGTCGGGACCGCGCACCCGCTGGGTCGCAGCAAGACGAAGGCCATCAGTGGCGCCGTCGAGACTGCGGCGAGCATCCCGCTCGCTGCGGGCAAGATGGCGGCCCTCGGTACGGCTGTTGAGGCGGACGCCGCACGCCCCGTCTCGACGGCACCGCGCTTCGGCATCGCGGCCAGTACCGAGTTCGCGATGGCGCTGCGGCGGGCGAAGCGGACCGCCCTCAGCGCAGCGGGGGCTGCGGAAGCATCCGGGCTGCTGGCCGTTCGCAAGGCGCGGCCGATCAATCCGGCCACGGAGGCGGACGCTGCGCTCGCCTTCGGCTCCAGCGTTCCGCCGCCCACCGACCGGGACATCGTCGTCGGCGCCCCGTACAGCCCCTGGAAGTCCGGCGAGCCGCACGGCGACACCTACACCAGCGGCATCACTGCCAGCCCCTGGCAGCCCGGGACGCCGCACGGCGACGACTACAGCGCGGGCGCCCCGGATGACTCGGACTGGGAGGTGGCCGCCCCGTGCTGATCCCCGCCACCAGCACCGAGTACCTGCACGTTCCCGTCACCGCCCCGGCTGGTGTCGACCTCACCGGAGCCCCGGTGAAGATCGCAGCTGTCGCGCACCGCGACAACCCCAGCGGCACGGAGTGGAAGACCGCCGAATGGAATGCAGGCGAAGCCCGGCTACTCATCGGCCCCGGCAGCGAACTCGCGCTCACCCGCGGCGATTACAGCGTCTGGGTGTCCGTCGATCCCCCGGGCGCCGAGAACATCACCCGTAAGTCCGGACACCTCGGCGTCACCTAGGAGGCGGCGGCGGGAGGGGTTCGCTGCGGGGCGGCGGCTCTTACGAAGTTTCGTTCGCCCCGCGCCTGCCGGTCGACTATTGATCGCCCTATTCCGAGACGCCGGGCGATGCTCAGGTGGCTCTCTCCCGTCTTGAGGGCCGCTTCTATTTGAGTGTCGATCTCTGGTGTCGTTGCCACCGGTCGACCGCGCGGGAGATTCTTCTCCTTCAGGTCGGTCATGTTGTCCTGATGAGTTCCCAGGAACCAGTGGCGTGGGTTGTGGCACCATCCGTGATCGCATGTGTGGCAAACATGAAGATCGCCGGGCGGGAATCCATTCCAGACCTCCCAGCCCACACGAGTTGCTATGCGCGTCTTCCCCTGCCAGCGGAACGCCCCACGGTCACCTCGCGTGTAGGCGCCCGTCCACGGCCAACAGTCGTCAGGGCCAAGTCGGTCGACTTTGTCGAAGTAGCGGTCTCGCTCACTTCTCCGTGGCGCTGACGCCAAAGGGTCGCCGAAACGATGCCAGCGCAGATAGTGAGCTCGACACCATCCGCGCGACTGGACGTGAATTGGGTTTGCGCAATCGGCTATTGAGCACATGCCTGCATTTTATTCGATAACCGGCCGAAAAGGCGGTGATTGTCATAAGTGACAACCTTTCAAATACGGCCGAGAACCGGACCCTCGACTGGATCATGGGGACGGCGACGACCGCGCCCACGTTGCCGCTGAAGGTAGCCCTCGTTACCGCGAACGGATCCGACTCTGCGGCGGGCACCGAGGTCACCGGCGGGTCCTACGTCCGCAAGAACTTGGCGGTCGGAGCCGCCTCCAGCGGCGCAACCTCCAACAGCGCGGACATCGTCTGGACCGGCATGCCCGCCGGGACGATCGTCGGCGTCGAAATCTGGGACTCTGCGGGCAGCCCGGTGCGCTGGTGGTACGGGACCCTCGCTGCCAGCCGCACCCTCGCCTCCGGGGATGAGTGCAGATTCCCGGCAGGCACCTTGACCTTCGCGCTGGCGTGATCGGGGGCGGTCGTGGCCCTGATCGGAACTCTCCAGGACAACTTCAACGACAACGCCATCGGGCCCGACTGGGGCAACAGCTACGGCGGCGTCAGCGAGACCGGCGGTAAGGCCCGGGTCCCGTGCGTGGCAGGGGTGTTCGCCGGCTATCAGACCGCGAAGGACTGGACGCTGGCGGGCAGTAGTGCCTTCGTCCAGTTGCCGTTGGCTGCGGCGGCGAACGGCGCTTCGACGGAAGCCCAGACCACGTTCAACATCATTCAGGCGACTGCCGGAACGTCGATCGCCATCAACATCAACACGGTGGCGAACACGATCCGCTTCGAGAACAACGTCGGCTACACCGACGGCTCTGCGGTCTCCCTCACCTACAGCGCCGTCACCCACGCCTGGCTCCGCATCCGCGAGACCGGCGGAACACTGTTCTGGGATACCTCCACCGACGGGTCCTCCTGGACGAACCGGCGCTCCATCTCCACCCCCGCCTGGGTCACCAGCAGCGTCAACGCGGTCGCGGTTGAGATGTACTCGTGGCGCAACAGCGGCAGCACGAACTACTCCGAGTGGGACAACTTCAACACGGCGGCAAGCTCGGCGGCTGTGCACTTCATGTCGGCCACCCTCACCGCCGACGGTGCTCTCGGGTCCGCTCTCACTCCGTCAGCGGTCCTCGGCGCCAGCCTTGAAGCCGGGAGCAGCCTCGACGCTTCCGTCACACAGGTAGCCGTCCTCGGCGCCGACTTGACCGCCAGCGCCACCCTCGGTGCACAGACCGACGCCGCAGCCCGCGATGACCTCACGCCTCTTCTCGGCAGGCCGCAGGGCGGATGGACGGTGAGCGCGCCATGGATCTAGCCGCGATCTCCACCGAGTACGTGAAGGTCACCGTCGTGGCGAAGGCGGGCGGCGCCACCATCAATCCGGCCGTCCCGCCACAGTTCGCGTTCCTCGCCACCGACGTCAGCCCCGAACCCGGCGACTGGCTCACCGGCGAATGGCTCGCCCCTCACGCCCGCGTCCTTGTTGGCCCCAACGGTGGCAGCGTCACCCTCGAACCGGCCGACTACAAGGTGTGGATCAAGTTCGCGGGTGGCTCCGAAACCCCCATCCATCGCACCGGCACTCTCACCGTCTACTAGGAGCCCGCGCCATGGCCGACGATCTCCTCGTCATCATCCCCACCCGCGGCAGGCCCCAGGCCGTGCCGGAGATCATGCAAGCCTGGGACGACACCGGCGCCACCGCCGACGTGTTGTTCTGCGTCGACAAAGACGACCCCGAGCTCGCCGCGTACAAGGCGCACGCCAAGACGTATGCCGACGACGGCCGGGTCAGGTTCGTGTTCTGGGCGCGCAAGCGGCTCTGCGGGACGTTGAACCAGGCCGCAGTGAAGAACGCCGGCGCCTACCGATTCCTCGCCTTCCTTGGCGACGACCATCGGCCGCGCTCGGAAGGCTGGGACGCCCGGTTCCGCGAGTGCCTCTCCGGCGGCGGTCCCGGTCTCGTCTACGGCAATGACCTGCTCATGGGTGAGCAGATGCCGACTGCCGTCGCCATGACGTCAGACATCGTCACGACGCTGGGCTACTTCAGCCCGCCCGTGCTGGTCCACCTGTGCCTCGACCTGGTGTGGCTGGAGTGGGGCCGCGGTCTCGGTCGCATCACCTACCTCGACGACCTGGTCATCGAGCACATGCATCCGGCGAACGGCAAGGCGGTCGTCGATGCGGGCTACGAGGAGTGCAACAGCCCCGAGCAGGTCGGAGCCGACGGCGCCGCCTACTACGACTACCGGGACAACGGCGGCCTCGAAGCCGACCTCGACAAGCTGAGGGCGCTCCTGTGACCCGCCAGCGTCTCCGGCCCGCGCACACGACCGAGCAGCTTGCGGAGATCTACCCGCAGCCCCATGATCACACCCGGTGGCGCGACCACCACGTCCGCGTGGACGCCACGATCGCGCTCGCCAAGGGCGTCGAGAACGTGCAGTCGGTTGCCGACCTGTCCTGCGGGGACGCCGCCATCGCGCGGGCCGTCGGTGCGGAGACGACGATCCTCGGCGACTACGCGCCCGGCTACGACATCCAGGGCGCCATCGAGGACACCATTCACGGCCTCCCCGACGTCGACCTGTACGTCTGCTCGGAGAGCATCGAACACCTCGACGACCCGGACGCGGTGCTGAAGCTGATCCGCGGGAAAGCCCGGCATCTGGTGCTCACGACCCCGGTCGACAACTGGGGCGACGCCAACATCGAGCACTACTGGGCGTGGTCCCGCGCCGACGTTGAGCAGATGCTCACCGCCGCCGGATGGACGGTGCAGGTCACCAACATCCTCGACATGCGCGGCGCCTGGTCCCCCTACTGCTTCGGCATGTGGGTCTGCGCGTGAACCATCCACCCCCAAGCGTCGGCGCCATCGTTCACTACGTCAGCCGCGGCGAGGTGTACGGCGACAACTCGTGGCGTCCAGGGCCGTGCCGAGCCGCCATCGTCACGAACGTGATCGAGCCCGGAAAGCCAGATTCCTACGTCGACCTCGTCATCTTCGACCCCAACGGCTGGCAGATCGACGGCGCCGTCAAGCGAGACGACGCCCGCGCCGCTGACCAGACGTGGCACTGGCCCACCCCCGACTGCTGAGGAGGCGACATGCGGGTCCTCCTCTCTGGCGCTTCCGGCTTCGTAGGCCGTCACCTGCATCAGGCGCTGCTCGACCGGGGCGACAGGGTCCTCGGAATCGACCTCAACGCCACCCCGCTCGCCCACGGTGGCGATGCCCTCGACTTCTTCCGCAAGGACGACCGGCGCTGGGACCTCGCGATCCACGCGGCGGCGGTCGTCGGCGGCCGGGCCAGCATCGACGGATCGCCGCTCGGAGTCGCCACCAACCTCGCGCTGGACAGCTGGTACTTCCGGTGGCTCATCCGTACCGGCACGCCGCGCGCCGTGTACTTCTCCAGCAGTGCGGCGTATCCGGTCGCGTTGCAGCAGCGCGGCCCGGTCCGCCGGCTCGTCGAGACGGACATCGACTACAAGCAGCCCGGGCGCCCCGACGCCACCTACGGGATGGCGAAGCTGGCGGGTGAGCAGCTCGCGAAGTATGCCGAGGCTGAAGGCTGCCGCGTTCACATCCTGCGGCCGATGTCGGGCTATGGCGAAGATCAGGCGGACTGCTATCCCTTCCCCGCGTTCATCCGCCGGGCCCGCGAGCGGCAGGACCCGTTCGAGATCTGGGGCGACGGCAGCTCGACGCGGGACTGGATACACATAGACGACCTCGTCGGCGCCACGCTTGCGGCCGTCGACCAGGACGCGGCCGGGCCGATCAACGTCGGCTGGGGCCGGGCCACATCCTTCGACGAACTCGCCGAGCTCGTCACCGCCGAAGCCGGATACCAGCCCGAGCTGAAGCACCTCGCGACCGCGCCGCAAGGCGTGCATCACCGGGTGTGTGATCCGAAGCGGATGCTCGACGTGTACCAGCCCAAGATCGAGCTGGAAGAGGGCATCCGCCGTGCACTCGCAGGGAGATGACGGCATGCCCGCACCCGACTACGCCCTCATCGACCGCCTCGAACGCGAACTCGGCATCGGTGATCGCGCGCGCAAGAAGCACATACAGACGGCCCGCCCGGTGTGCCTCATCAAGGACTGCGACGGCACCGACACCGACATCAGCACCTGGGGCGGCGGGCTCGTCATGCGCATCCACGAACACTGACCACCCCACACCGGAAGGCCCGCGCCAATGGCCGAGTTACTCAAGGAAGCCCGCCTCGAACCCGGCGGAACGTGGACCATCACTTTCAGCGACGGCAGCGCCCAGACCGTCAACGCCGACTGGATCGAACCCGTAGGCCGCTGGGTTGAGTTCCGCTCTTCGGACGGGCTCGTCGCCATCGCGAGAGCCGACGCGACCGACCTCGTCGCCTACACGCCACCAGGAAGCTGACCCTCCGGAGCCCGCGCCATGGATCTCCACGCCTGGATCACCCAGCAAGTCGACCGTGCCGAAGCTGGCGCGCGTGACGCCCTGGACGAGTTCGTCTACTTCGACGTCACTGACGATCGGATCGCCCAGCACTACCAGCGGTCAGGCTCACCGGAGACCGTCCTGCGTCGCTGCGAGGCGGACCGCCGCATCCTCGCCCGGCGCCGAGTCGACCCGACTGCGGCAACCAGCCGGACGTTCGCCACAGCCTGCGACGGCTGCCGCAGCGAATGGGTTCAGGACGACTGTGAGCCGCTCACCGACAACATCAACGACTGCCCCGAACTCCTCGACCTCGCCCACGCCCACGGGCTGACCGACGAGATCCTCGCCGGACTCGACCGACCGCAGCCACCCGAGCCGACCCCGGCGCAGAAGCGGAGACTCCGCGAACGCGCCCGCTTGATCGTTCCCATCACCACCAGCGACGGGCCCGAAGCGCTACGCGGGCCCCGCCGGAAGTAACCGACCACCCCACAGGAGCCCGCGCCATGGCCCGCTACCGCAAGAAGCCCGTCGAGATCGACGCCGTTCAGTACGGTCTCGCCGAGTACGCCGACAATCCGTGGGAGATCAGAGGCGAGGTCCCGCAGTGGCTGCAAGACGCGGCCCGCGAGGGTGTCGTAGTACCGGAGTTCCGCAGCGAGGATTACTGGTACCTGAAGATTAAGACCCTCGAAGGCGACATGTACGTTTCTCCGGACGACTGGATCGTGCGAGGTGTTCAAGGAGAGTTGTACCCGGTCAAGCCCGGCATCTTCGCCGCCACTTACGAGGCGGTGGACGGCTGATGCATGACCCGCTCACCGTCGCGTTCGAGATCCGCCGCCCCTGGCCGAAGCCGGACAGGTGGAAGACCGAGCACTCCGCTCGGACCGGGACTCGCTGGCAGTTCAACGGCGCCTTCTGGGTGGTCGCCGGACGCGGTCTCTACTGGCCCTGTCTGATCACCGTGTGGCACCGGGACCCGTCCGGCTACGACGACACCACCTGTCGCGGCACACGCTGGCAGTGGCACGTCCACCACTGGAAAATCCAGGTCAGTCCACTTCAACAACTCCGGCGGCGGCTCCTCACCCGCTGCGCCTGGTGCGGCGGGCGATCCGTGAAGGGCGACGCGGTCAACCACTCCCACCAGTGGGACGGGCCGCGCGCCCGCTGGTGGCAGGGGGAACGAGGCCTGTTCCACGCGGACTGCTCTTCGATCAGGCGGGCCCATTCGACCTGCGTGTGTGCACTACCCGTCCTGGATAGCGGCAACTACGGGCGCTGCGGAGAATGCGACCTGTTCCGGCCCTTCGGATCCACGGACGCCAACCTCGCGCGGGCCAGGCACTTGCAGGCCGTACCGCGCGGCGGCCGTCGTGCCGACACTGAGGAGGGGCCCGTGCGGGACGAGGCGGTGGACGGCTGATGGCCCGCATCCAGATCCTCGAACTCCCCATGGTCCACGTCGGCGACGTCAGCGAGACACCGTTCCTGCTCGTTATCGATCAGTGGACTGCCGACTCCCTCGAAGAACATGCGGCACTGACCGCGTACTGGGACGATCTCGCCAACAAGATCGGCGCACGAGGGGTTCTCTGCACCGACCGAACCATCGACATCCCCGCCAACGGGGTGGAGTTCGGTACCGACGCAGCCTTCAAGGCTGACGTTCAGGACTGGGCCGCAGGAACCAACGAGACGCTCTGGCGCATCGTCGAGGCGGTCGGCGGCACGAAGCGCCCCAGGCGAGACACGAGCCCAAGGCCGGTACCCCACGACTACGCCGCCGATGCCTGACGTGACCGTCAAGCTGTCCGACGGCATCCGCGAAGTCTCCGTTGAGATCCACGGCAGCGACGACGACCCCCTCGCCCACGCCGAAGCAGCGGCGGTCCGACTCCTCGGAGTCGCGGCAGCCACCGCACCGGCCGGGCAACGGACCGGGTTCGCAGGCTGGGCACTCGCCAGCGACACCGAACGCAGCCCCGAGGAGTAGCGATGACATCCTCCTGGAACTCCCTGCCCCGCTGGCTACATCGCCACGGCGTCGCCCGCACCCTCAGCAGCAGAAGCAACAGCGACTGGCCCGACGTGGAATACCTCATGGAATCCCGCCGGTGGACACCCCGCTGGCTCGTCATCTGGGCAGCGAACTCGAACTTCGCGTGGTCATACAGCAGTCGGGCCTCCCGCCTCCACCTCGCCGACGTGCAGAAGCACGCCACTGCGCGCGACGGAAGCCGACGCTGGACGATTTGGTACCGGCCGACATGAGCGGCGGATGGCAGAACAGTGGGCGCAAGGCGAGGCTGCCGTCCGGATGGGCGAGGATTCGAGCGCGGATCTTGGAGCGCGACAAGACGTGCGTTCTCTGCGGCCTGAGGCCGTCGACCCACTGCGATCACATCGTGGCGAAGGCGGACCTCAACGGACCTGCGGATCTTCAGGGAGTTTGCGGACCCTGCCATGATCGAAAAAGCAGTCGCGAGGGGAACGAAGCGCAGCGCGCCAACCCCAGGCCCGGACGGAAACGACCGCCCGAACCCCATCCAGGTATGAGGTGACCTCATGATCTCCACCTACGTCCGCGTCCCGCACGGCACCGACCCACTCGACGCCGCCATGAACGAGATCCTCTGGAGCGCTGCCAAGAAGTACGTCTTCCTCAAGCGGCCCCTCGACCTCAAGCTCACCCCGACAACGCAGGGGCACGCTCAGCTCGCCACCATCCTCGGCCTCGAACCTGACAGCGGCCACGACGTGTACCGCGTCGACAGCGAGACCGAACCATGCCCGCATACCTGATCATCCACGCCGAACGGCGTGGCGACGACACCCTCATCGAAGACCCGAAACTCACCCTCCAGTTCACCGACGGCTGGGTCATCTTCAAAGACCACACCCCCTTCGGAGAACACGACCTCACCGGAGGAACCCACGTCGTGCTCGCCATCCCCGCCGCGCAAGTCCTACGCGTCGAACGGGTAGACGAAGGCCCGGAGCCCGAAGACCAGAAGCCCGCGCCAAACGAGGAGTGATCCACGTGGCGAGCAAGGGACGAGGAAACCGCAGCCGGCGAGGGAACGCAGCCCAGCTCAAGACCTACTGGTCGACCGGAGCAGGCTCAGCAAAGATCCGCTGGAACACGCGGGGTGATCACACGCGATGCTCCAAGCAGCTGGCGAAGTACCTCGGACCCAGAGCCAAGGCCTACTGCGCGAGGCTCCACTTCGAACGCACAGGAGTCTGGCCAGGCGACCGACGCAACGTCGGTCGGCGACGGTGAGCTCCACACTGCACGTCACGCCACTGCGTGACCTAGTCAGCCACGACACCAGCACGGTCGAGCCCGACTGCGTGTGCGGACCTGAGGTCAGGCCAGTCACCCGAGAGGACGGGTCGACGGCATGGCTGCTGGTCCACCACTCCCTCGACGGCAGGGAGCAGGGCTACCCCGAGGGGTAGGGCAGGCGGTGCCGCCGCCCCTATGTCCGCCTCGTACCGGGGCAGGCGGGCAGGGCACGGGCAGGGCAGCGGTCGGGGTGAGGCATGCATGCACTGCATGGTGATGCGATGTTGATCGCGTCAGAGTGATCAGTTGTTGATCGTCGAGTTGATCAATGATGAAGTCGAAGAAGATCAAGAGTAAAGATCGATTCGTGAGACCAACTGGCTTGAGTAACTGAGGCCTTAGGGGATTTCATGGTCAACGCGACCGCCTGGATGACCTCGGAGTGATCTCTGACTGATCCAAGCGATCTCGGATGTGACCGACACAATGATCACGCCTCTGACCTGGGGGGATAGGCCTGACCTGCGATTATGCGGATCGGGACCGTATACGCGCTGTCCTTCTGTACGGGTCTGGGGATTTTGGGGGTGGCCTGGATGGGCGGTGTTGGGCCAGCACCGAAGGACCCTTCTCGTCGGGCGCGCCGCAACAAGGAGGGGCAGCCGCAGACGATCCTTCGCTTTGAGCGTGCCGAGCCTCCCGTGCTGCCGGACTTTCGCATCGAGCAGGACGGCGACCTCGTCGAGTTTGTCTGGCCGGAGCGCACGCGTGAGTGGTGGCAGATGTGGATCGACTCGCCGCAGGCCGAGCATTTCGGGTCGACCGACTGGGACTTCCTGTTGGACACCGCTCTGATCCACGCTCGCCTCTGGCGTGGCGACCTCTCAGTGGCTCCCGAACTGCGCCTCCGGGTGGCCAAGCACGGCGCCACGATGGAGGACCGGGCGAGGCTTCGGATGGCGTTCGCCGAGGCCGACGGCGCAGACGGCGGGCAGGGCTCGTCAGGTGCCGAGGTCGCAAAGGCGCGGTACGCGAAGCTGCGGGTCATCAAGCCCGGCCAGGGGGGCGAAACTTCCGGGGGGTGATCCGATGCCGTGGCGCGGACCCACATATGCCGGAGAGATTCCGACGCTGGGCTATCAGGTTCTCGGATGGATCGCTGAGAATCTGATCGTCCCCGACGGGCCCGCGGCCGGCGAGCCGTTGGAGTTCACGGACGAGCAGGCGATGTTCGTCTTGCAGTTGTACGCCATCGACCCGCGCTTCACGGGACCTGCCATCGGCGGTCGTGCGCTTCGTAACGGGCGTCGGATAAGGCGAGCCGTCCTCTCTCGCCCGAAGGGGTGGGGCAAGTCCCCGATCGTTGCAGCGCTGTGTCTCGCTGAGGCGTTGGCTGACGTAGTCCCGGACGGCTGGGACGCGGATGGAGAGCCTGTCGGACGGCCGTGGACGACCTTGGGCTTCAAGGCCAAGGTTCAGATCGTCGCCGTCTCGGAGGACCAGACTGCGAACACGTGGGATCCCCTGCTGGAGATGGCGCGGGGCGGGCCGGTGCTGGATGCCTACGACATCGAGCCGATGGAGACCTTCGTCAACGTCCCGCGAGGCCGCGTCGAGTTCGTGACCAGCTCAGGTACGAGCCGGGAGGGGTTTCGCCCCGTGTTCTCGGCGATGGACCAGACGGAGTCGTGGATTCCTTCCAACGGTGGTCGGAAGCTGGCTGCCACGATCCGCCGCAACCTCGGCAAGGTGAACGGCTGCTCGGTCGAGACGCCGAACGCGTTCATTCCTGGCGAAGGGTCGGTGGCCGAGCGGTCGTTCGAGGCGTGGACGAAGCAGCAGGAAGGCAAGCTGAAGCTCGACGAAGGGCTCCTGTTCGACCATCGCGAGGCACCGGCTGAGACCGACCCGGCCAACGAGCGGTCCTTGATGGACGGTCTGGCCGTGGCTTACGGGGACTCGGCTGACAGGAACGGCGGCTGGGTGAACCTGCGTCGCCTGCTCGCGGAGTACTGGGACCCGGACACCGACCCGCAGGACGCCCGTCGGTACTACCTCAACCAGGTCACCCACGCAACGGACGGATGGATCAGTCAGCCCGAATGGGGTGGGGTGGCGGCCGTTGAGAAGGTGGTCGCGGACCAGGACGAGATCGTCCTCGGATTCGACGGTTCGCGCCGCCGCTCGCATGGAGTGACGGACGCTACGGCGCTGGTGGGCTGTCGAGTATCGGACGGGCACCTGTTCCTTCTCGGCTGCTGGGAGCAGCCGGACGGCCCGTTCGGTGCGGACTGGCAGGTACCCACGGTCGAAGTGTTGGCCGCGGTTGAGGATGCATTCCGGGACTACCGGGTGGTCGGCATGTATGCGGACCCCGCGAAGTGGGAGTCGCATATCGCTGCTTGGGAGGCCAAGTTCGGGCGCCGGCTGAAGGTGAAGTCGTCGACCCAGCATCCGATCGAGTGGTGGATGACCGGCGGCCGGTCCGTGCAGATCGTTCGCGCCTTGGAGAAGTTCAGGTCGAGTGTCGTCGACGGCGAGCTGTCGCACGACGGGTCGAGCGTGCTGACGAGGCACATCCTCAACTCTCGGCGCCGCGAGTCCCGGAGCGGCATCCAGATTATGAAGGAACACCCGGACAGCCCTAGAAAGATCGATGCCGCCATCGCGGCCGTCCTGGCCTGGCAGTGCCGCGTTGACGCGATGGCCAAGGGTCTCGGCCGTAAGAAGGCTGGCAAGTCGGGACGGGTGGTGGTGCTGCGGTGACCCTCTCGATCCCTGAACTGCCGCTGGTGTACCTGTCAGATGACGAACTTGCCTTGATCAACCTGTTGCGGGCGGACATGCTGCGCGACCGGCACGCCCTGTTGCTGCGGGACGCCTATTTCAACGGCGAACAGCTGATCCGTGACCTCGGGATCTCGATTCCTCCGCAGCTCAAGGGTCTGCATACGGTGATCGGCTGGCCGCGTGTCGGGGTCGAATCGCTGGAGGAGCGCCTTGACTTGGAGGCGTTCCGCTGGGCTGACGGTGCGGACTCCTCGGACCTGGAGGAGATCGCCGACGCCAACGATTTGTTCGACGAGTCGAGTCTGGCTCACCTGGATTCGCTGGTGTACGGGCGCGAGTACTTGGCGGTCGGTTCGGGGGACGAGGGCTACCCGCCGCTGATCACCGTCGAGTCGCCGCTGGATATGACGCTGATGTGGGACGCCCGCCTGCGCATGGGTACGGCGGCGCTCCGCGAGTGCGCGGCTGATTCGTTCATAGAGTCGGGCCCGGACGAGCGGATGCTGGTCTTGTACCTGCCTGACCAGACGGTGACATGCCTGCCCTCGGAGTCCGGTGGCTGGGAAGTCGTCGAACGCGACCAGCACAACCTGGGCGTCGTGCCGGTGGTACGGCTGGCGAACCGGCAGCGGACTGCGGACCGGGTGGGGAAGTCTGAGATCACCCCCGACGTCATGTCGATCACGGATGCCGCATGCCGACGTCTGATGGGTATCGAGGTCGCGGCCGAGTTCTTCGGAGCCCCGCAGCGGTACATCCTCGGCGCGTCCGAGTCGGCGTTCCAGGACGCGGAGGGCAACGCCAAGAGCGCCTGGGAGACGTACATCGGCCGGGTTCTCGCCCTTGAGCGGGACGAGGACGGCAACGTGCCGGACGTCGGTCAGTTCTCGGCGCACGATCCGTCCGGGCAGACGAAGATTGTTGACCTGTATGCGCGGATCATGTCCAGTCAGTTCGGACTGCCTCCGCACATGCTCGGCTACACCACCGACAACCCCGCCTCCGCGGACGCCATCCGGTCGACCGAGGCGAAGCTGGTCAAGCGCTCCGAGCGCCGCATCCGCCGCTTCGGCCGGGCCTGGCAGGACGCGATGCGTCTTGCCCTGTGGGTGCGGGACGGTGAACCGCCGGAGAAGACGCGCCGTATCGAGACGGTGTGGCGCAACCCGGCGACGCCGACGGTGGCCGCGCAGGCGGACGCCACGGTGAAGCTCGTCCAGGCCGGGATCCTCCCCGCCGAATCGGACGTCACGCTGGAGATGGCGGGGTTGACGGAGGGGCAGCGGCAGCGCGTGACAGCCGATCGCCGTCGCGCCGATGGCCGGGCAGTCCTCGACCGTCTGGCTGCCCTTGGCGCCCTCGAGGACGAGGGCCAGTCCCCGGAGGTCGTCGATGGCGACGCTGGTCTCGGATGACGATGCGGGCGCGAACCGGCAGCGGCGGGTTCAACGTGGACTGACGCGGTTCCTGGTCCGGGACATGCGGACGCTGCGTCGTCTGATCCGCCCGCAGGATCTGGAAGGCACGGTGCCGGACTGGATTGAGGCGGTGCGCGCCCTGGTGGCGCAGTACGGCAACGCCTCGGCCACGGCGGCGGCCGACTTCTACGACGCCGAGCGGGTCGCCGCTCGGGTGACGGGCCGGTTCACGGTGCCGCTGTTGGATGCGCCTCCGGACGAGAAGGTCAACAACAGTCTGCGGTGGGCGACGAAGGATCTGTGGCCCCGCGACCCGGACGATCCGTCGACGACCGAAGCTCAACTGCAGCCGCTGGACGTGCGCCTGGAGGCGGCCGAGAAGAAGGCTGAAGCGGTCGCGCAGAAGCTGGTGACCGACCAAGGCCGAGGGACCGTCCAGGAAGCTGTCCGGCAGGACCGGATGGCGGCTGGGTACGCCCGAGCGGCAGCTCTGGGCGCCTGCGCCTTCTGCCGGATGCTTTCCAGCCGCGGAATGGTCTACAAGCAGGACACGGCGGGCTTCCGAGCTCACGACGGCTGCAA
This sequence comes from Streptomyces sp. NPDC055243, assembly GCF_044544025.1. NCBI lineage: Bacteria > Bacillati > Actinomycetota > Actinomycetes > Kitasatosporales > Streptomycetaceae > Streptomyces > Streptomyces sp. NPDC055243. The sequence continues at coordinate 226,243 of NZ_JBITWR010000001.1, forward strand.
CTGCGGTGTCATTCCCGTCTTCCGCGGCCAGCGCTTCGAGCTTTCTACGCATGCCCGGGAGTGGGATCGCTTGTACCGCGAGTTCGCGGCCCCCTATCCGGGCGATCAGCTCCGCCGGTTCCGGCGGGCGATAGCCGAGCACGGCTGACGGCCGCGCTCGTCCGTTCAACGAGGTCGCCCTGGTGGCGGCCTTTCTCATTTCCACAGCCCCTGGAGGGCCGATTCGTCATGCCTGAAGAGAACGAGCAGAGCACTGAGCAGCAGGAGTCCGGCGCCGAGGAGACCGTCGAGGAGACGGCGACCGAGGACAACGGCACCACTGAGACCGCGGAGGACGCCCCGGAGGCGGACGCCGAGGTCGAGGAGAAGCCGTTCGACAAGGCCAAGTACGAGGCGGAGCTGCGCAAGAAGAACAGCGAAGCCAAGAACCTCCGCGACCGCCTGAAGAAGGCCGAGCCTCTCCTGGCCGAGCTGCAGCGCATCAAAGACGCCGACAAGTCAGAGTCCGAGCGGCTCAACGACCAGCTGGCGCAGGTGCAGGAGCAGGTCACCAAGACGCGTCAGCGGCTGGTGCGCTCCCAGGTGCAGGCGCTGGCCACGGTCGGGTTCGCGGACCCGGAAGACGCAGTCGGCGCGCTGGATCTCGACTCGTACATCGACGGCGATGGCGACATCGACGAGGCGGCTATTGAGGCCGACCTCCAGGCGCTTTTGGAGCGCAAGCCGCACTGGGCGAAGCCCCAGCCCCAGGAGGGCCCGCGGCGTCCGGCACCGGATCGCACTCAGGCGTCCGGCGCCAACAAGCAACGGTCCCTCGACCCTGCCGACGAGTTCGCGGGGTTCATAAAAGCGCGGCTGCAGTAGCCGCTGAAAGCAGGAAATCATGGTGGCTACGCCCCCGATCAAGCTGTCCGATGTCAATGCGTCGCTTCTGCCGCGCACGATCACGGCGCCGATCTTCGAAAAGTCGGTCGAGCAGTCCGCGATCATGACGCTGGCGCGGCGTGCACCGCTGGCGATCGACGCGACGACGTCGGTGCCGATCCCGATGGACGTGCCCACCGCCGACTGGGTCGGCCAGGCCGCGAAGAAGCCGCTGTCCAGCGGTGGCGTCGACGTCAAGCAGATGACCGCCAAGAAGCTGGCCGTCCTCATCCCGGTCGCTGAAGAGGTCGTCATGACCAACGCGGGCGGCCTGTGGACGCAGCTCCAGTCCGATCTGCCGACGGCGTTCGCGCGGGCCTTCGATCACGCGGCGATCCACGGCAAGACGATGAAGGGCGCGGCTGGCCCGTTCGACGACTACCTGGCCATGACCACCAACTCGGTGGCGCTGGGCACCGCTTCGCAGGGGACCGGCGGCATCTGGGCAGACCTGGTGACCGGCATGGAAGAGGTCATCGACGACGACTGGGACTACACCGGCACCGTCGCCGACCACCGCCTCAAGCCGAAGCTTCTCCTGGCGACGGACACGACGGGCCGTCCGATCCTGGTGGACACGCAGACGCCGGGCACTGACATGGCGGCGGCGGGCACGCTGATCGGCGAGCCGCTCGCCTACTCGCGCAGCGTGTCGGGCAAGCAGCGCCGGCAGTCCGCGTCGACCGACACGGGGCTGCGCGCGATCGGCGGCGACTGGTCCCAGTCGGCGTTCGGCGTGGGCACGGACATCACGGTGCGGATCTCCAAGGAGGCCACGTACATCGACGAGGACGGCGGCGTGCACTCCGCGTTCCAGGAGAACCTGGTGCTCCTGCTGGCCGAGGCGTTCTACGGCTACGTGCAGGGCGACGCGGATGCGTTCGTGAAGTACACCGGCACGCCGAGCGGCTCGTGAGCAGGGCCGTCCCGGCTTCCGCGCCGGGCGGGACGGCCAAGCCGCTGAAGATCGTCGCCAGGGTGCACGCCTTTCCGCCAGAGCACAATGCGGGGGCCGAGCACATGCTCGTGTCGATGCTGCGCCCCCTGGTGGAGCGTGGGCATGACGTGCAGGTGTGGCTGTCCCGCTACGGGCAGGCCCACAAGGAGTACGAGTACCGCGGCATCCAGGTGATCCCACTGGAGTCGCGGCTCGACTATCCGACGGCGGTCCGGCGGGCGGATGTGGTTCTCGCGCATCTGGAGACGGTGCCGCCGACCGCGTCGCAGGCCCGCGGGTACGGCAAGCCGCTGGTGGTGGTCTGCCACAACACGCACAAGCCGACCTTCCGCGACGCTGCCGCTGGCGGGACTGCTCTGGCGGTCTACAACAGCCTGTGGATGGAGCGGGAGGCGGAGATGTTCTTCGCCGAGTACCCGAAGTCCACCCGCCCCGAGAAGTCGCTGATCGTGCGCCCGCCGGTGTTCGCCGACGAGTACGCAACGAAGCCCGGCAAGGCCATCACGCTGGTCAACTGCAATCCGGAGAAGGGCGGCAAGGTTTTGAAGGCCCTCGCCGAACGTATGCCGGATCAGCAGTTCCTCGCGGTGCGCGGCGCCTACGGCGAGCAGATCCTCCCGGACCTGCCCAACGTCGAGACCGTCGAGCACGTCGACGGCCAGGACATGCGGGACAAGGTGTACGCCCGAACCCGCGTCCTGCTGATGCCGTCGTCCTACGAGTCGTGGGGCCGGGCCGGCTGTGAGGCGATGGCGTCCGGCATTCCCGTCGTCGCACACCCCACTCCGGGGTTGTGCGAGTCGCTGGGCGAGGCCGGGATCTTCGTTGACCGGGCTGACATCGACGGCTACGAAGCGGTCCTGCGGAAGCTCACGTCGGCCGCCGAGTACCGGCTCGCCAGCAAGCGGGCCAAGGCCCGCTCTGCCGAACTCGATCCGACAGTCGACCTTGCCGCCTGGTGCCAGGCTGTGGAAGCCCTGCCCGCATAGGAGGCGAGATGGCGTTCGTTGCCCCGACAGCCGAAGAGCTCGGCCTCTTCCTCGATCTCGAGGAGATCAACGGTGATCGGGCGGACTTCCTTCTACGGAAGGCGGCTTCACTGTGCCAGACGGTGGTCAAGCCGCTGCCTGAGGGCGCCGATTCCGTTGTCCTGTCCGTAGCTGGGCGGGCCTACATCAACCCTGGCCAGGTGTCCTACGAGACCATCGGTCCCGCCTCCGTCCAGCGCCCGACGGGCTCTGGCGGCATCTACCTGACGAAGGCCGACAAGACGGCATTGAAGGCTGCCGCTGGCCGCGGGGGAGCGTTCACGGTTGACCCGACGCCGGATACGGCGGATCCCTCGCCGACCTGGCCCATCGACGACCTGGGCTTCGCCGACGAGTTCGAGCCGGGCTGGGGTTACACCTGATGCCCGGCCCCTACCCCTATGGGGAGACGGTCGTCCGCCTGAGACGTGGACCTTCACCAGGCCGGGACCCGAGAGGCCAGCCCATTCCCGGCCCGCTCCTGGAGAAGCCCGTGAAGGGCTGTGTCGTGACGCCACGCCAGTCCACGCCCCAGGTCGGCGGGGATGACCAGCAGGCTCGCGACACCGTCATTGTCGGATGGACCGTGTACGCGCCTGCGGGCTCCGACTGGCGAACCACCGATCAGGTGCGGGTGCGCGGCGAGGTCTGCGAGATCACTGGCGAGCCCGGCGACTGGGGCCGCAACCCGTTTACCGGCACTCATGGCCCCGTGCAGTTCGCTGCGGACCGGGTGACCGGCTAGCCGAGCGGAGGTTGCCATGGCCGCACGGTTCAAGATGTCCAACAAGGGTGTGGGCCAGCTGTTGCGCTCGGAGATGATCCGCGTGGAGATGGTGCGGCGTGCCGAGCTCATCAAGTCCGTGGCCGAGTCGATCTCCCCTGTCGGTGGCGCGTCGGATCCGCACCCCGGCCACTACAAGTCCAGCTTCAACGTCACCAGCACGCTGCGCGGAGGCCGCCGCCGAGACCGGGCCACTGCCACCGTCAGCAACACCGCCTACTACGCGCGGTTCGTGGAGTACGGCACCGAGAAGGTCCACGCCCACCACGTGCTGCTCCGCGCAGCGCAGGCGGGAGGCCGCTGATGGCCGCCGTCGGATCCGTGGATGTCGAGCTTGAGGTCATCCAGTGGCTGCAGGCGAAGTTCGGCGATGACGTAGTCGTCCGGGACGAGACCGACAACAACCTCCTCGACGAGCTGCCGACCGTCCAGGTGCAGCGTGTCCCGGCCGGAGGCGATGACGGGTTCCGTCTCGACCGGGCCTTCATCGACATCGACGTGTACGCGGCCACCCGCGGGGAGGCGATCGCCTTGTCGGCGACGATCCGCGGCTGGCTCATGACCGAACTGGCCGGCTCGGCAACCGAGTCCGCTGTCTTCGGACGCATCCAATCAAACCCGCCCCCGGCCGCACGGTCGTATGAGAACACGGCTCTCCGCCGCGTTGGCGGCACCTACCAGATCTATAGCCACCCGGTCTCCTGACGACCGTTTGCGGGCCCGCGCCGGACCCCTGACCCGCCCGTGCGCGGGCTTCACGCATGTCTGGAGACAACGATGGTCAACATCACCCGCGCAGCGGACCTGACGGAGGTCGGCGCGAATGGCGGCGGTTGGACTGCCGATCTCGGCACTCTGTCGCCGGGGGACCCGCTGGTTCAGCCTCTGTCGCCGTGGGAGCCGCTCGGCGCCATATCGGACGACGGTCTGGTGCAGGGCTTCGACGAGGACTCGCAGGAGTACACCCCTTGGGGGTACACGTCGCCGATCCGCACCACGATCACGAAGTCCCTCCGGACCTTCAAGATCACGGCGTGGGAGACGGGCCGTACCACGGTGCGGTCTCTGCAGTACCGCATCCCTGTCGCGGACTTGGCGCCGGTGAGCGGCCTGACCACGTTCGCGGAGACCGCGTCCCCGCTTCCGGACCGTCGCGCGTTCTGGTTCGTCGTGCTCGATGGCGAGACCTCGCTGGGTTTCTACGTGCCGGAGGGTGAGATCAGCGATCGATCGGACGTCACGCACAAGCAGGACGAGATGGCCGGCTTCGAGTGGACGATCACGGCCTATCCGGACCTGGCCGGGAACACCGTCTATCACGCGGACCGCGTGCCCGCGACGCCCGCCTACACCGGCTCCTGACCCCCCTCTGACTGGTGGGCGGGCCGCATAGCCAGCCGGCGCGGGCCCGGCCCGTCCACCTTCAACCACCGCCCGCGCCATAGACAAAGGAGGCCCGCGCCCATGGCCGCAAACGCCAGGACCGCAACCGCCCGCAAGAAGACCACCACCCGCACGCCCCGCAACACCGCGGCAGTAGTCCCGGACGTGGAGCCGGAAGAGGACTTCGACGCCGCTGACGCACAGGAAGCTGAGGCGGAGGGCCACTACGTAACGGCGCTCCTCGCCGACGTGGAGATCCGCGTCGTGCCGCCCGGTGCCTGGCGCCAGTCGTGGCAGGTGCAGTTGGCGTCCGGCCAGTTCGCCGCTTTCGCCGCGCACGTGCTTCACCCCGATGACGTCGACCTGTACTGGGAGGTCGACCCTACGAACGACGACTTTGAGGCGTTCGTCGCCGACGCCGCAGGTCAGTCCGGTGAGAGCCTGGGGAAATCGCGTGGACCCAACAGGTCCTCAAGGCGCACGCGGAGGCGGTAGAGGCCGACCTCTGGCGCTTCTACCAGCGGGACGTCTTGGACGTGCACCGTGGGGCGATGACGTGGCGGCAGTTGCGGGTCCTGATCGAGCATCTGCCGCCCGAGTCGTCCACGATGACGGCGCTCCGCAACAAGCTCACGGACGAGGAGCTCGCCGAGCAGGCGGAGAAGGGCGAGCCGGAGAAGGGCCGCTGGTCACAGCTGGAGCAGCTCACGGCCTCCGTGCTCGATGCGATCCGGCGTCTTGAGCACGTCTACGTCTGCTCTCACGTCGAGAAAGAGCGCGATCAGCCCGAGCCTCCGACGCCTACGCGCAGGCCGGGCGCGAAGCCGCGCAGGCCGAAGCCGAAGATCACTGATCAGGCCGCTGAGCGTCTTTTCCAGCTCATCAACGGAGGCGCCGCGTAGCAGCGCTGCGAGGGGAGGCCCCTCGTGGCGATCCAGGTCGGCTCCGTTGAGGTTGACGTTGTACCGAACACGAGGCAGATCTATTCCAGATTGCGTGCCGGGCTGGTCCCGGCCGCGACACGTGCTGGTGAGGATGCGGGCAACGCGGCTGGCCGCAGCTTCGGTCCGGCGATGCAGGCGCAGGTCGGCAACGTCGGCCTGACGATCGGCGAGCAGATCGGGCAGCAGATCGCTTCCCGGATCACCTCCGCCCTGCGTGATGCGATCCGCGACGGCGTCACGCAGGGCGGGCGCACCGCCCGCCCGTCGGCTGTCCGACAGGGCGACGACACGGCGGGCGCCTTCTCGCGAGCGATGAAGGTCCACCTTCAGGCGGCGTTCCGGTCATTGCCGAAGCTGCAGATCGGCGCGGACACCTCTGAGGCGGACTCTGACCTGCAGGCTCTGCGTTTCCGCATGGAGACGCTGGCGGACAAGCGCATCGGCATCGATATTTCCGCTGCTGACGCCAAGGCTGAGATCAAGGCGATCGAGGCTGAGCTCACCCGCCTCGGGGCGAAGCATCCGAACGTCCAGGTCAGGGCGGACACGGCAGCGGCGCTGACTCAGCTAGCTACCGTCCGGGCGGCGATTGCCGCAGTTGACGGCAAGCGGATCAACATCAACACCAACGTCAGCACGGCCCAAGCCACGGCCGCCCTGTTCCAGCTGACCGTCGCTCTCGGTTCGGTGGCTGCGATCCCAGCTATCCCGGTCCTCGCTGCGGGGATTGGTGCTATTGCCTCGGCGGCTGTTGCCGCCGGGGCGGGCGTTGGCGCGCTCGCAGCCGTCGCCGTCCCGGCATTCGTCGGGATCGCCGGAGCCTTGCAGGCGCAGAAGTCTGCCCAGGATGCGGCGGCGACCGCGTCCATCAAGGGGGGTGCGGCCAGCGGCCAGGGCGCCTCGAAGGCCCTGCAGTTGGCGGGCGCGCAGCAGTCTCTGGCGACCGCGCACCGCAATGCGGCTCAGCAGATCGCGCAGGGTCAGCGGGCGGTCGCGGACGCCGTCGAATCGGGTGCCCAGCGGGTCCGGCAGGCGCAGGAAGGCGTCAAGGACGCGGTACGCAGTGCCGCAGAGGCGAACCGGTCGGCCGCACAGCAGGTGAAGGCCGCCCAACAGTCGGTGGCGGACGCGGTACAGCAGGCCGCCGACCGGCAGCGGGACGCCGCCGAGCGGGTCTCGCAGGCCGAGGACTCCCTCGCGGACGCCCAGCGCACCGCACGGCAGGCCCAGCAGGACCTCACCCAGGCCCGCAAGGATGCCGTCCTCGAGCTGGCGGAGCTATCGACCCGTCTGGCGGGTGCGCAGCTTTCCGAGCGGGATGCGGTCTTGTCGGTGCAGGAGGCCCGGAACCGGCTGCGGGCGACGCAGGCCGTCGGGTCGAAGGCCACGCTGCTGGAGCAGCAGCGCGCCCAACTGTCTTACGACCAGGCGGTGCAGCGGCTCCGCGAGCAGCAGGCTGAGACGAAGCGGCTGGCCGCGGAAAAGAAGGCCGCGGACAAGGCCGGCGTTGAGGGCTCCGACACCGTCAAGTCGGCACAGCAGCGGCTGGCCAGCGCCCAGCGCAACGTCGGAGATCAGCAGAAGGCGCTGGCGAAGGCCCATCAGGACGCGGCGCAGCAGCAGATCCAGGGGACCAGGGACATTGCCGCCGCGCAGGCGAAGGTGTCGGAGGCGCAGCGGAATGCGGCGCGCACACAGGAGGACGGGGCCCGGTCGGTAGCCCGCGCGCAGCGTGAGGTGACCCAGGCCGCGGAGGACTCCGCGGAGGGCGTGACGCGCGCGCAGGAGCAGCTGGCTCAGGCGCGAGTGTCGGCGGCCGATTCGATTGCGTCGGCTGAGCGCCAGGTTGCCTCCGCGTCGCAGCAGGCGGCCGGGGGCGTCGATCAGGCTGCCGTCGCACAGGCCAAGTACCAGGCTGCGCTGGGCAAGTTGACCCCGGCGGCCCGGAAGACGTTCGACGCGTTCGTCTCACTGAAGGGCGCTTTCGGGGACTGGTCGAAGTCGCTGCAGCCCGACGTCATGCCCATATTCACGCGGGCCCTGAACGGCATCAAAAACTCGCTGCCGGGGCTGACGCCGTTCGTGAAGGCCGCCGCCGACGCGATCGGTGAGCTGCAGGACCGGGCCTCGCGCGGCTTCAAGTCCAAGGGCTGGAAAGAGTTCAAGACCGATCTGGCGGGCGCCGTAAAGCCCGCGATCATCGGGCTGGGTGTCGCCTTCGGGAATCTCTTCAAGGGCATCGGCGGCATCGTCCAGGCCTTCCTGCCGCACATGGACTCGATCAGCCAGCGGATGCAGTCCATCACCGAGCGGTTCGCCAACTGGGGCACCAGCCTCAAGGGGTCGCCTGCGTTCGAGCGGTTCCTCTCCTACTCGGCGCTCATGGGCCCGGTCCTGGCCAGCGCGCTCGGCGACATCGCTTCGGGCTTCTTCCAGGTCGCCAAGGCTCTGGCACCACTGTCGGGGCCGATCCTGCTGACCCTTGGTGCGCTGGCCCGCGGGGTGGGGTCGATCGCGGAGACTCTGCCGTGGCTGATCCAGGGCATGTACCTCGCCTACATCGCGACGAAGCTGTGGACGCTGTCGCTGTTCCTGCTCAACGCCGTGATGAAGGCCAACCCGATCACGCTGATCGTGATCGGGATCATCGCACTCGTCGCCGCCGTGATCTACGCGTACAAGCACTTCGACTGGTTCCGCAACGGCGTTCAGGCGGCCTGGTCGGGGATCCAGACGGCCGCTTCGTTCGCCTGGAACTCCGTACTGAAGCCGGTGTTCGACGGGATCGTCGCAGGGGCGCAGACAGTGGGCCGCTGGGCGATGTGGCTGTGGCGCAACGCCATCAAGCCTGCATTCGACGGCATCTCGCTGGCAGCCCGGATCCTCGTCGCCGTCATCGTCACGCTGCTCGTCGCCCCAATGGTGATCGCTTTCCAGTTGGCTGCTGCCGTCGGCAGGTGGCTGTGGAGGGTGGCGCTGGGCCCGGCGTTCCGGGGGATCGGCGCCGTAGCGACGTGGCTGTACCAGAAGGCCATCAAGCCCGCCTTTGACGGGATCGGTGCGGCGGGGCGGTGGTTGTACCGGGTCGCCATCAAGCCTGCGTTCGACGGGATAGGTGCGTCCGGCCGCTGGCTTTACCGCGTCGCGATCAAGCCTGCCGCGGACGGCATCGTCGCCAGCTTCCGGTTCGTCGGAAAGATCGGATCGTGGCTGTGGCGGTCCGCGATCAAGCCCGCTTTCCGTGGCATCGGCGACGCCGGCAAGTGGCTCTACCGCAGCGCGATCAAGCCCGCTTTCGACGGGATCGCGAGCCGGGCGCGGTGGCTGTACGACAAGGTGCTGAAGCCGACGTTCAACCGGGTCAAGGAAGCGGTCCGGCTCGTTGGCCGGGCCTTTGACTCGGCGCGGAAGACGATCGGGACGGCCTTCGGCAAGATCAAGAGCATCACGAAGGCGCCCGTCAATTTCGTGATCGAGTACGTGTACCGCAAGGGCATCAAGGCGGTATGGGACAAGGTCGCGGACTTCGTGAAGCTGCCCCATCTACCGAAGGGGCCGGACCTTCTCGCCGCCGGTGGCACGGTCGGCCAGGGATGGAATCCTGCCCGGCCGATGGTCACCAACAAGCCGACGGCGATCGTCGGGGAGGGCAACAGCCGCTTCCCCGAATACGTGATCCCCACGGACCCGAAGTACCGCAGCCGCGCTATGGCGTTGCACGCGGCGGCTGGCACCAAGTTGATGGCCAAGGGCGGCATCCTCGGTCCACTGGACGGTGCGTGGGACTGGACGAAAGACACCGTTAGCGACGTCGTCGGCAAGGGGATCGACTGGGCGAAGGCGGGCGCTGACCTGCTCGTGCACCCGTCGAAGATCTGGACGAAGCTCGTCAAGCCCGTCGTCGGGAAGATCTCCAAGGGGGTGAGTGTCGCCGGTAAGTGGGGCTCGGCCATCGGCAAGATCCCACTGAAGATGATCTCAGGCCTCAAAGACAAGATCGTCAAGGCTGTCGCCAGCATGTTCGCCGGAGGCGCTGGCGGGGCGGAGTGGTCGAAGCCGGTCAACGCCAAGTACGGCACACGGTTCGGCAAGAAGGGCTCCATGTGGTCCTCCGGGTACCACACCGGCCTGGACTTCCCTGCCCCTACCGGCACGACGATCCGCGCCGTCAACGACGGCACTATCAACCAGGTCGCCTCAGGCGGCCCCTACGGCAAGCACGTGAGCATCGATCACGGCGGCGGCCTGTCGTCCTTCTACGCGCACATGTCGTCGATGGTCGCGAAGATGCACAAGCACATCAACCGCGGGAAGCCGATCGGCAAGGTCGGCTCGACCGGCAACACCACCGGCCCGCACCTCCACCTGGAGGCCCGCCGCAAGGGCAAGCCGGTCGACCCGATGCCGTTCCTCACTGGGGGTGGCGGCGGGTTCGCGGCCGGAGCAGTCGGCGCCGCCCAGCGCTACGCAAAGTCGATCCTCGGCCGATACGGCTGGGGGCCCACCCAGTTCGGGCCGCTCAAAAAGCTGTGGCAGGGTGAGTCGAACTGGCGCTGGAACGCCCTCAACCGCAGCTCAGGCGCCTACGGCATCCCGCAGGCGCTCCCAGCGTCGAAGATGAGGTCGGCGGGTGCGGACTACCGGACGAACTACAAGACCCAGATTCGGTGGGGTCTGGGCTACATCAAGGGGCGTCCGGACTACGGCAGTCCGGCACGCGCCTGGTCGAAGTGGCAGTCACGTAGCCCGCACTGGTACGACCAGGGCGGCTACCTGGAACCAGGCCTCAACCTCGCCTACAACGGCACCGGGAGGCCCGAACCCGTCTTCACGTCGACGCAGGCCAACGCCCTGACACGACTGGCCCTCTCGCCCACGGCGGGCGGAGGCGGGGAGTTCACCGGCGACCTCTACCTCGACTCCGGGCAGTTCCTCGGTCACGTCCGCGGCGAAGTGCAGCAGACCATGACCGACCTCACCAACACGCTGACCGCAGGCCGGAGGTGAGCTGTGGCCATCCCCGGCAACCTCCTCAGCCAGACAACCGAGTCGGTCGACCCAAACACCAGCGGGTGGACGACGAAACTCAACTGCACGCTGACCAAGGGGACGGGAGGGAGGAACGGCGACGGCTGCCTCGTCGTCAAGTCCGTCGCGGCGGGGGAGATGCAGGCCCGCACCGTCTCCTCCTACCCCGTCACCGCAGGCACCGTCTACCAGACGTTCGCGGACGCCGCCGGGGTCGTCCCCGAGCGCATCGGCATCCGCTGGCTGTCGGCAACCAGCACCGAAATCTCTGTGACCTGGTCGCTTGTCACGTCGGCGGCGTCCAGCGGCTGGCACCGGGTCGGGGTGGCCGGGATGGCGCCGGCGGGGGCGACGCAGGCGCAGGTGCTGCTGTCGTCGACCCCGGCGGCCGGGCTGGTCAACCAGTACTGGGAAAACGTCTACCTCGGGCTGCCGATCCGCACAACCGGCAACCTGTTCGCCTTCGGCACCGAGAGCGCCGAGATTGACACCTCCGGCTGGACGGCGGAGGTCAACGCGTCCGTCTCCCGCCAGGTCCCCGTCGCGTCGTGGGCGGTCGACAACTATCTGGCGGGCGGCCACACCATCGCGGTCACCGCGACCGGCGGCGGCAACGCGGCTGCCGTCTCCACCGACCGGCCCACCGTCACGCCGGGCACCGACTACCTGGCCTACGCCTACCTCAACCCGCCGACGCTGCTCGCCGACGTGTGGATCGAGCTCCGCTACTACGACGCCAACGGAAACCAGATCAGCGCCACCCGCTCCACCCTCGTCTCGCCCTCGCCGGGTTCGGGCTGGTACCGGCAGCGAGCCTCCGCCATCGCCCCGTCGAACGCTGCCACCTGCGGCATCGCGGCGGGCGTCAACGGCGCGTCGGCCGGCCAGGTACTGCGGCTGGAGGGCGCGGTCGTCGCGGTCGCCCCGGTGCTGCAAGCCGGGACGACCCTCCCGTATGCCGACGGATCGTTCGAGCAGGGCGTCGCCGGGTGGACGCGGCCCTCCGGGGTGGCGGTCATCGGCCGCTCCACACCGTGGGGGCAGACCGCCTTCGACGGCTCCTACTCCCTGTCCGTCACCTCCGCGACAGCCACGGCCAGCGTCGTCCGCTCGGCGAAATTCGCCGCCCCGGGCGGCGTGGGCACCAGCTACCGGGCACAGATCCTCGCCACCCTCGGCGCAGGCTCCTGGACTGTGAACGTCAAGGTTCGCTGGTACGACGCGGCGAACGCCGACCTGGGAACCACCGGCGGCACCAACTACACCTTTCCCGGCGCCAGCTGGTACGCGATGGCGACCGACGCCAGCGTTCCTGCCGCCGCCACGCAGGGCGCCATCGAGCTCACCCTCACGGCAGGCGCCACATCGTCGGCGATGTACGTCGACGTGGCCGCCCTGTGGCAGGCCGTGCCGCTCACCGCCGTCACCGTCGTCGACGAGTCCGCCAGCATCACCCTCACCCTGCGGGAACTCACCGTCGGCCAGTCCATCAGCGTCTACCGCGAAGGCGAAGACGGCATCCGCACCCTCGTGCGCGGTCCCTCCGGCCTCCTCGACCGGACGCGCATCACCTCCGACCTGATGATCATCGAGGACTACGAGGCGCCCCTCGGTGTACCCGTGCGCTACCGGATCGAACTTTGGCCGGACGGCGCCACGACCCCGGCCACCCGCACCTCCGACACCGTCACCATCACCGCCGGAGACCCCAACTTGGCCTGGCTGAAGGACCCGGGGAATCCGCAGCGCAACATCCGGCTGATGATCTCGAAGGCGCCGGACTGGCAGCGGCCGGTGGAGCAGTCCGTCTACCGGGTCAAGGGACGGCGCAACGCGGTGATTCTCAGCGATACGCGAGGTGGCCTGGAGGGCGACCTCACCCTGTGGACCCGCTCCGACGACGAACGGGCCGCCCTTCACTGGCTGCTCGACTCCGGCAACACCCTGCTGTGGCAGGCCGTGCCCGGCATGGGCGTCTCCGACATGTACGTCAGTGCCGCCCAGGTCACCGAAGCCCGCGTCGGCGGCACCGCGCAGGAGCAGTGGCGGGCCTGGACGCTGCCCCTCACGCAGACCGACATGCCCGTCACGACCGGGCTCAGCGGATCCGCCGGGCGCACCTGGCAGGACGTGCTCGCCGAATTCGACACCTGGGCAGACCTGCTTCCCGTGTACGCCACGTGGGAGGACGTCCTCCTCGACCGCAGGCTGGGGTGATCGATGTACCCCGTCTCCGCCCGTTTCCTGCCGCGCCTCGGAGAGTCGCACGCGCCCGCCACCGAGGTGAAGCTATTCAAGACCGATGACAGCGTCGTCACGCTTGAGCACACGGGCGGCTCCGTAGCGGTGGACCGCGGTCAGGCCATCCGCCGCACCTGCACCGTCACCTCGGCGGACGTCTCCCTGATCCCGCGCACACCCAATGATCAGCTCGCCACCTACGGGGCCCGGCTGCGGATCGCGCGCGGCGTCACCTATGGCGACGGCTCCCAAGAGCTCGTCCCCATTGGAGTGTTCCGCCTCGACGACGTCGACGGCGACCCCTCTGACGGGCCCGTCACCTTGCAGGGCAAGAGCCTTGAAGCGTGCGTCGCCGACGACAAGTTCACCGAGCCGTACAAAGCCACCGGGACTGTCGTCGGCGCCGCGAGCGCACTCATCCAGCGATCCCTGCCGGACGCCGACGTCATCAGCCTCATCGTCGACACCCCGATCGGCGCACGCACCTTCGACGTCGAAGCCGACCCATGGGCTGGCGTACAGGAGATCGTGGCCGCGGCCGGAGCCGAGTGCTACACCAACGCGGACGGAGTCTTCGTCATCGCGGCGTTGCCAGAGCTACTGGCAACACCCGCCGTCTGGGAGGTCGCTGCCCAAGAGGGCGGCGTGTACGTCCAGGGCAGCCGCGGCATGAGTTCCGACAGGGTCTTCAACGGCGTCTTGGCCCGCGGTGAGAACACCGAGGAGAACGTCGCCCCCGTCTCCTACCTGGCCACGGACAACGACATCAACTCGCCGACGTACTGGAACGGACCCTACGGGCGCCGCCCCGACTTCTACAGCTCCAGCACCCTGACCACGGTCAACGCCTGCGCGCAGGCCGCCAACCTGAAGCTCATCGCCGGGAAAGCCCCCAACGCGAGCGGCGACTTCTCCAGCCTGCCGAACCCCGCCTTGGAGTGCGGCGACGTCATCCGCGTCGTCCATCCCGACGGCACCCGCGAGCTCCATCAAGTCCAGTCCTTCTCCGTGCCGCTGGACACAGGCGGCGACTTCCCGATCACGACGATCGCAGCGAAGGAGGACTCGTGAAGGAATCCTTCGGCACCGTCCGCAAGCTTGCCGACGCCCTCCAGCAACAGGCGGTGTCCGCCGGCGCCACCGCCACCAGCGTGCGGGGCGCGGACTGGCGGCTCGCCACCGTCCAGACCGTCAACGCAGGCGGCACGGTCGTCACGGACGACGGCATCACGGTGCGGCAGATGGAGACGTACACGCTGGCCCAAGTCGGCGACGTCATCGCCATCACACAGTCGAGCAGCGGCAACTGGCTGGCCTGGGGCCGCACCAGCAACGGCGATCCGGGCTGGACGACGCCGACGCTCGGCACCGGCTACACGCAAGGCAACAGCTCCTCAACAGGCAACAACAACGGCCCGATCAGATACCGCAAGGTCAACTGGCTCGGTACGTGGTTCATGGAATGGGACGGCGGCGCCAACCGGGCTGGGGGCGCCCAGACGGCGAACATCCTCTCCGCCGCCCTGGCCGTCGCCTACCGGCCGGTGAACAGGGCCTCGATGGTCATCGCCCGCAATGCGGCCGAGATCTCCGGCACTGCGAACTCCACCTCCGTCTACCACTCCTGCAAGATCGACTTTCTTCAGGACGGCGCCGTATCCCTCGTCAGCGCCACCGTCGGCAGCCCAGAGACCTCGTGGTTCTCCCTAAAAGGCGTCCGCTACCCACTCGACTGAAAGGGCTGCCATGGCCGCCCCTGCCACCTACAGGATCTTCGTCAACGGTGGAGAATCCCGCCTCGACGTATCCCTCTCGGAAGGCGACTACTCGCCCATCACCGACCCCGACATGCCCTCCCTCGTCTGGGAGCTGGCCAGAGCCGTCTCGGACGTCGAGGGCGCCACCACTGTGACCGTCGACCGCACTTCGCCGGTGACCACGGACGTACCGGAGGTCTGATGCCGATCACCGACGACTACGGCCAGAACGTCCAGATCGCCGCCCTCACCGACGCCCCCGACGCGGGGAAGCTCGCCAAGGACATCACCAATGCCATCGTGCAGCGGGGCGTCCTGCGCTTCGCCTCCGCATCCGGCCGAGCCGCCACTCTCACCGGGGCTGCGGCTCCCGTCGAGGGCATGCAGACGTGGCTCCAGGACGTGAACCGCCTGGATGTGTACGACGGTTCGGGATGGGTGGCCGTCTCTACGGGCGCCTCCGCGTGGACGACGATCAACCTCGCGTCCGGCTTCCAGCAGAACGGCAACTCCAACGGGACGCTCCAGTACCGGCTGCTCAACATCAGCGGCGAGGAATCCCTGCAGCTCCGCGGGGCGGTCGGTCGGTCGTCGTGGCCGTCGACGCCCGCGGGCAGCTACATCATCAACTCGTCGGCTCTGCCATCGATCGTCCGTCCGTCCACGCTGCGCACCGTGACGATCCCGTGCAGTGATATCGCCTCCGACCGCATCGCGTTGAAGCTCGATGTGCAGACGGACGGCTATCTGCAGGTGTTCGGCACCGGCAGCGGCGTGAAGCCGCCGTGGATCGGCTTCAACGGCACCATCGTCAGCCTGTAGGAGGTCGCCGTGGCCACCGTGTGCAAGCTGTACCGAGGCGACAAACCGCAGCTCATCCAGCCTGAGGCGTGGACGCTGCTGACGTTCGAGCGGGTCATCACCAACGACCGCTCCATGGCGCGCAAGCTCTCGCTGATCCAGCCACCGTTCGGCGGCGACTTCATCTGGTCCCGCAACCTGCGCTGGGCCGCCATCACCGTCCCCGAAGGCGACTTGCGGCCAAGGCAGTTCATGAGCCGCTTCATCCGGGAACCGCACGGCGAGCGCGATGACACCGGCGCCGCCGACCGCCTCGCCACCCCAGGCCGCAGCTGGGAGACCACGACCTGGCAGTTCTACGGCGAAGCCAACCAGCCCGTCGGCGTCGAGGTGTGGCACGACCACCACGAACCCTGGGCCGTCGAACACGCCCAATTCGTCGCCACCACCTGCGACTACTAGAAGAAGGGGGACGAGGCTATGGCTGCACCACTGTCGGGGGACACGCTCCTCGCCAAGCTGAAGGCCGAAGGAGTGCGCGTCGCCGAGCATCCGGGCTGGCGCACCCACAACCGCAACCACAAAGGGCTCTGGGGGCCGGTCAACGGCATCGTCATCCACCACACGGCCGGATCGAACAGCCTGAGCATCTGCATCAACGGCGTATCCGGGCTACCAGGACCCTTGTGCCACACCCACCTGAGCAAGCCGGGTCTCGCGACGATGGTCGGCCACGGCCGCGCGAACCATGCGGGCACGTTCGCGGCCAACGCACATCGCGCCGTCGTCAACGAGGCATCAGTGCACCCGCAACCGGATGCTGCCGAACTGATCGACGGCAACCAGCACTACTACGGCATCGAGATCGAAAACCTCGGCAACGGTCGCGACCCCTACCCGTCGGTGCAGTACGACCAGGCGGTCCGCTGGGCTACCGCGATCTGCCGGGCGCACGGCTGGTCAGCCGACTCCGTGATCGGCCACAAGGAAGGCACTCGCCGCAAGATCGACCCCAGCTTCGGTATGGACCAGTTCCGCAAGGACGTCGAGGAACGACTTGCCCACGACGCCGGTTGGAGTCCCGGCACCGAACCCCCCAAGGAGGACGAAGTGCCGCATACGCTCGGCCAGTTCGACGAATCCGACCGCACCGTCGTCCCCGGCAAGTGGACAAGTCTGCCCATCGAAGGTCTCGACCTGCTGACCGGGGCCACCGCCTACCAGGCGATGGTGCAGCTCACCACCACCGTCCCGGCAGGCTCAACGCTCCAGGGGCGCTTCTACCACCACCGCACAGACGGCACCCGCTGGACCGGCGGCATCACAGAACGCCAGGGCAGCGAAGGATCGACCTTCGCCGACTTCCACAACTCCGGCTCCATCAAGGCCACCGAGAAGCTCCGCTTCGAACTCGCCTACTGGCCGGCTGACCCCGCCGACCGGAAGTCCATCACCATCTCCACCAGCCGCCTGCGCGGCCTCTACTGGAAGTAGAACGCCATGAACGCTGCACTCGACAAGGCCTACTGGATCGGCCTGCTCATCTCCGTCGTGCTGCCGGTCCTCGTCGGACTGGTCACCAAGCAGGTCACCCATGCAGGCATCAAGGCTGTGCTGCTGCTCGGCCTCAGCACGCTGAACGGGTTCCTCGTCGAGTACGCGAATCCCGGTCCCGACTACGACTTCGGCACCGCCGTGATCCTGGCGCTCGTCGCCTTCGCTGTCGGTGTGCTCTCTCACTTTGGGCTCTGGAAGCCCACCGGGGTCAGCGGCAAGGCGCAGGCAGCGCTCGGCGGCGGCAGCCCGCGGGCGGCCTGAGTGCCGTGCCGTATCGTCCGGCGGCTGGGGTGGACGCTCGGCCGACGCGGGGTAATCCTGCTGTCCTATGGCACGGTGTGGGCCCTGTACGGGTACGGGCAGATCATCACCCCGCAGCCGGATCAGCGGGGCCTGCAACTGCTCCTCAACCTCATGCCACTTGAAGCGTGGGCCAGCCTGTGGATCGGCACAGGCCTCGCCGCGATCGTGTGCGCATTCCTTCCGCAGGGCCGCGACGCGCCAGGGTTCGTATCCCTGGTCCTGATCGTCATCCCGTGGATGTCCTCCTACCTGCTGTCGTGGTGGCCGCTGGGAACCTTTCCGCGCGGCTGGGTCGCGGCAGCAATCTGGGTGGTGATCGCCGTACCGGTGATAGTCGTGGCCGGGTGGCGTGAATCGCCGCGGCCCAAGAGAGTGGGGCCGCCCTATGAGTCCTGAGGTGATCTCATCCGTCGCGGTGTCCGTACTCACCGCACTGTGTGGCCTGTGGGCGGCACGGTCGGCACGCAGGACACCGCGGCAGGAGAAGCGGGACGACTTCACCGCCATCACAGACCAGCAGGGCAAAGCCATTGGGCGCCTGGAGCATCGCATCCAGGTACGGGAGGCCGAGGCTGAGCGGCAGCGAGAGCGGATCAGCGAGCAGGACGAGGCGATCGGCTGGCTCCTCAACCGGGTCCGTGGCCTGGTCGGCTACATCCGCGGTACTGGCTTGGAGCCTCCGGCGCAGGAGCCGATGTCGGAGAGGGCCCGCAAGTACATTCACCACATCGACGGCTGAGCGAACTGGAGTTCCCATGCCCGACCCGCGCCCCATGGACCGCCGGACGGACGACTCGGCAGGCGACATGCCCAGCCTCGTCGTCCTCGGCCTCGCCGAACCACAGCCGCAACCCTCTTACGAGGGCCTCTTCGTGGAACCAGACCTACCACCCGCTGGGCCTGCAGAATGACCAACGCCCCGCTCCTGCCGTATGGCAGGAGCGGGGCGCTTCGTCATGTCACGCTTCTTTAGCGGACATTGCAATGCTTGAGATTCCGATGACTGCCATGGTGAAGATCGACCAGTGCGCCCACATCCAGCGGACGATGTCGAAGGCGATGAAGTCCACGATGTCCCCCTGAAAAGCGGCGGCGCCCCGAGTGCCCCCGGGGCGCCGCCTGTGGAGCGAAGCTGGTACCAGGTGCCCCCAGTACCGGCCTTGTGCTGCCGGGCTTCTCTGTCTGACCGATCAGCTTGAGGTGCCCCTCATCTGACGCGGTACCCGTGCTGCAGATCCACGTGCCCCGCGCCGGATTCGAACCGGTCGTGATCTCCTCGTGGGGCCCTTGTGCTGTTCTCTTGTTGTGCTCTACTTCATTTATAGGACCCTCTAACGTCCATGTCCAGGGGTCTCGTCAAGATTCTTTAGAGGGCCCTATAATCCACTCATGGATGACACTCCAGGGAGCCGCGTCCGCGCCGCTGTCGAGGAAGCTCTGGCCATCGAAGATCCGGCAGGCCGCGCCCGTGCGATCACCGAGATCCTCGCCGTGATGCAGGACTGGGGACCAGAGATGAAGCACACCAGACGGACCGACGTTCAGAAGCTGCGAGAAACACTCGTGCTGCGGGAGGTCGCCGAGCTGATCGGTACCAGCATTTCCCGCGTGGACCAGATCGAGAAGGGAAAGTCCTGACGCCTGAAGGGCCCGTCGGGGCGCTCTGCTGTGCGGTGTGGGGGAGTTGAGGCGAAACGCGCTGCGCGTTACCGGTTGATGCGGGTATGGTGGTGACACAACTTCATGCACCTCCCGGTGCGCAGGCATCGCGGTTACTTCTTTGGCAAGCACCGCACGCCGACTTTGATCTCGGGAGGCACAGCATCGGGGGTGCCCGGTGCGACGATGATCGATACTTCTTCTCAACAAAGAAGGACGCGGGTTCGAATCCCGTCGCCAGCCTCACGGTTGGTGTCGTCTAGCGGCCGAGGACACTATTCGATCGTCAACTTGATCTCGGGCACCCCACGCTGCGCTTCCCCTCCATGTGAGGGGTTTTTCTATGTCACGCTTCAACACCCGCGCTACTCGCCCCGCCGTCCACTCGCCCGTGACCACCACCGGGGAGCAGGCTCGAACCCACGAAGGCGGCGCTGGACATCTCCGCGACGCGAAGAGCGAGCTGTTCCTGCTCGCTGTCTCTAACTTCGTTGGCCAGGACGTCTTCTACGAGAAGGGCGGTCAGCGCGACGACCGCTACACGCAGCTCATACGATCCCTCGCCGTCGAAGACCCCGACTGGTGCGTCGACTTCCTGCGCTGGCTCCGCGGTGAGGCGAATATGCGCACCGCATCCCTCGTCGGAGCCGCCGAGTTCACCGCAGAACGCATCCTCCAGAACGCCCCCGGCTTCGGACGTCAGGCGATCGACGCCGTGCTCCAGCGCGCCGACGAACCCGGTGAGATGCTCGGCTACTGGACCTCCAAGTACGGCCGCAAGCTGCCCAAGCCGGTGAAGCGAGGCATCGCCGACGCCGTCCAGCGCCTCTACAACGAGCGGTCGCTCCTCAAGTACGACACCGACTCCAAGGGCTACCGCTTCGGCGACGTCCTCAACCTTGTCCACGCCGCACCCGCCGACGGCAAGGCCTGGCAGGGCGACCTCTTCAAGCACGCCCTCGACCGGCGCCACGGCGGAGAAGACGAGATACCGACAACCCTGAAGACGCTCCGTCGCCGAGACGAACTGGCAGCCTGGCCGATCGAAGACCGTCGGAAGATGGTGGAGCGGCACGACCTGGCGCCCACGCTCGAAGCTGCTGGCATGACGTGGGAGGCCCTGGCCGGCTGGCTACAGGGCCCGATGGACGCCGCGGCGTGGGAGGCGGTCATCCCGTCGATGGGCCTGATGGCGCTCGCCCGGAACCTGCGGAACTTCGACGAGGCTGGAGTCTCCGACGAGGTCGCCGCCCAGATCTGCGCCCGGTTCGCCGACGCCGAGCAGGTCGCCAAGTCCCGTATGTTCCCGTTCCGCTGGTGGGCCGCCTACAAGCACGCCCCGTCCCTGCGATGGGCTCACGCCCTGGAACAGGCCCTCGGTCATTCGCTCGCCAACGTGCCGCGCCTGAAGGGCAGCACGCTGATCCTGGTGGACCGCTCGCCGTCGATGTTCCCCGGCTACCACTTCTCCACCGACAACACGTCCGACATCACGCTCGCCGAGCAGGCCGCAGTCTTCGGCTCCGCCCTCGCCCTGCGCGCCGAGAAGCCCACGCTCGTCGAGTTCGGCGGCAACTCCAGGAAGCTCGACGTCGTGAAGGGCGGCAGCATCCTCAAGCACATCGAGGCCTTCGGGGCGAACGACGGCACCGACATCCCGACCGCCGTCAAGAAGCACTGGTTCGCCCACGATCGCATCGTCATCGTCACCGACGAACAGACCCGCCCCGGATACCTCCCCTCCAACATGCACCGCTACGGCGGCATGCAGGAGACGGCAATCGACGATCTCGTGCCAAAGAACGTGCCGGTCTACATGTGGAACATGGCGGGCTACAAGCCTGGCGCCATGCCCTCCGGCCGCGCCGGGCGGCACACTTTCGGCGGGCTCACCGACCAGGCGTTCCGGCTGATCCCGCTCCTGGAAGCCGGACGCGACGCCGACTGGCCGTGGATGCAGACTGCGGCCTGACAGGAGTAGCACGGAGCCCCGCCCCTCCCCAAGGGGTGGGGCTCTTCTGCATCTACTGCGCCAACTGCTTCTTCAGCTCGGCGGCGTGGGGCCCACTGTCCGTCGCGGGCACCTTCCAGCGGTGGGCAGTCTCCTCGCCGTCCACGTAGATCAGCGTGCCGCCCTTCGCCTGCGCGGGCGTGAGGTCGAATGCCCGCAGCCGGCGCTGGTATGTGCCGGGCTGCACCGGGTCCTCGTTGTTGTACCGGTCGACGACGACGTTGTACGACTCGCCGCCGCCTTCGTCGATGGTCTCACCGTCCGGGGCCATCCACTTCCAGCCCCCGCCGCTGATCGGGGCCACCTCGTCAGCCGCCGTCCCGGTCATCGCCTTGTCCTTCAACGTGACCACGGCGAAGACGCCGTTCTCGGCGGTGTCCATGCCGCTCTTCTTCACGTACACGATGGTGTCCGGTGTGATCTGCAGGACGCCGGTCCCGCCGTCGCCGATGGTCTGCGCGGGCTCGCCGAGCTTCCGGGTCTTCGCCTGCCCTTCGGTCCCGTCCCCGCCGGTGCCTTCCTCGCCAGCGCAGTGATCCATCCATTCCTTCTGGCTGAGGTACTCGTCCGTACAGTCGATCTTCTTCGAGTCGCTGGCCTTCGCTCCGCCTGCTGGCTTCTTGTCGGCCTGGCCGCTGTCGCCGTCATCGCCGCATGCGGTGAGAGCGGCGAGGAGAAGCGCGGTGATTGCGGTAGCAGTACGAATCCGCATGTGGGCCCCCAAGGTTGAGCTAGAGGGACACCGTAGGGCAGAAGCGACGAGCGGGGGAGGGATGGTGCCGGAACGCGCGGCCCGTCGTTACTGCGGCATGGAGCACCAACACCGACATCCGCCCCACGCCGACGCGCACTACTTCTGCCGTCAGTGCATTGAGGTCCGGCTCGGACCGGCAGCGGTCGAGGCCGCGCGCTGCAACGTGGCAGCTGCCCAGGCGTTGCGGCCCGAGCAGCGTGATTTCCTGCGGGTTCCCTTCGCCTCGGCGGCCGTGGGGCAGCGCGGTGTGAGGTAGCGCAGCCGAGGCGGGACCTACTCTTTGTCGCGCTGCTGGGCTCGGCGAAGGAGTCGGAGCAGGAGATCGGCAAGCTGAACCACTTCGGCGGCTTCGACCGGGTCGTCGAAGTGGACCGCCCGATGGCTTGCGGGGTTCTTGAAGGCCCCGATTGATCCTGCGAAAAGCTCCATGAGCGCCACGACCTCGCCACCGTGGGCGCCCGGATCAGCCAGTGGCCCGCCGGGCTTGAAGGCCTGCCGCATCAAGTCCACACCGACGAGCGAGGAATCGAGCCCAGAGGCGGTTCGGACCTCGACTTCGACTGCCTTCATCGCCGCGAAGCAGGCGGTCTCGTAGTCGCCCAGGTTGAAGATCGGGCGCACCTTTTCCTCAAGTGCGGGATCGAGAGCGCCGGCGAGCCGGTCTGCAGACCAGAGCTTCGCCTGCCCGTGCGAGTCGTCGGCCAGCTCGCGACCGTCCGTGGTCACGCACTGCCAAGCGGAGTCTGTGTTCTTGGGATGCGGCCCGATAAGTCCGCGCGATGCCAACCACGCCCAGGCGTCGGACAGTCGGCGAAGTAGATGGTCCTTGTCGCGCTCGCCGTTCTGATCGAAAGCAGTCTCGGCCCCTCTGAGCATGTTGTTGGCGTTGATCGTGCGACCGTCCCCAAAGGATCGAAGGAGAGCCATCGCTAGCTCAGGCGTGGGGAGCTCGCGGATCTGCTCAGTCGGTACGGGGCCTGAGTAGCGCATCATCATCTCGCGAAGCTAGCACCGGTACCTGCGCAGTGGGGTCGTTCATCAATCGGTCGGGACGTGAATCTGAAGACGATCAAGAGGCAACTTGCGTTACCCGAAGACGAGTTGTTCAGAAACCCGTTCATCAACTCCCTTCGTTCATCTACTCTGGAGACCCGTTAGATGAACGAAGGAGGGGTTCTATGGCCCTAGTTGGCCTCGTCCGAGTAAGCACCGACAAGCAGAACACCGAGCGGCAGCACGACGCCCTCGACCCGATATGCATCAAGGTCTTCGAGGAGAAGATCAGCGGCAAGCTCCAAGCTGAGGAGCGTCCCGCGCTCACCAGCGCCATCGAGTACCTGCGCGACGGCGACATGCTCTGCGTCCAGGAAGTCGACCGGCTCGGCCGCAACCTCCTCGAAGGGCTGATCGTCCTCAACGATCTCTTCGAGCGCGGCATCGCCGTCAAGGTGCTCGAAGGCATCGCTTCCGGCGAGCACAAGGAGCGCTCGCTGATCCTCGACCTCGCCCTGGCTCTCGCCGAGGATCGCAGACGCGACATCGTCAAGAAGACCAAGGACGGCCTGGAGTCCGCCCGCAAGCGCGGACGCGTCGGAGGCCGCAAGCCCGTCATGACCGAGACGCTCACCGTTCAGGCCGCCGCTCTGCGAGATCGAGGCTTCACTATCCGGCAGATCCAGCCCCACCTTCGTATCGCCGAGGGCGCCAACAAGGGCAAGAACCCCAGCGTCGGAGCCATCTCGCAAGCACTCCGTCAGCACGACGAAGAGAAGGAGCGCACATGACGGACAATCCGTCGAAGTTCTGGGACATGATCCCGGAGGCCGCCGCCCACGTCGGCGCGCTGATGGACCTCTTCCGACAGGCGTGCCAGCGGCAGGGGTGGGCTCTGTGTGCGGAGCGCGGCTTGATCGGCTGGACCGAGGTCAGATGCAGTGGCGGGCACGAGTTCAGCGTGCGCGCGTGGGACCTCGTATCCGGCAGAAGGCCTCCTGGGATAAGCCCAAGTGAGCCCTGGTGTACGAAGTGCCGCAAGGCAGATTGGGTCGCGGAGTGTCTGACCGTTCTGAAGTCGGTGGCTGACGCGCAAGGCGTGGAGCTTACGGCTACGGACGAGCGGGACAAGTCCGGGGAAGGTCACGTCGTGTTCGCGGCGAAGTGCCGGAAGGGCCACCACTTCAAGGCGACTGGGGCTGAGGCAAGGAGTCGGCGCGGCGATCCTGTCGACGTCCTGTGTCCCGGCTGCCGGGATGCGGCTGCGTTCGCGGAATGGTTCGCCGAGGTTGAGGCGGTCCTCCGCGTGACTCGATCCACGATGGTGAAGAGGTACAGCAACGCCTCCGAAGTCAGGTGCCGTCGCGGCCATGCACACACGTTCTACGTGGATGACTGGCGTAGGCGGAAGACCATCAGTCCAGACTTCTGCGGCGCCTGCAACAAGCTGGGGCAGTTCCAGGAGTTCTCGGAGCAAGCCAAGGATCTCGGCATCACCGTGCTTGAGTCGCAGTGGATAGCGGCGTCGCGCGCCCACCGGTCGGTCTGCTTCGCCGGACACGAGTTCGGCCTTGTCCCGAACAAGATCAAGCGTGGATGCCCCGAATGCCCACGAGGGATGTACGGCGGCGCTGTCCCGCCTCACGACGTGTACTACATCGCGAGTGGCTTGGACGCCGCGACCGGCGAGGAGACCGTGAAGCCCGGCATCAGCTCCGGGAGCGGCTACAACCGGCTCCGGCAGCATGCCGAGGACGGATTGACGGTCCAGCATCTTCGGATCTCAGGGCTGCTTCCCGGTATGGCGAGAGTGTTGGAAAGGTTCGTCCTGGACGGACTCGACAGAGAGGGGTGGCTGTCCACCCGAGGCGTCGAGTACTTCCCGCTGGCAGCTCTACAGGACGTCATGGACCTGGCGGGCGAGTGGTTCACAGATCAGCCTGGGCTCTCCATCCGCCCAATCGTCATCGACCCCCGCGACATCCTCGACGCCGCTAAGACGCCGGAGTCGCTTGACGTTGTGGACCTAGACATCGACACCGCCGTCGTCTTCGATTCGGACGACGTGACAGCCGTTGCGGCATTGACGCGCTGAGCCGCCACTGTGCCGCACGCCCGCCGCGTCCCCGCCCGGGCGGGAGCCTCTTCCTTGTCGGCGTACCGTGCCAGACTGGTCTTGGTCCTGGTCTCCCACTAGGTCAGAGGCGTAAGCGCGGAGTGGAAGCTCACAGCCCGCCAGGACCATCGTCTGCCGAGATCAGCCGGGCGCGGGGAACCGCAGTCCCTCCCGCCATCGACGGCCCAAACAGGGGCCTATCAGCGAGGCGGGGTAGAGGCCCCCGGAGACGGTTGCCGAGCACCCGCCCCCGACGAGGGGGCGGGCGTTCGTGCGTTCAGTCGCCCATGACGGTGCCTATGAAGATGGAGCCGGCTACGACGAGCAGAAGTACAAGGAAGACGAGGAAGCACTCGAACACCACCTGCCGCTTATTCAGCTCCCGGTTGTTCAGTTCGTGGCCACTGCTCCGCTTGAGTTCCTTGATCAAGGATTCAGTAAACGGCTTCCCCTTCTTGGCGTAGGAAGCCAGGTCTTCGCCCGAGACGCATGCGATGGACCAGTTGCGGCACGGGAAGGACATGTAGCAGGTAACCAACAGGCTGGAGACCAGGGCGACCCCAAGCATGGCGATCCCCCAACCGGGCATGTTGTGATGCTCGCGGAACCCGACGGCGAAGATGATCGATACACCGATAGTGATGATCTCGAACAGGTGAAGCGACCGATCTCGCAGACTGGTGATCGCATCGGCCTGCGTCTGCCGCATCCTCATCTCAACGTCAACGGCGATCTTGAGCAGCTCCCTGGTGTCCTCAGCTGCCGTGCGCATCGCGTCGTCGTTTTGACCGTCTGGGGCGCCGCTGTTGCCGACGTTGGCTTGGTCTGAAGAATCATCGACCACGCCGATCACCTCTTCGAACACTGCTGTACGGCTTCGCGCTGGCTGCCCCTCGCCATCGCACCCCACCCATACATTCAGAATGCGCTTGACAGCATTCTTTGGCATGTCGGTGATGTGGTCGGCGCCTACCGGACGCGCGTCACAGCGACCGTCGCATGCCGTGTCGTACCCGCCTCGACCTCGACGATCAGCCCCCGGCCTGTCGTCGTGTACGTCTCCCCGTCATCGGTCCGCGCCCGACGCCCCGGCCCGGACTCGGCGACTAGGCGCGCGACCGCGGCGGCGATCGGCGCGGTGAGGGCCTGCGACAGGACGCGGCGCCCGTCGGGCAGGCGCACGGCCACGCGATGCGGTCGGCCGGCGGGCCCGACGTAACCGACGACGGTCGCGTCGACGGTCTCGCTGTGCCGGATCTTCCGCCAGATCCTGGTCGGCCGGTACGTGCTGGACGCCGCCTTGGCGACGACGCCTTCGATGCCCTGTTCTGGAAGGTGCTCGTACCAGGCGAGCGCCACGTCGATGTCGTCGGTCGCGGGGGTCGCCTGGATCGGCGGCGGCACGTCGGCGAGGACATCGAGGAGCGCGGCCCGCCGTTCCGTGTACGGCCGACCGCGCAGATCCACCCCGTCCAGTTGGAGGCAGTCCCAGACCACGTAGTTCGCGGGGTACTGCCTGGCCAGTGTGGCGGCTCGCTTCGAGGTGGAGGTGCCGCGGGCCTGCGCCGCCGAGAAGTCCAGCCGTCCGTTGACCCAGACGACCGCCTCGCCGTCGAGCACGGTCCCGGGTCGCAGCGCGGCTTGTCCGGCGACGGCGAGGTCCATCCACGCGGAGGTGACGGTGCGCCCGGAGCGGGTGTGGCAGCGGATCGTCTCGGTGCCCCGCCACATGACCAGCCGGTGGCCGTCGAACTTCGGTTCGTACCACCAGCCGTCGCCGCGGGGCAGGCGTGTGACGGCCTCGGCGAGGGCGACAGCGACGGGATACTTCACGGCTCCAGCGTCCGGCCGTGCAGCAAGGTCTGCGCGGCGGGCTGCTCCGGTCGGCTGTGACTCGGCTGCGGGTGTCGCAGCCCTCGGGGTACCACTCCCGAGGGCTCACGTGACGGCCCACCACGGTTCAACGTCAGCACAGCCACCGTACCCGTGCCGCCAGGACGAGAAGCCCTGAGCTGAGGGGATGTCCGCAGATCGGGGGCGGTCATTCCAGCACCCCGAGTTCGGTGTCGGGTCGGCAGTGCGGGCAGGCGTCGACCTGCTCGTACAGGGCCTGCCGCGCCTGGTCCTGGGTGACGCCGCGGGACCGCTTGCCCGCCATGTGGCAGTCGCCTCGGTGGACGTAGACGGGGGCGCGGCCGTCGAGGCCCTGCTCGATGAGCCAGTCCGGGGCGGGAGGCCGGGCGGCGAGGCCCCGGAGTCGTTCGGCCTCCCGCCGCTCCTCCGCCGCGATCCATGTCCGGGTGCGCGCGAGGTCGCGTTCCTGGACGCGTTCGAGGAAGCGCAGGACGTCGATGCGGCGGATCTCAGACATCAGGTGATCCGGTAGTCCCGCCAGCCGGTGCCGCTGGCTCGCACGACCGCCCCGGCCTGTTCGAGGCGGCGCAGCTGGTAGAGCACGGAGCTGGGGCTGGACAGGCCGACGGCACGCCCGATCTCCCGGACGGAGGGGACTTCGCCGTGGTCGGCGATGTGGTCGCGGATGCAGGTGAGGACGGACTGCTGCCGGTCGGTGATGTCCCAGGAGCGGCGGGTGCGGGCTGGGGTGGGGTTCGTGTGCACCATGAGGCTAGTAGAGCATGTGTTCGAATATCTGCGCGAGTCGGAGTTCGACCCCAGCCGCGTTGTCAGCGCCTGCCGCTAGCCTGTCCTTATCTATCCGCGCTGTGGCTGCAGCGCTGCCGCCCCGCCCCCGTGATGCAGGGGCGGGGCGCTCGGCATTGGGAGGGCTTGTGGCTACACACACCGTGCTACTCGAAGATGGTGAGTTGGAGTTCGAGAATGACGTCGAGTGGATCTACTCGGATCTCCCCGAGCCTGACCCGAACTGGCGAGGCTCGGACAGCAACGGCCACGAGCACCACTACGCCGAGGGCCCGGACCGCTATCCGACGCTGAAGCAGGTGGCGGGCGAGCCGTACTGGTGCGATAGCTGCGAAGACGAGCACGTGGACACCTGGCTGGAGTGCCCGATCTGCGGCGAGCAGGTCACCCCCGGTACGCGCCCATCGTCCCCGAAGCCGATTTCGATGGGGCAGCGGTACTACTGGAACGGCGAACCGATCAGCCACGAGCGCGCCAGCGAGATCATCAGCGTGGCCGAGCGCGCCCGCGACGAGGCGGCACGGATCACCGAGCGCCCATCGATCGGCTCCCGCGTTCGGTTCGGCGAGGATGTGGTCACGATCGTCCCGACCGCGGAAGCCGAGCCGACGAGTCGCGTGACCGTGATGCGCGACGGCAGCGGCGCCACGGAAACCGTCGACCTCGATCGACTTCGCCGCACCTCCTGACCTAGGAGGCCGGAACGCCTTCGGTCCTGTGGGGCAGCCGCCGACGTAAGATCCTGTTGAAACCCGAACAGACAGGACTCGCCATGAGCACCCCCGCGCACGAAGAGGTCACCTACGAGCCCCCGCTCCAGGGAGCAGGACCGTGCGCGACGCCGAAGTGCGAGCGGCAGGCGCAGAAGTACGGGCCGTCGAACGGCGGGCGGCCGAGCAGCCCTCTGTGCAACGTGTGCCTGGCGGAGGTCGAAGCCGCGCGGAAACGTTCAGTCAGCGCGTAGGGGCTGACCTGCACGCTTCGGAGCGCCCCGAAGCGGCTAACCCTCGCCCTCGGAGTGCGGGTGCCGGGTGGCCTGCCGCAGCTGCTTCTCGACGTCGAAGCGGTTTAGACCCGCGTCCTTGGCGAAGGCGTTCGCTGCCGCCTGAGCTTTCGCCGCCGCTTCGAACCACACCGCCCTCTGGCTGACCTTCTCCTCGTTGTCGAGATGCTCGATCTTGCGACCCTCGTCGTCGGCGGTCTGCTGCAATGCGATCAGGTCGTCAGGGAGTTCGATAGCCACGAGCGGATCATAGATCGTTCACCGATTCCCCTTGGGAACGGCGCTCCCCGTAGTCGAGCCTGGATGCATGGACCTCATCAACCTGGACGCGAAACGCCGCGAGCGCGAAGAACCCCAGCCGGGCTACACGTCCTGCGAGTGCGGGGAAGCCTGGTTCGAGCTGCGGGGGCGGGGCGGGCCGAGTGCGAACGGTGCCGTCTGCATAGCGCCGGACGGGCGCATCACCGGCTACTTCGGCACACCTTGCTGCGTGAGCTGCGGGAAGCCCGTCACTTTGCGGTCATCCGCAAAGTGATCAAGCCGCCTTCACGACCTCGCCGCGTACCGCCGCAGCCCACTCCGCGACCAGCGCCTCATACTCCGGGCGCTGCTCCGGACGCAGCCTGCCACCCGACCGCACCATCATCCGGCGGATCTCGTCATTCACCACGGCCGCAGAGCGCACCGGGCCACAAGGCGGAGAAGCGGGGGACATGGTGATCAGTCTAGGCCGCCGGTCGGACATCACCCAGAATGCGGCCAGAACGGCATACGCGATCACGGGTGGTCATCCCCGCGGACCAACTTCACCAACAGCTCCGTGTCCCGGAGATCCGACAGCACGACTTCCGCGCCCGCCTCCCGCAATGCCGCCTCGTCGCTGCGCCCCGTCGCCACAGCGATAACCCGCACCCCGTTCTCGTGCCCGCCCTCGACATCGGCCGAGGTATCGCCGATAAGCACCGTCTCACCGGCCGGTACCCCAGCCCGCTCAAGCGCCAGCCGAACCAGTGCCGGGCGCAAGTCATCGTCCTCCCCGTAGGCGCCCGCCTCCCAGTCAATGTGCGTGTCCAGGCCGAACACACTCAGCTTGATCTCGGAGACAGGCCGGACGTTCCCGGACACCACGACCTGCCGGACGCCAGCCGCATTCAGGGCAGTCAGAGCCGCAGCGGCACCAGGGAGGGCATGGCCGCGCTCGCGCAGCTCACCGACGCGGCGTAGATGCTCCTCGGCGAGAGCCTCGGCGAACCGCTCGAAGTCCCCGCGGTCCGTGGTCAGGCCGTGCAGCTTCGCCGTCTCGCGGAAGATGACCGGCTCCGTAATCCCGTCGATCTTCGCCTGCTCCCTCATGGGCTGACCGAGCGTCCGCTCAAATGCCCCCGCCGACAACTCCCGGCCCACACCCCGAGTCGAGATCAACGTGTGGTCGATGTCCCACAACACCAGCCGCGCCATAACGCACCCTCTCCCGCCCAGCGGTAACAACCCGTCACCCATCCGTGCAATCACCGTCCCACGACTACCCACCCAAGCCATACGCTGTGCCCACCAGCTGGCACAAACACGGAGGTGGCAGGCATGACCACACCACGCCTCCCCGTCGGCGCCCGCATTCGCTACCACCGCGAACAAGCCGGACGCAGCCAAGTCGCCATCGCCGGACTGTGCGGCATCACCGAGCGCTACCTCTCCCTCATCGAAAACGGCAAGAAGAGCCCCTCACCCGACCTCCTCGGACGTGTGGCCGCCGAACTCGGCGTGACCATGGCCGCGCTGCTCAGCGACGACCCTGTACCCGAAGCCGTCCCCGCCATCACCGCCGCCCCGAGTGTCGCCCGCGCCCTCATGGGCTGCACCACGCCGCGCAGCAACCAGCCGGTCGACCCCGCCGACCTCCGCGCCCGCGTCGAGGACGCCTGGCGCATCTGGCAGACATCCAAGACCCGCTTCACTGAAGCCGAACCACTCCTGCCGGCTCTCATCGCCGACATCGAACACGCCGACCGCGTCTACAGAACCAGCACCAACCAGCAGGCGCGCCGTGAAGTCCTGCGCTGCGCCGCCGACCTGTACGGGCTGCTCCGCTCCTACTGCCGCCGCGCCGGACGCCTCGACCTGTCCCTCATGGTCGCCGACCGGGCCATGCGCGCAGCCGAAGACGCCGACGACCCCATCCGGATCGCCGCCGCCCAATGGAATCTGGGCCACGTCCTGCTCTCCCACAACGACGCCGGCGCCGTCGAGCATGCCCGGGAAGTCGCCGTCCTTGCCGTCGAAGACCTCCAGCACGTCCCCGCCGGGCAGGAGAAGGCGGCCGTCACGGGAGCCCTGGAGCTGGTGGCAGTCGTCGCGGAGGCGCGCACCAGGCGCTGGTGGGAAGCCCGCGCCCGGCTGGAGAACCGAGCCCTTCCCCTGGCCCGCGAGGCTGGAGAGGGCAACGCGCAAAGGACCGTGTTCGGCCCGACCAACGTCCGCCTGCACGCCGTGAGCATCGAAATGCTCGCCGGGGAAGCCGCCGAAGGACTCCATGTCGCCGACAAGATCGACGTCAGTCGGATGCCGTCCCGGGAACGGCAGTTCACATTCGGGCTCGAGGTGACCCGCCTGTACGACCTGCGCCGCGAAGACGCCGCGGTCCTCGTCCACCTCCTCGGCCTCGAGGAACTCGCACCCGAAGACCTCGCCCGCAGCCCCCTCGCCGTCGAACTGGTCGAAAGCCTCTTGCGCCGGGTGCGCCCCACCTACCGCGGTCAGGCCGTCGGCCTCGCCAGGCGCCTCGGCCTCCTCTGACAACCCGAACTCGCAGGCACCCCGAACTGTCAGTTCGGGTAGCGCACGCTTCGCGGCAATAGCGTCTGCGCATGACCAGCGGAAATGCTCCCTACGTGCCAGGTCCGGCAGGAACCCGGATCGTGGCCGCCGGAGTCGACTGGGACGCCGTCAAAGTCGTCCGGTCCTTCGGCCTCCAAGCCCTCGACCGGATAGCCGATCCCGGCGCGGTCGTCGTGGACCCCAGCGCGGCTGCTCCGTCCTTGTACTTCTTCGTCCGCCCCGGCACGACCGAGGGCTGGGACGTTCCGCAGTCCACGGCGCTGAGCATCACCAACCATGTAACTCTGCCGCCAGAGAGCCGGGTCATGCCGCCCGGACCGTACTGGCTGACCTCGCCAGCTGCCGGGCGCCTCCACACCAATGCAGCCGCGCTGCGGGCGGCCCTCGAAACGGTCGCAGGGCCGCGGCCGGCCTGGAGCCCCAGGACGGAGCACTTCACATGAACGCCCCCAAGTACGCGCGCACCGAGATCCGCGGCCTGTGCTGGGACCAGAAACCCGACGACGTCCTGCACTGCACCCTCGAGCAGGACCACGACGGCGACCACTTCCACGCCTACACCAAGACCCGGTGGCCGAACCGGTCGCGGGAGAAGCGGCGGCAGCGGTGAACTTCCGCCCGCTTCCCGACGGCGAGCGGTACCGGGTGGCGGGCGGGACTAGATGAGGACGATGCGTGGGTGTCATGTGGCTGACTGGTGAATCGTTACCCCTAGCTTGACCAGGGGTGATCGGTTCACACGGGGCTCGAACGGAATGCCTTTACCTGCCCATGCCACAGTCTTCCGCCACGTGGATATATGCATTTGAATGTCGGACGGCAACAGTCAGTCGGTGGGCTGGCGGATCTAGTGGAGGAGGTCGGTGACGTGGCAGCGCAGCTCATGCGCCACGCGCAGAAGGTGGCTCATCTTCATCTCCTCGCCTGCCTCCATGCGCTGGATGGTGCTCCGGCCGAGGTCCGTGTTGTACGACAGGGTCTCCTGGGTCATTCCCAGGTGGTGACGCCGGACGCGGACGCGGTCGCCGATCGCTCTGAGGGCGTCGGTGATCCATCTCGGCTGTTCGTCGGGCACCGGACCAACGCTTTATCGATCAAGATCATATGTCAGCATCAGATTTGAGGCTTTCTTTGATCTTGGAGTGAGCGCCCGGTCCCCGCGCTCACCAGGCGCCCGGACCCCGCGCCGCACCCCCCACGCATTCCGGCCCTGCGGCTGCCTGGCATATGCCGCAGGGCTAGAGGTAGTGTCCGAGATTCGAACGCGTGTTCACTCGAAGGGGCGAACAACGCTCTACCTGCGGTTTCCGTTGGGCAGGGAGGGAAACATGCGCGTCACCCCCACAGCAGCCAGCCCAACCCACAGGAGACGGAACGACATGGACGACGAGGCGATCCTCGCCCTCTACGACTGGGCCCTCGGGGCCTGCTTCCGCCACCCAGTGGCCGGCGAAGTCGAGACCACCACGGTCAAGAAGGTCCACCCCCGGCACGGCGGCGAAGAGGAAGTCCGCGCCTGCCGCACCTGCGTCCTCGCTATAGAGGATGACCGCCGCGTAGCGGCGCTGAAGGCTGGCCTGCCCTACGCACCCGGCCACGCCGGGGAAGGTTTCACGGGCCCATAGGCGCAGATCGAAGCCCTGTCTGTGCCTTCTCTCTGGGGAGGATCTGGGGAGCCGCAGCCTGTGGGGAGGGGGTGGGGAGGGCTAGATGTACCCCTCGGCGCCACTCCGTACCATCCGGGGCCACTCGATACCACCAGGTCAGAAGGCACCCCTGGCCCGCTGAGAGGAACGCCGCAGCTCGGGTGCTCTCGTCCATGCAGAACTCCGATTTCCGCAAGGACGCCTGGGGCCGCCTCATGCGCACCGCGAACTTCGTGGGCACCACCACGTACGGCACCACCGAGGTCGCCGAGCACGCGGGCGCACGGGTGCGGAAGATCCATACGATGATCAAGGTCACCGACCCCGACACGGGGGAACGGTACGGCGTCGACGAGCCCGGCCTGCTGCTCTGGGTGCACTGCGCCGAGATCGACTCCTATCTGCACGTCGCACGCCGCTCCGGATTTCGCCTGACCGACGAGCTCGCCGACCGGTATGTCGACGAACACCGCGAGAGCGCTCGGCTCGTCGGCCTCGACCCCGCCGACGTACCGGCGTCGACCACCGAGCTCGCCGCGTACTTCGAGCGGGTGCGGCCCGAACTGGCCGCGGGGCCCGAGGCGCGCGGCGTCGACGACTTCCTCCAACGTCCGCCGACCCACCCCCTGTTGGTCCCGGCGCGCGCCCTGCTGTGGCGGCGCGTGGCGAATCTGGCGTACGCCGCGCTGCCGCCGTACGCCCACGAGCTCTACGGCAGGGCGGCCCCGCCGCCCGCCACCGTGACCCGGCGACTCGTCACCACCGGCACCATCCTGCGCACCGTTCCCGCACGTCTACGCTGGCAACTTCCCCCGAAGCACATTCTGCGCGCCATGGCCAGGCTCGGGCCCGGCGCCCGGCCTGCCCCGTACAAACTCGACAGGCGGACAGCCATACTGGACGGGCCGGGGAGGGCGAAGCGAAGCAACGGGGGCGACGGCGGGAGATGGCGGACACCAGGCTGATCCAGGGCCGGTACCGGCTGCTGGACCTGATCGGGCGCGGCGGCATGGGCGAGGTGTGGCGTGCCCGCGACGAGTCCCTCGGGCGCAGGGTCGCCGTGAAGTGCCTCAAGCCGATGGGGCCCCAGCACGACCAGTCCTTCACGCGCGTGCTGCGCGAGAGGTTCCGGCGCGAGGCACGCGTCGCGGCGGCGCTGCAGCACCGCGGCGTCACCGTCGTCCATGACTTCGGAGAGCACGACGGCGTCCTGTATCTGGTCATGGAGCTGCTCGAAGGGCGCAACCTCAGCCAGCTCCTGGAGGACAACAAACAGCATCCGCTGCCCGTCGCGGACGTCGTGGAGATCGCCGACCAGGTGGCGTCCGCACTCGCGTACACCCATGAACAGGGCATCGTGCACCGGGACCTGAAGCCCGCGAACATCATGCGGCTCACGGACGGCACGGTGAAGATCTGCGACTTCGGCATCGCCCGGCTCGGCCACGACATCGGCTTCACCTCGCGCCTGACCGGCACGGGCATCGCGATGGGCACCCCGCACTACATGTCGCCCGAGCAGATCAGCGGCTCCCAGGTCGACCAGCGCAGCGACCTCTACTCCTTCGGGTGCGTCCTGTACGAGATCGCCACGGGGGCGCCGCCCTTCGACCTGGAGGACGCCTGGGCGGTGCTCGTCGGCCACCGCGACACGGCGCCCGAGCCGCCGCGCAGGCACCGCGACGACCTGCCCGAGTACTTCGAGAGGATCGTCCTGGACCTGCTCGCCAAGGAGCCGGACGCGCGGCCCCGGGACGCGCGCGAACTGGGGCGCCGCATCGTCTCCGGCCGCACCGTCCCCACGTACGTCCCCACCGTCGTCACCCCGCCGGTGCGCCGCCCGGAGCAGCCGCCCTCGCGCGAGCCGCGGCTCCCCTCGTGGACGCGCGGCATGACCACCGGGCACAAGGCGAACGGCGCGTCCGAGCTGCGGATCACCCCGCCCGACACGGCCGCGGGCCTGACCGGCGAGTGGATCCCGCGCGCCGACGCGCGCCGGACCGCGACCCCGCGGCAGCCCGAGCGGCCCACCCCGTCACCGGAACTGGTCGCCACCCTCGTCAGCCGGCACAACGCGGGCCTGAGCCTGGGGCGCCTCGGCCGGTGGGCCGAGGCGGGCGAGGTGCACCGCGCGGTGGCCGCCGAGCGGGAGCACGCCCTTGGCCCCGACCACCCCGACACGCTCGCCAGCCGCTACGAAGTGGGCTTCACGCTCAGCCGCACCGGCCGCGCCGCCGACGCCCTGCGCGAGTACGGCCGCGTCGCCCAGGGCAGGGAGCGCACGCTCGGCCCCGAGCACCCCGACACGCTCGCCGCGCGGCAGGAAATGGCGTACGTCATGGGGCAGTTGGGGCGGCACTTCGAGGCGCACCAGAT
The DNA here is from genome assembly GCF_044544025.1 of Streptomyces sp. NPDC055243. Taxonomy (NCBI): domain Bacteria; kingdom Bacillati; phylum Actinomycetota; class Actinomycetes; order Kitasatosporales; family Streptomycetaceae; genus Streptomyces; species Streptomyces sp. NPDC055243. The sequence continues at coordinate 262,005 of NZ_JBITWR010000001.1, forward strand.
GTACACGTCGGTCCTGGCCGTCCGGGAGCGGACCGCGGGCCCCGACCACCCCGACACCCTGCGCTGCCGGCACAACCTCGCGTACAACCTCAGCAGGCTGGGCCGCCTGGAGGACTCCTACCAGCTGGCCCGCCAGGTGGCGTTGGCCCGCGCGCGCGTCCTGGGCGAGACGCACCCCGACACGCTCGTCACCCGCTACGAAGTCGCTTACGCGCTCGGTCAGTTGGGCCGCTGGCCCGAGGCGCTGCAGACCTACCGCGAGGTCGCCGACGCGCGCGTGCGGGCGCTGGGCGCCGACCACCCCGACACCCTCGCCGCCCGCTATGAAGTGGGCATCAGCCTCGGCAGGCTCGGCCGCAGCGGCGAGGCCCTTGAGCTGTACCGCGACCTGATCGACGACCGCACCCGGGTGAACGGCCCCGCCGACCCCGAGACCCTGCGCGCCCGGCACGGCCTGGGCGTGAACCTCGGCCGCCAGGGCCGCTGGGAGGAAGCCCTGGCCGAGGCCCGTGACGTGTGCGCGATACGCGAACGCGTCCTGGGCGGCGACCACCCCGACACCCTGGTCAGCCGCCGCGAGGTGGCCGTGGGCCTGGGCTGGCTCGGCCGCTGGGCCGACGCCCTGACCGATTACCGCCGGGTCGCCGCCGCCCGCGAGCAGGTCCTGGGCACCGACCACCCCGACGCCCTGGCCAGCCGCAACGACGAGGCGCACTGCCTGGAACAGCTCGGGCGCGGCACCGAGGCGGTCGAGCTCTACCGGCGGGTGGCGGCCCTGCGCCAGCAGCGGGCCTCCGGCGGGCACTGAGGCGCTGGGCGCGGGGAGCGTGGGGGGCTTCGGTCCGTGGGCGCCTGTCGGCGCGTCGTGGGTGGTCGCGCAGTGCCCCGCGTCCCTTCGGGGCCCTCCACGTGTTACCAAGGGCTATGCCTCCTCGCGATCGATACGACGCCGTCATCGTCGGCGGTGGTCACAACGGACTCGTCGCCGCCGCCTACCTCGCCCGCGCCGGACGTTCCGTCCTGCTCCTGGAGCGGCTCTCCGGCACCGGTGGCGCCGCCGTGTCCAGCCGCCCCTTCGCCGGGGTCGACGCCCGGCTCTCGCGCTACTCGTACCTGGTCAGCCTCCTGCCGCGGAAGATCGTCCGGGACCTCGACCTGGACTTCCGGGTGCGCACCCGCACCGTCTCCTCCTACACCCCCACCGAGCGCGACGGACAACCGGCCGGACTGCTCGTCGGCGGGGGAGAGGCACGCACCCGGGACGCGTTCGAACGGCTCACCGGCGGCCCGCGCGAGTACGAGGCCTGGCGGGAGTTCTACGCCATGACCGGGCAGGTCGCCGAGCAGGTGTTCCCCACACTGACCGAACCGCTGCCCACGCGCGAGGAACTGCGTGGGCGGGTCGGTGACGAGGCCGCCTGGCGGGCGCTCTTCGAGGAGCCCATCGGCGCCGCCATCGAGGAGCGGTTCGCCGACGACCTGGTGCGCGGCGTGGTGCTCACCGACGCCCTCATCGGGACGTTCGCCGACGCCCACGACCTGTCCCTGCGCCAGAACCGCTGCTTCCTCTACCACGTCATCGGCGGCGGCACCGGCGACTGGAACGTGCCGGTCGGCGGCATGGGCGCGCTCACCGGAGCCCTGGCCGCCGCGGCCCGCGCGGCGGGCGCCGAGCTCGCCACCGACCACGAGGTCACCCGGATCGAGTCGGACGGGCAGACGGCCGAGGTCACCTACCGCACGCCCGAGCGCGAGGCCACCGTCGCCGCCCGGCACGTCCTGGTCAACGCCTCACCGCAGGAGCTCGCCGCGCTCGTCGGCGACACGCCGCCCGCCCCGGCCGAAGGCGCCCAGCTCAAGGTCAACATGCTGCTCGAACGGCTGCCGAGACTGCGCGACACCTCCGTCGACCCGCACGAGGCCTTCGCCGGGACCTTCCACATCGGGGAGGGCTACGACGAGTTGGCGGCCGCGTACACCCAGGCCGCCTCCGGACAGCTGCCCGCCGCGCCGCCGTCCGAGATCTACTGCCACTCCCTGACCGACCCCAGCATCCTCGCCCCCGACCTCGCCGAGCGCGGCTTCCAGACCCTGACCCTCTTCGGGCTGCACACGCCCGCCCGCCTCTTCGCCCACGACAACGACGCCGTACGGGCCGAGCTGCTGAAGTCGACCCTGGCGCAGCTGGACGCGCACCTGGCCGAGCCGCTCGCCGACTGCCTGGCCACCGATGCCGAAGGACGCCCCTGCATCGAGGCCAGGACCCCGCTCGACCTGGAGCGCGACCTGCGCCTGCCCGGCGGCAACATCTTCCACCGCGACCTCGCCTTCCCCTACGCCCAGGACGACACGGGACGCTGGGGCGTGGAGACACGGCACGCGAACGTCCTGCTGTGCGGGGCGGGCGCCGTGCGCGGCGGCGGGGTCAGCGGCATCCCCGGACACAACGCGGCGATGGCGGCGCTGGGGGAGTAGGGCGGCGGGCAGGCCGGCTTGCGGCCTGCCCTCGGTTCCCGGCCCGCCCTCAGTCGGCCGACGAGGTCCAGCCCACCGCCTCGACGCGCGCCGCGTCGGCGGGCCGTGCCTCGTCGAAGGCCGTACGGCCGCCGTCCTCGACCCGCAGCCCGTCGGCGTACGCGCCGCGCCCCACGTAGAGCTGGTCCGTCGCGTACCGCCAGCGCAGCCGCACCCGTTCGCCCCGCAGGGCCGAGAGGTCCGCGGTCAGCCGGTGCCAGACGCGACCGGACCAGCCGGAGGCCGTGCCGTCGGGATGCTGCCGGGGGTCCGACCCCCTGTGCTGCGTCGTGAACGGCACCGGCTGCCACGTCGTGCCGTCGTCGCGCGATGCCTCCAGGCGCAGCTGGTCCGAGCCCGGCTCGGTGTCCCACCACAGCGAACACCGCAGCCGCGCGCGGTCCGTGGTGAGGGTCAGCGGCGGCAGCGTCAGGGTGGCCGTGGTGGCGTTCGCCATGCCGGAGAACCAGGCGGTGCGCCCACGCGCGGGACGGACCGGGACGGCGCGGGCCATGCGGTTGGCCGCCGCCACCCTGGGGGCGGAGCCGGAGCGCCAACTGCGCACCGGGTGGACCGAGTTGCCGAGGACGACGAGGAAGGAGTCGGTCGTGGGGTCCAGGACGAGGGAGGTGCCGGTGAATCCCGTGTGGCCCGCGGTGCGCGGTGTCGCCATCGCGCCCATGTACCAGTGCTGGTAGAGCTCGAAGCCCAGGCCGTGCTCGTCGCCGGGAAAGGCGGTGTTGAAGTCGGTGAACATCAGCTGCACGGACTCGGCGGACAGGATGCGGGAGCGGCCGTAGACCCCGCCGTTGAGCAGCGTGCGGCCGAGGACCGCGAGATCCCAGGCGCAGGAGAAGACGCCCGCGTGCCCGGCGACGCCGCCGAAGGCGAAGGCGTTCTCGTCGTGCACCTCGCCCCACACCATGCCGCGGTCCAGGCCCGACCAGGGCAGGCGGGCGTCCTCGGTGGCGGCGATCTTGGGCTGCCAGGACGTGGGCGGGTTGAAGCGCGTGCGGCGCATCCCGAGGGGAGCGGTGATCTCGTCGCGCAGCAGGGCGTCCAGGCCGAGGCCCGTGATCTTTTCGAGGACCAGCTGGAGCGAGATCAGGTTCAGGTCCGAGTAGAGGTACTTGGTGCCCGGCGGGTTGAGCGGCGCCTCCTGCCAGATCAGGCGCAGCCGCCCCTCGCGCGTGGGCTCCTTGTAGAGGGGGATCCAGGCGCGGAACCCCGAGGTGTGGGTGAGGAGCTGGCGGATGGTGATGTCCTGCTTGCCCGCGCCCCCGAAGTCGGGGAGGTAGGAGGCGACCTTGGCCTCCAGCTCCAGCTTCCCCCGCTCGATCTGCTGCACCGCGAGCAGCGAGGTGAACAGCTTGGAGACGGAGGCCAGGTCGAAGACCGTGTCCTCGGCCATCGCGATCTGCCGGTCGGCCGGCAGCTCGACGCCGGTGTCGGTCTTCTCGTCGTACGCCGCGTAGCGCACCGCCTTGCCGATGGGCCGGTGCAGGGCGACCGTGCCGCCGCGGCCCGCGAGCAGGACCGCGCCCGCGTACCAAGGGTGCTTGGGCGATGGGCCGAGGAACTGCTCGGCGTCGGCGACCAGTTGCCGCAGATGCCCGGCGAGCAGCCCGGCCCGCTCGGGGGTGCCGGGCCGCAGCGTCGGACGCCCGGCGCCGGCCGCGGACCCCGTCACCGCCGCGGCGGGACCCGCGGGGAACGGCACAAGGGCGAGCGCGCCGCCCAATGCCGCAACGCCCGCGCCCAGTTGGCGTCGGCTGAGACCGCCACCGCCCGCTCTGTCCGCCGCCCCGCTGTCCTCGGCCATGACCGTGCCCCCTCCTGGAACGCTCCGGAGCTGAAATTATCTTTCGGGATCACAAGAGACTGCTGAAACTTTCATGTCACTGCCCGGCCCTGTCAACCGCGGGCGCCCGGCAAAGATCTGACACTGCATCAGAAAATCTCTTCCGTCGTCCGGACGGCTGCGGCATCCTGCGCCCATGCAGACAGACCTGAGCAGGAAACTGGGGATCGAGCACGCCATCTTCGGCTTCACGCCCTTCCCCGCGGTGGCCGCCGCCATCAGCAGGGCGGGCGGATTCGGTGTGCTCGGCGCGGTCCGCTACACGGCGCCCGACGAGCTGGCCCGGGATCTCGACTGGATGCAGGAGCACGTCGACGACCGGCCCTACGGACTCGATGTCGTGATGCCCGCCAAGAAGGTCGAGGGGGTGAGCGAGGCCGACGTCGAGGAGATGATCCCCGAAGGACACCGGCAGTTCGTCCAGGACACCCTCGGCAAGTACGGCGTACCCGAACTCGCCGAGGGCGAAGCCTCCGGCTGGCGCATCACCGGCTGGATGGAGCAGGTCGCCCGCAACCAGCTCGACGTCGCCTTCGACTACCCGATCAAACTCCTCGCCAACGCGCTCGGCTCACCGCCCGCCGACGTCATCCGGCGCGCCCACGACCACGACGTCCTGGTCGCCGCTCTCGCGGGCAGCGCACGCCACGCGCGCAAGCACGCGGAGGCGGGCATCGACGTCATCGTCGCGCAGGGCTACGAGGCGGGCGGCCACACCGGCGAGATCGCCTCCATGGTCCTGACGCCCGAGGCCGTCGAGGCCGTCGCGCCGCTGCCGGTCCTCGCGGCCGGCGGCATCGGCAGCGGGGAGCAGATCGCGGCCGCGTTCGCGCTCGGCGCGCAGGGCGCGTGGCTCGGCTCCCTCTGGCTCACCACGACGGAGGCGGACCTGCACTCGCGGGCGCTCACCGAGAAGCTCCTGGCGGCGGGCTCGGGCGACACGGTCCGCTCGCGCGCCCTGACGGGCAAGCCCGCACGCCAGCTGCGCACCGAATGGACCGACGCCTGGGACGACCCGAACGGACCCGGCACGCTGCCCATGCCACTGCAAGGGCTCCTGGTCGCCGAGGCGGTGTCGCGCATTCAGAAGTACGAGGTCCAGCCGCTGCTCGGCACACCCGTCGGGCAGATCGTCGGCCGGATGAACAGCGAACGCAGCGTCCAGGCCGTCTTCGACGAGCTGACCCGCGGATTCGAGCGTGCCATCGACCGCGTGAACCGCATCGCCGGACGCGGCTGACGAGACGACGGAGGAGAGGCCCCTATGAGCAGCACGCCCCCCAACGGCTTCTGGGCGCAGGCCCAGGCCGACCCGGACCGTGCGGTACTGATCGCGCCCGACGGCGAGGAGTGGACCGCGCGACGCCTGCACGCGGCGGTCAATCAACTCGTCCACGGGCTGCGCGCCGCGGGCCTCGAACGCGGCGACGCCTTCGCCGTCGTGCTGCCCAACGGCGTCGAGTTCCTCACCGCGTACCTGGCGGCCTCACAGGCCGGTTTCTACCTGGTCCCGGTCAACCACCACCTGGTCGGACCGGAGATCGCCTGGATCGTCGCCGACTCCGGTGCGAAGGTGCTCGTCGCGCACGAGCGGTTCGCCCAAGCGGCGACCGACGCCGCCGACGAGGCGAAGCTCCCCGCCACCCACCGGTACGCCGTGGGCGCCATGGAGGGCTTCCGCCCGTACGCCGAACTCCTCGCAGGACAGCCGGAGTCCGTGCCCCGGGACCGCACGCTCGGCTGGGTCATGAACTACACCTCGGGCACCACGGGACGCCCGCGCGGCATCCGCCGCCCGCTGTCCGGCAAACTCCCCGAGGAGTCCTACCTCGGCGGCTTCCTCGGCATCTTCGGCATCAAGCCCTTCGACGGCAACGTGCACCTCGTCTGCTCGCCGCTCTACCACACCGCGGTCCTCCAATTCGCGGGCGCAGCCCTGCACATCGGCCACCCGCTGGTCCTGATGGACAAGTGGACGCCCGAGGAGATGCTCCGCCTCATCGACACCTACAAGTGCACGCACACCCACATGGTGCCGACCCAGTTCCACCGCCTGCTCGCACTGCCGGACGCCACGAAGGCGGCGTACGACGTGTCGTCCATGCGCCACGCCATCCACGGCGCCGCGCCCTGCCCCGACCACGTCAAACGGGCGATGATCGAATGGTGGGGCGAGTGCGTCGAGGAGTACTACGCGGCCAGCGAGGGCGGCGGCGCCTTCGCCACCGCGCAGGACTGGCTCAAGCGCCCCGGAACCGTCGGCAAGGCCTGGCCCATCAGCGAACTGGCCGTCTTCGACGACGACGGCAACCAACTGCCGCCCGGTGAACTCGGCACCGTCTACATGAAGATGAGCACCGGCGGATTCTCGTACCACAAGGACGAGTCCAAGACGAAGAAGAACCGCATCGGCGACTTCTTCACGGTCGGCGATCTCGGACTCCTGGACGAGGACGGTTATCTCTATCTCCGCGACCGCAAGATCGACATGATCATCTCGGGCGGCGTCAACATCTACCCCGCAGAGATCGAGTCCGCACTGCTCACCCACCCCGCCGTCGCGGACGCCGCCGCGTTCGGCATCCCGCACGACGAGTGGGGCGAGCAGGTCAAGGCGGTCGTCGAGGTGGCGGATGGCCATGAGGCGGGCGACGCGCTCGCCGCCGACGTCCTGGCCCACTGCGAGCGCCAGCTGGCGGGCTACAAACGCCCGAAGAGCGTCGACTTCATCGAGGTCATGCCCCGGGACCCGAACGGCAAGCTCTACAAGCGCCGCCTGCGCGAGCCGTACTGGGAGGGCAGGGAACGGGCGGTCTAGGGGCGGGTGCCGTACAGCGCGGGCAGGAGCTGTTCCTCCTCGTAGGCGAAGTGCTCCTCGAGGCCCGACGCGAGTCGGTCGAGTTCGCCGGCCAGGTCGGGGGCCGCGTCCGGGTCGGCGACGAGCGCCTCCAGTTCGGCCAGGGTCCGAGCGACCGTCTTGTGCTCCTCGCGGAGTCTGGCGATCCCCGGGGCCAGCTCCGGGAACTGGCGCTCCAGGTCGGTGAAGGCGCCGTCCTCGTTGGTGTGGTGCTCGTGGAGCGCGCCGCAGAGGGTGAGGCAGTGACGCGTGAGCTGGTGGCCGAGTGACAGTGCGGGGCGGTCGGCGCCGGTGGCCCGGTGCTCGGCCGCCTCCTCGCGTAAGGCGGTGAGTTCGGCGCGCAGTTCGGCGTGCACGCGGACCAAGTGGTCGGCGATCGCGCGATGGCGCGCCGGGTCGGCCGCGCTCAGGCGGTGCAACGCGATGACGGGGATGGTGCGGGCCGTGCCCTGCTGGTAGGCGGTGAAGGCCGGATCGCGCTCGCACTGCGCCGCGTACTGGCGGTCGCGTTCCTCGCCCTGGAGGGGCTCGGCCGTGGCCGGGAAGCGGTCGATGCCACCCTCGCCGTCGGCGATCTCGACGGTGATCCGTGGGTCGGCCAGGAGGTTGTGGTACCAGTCGGGGTTCTTGTCGCCGCCGCCGTTGGAGGCGAAGACGAGGAGCCGGTCTCCGTCGCGGGCGTACACGGCGGGGTTGCTCCGGGGCTGCCCGCTGCGGGCGCCGGTCGTGGTCAGGAGGACGAGCGGGGCGCCGGCGAACATGCCGCCGACCTGGCCGCCGCCTGCGCGGAACTCCGCCATGAGCTGCTGGTTGAACGCGGCGGGGGAGAAGGGCTGTGCGGGCTCTGCGGGGTGTTTCCCGGGCATGGCTGTGAACCCTTTCGATAGCATCGGCAGCGCAAGCGCGTTTGCTTTGAAAGCGAAATAGCTTTGAGTTCAAAGCTATTGAGGAGGGTGGCGAGTGTCAACCGGCGACCAGGCCGGTCCGGAGGTCGACGACGCCGTCCGGGCCCTGCTCCTGCTGATGCCGCGCATGGTCGGGCGGGTCAAGCGGATCAAGATCCCCGAAGAGCTGCAGTCGCTCGCGCTCGCGCCCCGCCACCTCTCGCTGCTCGCCTACCTCCTCTTCGACGGCCCGATGAGCGTCAACGACCTGGCCGCCCGCCTGGAGGTCGCCCCGACGACGGTGAGCCTGATGGTCGGCGAGCTGAGCCGTAAGGGGGTCCTGGAGCGGCGGGAGGACGAGGTCGACCGCCGGCGCAAGATCGTCAGCATCGCGGACGACCGCCGCGCGGCGATCGACGGCTGGCTCGGCCGCGGCGCCGTCGCCTGGCGCAAGGCGCTCGCCCCGCTGACGGCGGCCGAACGGAAGCTGTTCGTCGACACGCTCGCCGCGTACGAGGACGGGCTCGCCGACGACTGACTCCCTCCGCGCCACGTGGAGCAGTACCGCGCGGAGCCGCACAGCACGAAGCCGCACAGCACGGAGCCGGGCCACACCGCGCTTCAACGCGGCATGACCCGGCCCCAGTCGGTGCGGCGCCGCCTCAGCGGTGCTCGCGCACCTTGACCACCTTCAGCTTCGGGTCGCCCAGGATGTCCTTCTCGCAGAACCGCGACGTCACCCAGCGCTCATCGGCGTACAGCCGCGTCTGATCGCTGTAGTGCGGCGAGTTGGGGTTGGACGACTGCGAGTAGCTCAGGAGCGTGCGCGCCTGCGGGCAGCGCCCCTTGTCCCAGCCGACGGCCTGGATGTGGCTCGAACCGTGCGCCACCTCGGTGTAGCCGCCGCCCTTCGCGTCCCAGACCGGCTCGACCTTGTTCCACACGCCGATCGACTCCGTCCCGCCGTGGATCGGCAGCCGCTCCGCACCGCGTACGACGAACTGGTTCCTGCCCAGCGGCGCGTCGAGCGCGATGCCCGCCCCGCTCAGCTCGGTCACCGTGTCGGCCAGCGCGGTCGCGAAGCCCGGCGCGGCCGTGTTGAGGGTGTTCGGCGTGCGCACCGGGTCGGCGGCGGAGAACGGCACCTTCCACAGCTGGGCGTTCGGCACGGCCGCCACGAGCTTGCGCCAGAACCGGTCGAAGAGCAGAGCGCCCTTGCTGTCGGTGTTCATGCCATGGTCCCAGGCCTTGAGGGCGGCACAGGCCTTGCGTACGTCGACGGCCTTGCCGTCACTGCCCGTCGCGGTGCCCCCGGGCAGTGCGGCACACGCCCGCGCCGCGTCGTCGGCGGCCAGATCGCCCGCGGGCGCGCGGTTGGCGAACTGCTGCTTCTGGAGGTCCTTGACCGTCAGGCCGCCCTCCTTCGCCATCGCCGCCACATCCTCGACGGCGCCGCGCGTCCGCATGGAGCGCTGCGTGCCGATCGTCCCGAAGATCCGCTCGTAGCCCGTGATCGGCCGGTCCGCATTCGTGAGCCAGGCGCTGTCGTTGGAGTTCTCGGCGTACGGGGCGTCCTTGAGCGTGGGCATCTTCGAGGGGCCGAAGATGCCGGGCTGGAGAGCGTCCTCGTCCGAGCCGAGCGCGCAGTCACCGCGCGAACCGTCCAGCACGGCCACGCCCGACGCGGGATACGTCACCTTGCCCAGGTCCGTGGAACAGCGCCGGGCCAGGTCGTCGGTGATGCGGGGCAGCACCTGCGACTGGCTGAGCAGCGAGTGGCCCTTCCTGTCCGCGGCGATGGTGTTGACCCAGGGAAGGCCCTGGGTCTCGCGCAGCGCCTTCAGGACACCGTCGGTGGAGCGGGCCTTGCCGAAGCCGAGGTCGGTGTCGCTGCCGCGCAGGTTCGTGGCGTTGGGGTCGTTCAGGGCGTACGCCGTCTTCGCCGACCACGGCAGCGGGAGCTGTGCGCCCATGCCGGTGGTGACCGGCCCGTACCGGGTCCACCACTGGGTGCGGGTCACCGGAGCGCCGTCCTTGACCGGCACCTGGACCGTCCGCTTCGTCATCTTCTCCGGCTTGCCGTCCACCAGATAGGCGGTCGGATCGGCCGGGTCCAGCGTGAGCTGATGCAGGTTGAGGGTCACCCCGGTCGCCACCGTGTGGCTCCACGCCACATCGCCGTTGAAGCCGATGTTGACCACGCTCGTGCCGAGCAGCGAACCGCCCGAGACGTTCAGCTCGCCCGGGATGGTCTGCTGCGACTGCCAGAAGCGCCGGCCACCCTGCCAGGGGTAGTGCGGGTTGCCGAGCAGCAGACCCTTGCCGTTCGCGGTGGTCCTCCCGCTGAACGCGACGGCGTTGGAGCCCATGACGGCCTCGTCGGCCGAGAACAGCTTGCGGGCCTCCTTCGCGGTGCGCTCGGGGTCGGGCGCGCGGTCCGGGGCCGTCGCGGCCGGCGGCTGAGCGGCGGTGATGCCGTCGATGCCACGCCCCTGACCGCCGAGGACCTGCACGGCGAAGCCCTGGCGGGCCACGTCCAGGGAGGTGATCGGGCGCAGCCACTTGGCGCCCTTGCAGGCCGGGTCGGTGACGCGGTTCTGCTTCAGCCAGGCGTTGTAACCCGCCGCGAAGCCGCGCATCAGCTTCTTCGACTCGGCGCTCGGCCCTGCCGGGGCGGGCTGCTTGAGGAGTCTCTCCACCGTGTGCGTGTCGCGGACCCCGCCGAAGTAGAGGTCGCTGGAGAGGTTCGTCGTCGCCGAGGAGAGCGAACCGTCGGGCTTGCCGTCAGGACCGAAGTGACGTGACCGCTCCCCGCGCACCGTCACGTACCCCTCGGCCAGGGTGCACACCTGGTCGGCGGCCTGCGCCCAGCCGGTGCCGAAGCCGAGGTTCTCGTAATCCTTGGCGAGGATGTGCGGAATGCCGTACTGGGTGTAGCGGACGGTCGCGGACAGGCCGCCACCCGACGGGTGGGCGTCGTGCGCCTGCGCCGCGCCGGCGGTGACACCGGACGACGGCAGGAGGGCCGTGGCGGTCAACACGCTGATGCCGAGGGCCGTCAGGCGCCTGGAGCGGATGCGCATTGGTGCCTCCCAACTGGAGTGAGGGCAGGGGCGGTTGAGCGTACCAATCGGTATGTCCCTTGATCGAGCACCGGGACGGACCAGTTCGTACCGTGTCCGGAACCTTGACCGCCGAGACGCGCGCGGCACAGGATCACGCCATGACGGGTGTACGCAGCAATACGGTCGACGGGGTCCTGCGGCGCAGTGCGCGGCGCGTGCCGGGGCGAGTGGCTCTGCGCTATGGGGAGCGGGTCTGGACGTACGCCGAACTGGACACGGCCGTGTCGCGGGCCGCCCAGGTGCTGCGCGAGGAGGGCCTGGGCCACGGCGACCGCGTCGGCGCCTACGCCCACAACTCGGACGCCTATCTCATCGGCTTCCTGGCGTGCTCGCGGGCAGGCCTGGTCCACGTGCCGGTCAACCAGAACCTCGTCGGCGAGGACCTGGCGTACATCGTGGGGCAGTCGGGCAGTGCACTGGTCCTCGCCGACCCGGACCTCGCCCCGCGCCTTCCCGGTGACGTGCGCGTCATCGCCCTCCGCGACGCGGACGACTCACTGCTCGCGCGGCTCCCGGGTGCGGTGGCGTACGACGGTGAGGAGCCCGGCGCGGACGACCTCGCCCAGCTGCTCTACACCTCCGGCACCACAGCCCTCCCCAAGGGCGCGATGATGACGCACCGCGCCCTGGTGCACGAGTACGTCAGCGCCATCACCGCCCTCGACCTCAAGGAGACGGACAAGCCCGTCCACTCGCTGCCGCTCTACCACTCGGCCCAGATGCACGTCTTCCTGCTGCCGTATCTCGCGGTGGGCGCCGAGAACACCGTCATCGACGCGCCCGACGCCGAGCGGATCTTCGAGCTCGTAGAGGCGGGCCGCGCCGACAGCCTCTTCGCGCCGCCCACCGTGTGGATCGGCCTCTCGAACCACCCCGGCTTCGCCACCCGCGACCTCGGCGCCCTGCGCAAGGCCTACTACGGGGCGTCGATCATGCCCGTCCCCGTCCTGGAGCGGCTGCGCGAACGGCTGCCGTCGCTCGGCTTCTACAACTGCTTCGGCCAGAGTGAGATCGGCCCCCTCGCCACGGTCCTGGGGCCCGATGAGCACGAGGGGCGGATGGACTCCTGCGGGCGGCCCGTCCTGTTCGTGGAGGCGCGGGTCGTGGACGAGCGCGGCATCCAGGTGCCCGACGGGACACAGGGCGAAGTGGTCTACCGCTCGCCGCAGTTGTGCGAGGGCTACTGGGACAAGCCCGAGGAGACCAAAGAGGCGTTCCGCGACGGGTGGTTCCACTCCGGGGACCTCGCCGTGCGGGACGAGGAGGGCTACTTCACGGTCGTCGACCGGGTGAAGGACGTCATCAACTCCGGCGGTGTGCTCGTCGCGTCGCGCCAGGTCGAGGACGCGCTCTACACCCACGAGCGGGTCGCGGAGACGGCCGTGATCGGACTGCCGGACGAGCGCTGGATCGAGGCGGTCACCGCCGTCGTCGTACGCAACGGAGAGGTGACCGAAGCCGAACTCATCGACCACGCACGCGAGAAGCTCGCCCACTTCAAGGCGCCCAAATGGGTCCTCTTCGTGGACGAGCTGCCGCGCAACGCGAGCGGGAAGATCCTCAAGCGGGAGCTGCGGGACCGCTTCAGCGCGTCGTAGGCGCTGCGTGGTCGGCCGCTCGGCTACTTGTCCCGCAGATCCACGATCCGCTTGAACTTGCCCACCGACCGCTCGATCGTCTCCGGATCGACGATCTCGACCGCCACCGAGACGCCGATGCCGTCCTTCACCGCCGACGCGATCTCCCGGGCCGCCGCCTCGCGCCGCTCGGGGGTCGTGTCCGCGCGGGACTCGGCCCGCACCGTCAGCGCGTCCATGCGGCCCTCGCGGGTCAGGCGCAGCTGGAAGTGCGGGGCGACGCCCGGGGTCCGCAGGACGATCTCCTCGACCTGCGTGGGGAAGAGGTTCACGCCGCGCAGGATCACCATGTCGTCCGAGCGGCCCGTGACCTTCTCCATCCGGCGGAAGGTCCGCGCGGTGCCGGGCAGGAGGCGGGTCAGGTCGCGCGTGCGGTAGCGGATGACGGGCATGGCCTCCTTGGTGAGGGACGTGAAGACCAGCTCGCCGCGCTCGCCGTCCGGGAGGACCTCGCCGGTGATCGGGTCCACCACCTCCGGATAGAAGTGGTCCTCCCAGATGTGCAGGCCGTCCTTGGTCTCCACGCACTCCTGGGCCACCCCGGGGCCGATGACCTCGGAGAGCCCGTATATGTCCACCGCGTCGATCGCGAACCGCTCCTCGATCTCGCGGCGCATCTCCTCCGTCCACGGCTCGGCACCGAAGATGCCGACCTTGAGGGACGTCGTGCGCGGGTCGACGCCCTGGCGCTCGAACTCCTCCAGGAGCGTCAGCATGTACGACGGGGTCACCATGATGATCTCGGGGCGGAAGTCCTGGATCAGCTGGACCTGGCGCGCCGTCATGCCGCCGGAGGCGGGGATCACCGTGCAGCCGAGCCGCTCGGCCCCGTAGTGCGCGCCCAGACCGCCGGTGAACAGGCCGTACCCGTACGCCACATGGACCTTGTGCCCGGGACGGCCGCCCGCCGCGCGGATCGAGCGGGCGACGACGTCCGCCCACATCGACAGGTCCTGCTCGGTGTAGCCCACGACCGTGGGCCGCCCCGTGGTGCCGCTGGACGCGTGCAGGCGCCGCACCTCGGACTGCTCGACCGCGAACATCCCGAAGGGGTAGTTGTCCCGCAGATCGGTCTTGGCGGTGAACGGGAAGCGGGCCAGGTCGGCGAGCGAGCGGCAGTCGTCGGGGCGCAGGCCCGCCTTGTCGAACGCCGCCCGGTAGAAGGGCACGTTCTCGTACGCGTGCAGCAAGGTGTCCTGCAGGCGCTCCAGCTGCAGTGCTTCGAGCTCCTCGCGCCCGAGGCGCTCCGCCGCGTCCAGCATGGCCGTCATATGGAGTTTCTCCCGTCCCAAACGGGCGACCGATCATTCGGTCGTGGATCTTCTGTCGAGGTCAGTAATCCAGCCCCGGAGGCGGCCGTCAAGAGATCGCACAGGGCCGCTTTGAGCTGGGGCGCTTTGCGGCCCAACGGCATTGTCCGGGCGCGGCGCGAGATGTGATGATCACCCCCATGCCGACATTCACCGCATACGACGGGACCGAGCTCGCCTACCACGAGAAGGGGGAGGGCGAGCCGCTGCTCTGTGTGCCGGGCGGCCCCATGCGCGCCTCCGCCTACCTCGGCGATCTCGGCGGCCTGACCGCGCACCGCCGGCTGATCCTGCTCGACCTGCGCGGCACGGGCGACTCCGCGGTGCCGACCGACCCGGCGACGTACCGCTGCGACCGACTGGTGGACGACGTCGAGGCGCTGCGCGAGCACCTCGGCCTCGAAGAGGTAGACCTGCTCGGCCATTCGGCGGCGGGCAACATCGCCACGCTGTACGCGGCCCGCCACCCGAAGCGGCTCCGCCGCCTCGTCCTGATCACCCCGGCCACGCAGTCGCTCGGCCTCACGCTGGGCGCGCGGGATCACCTGGACGCCGCCTTCGCCCGGCGGAACGAGCCCTGGTATCCGGCCGCCGAGGCCGCCCTCAAGGAGATCGCGGGCGGGCGCGATCCCCTGGAGGTGTGGGAGGCGATCGTGCCCCTGGCCTACGGGCGCTGGGACGACGCGGCGCGGGCGCACCAGGCGGCGAGCGCGCGGGAGAAGAACGCGGAGGCGGCTGCTCTGTTCTACGGTGACGGAGCGTTCGACCCCGCGGGTACGCGCGCCGCCCTGGCCGGGCTGACGGCGCCGGTGCTGGTCCTCGCGGGGGAGTACGACGCCGCACCGAACCCCGCGCACGCGCAGGAGTTCGCCGGGCACTTCCCGGGCGGGGTGCGCCAAGTGCAGCCGGGCGGTGGGCACTTCCCGTGGCTGGACGATCCGGAGTGGTTCGCGCGGCGGGTGGCGGGGTTCCTCGCGCAGGACTAGGGCTGCCAAGGCTCCGATCAGCAAGACTCGGACCACCAAGGAGAAAACTGTGCGTCTTACCTCGTCCGCAGGGCGTCTGTTCATCGCCGGGGCTACGACGGTGGCTCTGTTGGCCGGGAGCGGGGCGGCCGTCGCCGCTGCCGCGCAGCCGTCCGCGGTCACGTCGTCCGTCGCCTCCTCGGGGGCGTACGCCCGGCTCCACCCGCTCGTCGATCTCGCCGCGCAGCGCCTGGCCACGGCCGATCTTGTCGCCGCCGCCAAGTACGGCACCGGTAGCCCTGTCGACGACCCTGCCCGCGAGCAGCAGGTTCTCGACGATGTCGAGCGGCAGGCGCGGGAGTGGGGCGCCGATCCCGAGGCGACCGTGCGGATCTTCCGGGACCAGATCGAGGCCAACAAGGTGGTGCAGCGGGAGCTGCACCGGCGGTGGGACGCGGATCCCTCGCAGGCGCCGGGGCCGGGGGAGCGGCCTGACCTTGCGGAGGTGCGCAAGGAGATCAACCGGGTGAACGGGGAGTTGGTGCGGGGGATCGCTCTGTCTTCCGCTGCGCGGTCGGCTTCGTCCTGCCGGGGGCTTGTGGTCGTGGGTGCCGTGCGGGTTCGCCATGAGCGGCAGCTTGATGCGCTGCATGCGGTGGCTTTGGGGCGGGCGCTGCCGTCCGTCTGCGCGGCGGCTTGACGGTCCCTTCCAGACCGCCGCTTCGCGACGGATGCTTTCCCGCCCACCCACCCGATCACCCTGCGGTGTGTCGGCTTGGGTGGGTGGGGTTGTCCGGCGGTGTGTCGGCTCGGGGTGGGTGGGATCACTCCGGGGTGTGTCGGCTCGGGTGGGCAGGACCGCCTCGTGGCGTTGCCGGCTTGGGTGGGTGGGCTTGCCCTGCGGTGTGTCGGCTTGGGTGGGTGGCATTGTTCTGCGGCCGTGTCGGCTCAGCCCTTCGCTGCCACCGACTTCGCCCACCGGTAGTCCGCCTTGCCGCTCGGGGAACGCTGGATCTCGGTGGTGAAGACCACGGAGCGGGGGATCTTGTAGCCGGCGAGGTGGGTGCGGCAGTGGGTCTGGACGGCTTCCAGGTCCAGCGGGGGTGCGCCGTCCCGGAGTTGGATCACGGCGGCCACGCGGCTGCCCCAGCGTTCGTCGGGGACACCGGCGACCAGCGCGTCGTACACGTCCGGATGTGACTTCAGCGCCTGCTCGACCTCCTCCGGATACACCTTCTCGCCACCGGTGTTGATGCACTGCGAGCCCCGGCCGAGGACGGTGACGATGCCGTCCTCGTCGACGGTGGCCATGTCGCCGAGCAGCACCCAGCGCTCGTCGCCCTTCTGGAAGAAGGTCTCGGCGGTCTTCACCGGGTCGTTGTAGTAGCCGAGCGGCACGTGGCCGCGCTGGGCAAGGCGGCCCACCTCGCCCACCGCCACCGGCTCGTGCGTGGCCAGATCCACCACCTGCGTACGTTCGTTGACCTCGAGCCGGAAGCCCTTCTCCGGGCCCGAGTCGTCCGTCGCCTTGCCGTTGGACCCGGACTCGGACGACCCGAAGTTGTTCAGGAGCAGGACGTTCGGGGCGAGCTCCTGGAACTGGGCGCGCACGGTCTCCGACATGATCGCCCCGGAGGACGAGACGCTGAACAGCGAGGACAGGTCGGTGCCCTTGAGCGGGCCGTGCAGGGCGTCGATGAGGGGCCTGAGCATCGCGTCGCCCACCAGCGACACGCTGGAGACCTTCTCGCGCTCGATGGTGCGCAGCAGTTCCTCGGGGACGTACTTGCGGTGAATGGCCACCCGCTGGCCGTAGTTGAAGGCGATGAACGACGTCAGCGTCGACGTGCCGTGCATCAGCGGGGGAGCGGGGAAGAACGTGATGCCCGGTCCGCCCGCCGCGACGCGCTCGGCCAGTTCCTCGGGCCGCTTCACCGGCTCGCCCGCGGGTTCACCGCCGAAGAGCCCGGCGAAGAACAGGTCCTCCTGGCGCCACATGACGCCCTTGGGCATGCCGGTGGTGCCGCCGGTGTAGATGATGAACAGGTCGTCGGCCGAGCGCGCCGCGAACCCGCGCTCCGGCGAACCGGCCGCCTCGGCCCGGGCGAAGGCCACCACGTCGAGCGCGGGCGCGTCGGCCGGCGGGGTCCCCACCCGCACCAGATGCCGCAGCTTCTCCGTACGCGGCAGCGCCGCCGCGACCCGCTCGGTGAACTCCGCGTCGAAGACTAGCGCGGCCAGGTCCGCGTCGCGGTAGAGGTAGACCAACTCTTCTTCGACATAACGGTAGTTGACGTTGACCGGGACGAGGCGTGCCTTGAGGCAGGCGAGCACGGTCTGCAGGTACTCGACGCCGTTGTAGAGGTGGAGCCCCAGATGTTCGCCGGGCTTCAGGCCGCTGTCGATCAGGTGGTGCGCGAGACGGTTGGCGGCCCGGTCGAGCTCGGCGTACGTCAGCCTGCGTTCCGCCCCGGTGCCGGGGTGATCGATGTACACGAGCGCCTCGCGGTCGGGGACCACGTCGACGACCGACTCGAACAGGTCGGCAAGGTTGTACTCCACCGCTCCTCCTGACCCCGGCGTCATGTCCTGTGGCGGTCATCAGAGCAGAGGCACCCACAAGTGGGAAGGGTGCTCGTTGAAGAAATCTGACTGCCTGTCAGAAAACTATTGAACTGGCTCCCCGCCTACTGCAACCTGTTCCAGGTCCGAAGCCGACAGCGGACGGTCGACGCAGGCCGGCCGTTGACGAGCCGCTAGGAGAGGGAGCACGGCTATGGGTGGGACGGAACATCTCGCTGTGCGGCGCGAAGGCGCCACACTGATACTCACGCTCAACCGGCCGGAGGCGAAGAACGCGCTCTCGCTGCCGATGCTGGTGGGCCTCTACGACGGATGGGTGGCCGCCGACGAGGACGACGCGATCCGCTCCGTCGTGCTCACCGGAGCGGGCGGCGCGTTCTGCGCCGGCATGGACCTCAAGGCTCTCGCGGGCAAGGGGATGGGCGGCGACCAGTACCGCGACCGGATGAAGGCCGACCCGGACCTGCACTGGAAGGCGATGCTGCGCCACCACCGCCCCCGCAAACCCGTCATCGCCGCGGTCGAGGGGTACTGCGTCGCGGGCGGCACGGAGATCCTCCAGGGCACCGACATCCGGGTCGCTGGCGAATCCGCGACGTTCGGACTCTTCGAGGTCAAGCGCGGTCTCTTCCCCATCGGCGGCTCGACCGTGCGGCTGCCGCGGCAGATTCCTCGTACGCACGCCCTGGAGATGCTGCTCACCGGGCGGCCCTACTCGGCGGCCGAGGCCGCGTCGATCGGCCTCGTCGGCCACGTCGTGCCCGACGGCACCGCGCTGGAGAAGGCCCTTGCCATCGCCGAGCAGATCAACGCGTGCGGGCCGCTGGCCGTGGAGGCGGTGAAGGCGTCCGTGTACGAGGCCGCGGAGATGTCCGAGGCGGACGGGCTCGCGGCTGAGCTGAAGCGGGGGTGGCCGATCTTCGACACCGCCGACGCGAAGGAGGGCTCCAGAGCCTTTGCGGAGAAGCGGCCCCCCGTGTTCCGGCGCGCTTAGGTCCCATCTCGTCTGCGGGGCCGCCGTGGCCGGTCGCGCAGTTCCCCGCGCCCCTTCGGGGCGCTCAGAAACGGAGTTCTGCTCATGGCATCCGCTCCCTCACCCGAAGTGCTGCGTGCCCCGCTCGTCGTCGAGTTTCCCTTCACCCGGTCCCTCGGGCCGGTGCAGAGCGCGTTCCTGACCGGGCTGCGTGAACGCACCGTGCTCGGCGTGAAGACCAAGGACGGCAGGACGCTCGTCCCGCCCGTCGAGTACGACCCCGTCACCGCCGACGAGATCCGCGACCTGGTGGAGGTCGGTGCCACGGGCACCGTCACCACCTGGGCCTGGAACCACGAACCCCGCAGGGGACAGCCCCTGGACACCCCCTTCGCCTGGGTCCTGGTGAAGCTAGACGGCGCCGACACCGCCCTGCTGCACGCCCTGGACGTCTCCGGTCCCGATGCCGTCAGGACCGGCATGCGTGTCCGGGTCCGCTGGGCCGCCGAACGCACCGGCGCCATCACCGACATCGCCTGCTTCGAGGCGTACGAAGGCGATGACGTGGGTGAAGTCGGCGCGCACTCCGGGGAGTTCAGCGAGCCCGTCACCGGGATCGTCGCCGCCGCCCGGCTCGACTACACCTACGCTCCGGGACGCGCCCAGACCGCCTACATCAAGGCGCTCTCCGAGCAGAAGACCGTCGGCGAGCGCTGCCCCTCCTGCCGCAAGGTCTACGTCCCGCCGCGCGGCGCCTGCCCCACCTGCGGCGTCGCCACGGCCGAGCGGGTCGAGGTCGGGCCGCGCGGCACCGTCACCACGTACTGCATCGTCAACATCAAGGCGAAGAACCTCGACATCGAAGTGCCCTACGTCTACGCGCACATCGCCCTGGACGGCGCGGACCTCGCCCTGCACGCCCGCATCGCGGGCATCCCCTATGACCAGGTGCGGATGGGCCTGCGCGTCGAGCCGGTGTGGACCGAGGGCGCACGCTTCCCCGATCACTACCGGCCCACGGGCGAGCCGGACGCCGACTACGACACGTACAAGGAGCTGGTGTAGATGCCGTCCGCGAAGCCGTCCGTGATGCGGCCCGTCCGGGACATCGCCATCGTGGCCTTCGGACAGACCGACCATCTGCGCTCCACCGACGAGCTCTCCGAGGTGGAGATGCTCATGCCGGTGCTGCACGAGGTGCTCGCCGCCACCGGCATGAAGACCAGCGACATCGGCTTCACCTGCTCCGGCTCCTCGGACTATCTCGCGGGACGTGCCTTCTCCTTCACGATGGCGCTCGACGGGGTTGGCGCCTGGCCGCCGATCTCCGAGTCGCACGTCGAGATGGACGGGGCCTGGGCGCTGTACGAGGCGTGGACCAAGCTGCTCACCGGCGAGGCCGACACCGCGCTCGTGTACTCCTACGGCAAGTCGTCCCCCGGGTCGGTGCGTGACGTGCTGACCCGGCAGCTCGACCCGTACTACGTGGCGCCGCTGTGGCCGGACTCGGTCGCCCTCGCCGCCCTCCAGGCGCAGGCCCTGATCGACGCGGGGGACACCGACGAGCCCGCGCTCGCCGGGGTCGCGGCGCGCAGCCGCCAAAACGCCACCGCCAACTCCCATGCCCAGCTGAGGGGTTCGGTGCCGCAAGGGGACTACGTCGTACGTCCGCTGCGCACCGGTGACTGCCCGCCCATCGGGGACGGGGCCGCCGCCGTGATCCTCGCGGCAGGGGACCGGGCCCGTGACCTGTGCGAGCGGCCCGCGTGGATCCGCGGGATCGACCACCGCATCGAGGCGCACGGCCTCGGCGTGCGCGACCTCACCGACTCGCCGTCCAGCCGCCTCGCCGCCGAGCGGGCCGGTGTCTTCGAACGGCCGGTGGACACCGCCGAGTTGCACGCGCCGTTCACCTCCCAGGAGGTCGTCCTGCGCAAGGCGCTGAAGCTGGGCGACGACGTCGCGGTGAACCCGTCCGGGGGTGCGCTCGCCGCGAACCCCGTCATGGCCGCCGGACTGATCCGGCTCGGCGAGGCCGCCGCCCGCATCCACCGGGGCGAGTCGGACCGGGCCGTCGCGCACGCCACGTCCGGCCCATGCCTCCAGCAGAACCTGGTCGCCGTCCTCGAAGGAGAGTCGTGATGAGTGGGGTGGGCAAGGAGCCCGTGGCCGTCGTCGGGATCGGCCAGACCAAGCACGTCGCCGCCCGGCGGGACGTCTCGATCGCGGGACTCGTCCGCGAGGCGGCCCAACAGGCGCTCACGGACGCCGAGTTGACGTGGGCCGACATCGACGCCGTGGTCATCGGCAAGGCGCCCGACTTCTTCGAGGGCGTCATGATGCCCGAGCTGTACCTCGCCGACGCGCTCGGCGCGGTGGGCAAACCGATGCTGCGCGTCCACACGGCGGGCTCCGTCGGCGGCTCCACGGCACTGGTCGCGTCGAACCTGGTCGCGGGCCGCGTCCACGGCACCGTGCTGACCCTCGCCTTCGAAAAGCAGTCGGAATCCAACGCGATGTGGGGACTCTCGCTGCCCATCCCCTTCCAGCAGCCGCTCCTCGCGGGCGCGGGCGGCTTCTTCGCCCCGCACGTGCGCGCCTACATGCGGCGCACCGGCGCCCCCGACACCGTCGGCTCGCTCGTCGCGTACAAGGACCGCCGCAACGCCCTGAAGAACCCCTACGCCCACCTGCACGAACACGACATCACCCTGGAGAAGGTCCAGGCGTCGCCGATGCTCTGGGACCCGATCCGCTACTCCGAGACCTGCCCGTCCTCCGACGGGGCCTGCGCGATGATCCTCACCGACCGTGCGGGCGCGGCCCGTTCGCCCCGGCCGCCCGCCTGGATGCACGGCGGCGCGATGCGCAGCGAGCCGACTCTGCACGCAGGCAAGGACTTCGTGTCGCCGCAGGCGGGCAAGGACTGCGCGGCCGACGTCTACCGGCAGGCGGGGGTCACCGACCCGCGGCGCGAGATCGACGCCGTCGAGATGTACGTGCCGTTCTCCTGGTACGAGCCGATGTGGCTGGAGAACCTGGGCTTCGCCGCGGAGGGCGAGGGCTGGAAGCTCACCGAGTCGGGCGTGACGGAGCTGGACGGCGATCTGCCCGTCAACATGTCGGGCGGCGTCCTGTCCACCAATCCCATCGGCGCCTCGGGGATGATCCGCTTCGCCGAAGCGGCACTTCAGGTGCGCGGCCAGGCCGGCGAGCACCAGATCGACGGCGCCCGCAGGGCACTCGGACATGCGTACGGGGGTGGCTCGCAGTTCTTCTCCATGTGGCTGGTCGGCGCGGAGCCGCCCACGACCTGAGGGGTCCGTCGAGCCGGACAGGCGGCCGTCCTCCTTCCGCGGCCTGTCCGGCATCGGTACCGAAAGCTAGGCTGGCGGGCGGACGACGCATCGGGAGGAGCACGGACGTGGCCGAAGGCACCATTCAGCAGCATCCGCTCGCAGGTCAGCAGCGCCCGCTCACGGGCTGGGACAAGCCGGAGCTCGACCTCAGCACAGCGGACTGGCAATCCAGCAGCGAGGGGCGGGGTGATGTGGAGATCGCCTTCGTCGAAGGCTTCATCGCGATGCGCAACGCAGGCCGCCCCGAGAGTCCGTCCCTGATCTTCACTCCGGCGGAGTGGGGAGCTTTCGTGCACGGCGCGCGTTCGGGGGAGTTCGATCTGACGTAGGCCGTGTGGGGCGTTGTGGACCCTCGTCTCCGGCTGTCGCGGCCGCTCGCGGCTTCCGCCGTGCTGACCTGGTGACTTCGGACTCTGCCCCCGGCCCGCCTGCTGGACGAGGCTGGGACCGGAAGCAGAGCCGGTCGACCTTGGCCTTGCGCCGGAGACGAGGAAGCCATGAGCGCCGAAGCGCCCGTTGAACCTGTTGTGGTGGCCGTCGACGGGTCCGTCGGCAGCGACCACGCCCTGGAATGGGCCCTGACCGCGGCGCGGATGCGCAACGCGCCGCTGCGGGTCGTGCATGTGCGGCAGTACGCGATGCCGCTGGCCGACGGTCCGTACATGCCGACCGTCGACCACCGGCTCGACGCCGACCCAATCATCGACCGCACGCGCAGGGCCCTGGAAAGACGCCCCGAGCTGCCCTCCCTGGACTTCGATGTCGTGGAGGGCGCCCCGGGCCGGGACGTTCCGGGCCTGGGCGACGGGGCGCAGCTGCTCGTTCTCGGGTCGCGCGGGCGCGGCGGCTTCGCCAGCCTGCTGCTCGGCTCGAAAGGGCTCGCGGCCGCCCGGGAGGCGGCGTGCCCCGTGGTGGTGGTGCGGCCGGGCGAGGAGATCAAGGCGGGCGCCGAGCCGTGCGTGGTGCTCGGGCTCGACGTGCTCAACCCGCACGACGACACGATCGGCTTCGCCTTCGCGGAAGCGGCGCTGCGGGGCGCGGCGCTCCGGGTCGTCTGCGCCTATCCGGGACCCGTCCTCGTCTACACGGCCACCGGCGACTTCGTGACGTCGGCGGAGGCGGACGCGGCGACGTCGGCGCGGTACACGGAGCTGGCGGGCGAGCAGCTCGCGCCCTTCCAGGAGCGGTATCCCGCGGTGGGCGTCGAGAAGGAAGTCCTGCCGGGGGACGCGGCCGGGCTGCTGGTGGAGGCCTCGCGGGACGCGGAGCTCGTCGTGGTGGGGCGGCATCAGAGCCGGATGCCGTTGGGGCGGCTGATGGGGTCGGTGACCAACGCGGTCCTGCTGCACGCGAAGGGTGCGGTGGCCGTGGTGCCCCCGGAGCCCCGCTAGGGCGGCCGGCCTCACAACCGGGCCTCGCCTTGCGGCCGGGCGTCGCCTCACAACCGGGCCTCGCCTTGCGACCGGGCCTCGCCTCATAACCGGGCCTTGCCTCGCGACCGGGCCTCGCCTCGCAACCGGGCCTCGCCTCGCGTAAGGGTCTGTGCCTTGCGTACGGGCCTGTGCCTCTTCGCGCAACGGACCGATGCTCCACGCATGGGCCGGTGCTCCACGCATGGGCCGGCCCGCACGCCCAGTCCTGATGCCTCACCGCAGCACCACGCACCCCCGTCCCTCCAGCCTCCGCAGCAGTTC
This sequence comes from Streptomyces sp. NPDC055243, assembly GCF_044544025.1. Classification (NCBI taxonomy): domain Bacteria; kingdom Bacillati; phylum Actinomycetota; class Actinomycetes; order Kitasatosporales; family Streptomycetaceae; genus Streptomyces; species Streptomyces sp. NPDC055243. The sequence goes on from NZ_JBITWR010000001.1 coordinate 285,767, forward strand.
CTGGGGCACCGAGACCTCGTTCCAGCGCAGGTCCAGCTTCTCCAGCGAGGGCAGGTCGCCGATCCAGGGCGGAAGCTCCCGCAGGCGGTTGGCCCGCAGGTCGAGCCTGCGCAGCAGGGGCAGGCCGCGCAGCGCCTCCGGCACCGTCGCGAACCGGTTCTCGCGCAGCTCCAGTTCGCGCAGCGCGCTCAGGCGGCCGACCGTGGCGGGCAGCGAGGTGAGGCGGTTGCCGCGCAGCCACAGCTCGCGCAGGGCCGTGAGCCCGCCGAGCGACGCGGGGACCGACGTCAGGTGGTTGTGCTGGGCGCGCAGCTCCACCAGGGCCCGCAGTGAGCCCAGGGTCTCCGGCAGCGACGTCAGCCGGTTCTCGCCCACGTTGAGGTACGTCAGCCGCTTCAGGTCGCCCAGCGCGTCCGGCAGCGACGTGAGGCGGTTGTCGTGGACGTACAGGAAGCGGCTCAGGGCCGTGAGGTCGCCCAGCTCGGGCGGCAGCTCGGTCAGTTGGTTGTGGCCCAGGTCCAGGGTGTGCAGTGCGGCCAGGGCGCCGATCCGCGCGGGGAGCCGCGTGAGCGCGTTGTCGGGAAGCAGCAGGACCTCCAGGGACGGGTGGTGCCACACCTCGTCGGGGACCTCGCTCAGGCCGCCGTGCCAGTAGTTGAGTACGTTCTCGCCGCCGACCGTCACGTGAGGGTCCTTTCGTCCGATGCCAATGCCAATGCCGAAGCCAATGCCACAGCCAACCGCACCGCTGTGGCCGAATCGGCTCCCGGCGGGCCCCGCGGGCGTAATCTGAAGTGCCTGAAGGCCAAGGCATGCGCAGCGGAAGGCGCCCGGCGCACCACCGTGGCGGGGGGTGTCCCATCGTGCACCACGTCACCCACGGCAAGCGGCCCCTCTTCGAACGCGAGAGTGAACTCGCCGCAGTCGACGAGGCGTTGAGCGAGCTGTGCGGTCTGTCGCGGGACGGCTCCGAGCCCACGGACAGGCCCCGAGGCGCGCTCATCGCCTTCGCGGGGCGCGCGGGGCTCGGCAAGACCTCCCTCCTGGCCGAGGCGCGCCGCCGCGCCGCGGCCAAGGGCTGCACGGTGGCGCCGGCCCGCGGCAGCGACCAGGAACAGCGGGTCGCCTTCCACGTGGCGCGGCAGCTGGTGCAGCCGCTGCTCGCCTCCGTCCCCGACGCGGAACTGCGGGACGTCCTGGGCAGTTGGTACGGCGTCGTCGGCCCCGCCCTGGGGCTCTGTGCCGCGCCGGACGACGCGCCGCCCGACCCGCAGGGGCTGCGCGACGGGCTGGACTGGGTGCTCACCCATCTCGCCGTGCAGCGCGCCCCGTTGGTGGTCGTCGTCGACGACGCGCACTGGGCCGATGCGGAGTCCCTGAGCTGGCTGTCCGCCTTCGCGCCCCGTGCGGAGGCCCTGCCGCTGCTGCTCGTCGTCGCCTACCGCCCCGAGGAACTGCCCGCCCACGCCGAGGAGTTCAGAGGCCTGCCCGGGCGTGCCGGGCAGCGGCCCATCGGGCTCGAACCGCTCAGCGCCACCGCGGTGGCGCGTCTCGTACGCGACATGCTGGGCGCCCGCGCCGACGACGCGTTCTGCCGCGAGTGCTGGGCGGTCACCGCGGGCAATCCGTTCGAGGCCGTGGAACTGACCGCGAAGGTGCACGACCGGGGGCTGACCCCCGACGAGGCGGGCGCGCATCTGCTGCGCGATCTCGCCGCCGCCGTGAAGGGCAGTGGTCTGGTCGCCCGCCTGGAGCGCCTGGGCACCTCCACCGTCCGCTTCGCCTGGGCCTGCGCCGTCCTCGGCACCTCGATCTCCCCGACGCTGGCCGCCGCCGTCGCGGGCATCGGCGAGCGGGAGGCCGACGACTGCGCCGACCGGCTGCGCCGCGCCCGCGTCCTGACCGGCGCCCGCACCCTGGAGTTCGTGCACCCGCTGATCGCCACCGCCGTCTACCGCGCCATCCCCTGCGGCGTACGCGTCGCCCTGCACGGCCAGGCCGCCTGGTCCGTGGTCAACGCGGGGCTCGGCGCGTCCGCCGCGGCCCGCCACCTCCTCGAAGTCCACCCCGACGGCGACACCTGGGTCGTGCAGCAGCTGCGCGCCGCCGCCCGCGAGACCGTCCGCGCGGGCGCCCCCGATGCGGCCCGGCGCTATCTGGCCCGCGCCCTGCGCGAGCCGCCGGCCTGGGAGGAGCGCGCCGCGGTCCTCTACGAGCTGGGCTGCGCCTCCCACCTGACCGAACCGGCCACGACCGTCAACCACCTGCGCGCCGCGCTCGAGGAGCCCATCACCGACCCCGCCCTGCGCCACGGCATCGTCTACCGCCTCTCCCAGGTCCTCGCCCACTCCGACCGCCTGGGCGAGGCCTCCGACACCCTCGCCCGCGAGATCCGGCTCACCACCGAGCCGCGGGTGCGGATCCGGATGCAGGCCGAGCAGTTCATGTGGGACGCCTTCCGGGCCGACGAACCGGACTCGCCGGCCCGCTCACGGCGCCTGGCCCGGCTCGCCGACCGGCTGCCCGGCCGCGACCTCACCGAGCGGTACATCATCGGGCTGCGCGCCTGGGACGCGATGCTGCGCGCCGAGCCCGCCGACACCGCCGTCCGGCACGCCGAGCGCGCCCTGGTCGGCGGGCTCGGCTGGGCCGAGGAGGACCGGGGCTTCGAGGTCCCCGTCCTGGTCGCGCTCACCTTCCTGTACGCGGACCGGCCGGGGCGGGCCGAGGAGCTGTTCGCCGCCGGGATCGCCGACTTCGAGCGCCAGGGCTGGCGCGGCGCCCACCTGTCGTTCGCGTACACGCTTCTCGGGTACGTGCGCTTCCGGCGCGGCCGCCTCGCCGAGGCCGAGGACTTCGTGCGCGCCGGGCTGCGGATCGCCGAGCGGGTGGGTCCGGGAACGCCCGCGCACTGGTACGCCGTGGGCATCCTCATCGAGATCCTGCTGGCCCGCGGCCGCACCGCCGAGGCCACCCGCACCGCCGATGAGTACGGCTTCGGGGAGCCGTTCCCCTCGGCCGTCGTCTTCCCCGACGCGCAGGCCGTGCACGGCGAACTGCTCCTGGCCCGCGGCCTCACCGAGGACGCGGCGGCCGAACTCGCCGCGGCGGGCCGCCGCCTCGACCCGCGCGGCATGCGCAACCCCGCCTGGTGCCCCTGGCAGCTCCACCTCGCGCTCGCCGAGGCCGAGGACGCGCCCGAGCGCGCGCTCGCCACCGCGTACGAAGCGGTCCGGCGGGCCCGCAGGTTCGCCACCGCCTCCGCGATCGGGCAGGCGCTGCGGATCACCGCCGAGGTCGCGTCGGGCTCCGCGCGCATCAAGCTCCTGGAGGAGTCCGTCAGCCACCTGGAGCGGTCGCCCGCGGCGTACGAACTCGCCTGTGCGCTGGTCTGCCTGGGCGGCGAACTGCGCCGCCTGGGCCGCCCCAAGGACGCCGCCGACCCCCTCTACCGCGGGCTCGAAGCCGCCGTCCAGTGCGGCGCGGACGGCCTGGTCGAGCGGGCCCGCGAGGAGCTGGCGGCGGCCGGGCTGCGCCCCCGTCTGCTGCACAGCACCGAGACGGAGACGCTCACGGCGCGTGAGCGCACCGCCGCCGCGCTCACCGTCCGCGGCGAGTCCGCCGCCCGCGTCGCCGAGGAGCTGCACACCGACGAGGCCACCGTCGTGCGGCTGCTGTCCGCCGTGTACCGGAAAGTGGGAACGGATCACTCCGGTCTCGCCGCCGCGCTCGGCGCCCCGCCACCCCCGCTGACCTCGCGCTGAACACAGGAGTGCCCTGTGGTCGTCCCGCGCGGGACCGCCGCCGCCCCCGCGCCGACAAGCACCGCGGGCCACGTACCATTGGCGCATGTCCTTCCTCCGCCGCCGCAGCTCCGCCACTCCCGCTGGCCCGGACTTCGATGTCCTCGCCATGGACCCCGGTGACTGGCCCGGCAACCTCGGCGCGGGCCTGCTGCCCGCCCCCGACGGCAGCTGCCAGGGCGTCTTCCTGCGCTACGACCTCTTCGGCGGCCGCGGCCCCGCGATGATCATCGGCAATCTGCCCGAGGGTTCCCCGGCGCGCGAGATCGCCGACGACGAGGTGCCCTTCGAGGTGGCCCAGCTGCTCCTCGCGCTGGAGAACGACGAGGAGATCACCGTCGTCACCACCGAGGACATGCCGGTGATGCAGGGCGACAACCTCCTGATCGTGCGCCGCCTCAAGCTCTCCGAAAGCCGCATCTCCTGCGTGCAGTTCGACCGCAGCGACGGCGTCCTGGTCACCATCGCCGCCTGGGACCGGCCGATCACCGACGATCTGTACGCCCTTTTGAAGCCGCTGCCCGCCGAGCTCTTCCAGCAGGGCTGACCCACCCCGGACCACCACAGGCCAGCTGCCCACCCCTCCCGCCGAGGGGTGGGTTTTGTCATGCGCCTTGCCAGGCCAGTCATCGGACTTTTAACGTGACCGGTCATGACTCCCGGGATCTCGCGAAGAACCACGATGAAGACCGCCGTCAGCGGAGCAGCCGTACTGGCATCGGGTGGAGGCGTGCTCGCCGGTGTCGCGACAGCAGCCGAACGGCGACGCGACACCTCCGATGAATCGCTGCTCTGGTACACGAAGCCCGCCGCCGACTGGGAGCGCGAAGCGCTGCCCATCGGCAATGGCGCACTCGGCGCCATGGTCTTCGGCACCCTCGCCTCCGAGCGGCTCCAGTTCAACGAGAAGACCCTGTGGACCGGCGGCCCCGGCTCCCGCGATGGCTACGACCACGGCGACTGGCGCGAGCCCAGGCCCGGCGCCCTCGACGCGGTCCGCAAGGACCTGGACGACAAGGGCGCCCTGTCCCCCGACGCGGTCGCCGCCGCCCTGGGCCAGCCCCGCCGCGGCTACGGCGCCCACCAGACCTTCGGCGATCTGCACCTCGACATGCCGGGCGCCCCCGACGCGCCCGACGCCACGTACCGCCGTGCCCTCGACCTGCGCACCGGCCTCGCGACCGTTACGTACACCCACCAACAAGTGCGCCACGAGCGGGAGTTCTTCGCCTCCCACCCCGACGGCGTACTCGTCGGACGCCTCACCGCCGACCGTCCCGGGAGTGTCACCTGCACCCTGCGCCACACCTCGCCCCGCGCCGACTTCACCGCGAAGGCCGACGGCGACCGGATCGTCGTACGCGGTGAACTCGCCGACAACGGGCTGCGGTTCGAGGCGCAGCTGCGCCTCGTGCACCGGGGCGGCACCCGCACGGCGAACGCGGACGGCAGCATCACCGTCAGCGGCGCCGACCACGTCTGGTTCGCGCTCGCCGCGGGCACGGACTACGCCGACACCTACCCCGACTACCGCGGCGCGGACCCGCACACCGACGTCACCCGCACCCTGGACCGGGCCGTCGCCCAGGGCCACGCCGCGCTGCGCGCCCGCCATCTGCGCGACCACGGCGACCTGTTCGGCCGCGTCGCCCTCGACATCGGCCAGGCGGCCCCCGCCGACCTCCCGACCGACCAGCTGCTCAAGGGATACGGGGCAGGCGCGAGCGCGGCCGACCGCGCCCTGGAAGCCCTCTTCTTCCAGTACGGGCGCTACCTCCTCATCGCCTCGTCCCGCGCCGGCTCGCTGCCCGCCAACCTCCAGGGCGTGTGGAACAACAGCACCACCCCGCCCTGGTCGGCCGACTACCACACCAACATCAACCTCCAGATGAACTACTGGCTCGCCGAGGCCGCCAACCTCGCCGAGACCACCGCCCCCTACGACCGCTTCGTCGAAGCGCTGCGCGCGCCGGGCCGGCGCACGGCCAAGGAGATGTTCCGCTCGCGCGGCTGGGTGGTGCACAACGAGACCAATCCCTACGGCTTCACCGGCGTCCACGACTGGTCGACCGCCTTCTGGTTCCCCGAGGCCGCCGCCTGGCTCACCGCGCAGCTCTACGAGCACTACCGCTTCGGCGGTTCCACGGAGTACCTGCGCGCCACCGCCTACCCCGTGATGAAGGAGGCCGCCGAGTTCTGGCTCGACAACCTCCGCACCGACCCGCGCGACGGCACCCTCGTCGCCACCCCCAGCTACTCGCCCGAGCACGGCGACTTCACCGCGGGCGACTCCATGGCCCAGCAGATCGTCCACGACCTGCTCACCAACACCCTGGAAGCCGCCCGCGTCCTCGGCGACTCGGCCGCCTTCCGCGCCGAGCTGGAGAAGACCCTCGGCAAGCTCGACCCCGGCCTGCGCGTCGGCTCCTGGGGCCAGCTCCAGGAGTGGAAGGCCGACCTGGACGACAAGAGCGACGACCACCGGCACGTCTCGCACCTCTACGCCCTGCACCCCGGACGCCAGATCCGGCCGGGCAGCAAGTGGGCCGACGCCGCGAAGGTCTCGCTCACCGCGCGCGGCGACGGCGGCACCGGCTGGTCCAAGGCGTGGAAGGTCAACTTCTGGGCGCGGCTTCGCGACGGCGACCACGCGCACAAGATGCTCGGCGAACAGCTCAAGTCCTCGACGCTGCCCAACCTCTGGGACACCCACCCGCCGTTCCAGATCGACGGCAACTTCGGGGCGACCTCGGGCATCGTGGAGATGCTCCTGCAGAGCCAGTTCGACGTCATCGAGGTCCTGCCCGCGCTGCCCGCGAGCTGGCCCGAGGGATCGGTGCGCGGCCTGCGGGCCCGCGGCGGGGCGCGCCTGGACGTCGAGTGGTCGGGCGGACGCGCCACACGCATCGTGCTCACCGCGACGCGCACCCGCGAACTGACTCTGCGCTGCGGCCTGTTGAGGGGCGGCGAGAAGACCTTCAAGGCGAAGGCCGGGCAGCGGTACGTCTTCGACTGAGCCGCCGCCTCACAAGCAGGGGCCGGGCCCGCCCCCACGCGGACCCGGCCCCGGCCGGCCTCGACGGCCCTAGGAGCCCGAGCGCACCACCTGGACGTCGGCCGCGCGGACATACGCCACGCGGTGCCCGAACTGGATCTCGTAGTACGTGTCCTTGCCGCGCACCACCTTGTGCGGCGCGGTGTCGAACGTCGGCGCGTAGAAGTACTCACCGGGCACCTTGTCGCCGATGGCGTACTTCTGCCCCGCCAGGAGCTTGTACGGCAGCGGCGTGACCGCCTGCACGGGGACTCCCGCCGGGTACGCCTCCTTCTCCGGGTAGGCGCGCCCGTACACCGGGACCTCCTTGGCGTCGCCCTTGGGCGTCACCACGAGCCCCTTCGCGTCGACGGCGGTCGGCTGCTTCTTCGGGTTCTTGAACCAGGCCTTCTGACCCAGGTACCAGACGGCGGTCCAGTCGCCCTCGCGGTCGGCGACCGCGTACTGCTGGCCGGTGGAGAGCCGCGCGCCGGTGTCGTTCACGCCGATCGTCGACGCGCCGCCACCGGGCCGCAGGCCGATGTCCTTGATGAGCGGGGCGTCGTCACGCGGTTCGGTGTGGACGCGCACCGCGGCCGAACCGTGCGGCACGCACTTCTCGCCCGGCTTGACGCAGCCGGTGTACTCCGGCCGGTTCTCGGAGTACTTGGGCGCCACGGTCACCAGACCACCGTTCGGGCCCGCCGTCCGCTTGAACGGCTTGCCCATCAGCGTGAAGTAGTGCTGCCAGTCCCAGTACGGGCCGGGGTCGGTGTGCATGCCCGCGATCGTCGACGGCAGCGTGCCCGGGACGTTGTCGTGGCCGATGATGTGCTGGCGGTCCAGCGGAATGCCGTACTTCTTCGAGAGGTACTTCACCAGGCGCGCCGACGAGCGGTACATCGCCTCCGTGTACCAGGTGTCGGGCGCGGTGAGGAAGCCCTCGTGCTCCAGGCCGATCGACTTGGAGTTCACGTACCAGTTGCCCGCGTGCCAGGCGACGTCCTTGGCCTTCACGTGCTGGGCGATGTGCCCGTCGGTGGAGCGCAGGGTGTACTGCCAGGACACGTACGTGGGGTCCTGCACCATGTTCAGGACGCCTTCCCAGCGCCCCTCGGTGTCATGGATGACGATCGTGTCGATGCTCTGGCTCTTGGGCCGGTTCGACAGGTCGTGGTTGCCGTAGTCGTCGTTGCCGTTCGGGTCCTTGAACTCCTCGTACGGCGCCGGGATCCATTCGCACGACACGGTGGAGGGGCACTCGGTCCCGCCCTTCGGTGCCTTGCGCAGCCCCATGGACCGCACCTGCGCGGCATCCGGTTCCAGACCGCCGACCGCGGCGAGCGCCACATGCTGCCCGGAGTCCGTGGTGCGCTCCTGGCCGTCGTGGATCACGGCGAAGACGTCGTTGGCGTACGTCGCCGCGGTGGCCTGGTCGTCCGCGCCGGAGAAGCGGGCGATCGCGCCGTACCAGTCGGCCGGGTCGTCGCTCAGCGGCTTGCCGAGCTTCTTCTGCGCGGCGGCGAGCAGGGCCGCGCCGCCGCGCACGTTGGCGGCCGGGTCGGTGCGCAGCTTCTCGGCGGACAGCCCGCTGAGTTCAGCGGCGCGAGGCAACGTCTTGAGCCGGTCCGGCAGTTGAGAGCTCTCCGGCACCTTGGCCGTGAACTCCTTGGGCTTGAGGACACCCCGTGAATCGTCGCCGCGCGGGTCCTCGTCGCCCTCGCTGTGGTGCGGGGCGCCGGCGATGGCGGTGCGCGCGTCGGTGAGGTGCATCGGGCCGTAGCCGCCGGTCACGCTCGGCGCGCCGCCGTGCGCGTCCCAGCGGGACTGCAGATAGGACACTCCGAGCAGCACGCTCTGCGGTACGCGGTATTCGGCGGCCGCGGCCGCGAAGGCGCCCTGGAGCCCGTCGTCCGACGGCGTCGAGGGCGGGGCGGACGGCGCGGCACCGAGCAGCGGAAGGAGCAGACCGGCGGAGACAAGGGCGCCCGCGGTCCTGACGGCGCGTCTGCGCGCGGCAGGGGTGCGGGCGGTGGCGGATCCTCGCAATGCAGCCTCCTGGGACGGTGAAGCGTGATGGGGCGTGCGGGGCCGGGCGTGCGTCAGTGGTACCGGCTCTCCGACGATCCGTCAATCATGCCCAGGAGAGAGAATTTCCCACGTCAGCACCGGTCCCGGCGGGTTTCGCCCCGGGAGGCCGCACGGCCTGCGACGCGTCAGTGGATTGGACCAATGAGCAGGTCGAACACCACGCCGACGGGCGGGCGGACCGCCTGGGACGTCAGAGGTCCGGTCCACCTGTTCGGGGGATGCTTGCCGCGTTCGCGGTCGGCCTCAGGGCGTTGGAGGGCCGCAGTGTCGCGAGTGTGGCGAACGCCCGGTCGCATCGCCCGCAGCAGCGGCGTGACCGAGTCACCGATGCAACGCGTGCGACTCGTGCACCAACTGTGCAGTATCGAGGGCGTCAAGGCCACGTCGAGATCCCGTGTGCGTCGGAGCCGCTGGAGTTCGACGCCTACGTGAAGTCCATCGGCGACGAGAAGCTCGTCCTGGACATGCTCGTCGGCGACCTTCGGCGAGTCGTCGAGTATCCGAAGCTCGGATTCGCCATCGAGCAGGAGGTTCCGCAGGACGTGCATGACGCGTACGAATCCCTCGTCCACGACGGCTTCACCAGCCGACTCATCTCGTGACCTGGACGACCCGGTATCCGCCGTCCGCTGCGGGCCGGATCCAAGGCACGATCCATCCATGCCGGGCAGAGGAGTGCGCTACGGGGTCTTGCCTGCGGCGGCCCTTGCGCTCAGCGGTGCCGTCCGGGAGGCGACGGTGATCTGCGGTAGATCATGGGAAACGGCAGGCGTCACCTGCCGTGCGGCTTGCTCGGTACTGCACTTGCCGCGAGCCCGTGGGCGCCACCGCCTCGGCAGCCCCTGCCCCGTACGGCCAACTGACGGAGGGGCCCTGATGCCCAACTGGTGCGGTACATCAGGAGTTGTAGCGGTCTGCCGCTGTACCGCGAGAGTTGAGACCACCCTCCATTGCCGGGTTGACGCTCCTTGGCTACGAGCGCCCTAAGTTGCTGGCCACACCGGGGCGAACGGCCGCCCGCAGCATGACGAAGCGGGTGACCCGCCCAGATCAGGTGCCACGGGGCAACAGGTCTCGTTGGTACGCGCTCCGGCCTGAGTGATCCACAGGAATCGTTCTGATGGAAACGAGGAGACGCATGCGTACAGGCAAGCGATGGGCGGCAATCACCGGTCTGGCCACGATGGCGGCTTCAGCCGGACTGCTGCTCGGAACGTCCCCGGCCTCGGCCGACACCAACTGCTCGTCCGGCTACCACTGCGTGTTCTACCAGGGTCTCAACGACTCGGCCCGCCACTCGTACTTCAACAGCGACACCGACTTCCGCAATGACACCTTCAACCAGCTCACAGGCCGTGTGGGCGGCGGCCAGACCGTGCACAACAACGTGGTGTCCGCCAGCAACTCGAGCAACAGCGGATACGAGAGCCACTTCTACACCGGGATCGGCAGCGACTGGGGCGGGTTCCTGTTCTGCGTCAACCCCGGCAGCGAGGTCAACTACATCAACCCGACTCTGCGGGACAGGGCCAGCTCGCTCCGGGTGCGGAGCACGACCAGCATCAACTGCTACTGAGCGAATGCCCCGCAGGTGCCGGGGGCGGCGGCGTGCCACACACCGCTGCCCCCGGCACCACCGCTCATCGCACCCCGATCCCGGACCACGGAGAGAAGATCTGCCATGCCCTCGCTGAAAGTGGGCCACGGGGTGGGTATCACCACTCTGGCGCTCGCCCTCCTCGCCCTTACCGGGACCCTTGTCTGGGCGCTGCACGACAACACGACGTCGCCGGCCCGACAGTCCGCACAGCAGTCCGGTCCTGAGCCTGCCGTACTGCGTTCCCGGCTCCCTTTTCATCCCCTGCTGCACGCACCGACCGCCACCTCCCGCCGCGTGTACGAGGCCCGGCAACGCCTGATCACCCGCTGCATGACCGAGCACGGCTTCCGCTACGAGGCGCCTCCCGTCGATGCCGCGCCCTTGGCAGAGGCCGGCTCAGGCCCGGCGCAGTTCGGCATCGAGACCCTCAACCTGCCAAACTCCGCCGACCGGCCTGGCATGCAGCCCGCAGAACGACCCCGTGGGAAGGCATTCGGCCGGGCGCTCTACGGGGACCCGCAACGCAAGATCTCCGCCCGCAACAAGGAGATCACCGTGAGCCGCCCCGCGACAGGCTGCCTGGCTGACGCCGAGCGACGGCTCTTGGGCGAGGGCGGGCCGCGACGCGCTCTCACTCTGCAGCTGCGGCTCGACCAGGGGGAGCGCGACGCGCTGCGCACGCTGGGAAAGGATCACGCGTTCCGCGGAGCGACGGCACGCTGGCGTTCCTGCATGCGGCAGGCGGGATTCCCCGCCGCGAAAGACCCCCAGCGGCTTGCAGCGGCGCTACGCCCGGACACCCCCCTCGCCGAACAACCCGCGGCCCGCGCCGACGTGTCCTGCAAGCGGGCCACCGGCTACCTGGAGCGCGCGTACGCCAGGCTCGCCGTGCTGCAACGGCGCTGGCTCGACGCCAACCCGCAGCCGGCGGTCGAATGGCGCTCCCTGCGCCAGCGGGAGGGCAAGGCTGCTACGAAGGTGCTTGACGCCGGGTGATGTGACGAGGGGGAGAGGCGAATGATCCGGGGGGCGGAACAAGTAAGGATCGTGGCCGATGCGACGTCGGTCAGACGAAGCGGCGTACGAACGTCAGTGCCGTGTCCGCGACCTCCTGCCAGCGGCTGTCGATCGTCAGGGCGTGGTCGCGGTCGGCCATCTCCGTGATTTCCGTGATGCCGGAGTTCTCCCGCTGCCTCTTGTACGCGCCGTTGGCCAACGCCCAGGGCACGGCGTTGTCCTTCTCCCCGGAGATGATCAGGAGGGGGCCGCGGCGGGGATTGTGGCAGTCGACCTTCATCTCCGTGCGGGGGTTGATGTTGGCCGCGGCCGCCTGGAAGGGCGGTGCGCACGAGGCCGGGACCGCGTACCTCTCGTAGAGATCCTTGGCTTCCTGCTCGCTGACGGCGTTGGCGTAGGCGTAGCGGAACTGCTCGAAGGTCAGTGGCAGCGCGCGCTTGCGGTTGGCCGGGTTGGCGATGATCGGACGCAGGGAGCGCAGCGTCGACAGGGGCAGCGCCATGATGCCGCGGAACGGCACCGGGTCGATCGCCACCGACGCGGCGGAGAGGCCGCGTCCCGCGAGGATCTGCGTCAGCAGCCCGCCGACGGAGTGCCCGATGACGGCCGGTTTGCGCTCCAGGTCGTCGATCAGACCGGCCAGGTGATCGGCGATGCGCCCGACGGTCTTGCCCGCCAGAACCTCGGGGCGCTGCCTCGCCTCGGTCACCGTCTCCGGATCGTCGGGCCACGACAGGGCCAGGGGCACATATCCGGCGGCCTCGAAGTGGGTCCTCCACAGGTCCCAGCTGCTGGGCAGCATCCACAGACCGTGCACGAACACGACCGGAACGCGCTCGGTGGCGGCGTTGGCACGGTCGATCTGCTGTGCGTCATTGAGGGACATAGCCTGAAGTTACGGGCGCAAGTGCCCCTTCGGTATGGAGGAGTCGGCGGTATGGCCGGTGTTGCATGGTGCTTGTCCGGTCTCTGCGGACCGGGGTGAGCGGGCTGTGGCCGATGCCTCTCGGCGCGCCGCGCCCGCCGCTCCTCAGCGCGCCGCGCCCGACAGGGCCCGGTCCACCTGGCGCGGGGACAGCGCGTGCTCGACCGCCAGGATGCCCGCACCGATCGCCGCCGCGTTCTCGCCGGTGCGGCTCGGCTCGATCCGCAGCACATGGGTGGCCAGCGGATGCGAGCGGCGGTACACCGCTTCCCTTACGCCCGCCAGGAGTTGGTCGTGCACGGCGGCCAGCGCGCCGCCGACCACCACCGTGTCCGGGTTGAAGAAGTTCACCAGGCCCGCGAGCACCTCGCCCACCGCGCGCCCCGCCTCGCGCACCATGCGTACGGCATCGCGGTTGCCGGACTTCACCAGGCGTACGACATCGCTGCCCGAGGTCGCCTCGAGACCGAGCCCGGAGAGCTTGCGGGCGATCGCCGCGCCGCCCGCCACCGCCTCCAGGCAGCCGGAGTTGCCGCACCGGCAGGGGTCGTCGATGTCGCCGACCCGGATGTGCCCGATGTCGCCCGCGCTGCCCTGCGCGCCCCGGTGCAGCCGGCCGTCGGCGACGATGCCGCAGCCGATGCCCGTGCCCACCTTGATGTAGAGCAGATAGCGCGTGTCGGGAAAGGCACGGCGCTGCTCGGCGAGCGCCATCACGTTCACGTCGTTGTCGACGAGGGCCCGTGGGCCGAACCGCTCGGCGAAGAACTCCGGTATGGGGTACTGGTGCCAGCCCGGCATGATCGGCGGGTCCACCGGGCGGCCCGTCGAGAACTCCACGGGTCCGGGCACCCCGACCCCGATGGACTGCAGCGACGCGGGATCGCGCCCGGCCTCGTCGAGCAGGGCGTGCAGCGTCCGCTCGACATGGCCGAGCACCTCGCGCGGGCCGTCGGCGATGGAGAGCGGGTCCTCGCGCAGGGCGAGCATCTCGCCGCCGATGTCCAGGAGGGCGACCCGGCAGTGCGACGCGCCCAGGTCGACGCCCGCGACGGCGTGTTCACGTGTGCGCAGGCGAAGGCGGCGCGGCGGCCGGCCGCCCGTCGACCCGCCGTCCGCCTCCTCGGTGAGGAAGCCGTGCGAGATGAGCGCGTCCACCCGCTGCGAAACCGTCGAGCGCGCCAACCCCGTCACCCGGGCGATGTCGGCGCGGGTCTCCGCCGCCCCCGTGCGCAGCAGGGCGAGGACTTCGCCGGGTGAGGACGGTACGGAAACGGGGTGATCCGGCGCTCCAGACATGGCAGCCACCTTAGGGACGAGTTTCGCTGCTCACAAGGCCGATGGTGTTCGGCGATCGACCTAAGTACCCGTCAACTCCCGTGCTGCGAAAGCTGCTTGGGCCCTTGACAGGTCAAAGCTCCCTCATCACATTGCTCTGCAGACCGCTGCCGAAGGAGCCGAGGGTGCAGGCGATGCAGGCGACGCAAATGATGTTGGCGATGCGCGGGGTGTCCAAGAGCTTTCTCGGAGTGCGTGTGCTGCACGGCGTATCGCTCGACCTCGCCCCCGGCGAGGTGCACGCACTGGTCGGCGAGAACGGCGCCGGAAAGTCCACCTTGATGAAGGTCCTCGCGGGCGAACACGTCCCGGACGAGGGCAGCATCGTGCTCGACGGAACAGAGCATTCCTTCAGCCACCCCGCGCAGGCACAGGCCGCCGGGATCGGCATCATCCACCAGGAGTTCGCGCTGCTCGCGCACCGCACGGTCGCCGAGAACGTCTTCCTGGGCCGCGAACCGACCCGCTACGGCCTCGTCGACCGCCGCGCGATGGAGACCCGCACCGCCGAACTCCTCGCAGAGGTCGGCGTATCGGGCATCACACCCCGCACCTGCATCCGCGACCTCTCCGTGGCCCGGCAGCAGACCGTCGAGATCGTCAAGGCGCTCGCCTCCGACGTCCGCGTCCTGGTCATGGACGAGCCGACCGCGCCGCTCGCCGACCACGAGGCGGGCCTCCTGCACGACCTCGTACGCCGCCTCGCGGCCCGCGGCCTCGGCGTCCTGTACATCTCGCACCGCCTGCGGGAGGTCTTCGAACTCTCCCAGCGCGTCACGGTGTTGAAGGACGGCCGCCACGTCACGACGGTGCGCACCGCCGACACCGACACCGACCAGGTCGTACGCGCCATGGTGGGCCGGGAGCTGAGCGCCTACTACCCGCCGCGCGCCCACCCCGACGACATCGGCGAGGTGCGCCTCACCGTCACCGGCGGCGGCAATGACCGGCTGCGCGGCATCGACCTGACGCTGCGCGCCGGCGAGGTCACCGGCATCGCGGGCCTGGAGGGCTCAGGCCGTACGTCCCTGGCGCGGGCCCTGTTCGGAGCGGCGCCCTTCACCAGCGGGGCCATGACGGTGGGCGGCGACGCCCTGCGCCCCACCGGACCGCGGCAGGCCATCCGCGCCGGGATCGCCCTGGTGACCGAGGACCGCAAGGCCGAGGGGCTCGCCCTGCGCCAGTCCGTGCGCGACAACGCCCTCCTGGTGACCCGCGCAGTACCGGCCCGCGAAGAGCCGCCCGCAGCCCGCGAACTCACCGCGCTCCTGGAGCGGGTACGCCTCCAGGCGCGCGGCGAGGACCAGCAGGCCCAGTACCTCTCCGGCGGCAACCAGCAGAAGGTCGTCATCGCCAAGTGGCTCGCCGCCCGCCCCCGCGTCCTGCTCTTCGACGAACCGACCCGAGGCGTCGACGTGGGCGCCAAGGCCGCCATCCACACCCTCGTCCGCGAACTGGCACGCGAGGGCATCGCCGTCCTGATCGTCTCCTCCGAACTGCCCGAACTCATCGGCATGAGCGACCGCATCCTCGTCATGTCCGAAGGCCGCATCGCCGGAGAACTGCCGGCGGGGGCCGCCGAGGAGGACGTGATGCGGCTCGCCACGACCGCGCCGATGGGTGAGCCCACCGCCCTGTCCGGAAAGGATTCCGTCGCGTGAGCGGTACCACCGTCGCCCCACCGTCCGCCTCCCCGAAGACCCGCGCCCCCAGCCGCGGCAGACTCACCGACCCCGCCGTCGGCGTCTGGCTGGCGGCCGGGGCCGTGACCGCGCTCGGCTGGATCGTGGTCGCCGCACGCGGCGGCGACTTCCTCACGCTCTCGAACGTCGTCGGCATCCTGCAGAACTGCGTCGCCCTCGGCCTGGTCGCCGTCGGGCAGACCGCCGTCATCCTCACCGGCTCCCTGGACCTGTCGGTGGCGTACCTGATCAGCCTCGGCACGCTCGTCGCGGCCACCACCATGGAGGACGGCGGCGTCGTCACCGCGGTGCTCGCCGTCCTCGCCCTCTCGGCGGCCGTCGGACTCGCCAACGGCCTCATCATCACCGGTCTCAAGGTCAACGCGTTCATCGCGACGCTCGGCACCGCGTTCATCCTGCGCGGCTGGATCGAGGACAACTACACGGGCCCGGCGGGCAAGGTCCCCGCCTCCTTCCAGCACCTGGGCTACGACCGGATGGGCCCGATCCCCGTCTCGCTCTTCCTGCTCGCCGCCGTCGCCGCCGCGATGTGGCTGATCACCCGCCGCACCCGCTTCGGGCACCACTTGTACGCCACGGGCGGCGACGAACACGCGGCCCGGCTCTCCGGCGTCCGCACCCGGCGCACGATCATCGCCGCCCACGTCCTGTGCTCGCTGTGCGTGGGCGCCGCCGCCCTCTTCCTCGCCTCACGCCTTGGCGCGGGCGCCCCCTGGGCGGGCACCGAGGCCCGCTACGACCTGGAGTCGATCGCCGCCGTCGTGCTCGGCGGCACCGTCCTGGCCGGTGGGCGCGGGGGAGTGGCGGGCACGCTGGGCGGTGTCCTCGTGCTCGCCGTGCTCGACTCCGTCTTCAACCAGCTCGGCGTCGACCCGTTCTTCAAGAACGTCGTACGCGGCGTCGTCATCATCGCCGCCGTCGCGATCTACGCCCGGCGCGGCAGCAGGAGGTCCGCATGAGCAGCGGTACGGCAATCTCCGTCCCCTACAAGCGAGTCGTACGCTCCCTCGGTACCGGTGCCCCGGTCTACGGCCTGCTGATCGTCCTGCTCGTCGCGCTCGCCGCCACCGACCCCGGCTTTTACGAACCCGACCGCTTCCTCGCCTTCGTCAAGCGCGCCGCGCCCCTGGTGATCCTCGCCGCCGGGCAGTATCTGGTCATCGTCTGCGGCGAGTTCGACCTGTCGGTGGGGGCGATCGTCACCGCGGGAGTCGTCGCGGCGGCGGAGGTCCACGGCTCGTTCCCGGAGGCGCCCTGGCCGCTCATCACGGCTGGGCTGCTGCTGGCGGGAGCCCTCACTGGCCTCGTCAGCGGGCTGATCACCACGCGCCTGAGAGTGCCCTCCTTCATCACCACGCTCGGCATGATGCTGATCCTGGAGGGCGCCGTCTTCTTCTGGACGGGCGGCTCCCCGCACGGACAACTGTCGGAAGGATTCCGCCAGTTGGGGCGCGGCACCGCCATGGGCTGGCTGCCCTGGGCGGTCCTGGCCTGCCTCGTCGCGGGGCTGGTCGCCGTCCTGCTCATGCGTTCCGACTTCGGCCGTACGCTGATCGCGACCGGGGACAGCGAACGCGCCGCCGCCCTGGCGGGTGTGCGCGTCCACCGCGCTCGCGTCATCGCCTTCGTCCTGTCCGGCGCGGCGGCGGCGCTCGCCGCCGTCCTTGTCGGCGGCTTCTCCGGGGTCTCCGCGCAGGCGGGCCGGGGCTACGAGTTCGAGGCGATCACCGCCGTGGTCCTGGGCGGGGTCGTGCTCGGCGGTGGCCGGGGCAGCGTCGTCGCCGCGATGGCGGGCGCCTTCTCGCTGCAGGCCCTGTTCACGCTGCTCAACCTCCAGGGCGTATCGGGCGCCCTGGAGTCCACCGTCCAGGGCGTCATCGTGATCGCCGCGGTCGGGCTCGGGGCCGCCGACTGGTCCCGGCTGCGCCGTCGTCGTACCCACTCCTCGGGAGGCAGACCCTCGTGATGCAGACCCTCGTGACGCACATCAAGCCGAACCGCAGACGCACGCTGGTGCCCGCCGCCGCACTCCTCGCGGGAGCCCTGCTCGCCTCCTGCTCCAGCGACACTCCGCCCGACTCGCCCGTCGGAGCCTCGCAGAGCGCGGAGTCCGACCAGGGCGGCGACAAGCCCTCCAAGTTCTTCGAACAGGCCGAGTACGAACGCCAGTTGGAGCTGGGCAAGGAGACCCCGCAGGGCCCGGACGCCAAGCCCTGGGAGCAGATGCTCGAACCGGAGATGACCGACACCGCCCGGTACAAGAAGAAGGGCGCGGGCGGCAGTCACCTCTGCTTCTCCAACGCCGGTGTCTTCAACCCCTGGCGCCAGGTCGGCCTGAAGAACATGAAGGCCGAGGTGAAACTGCACGACGAGATCAGCGACTTCACCGTCCTGGACGCCCAGGGCAAGGACGACAAGCAGATCTCCGACATCCAGGAGCTGGCGGGCAACAAGGACTGCGACGCGCTGATCGTCTCCCCGAACACCACCGCCACCCTCACGCCCGCCGTGAAGGAGGCCTGCGGCAAGCTCCCCGTGATCGTCTTCGACCGCGGCGTGGAGACCGACTGCGCGGTCACCTTCGTCAACCCCATCGGCGGCTACGGCTACGGCGCGGTCGCCGCCGACTTCCTCGTCGACAAGGTCAAGCCCAAGGGCAAGATCCTCGCCCTGCGCATCTCACCCGGTGTGGACGTCCTGGAGACCCGCTGGTCGGCGGCGAAGCTGGCCTTCGGCAAGAGCGAACTGGACGTCGTGGACACCAAGTTCACCGACGGCGACCCCGCCAAGACCAAGTCGATCGTCTCCGACGCGATCTCCCGGCACGGATCCGTCGACGGCGTCTGGATGGACTCCGGCGCCACGGCCGTCGCAGCCGTCGAGGCCTTCGAGGACGCGGGCGTCGACGTCCCGCCGATCACCGGCGAGGACCAGCAGGACTTCCTCCAGGCGTGGAAGGACAAGAAGCTCACCGCGATCGCCCCCACCTACCCCACCTTCCAGTGGCGCACCCCGGTCATCGCCGCCCTGCGCATCCTGGACGGCAAGCAGGTCCCCAAGGAGTGGAAGCTGCCGCAGCCCACGGTCACGCAGGCCAACCTCGACGAGTACCTCCAGGAGGGCATGCCGCCGCTGCACTACGCGATGTGCGGCTGCCAGAAGATGCCGGGCTTCCCGGGCGACTGGGGAGGCAAGAAGTGACGTACGGAGATTGGCAGTTGGGCGCCAACCCCTGGATCTGGCACTCACCGGTCAGCACCGAGGCGCTCGGCGAGACGCTGCCGCGCCTGGCGGCCTGGGGCTTCGACTCCGTGGAGCTGCCCCTGGAACAGCTCGACGACTGGGAGCCCGCGGCGGCGGTCAAACTCCTCGACGCCACGGGCCTGACGCCCGCGGCCGTGGTCGCCGTCATGCCCGAGGGGCGCAACCTGGTCCGCGCCGACCCGGGCACGCTGCGCGCCACCCAGGACTATCTGCGCCGCTGCGTCGACGCGGCCCACGCGATCGGCGCCCCCGTCATCGCGGGCCCGGTGTACGCGGCGGTCGGCCGCACCTGGCGGATGGACCGGGCCACCCGCGCGGCGGCGTACGAGGAGTGGCGCGAGCACATCGCGCCCGTCGTCGAGTACGCGGGGCGCGCCGGTGTCCGCATCGCCGTCGAGCCCCTCAACCGCTACGAGACGAGCCTGTTCAACACCGTCGCCCAGACCCTGGAGGGTCTGGCGGGCCTGCCCGAGGAGTCGATAGGCATCGCCCTGGACACGTACCACCAGAACATCGAGGAACACTCCCTGCCGCAGGCCGTCCGGGCGGCGGCCGGCCGCATCGCCCACGTCCAGGTGTGCGCCAACGACCGCGGCGCCCCCGGCGCCGACCACCTCGACTGGCCCGGTTTCCTGCGCGCCCTGGGCGATTCCGGCTACCGAGGCTCGCTCTGCATCGAGTCGTTCACGGCCCACAACGACGCCATCGCCGTCGCCGCCTCCGTCTGGCGACCCCTCGCGCCCACCCAGGACGCGCTCGCGACCGACGGGCTCGGCTTCCTGCGCCGGGCCGTGGCCGCCCTCTGACGACCGACCCCTGACATCCGGCAATCCCGCACGTCCGTCCGTCCTTCCGAGCAGACCAGCAGAGAGAGGACCAGCCCATGGGCTGTCATGAACGTGACATGAGACTGCGCGACGCGAGAGGTGCACGAAGAGCGGCGCTCGCCCTGGTGACGGCGCTGCTGCTCGCGGTCGGGTTCCTGCCCGCCACGTCGAGCGCCGCCGACAAGGCCCCCGCCTTCCGCGCGCTGCTCTTCACCAAGGCCGTCGGCTACGTCCACGACTCCATCCCGGCCGGCATCCAGATGGTCAAGGAGCAGGCCGCGGCGGAGAACTTCGAGGTCGTCGAGACGGCCGACGCGACAGTCTTCGACGACGAGAGGCTCAAGGACTTCGACGTCGTCATCATGCTGCAGAACTCCGGCATGGTCTGGGACACCGAAGCCCAGCGCGACGCCATGAAGAAGTACGTCAAGAGCGGCAAGGGAGTCGTCGCCCTGCACAACACGCTCGACATGGGCGTCGAGGACTCCTTCCCCTGGTGGGACGACCTCATCAACGCCGGTGCCCACATGCCCGCCCACTCACCGGGCGTCCTGAAGGGCACCGCCAAGGTCGCCGACCGCGCGCACCCCTCCACCAAGGGCCTTCCCGAACGCTGGGAGCGCCCCGAGGAGTGGTACAACTTCGACAAGAATCCCCGCGGTGACGTGCACGTCCTGGTCACCGCCGACGAGACCACGTACGACCCGGGCGGCTCCAAGATGGGCGCCGACCACCCCATCTCCTGGTGCCGCAACGCCGAGGGCGGCAAGGTCTGGGCCACCGCCATGGGCCACGACAAGGCCTCGTACACCGAGCCCGCCTTCCGCGAGCACGTGCTCGGCGGCATCGAGTGGGCCGCGGGCAACAAGCCCGGCGACTGCGGCGGCACGGTCTGGTCCGGCTACGAGAAGACCGCGCTCGACGACAACACCGCCGACCCGATGGAGCTGGACGTCGCCAAGGACGGCAAGGTCTTCTACGTCCAGCGCAGCGGCGAGGTGAAGATCTTCGACCCGAAGAGCCACTCCACCTCCACGGCCGGCAAGCTCGACGTCTACACCGGCGGCGAGGACGGCCTCGTCGGCATGGAACTCGACCCCAAGTTCGCCACCAACCGCTGGATCTACCTCTACTACGCGCCCGCCAAGGCGACGGACGACGTCAACCGCCTCTCCCGCTTCACCGTCAAGGCCGACAACACCCTCGACCTCGCCAGCGAGAAGAAGCTCCTGGACGTCCCCGCCTACCGCGACCGGACCTTCCCCGAACCCGGACACACCGGCGGCGCCGTCGAGTTCGGCCCGAACCGCACGCTCTACCTCGGCGTCGGCGACGACGTCCCGCCCAACCTCGATCCCAACTGGCAGGGCTACGCCCCGCTCGACTGGCGCCCGGGCAAGCAGATGCTGGACGCCGCCCGCACCGCGGGCAACACCAACGACCTGCGCGGCAAGATCCTGCGCATCAAGCCCACGGACAAGGGCGGCTACACCATCCCCCAGGGCAACCTCTTCGCCAAGGGCACCGCGAAGACCCGCCCCGAGATCTACGCGATGGGCTTCCGCAACCCCTTCCGCTTCACCGTCGACCCCAAGACGGGCTACGTGCACGCCTCCGACTACGGCCCCGACCGCGGCGCCCCCGAGACCAACCGCGGCCCGGAAGGCCTGGTCGAGTACAACGTCATCAAGAAGGCGGGCAACTTCGGCTGGCCCTTCTGCCACGGCAACAACCAGGCGTACGCCCCCTACAACCCCGACACGCAGGAGGTCGGCGCCAAGTTCAACTGCGCCAAACCCACCAACCCCTCGCCGAACAACACCGGCCTCAAGGACCTGCCCACGCTCCAGCAGCCGGAGATCTGGTACGGCTACGGCGCGTCCAAGGAGTTCCCGGAGATGGGCGCGGGCGGCTCGGCGCCGATGAGCGGACCCGTCTACCACTACGACGCCAAGAACCCCTCGAAGACGAAGTTCCCGGCCTACTTCGAGGGCGCGAGCTTCTTCTACGAGTGGGCCCGCGACTCGGTCAAGGAGATCCGCTTCGACAAGGACGGCAAGCTCCTGAAGATCAACGACTTCCTGAAGTCGGCCAAGTTCGCCAAGCCCATGGACATGACCTTCGGGCCCGACGGCTCGCTGTACGTCCTGGAGTGGGGCAGCGAGTTCGGCGGCGGCAACAACGACTCCGGGCTCTACCGCATCGACTACGCCCAGGGCCGGCGCACCCCGCTCGCCCAGGCCAAGGCGTCCGCCACCAACGGCCCCGTCCCGCTGAAGGTCGACTTCTCCAGCGAGGGCAGCAAGGACCCGGACGGCGATCCGCTCACCTTCGCCTGGGACTTCAACGGGGACGGCACCTACGACTCGACCGAGGCCAGCCCCTCCCACACGTACGAGACCAAGGGAGACTTCAACGCCCAGCTGAAGGTCACCGACTCCACCGGCCAGTCGGGCTACGCCAACGTTCCCGTCACGGCGGGCAACACGGCGCCCAAGGTCAAGGTCGAGACGCCGGTCGACGGCAAGCTCATCGAGTTCGGCGACAAGATCCCCTACAAGGTCACGGTCACCGACCCCGAGGACGGCACGATCGACTGCTCCAAGGTCACCGTCAACCCGGCGCTCGGCCACGACGACCACGAGCACCCCACCACCGACATCGCCGGCTGCGAGGGCACCGTGGACACCGGTGACCTGGGAGGCCACCCCGAGGGCGCCGACCTCACCTACGTCCTGAACGCGAAGTACACCGACAAGGGCGGCGACGGCGTCAGCGCCCTCACCGGCTACGGCCGCTCCGTCATGCACCCCAAGCACAAGCAGGCGGAGTACCACGACGACCAGTCGGGCACCCGCATCGTCTCCCAGGAAGGCGCCGAGAACGGCAAGCGCATCGGCGACATCAGCGACGGCGACTGGATCGCCTACAGCCCGATGAGCGTCGAAGGCGTCGGCAAGGTCGGCTACAAGCTGTCCTCGCCCTACGGTGTCGGCTCGATCGAACTGCGCGCGGACGCCCCGGACGGCAAACTGCTCGCCACGACACCCGTGCCCAACACCGGGGGCTGGGACACCTATCAGGCCACACCCGACGTGCCGGTCGAAGCCCTGACCGGCACCCACAAGCTGTACGTGGTCTTCAAGTCGCCACAGAACAATTCCTTTGACGTAGACGCGGTGCAGTTCACCACGTCATAGTCGCCCGGAAGTCGCCGGGGGCATACGAAGGTCCGCAGTACGCCGCTGTCCAAGGCGTACCGCGGACCTTCATCCCCGTCAGCGAGTACCGACCGCCGCACGCACGGCCCGACGGGCCAGCTGGCAGTCGTCGTGCAGCCGCCTCAGCAACAGCCGCTGTTCCTCACCGGACGGCGCGGCACCGGGATGGGCCGGTCCCGGTGCCGCCGGGGCCGCGTCGTGCATCGAGCGCTGCACGGCCATCTCGTACGTACGGATCTCCCGGGTCAGCACCAGCATCAGGTTGACCAGGAACGCGTCACGCGCCGCCGGGCCCTGCTCCTGCGCCAGCTGGCTGATCTCGCGGCGCGCCACCGGCGCGTCACCGAGCACCGACCACAGCGTCGCCAGGTCGTAGCCCGGCAGGTACCAGCCCGCGTGCTCCCAGTCCACGAACACCGGACCGGCGGGGGACAGCAGGATGTTCGAGAGCAGCGCGTCGCCGTGGCAGAACTGCCAGGTGCCGTGCTGCCCGGCCGAGTGCGCGATGCCGTGCAGAAGCTTCTGGAGGTCGCCCAGGTCCCGGTCGGTGAGCAGGCCCAGCTCATGGAAGCGGGAGATCCGCTTGCCGTAGTCCATGGGCCTGCCGAACAACTCCTGCGGCGGACGCCACCGGTTGAGGTGGCGGATCGCGTTGAGCGCCAACCGCACGTCCGCGCGTGGCGGCGGCTCCACGGGGTGGCGGGACAGCGCGGCGACGCGTCCCTGCATGCGTTCGATCACCAGCGTGCAGTCCTCGGGGTCCGCGGCGATCAGCCGCGGGGCCCGGACCGGAGGACGGTGCCGGACGAACGAGCGGTAGGCAGCTATTTCGTGCCGGATGCGCTCGGTCCAGACGGGCGAGTGGTCGAGTAAACACTTGGCGATCGCGGTGCTGCGTCCTGTGGTCCCCACGATCAGTACGGTGCGTCCGCTGCGGCGGAGCACCTGTACCGGATTGAACTCGGGACAGATCCGGTGCACCGAGGCGATCGCGGTGCGCAGTTGCGCCCCCTGGGGGCCTGACAAGTCGAGTCTCCCGCTGAGCGGTTGCGTGCCGGGCCCCGGAACGCGTCGCGTTCGGCCGGCGCCGAGCGACCCGGCCGCGGGGCGCGCGGGCTCCAGATACGGGCCGCTGCCCGGCTGTCGGCTGTGCAGCGGCCGGGGCGGGGCGGACACGGAGGACGATGCTGTGTACATGGGCGATACAGATCCCTTCGTGTGCCAGCGAATTGCTGCGCCTCCCGCCCCGGCCCCCTGGGGAGCACCCTGGGGAATGTCCCGCGGTGGGCCGGGTCGGGGTGGCGCTTTCCTACCTGACACCCGGCGTCCCCTGGCACACCATGTGGCGCACCCTGGCGAACCCTGGCGAATAGTCGCTCAGCAACTGACAGAGGGTTACTGTCAACTCAGCCGAGAACCTGGGGGCTTGACGTGAACGGACAACCCAACACCCGACTGTCGGACCTGTTCGGCCTGGCAGGCTGGTCCAAAGGGGAACTCGCGAGACTGGTGAACCGGCAGGCGGCGGCCATGGGCCATCCGCAACTGGCCACCGACACCTCGCGGGTACGGCGTTGGATCGACATGGGGGAAATCCCCCGCGATCCCGTGCCCAGGGTTTTGGCGGCTCTGTTCACCGAGCGTCTCGGCCGTGTCGTGACCATTGAGGATCTTGGTCTGGTCCGGCACGGGCGCGTGGGGAAACGGCGTGACGACGGGAGTGTGGAGAACCCCGACGGCATGCCGTGGGCGCCCGAACGGACAGCCGCGGTCCTCACCGAATTCACGGGAATGGACCTCATGCTCAACCGACGCGGCTTGGTGGGCGCGGGTGCCGCGCTCGCCGCCGGCTCCGCACTCAGCAGCGCCATGCACGACTGGCTGCACACCGATCCGGCCCTCGTTGCCGACGCTCCCCGTACCAACCATCCCCTGCACGCCGACCCCGCTGGGTTCGACCGCTATGAGGCCGCCCCCATCGGGTCGCAGGAGATCGAGGAACTGGAGACGTCCGTCGAGGTGTTCCGGGCCTGGGACGCGGCCCGCGGCGGCGGGCTGCAGCGCAAGGCTGTGGTGGGACAGCTCAACGAAGTGGGCGGCATGCTCGCCTACCGACACCCCGACCATCTCCAGCGACGCCTGTGGGGCGTCGCTGCCAATCTCGCCGTCCTCGCGGGCTGGATGTCGCACGACGTCGGCCTGGAGCCCACGGCTCAGAAGTACTTCGTGATCGCCGCGCACGCGGCCCGCGAGGGCGGCGACCGGCCGCGCGCCGGTGAGGCCCTGTCCAGGGCCGCGCGCCAGATGGTGCATCTGGGGCGTCCCGACGACGCGCTGGACCTCATGAAGCTCGCCCAGTCGGGATCGGGCGAGGAGATGCTGCCGCGCACGCAGGCCATGCTCTACACCATCGAGGCCTGGGCACAGGCATCCATGGGCAAGGGCCAGGCGATGCGCCGCACGCTCGGCATCGCCGAGGACCTGTTCGTCTCCGACAAGGGGGACGTGCCACCGCCCAGTTGGATGCAGATGTTCGACGAGGCGGACATGCACGGCATGCAGGCCCTGGCCTTCCGCACCCTCGCCGATCACGACGCGACCGCCGCCAACACCGCCCAGCGCCACGCCAAGGAGGCGATCGACCTGCGGTCCAAGGGCCGCGACCGCTCGCAGATCTTCGACTACATCTCGCTGGCGTCGGCCTGCTTCATCGGCGACGACCCGGAACAGGCCGACCGGTACGCACGGCTGGCGCTGGTCTCGATGGGGTCGAACTCCTCGCACCGCACGTGGGACCGGCTGCGCGAGATGTACCGCCTGACGGCTCAGTACTCGGACCACGCCAAGATCCAGGACCTGCGTGAGGAGATCAAGATGGCGCTGCCCAAGGCGGCGGCCAAGACCGGAGGTGTCAACCGCATCCAGGCGTAGGGCCCGGCGGGGGTTCGTTCAGGAGCCAGGCGGGGGTTCGTTCAGAGCGGGTCAAGCGGGTCAGGAATTGACCCGTGCGATCAGCAGGCAGGCGTCGTCCTCACGTGGGGCCACGCCGAACTCTTCGACGACCGTCCGAACACAGTCCTGCGCACTTCGCGTGTCCGTCGAATCCGTCGTGCCCGTGAACCGTGGCGCGAGCCCGAGCAGCCGGCTCGTGGCCGCGTCCCTGGTGCGCCGGGGGACCAGTCCATCGGTGTGCAGCAACAGCAGGTCGCCGGGCTGGAGTTGCTCTTCGGCCTGCTCGTACGTGGCGCCGGAGGTCGCTCCGAGGATCACGCCGCCCGGTGGCGTCAGCGCGCGCCCCGTCCCGTCGCGGAACAGCAGCGGGGCGGGGTGGCCCGCCTGCGCCCAGGTGAGGGTGCGGGTGGCCGGGGTGTACTGACAGCAGACGGAGCTGCCGAGGGCCGGTTGCGCGGTCGTGTCCAGTAACTGGTTGAGCCAGCCCATCAGTTGGCCCGGCCGGACTCCGGCGACCGCCATGCCGCGCACCGCGCCGAGCAGCATCGCCATGCCGGACGTGACGGTGACGCCGTGCCCCGTGAGGTCGCCGATGCTGAGCAGGAACTGGCCGTCGGGCAGTTCCATCGCGTCGTACCAGTCACCGCCGATCAGGGCGCTCGTCGAGGAGGGGAGGTAGTGCGCGGCGAGGTCGAGCGCCGCGGGTCCGCCCTGCGGGAACCGCAGGGAGCCGCGCCACGGCGGCAGCACGGCCTCCTGCAGTTCGACCGCGAGCCGGTGCTCTGTCTGCGCGATGTGCCGCTGGCGCTGCAGCGAGTCACGGGTCTCGCGCACCACTCGCTGGCTGCGGCGCAGCTCGCTGACGTCCCGCAAGACCGCCCACATCGAGGCGGTGCTGCCGTCGGCGGCGAGCACGGGCTCGCCCATCATGTGCACCTGTCGTACGCCGCCGTCGTGGCGCACGATGCGGAACTCGCCGTCGATCGGCTTTCCGTCGATCAGGCAGTCCGTGACCATGGCCGTCAGCATCGGCTGGTCGTCGACGTGCACCAGGGAGGGCAGTTCGTCGAGGGAGAGCGGGGGAGCCTGCGGGTCCCGCCCGAGGATCTGGTACAGCTCGCCCGACCAACTCGCCTCGTCGCTCAGGAGGTTCCACTCCGCGCTGCCGACCCGGCTGAGCAGGGAGCCGCGCTGCGGTTCGAGCGGTGCGGGCACGGCCGGAGCGCAGGGCTCCACGGCAGGCGGCACGGGCCCGTCCCGTAACTGCGCCAGGTGGTCGTCCAGGTCGTTGAGCTGATGGACCGCCAGGTCGCACAGGGCGCGCTGCCAGCGCTCCTGCGGGTCGCCGCCGTCGGCCCCGGTGTCACGGCGCACGGCGTCGACCTCGCCGCGGAGCCGACGCGTCTGCGTGATCAGCGCTTCGACCGAGCCGCGCTCGGGCGGCTGGGCGGAAGGGCGGTCCGCGAAGACATGGGACGGCATGAGGTGCTCCGTTGAGGATGCGGTGCGACCAAACGGGCGGGATGGACCGCTAATGACTTTCGCACAGCCGGGGGTGGCTCGTAAGGGATTTGGCAACACACGACAGGGTCATGCTTCTGGCATATGCCTATGTCCTTCGGAGCAGTGCGTTCCGGAAGCACGCCGCCGATCACCCGCGCAAGTAGCGGACAGCAGCCAGAACACGGCGGTTGTGGTCATGTGACGCGGGCAGTCCGAGCTTGTCGAAGACGGCGGCCACATGCTTCTCCACGGTGCCCGCGGAGACCACCAGGGCCTGCGCGATCGCCGCGTTGGACCGACCCTCGGCCATCAGCGAGAGCACCTCCCGCTCGCGCTCGGTGAGCGGCGCGAGCTCCTGCGCGCGGCGCCCGGCCCCGGCCAGCTGCGTGACGACCTCGGGGTCCAGCGCCGTGCCGCCCGCGGCCACCCGCTCCAGGGCGTCGGTGAACTCCGCGGTGTTCGCGACGCGGTCCTTGAGCAGATAGCCGACGCCCGCCGAACCCGCGGCCAGCAGCCGGGTGGCGTACTTCGTCTCCACGTACTGGGAGAAGAGCAGCACCCCCGTGCCGGGGTGGTCGCGGCGGATGTCGATGGCCGCACGCAGCCCTTCGTCCGTGTGCGTCGGCGGCATCCGGATGTCGGTCACCGAGACGTCCGGGCGATGCTCGGCGACCGCGGCACGCAAGGCGTCCGCGTCGCTCACCGACGCACAGACCTCGTGCCCGCGCTCCGCGAGCATCTGCCCCAGCAACTCCCGCAGTACGGCGGCATCCTCAGCGATCACGACGCGCATGGCGGAATGCTCTCACGCGTGCAGCGGCAGCTCGACGGTGACCGCCGTCGGCCCGCCCTCGGGACTTTCGACATCCATCCGCCCGTCGACCGTACGTACGCGTTGCAGGAGTCCTGTCAGTCCGCTCCCCGCCGCGGCGTCCGCGCCACCGTGCCCGTCGTCACCGACCCGCAGCAGCAGCCGGCCGTCCAGCCGTGCCACCGTGATGGCGGCCCGCCGGGCCCCGCTGTGCTTGATGACGTTCGCCAGCAGCTCGGCGGCGCAGAAGTACGCGATGGTCTCGATGGCCGGGGTCGGGCGCTCCGGTATGTCCGTCACCAGGTCGACCGGGACGCTGCTGCGCGCGGTGAGCGTGGCGAGCGCGTCCGGCAGCCCGTCGTCGAGGACCGGGGGGTGGATGCCGCGGGCCAGGTCGCGCAGTTCGGCGAGGGCCTCGGTGGCGTTGTGGTGCGCCCCGTCGACGAGTTGACGGAGCCGGACGACGTCCAGATCCAGCGATCCGCTGCGTGGCCCGCCGCCACGGCCGTCCCCGGTGCCAGCGCCCCCGCCCTCGTTCTCGCTCTTGCTCTTGCTCTCGTCGAGCCGCTGTCTGATCATGTCGAGGCTCATCGCCACCGCGACGAGGCGGACCTGGGCCCCGTCGTGCAGATCGCGCTCGACGCGCCGGAGCAGCGCCACCGAGTCGTCCACGGCGAGCGCCCGCGTCTCTTCCAAGTCACGGACACGATCGGCCAGTTGGCCGGGCCCGAGCAGGGTCCCGACGAGCCGGCGGTCGGCCTCGGTCGCCAGCCGGGTCACCCAGGGCGCGCAGAGCAGGGTGCCCACACCGATGGCGACCGCGAGGAACGTACCGGCGAAGGTGTCCGCGTCCGGACCGCCGAAGGGAAGCGGCGTGAGCACCATCATGCCGTCGGGGGAGCCGGATTCAGGGTGCTGCCCGAACACCGCCCACCGCAGCGGCGCGGTGAGATCGACCAGCCCCGTGAACCACCAGAGGACGGCGTACGCCTCCAGACAGCTGACCGGCAGCTTGACCAGCACATAGGCGGCCGACCGCCAGCCCGTCCCGTCCCACAGCCGGGCGTCGAGACGGCTGACCAGCCGTCCTCTCGGGCGCAGTCGCGGCGGCGCGGGCGTCTCGTCCCCCAGGAACAGGGCGGCGAGGCGACGGTGGGCGGCGCCCAGCGCGCGGGCCAGCTGGAGCCCCGTGACGAACAGCAGCGCACCGAGCACGGCAAGCACCACCGACACGGTGAACCCCGCGCCCAGGGCCAGCGCCACCGCGAGCAGCACGCCGCCCGCGAGGCCCAGCGGGACCGCGACCAGGCAGTACGCGACTTCGGCCCACGCCCGCCGCGTGAACGGGGCGCGCCCCACGGCTCGCGCGAGCGCGCGCGCCCCTCGCGTGCCCGTCGCCGTCCCGGGGTGCACCGGCGTAACGGAGGTGGTGGTGGGCGCTTTGGCGGCGACCGTGGTGTCGATCGTGATGGCGGAAGCCTTCGGGCGGGTGACGCGCATGGTGTCCATTGTCCTGTCAGGGGTCCTGCCAGGGGTCCTGTCAGGCGGCACGGCGGGCCAGCGTGCCACCTCGATCCGCGCGTCCTGCACCAACTCCCCCTAGCCTTAAGCGAGGTGAAGAGCTGACGTCTGCGTGACCTCGGTCCACAAGATGGGTGCCGGGCTCGAACAGGGATCGGTCTTTCACCTGCAGGGTGACCTGGTCACGGCACAGACCCTCGCCGCCCGCGCCGACCTGCTGGACACCACCAGCCCCTCGGTGCTCGTCTACGCTGCCCTCGATGGATGGCGCCGCCAGATGGTGGAGCAGGGCCGAGAGCTTCTGGACGACGCTCTTTCGCGGGCGCGTCGCGTGCGAGCGGACATCGAAGGCATCGAGGGCCTGCACGTCAACGACCGGGATGACTTCTGCGGCGACGGACGCGCCTTCGACCTGGACCCCTTCCAGATCGGCCCACTCGGACGAGCTGCCGCCTGCCCCGGAGATCCGCATCCCGGACCCCGGCGACCTCCGTCTTCGGCAGGTGACCCTTCCGCGGGACGCCTTCTTCGGTGAGGTCGAGCAGATCCCCGTGGACCAGGCAGTCGGCAGGATCTGCGCCGAGATGCTCACGCCCTACCCTCCAGGCATTCCTGTGGCCCTCCCCGGGGAACAGCTCAACCAGGACGTGGTGGACTACCTGCGGACCGGTGCGGGCGCGGGGATGCTGATTCCCGATGCCGCCGACAGCACCATCGGCACCATCCGCGTGTCCGTGCACGACGTGGGCGCCGACTGACCGGTCAGCGAGGCCAACCGCCCCGGTGCCTCTCCGGCGCGTATTGCTCTGCTCCCGCATGTGTGGGACCGGGGTCCGCGGAACACCCGGTACTCCGATGGCCGGAGCCCACGCAGGTCGTACGACGTGGGCGATCTCCGGCGTTCGCGCCTCCGCGAGGTGCGGAGCAGGCTGGAGAGAGTGGACCCGAGGAAGGAAGAGCAACGATGGGTGACACCCCGCAGGACCCGACGACGAAGCATCCGCAGCCGGAGTTCGCTCAGCAGGACCAGGCGCCGCCGGGCTGGAGCGGCCCGATGGACCCGCCTCCCGACCACGGAGAGGAGTCCTACCGGGGGAGCGGACTGCTGAAGGACCGGACGGCGGTCGTGACCGGCGGGGACTCCGGCATCGGCCGGGCCGTTGCTCTCGCCTACGCACGGGAGGGCGCGGACGTCCTGTTCACCTACCTTCCCGCGGAGGCGGAGGACGCCCGCGAGACGACTCGCCTCGTCGAGAAGGCAGGGCGCCGCGGTCTGGCCGTGCCGTGCGACATCCGAGAGGAGGAACAGTGCCGTCGGCTCGTCGAGCGGGCCGTGACGGAGTTCGGGCGCATCGATGTACTGGTGAACAACGCCGCGTACCAGATGTCCCAGCCGCAGGGCATCGCGGACATTTCCACGGAGCAGTTCGACCGCGTCGTGCGCACGAACCTGTACGGCATGTTCTGGCTGTGCAAGATGGCCGTGCCGCACATTCCGTCAGGCGGGTCGATCATCAACACCACGTCGGTCCAGGCGTACAAACCAAGCCCTCACCTGCTCGACTACGCCATGACCAAGGGCGCCATCGTCACCTTCACCCAAGGCCTCGCGCAGATGCTGGTCGACGACGGAATCCGCGTCAACGCCGTCGCTCCGGGGCCGGTGTGGACGCCGCTGATCCCGGCCACGATGCCGGACACCCAGGAGTTCGGGAAGCAGGCCCCGATGGGCCGACCGGCCCAGCCCGCGGAGATGGCGCCCGCGTACGTGTTCCTGGCCTCGGAGCACGCGAGCTTCATCACCGCCGAGATCATGAACGCCACCGGGGGCACGCCGCTCCCTTGATCCTGCCGTTTCCTTTTCCTTGACCCCGCTGCTCCCTTGCCCCCGTCGCAGGGCAATGGACGTATCGAGCGGGCAGGCGCGTCGCGTTGTGCTCAGCCAGGGGTGTGCGCGCGTGTGCGGTCGGACCAGTTCACGACGAGCGGTATGAACTGGCCGACGACGAGGAGGAGAGCTCCCACGACGAGCCAGCCCGGCTCGCCCCAGCCGATGCAGAGGAGGCCGAGCAGCGGCGGGCCGACCGCGTTGGACAGACCTTGGCCGATGGCGAACAGGCCCGAGTACTGGCCCTGGGCGTGCTCCGGGGCGAGGCCGAAGGACAACTCGAACGAGGCGGCGGCGTGCCACAGTTCGCCCACCGTGTGGACGACCACGCCGAGCACGATGACGACCACGGCGACCCATCCGGGCGCGCCGCCCGCCGCCGCGATGAGGGCTGTGGCGAGGAGGAACGCCACCCCCGCGCGACGCGCTACCCGGCCGGCCGCCTTGTTGTTGTCGACGCCGCGGCTGACCCGTACCTGTAGGCAGACCACGAGGGCCGTGTTGACCGCCACGCTCGCGCCGACGAACCAGCGCGGCGCGTCGGTGTGCCCGATGATCCACAGCGGTAGGGCGAAGATCAACACCTGGTTCTGGATGGTCATGAGGCCGTCCAGGGCGGTGAGCACCACGTACGGCTTGTCCTTCATGGCCGGCCAGCGGCTGCCCTCCGCCGGGGCCTCCACCGGCGAAATGGAGGGAATGCGGGAGGAGAGCGCCGCGGAGAGGAGGAACGTGACGGCGGTGCCGAGGATGAGGCTCACGTACGCGGTCCTGGTGTCCAACTGGACGGCGACGCCGGCCGCGAGCGCTCCGCAGCCGACGGCGATGTTGTTGAGGGCGCGCAGGTAGGAGCGGTAGCGGGTGGGGTTCGGAGCACCCAGGGTGCGGGTCAGCGGGCCGCGGGCGGCCGTACCGGCCGAGGTGGCGAGCTCGACCACGCACACGAACGCGATGAGCGAGAGGAAGGAGTGCACGAACACCAGTCCCGCCACGGCGAGGGCCTGCACGATGACCGCGAGCCGGAAGACCTCGCGCGGGCCGCGCCGGTCGGCCAGGCGGCCCACGGGGATACCGGCGGCGAGCCCGATCAGGGCGGCGGCGCCCAGGGCGAATCCGACCTGGGAGACCGGGAGGCCCACCGAGCGGGTGAAGAACAACGCGGCCCCGGCGATGAAGAGGCCCTTGCCCATCTGGTTGACGAAGGTCGCGGCGGCGAAGACGCGTTTGGGCCTCGTCTCGGGTATGAGCCCTCGCGCCATCAGCCAGGCCGGTAACCCTCCTTCGGTGCCCATCGCGGCTGCGGTCTCGGTCCGTTCGGTTTGCTGGCATTGCCTACTGGTGTCCAACTGGCCGTCCTTCCGGCTCTGGGGATGGCGTGTGCTCGGGTGCCCTCTGCGCCGAGGCCTACAGGCCCGGCGAGTTGGGCGGCGCTCAGGGTCCGCACTGCGGGGGTGCCGCCCAAGGGCAACGGCGTCCCCGTCCCGTTCCGTACGCCTCGCTCCCTTTCGTAGGATCGAGTGCCACGGTATGGATTTGATACCGGTACCTTCAACGAAACTGGGGGCCGCAATGGGCAAGGCGTACAACGTGATGGCAGCGACCTGCCCGAGCCGCACGGTGCTGCACCGCATCGGCGCCCGCTGGACCGTGTTCGTCGTCAACGCCCTCGACGACGGACCGCGCCGCTTCAGCGAGTTGAAGGGGCACATCCGGGGCATCACGCCGAAGGTCCTGACGGAGACCCTGCGCTCCCTGGAAGCCGACGGTTTGATCAGCCGCCAGGAGTTCGACGAGAACCCGCCTCGCGTCGAGTACGCCCTGACACCGCTGGGCCGCTCTCTGCTCGTCCCGCTCCGCGCCGTACGACTCTGGGCCGAAGAGCATGTCCCGGACATCGAGGCGGCCCGCGCCCGGCAGCCGATTCTCTGACGCCGAGTCGTCCGCCTGCGTGAAGACGTCCGCACCGCATTGCTCCGGCTCCCCCCATGTGGGAGAGGTCGGGGAGATGCCCTGGGAGGGAGGATTCAGCCGCGGGCCGCTCAGGAAGTCAGGCCGACGCATTGGGCGTAGAGGGCGGCTTGAGTGCGGTGGGTGGCGCCGATCTTCATGTATATGCTGCTGAGGTGATTCTTTACGGTCTTCTCGGATATGCCGAGATGCCGAGCGATGAGCCGATTGCTGAAACCCCGGGCCAGCAGACGGAGTACGCCTCGTTCGCGTGCGGTGAGGGTGGGGCCGGCGGGCGGCGCATCATCTTTGGGGACGGGAGTGAACGCCGGAGCGGGCGGAGCCGCTTCCCCCGGGCCGATCAGGCCTACGTCCCGGGCGTAGAGGGCGGCCTGTGTGCGATCGGTGGCGCCGATCTTCATGTATATGCTGCTGAGGTGGTTCTTCGCGGTCTTCTCGGATATGTCGAGCCGTCGGGCGATGAGCCGGTTGCTTAACCCAAGGACCAGCAGGCGGAGTACATCCAACTCCCGGCAGGTGAGTTTCGCGGCCGGTGATTCTTCCACGTCTTGCATCTTCCTTGCTTCTCCCGAAGGGCATAAGAAAAAATGTCCAAGGACTTCATGCGCGCGGCACCCCCGGTGCTGAGTGATGAGCGCCGACAGATCACCTGACAGGCGTCGGGCGCGGAAGGCGGCCCGGTGTCTCGCCCAGCCGGGCCGTGCGGGCCGGGGGGTGCGGGACGCCGGTGTGACGGCCGGGGAGGGTGCTGGGGGAGAAGGGGCCGGGCGTGACGTGGCGCCCGGGGACCGGGCCAAGGAGTGATCGATTTCCTCTGCCGGGTCGACGACCCTCGTTCTGCAAATCTCGTCATGAACGTCGGAGCCCGGCTGATCGATGGAAAGCGTATGTGGGCATGACGGCAATGCAATCTCCCCCGTGTATGCACGCCAGATCGTTCATAGGCGAGAATGGGAACGCCGCAAGGAGTCAGCGGTGCGACTGGAAAGCGGCACGCATCCGGTCGACGGCGGCGTCCCTGTTGACGCTCGAGTCCCGTACTGAAACTGCTCAAGCGCGGTTCAAAAGCTACAGGCTTGTTCGGGCAATTGGCTAGTGTTTCCCGGTTGAATCTTGGACCGCTCTCCCATTCAAGGTCGGAGTGGCGCGGAAACGGCGACGGAATTCCGGGATCTGTCCAAATCCGTCGACGGAATTCTGGGGTCCGTCCAAAGAAGAGGCGGAATTCTGGGGTCCATTCGAGGTCGTCGGCGGAATTCTGGGGTCCGTCCAAAGCCGTCGGCGCCCCTGTCGAGGATTCGTAGCGATCTGGACGGCGGATTCCTCGCCGAGATGACGCTTTTGACGTCGCCGCCGGCGGGGGCCCTACACCCGCCAGGCGCCCGCGATCTTCAGCAGATGGTCGTTCTCCCCGGGAGTGCCGATGGTGATCCGCACCCCCTCGTCGCCGAAGGGGCGCACCATGACTCCCGCCGCCTCGCACGCGTCGGCGAACGCCGGCGTACGCGAACCGAGGCGCAGCCAGACGAAGTTGGCCTGGCTGTCGGGAACGCTCCAGCCCCAGGACCGCAAAGTGCGGGTGACCCGGGCACGTTCGGCCACCAGGGTCTGAACCCGCCCCAGCAGTTCGGAGCCCGCGTTCAGCGAGGCCCGCGCGGCGGCCTGGGCGAGTCCGCTGACGCCGAACGGCACGGCGCAGGCCCGCAGCGCGGCGGTGACCGGCCGATGCGCGACGGCGTAACCGACGCGCAGCCGCGCCAGCCCGTACGCCTTGGAGAAGGTGCGCAGAACGGCGACGTTGGGACGGTCGCGGTAGAGCGCGATGCCGTCCGGTACATCGGTGTCGTCGACGAACTCGCGGTACGCCTCGTCGAGCACCACCAGCACGTGGCCGGGCACCCGGTCGAGGAAGCGCCCGAGCTCGCCGCGGCGCACGGCCGTGCCGGTCGGGTTGTTGGGGTTGCACACGAAGATCAGACGAGTGCGGTCTGACACCGCGTCGGCCATGGCCTCCAGATCGTGCCGCTCGTCATGCAGCGGAATCCGCACGGCAGTCGCCCCGGTGGCCCAGACGAGCAGCGGGTACGCCTCGAACGAGCGCCAGGCGAACAGCACTTCGTCCCCTTCGCCCGCCGCGGCGCGCAACAGGTCCCTGGTGACCCCAAGAGATCCGGTGCCGGGCACGAGGTGCTCCGGGGGCACCGCGAGAACCGCGGACAGCTCCGTGACCAGTTCACTGCTCGTCGGATCGGGATAGCGGTTGACGCGCCCCAACTCCTCGCGCATCGCGGCGACGACCGACGGCAGCGGGGGATAGGGGTTCTCGTTCGACGACAACTTGTCCACCAGGTCGCTGGGTGCGGCTCGGCCGGGGACGTAGCGAGGCACCCCGGAGGCATCGGCGCGCAGCCGGGGGACAGGTGTCGGTGACATCGAGGGCACCTCCTGGGCGGGGGGGGCGAGCGGACGACGGCGCGGTGGCGTTCGTCGCGGGCTCCGGAGCCACGCGTCGCGACGGGGCGCGCGGGCAGGGGATCCAGCCCGCGCGCCGACACCTCTGTCAGAGGCGACTGCGCGTCTCGCTCGCCTCTCGGGTCCTGCCGTGCGCGCCGCTGCGGCACAGCGGGGCGCCGGGGCCACCGTGGGCAGGGTCAGCCGACGGCACCAGCCGGTGCGGTCTCCTCCTCGACGGCAGCGGTCCGTACCCCTGCCCTGGCGAACTCCTCCAGGAACGTGGGAAAGGACAGCCGGACGTCCTCGAAGCCCGAGAACCGGTTGGCGGAACGCATCCGCAGGCCTGCCACGAACAGCGACATGAAGATGCGGTGGTCGCCCCAACTGGACAGCGTCACTCCGCCGGGGTACGTCCGCGCGCCGCGGACCTCGAAGCCGTCGCAGATCCCGTCGTCGTACAGGACCTCGATGTCCACGCCCGCGCGGGTCTGTTCGGCGGCCATGGCCTCGATGCGTGACGCCTTGTGGAAGCGGGTGAGGCGTCCGCCCGTCACCCGCAGGCTGCCCTGCACGTACGCCCCGATGGCGGCGAGCGTGGGCACGATGTTGGGGCAGTCCCGCACATCCACCTCGAAGGCGCCGCACAGGCTGCCCGGCGGGTTGTCGACGGTCAGCGACGAGGCGGCGCGGTCGAAGGTGACGCTCACCCCGAGCCGCTCCAGGATCGGGACGATCGCGAACTCGCCCTGCATGCTGTCGCCGTACACGTTGGTCAGGACGGTTCGGCCGGGGAAGAGTGCGGCGGCGGCCAGCAGATACGAGGCCGAGGTGTAGTCCTCGTGCATGGTGACGTCCTGGGCCTGATAGGCGGAGGGTTCCACCTGGTAGTGACGCAGGTCCTCCGACGCGGAGACCTTGATACCCGCGTCGGTCAGGCTCGCCAGCGTCTGCCGGATGTACGACTGGGAGTAGACCTCGCCCGTCACCTCGATTTCCACCGGGCCGTCGGCCAGCGGCGCGGCGAACAGGATGGCGGTGATGAACTGCGAGCTGATGTCGCCCGGCAGCCGGCACGTGCCGCCCTTCAGGCCGCGTCCCCAGTTGACGATCGGGGCCTTGTTCTCGCCGACGATCGACTCGATGTCCGCGCCGAGTTCGCGCAAGGCCTCCAGCAGCGGCTCCATCACGCGGTTGCGCAGGGTCGCGTCGCCCGTCACCACGACCGGCGACGGCTGCACGGAAGCCAGCGCCGTCACGACGCGGAACACCAGGCCGGAGCCGCGGGACTGGATGACGCGCCGGATGTGCGGGAGCGACTGTCCGATGCCATGGATCTCCAGTAATCCGTCGTGCTCGGTTATCTCGGCACCGAAAGCACGGCAGGCGTTCTTCATGGTCTCCGTCTCGTCGCACCGGAGATCATTGAAAACCCGTGACGTGCCGTCGGCCAGCGTGCCGGTCAGAATGGCCCGTTGCGTCTCCGGTTTCGAAGAGGGGACGCGGAACGTTCCGGCGAAGGAATCGACCGGATCAACCTGAAGCAGCATCCTCGTATCTCCCGTTTCACATCATTCGCCGTCTGATATCTGTGCAAGCGATGTCGCTTTGACGTCCGGGCCGGCGATGTCCGCGGAGCGAGAACATGTCATCCCACCGCTTGGCGCTTCGATGTCGGGGCGGCGGTGCAGGAAAGCATCCTGGCGCGCACGACAGCCCTCCTCCGACGGTGGGGGCGCGATATGAATTCTGTGTCCCGCGCGAGACGCGGGCAATAGGTCCATCTGCCCATGGCATTTCCGGCACCAGATGCTCCGGACATACCCCGTGGCGGGTCGCGGGCCAGGATTTCCTGCTCCGCCGGGCCCGCTGTCCCTCGCTCAGGCCAGGAACCGGAAGGACCTCTCGTAATAGACCATGGGGGTCCTCGCGCCCTCGCCCAGGCGCGCGCCCGATACCTGGCCGATCAGGATCGTGTGGTCCCCAGCCGGATGCCGGGCATGCATCTCGCAGTCCAGCTCGACGAGCGCGCCCGCCACGGCCGGCAGCCCGCCGGGCGTACGGGACAGACCGTCCGATGCGAACTTGTCGGCGCCTTTGGTCGCGAACCGTTCTGCCAGCGGCCTGTGTTCGGGGCCCAGCACGCTCACCGCGAAGTGCCCGCAGGAGGCGAACGCCCCGAAGGAATCGGCCGAGTTCGCCAGGCAGACCAGGACCAGCGGCGGGTGCAGCGACACCGAACAGAACGAACTCGCCGTGAAGCCGCGGGGCAACCCGCCCTCGCCCAGCGTCGTCACCACCACGACCCCGGCCGCGAACCGGGCCATCGCGGCCCGGAAGTCCTCGGAGCTCGCCCGTCGTACGGTCTGTGTGCTCTGCGTCACGGCAGCACCACCACCTGTCCCGTGCAATTCGGTCCGGTTTCGAAGCCCGTCCGCGGGGCCGTGTCCCAGCCGTGTGCGGCAACGGCGATATCCGTTGAGCGAGAACATGTCATCCCGCCGTTCGGCGCTTCGATGTCGGGCGGCAGTTCGGGAACGGCGTCCTGGCGCGCACGACAGCCCTCCTCCGACGGTGGAGGCGCGATAGGAATTTTGTGTGCCGCGCGATGCACGGGCAATAGGTCCATCTGCCCATGGCGCCGACGTGCCCCGCAGACTCTGGCCGAGCTCGCCCAACAGCGGGTGCCGACTGCTCACGCACCCGCTCCCGGGGGCGCTGGGACTTAGGTCCTATTCTGACCAGGCCGGTCCCGTGCCAGGCTGAGGCAGCGCGAAACAACGCGTCGGGAGCCGTTCCCGGGATTCAGGTTCGGGTTCATTCTCCGGTTCCGAAAAGGCCCGCCGTCGCCGCCTTTGACCGGCCGCTCCGGCCGGGCACATCCATGCATCCTGTGAACCGTTAGGACGAATTCCATGTCCGGCGCCATCCTGTTCTTGACCCGCTGGCCCTTGTACGAGGACGAGCGCCGCTGGGAGAACCGCCTCGCCGCCCCCGAGATCGTCTTCGGCCCGGAGACCGACCGCGTCACGTACATATGCGACGAGGGCGGCCGCAGCGGAGTGCCCGCCGACGCCGAACGGGCCCACGTCGTACCGGACTTCGGCGACCTGGACGGCGTGCTGGGGCTCGTCGACGCCGTCGTTCGCGACGAAGGCCCGTTCGACCACGTCATCGCCTTCTCCGAAATGCTCCTCGACCTCGCGGCGACGCTGCGCGAGCGGTACCGCATCCTGGGCCCGGGCCCCGAGGAAACCTCCCGGTTCCGCGACAAGACCGTCATGAAGGAGACGGTGTCGCGGGCCGGTATCCGAGTGCCGCGTTGGGCGTCCTGCCGCACCGAGGACCAGATCCTCACGGCTGCCGAGGAGTTCGGCTACCCCGTGATCGTCAAGCCGGTGCGCGGGGCGTCCAGCCAGGGTGTGCGCGAGATCGCCTCGGCGGAGGAGCTGCGGGCCTTGTGCGCCGAACGGAGCCTGCACGGCCTCGAGGTCGAGGAGTTCGTACGGGGCGAGATCCTGCACGTCGACGGCGTCGTGGACGCGGCG
Source organism: Streptomyces sp. NPDC055243 (assembly GCF_044544025.1). NCBI lineage: Bacteria > Bacillati > Actinomycetota > Actinomycetes > Kitasatosporales > Streptomycetaceae > Streptomyces > Streptomyces sp. NPDC055243. The sequence goes on from NZ_JBITWR010000001.1 coordinate 325,232, forward strand.
GGCAAACCGCTGTTCCTCTGTACCTCCCGCTACGTCTCCACCTGCCTGGACTTCGAGCTCCAGGGCGAACCGCTCGGCTCCGTCCTCCAGACGGACCCCGCGGTGCGCGGCCGCTGCGAGGACTTCGCCGTGGGCTGCCTGACCGCGCTCGGCCTGCGGAGCTCCGCCTTCCATCTCGAACTCTTCGACACCGGCGACGAGTTGGTGTTCCTGGAGGTCGGAGCCCGGGTGCCGGGCGCCGACATGCCGTACGTCATCCACGACGTCCATGGCGTGAATCTGTTCCGGCTGTGGGTGGACGTGCTGCTCGGCCGTCCGGTGGACCCGCCGGTCCCCGACCCGGAGCTGAGCGGCGGCTGGCTGATCGTCCCAGGTCCCAGGCCGCTGCCCCAGAAGGTCACCGCCGCCACTTCGCTCCTGGGTGAAGTTCCGTACGTGTACCGGGAGTTGGTGCCGAGGGCGGGCGAAGTCCTGGTCTCCCGGCCCGGCTCGTACGCCACGCTCCAAGGCGGCCGCTTCCTTTTCCGGGGTGGCACCCAGGAGCAGATCGAGCAGGCCGTGCGCCAGGCGCGTGCGCAGTACCGCCTGACGACTGAGCCTGCCCCCTGAAGAGCCTGAACCATCTCGTGCCATCGGCAATCGAACCGTCGAGTCTATGGAGGAAAACGTGGATCAGTCGAACCATGCGGAGCTGGTCGACAAGAACTTCGTGCTGTTCGCCGAGGGGTGCTTCGGCCTCTTCACGAGCAAGATCGCCGCCTCACTGATCCGCTACCGCGGGGACCGCTGCGTCGCCGTGATCGACAGCCGCAAGGCCGGCCGCACCGTCCAGGACGTCCTCGGCTACGGCGGCGCGATCCCGATCGTCGGCCGCGTCGAGCAGGCGGTGAATCTGGGCCCCGAGGTCATGGTCGTCGGCAAGGGCCTGCACTCCGCCGAATTGCCCTCCGGCTGGAAGCCGCACCTTCTCGCGGCCGTCCGGAACGGACTCCACCTGATCAACTCGATCCACTACCGCCTCACGGACGACCCGGACATCGCCCGCGCCGTCCGTGACAAGGGCATCACCGTCTGGGAGACCAAGGACTCCCCGGCCGTGCCGCTCAACAGGGCCCGCGTCCTGGACCTGGACACCTGGGTCATCCACACGTGCGGCAGCGACTCCAACATCGGCAAGAAGACCGCCGCCCTGCAGATCTGGAACGAGGCCAACCGCAGCGGCATCCCCACCGGCTTCGCCGCCACCGGCCAGAGCGGCATGCTGATCTCCGGGCACGGCCTCGCGGTCGACGGCGTGCCCGGCGACTTCATGGCCGGCGCGGTCGAGCACGTCGTGATGGAGGCCGCCGCCGGCAAGGAATGGGTCGTCGTCGAGGGCCAGGGTTCCCTCAACCACATCGGGTTCAGCGGCGTCGCCCTCGCCATCCTGCACGGCGCCCTGCCGCACGCCCTGGTCTTCTGCCACCGCCTCGGCGCCGAGCGGACCAAGGTCTGGGAGACGCCCATCATCCCCATCCCCGAGCTCATCCGCATGAACGAGGAGCTCACCGTCTTCGAACGGCCCGCCAAGGTCGCCGCCGTCAGCGTCAACAGCGTCGGCTTCACCGAGGAGGACTACCGCCGCGAGGCCGAGAAGCTCGAGGCCGATACCGGACTGCCGGTCGTCGACCCGGTCCGTGCGGGCGGCGCCGCCCGGCTCGTGGACATCCTGCGCGCCCACCAGCGCGAGACCGCGGACCGGCAACTGATCCGCCAGTACTGAGGGCGGGCCCAGGACTCCGAGGAGATGCACCGATGAAGACAGCGATTCTGCTGCTCATGCACCAAGGCAAGTCGTACACCGAGGAGATCGCCGCGGCCACCGCCGGGCTCGGCCTGACCCTGGTCGCCCTCAGCTCCCAGCCGGAGACGCCGGGGGTCCTGGACGCGAGCCGCCGCCACGTGGCGGACTGCGTGGTCACCGAGGAACCCGAACTGCGCTCCGGCGGCGTCGAGAAGGCCGTACGCGAACTCGCCGACCGGGGCTACCAAGTCGAGGCCGCCATCGCCACCTTCGAGGGCTACCGGCTCCTGATGGCCGAGCTCAACGAACGGCTCGGCGCGCGTGACTCCGCCGAGTCCGCGCTGCGCCTCTGCCTCGACAAGTACGAACTGCGCCGACACCTCTTCGCCCAGGGACTGAGCGAGGTCCGTGTCCACCGCGTCACCCCCGGCGTGACCCCCGAACTCGACTCCTCCGCACGCTGGTTCGTGAAGCCGGTGCGCGGTGCCTCGTCCTTCGCGACCTTCGTCCTGGACGACGTCGACGACCTGGCCGACCTGCCCGCGATCCAGGAGCAGATGCGCGCCGACCGGCGCATGAAGGCGATCTTCATGGACCGGTACGACTTCCTGGTCGAGGAGTACGTCGAGGGCCCGGAGTTCAGCTTCGAGACCTTCGTCCTCGACGGCCGCATCCACCACCTGTGCGTCCACGAGAAGGCCCGCGTGGAACGCCTGGAGCGGACCATCCTGGAGGGGATGTCGGTCAGCCCGCCCGTGAGCCTCGACAACGAACTCGTCCTGGAGGGAGCCGGCCACGTCACCCGCTGCCTCGCCGAGCTGGAGAGGCACGGGCTGACCGACGGCGCCTTCCACGTCGAGGTCAAGTACTGGGAGTCGAAGAAGCGCTGGGAGATCATCGAGATCAACCCCCGGATGGGCGGCAGCCTCATCAACGCCAGCGTTCAGACCGTCACCGGGCACTCCCTCCTCGACCTGTGGACCGAGTCCCTGCTGCTGCCCGACGGGGAGCGGGACGCCTTCCACGACCGGCTCTCCCGCGCCTCCCAGCTGGAGGCCCTGCGCACCGACGCGTCCACCCGGGCGACCGTGTTCCTCAGCAAGTACGGGGAGAAGGGGCGGACCGTCGACACGATCCGCTTCGAGCCGCCCACCCGCCCGCCCCGCATCCTGCGCGTCCACGTGGCGGAGGGAACCGAACTCGAGGCGTCCGACCGGGGGATCTGCCTGATGGACGCCCTGTGGGACGTGGCGGCCGACCACCTCGACGCCGAGACCGCATTCCTCGACCGACACGCGACGGAGCACTTCCATGTCCGCTACCGCTGACCGCCCGGGTTCACCCGGGTCGGCGAGCGGATCGCCCACGACCGGCCGCCACCGCGCCGGCCGACCCACACTCCGACCCGTCCGTGAACCCCGTCCGTGAACCCCGTCCGTGAACGCCCCACGCGAACCCTCTTGTGAAGGAGACACGATGAACCGCGTGCAGAACACCGGGATCACCCACCCGAAGCCGTTCTACAACGAGGAGCAGAGCCGTCTGAAGAAGGCCGAGCTCGACCGCTACATGGACAAGAAGATGGCGGAGTGGAAGGCCACCGTCCCCTTCGCCTCCCACCTGACCGAGCCCGAGGTCCACCGGGCGTACTACCGCCGCACCCTCATCGAGCACGTGTGGCGGATCCGCCTCTCCCGGGTGAGCCAGTCCAAGGCCATCTGCAAGATCGCCCAGGTGTCGCCCAGGGCCGCCCGCGACTACGCGCAGTACCAGGCCGACGAGATGCTGCACGACAAGCTGTACATCAACGACGCCGAGGCCGCCGGTGTCACCGAGGAAGAGATCCTCGCCACTGAGCCGTACCTCTCCACCCGCCTCTTCGAGGGCTTCTTCTACTACGCGCTGGAGCACGAGTCGGCCCTCGCCCCGGTCGTCTCGAATTACTTGGTGGAGTACACCCAGGTCAAGCTCCAGCCGGCCATCGTCGAAAACCTCCAGGAGCGGCTCGGCAAGGAGAACGTCAAGGGGCAGGCCGCCCACCTCCATGTCGACACCACCGAAGACCACTCCCAGGAGATGTGGGACATCCTCCGCCAGTTGATCTTCAGCGAGGAGGACTTCCAGAAGGTGTTCAAGTACATCGACGACGTCCAGGAGATCCTCGCGATGTTCTTCCGGGAGATCTACGCGGACACCGTCGCCCGGCACGCGGAGACCGCTGCGTGACCCGTACGTCCCGTCCCGGACCCACGCCGACGGCAGGACCGGCACGCGGTGCGCCTGAGGGTCCGGCCGGCAGCCGTCGCCCGGCGAGCCCGAACGGACCCCATCCCACCGCACCCGCCGCCCAGCAGAGAGGAACCCCGCGAATGTCCGCTCCCAACACAGCCGCGCTCGTCAAGGAGTACCGCGAAAACGGCTTCGCGGTCGCCGAGCGTCTCTTCGATCCGAGCGAAGTCGGCGAGCTCAACACCGCCATCACGGAGATCCTGGACGTCCCCGACATCGGCTCCGTCGCCGAAGTGGAGCCGGGTGACAACGGCATGGCCCGCCGGATCTGGTCGCCCACCAAGCAGCACCCCGCGTTCGAGCGGGCCGCCGCCCACCCCGAACTGCTCGACCACGTCGAGGCACTCATCGGCCCCGACATCCTGTTCCACTACAGCAAGCTCCACCTCAAGGCCCCGCAAGTGGGCAGCGTCGTGGAGTGGCACCAGGACTTCGCCTACTACCCCCACACCAACACCGACCTGGTGACGGCCCTCGTCTACCTCGACGACACCACCACCGAGAACTCCGCCCTCCAGGCCGTCCCCGGCTCCCATCGGCGCGGCCTCGCCGACCACTACGTCGACGGCTACTTCCGCGGCAAGGTAGCGGGCGCAAGCGCCCCCGAATCAACGCTCGCCGTGCCCATCGAGGCGCCCGCAGGCAGCGTGATCTTCATCCACTGCCTGCTCCTGCACTACTCGTCGCCGAACCGCTCCGACCGGTACCGCCGCGCCTTCCTGCCGGCCTACCGGGCCGCCGACGCCTACCCGATCCACTTCGGCCCGCACGCCGGCCACAACGAGCCCGGAGTGAAACTGCTGCGCGGCAGCGTGTCGGACACGGCACGGGTGGAAGCCGGGGCGTGGCGCCTCCCGCTCGCGGAGCGCCCCTTCGGCTCGCTCTTCCAGCTCCAGGAGGGCGCCAACCAGACCGCGACGGCGAAGAGCACCGGGTACGCCACGCTGGGGGAGGCGAAGTGACAGCCCCCTGAGTACGCCGAACGTGACCGTCGTCCGTGCCTGCCCGCGGGTCGGCGCGGACGGCGGCCACGCCACCGTCACCGCCACGGCGGGCCGGACGGGCAGGCCGAACTCGGCTGCACCGTGCGGGTCCTGGCGGAGCAAAACCATCAGAATCGAGCGATCGGAAGGTGAGAACGTGGTCGTCAGTGGCTTGTCAAGCCAACCGCGGTCGGACTCGGACGAGTTGAGAGTCCACTGGAACTCGCCGCTCAGTGGGCAGCAGAAGGCGTCGGGGAAATACCAGGTCGGCCAGCTCGACTTCGAGGGAATCGTCGACTTCGCGCAGGAAGCGGACCGCCTGGGTGTCGACTCGCTCCTCATGGGGATCGGCTTCCACATGCCTGATCCGCTCCCGATGCTCGGCGCCCTGGTCCGCGAGACCCAACGCGTCAAGTTCCTTCTCGCCTACCGTCCCGGGCTGCTCCCCCCGACGCTCTTCGCCCAGGTGGTCAACACGGTCTCTTGGATGGGGGACGGGCGGATATCCCTCAACCTGGTCGCCGGTACCTCCCCGGTCGAGCAGGCGTTCTACGGAGACTTCCTCGCCCACGACGAGCGCTACGCACGCTCCAACGAGTTCCTGGACATCCTGCACCGGTTCTGGCGCGGTGAGACCCCGCTGTCCTACGAGGGCGACCATTATCGACTCAAGGACGCGCAGGTCGGCCTCGGATACAAGGGCGGAGGCCGTCCCGAGATATACATCAGCGGGGCATCCGATGTGGCGCAGCGGACCGCCGTGGACCACGGCGACTGCTGGCTGCGGTACGGCGATACTCCCGAGGGAATGGCCGCGGCGGCGAAGCCCGTCCTGACGCGGGGCGGCCGTGTGGGAACTCGTATGCATGTGCTGGCGAGGGAGAGCCGCGCGGAAGCGCTGGCGGATCTCGCCGACATGATGCGCGACCCCGACGAAGAACACCGGAAACGGATCGCGGATGCCGTGGCCTCCTCCGATTCCGTGGCAGTGAACACTTCTTTCCGCCTGGCCGAGTCCGCGGACTCCGGCTGGCTTTCCCCCATGCTGTTCTCCGGTGCCGTGGCATATCGCGGCGGGCCGGCCCTCTGCGTGGTGGGCAGCTATGAGGAAGTGGCGGCGTATCTCTACGCGTACAAGGAGGCCGGGATCAGCGAGTTCATCTTCTCCGGCTGGCCGACCCGGGAGGAGATGCGGATCTTCTACACCCGCGTGCTGCCGCTGTTGCGCCAACTCGAACGCGCCGGGTCTCCCGCGGGCCGCGCGGCGCCGTGAACTGATCGTCGCGACGCCTGTCAGTGGGCCTTTCTAGGCTCCGGGCCATGACGGCAGAGCTGGCCCATGACCCGCGTCCGACCTTCGCCCGAGCACGTGATCAAGCGGGGGAGCAGGTCGCGGCGACACCCGCCTGACCACCGTTTGGCATCCGGGCACGGGCAGCCCCGAAGGCTTCTACCTCGGGCTCGGATTCCGCCCGAGGAGAACCTCAAGCGGTTCGGCGAGTACTTCACCCGACGTGCCAAGAAGGCGACGGCCGCTCGCAAGCGGACCGCCCAGTGCGAACTGCGACTGCCCAGCAGGGGCGGGCGCGTGATCCGGATGACGGCCGAGCCCCTCCGCATCGCGCCCGGCGGCCTGGTGTGGGCCGTGCGCGGCGTCCTCGTCGACGTCACGGGGGACCTGCGCCACCGTGCCGAGGCCGAACGGGCCGAGCGCGAGGCGCGCCGTCAGCGCGAGCGCGCAGAAGCGGTCGCCGAGGTTGCGGACGCGCTGCGCGAGGCGGTACTGCCGCACTTCCAGGACGAGTTGGCCGCCTACGGACTCGAAGCCGCCGCCGTCTACCGCCCCGATGCGCGGGAGGCCGGGGTCGGCGGCGACTGGTACAAGGCGCGCAGGCTCCCCGGCCGCCGCCTGCTGATCACCCTCGGCGACGCACGGGGCCACGGCCTGGAGGCGGCCACACTGATGGCGAAACTGCGCTACGCGCTGGCGGGCTCGCCTGTACCGATCGGCCGGTCGAGCAACTGACGTACTGGCTCAACGAGTTGGCGTGCGCCGACGGCATCGAATCCACCGCCACCGCGATCATCGCCCGATTCCACCCCGAGCGCGATCTGCTGCGCTGGACCTGCGCGGGCCATCCCCGCCCCGTGCTCGTCCGAGCGGGCGAGGTCACCCAGCTGCCCGAACCGGAAGGCGGGCCCGGACCGCCGCTCGGAGTGCTCCCTGGTACCGGCTACACCGCTGCGGCCGTCTCGCTCGAGATCGGCGACATCGTGCTGCTGTACACCGACGGCCTGACCGAACGCCGTGACCGCGACCCGGACGAGGACACCCGCCGCTTCCTGACCGCCGCCGGCAGTGCTTCGCCCAACAGCCTCCCGGCGCCGGGCACGACGGCTGACGACTACGCCCGCCGCCTGGCCGCCCATCTCGATGGGTCGCACCGCACGGACGACGCAACCCTCCTCGCCCTGCGCCGCATCCACCCGAGCCAAGGAGCCGACAAACAGGCACTTACTTGAGCCTGGACTCGTCGGTGCGTGGCAGGATCCGGCAAGCCTCACCCGGCCCGTCCTGACCCGCTTGACGTATGCCGATATGGGAATACGATGGCTTCCATGGCACGAGCAGCGACGACGTCGGATGTCTTCAACGCGATCGCCGAGCCGCAGCGCCGGGACATCCTGGCGCTGCTGCGGGCGGGGGAGCGGCCGGTGACCGAGCTGGCCCAGGAGCTGGGGATGAGCCAGCCGGGAGCGTCCAAGCATCTGCGGGTGCTCCGGGAGGTGGGCCTTGTGCGGGTCCGCGGGGCGGGCAAGCAGCGTCTCTACGGCCTGGACGCCGACGGGCTGCGGCCGGTCCACGAGTGGGTCGGCGGCTTCGAGCGGTTCTGGAACGAGAGCTTCGACCGGCTGGACGCCTATGTGCAGGACCTCAAGCAGACGCAACAGGAGGAATGACCGATGACAGGGGCAAGGCAAGAATCGCGGGCGGAATCGGCGACGGCCGACCGGGAGACCGTGATCTCCAGGGTCATCGACGCCCCGCGGGAGCTGGTGTTCACGGCGTTCACCGAGGTCCGGCACCTGTCGCGGTGGTGGGGGCCTGAGGGGTTCACCACCACCACGCGGTCGTTCGAGTTCCGTGTCGGCGCGGAGTGGGACTTCGTGATGCACGGACCGGACGGGACCGACTACAGCGAGTGGATCACCTGGACCGACATCTCCGCGCCGGAGCGCATCGAGCTTCTCCATGGTGCGTTCCGCGGCGACCCGAACGCCTTCGAGACGGTCCTGACGTTCGCGCCCGACGGCGCGGCGACCCGGATCGAGATGCGCACGGTGTTCCCCACCAAGGAACTGCGCGACGAGGCGGTCGAGAAGTACCACGCGGTCGAGGGCGGCCGGCAGACCCTGAGCAACCTGGCCGCCTACGTCACCGACCTCGCTCGGAAGGGAGCGGAGGGCTGATGGCCGGCAAGGTGTTCTTCAGCGTGACGATGTCGCTCGACGGGTTCATCGCGCCCGAGTCCGTCGAGGACTTGATGCGGCAGCAGTGGATGGAACTGCAGCGGTGGGTCTTCCCGCAACGGTTCTTCCGGGAGAACCTGAAGCTCGGCGAGGGCGGCGAGGAAGGGCGCGACAACGACATCGTGCGGGAGACGTTCGAGCGCACCGGCGCAAGCGTCATGGGCAAGCGCATGTTCGACGCCGGCGAGCGGATGTGGCCGGAGGAGGCGCCCTTCCATACGCCGGTCTTCGTCGTGACGCACGAGAAGCGCGACCCCTGGGAGCGGGCCGGCGGCACCACGTTCCACTTCGTCAACGACGGCATCGAGACCGCGCTCGACCAGGCCCGCGAAGCCGCCGGCGACCGCGACGTCCGCATTGCGGGCGGCGGCGCGACGATCCTGGAGTACCTGAACTCCGGTCTGGTCGACGAGTTCTCGATCGCGCTGTCACCGGTGCTGTTCGGCGCCGGCATCCGCCTGTTCGACGGCGTGGACGCGTCCAGGGTCGCTCTGGAGCAGGTCCGCTCGGAGCCGTCCCCGCGGGTGACGCACCTGACCTACGCCGTGCACCCACGGTAGCCACACCACCGCTCCAAGGGCACGCGGGCAGGGCTTCGACAGTGTTCTCGCCGGAGCCCTTGCCCGGTGCCCGGTGCGCGCTCACTCCTCAGTCGCTACGGCTGCCGGTGCCACGTCTCCCGCCAGGCATCGCTCATGCGGCCTGGGTGAGTTCGGCGCGGCCGAACAGCAGCGCGTAGCCGGACGGGAGTTGGGTGAGGACGCGATCCAGGAGGCCGGGACCTGCCAGGTGGCCGACGGCGGCGAGAACGGCTCCGGTGTCCCAGCGGGCCGTCGCGGGGGTGGCGCCGGTGCGGGTGGCGAGATCCTTGACGAAGCCCCATCCGGTGAGCCGTTGGGTGTCGGGTACCTGGCCGGTGAAGACACGTGCGGCCTCGAAGGGGAGGCGGGCGGCGAGGTCGACGCGTTCGTCGCCGGTGAGTTGACGGCCCAGGGCGGCCAGCACGGCACGCGTGACCTCCTCGGCCCGCTCCCGGGTGGGATAGGCGCCCTCGTAGCGGATTCTCTCGACCATCTGGTCAAACGTCATGCCGACCCGTGCGGTAGCTGGTGCACGCAGCGGAAGCATCGCGAAGTGACTGCCTTTCTCGTCCAAGGGTGTTTCTCGCCGGGGAGGGCCGGCCGGGGGAGCGGTGGCCGACTCTGCCGATGTGGTGGGCGGGTGATGGTCCGGTGGGTTCAGGTGTGTTGGGGGCGGCCGAAGAGGAGGTCGTACCCCGGGGGCAACTGGAGCAGGATGCGGCGGGTCAGGTCCTCGCCCGCCGCATCGGCGGCCACGCTCAGTACGGCGCCGACGTCCCAGGCCGCGGTCTGTTCGGTGGCGCCCTCGATCCACGCCGCACTCGCCCGCAGGAACCGCTCCGGCGGGAGCGGCTCGGGGGCCTGGAGCGGGTTGAGCAGGATCATGGCGAAGGTCTCCGGGAGGCGGGCGGCCAGCTCGGCCCGGACCTCACCCACCAGATGGGCGCCCAGCAGCGCCAGAACCGTACGCGCGGCCCGCTCGGCTTCCTGGGGGGTGGCGTACTCGCCGCGTTCCTGCACGTGACGGAGAAATGCTTCCCATCGCATGGCCACTACTGCCCCTTTCGCTTCGGGGTGCGAAGTGCGGAGTACGGGGTGCGAGGGCGAAGTGCGGAGGGCGGAGCTGGAAGGGGAGCTTGGTGCCCGCCCTCCGCTGTCGGCGCGGTCGAGAAGCGCCGGTTCCTCAGCCCCTGATCTGCTGGTGCCTGGTCTCCCCGCCGATCGCGATCTTGCGGGGCTTGGCGCGCTCGGCGATCGGGATGCGCAGGGTCAGTACCCCTGCTTCGTAGTCGGCCGTGATGCGTTCGGTGTCCAGCGTGTCGGCCAGGACCAGCTGACGGGAGAAGACGCCCAGGGGGCGCTCGGCGAGCTCGAGCTGCACGTCGTCCTCCTTCACCAGAGGCCGGCGCTCGGCCTTGACGGTGAGCATGTTCCGCTCGACGTCGATGTCGATCGCGTCCTTGGCGACCCCGGGCAGATCGAGGGCGATCACGTACTCCTCGCCCTCGCGATAGGCGTCCATCGGCATCGTCGAGGGCCGGGACCACGTGCCGCTCACACCCGTCAGCTGCTGGGCGAGGCGGTCGAGTTCGCGGAACGGGTCAGTGCGCATCAACATCACGAAAACACCTCCACAGGTCTGGCAGTAACTGCCAATGCGCTTCGTCTGACACGGTTGTAACATGTCATCCAAACGATGACAAGTTCCGGTGTCATCCAACGGGTGACGCCCTGAGAGGATCTCCATGAACGCTTCTCCCGAGCCTCGTGACCCCACCTCGTTCTTCGCCGCCGCGGCAGCACTGAGCGCCATCGACGAAGCCATCCGCACCGCCCAGACCCCGCAGGCAGGGCCCCGCCCGGAGGACGGGCAAGCCAGTGCCGACCAGGCGCTGGCGGCCCTCCTCCTCCTGCGTGAACTGCGCGACCAGCTCGCAGGATGGGAGCCCTCGTTGATCGACGCGGCCCGCACCGCGGGCTCCAGCTGGGCGGACCTCGCCCACCCCCTGGGCGTCGCCAGCCGCCAGGCCGCGGAGCGGCGCTACCTGCGCGTACGCCCCGGAAAGCCCGGCACCACCGGCGAAGAGCGCGTCCAAGCCACCCGAAGCCGGCGCGCCGCCGACCGCACCGTCACCGCCTGGGCGCGGAGCAACGCCGCCGAACTTCGCCAACTCGCAGGCCAGATCACTGCCCTCTCCGACCTCCCCGCCCGCGCCCGCGCACCCCTGGCCCGGCTCACCGAAGCCCTCGCCGACAACGACGCCGCCCGCCTCATCACCCCGCTCGCCGACACCCACACGCACCTCAAGAGCAGCCACCCGGACCTCGCGGCCCGCATCGACGCCATCACCCACGACACCGACCGACTCCGCCAAACGGACGGCGACGGCCGGGGGCCCACCACCTGACGTCCCAGTCCACCGCGGCGAACCGATACGGCCCGTGAGTAGGCCGGGGTCAAGCAGCCTGCTGGACGTACAGATCGCGGCTGACGTCTTCGCGGACCTTCTCGCAACTGCTGGTGATGAGGCGGGAGATGTGCATCTGGGAGACGCCCATTTCCTCGGCGATGCGCGATTGCGTCATGTCCTTGAAGAAGCGCAGGTAGAGGATGGTGCGTTCCCGCTCCGGGAGCTTCTTCAGGCCCACTTTCGCGGCTTCCCGGTCGGCTATCAGGTCGTAGCGGGGTTCGGCCCGGCCGAGGGTGTCGGCGAGGCTGTACCCGTCCTGTGCGGTACCGATTTCGGCGTCCAGGGACAGGCTGCTGTAGCTGTCCAGGGCTTCCATTCCGTCCCGCACCTCGTCCGGCGTGAGCCCCGCCTGCGCGGCGATGTCCTCCACGCCGGGTTCGGTGCTGCGGCCGGGCTGGAGCATCAGGTCCCGTCGGGCGGTGCGGACCTTGTTCCGCAGGTCCTGGACCCGGCGCGGAACGCGTACGTCCCAGCTGTGGTCGCGGAAGTGGCGGCGCAGTTCCCCGGTGATGGTGGGGACGGCATAGGCCTCGAAGGCCCCGCGGTCGGGGTCGTATCGCTCAACGGCCTTGACCAGGCCCAGGGCTGCCACCTGTTGCAGGTCCTCGAGGCTTTCGCCCTTGTTGCGGAAGCGACCGGCAAGGCGGTGGGCCATCGGCAACCAGGCCTTCACCAATTCCTCGCGCAGCACATCGCGTTCACGGCCCTCAGGTGTGGCGGCGAGACGCTGAAAGACCTGCTCGGTGTCGGGGGCATCGTGGTGGCGGGTGGCCATAGAACACTCCTCATGACGGTGGTCAGCGGGAGGACCTGCGGACTTGAGTCCTGGTCCCTCCTTGAGAAGCGCCTGTTGTCCCAAGCACTTGATGACCGCCTGCCCCTCGGCCCCGCCGACAAACAACGCCGACAAACAACGCCGGCGAGCGAACGCCGCGGGCCGGCCGGTGGTGGCACGACGCCCGCGACCGAGGGCTTGAACGGGCCGGGCGACAGAGCGAAAGTACGGTCGAATACTGGTTTGGTCTTGGGGCACAAGGTGCGTGCAACCCCTACACATAGAGGCTTTGAGGGAGGCCCCTGATGTTGATGGCACACCCGGTCGTGCTGAAGAACCTGCTCGAGCAGTACGAGACGCTGAGCGCCCTGCATGCCGAGAAGGGCACCAAGGAAGCGCGTCAGCGCATGGAAGATGTCGCCTACACGCTGTGCGTGTCGACCGGTACCCGCAACATCAGCGCCGCCCTCATCGCCGCCCGACGCCGGCTTTCCGCGGCGCGCGTCGAAGACGACTCCGTCCCCGCTTCCTGACCGGCGCGTCTGCCGCGCCGCAGCAGACCCACGGCTGAGGCCCGGGGCGCAGGTCCGGGCCTCAGCGGACGCCCGATGCCGGATAAGATGGAGAAAGCGGGTAAAACCGGGCGATCAAGCCCTCCGGATGGGCTTGGCGTGGCAACGCGCGAGTCGCGGCTGACCCACTCCCGCGTCTCCTTGCCCAGGGATGTCGAGTGCGATGACCGAACACCGAACTGCCACCCATGCCGCGGACGCGACCCGCAGCCGCGAGATCGTCGGCGCGCCCTGCTGGACGAGCTTGCTGACGCACGACCTGGCGGCCGCGGAGTCCTTCTACAGCGCGGTCTTCGGCTGGACGTTCCGCCCGGCGAGTCTCGGCGAGGACTTCCGCGTCGCCCTGCACGAGGGCAAGCCCGTGGCCGGCATCGGAGCTTTCGCCTCGACGCTCAGGGTTCCTGTCGCCTGGACGCCCTATTTCGCGGTCGAAGACGCCGACGAGACGGCCGCACGGATCCGTGAGCGCTGCGCCACGGTCGCCGTGGGGCCGCTGCGCTTCCCCGTAGGCCGGGGCGCGCTCGCGGCGGACCGGGACGGCGCCGTTTTCGGCATCTGGGAGGGTCAGCTCATCTCCGACTGGCACTCCTGGCGTGCGGACGCCCCCGTCTGGCTGCGCCTGCGGTCACCCAACCCCTTCGAAGCGGCCATTTTCTACGGCCAGGTCCTGGACTGGGCCTGCGAACGTCCCGGCTGCTGCGACGTCGGCTACGAGCACGACGAAGTCGTCCTGAGCCAGGAGGGTCAGGTGCTCGCCCGACTCGGATCGGGCGCCGTCGATGCCGCCCCCAACCCGGCGGACCTGCCCCGATGGGACGTCTACTTCACGGTCGCCGACCCTGAGGCCACCGTGCGTGCGGCCCTCCGCCATGGCGGATCCGTGGTGCGACACGGTGACCAGCACACCCCTGCGACTACCCTGTGTGACCCTCAGGGCAGCATGTTCACCGTGACGGGACGCGCGGAGCCTCGGAGCGAGAATCTGCGCTGATCCGATCCTGTCTGCCGCGGCGGCCTGCGCGATCGTCGGCACGCTCCGTGTCAGGGCGTGTCAGGGCGTGTCAGGGCGTGGCGGGCCGCTGCGGGGAACGGAGCACGAGCAGGGTGATCTCGCTGGGGGCGAAGACGCGGAACGGCGGGCCCCAGAAGCCGGTGCCGCGGCTCGTGTAGAGGAGGGTGCGGGTGCCGTGGCGGCTGAGGCCTGCGAGGGCGGGCTGGTCGATGCGGACGAGGTGGTGGAAGGGCCAGATCTGGCCGCCGTGGGTGTGGCCGGAGAGCTGGAGGTCGACGCCGCCCGCTGCGGCCCGGTCGACGAACTTGGGCTGGTGGGCCAGGAGCAGGACGGGCAGGTCGGGGTCGGCGCCGTCCAGGGCTCCGGCGAGGTGGGCCCGGTGGCCGGCCAGGCCCGAGGACTCGGCGGTGACGTCATCCACGCCGGCGACCACAAGGGTGTCGCCGCCGCGTTCGAGCAGCAGATGGCGGTTGCGCAGCGGCTCCCAGCCCAGCTCGTCCATCAGGTCGACCCAGCCCTGGGCCTCGCTGTAGTACTCGTGGTTGCCGGTGACGTAGACCCGGGCCCGGGTGGCTCGCACGGTGCCGAGCGGGGCGGCCTGGGCGCGGCGGCGTTCGGCCGTGCCGTCCGCGATGTCGCCGGTGTGGCAGACCAGGTCGGCTTCCAGGGTGTTGACCGTCTCGCAGACCCGCTCCGACCAGCGGGCGCGGTCGAGCGGGCCGTAGTGGGTGTCGGTGATGAGGGCCACGCGGGTGCCGTCCAATCCGGCTCCCAGGCGCGGGAGTTGGACGTCGAGCCGACGCACCCGGGGCACCCGGCGGGCCTCGGCGTATCCCCAGGCGAGCAGCACGGCGGCCGTGCCGAGGACCGCCCAACTGACGATCCGGGCCCGGCTCTGCCCGTCGCCTACGCCCGCCACGGTCAGGGCGAGGCGCAGCAGGACGCCGAGCAGGACGGACCAGGTGAACAGTACCCAGGCCGCCCCGAGGAGGGTGTCGCCGACGATCGCCGCCCGGTCCTGCTGCCGTCGGCCGTGGCCGCGCGCCATCGCGAGAGGCATCCCGATCAGACCGAGGGCGAAGAGCGCGGTGCCGCCCAGTGCGACGGGGAGCGGCCAGTGCTGGCCGGTGTGGAGCAGCACCCAGCACGGCACGGTCCACAGCAGGACGGGAGCGATCAAAGGGATGTAGCGCATCAGGCGGCGCAGTCGGCTCTGCTGGGCCGCATGCGCCGCACTGTCCGCGGATCGGGCCTCGCTGGTGTCGGTCACGCTTCCCCTCCTCAGGTAGCCAGGCTGCAGGCGCGCACTGTACCCGGTCGCCCTAATGCCCTGAGCAGGTCCCGCTCCGCAACCCCCTGGCCCAGGACGGCGAGTGCGGCCTGATGACCCGTGACGGCTGCACCGCACCGTTCCCCAATGACGATCGTCTGCTACTTGCTACTTGCTACTTGCTACTTGCTACTTGCTACTTGCTACTTGCTATGTGCTGAAGACCGTCCCGGAGCGGAACAGCGGAACAGCGGAACAGCGGACCACGGGCGCTGTCTATGGCCGCGACCTCTACTTGGTGGTGTGTGTGGGGAAGACCTGAACATCGGTGTAGGCGCCCTTGATGTCCCCCGCGTCCGCGGGCCACCGCAGGGTCACGGTGTGGGTCTCGTTCGGGGGCGTCACCAGGATGTTGGTCGGGTGCGAGAGGGTGTCGCCGGTGGTGTCGATGTCGTAGGCGAGGTTGAAGACAGCGGCGTCGCCGGGCTTCAGGGTGGTGACACGCGGCTGGGCCCGGCCGCGCTCGATGGGGTTGGAGGTGTTGTCGGCGTCCTTGATGTCCACGCCCGCGAAGCCGGTCGCCGAGCAGGTGGCCGAACCCCGGTTGATCATGGTGATGTCGATCCGGCCGGAGGCCTCGTCGGGCGCGGCGTCCTTGGCGTCGATGGCCAGGTCCTCCGTCTTGCAGAACGTGACCTTGCCGCCGGTCTTCGTCGCACCGTTCGCGGCGCCGGCCTTGGCGTCCTGTCCGGAGCCCGACTGTGTGTCGCCGGCCTCCGACTTCGAGCTGTCGGAGCCCGAGCCGCTCTCCGACTGTGAACCGTCCTGCGAGGACGAGGAAGACGGGGACGAGGAGCCCTTGGAGGACGAGTTCTTCCCGGAGTCATCGCCGCCACAGGCGGTGAGCGAGAGGCTGGCGGCGACGCCGATGGCGGCGAGAGCGGCGATGCGGGTGTGCTTCACGGTGTTCCCCCAGGAGGAGCTCGGTGCGTGCGGTCTGAAGTATTTGTATCCCGCACCGAGTTACAGGCGGTCCTCAGCGACGTCCTCGTTCTGTCACAGGCAGCGGACGCAGCGGACGCAGCAGATCACCGGGCACCTCGGGATCGCCCGCCAGGTCCCGGAGGCTTCGCCTCAGCCGACAAAAGGGGCCGGGCCACGGGAAGTGTCCCCGTGGCCCGGCCCCGACCCGGCCTCATGATGTGGCCGCTGGGTCTGTGCTGAGTGCAAGTTTCCCCGTTACGGGGCGAGCCGGTAGGCGTTCGTGATCGTCTCGGTCACGGTGTTGCCGGTCGTGTCCTTCAGGTACACGCGGTACGACACGGCCTTGGCCGTCGCCGGGTGCTTCACGCTCGCCGTACGCGCCCCCCTCGTGTCGGTCGTGACGGGGGCCGACTTCCACGTGCTGCCGCCGTCGTAGGAGACCTTGACGGTCAGGCCGGCGATCCTGCCGGTGCCGGCCGCCGCTCCGGCCACCTTCAGCGGCACCGTGAGCGTGCTGCCTGCCCGGGCCGTGCCGTTCAGTGCCAGTTTCGGCGCGAGGCGGACGGTGGACAGGGGCAGCGCGGTGGGCGGGGTGTCGGGCGTCTTGGCCGACTTGAACGTCCAGACCGCGGCCACCTTGGTGCTGGTCGTGGAGACCTTGGCCGCGCGGGTGGCCTCCATGATCAGGCGGTAGGAGGCGGAGGCGGCCGGGAGTTCGGCGCTCACCGCGCCGGGACCGCCCTCGGCGATGGTGCGGCCGCCGGACTCCAGCCGGGTGAAGCCGCCGGTCGTCAAGGAGCTGCCCGCGTGCCCCGCGCCGTCGCTGAAGAGCTGGACGTACGCGTCCATGGCGTTGCCCGCGCGGCGCGCGCCCTGCCCGTCATCGGCGTCGAGATCGGGGCCGACGACGCCGGTGTTGAAGTTCAGCGTGTAACGCTTCCCCGCCTTGTACGCGACCGCGTCGGTGCCGTAGTCGATGGTGGAGTCCCCGGCGTCGTCGAGCTGCGCCATGGACCAAGTCCAGCGCAGGTCCTTGGTGTTGACGTAGCTCGTGCCGGAGGCCGGAAGCTTCAGCCGTGTCACCGGCTGGAGCGGCGGGTTGTAGTCGTTCGTGCCGATCGGCGTGGCCGACAGCGTGCCCTTGCGCCCGGCGGCGGAGGCGCCGACGCCGTACTTCACCTCGGCGAGTTCGGCCTTGGTGGTGGCGTGCTTCAGGCCCGAGAACCAGCTGCCGCTGCGGCTGAAGCCCAGCCGGTAGTCGACCTTCGTCGCCGCTGTGCCCGAGGCCTTCCAGACGCCGTTGTACTGGGCGTTCAGGGTGGGCGAATCGGGGCCGATGCCGAGGGTGCGGATGACGGCGCCGTCGCCGAGGCTCCAGCTGCTCGCGATGCCGAGGGCCGCGTCGTCGTAGCTGATGTGCGACGCCGTGAGACGCGCGCCGGCGTCCGGGGTGGTGACGGCGACCGGCTTGGCCTTGCGGGAGTCCAGCGTGACCGTCGTCTTCGCGCCGATCTTCAGCTTCGGCTGGACGAAGACCGCGAAGCTCTTGGTCGGGCCGTAGACGGAACTCTCCAGCGCGTACGTGCCCTTCGGCACCCGCAGGGTGACCGGTCCCTCCCGGTAGGGGACCTCGATCTTCCGCTGCGTGCGGTCGGTGAGCGTGGTGACGTGGCTGGACGAGTCCTTGCCGTTGACGTCGAGGTGCCCCAGCGTGAGGTCGTACGACTCGATCTCACGGTCGACGACGAGACCGGTGCGCACCTCCTGGCCGTCACCGGCGGCCAGGAGTGTCCCGCCGTAGACGCCGTCGGCGGAGCCGATCCTGGTGTCGGCGGTGACGGTGGTCTTCGCGGTGCCGCCCGCCGGGACGGTGAGTTCGGCGTCCTTGACGGTGAACATGCCCGCCGGGCCCGGGCGGCCCTTGGGGTCCATGGATTCGGCGGAGAGCGTGAGGGTGACGGGCTTGGTGCCGAGGTTGCGGTAGGTGACGGTCTTGGCGACCGGCTTGTCGTCGGTGTGCGGCCAGGCCTGCGTGCCGAAGGCGAGCGTGCCGGGCTCGGGGACGACGGACGCGGTGACGGCGCGCGTCAGGTCGACGCGGCCCGCCCCCTGGTGATGGGCGTTGAGCGTGGGGTGGGGCGTGGCCGAACCGGTCAGCGCGGCCTTGAGCTGCGGGCCGGTCCACTTCGGGTGCTGCTGGAGGAGCAGGGCGGCGGAACCGGCCACGTGCGGAGTCGCCATCGAGGTGCCCGACAGGGCGACATAGGGGTCGTTGTCGGAGCTGTCGGGGATCTGCGTGGAACGTGCGGCCGTGATGTCGTCGCCGGGAGCGGTGAGGTCGGGCTTGGCGACCCCGTCGGCCTGCGGGCCCCGGCTGGAGGTCTCCGCGATGTTGTCCTGCTTGTCGACGGAACCGACGGTCAGGGCGGCGGGAGCGCTGCCGGGCGAGTTCAGCGTGCCGGGCTCGGGGCCGTCGTTGCCCGCCGCGATGACGAAGAGGGCCTTGCCGGAGAGCCGTGCGACGGCTTCCTCCATCGGGTCGGTCCCCGGGGAGTCGAGGCTGCCGAGGCTCAGGTTGACGATCTTCGCGTTGCTGTCGACCGCCCACTGCATGCCGGCGATGATGCTGGAGGCGGTGCCGGTGCCCTCCACTTCGGAGATGACCTTGCCGTCCATGATCTGTACGTCGGGCGCCACGCCCTTGTACTTGCCGCCCGACTTGGCCCCGGAGCCCGCGAGGGTCGAGGCGACGTGCGTGCCGTGGCCCATGCGGTCCTTGGCGTCGGGCGCGGATTCGGTGAAGTTCTTCTCGGTGACCTCGACGTTCTTGAGGTCCGGGTGCGTCTGGTCGACTCCGGTGTCCAGGACGGCGACCTTGACGCCCTTGCCGGTGAATCCGGCCTGCCACATGGTGGGGGCGCCTATCTGCGGCACGCTCTTGTCGAGGGCGGGGCGGACCTTGGCGTCCAGCCAGACGTGCGCGATGGCCGGGGCCGCGGTGGTCCGCGCGTTCGTACGGCCGCCTGTCCCGCCGGTGAGCTTCGCCCAGACGTCGTCCGCGCCGGACTTGGGCGCGTCGAACGCCTCACCGCCGATGGCGGGAAGCGTCCGGCGGTCGCGGGCCAGGCCCTGGAAGGTGTCGTCCGAGCGGCTGTTGGCGCGTCCCGGCCGGTATTTGACGATCAGCGGCAGCGAAGTGCGGTGGGCGTCACCGTACTTGTCCCTGACGAGCCGTGTGACGTCGAAGAGCCGCCGGTCGAGCCTGCCCGCGGTGATCAGTGACTGGGCGTCCTGCGGCACGACGTACGTGTGCCCGGCCTCGCGCCGTACCGCGATCGCGACCTCCTCGCGACCCTCGCCGCGGATCAGCCGGACGACCTGCTTGCCCCCTGACCGGACGACCGCCCGGTCGCCGGTCAGCAGCGTGACGGTCTCCGTCTTCCCGCCCTGCGCTGCCCGACCGGTCTTGGTCTCCCCACCGGTACGTGTGCCCGCGGTACGGTCCGGCCCTGGCCCGGAGTCGGCCGAGGCCACCCCCGCGATCAGTGCGCCGGACACCACGGCGGCCATCGCCGCCGTCCCCACCCTCGATATGACTGCCACCCGATTTTGCCTGTCTTTTGAGCGTGCCTGTTGTGGTCGCCCGTAACACGTGATCTTTGAGGTGTTTGGTTCTGGCGAGCCGGAAGATGGTCCTGAGATATTTTTGGTAATGGCGGTTGACATCCCGTCAGGGGTGACCAAGTCCCCCTAAAAGCAGGCAGTTCGACGGGAGGCGTAAGGCCGCCGGAGTGTGGCGGAAACGGGCGACCGGCGTGATCCGGGGGAACGTGACGGCTTCGGCGTGGGGTGGTGGACGGGGTCGGGGGTCAGCGGGTGCGTTCGTAGTGGCGACGTGCCTTTTCGCGGTTGCCGCAGACGGCCATCGAGCACCAGCGCGCGCGGTTGGCGCGGCTGCGGTCGAGCAGGAACAGCCGGCACGCGTCGTTGGCGCAGGGGCGCAGCCGGCCGGGCAGTTGCTTCTCGGTGGCGGCCCAGGCGAGGACCGCCTCGACGGCCAGCCGGGAGTGCGGGGGAGTCCGGGTCGTCCACTGGAGACCGTCCGAAGTGATCTCCGGGGTCTGGTGGACCCCTTCGAGCAGCGGGCTCAACGCGGCGGGTGAGCTTTCTCCGCGCACGATGTCCTGCAGGACGTCCCGCGCCTCCCGCAGCCGCGCCAGTTCCGCGAGGCTGCCTTCGCCGCCGTGCTCCCGCGCCCAGCGCCTGCCTCCGGCCGGGTCGCCGAGCGCGTCCTGTTCCTCGCCGTCGACCAGTGGCCTGCTGTTGAGCAGGTCCAGCAGCGTGTCCATCGGGTGCCACTCTCCCTCTAACCGGATCGAGTCGTTTGACAGGTTAGCCCATGCGGTGCTTGCATGGCGAAGAGCTAACCGGATCAAGCGTTTGAAGGGGTTAGAAATGAACTCGGTGCACCATCGGACCGCCACCGTCGACGGCCATCAGATCTTCTACCGCGAGGCCGGCCCCACCGACGCCCCCGCGATCGTCCTGCTGCACGGCTACCCGACCAGCTCGTTCATGTTCCGCGACCTCATCCCGCTGCTGGCCGACGACTACCACGTCATCGCGCCGGACCACCTGGGCTTCGGCCACTCCGACGCCCCCCTCGTGGAGGAGTTCACCTACACCTTCGACGCCCTCGCCGAACTCACCTCCGGACTGCTCGACCAACTGGGCCTTGACCGCTACGCCCTCTACGTCCAGGACTACGGCGCCCCCATCGGATGGCGCCTCGCGCTCAAGCACCCCGAACGGATCTCCGCCCTCGTCACCCAGAACGGCAACGGTTACGAGGACGGTTTCGTCGAGTCGTTCTGGACCGACGTCTGGGCCTACGGGGCGAATCCCGGCCCCGACACCGAACCCGCCGTCCGCGTCGCACTGGACGTCGACGCCATCCGCTGGCAGTACGTGCACGGCGTGCCCGACCCGAGCCTGGTCGACCCGGACACCTGGGAGCACGACTTCGCCCTCGTCTCCCGCGAGGGCAACGACGAGGTCCAGCTGGCGCTGTTCCGCGACTACCCGAACAACCGCCCGCTCTACCCGCTGCTGCACGAGTTCCTGCGCACCAGCGAGGTCCCGGTGCTCGCCGTGTGGGGCCGCAACGACGAAATCTTCGGCCCGGCCGGCGCACGAGCCTTCGCCCGCGACGCCAAGGACGCGGAGGTGCACCTGGTCGATGGCGGTCACTTCCTGCTGGAGAGCCATCTGGACGTCGTCGCGGGATACCTGCGCGGCTTCCTCGGGCGGGTGTTGGGGTAGGTGGGATCGGGCTGCCCGGCAGCGAACGCTGCTGGGCGAGCTGGGCGTCCGCCGGGTGGTCGATGACCGCCAGGGCCCTACCTCGTGAGGGGCTCCACCCCGAGGAGGGCCGCGGTCTTGACGTAGACGGTGCGGGCGAGGGTGTCGTCCAGAGCCAGGCGTGAAGGGGTGTCCGGCTGCGACTCGCTGAAGAAGCCGCCGCTGGGACGCGGTGCGGGCAAGGCGCCGGCGAGCCAGACGGGGGTCCGCACCCCTTCGTCCGGGGTGATGGCGAACGGGCGGAACAGTGGGGCGGTCAGCCGCATCAGGCCACCGGCGTTGCTGTTCATCGCGGTGCCTTTGACCATGCCGGGATTGGCGTTGTAGACGCTCATGCCGTCGGGCAGGCGGTGGGCGAGTTCACGCGCGGCCAAGAGGCTGACGAGTTTGCTCGTCGCGTAGACGTTGATCTGGTTGTAGAAGCGCTTGCTCCACGATGTTCCCGTGACGTCCGGATCGGTGGCGTCGAGCTTGCCGCGCTTCTCCACGAACGAGGACATGTTGATGATCCGCGCTTCACGCGTGAGCACTCCTTCGGCCAGGAGCGCGTGGGTGAGCAGGAAAGGGGCGTGGTGATTGAGCGCGTAGGTGAACTCGACGCCGTCCGGCGTCTGCTCGTACCGGGGGAACGCCGCCCCCGCGTTGTTGATGAGGACGTCCACCCGGTGTCCGTCGGCGGCGAGTTCCGCCGCCAGTGCCCGTACCTGCGACCACTGTTTCAGGTCGGCGGTGTACGTCCTCGGCGGTACCGCGTCACTGCCCGCGGGAGCCAGGCCGCGCAGGCTGTCGGCGGCGGCCCGGGTGCGCGTCGCGTCCCGGCCGACGAGGACGACGCTCCGACCGGCCTCGATCAGGTGGCGTGCCGTCACCAGGCCCAGGCCCGAGGCTCCGCCCGTGATGACCGTGCTCTCGCTGCTCACTGCTGCTCCTCGACCTCGGTGCCCTCGACGCCGGCGGCCTCATGTGTCGGGCTGAGGCCGTCCTCCCCTTTCGGGCCGGGGCCGTCGATCACTTCGCGGAGAAGTGCGTGCAGGCGCAGCCTGCTCTCGTGGTCGAGGAGGGCGAAGGGGGAATGCTCGACGGTGTGCCGGATGACGCGATCGCGCAGCGCGCATCCCTCGGGGGTGAGTTGGATGACTTTCGCCCGGCGGTCGATGGGGTGGGGCACACGGCGGACCAGGCCGCGCTTCTCCAGCCGGTCGATCATCGACGTGGCGGTTGAGGCGTCGCACTGCAAGAGGTCGGCCAGACGACGCGCGGTCATCTCCCGCCCGCGGCTCAGCCTCCACAGCGCATCGGTCTGCGTGTCGGTCAGCCCCGCTTCCCGGGCCAGCTCCTTGAGCTCGCCGTGCACCTGGGCACGGATCGCGAACAGGCAGTCGTAGAGCTCTTCGGTCAGCTGCCGATCATCCATGACCCGACAGTACATGGAAAATCCAATCATTGGAAAATCCATGTACTTTGCGGGAGTGTGGCGCTGATCCCTCGCGGCGGGCCTCTGGAATCAGTCGTCAGCGCCCGCGCCCGTGCCCACCACGCGCCGCGCCAGTTCGTCGATCAGCTTGTCGACGGAATGCGGCTCGAGCAGATCCGGCACGGTCAGGTCGTCCACGATCAGGCCGACCATGGCGAGATACATCAGGATGACGCCGGTCCGGTCGCCCGGCAGGCCGCTGTCCAGATGGAAGCTGATGTTGGCATCGAGCTGGGCGGTGAAGAACCGGGTGAGCTCGGCGTGCAGTTCGGGGCGGCGGGTGGCCTCCAGGCGCAGCTCCATCAGGGCGAGCCAGCTGCCGCGGTCCGCGCGCATGCGGCCGAGGAGCTGCTTGAGCAGGGTGGCGACCAGCTCGACGGAGGGCTCCTCGTCCATGGTGTCGGCGAGTTGGGACTCCTCGGGCGTCAGACGCTCCTGGATGCGCGTCATGACCTGGGCCAGCAACTCGGCGCGGTTGGCGAAGTAGTTGGTGGTGGTGCCCTTGGGGACCTCGGCCTGGGTGTCGACCGCGCGCAGGGTGAGGCCGCGTGAGCCCTCGCGGGCCAGGACCTCGATCGCGCCATCGAGCAGGGCGGCCCGTCGTGCGGGGTTCTGACGCATGACATTTTCCTTTCGGAAACCTGTTGACACCACTGCGGGTGCAGTACTAAGTTCTAACCACTTCACTCAGAGTACATCACTCACCGTGCCGCCGATGCTTCCCGAGGAGCGCATTGCGAAACCAGCCGAAGTCCCAGCCGAGCGCCCGATTCCCCGTTCCCGCCAAGCCCCGCTCGCTGCCCCGCCCCCGCCCGCTGCCCAAGCCGGGTACCCGCCGCTGAAAGGCCGGATGACAGACCCCATCGCGCACTCCACCGAAGATCACCGCGTCGAAGCAGGCCGCGGCCCCGGATTCGCCGACCACGAGGAGACCTCCATGCGAAAGCTCACCTACTTCATCGCCGTCAGCCTCGACGGATTCATCTCGGGCCCCGACGGCTCCGACCCCACCTCGGGACCGGGCGCCTTCTGGCCGATCGGGCAGGACTACATCGAGCACCTCGTCGCCGAGTACCCCGAGACGCTGCCGGGCCCGGCGCGGGACGCGTTCGGGGTCAGTGGGAACGGTGCGCACTTCGACACCGTCATCGAGGGACGCAGGTCGTATCAGAACGGTGTGGACGCCGGAGTCACCAACGCCTGGCCCCACTTGAGGCACCTCGTCTTCTCCCGCTCCCTCGCCGAGTCCCCCGACCCGGGCGTCGAGCTCGTCGCGGGCGACCCCGTGGCCAAGGTGCGCGAGCTCAAGCAGGAGGACGGCAAGGGCATCTGGCTGTGCGGGGGCGGTGAGCTGGCCGGGGCGCTCTTCTCGGAGATCGACCAAATGGTCGTCAAGCTGGCGCCCATGGCGATCGGCTCGGGAACACCACTGTTCGGGCAGAAGCAACCGTTCGACCCGACGTTCTTCACGCTGGCCGACAGCAAGATCATGGACAGCGGCACCATCTTCCTCACGTACGCGAAGAAGTGAGGGCGCCCCGGGTGGCGGCCAGGCTGCGTCGCGGGGCGGAACTCGCCCCGCGACGGCCGCCTGGCCCGCCGCCGGTGTCGCTTTCACCTGGTGCCCTTTCCGTCAGGAACGGGTTCTGACTCATCGTGGGGGGCGTGTAGGTGCCCGATCGCTGTCGACGTAGCCTCGGCGCTCCACAGATTGAGTCGAGGGTTGTCAACTTTACTGCGGCGAGGTATATAGGTGGTGTCGTCATGTGCATCCCGTCTTCGGGAAAGGAGTGAGTGATGATGCTCATGCGAACCGACCCCTTCCGCGAGCTGGACCGGCTCACCCAGCAGGTGCTGGGCACCGCGGCCAAGCCGGCCGCCATGCCGATGGACGCCTTCCGCGACGGCGACACCTTCGTCGTCGAGCTGGACCTGCCGGGCGTGGACGCCGAGTCCATCGACCTGGACGTCGAGCGCAATGTGTTGACCGTGAAGGCCGAGCGGCGCCCGCGCAGGGGTGAAGACACCGAGGTTCTGATCGCCGAGCGGCCCGCCGGATCCTTCAGCCGCCAGCTGTTCCTCGGGGAGACGTTGGACACCGACCGCATCGACGCCGCCTACGACGCCGGGGTGCTGCGCCTGACGATCCCGGTCGCCGAGCAGGCCAAGCCCCGCAAGATCACCATCAGCCGCGACGACACACGCAAGCAGATCAGCGGCTGAGCCCGGAGGCGAGGGGCGGGAGCCGAGCCGTCTGGGGCTCCCGCCCCTCGCGCCACCCCTCCGTGAGGGCGTCCAGCGAGGGCGTCCAGCGCGTGGACCGGGACGCGTCGGCGGGCGGGTCAAGACCGCCGTCAACTGCCGTTCGCCCTGCGGGCACTGACGCCAGACTCATGAGTGCGGACGCGTCCGTCGGCGCCCGCGCGGTGTCGGGCCGGCCCCGCGGGCCCTCGTCGACGCCGCCGACGAGGGCCGCCACGCGGGGTGGACGGACAGGGTCAGCGCAGTCCGGCGAAGAGGTCGTTCTCGGGCAGGGCCGCGCCGGTGGCGTCCTGGACCCGTACGAAGGTCTCCATGCCCATCAGCTCGCCGAACCTCTCCTTGCCCATCTTGAGGAAGAAGATGTTCTCGCCCTGACTGGCGTGCGCGGCCAGCGCGTCGAACTTCTGACCGCTGTAGGCGATGGTGTCCACCCACGTGCTGATCTCGTCGTCGGGGAGGCCGATCTTGGCCATCTCGGCGACCTCGGCGGGATCCGGCTCCGGCATGTCCTCGCTGAACTCGCGCATGAGCTCGCCGAACCGCTGCATCCCCGAGTGGGGCATCGTGGTCCAGTACACCTTCGGCGTCAGCTCGGTCATCTCCAGTGCCGCCATCGTGATGCGGTGGGCCTGGATGTGGTCGGGGTGGCCGTAGAAGCCGTTCTCGTCGTAGGTGACGACCACGTCGGGCCGGTAGTGCCGCATGAGTTCCGCAAGCCGCGCGGCGCCTTCCTCCACGGGGGTCTGCCAGAAGGAGCCGGGAGCATCGTTGCTCGGCCAGCCCATCATCCCGGAGTCGGCGTAGTCCAACATCTCCAAGTCGCTGATCTCGAGGACCGCACAGCTCGCCTCGAGTTCCTTTCGACGCATCGCGGCGACGGCCGCCGGGTCGTGCCCGGGATCGCCCGGCTTGGAGCCCCCCGGTCCGTCACCGCAGCCGCCGTCGGTACACGTCACGAGAACCGTACGGATGCCTTCCGCCGCATACCGCGCGAGGATTCCTCCGGTTCCGGTGGCCTCGTCGTCGGGGTGGGCGTGCACTGCCATGAGGGTCAGGGGCCGGTCAGTCATCAAGCAGTCCTTCTGTAGAAAATCGCCTCGGTCCGAGTGCGCGGCGGCGTACCGCGATCCCGGGGGCCCGGATCCTGACAGGGTGGACGACCTTGTGCTCGCCGTGTCCCCGCCCGTGCGGCGCCGGTCCCTCGGTCGATGCAACCGTGCCGGGCGGACGGCTTGTTCCCGGCACGGCTGCTCGGACTTCGTCGGATCTGACGTCCCTGCGGCACCAGCCGTGAGATTCCGACACGAGATTCTGTGTTGGTCAGCTCTCGTTCGTGCTGCCGAGGGCGTGGGTGTACTGCTCGTCGGTGACGGGTTCGAGCCAGGTGGTGCCGTCGCCGTCCGCGTCGCCCACGACCATGGCGATGTGCGCCATGAGCGTGGTGTCGGTGCCGCCGTGCCAGTGCTCCTCACCGGCCGGGCACTTGACGGTCTGTCCGGCGCCGACCCGCGCGACGCTGCCGTCGCGGGTGCCGACCAGGCCGATCCCGTCGGTGATGTAGAGGGTCTGGCCGTTGGCGTGGCTGTGCCAGTTGGTGCGGGCGCCAGGGGTGAAGCGGACCAGGGCGGCGGCGAGGCGGGCGGGGTCGGCAGGGGCCTCGATCATGTTGAGGTAGACGTCGCCGGTGAATCGCTCGGCCGGTGCCTTGGCCGTCGGCGTCGAGGTGATGTGCTCCATGGTGGTCCTCGTCCTTGTCAGGTGGGGTTGTCGTGGTTCTTCGGGTTCATGGGGGGACCCGGTAGGTGAGGTGCGGGACGGCCCGACCGGTTCAGCTCCGCGTCGACGCCGCTTCAGCCGTCTCCCGCGCTGCCGGGACAGCATGTGCTGCGGGGACAGAGCCGTCGGGAACGCCATGGGCGACGGCGCGCGTCGTCCCGCGCTTGGTGGTGACGGCCAAGGCGATCAGCGGCAGCAGGGTCCGGCCCGCGAACACGGCGCCGACCAGGGCGGGTCCGGTCACGCCGAGGGAGGAGCCGAGGGCCTGTCCGGCGAGCGCGGAGCCGACGGCGATGCCGGTGTTGTACGCCGACGTCGTCAGCGCCGAGGTGAGAGTGGGGGCGTCACCGGCGAAGCGGACGGCGAGGGCGGTGACGACCGGGTTGATCGTGAACCCGGCCAGCGCCATGAGGAAGATCAGGGCGATGGCGGCGGCCGGCACGGCGGACAGCGGGATCAGCGCGAGCAGGATCAGCGCGGTCACC
Source organism: Streptomyces sp. NPDC055243 (assembly GCF_044544025.1). NCBI lineage: Bacteria > Bacillati > Actinomycetota > Actinomycetes > Kitasatosporales > Streptomycetaceae > Streptomyces > Streptomyces sp. NPDC055243. The sequence goes on from NZ_JBITWR010000001.1 coordinate 352,841, forward strand.
GTGGCGGCCGGGATCGTCGTGGCCATCGGGCGGCGGTCGCCGAACCGGCCGCCGATCGCGGTGCCGCCCAGCGCACCGGCGCCGAACGCGATCAGCACCAGCGGCACGGCACCGTCCGGGATGCCGGCCCGGTCGGTCAGCAGCGGGGTGATGTAGGTGTAGACGGCCAGAACCCCGCCCATGATCAGTACGGCCGAGGCCAGCGCCAGCCACAGCGGGCCCTGTCGCAGCGCCCGGACTTCATCCCGTACGGAGACATCGGCGCGCTGCTCCGTGCGGGGGATGAAGCGCCCGATCACGGTGGCGGCGAGGACGGCGAGCGCGGCCAGCGCCCAGAACAGTCCGCGCCAACCGGTGACGTGACCGACCAGCGACCCGGCGGGGACGCCCACGACGTTCGCCAGGGTCAGGCCGCCCATCATCACGCTGACGGCCCGGGTGGCGTTCGCGGGCCCGGCGGCGGTGGTGGCGATGACGAAGCCGACGGCCCAGAACGCGCCGGTGGCCAGCGCGGTGACGAACCGGGCGGCCAGGACGACGGTGAAGGAACTGGTGAGGGCTGCCACGACGTGCCCGGCGGCGAAGACCGCCAGGGCGAGGACGAGGGTGAGGCGCTGGGGCAGGCGCAGGGTGGCCAGGGCCATGGTCGGACCGCCGACGATCATGCCGACGGCGAAGGCCGTGATCAGCAGGCCGGCGTGGGAGACGTCGGCGCCGAGGTCGGGGGCGATGTCCGGGAGGATCCCGGCGATGACGAACTCGGTGGTACCCATCAGGAAGGTGCCGACGGCGAGCACCCACACGACGAAGGGCAGCTTGCCCGGCGCACGAGCGGCGGGAACGGACATACGGGGAACTACTCCTTGGGACGAGGGGACGAGGGGACGGGGGGCAGGGGAGACGTGGGCAGAAGTCAGGGGACGGGGGCAGGAGAGGGTTCGGCCTCTGGCTGGTCCGTCGGCTGGTCCATCGGCTGGTCCGTCGGCCGGTCCGTCGGCCGGTCCGGCGCGGACTGCCGCGGTGAACCCTGGGGTGCCGACGCCGCGTGCGTGGTGTCCGGCGCGGTGCTACACGCCGTGACTGCCAGGAGCAGTGCCGCGGCCGGGACCGCGTGAGAACAGAGAGGGCGCAGGGCGGAGCGGGGCACGAGCACGACAGAACGCCTCCGGGTCAGCCGGGCACCGGTCCGGCGTAGTGCCGGAAGCCGTCCCGATCCGTGTGCAGGCCGTACAGCCGCTCGGCCGGCGCGCTCGGGCTCGACGGCCGGATGGAGGATCTTGGGGTCGTCCAGCCTCTCGAAGCGGATGTCGCCGGGGGCGTAGATCATTGCGCCGCGCATGAGAGGGGGTTCCTTCGCGTGCCGAGGCGACGTACCGGGGGAGTGGCCGTCGCCGAGTGCAGAGCCGCGGGCCTTCCGTCCGGCCGGTTCGTGGCCGGGCGAGAAGCCCCACGTCATCCAGGTAACCCGCTCCCGGCGCGTGCAGCGAGGCACGGTCAAGGGGTGTACCGCCAGTACATCCCTTCCGCCGCGGACGGGACGTACCGTCGAAGGCGTGGACAACCGAGCAGAGGTCCGCGAGTTCCTGACCTCGCGGCGAGCCAAGATCACCCCCGAGCGGGCGGGCCTGCCCTCCGGCAGCCGGCGCCGGGTGCCCGGCCTGCGCCGCAGCGAGGTCGCCGCGCTGGCCGACATGAGCGTGGAGTACTACTCCAAACTGGAACGCGGCAACCTCGCCGGCGCCTCCCCGGCCGTCCTGGAAGCCCTCGCCCGCGCCCTCCGGCTCGACGAGGCCGAACGCGCCCACCTCCTGAACCTGGCCCACGCGGCAGACGGCTCCGATGCCCTCACCCGCCCCCGGCGCCGCTCACCCCAGTGGACGGCGCACCGCAGCCTGCAATGGGTCCTGGACGCCGTCACCGCGGGCCCGGCCTTCGTGCGCAACGGCCGCATGGACCTGCTCGCCACGAACCGGCTCGCCCGCGCCTTCTACGACGACGTCTACGCAGCGCCCCACAACCAGGCCAACCTGGCCCGCTTCAACTTCCTCGACCCCGCCTCCCGACGCTTCTACCCCGACTGGGACCAGGCCGCCGACGTCGCCGTGTCGATCCTGCGCACCGAAGCCGGCCGCAACCCCCACGACAAGGGCCTGCACGACCTGGTCGGCGAACTCTCCACCCGCAGCGACGACTTCCGCACCCGCTGGGGCGCCCACAACGTCCGCCACCACGGCACCGGCACCAAACGCTTCCACCACCACGCGATCGGTGAACTCACCCTCGCCTACGAAGGACTGGAGATGGCCGCCGAACCCGGCCTCACCCTCACCATCTACACCGCCGAACCCGGCTCGCCCTCCGAAGAGGGACTGCGCCTCCTCGCGTCCTGGGCCGCCACCAGAGACGCTGACGCGACGGAGCCCTCCACAACGAACTGAGCCCAGTGTTTCGACAGGTAAGAGGCGAAGCTCGTCGGAGCTTCGCCTCAGGAAGGTCGCAGGCCGGGCCCGTGGGCCGGTCAGTCGGTGGAGAGTGCTTCGATGAGCTGGCCGGCCTTGGGGTCCTGGAGCGCCCGCGCGGCGTCGGCGAGGGAGACCATGCCGACGAGGCGGCGCCCGTCGATGACGGGAAGCCGCCGCACCTTGTGATGCGTCATGGTGGCTACGATCTCGTCCGCGCTGTCGTCGGCGCCGATGGTGACGGCCTCGCCCTGGGCGAGTTCGCCGGCCGTGACCGTGGCCGGGTCCTTCGACTGGCCCAGCACCTTGACGACGATGTCCCGGTCGGTCAGGACGCCCTTGAGCCGGTCGTCGGTTCCGCAGATGGGCAGTGCGCCCACGCCCAGGTCGGTCATCTTGCGGGCGGCGTCGAGCACGGTTTCCTCGGCGCCCACGCACTGGGCGCCTCCGGTCATGATGTCGCGGGCAGTGGTCATGTCAGGCTCCCTCACTGACTGTTGGCAGCGCCTCCTACGGGCTGTCGGGCTCTCCGGGTGCCCGATGGGCCCGGGCGCTAACCCGGGAGTCGCGCAGCGGGGGGAGAAGTCGCCACCCATGCCCGAAGCCCCCGGCACGGAAGGCACGGACGGCACAGACGGCCCGTACGGCCCCGGTTTCGGTCGTGGTTCCTGAGTGTCAGGAAAAGGCTCAAGTGTGTACAACTGAGAGCGAATTCAGTGAATTTGTCACAGACGGTTGTCGCGTGGCTGTCGGCGCGGCACATTGCCTTCAGCGTCGTAGTGCCAGGGATTGATGCGGCTCGAACCGTGACCGGACGATCCTTGCCGGGGGAGGCGCGGGGGGAGGCCCAGAGCCATGGGCAGCGACACGGACAGCTATGTCCAATGGGCGGTCGGGATGCTGGAAGCCCTGGACAGGGCTCCGTCGGACGGCTCCGCGGAGGATCGGGAACTGCACGCGGGACGTGAGGAGTTCCGGGCCGCTGTGGCTCAGCTGCTGCGGGAGGCGCGCGGGCCGCTCTCGGTCGGTGTGGTGGGGGAGTTCAGCGCGGGGAAGTCTCTGCTGATCGAGGCGCTGCTCGGGCTGCCCGGGCTGCTCTCGGTGAGCGATGTGGCGACCACCGGGAACGTCACCGCCCTTCACATCGGCCAGCTCACGGGCGGCGAGCGCACGTCGCGTCTCGACGGGCGGGCCGTCGTGTACTGCACGGCCGCCGAGACCGCCGAGCTGATGACTCATCTGCACGGCAGGCTCGAGGAACTCGCGCCGCTCGAAGGGCCGCCCGACCAGCGGTCCCAGGCGCTGCACGCGGCCCGGCCCGGCCCCGACGGCTGGGCGCCGCTGGTCGAGTGGTGCGGTCGGCACGGCTCGGCCCTGCACGGTGCGCGGATGCGTGCGGTCGCGGCCGAAGTGGAACTCCTGCACACGGCGTACGAGGTCGGGACGCCGATGCTCGGTCGGCGCTACGAACTCTCCGAGGCCCAGGCCAAGCGCGCCATGTCGCTGCCGGGCGTGAAACTGGAGGCGGGCGGCGGCGACAGCCCGGCCCTGCGGGTCAAGGAGGGTGAGGGACACCGGATCCCCGACGACGTCCTCGCCGCCTGCGTGCCGCTCATCCGCCGGGTCGAACTGCGGGTGGGGGTGCCGCGCGGCATCTGGGACCTGGCGGGCGCGCGCGCCCTCACCCTGATGGACTTCCCCGGCCTCAACAGCCCCGAGTCCGGGGAGCGCGACCGGTTTCTGAGCCGCCGCGAGCTGCGCGACATCCACACGGTCCTGGTCCTCATGAACGGCCAGCGCGGACCGGTCGCCCAGGAGCAGGACTTCTTCGACATGCTCCGCGAACCCACGGCGGACGGCCGGGAACGCAAGTCGGACAAGGTGCTGCGCGAGAGCCTGCTCGTGGCGGGCGGCCGGTTCGACCAGATGCCCGTGGACCCCTCCGCCCTCAAGGCCGCCCTTCTGGACTCGCCCGAGCGCCTCAAGGAGCAGCGGCTGCGCGGACTGCCGGACACGGCGGTCCTGGACAAGATCGTCGAGGCGGCGCACCGGCTGCTGCCCGCCGGCCAGCGCAAGCAACTCGTCCTGGTCTCCGCCATGGTGGGACTCGACCGGCTCGCCAGGTCCCAGGGCGTACAGCTCGACGAGGCCCTGCGGGCGCGGCTGCGTTCGGGCGCCGAGGAGCGACTGCAGATCACCGAGCTGTGGGCCAAGGCGGCGGCACGCCTGGCGGCGGACGACCCGGGATCGCCCCTGAGCACGGCCCTGCGCGAGTTCGCCGAGGACGGCGGACTCGATCTGCTCCGCCGACAACTCACCCAGCACGCCGAGAAGTACGGCGGGGACATCCGCCACGAGGCCGTGCGGCGGCGGGCCGCGGTCGTCGACCGGATGCGGGTGGAGCTGATCTCCAGGGAGCAGGCGGCCCACCCCGAGGAGGCCTGTCCGCCCGAGTACCGCGAGATACAACGGACGCTGGACGAGACACGGCGCTCCCTCGGAGACCTGCGGGACAGCCTGGTCGTCGGCATGGGACCCGGCAACGCCTGGGCCGACGACGAGCTGCGGCAGTACATCGACGGGGAAGCCGCGACGATGGTCGCGGGCTGGCCGCTGTGGAAGGAACTGTTCGCCTCGGTCGACCGGGAGAAACAGCTGATCTCCGTGCGGCGCGCCGACCGGACCGCGGCGGACGAGGCGTTGCGGCGCAGGGTGCGGGAGCGGGCGAGGGCACGCAAGTTCGTGATCGCCGACTCCGGCGGCACGGACACCCGGGGCCCCGCGGCGGCGGACGAGCCCGAGGCGCTCCTGCCGTTGTTCCGGCAGTGCTACGAACAACTCCTCGCGCTGGTGCGCGACTGGGCCCGCGCCGCGTACGAGCAACGACTGGAGCGCCACCGGGGCGCCCTGGACGAGCTGTTCCAGATGTGGGAGAGGGTCATCGAGCGGGAGCAGGAGCGGGGCGCCGTGGGTCAGGAGCACGCCGACCGCCTGCTGGTGCTGCAGGACATGACCGACGTCGACGTGTGGCGCACCGCGTTCCGGGACACGGCATCACCCGGCCCGGACCTGGACGAGGCGGACGCCGCCTACCCGCTCCGTCTCGACCGCGGCTTCCCCTGGCACCCGGAGTCGCCCGACGGCCGTGACCCGTGGGAACGCCACATCGTGCACGCCGTACGCATCCGCCGGGAGCTGGTCACCGCACTCCTGAACCTGGTGTACAAGCAACTGGCCAAGGAACACATCGTGCTGGCCTCGGAGGCCAAGGGCCTGATCGACGCGTACGAAGAGGCCGTGGGCGCCTCCGACACCCTCGACCTCCTCGTGTCCGGCCTCAGGGGAGAGGGCGGCTCACCCGGGGCCGCCGTCCTGGACCTGGCGGGTCACCTGGACGTCATGCCCGCCCCGGGCTCCAGGTACGACGCCGCCCATGCCCCCATCCCGCGCCCCCGGCCCTGACCCAGGGAGACCCTCATGGGACTGCACGCCCAATTCGTCGCGTCAGGACCGTTCTGCGTGGCCGATCCCGGCGGGGACGGCTTCACCCTGACCGGGGTGGCGGGCGCACTGGAACTGCCCGCGCTGCGGCTGGTTCCCTCGCCCGGCAGCGCCGCGCTCATCCGTGCGCTCGAGGTGGTCGCGCCTCCCGACCTGCCCAAGACGCAGCTGCCCGCCCTGCGCGGACTGTGGAGCGAGGCCAGGGGCAAGGTCGTCGACGAACCCTCCGTCTTCCGCGGATCGGGCCCCGTGCCGCTGCCCGCCCCGCCCGCCCCGGAAGACCTGCCCCTCCAGCTGCGGATCACGTACCACGAGATGAACACGGTCACCGGACGTCCGGTGGGGGCCGACCACCGCACGATCGAACTCACCACCACGCTCCATCTCGCCCCTGCCGAGCCGCCCGACGATCCGTCCACGCGGCGACAGGAGCAGCCCCACATCGAGGCTGACCCCGGGCAGTGGTACCACCCCCGGCAGTGGTCCGCGCCCGTCACGAAATCCGTGCCGGACCCCGTCCCGGACCCGGCCCCGGAGCACACCGTGCACCCCGCGCACCCCGCTCCCGAGACCGTCGGCGCCCGACGCGGCGAACGCATGGACCGCGTCCCGGCCGGTGCCGTACGCCATCTCGGCTTCGCGGCGGTCGACTTCGGGACGACCAATTCCACCGTCACGATCCACGACATGCAACAGCTCGCCGTACGCGCCATGTCCCGGGACCAGGAGACGAGGCTGCGGGCCGAACTCGTCGCCCTGCTCGGCGATCCCGCCACGCCGGGACCCGAGCGGGCCCAGTGGCGCGAACTGCTCGGCGATGTCGTGCGCCAACTGCTCCAGCGCGACAGCACGGCGTACGACGCCACGACGGGCAGCGGACACCGCGACACTCCCCGGCCCGCGTCCGGCGACGATCCGGGGCGGGCCCTGGTCGACGCCCTGGAGGGCGGATACGGCGGCGAGGCCTGGCCGCACGCGCTCTACACCGCGCTCGAACTGCGGCTCGCGGCCCGGGACGAACGGCTGCGCCGGGCCGTCGCCCCCCGGCTGCACGCCTGCTACGACCGGGTCTTCAGGGAGGTGCCGCTGGACGTGCTGCGGCTCTTTCCCGCCGACCTCGACCAGTCCGGCGGCACCGAGCTCGCCAGCCGCATCGAGGTGGTCGACACCTTCCCCGAACTGCGGGTGCGGATGGGCGAGGAGCGCGTCGCGGTCGGCACGCAGCAGGGGAGCGCGCCGCGCGCCTACCGGGGCCTCAAGCAGTACCTCGCCCGGCACCACGAGCTGCCCGAGCTGCCGACGCGTCCGGACGGCTCCGCGACCACCGCCGACGACCTCATCCGCGAAGGGCTGAGGCACCTGCTGGATCTGAGCGACGAGTACATCGGCGCCAACCCCAAGGAACTCCACCAGGGAAAGATCGACCACGTCGTCATGACCTACCCGACCGTCGCCCCGCCGGCAGTGCGCCGCAGACTGCGTGAACTGGTCGGATCGGGCGCCGAGGGAGTCGACGGGCTTGGCGTCACGATCGTGGACACCCGGTTCGACGAAGCGGTGGCGGCGGCGCTGTTCTTCATCATGCGGGACTTCGGCGGGGACTTCGCGGCGGGAGTCGAGGCGTTCCGCGCCCGCTGCAGTCCGGTCGCCGGCACGGACCGCTGGGGGCAGAACATCCTGGTGGTCGACATCGGCGGCGGCACGACCGACCTCGCCGTGATCAACCTCCAGTTGAAGGACGCCACCCCGGACCCGCTGCCCGGCCAGGACCCCCGGTTCACCGGCCGCCTCTACGTCCTCACGCCGACGCTGCTCGGCTCGACCGGCAGCCTTCAGCTCGGCGGCGACCTCATGACGCTGCACCTCTTCCGCTGGTACAAGGCGGCCTTCGCGGACCATCTCCTGACCCGGTGGCCCGACCGCTTCGAGCTGGTCATCGCCACACAGAAGGAGAAGGAGGGAGGCTACGTCGACGACGGGCGGTACGTGGCGGGGTCGCTGCTCAACAGGAGCCCCGACGAGGAGAAGTACCCGCACGACCTCGTGGAGCAGGTCGTGCCCACGCGCTGGACGGGGGAGCGCGTCCTTGGCGGACCCCGCGAGGAGTCCGAGCAGACGTTCTGGCTGCTGTGGCGGATCGCGGAGGAGGCAAAGATCCGGCTGGGCGCGGGGGACGACGCCTACCTGCCGCTTCCCGAAACCCTTGACGCCGTCCTGGGGCGCCTCGGTGCGCCCGAGACGACGCGGGACGCGGAGTGGGCGCCGCGGATGGACACGGAGATCTTCGAGGGCCTGATGGCCCCCGTCCTGAAGGACATTACGGACCTGGTCGCCTCCCTGGCTAAGAACGCCCTGAAGGAGAACCAGGAGCTCGACCGGATCTTCCTCACCGGCAAGAGCAGCCGGATGCCCCTCGTCCGCCGCTCCCTGGAACGGCGGCTGCGCCAGGAGACCGAGGTGCGGTGGAACCCCGCGGGGATCGAGGTGGAGGAGGAGTACGGCAAACTCGCCACGTCGATCGGGGCCTGCTGGGGCTACCACATCCGCCGTTTCGCCCACGCCGAGCAGGCCGCCCGCGGCGTACTGGGCCGGGGCCGCTACGTCCTGCGCATAGAGGTGGACAACCTCAGCTACTACCTGCCGTGCGACTTCGGCCCGACCTTCCAGCTGGAGGCGGGCGAACCGACCGACACCCTCCTGCGGATGAGCACGGAGCTGAGCCCGATCGGGCCCGGCGGCGCCTGGGCGGTGCGCAGCGAGTGGCGCAACCTCACCGAGAGCCTGCGCATCCACCGCAACACCGGCCCCAAATGGCAGGCGTGGGGCTACTTCGACCCCGATGCCTGGGTGCGCCGCGAGGAACCGGGGTTCCAGCTGAACATGGAGGAGTGGGTCAACCAGGCGAAGTTCCAGCTGGAGGTCGACGCCGATCTGAACCTCTACATCCACCTCGCGCGCGGCGAGGCCCATGACGAGGTGGGCGGCGCGGCCCCGATCCGGGTGGATCTCGGGGGCGGCGCGGACGCTCCCTGGACGCCTCTGGAGATCGTCGTCGACAACCGGGTGGCCGGGGACCGCCCGGACGCGGGAACCGTCGTCTTCCGGCTCACGGAAAACCCCTGGCTCCCGGAGGCCGATCCGCCGCCCCCGGACGACACCTCGCCCGGTGCCCCGCCGAGCGACCGGTTCGACAAGTGGTTCCGGGGCAGTGGCGCCCCCGGAAAGGCCGCGGTGCGGGGCATGGAGAGCAAGCCCCTGGTGCCGCCCGGTCACGACGGCTGGGTCTTCTACCTGCGCAGGCCCGGGGAACCGGACCGGGAGATGGAGTGCGTCGACGCCGTCCCGGTCCCGCGCCACGGCCCGGCGCCGGCGGAGGGATGGAACGGACCGGACGTACCGCACGGAGGGAGCAAGTACGTGGCCACGCTCGACGAGTACGGCGGACTGCGGGTGCACCGGATGCCGGTGCCGTACTGGGAGGCGGGTTCCGTCGCCGAGATGTGGACCAACCCGGGGTCGGTGTTCCGGGTGACCATGGAGGACGCCACCTCCGAGCACATCGCCGAGCGCGATCCGTTCAACGGCAGGCACTGAGCGCCGTGGACGCGCTGCGCGCACTGTGTCTGACACCCGGATCGCGGCTCGGCACCGTGGCCAGGGCCCAGCTCGCCGGGCTGCACACCACCTTGGACGAACTGCTCCGTGTCTGGCCCGACGACCCGGGCGCCGAGCAGTGCAGGGCGGCCCTGCGGGAGGTGGAGAAACTGCTCGCGTCGGAAGGGGAGGAGTCGCGGGAGGAGACGCCCGCCTTCACCGGCGCGCGGCCCGTGGCCGTTCCGGCACGAGGTCCGGCGGGCCCCGATGCCGCGGCGGACGCCGAACTCCTGGCCCTTTGCGGGGAGTTGGTGAGCAGCCCGGAAACCTCCGAATACCTCGGACCGCTCCGGGCCCCCACCACAGCCGACACCTCCACCCGCTGGCTCTGGCTCCACACCACACTGCTCCGGCTGCCCGCCGCCTACGCGACGAAGTGGCGGGAGCGGGCGCAGCTGTCGGCGGCGTTCGCCGCGGCGGACCCGGCCGATGAACGATGGATCGAGTGGTGGGCGTACGACCGTGAACAGGTCCTCGTCCCTCCGCTGTCCCGCTTCGGGGCGCCCGGCGTCCGGTTGAACGCCGCCGGTGTGCGGCCCGACTGGGCGCTGGACGCCGCCGAGGCCGCCTGGGTGCCACCGGCGGTGGGCGCGGAGGACCGCGCACCGCTGGAGGTGTGGGTCCAGCTCGCCGGCTGGGTGGCGGAACTGGCCCGGCTGGACGGCCAGTTGCACCACTGCCTGGAAAGCCTCACCCACCGCGGCACGCTTGCGCTGCACACCCCGGAACATCTCGGCGCCTACCGGCACGAGGTGTCCCAGCGGCTCACCCGGCTCGCCCGCGCGCCCCGGGACTCTCCGGCGGAGCTGCGGGCGGCGCTCGCCGTCGACGAGGCGCTGTGCTCCGTGATCCACCTGCCGCCTGCCGCCCCCGGCAGCTGGTGGGCCGAGGTGGCGGAGACCTCCCAGCGTGCCGTACTGGGGCTGCGCCGCAGGGTGCAGGGCAGCGGATCGGACGTCGAGGTGAAGGCCCTCGCCCCCTCCGCCTACCGCGACGCCCGCCAGCGCACCGGCGGCAACGACATCCCGCTGGATGCCGGGGGCCGCAAGGGGCAGGTGCTCGCCGGACTGCGGCTGTGGGCGCGCGTCGAGGGGCGGGAGCTGCCGGGGCGGGTGGTGTACCGGGGGTGACCGGCGCACGGGTGCCGTACTGTCTGCTCGTCGCAGGCGAAGCGGATCAAGGGGGCGGCGACGGTGTGGACAGGGTGCCGTAAGGCGGCGGGTGCGGTGGTGGCCGCCGGGGTGTTCGTGGGTGTCGCGGGGTGTTCGGCCCAGGGTGCGGTCGATGCCACGGAGCGGAAGGGCGGGGCGTCGGCGTCCGAGGCGGCCTCGCACTCGCGGTCGTCATCACCGTCGTCATCGTCATCGGCATCGCCACCGCCGTCCCGGGCCAAGCCGATGACAGCTGGGCAGTTGAAGTCCCTGCTGCTGCGGGAGGGGGATGTGCCGCGGGTCGCCAGCGCGCCCGTGCAGGGGCCTGTTCCCCCGTACGATCCGCGGGTTCTGGTGGCGGGGCCGGGCTGCCAGGACGTGTTCGACGTGCTCGTCGCGCACGACGCGTCCGCCTCCGTGATCCAGGACTTCTGGTGGAAGGACAACCGCTGGGGCGGCCGGACGTGGCTGGCCTTGTATGCCGGAACCGGGGCGGCGAAGCGGTTCCAGGAGTTCACGGACGGACTCAGGACCTGCAAGACGCTGGTCGGGCAGACCCCCGAGGGCAAGCTCAACTCCCGGATCACCGTGAAGAAGGCGCCCGCACTCGGTGACGAAGCCGTCGCCTTCGACCTGAGCATGGACGGCCCGGGGCGCACCGTGCGGACCGACCACCACGTCCTGGTGCGGGTGGGAGCCCTCACCGTGAACATCGGCGACCGCGGCGCGCAGCGCGACCCCGGGTTCCCTCTCGACGTGGTGGTCGACAAGCAGCTCGATCGGCTCACGGCGTCTCCCGCCCCTGCGGGGCGCTGACCCGGCCGCCCAGCTGACCGCCTCCGTCAGTGAGCCCCCGTACCGAGTCCTTCGAGCATCTTCTGCTGGTGGCGGTAGCCCACCGTCTCGTAGCCGATCACGGTGACGAACGGGGCGAGCATCACGACGAGCAGGCATACCGCGATCGCGACCCCGGCCGCGGCCAGGAGGACGGCCACGAGCAGCACGGCGAGCGTGAGCGAGATCAGGAGCAGGTGGAACCGGTCCGCCGTCGACAGCAGCAGGGTGTGCAGCAGGTAGACCATCAACAGGTAGAGACCGACCGGGACGGCCAGGGACAGGACCACGGCCACGTCACCGAGCTCGGCGTGGTGCTCCAGATGGAGGCCCGCCACGTGCAGCCCGGCACCGGCACCGGCGATCCCGATGAACAGGGGGATGTGTCCGTAGCCGAAGAGGTAGCCGCGGCCTCGGCGGTGGGCGAGGACCTCGCCGAAGGGCGTGGTGAAGTAGACCCACCACATGCCGAAGGTCAGTCCGACGCCGGAGATGACGACGGCGATCGCGTTCCCGCTCCAGTGCGTCCCGTCGCCCCCTCCCAGGAGGTCGCCGGACGAGGCGATGGTGCCGACCACTCCTTCGCCGAGCGTGATGATGGCGAACAGGCCGTACCGCTCCGCGACGTGGTGCGGGTGCCACGGGGTGTCGCCCGCGCCCCCCTGGGTGAGCACCGGCAGCGCCAGTTCCAGCGCCCCGAGCAGGATGAACGCGGCGAACACGGCGGCGAGCGGCAGATGGACGAAGGCGATGACGATCCAACCGGCCTGCACGATCACGGTCCAGCGGATGTTGGCCATCCCTACGTCGTGGAACGCGGGGGACTCCCGGGCCGCCCGCCACCACTGGAGCACCATCGCGATCCGCATCACGACGTAGCCCATCACCATCGCGCGCAGTTCGAGGTGCCCGCCCTCCTCGACGGAGTGGAACATCGCCGGCAGCCCGAGCGAGAACACGACGACGCCGACCATCTGCAGCATCGTCAGGGCGCGGTAGAGCCAGTCGTCGGTGCCGAACGCGGAGGCGAACCAGCTGAAGCTGATCCAGGCGACGCTGATCGCGAACATCGCGAGGACGAACGCGGTCACCGCCTGTCCGGCGTGCCCCTCGGCGACCATCTCGGCGAAGTGGGACGCGGCGGTGCCGACGGCGACCACGAAGGTGAGGTCGAACAGGAGCTCAAGCGGCGAGGAGACCCGCCCCTGTTCGTCCGGATCCCGGCCGGTCATCGGGATCAGCCGTCGGGACAGGCCACTCTTTCCGGCTCCTCCGGCCTCGCCGGTCTTGCTGGTGTTCGGGTGATCGTTCATGCGCTGCATCATTTCGGACGCCGTCGCATCACGCACTCGCGCCGCACGGAGTGGGGGTGTGCGGCCGCCGAATGATGCAGGAAGAGGGCCACAGGCCGTTGCTGCATCATTCGGCGGCAGGGGCGGTGGTGCGTCAGCCGCAGTGTTCGGCCTTCTCCTGCTCCGTCATGGGGCGGGTGTGTTGCGTCTTGGTGCTGGGCGCGTCCGGCTTGGGACCCGTGGCGTCGAAGGGGACGTACCAGATGTAGTGGCCGTGGAACCTGTCCGGGAAGTGCAGCTCGTAGGTGCCCTTGACCTGCTGCAACTGCGACTCCCGCGTGACCCAGCCGACCTCACCGGGGCGGACGTCGACGTTCGTGGTGTCGGTCTCGGTGTGCGAGCTCTCCCAGGTGTGCCCGTACGAGGTCTCGATGCTCACCTTGAAGACCTCGGCGAAGCCGTACTCCGCGCTGAGCGAGACTCCGACGCTGTTGGACTCGCCCGTCGTGTCGGCCCAGGAGATGCTCGAACGCTGAAGGTCCGACGTGCAGTTGTAGGCGCTGTCACCCACCTGATGGGCCTCGCCCATCGAGTCGGTGCCGGGTCCTTCGGGGTGGAAGACGCACGAGTCGGTGCCGTTGTCGCACTGGTCGAGCAACTCGCGGGTGGTGGGGGGCTCTTCGTCGGCCTGCGCGGCGGGCGCGAGGGCCAGGCCGCCCGCGGTGGCCATCGCCGCCAGCAGGACGGTCAGACGGGTACGGGTGATCATGTGTGATCTCCAGTGGGGGGAAGGTGAAACAGGTGGGGGGTACGGCGTGCGCGCGAGCGCGGCAGCGCTCCGGCCGACGCCGATGGATGCGGCAGCGCTCTAGCTGAAGCCGATGGACTGGCTGCGGTCGTTCATCATCTGGCCGACGTCGGCGGTGTTCTCGTCGAACGGTCCGTCGCGGTCGCCGCCGAGATCGGGCTCGGGGTAGAGCCAGATCGCGCAGTTGCCCCAGGGCTGTACCGAGGAGATGCGGTTCTTCCAGTCGTCGCCCAGGTCGTGCTGCCAGTTGACCCAGCCGTCCTTCTCGCACAGCGAGGGCCCGCTGATGGTGAGCGAGTCACCGGCGAAGTCCGGGTCCGTGAAGAACGTTCCCTGGATGACGTCCCCGGCCGCGGCGACGTCTCTCTTCGCCGCCGTGCCGGACACCTCGGCGCGGAACCCGGGCGACGTGACGGCGGCCCGTGGGGAGGCCGGGGCGTCGGTGACGCGTCCGTCGGTGGCTCGGTCCACGGCTTCGGTGAACGTGCCGAAGCAGCGCTGCTGTCCGGACGTCGCGTCCAGGACGCAGTGGCGCGCGGCGCCTTCGTCGGCCCCGGCGGGCTGCGTCGACAGGGTGCAGATCAAGCCCGTGGTGACGGCGACCGCGGCCCCCGCCAGACGGGTGCGGTGCGTGGTCCGTATCGCCATACGGTTACCTCTTTCTCCGGCGTGAACAGATCACCATCCTGTGTAGTGGCTCCGGTCAGCTTCTGCGGTTGGAATCCCGAATTCCGTTGGCTGTGACGGGGGTTGAGCCAACTCGGGCACGCCACATCCCCCTTCGGGCGCGGGGAAGGGGGAAACGGGCAGCAGGCGGGCAGGGAGTGGTCAGGGCCTTCGGCGCCGCGCCCTTCAGCACTGCGCGAAGACGTACCCCTTCGTGCCCTTGGGGTTGACGTCGCGGTCGCGCAGGGTGACGGACAGGCGGGGGCCCCAGGCGTCGCAGGCGGCGCGGTAGTCCTTGCGGGTGTACTCGACGGCGAAGACCTTGTCGTCGTAGGCGTCGGCGAAGTCCCCGCACTCCTTGTACGCCGCGCACTCCTCGACGACGGCGAAGTCGAACCCGACGCGGCGGCGCTCCGGAAGCAGGTCGGTGGTGTTCTTCTGGGCAATGGCAAGACCGCGCCTGTGTGCCCGCTCGGCGAGCAACTCGGCGAAGGCGGCGGCGTGTTCGGCCGTCAGGAGATCGTCGGAACGCTCGTAGGAGTCCAGGTTGTCGGGCTCGACCGCGTCGTAGCCCTTGTCGGCGCAGCCGTCGATCCACGGCCCGACGACGTCCATCAGTTCCCGGCGCTTGCCCGGCGTGGAGATGTCCAGGAGCGGCTCCTCCCAGTCGGTGTCGATCACCAGGGAGCCGTCGTCGTCCTTCAGGAGCAGGTCGGGGTGGTTCTTCTTCCACCAGGTGATGGCGTCGCCCGGCTGGGTCTGGAAGGCGTTGACGTAACAGACGTTGTACAGGCCCTCGGCCGGCTCGGCGGAGCGGTCGCGGGAGACCGCCTCGACGGCGTCGTCGGGCGGGTAGGGCCCGCCGAGCTGGTAGTCGAAGACGGCGTCGGCCTCCGGCGGACGCACGGACGGGCGGTCCGTGGCCTTGGTGTCCTTGCCGCCGTCGGTGGTGCAGGCGGCGGCCAGCAGGAGGGCGGCGGCGCAGGTGGCGAGGCGGCCGAGGCGCGAGCGGTACAGGCGGTGCATGGAGGGCTTTCGTTCGGGGCGGCGGCCGGTGGGGCGCGATATGCACGGCCTTGGTGAAACCGTGCTGAAGCGTGCTGAAATGTGTGCTGATGTCGATCTTACGTAGGGCGGCAGGAGCCGCGGCGGTCAGGGCAGGACGACGGAGCGGGTCAGATGGGCCGGGCGGTCCGGGTCGCGCCCCGCGGTCTCGGCGAGCCGCACGGCGAGACGCTGGGCGAGCACCAGTTCCGCCAGCGGGTCGAGCACCGGACGGCGCAGGTGGGCGCCGGTGGCCTCGATCTGGGCGGTCAGGTCGGCGGGCAGCGGGGACAGGCTCCACACGGCCCGCCCGGGGCCGGCCACCGCGATGGGGCCGTGGCGGTACTCCATCACCGGGTAGGACTCGGTCCAGTGGGCCGCTGCCTCCCGCACCTTGAGCGCCGCCTCGTGCGCGAGCCCGGCGTGCCAGCCGTCGCCGAGGAAGGTGATCTGCTCCGCCGCGAGGAGTGGCGGATCCAGCGGAGCGCTCAGCGCGGTGGCGACGTCGGTCAGGGCCTGATCGACGCCGTGCCCCAAGTGGGCCAGCAGCAGCACCAGTTGCGTGGTCGGGTAGCGGGTCTGCACGACGGACTGCTCGTCGGCGTGGTCGAGGATGATGACGTCGTCGGCGGCGTGCGCGGCGGGCGATCGGGGCACCGCCGTGATGGTGGTGACCCGCGTGGAGGTGGGCGCCGCCTCGAGGGCGGTGAGGATCTCGGTGGTGGTGCCGGAGCGGGTCAGGGCCAGGATGCGGTCGTAGGGGCGGTGCAGTCGGGCCGCCGACGCGGGGAACGCGTCGGTGGGGCCGTGCCCCGCGTCCTCCCGCAGGTGGGCATAGGCCTGGGCCATGAACAGCGACGTACCGCAGCCGATCACGGCGACCCGCTCGCCCTGGGCGGGCAACGCCTGCGCGTATTCCGGCAGTTGCTTCAGCGCGTACTCCCAGCACTGCGGCTGGGTGTCGATTTCCTGGCGTGTGAGCGACATGGAAGGTGCTTTCTCTGTGCGGGGGATGGTCCGGGGGATACGACGGATACAAGGGATACGAGGGATACGGCGACGACCGGCCGGTCAGTCACCCAGCAGTCGGCGCAGGGAGGGCTGGAGGCGGTCCGCGTGCGCGCTGACCATGTCGTCGCACAGCCGCCAGATCTGCTCCACGGTGAGGGCCGCGGCGGTGGCCGGGTCGGTCATCGCCGCGTGCCGGATGTGGCGCGGCTCATCCTCGATGGCGGCGCGCACGACCAGGTCGTTCATGCTCAGGTAGGTGCGGTTGAGCGCGGCGAGCTGCGGGGGCAGGGAGCCCGCGCGGGTGGGCTGGATGCCGGAGGCGTCGACGAGGCAGGGCACTTCGACCACTCCGTGGCCAGGGAGGTTGTCGATCAGGCCGTGGTTGGGGACGTTGCCGTAGACGGTGCGCGGGGTGCCGGTCACGATGCTGTGGATGATCTGAGGGGCGTACTCCATGGTGCCCTCGACGGCGAGCGGTTCGCCGGCCGCCAGGGCGTCACGGGTGTGGTGGTAGGCGGCGACGTTCTCGTCGACGATGCCGAGATAGGCGCCGATCGGCAGGCGCAGGCGCTCGATCTCGCTGTCGTGGTGCAGGTACCACGGGACGTACTCGGAGGAGTGCTCGCTGGTCTCGGTGGGGTAGTAGCCGAGCCGCCGGTACATGTCGACGCGGACCCGGCGCCTCAACTGCGCGTCCTGGGCGATCAGTTCGTCGAGCCGGGGATAGAGGTCGCTGCCCTGGTGCTCGAAGCGCAGCACCCACGCCTGGTGGTTGACGCCCGCCGCCCGGTAGGTGATCTCCTCGTACGGGACGCCGACCAGCTCGGCCAGGTCCCGCATGGTCCAGTACACGGAGTGGCACAGGCCCACCACTCGCGTGAGGCCGGTGGCCTCGGTGAGGTACTGGATGTTCATGGCCATGGGGTTGGTGTAGTTCAGGAGCCAGGCGTCGGGGCACAGTTCGGCGATGTCCTCGCCCAGCGCCTTCAGGAGCGGGAAGGTGCGCAGCGCGCGGAAGATGCCGCCGATGCCGAGGGTGTCGCCGATGGTCTGGCGCACCCCGTGGCGGGCGGGGACCTCGAAGTCGGTGCGGGTGGCCTCGCCCATGCCGACCTGCACGATGTTGATGACGAAGTCCGCGCCCGTCAGGGCCTCGCGACGGTCGGCGTGGCTCGTGATGGTGGCGTGCGCGCCGAGGTGGTCGGCGATGTGGTCGGCCGCGGCCTGCGCGGTGCCCAGCCGTTCGGGATCGATGTCGTGCAGGGCGATGTGGGCGCCCTTCAGCTCGGGGAAGGCGAACAGGTCGGCGAGCAGGCCTTGGGTGAAGACGACGCTGCCGGCACCGATGAAGGCGATCTTGGGGTGGGTCATGAGGCGTGCGCTCCGCTCGGGGTGGTGTGGGCGAGGACTTCGTCCCGCGTGGGCTGGGCCGGGGTGCCGCCGTGCGCGCGGGTGGACAGGGACCCGCAGGCCACGGCGAACCGCAGCGCCTCCTGCGGGGGGCGTCCGTCGAGGAGGGCGGCGATGAACCCGGCGTCGAAGCTGTCTCCGGCGCCGACGGTGTCGACCGGGGTCATGGCGAGGCCCGGTGAGGTCAGCAGGGTGTGGCCGTTGTGGCACAGGGCGCCTTCGGCGCCGTTCTTGACGACCGCCAACGGGACGCGGGCGGCCAGGAGTTCGGCCGCCAGCTCCGGGGTGCCGGACGAGAGCCCGGCCAGGCGCAGGGCCTCTTGGGCGTTGGGCAGCAGGATGTCGGTCTCGGCGAGGACGGCGTCGATGGCCGCCGGGTCCCACTGCCCCGACGGGTCGTCCTGGGTGTCCAACGACGTGCTCGCGCCGTGCCATCGCGCGGTGCGCAGCAGCCTGGGCAGGTCGGCGGCGAGGCGGGGCTGGAGGAAGTACGAGGCGGCATGGACGTGCCGCGCGTCGGCGAGTAGTTCGGGGGGTACGTCGTCGCCGCTGACGGCGGTCAGGGTGCCCGGCGAGGTGAGGATGGCGCGGTCCTCGCCCTGGGTGAGCACGACGGTGAGCGGGGTCGGCCGGGAGGCGTCCATCCGCAGGGCCCGGGTGTCGACCCCGCGGGCGGTCAGCGCGTCGCGCATGTAGCGGCCCGCGTCGTCGTCGCCGACGCGCCCGGCGAAGGCCACCTTCAGGCCCAGGCGCGCCGCCCCGCACGCCATGATCGCGGCCGAGCCGCCGAGGGTGAGGGACCCGGCGTCGACCAGCTGTTCGCGCTGGCCGAAGGCGAGGGGGCCGGTCAGCGGGCCCAGGATCACATCGGGGTTGGCGTCCCCGATGACGAGCAGGTCGTACGAGTGAGGCATCGCGTTCCTTCGGATCGTGCGGGGGAGTGGGGAGTGGGGAATGGGGAGCGAGGAGAGGGGCCGGGGAAGGTCAGCCCTTCAGGCCGCTGGAGGTGACCGAGCGGATGAAGGCCTTCTGCGCGACGAGGAACGCGAGCAGGACCGGAAGGACGGTGATGACGTTGCCCGCCATCACCGCGGACCAGCGGGTGTGGTGCTGCCCCTGGAAGGTGGTCAGGCCCAACTGCAGCGTGTACTGGGTGTCGTGGTTGATCGCGATCAGCGGCCAGGTCAGGTCGTTCCACGTGGTGAGGAACGTCAGCACGGCCACCGTGGCGAGCGCGGGCCGCGCAAGGGGCAGCACGATCGCGTAGAGAACCCGCAGCCTCGAACAGCCGTCGATCCAGGCGGCCTCCTCCAGCTCCCTGGGCAGGGAGAGGAAGAACTGCCGCAGCAGGAACACCGCGAACGGCGTGACGAGGGAGGGCACGATCAGCGCGCCGAGCGTGTCGATGAGCCCCAGCTTCTTCATCACCAGGAAGGTGGGGATCATCGTCAGCTGGAAGGGCACCGCCATGGTCGCCAGCATCAGTACGAGCAGTGTCCGCGAGCCGCGAAAGCGCATCCGCGCGAACGCGTAGCCGCCGAGGGCGCCGAAGACGAGGTTGGACGTCACGGCGACGGCGGAGACGATCGCCGAGTTCAGCAGCCAGCGCGGGAACATGGCGTTGCCCAGGACATAGCGGTAGCCGCCCAGGTCGATCCCGGAGGGCCACAGCGCGGGCGGGAACCGGTTGATCTCCGCGTTGCTCATCACCGAGCTCAGGAGCAGCCAGATCAGCGGCACCGCGAAGAGCAGCGCCAGCGGTGCGAGGAGCACGTGCCAGGCACTGAAGGGCAGCCGGAAGCGGCGCCGGCGCAGGGCTGCGGGCTCGGACGCCTGGCGGGCGGTGGCCTTGGGCGCGGTGGTGGTCGCGGTCATCAGGCGGCTGCTTTCGTACGAAGGGTGCGCTCACGGCCGCGGGCCACGCGCAGCACGGCGGCCACGACGAACAGGGCGAGCGCCAGGACGTAGGCGGCCGCGGCGCCGTACCCGGCGGTGAAGTTCTTGAAGGCCTGCTCCCAGATGAAGTAGACGATCACCGTGGTCGAGCCGAGGGGCCCGCCCTTGGTGGTCACATAGACCAGGTCGAAGACCTGAAGGGACTGGATGGTCTGCCACAGCAGCAGGAACACGCTGACCGGGGAGAGCGCGGGCAGCGTCACGTGCCGCAGCAGCTGCCACCGCCCCGCGCCGTCCAGGCGGGCCGCCTCGATCAGCGACTGATCCACGTCCTGCAGCGCGGCCAGGTAGATGACCGTGCACAGCCCGGTGCCGCTCCACAGGGTGATGGCGACCAGCACGAACAGCGCCTGCGACGAGTCGGTGAGGAAGCCCTGCGGCGAGATCCCCAGGTGATGAAGGACGGAGTTGGCCGCCCCGAAGTCGGGGTCGAGGATGAACGAGAACAGCACGCCCTGGGCGGTGGCCGAGATGACGAACGGCACGAAGAACAAGGTGCGGTACAGGCCGACGAAGCGGATTCGCCGGTTCAGCGCCAGGGCGAGGGCGAGTCCGATGGCGATGCTCAAGGGCACGTACAAGAAGGTGTAGAGCAGGGTGTTGCGCACGGCCTGGCTGAAGTGCGGGTCCTGGGACAGTGCCCGGTAGTTGTCGAGGCCCACCCAGCGGCTGGGTGTGACCAGGTCGTTGGCCTGGAAGGACAGCAGCAGCGACCACACGACCGGCAGGACGCTCAGGCCGAGGATGACGAGCACGGCGGGGGAGACGAACGCCCAGGCGGTGGCGGTCTCACCGTGGCGCCGGCGGCGCAGCGTACGTCGGCCGGACGGGTCCGGCGGCAGGGTCAGGGGGCGGGGAAGTGTCGGCATATCGATGTCCTCAACGTCCTCAACGCGGGATCAGCAGGGCGGCGTTGGCCTCCTCGGCGCACGAGCGCACCGCGTCGGCGGGGCTCTTGCGGCCGAGCAGCACGGAGACGACCGCCTGCCCCAGGGACTGGGAGATGCGGGGGTAGGCGGCGTGCACGGGACGGACCCGCGCCGAGGCGACCGCATCGGTGAACACCTCGAGGCCGGGCATCCTCTCGGCGTGCTCGCGCCAGGCCGGACGGTCCTGGCTGCGGCGGCTGAGCGGAAGGCTGCCCGCCTCCACCGCCCACCGGCTGTCCTGGCCGGGCTGGTTGAGCCAGGTCACGAACGTGCGGGCCGCCTTCGAGCGGGCCTCGCCGTTGTCGAAGACCGTCCAGGTGTCGGGCCCCGAGATGGTCACCGGGCGGCGGCTGAAGCTGGGCAGCGCCACCACGTGGTAGTCGATCTTCGCCTGGGTGATGTCCGGCAGCTGCCAGGGGCCGGTGGGCACCATGCCCATCCGCCCGGACAGGAAGACCTGGTACATCTGCTCGCTGCCGGGCTTGGGGTCGATGTAGACGCTCTTGTCGCGCGCCAGCTCCCGGACGACCTCCAGCGCGCGTACGCCCTCCTGCGCGAAGCCGATGCCGCGCCCGTCGTCGGCGATCACGTCGCCGCCCAGGTCCCACACCAGCGGCCACATCCGCCACACGGTGTCCTCGTCGCCGACGCCGGGCCAGCCGGTGCCGAACCGTCCCCGGGAGGCATCGGTCAGGCGCCGCGCGGTGTCGGTGAACTCCTGCCAGGTCCAGCCCGCCTCGGGCAGATCGATCCCGGCCTCGGCGAACAGCGTCTTGTTGCAGACCACGGCGAGACAGTCCAGCACCGCGGGCACCGCCCGGACCCGGCCGTTGACGGTGACGGCCTGCCGGGCCGGCGCCAGGAAGTTGCGCCAGGGCGTCGGCCCCTCGCGCACGTGCGTGGTCAGGTCGACCACCTCGGGGCTGCGGGCGACGCTGGCCAGGTCGGAGCCGAAGACGTAGGCGACATCGGGGTAGGAGCCCGCGGCGAGCGCGGCGGTGACCTTCTGCAGCATGGCGTCGGCGAGCACACCGCCGCCCAGGTCGACGCGGATGTCCGGATGGGCGCGCTGGAAGTCGGCGACCAGGCTCTTGACGACCTTCGCCGCGGAGTCCGTCTGGCCGTGCCACAGCTGGATGGTCACCCGGCCGTCGGGGCCGACCCCGTCGGCGGGCCCCGTGCCGCAGCCGGCCAGCGCGCCCCCGCCCGCCGCCATCGCCGCCGCGCCGCCCGCACGCAGCACACTGCGCCGCGACGGGCTTCCCGGCGCTCGGGGTCCTGCGGTCATCACTGCCTCCAGGGGATCGGGTGCCGCGCCCGCGGCGCGGAGAGTCCATGGCACGGAACGTCCATGGCAGGGAGGTGGAGCGGGAAGCCCGATTCCGGGCGAACCGCGCGCCCGGAATCGGCGCGGCACGGACGCCCGGAAGGGCAGGGGGTCAGCAGGTCTGGCGGACGTGGCCGCCGCTGCCCGCGGGCGACACCTCGATGTCGCGGCGCACGATGCTCAGCCGCTCGCCCCACCCCGAGCAGGCCTTGCGCAGACCGTCGGCCGTGTACTCGACGACCAGTACGTCGTCGCCGAACGCGGCGGTGTACTCCCCGCACTCGTCGTACACGCCGCACTCCTCGGCGACGGCGAAGTCCAGACCGGTCCGTTCGCGCGCAACGGCCAGCTGGGGCGTGTTCTTCTGCGCGGCGGCCAGGCCCTTTTCGTGGGCGTGCGCGGAGAGCAGCGCGACGTAGGACGTGGCCTGATCGGCCGTCAGGAGGTCGGGGAAGCGGGTGTAGGTGTCGAAGTTGTCCGGCTCGACGGCCTGGAAGCCCTTGTCGGCGCAGCCGTCGATCCAGCCGCCGACCTTGGCGGCGATCCGCTCGCGCTTGTCGGCGGTGCGGATGTCCAGGACGGCCTCGCCCCACTCGCCGTCGTAGACGACCTCGCCGTCCGCGTCGCGCAGCAGCAGGTCGGGATCCCAGTCGCCTTCCGCGCCGGGCTGCGCCTGGAACGCGTTGAGGTAGCAGATGTTGTACAGGCCGGGCGCGGGGGAGGCGCCCGCGTCGCGGCTGACGACCTCGACCCCGGCGGGCGGCGTGTACGCGCCGCCGATCTGGTAGTCGAACCCGGCATGCGGCGGTGGCGGCGCGGCGGCACCCGCACCGGCGGAGGCGGTGGAGGAGGTGAGCAGACAGGTGACCGCGGTGGCCGTGAGGGCCGCGGACGCGGCGATGCCCCTGCGCAGAACACGATTGAGGCTCATCTGAGAGCTCCAGATGTCCGAGGGCACGTCCCCGCCTCGGACACGTGAAGGGTCCTGGCGACTTAGTCCGGGCTCATGGCCGAGGCCAACTACCGGCTGGGCGTACCTCTGCGCCGAGTGCTCGGCATCGGCGTGCCAGGGAGTTAAGCGAGCAGCTTCGGTCATGTCAAGAGAAAAGGACTGAGGAGCACTTGGCGTATCCGCGCAGAAACGCGCAGCGATTCTGCGAGACCCTGCTCGTATCGGCCGTCCCGGACTATGCTCGCCCAGTGCTGAGAAGCGACCGCCAGGCGCGGATACTTGAGCATGTCGCTGCCCAAGGCAGCGCGGACGTCACGCAGTTGTCCCGGCTGCTGGGGGTCTCGCAGGCCACCGTCCGCCGTGACCTGCGGCAGTTGAGCGACCAGCGGCTGCTCGAGCGCACCCACGGCGGCGCGGTGCTCGGCGGCCTGAGCATCGAGGTGCCGCTCCAGCACCGGATCGACCAGCGCTCCCCGCAGAAGCAGGCGATCGCCCAGGCGGCAGCCCGCCTGGTCCCCGCCGGTGCGGTGGTCGGCCTCACCGGCGGCAGCACCACCACGGAAGTGGCCCGGCTGCTGGCCGACCGCGGCCCCGTCACCATCGTCACCAACGCCGTGAACATCGCGGCCGCCCTCGTGCTGCGCCCGACCGTCACCCTGATCGTGGTCGGCGGCACCGCCCGCAGCGAGAGCTACGAACTGGTGGGCCCCATCGCGGAGAAGACCCTCGCCGACCACCACACCGACATCGCGTTCCTCGGCGTGGACGGCATCAGCGCCGCCCACGGATGCACCACGCACGACCAGTTGGAGGCGGCCACCGACCGCGCCTTCGCCGGACACAGCGGCCGCACCGTCGTGGTCGCCGACCACTCCAAGATCGGCAGGGCGACGTTCGCCAAGATCTGCCCGACGGCCGGCGTGCACACCCTCGTCACCGACGCAGGCGCGCCCGAGGGCGAACTCGACGCCATCGCCGCCGTCGGCGTGCAGGTCACCGTCGTCTGAGACACAGAAGACACAGAAGGCGCAGAAGACACACAAGGTGCAGAAGACACACAAGGTGCAGAAGACGCGCGGGACGCATCAGCCCTCCGCGTACGGTCAGTGCGCGATGGAGTCGATCAGCTCGCGGGCGCCCTGGCGCAGCAGCGTCACCGCCACGGACGTGCCGAGCGTCGCCGGGTCGAGCGGCCCCGCCCACTCGTGGGCGTTGAGGACCGTCTTGCCGTCCGGGGTGAAGACGCGGGCGCGCAGCGACAGCTCGCCGCCCCGCTCGCAGCGTGCGTACCCGGCGATGGGCGAGTTGCAGTGGCCCTGAAGGACGTGCAGGAACATGCGCTCGGCGGTGGCCTCCCGCCAGGCCTCGGGGTCGCCGAGGCCCGACACGGCGTCGATGGTCTCCGTGTCGTCCTCGCGGCACTGCAGCGCCAGGATCCCCGCGCCGATCGGCGGGCACATCGTCTCCACCGACAGGACCTCGGTGACCACGTCCATCCGGTCGATGCGCTCGAGGCCCGACACCGCGAGCAGCAGCGCGTCCGCGTCGCCCGCGGCCAGCTTCTCCATCCGGCGCCCGGCGTTCCCGCGCATCGGCACGCACTCCAACTCCGGGTGCGAAGCGGCGAGTTGGGCGATGCGGCGCACCGACGACGTGCCGATGCGGGTGCCCGCGGGCAGTTCGTCCAGGGTGAGACCGCCGGGGTGGATGAGCGCGTCACGGATGTCGTCCCGCTTGAGGAACGCGGCGAACGTGGTGCCCGCCGGGAGCGGCCGGTCCGCCGGTACGTCCTTGACGCAGTGCACCGCGAGGTCCGCCTCGCCGGCGAGCAGCGCCGCGTCGACCTCCTTGGTGAACGCGCCCTTGCCGCCGAGCTTGGCGAGGTCCCCCATCCAGCGGTCCCCGGAGGTCGTGACCGGCACGACCTCGGTGCGGATTCCGGGGTGCAGGGCGGTGAGTTCGGCGCGTACGCGCTCCACCTGGGCCAGTGCCATGGGGGAGGAACGGGAGACGATGCGGATCAGCTCAGGAGCGGACATGCGCACCACGATAGGCGCTCGCAACACAAGCCTGTTAAAGGGCTCCACGGTTCGCCCAGGGGACCGGTGGTGCGCGTTCCCGGCGTGCGCCGGGCCCGCGGCCCTCATAGCGTGAGAGGCAGTCGGCCGCCGTGCCCGCTTCCGTGCAGGTCCCGGCGTCAGTACCCCGGGAGGTCCCATGTCCGCCGCCGCAGCTCACCAGCGGTCCCCGATCGTCCTCGAACGGATGGCTCCCACCCATCTGGCCGACGTCCTCGCCCTGGGGCGTGAGCTGTACGACACCTCGGTGAAGCCGTACACGTCCTGGTCCCTTTCGGCGATCGCCGGGCACATGGACGCCGACGCGTCCTCCTGCTGGGTGGCGCTCGACGGTGAGGATCTGGCCGGGTTCGTCCTCGGCTCGATGGGCTTCGACCAGCGCACGGACTGGGGGAACCTGGAGTGGATCGCCAGCGCCCCCGCCTATCAGGGGCAGGGCGTCGCCAGCCATCTGGTGCAGGCCTGCTGCGCCACGCTGACCGCCGCGGGCGCCACCGCCGTGGTGACCGACGTGGAGTCGCGCAACACCGCGTCGGCCGCGCTGATGCGGCGCAACGGCTTCGAGGAGAGCGTCTCGGTCACCCTCTTCGTGCGCGAGGCGCCCGACGCGGCGGTCTGACGGGAACCCTCCGAGGAGAAGCTCCTGCCGGGAAGCATCTGGAGGGAAGCTCCTGCCGGGACGCTTCTGGCGGGAATTGACCGGCGTCCTCAGCCCGCGCAGTCCTTGCCCGGCTCCAACGGCGGTGCGCTGACGCCCAGATGGGACTTGCAGCGCGGCGTGTTCCCCGCGTCCTCGTGCCAGGAGGCCGGACGCGGGCGGATGAAGACCGCCGCCGCTGCCGCCGCGAGCACGAACAGGCCCGCGCAGCCCACGGCCGCCTTGCCGAACGCCGTGTTCAACGCGTCCGGATCCGCGTACGCCGTCCCCGACAGGCCCACCGCCAGCGGCAGCGCGGCCACGACGAGCATCTGGGCCACCCGCGCCGCGGTGTTGTTGACGCCGCTCGCCAGACCCGCGCGCCCCGCGTCCACCGAGGCGAGGACCGTCGCCGTCAGCGGAGCGACGAACACGCTCATCCCCAGGCCCAGCACCACGACCGCGGGCAGCACCTCCGTGACGTAGGCGGCGCCGGGCTCGATCCGCAGCATCAACAGCGCCCCGGCTGCCGCGATCAACGGGCCCGCGATCAGCGGCAAGGTGGGGCCGACCCGCCGTGACAGATCGCCCGCCGCGGCCGAGAGCAGCAGCATCATGACCGTGATCGGCAGTGTCGCCGTGCCCGCCTGCAACGCGTCGTAGCCAAGGGTCGTCTGCAACTGCACCGGCAGCATGAACAAGAGCCCGCCGATGGCCGCGTACAGGCACAGCGTCATGACGTTGGCCGCGCTGAACAGGCGGGAGCGGAACAGGGAGAGCGGCAGCATCGGGTTGCGGCGGCGATGCTCGACCACGACGAAGGCGACGCCCGCCGCGAGCCCGCCGAGCCCCGGCAGGAGCGCCGCCGCCTTCGACGAGTCGCCCGACGCGCCGATGAGCGCGAAGCTGATGCCCGCGAGGAACAGCGCCGCCAGGCAGGCCCCCGTCACGTCGAAGGGCTTGTCCGCGGCGCCTTCGGCCCGGCTCTCCGGCACGTGGCGGACCGCGAAGAGCACGAGCGCGGCCAGCGGAATGTTGATCAGGAAGATCCACCGCCAGCCGGGCCCGTCGATCAGCCAGCCGCCCAGGAACGGCCCGACCGCGCCCGCGACTCCGCCCAGCCCCGACCACGCGCCCACCGCACGCGCCTGGTCCTGCGGTCTGAACGACGTACGCACCAGGGCGAGCGAACCGGGCGTGAGCAGCGCGCCGCCGATGCCCTGGAGCGCCCGCGCCGCGATGAGCATCCCCGCGTCCTGCGCGAGCCCGCACAGGGCGGAGGCGAGGGCGAACCACACGACGCCGATGACCAGGGTGCGCCGCCGCCCGATGCGGTCGCCGAGCGCCCCGCCGAGCAGCAGCAGCGCCGAGAGCGTGAGCATGTAGGCGTTGACGACCCACTGCAGGGAGGCGATCGAGGCGTCCAGGTCGCGGCCGAGCGTGGGCAGGGCGACGTTCACCACCGTGCCGTCCAGCATCGCCATGCCCGACGCGAGCACGGCGCAGGCGAGCACCCAGCGGCCCCGCGCCGACTTCAGCGCGACGCCGCCGTCGGCGCTGTCCGTCGCCGAAGCCTCCGTCGAAACCATCTGCCCACCGCCGCTCTACATGTGCACCGCGCCGCCGCCCGCCTCGGAGTGGACCGGCGCGCCCCGGCGGTACAGGACGACCGTAACGAGCAGTCCGACCGCGAAGAATACGGCCGACCAGGTGTACGCGGTGGAGTAACTCTCCATCGCCGACTGGGCCTGCACCTCGGGCGTCGGCTGCTTGCCCACGAGGTAGTTGGCCGCGGCGCTGGTGGCCAGGGAGTTGAGCAGGGCCGTGCCGATCGAACCGCCCACCTGCTGGCTGGTGTTGACCATCGCCGATGCCACACCCGCGTCGTGCGCGGCCACGCCCGCGGTCGCCATGCTCATCGCCGGGGCGAAGACCAGACCGAGGCCGAGACCGGCGACGAGCAGCGGCGGCAGTACGTGGGCCGCGTAACCGCTGTGCACGTCCAGGGCGGTCAGCCAGGCCATCGCGGCCGCCGCGAGCCCCATGCCGAGCGGCACGATCGGCTTCGCGCCGAACCGCGGCACGAGCGAGTTGGTCGTGACGACCGAGATGACCACCATCACGGCGACCATCGGCAGGAAGGCGAGGCCCGTCTTGACCGGGGTGTAGCCGAGGATCTGCTGGAGGTAGTACGTCAGGAACAGGAAGACACCGAACATGCCGGCGCCGGAGATGAACATCGCGAGGAACGAGGCGCCGCGGTCGCGGTCGAGCACCACCCGCAGCGGGAGCAGCGGGTGCTCGGCGCGCGTCTGCCACCAGGCGAAGGCGGCCACCAGGACGGCGCCGACCACGAGGAAGCCCCAGGTGTCGACGTCGCTCCAGGCGTGTGTCTCGGCGTTCGAGAAGCCGTAGACGATGCAGAACAGACCCGCGGAGACCAGCAGGGTGCCGGGCACGTCCAGCTTCGGCCGGTCGGCGGGCCTGCCGCCGTGCAGCAGCCGGGCGCCGCCCAGCATGGCGAGCACGGCGAAGATCAGGTTCACGTACAGGCACCAGCGCCAGTCCAGGTACTCGGTCAGGACGCCGCCCAGGAGCAGACCGACGGCGCCGCCCGCGCCCGCGATGGCGCCGTAGATGCCGAACGCCTTCGCGCGCTCCTTGGGGTCCGTGAACGTCGTGGTGAGCAGGGACAGCGCGGCGGGCGCGAGGAGCGCTCCGAACACGCCCTGCAGGGCGCGGGCCACCACCAGCATGGTGAAGCTCGTCGCCGCGCCGCCGAGGGCCGAGGCGAGCGCGAAGCCGGCCAGACCGGCGAGGAACACGAGCTTGCGGCCCACCAGGTCGGCGATCCGCCCGCCGAGCAGCAGCAGGCTGCCGAAGGCGAGTGCGTACGCGGTGACGATCCACTGGCGGTTGCCGTCGCTGAACCCGAGGTCCTGCTGGGCCGATGGCAGCGCGATGTTCACGATCGTCGCGTCGAGGACCACCATCAGCTGGGCGATTCCCACGATGCCGAGGATCAGCCAGCGGTGTTCGTGGCTGCCACCGCTCGGATGTGGGGGAGCGGAGGCCGAGGATCCTGCGGTCTGTACCGCATCGAAGGGTTCCGGCGCGGGTGAGCGGTCCATCGCTGGCCTCCAGACGCCCCCGTCACTCAAGACATCCCCGTCACACCGTAGGCGCGCTGGTCAGAGCCCGCGACCGGGGCCCGGCAGGGCCGGGCCCCGCACGGAGGAACGCATGAGGCACCGCCCGGCGGACCGCTCGGAAATCCGCCCGGTTCCGCTGGTGGCGGTCAGTTCTGCGGCTCGCTGATGTTGACCATCCAGGGGATGCCGAAGCGGTCCGTACACATGCCGAACACGTCGCCCCACATCTGCTTCTCCAGCGGCACGGAGACCGAGCCACCGGCGGACAGCTTCTCCCAGTAGCCGCGCAGTTCGGACGAGTCGTCCCCGCTGAGGCTCACCGAGAAGTTGTTGCCCGGGGTGTGCTGCATGCCGGGCGGGGTGTCGGCGCCCATGAGGGTGAAGCCGTTCGGCGCCTCCAGCATGGCGTGCATGATCTTGTCGGCATCGGGGGTGCCCTGCTGGCCGGCTTCGCCGAAGGTGTTCAGCGCCAGTTCGCCGCCGAAGACCTCCTTGTAGAACTCCATCGCCGGTCGGGCATCGCCACCGAAGCTGAGATACGGGTTGAGGCGCGAGACCATGAAAACCTCCCAGAACGGGGTGAACGGTCAGTTGCGCGGAGAGTAGCGCGGGGCACTGACAACGGCCCGGCGAGTGGCTCTGGGACGCGTCGTCCCTGGATGGACGGAAAGTCCGCCGAAGGCCGACCCCGGTCATTTGTCGCACCCGGTTATTCAATCTTCATCAAATCCGGTCCGGCATCCGGACGGACCTCTTGTGTGCGGACTGTATGCGAAATACGTTCTGCCGTATTCCTTGATCGTCCACGATCAGCCCGGAACCACCCTGGCGGAGGTACCTACTCGTGCGCCGAAAAGCGGTTGCCCTCGCGGCGGTTGCCCTGGTGATGTCCCTGACGGCGGGCTGCGGCTCCCTGCAGTCCTCGGCCACCGAGGTCGGCGGTGAGCGCATGACCGACGACCGTCCCGTGCGCGACGGCGGCACCCTCACCGTCGCCCTCAACGCCGACCCGGACAAGCTCGACCCGACCCTCGCGCAGACCCTGGTGGGCCGCACCGTCTTCGCCGGGATGTGCGAGAAGCTCTACGACATCGACGAGCACGGGACCGTGATCCCGCAGCTCGCCACCGCCCTGCCCGAGACGTCGAAGGACGGCCGCACCGTCACCTTCGGCCTGCGCAAGGGCCTGAGGTTCAGCGACGGCGGCAAGCTCGACGCGGCCGCCGCCGTCACCTCGCTGCTCCGCCACCGCGACCTCGCGGGCTCGGCGCGCGCCACCGAACTCGCCCCGCTCGCCGGGGCTCGGGCGACCGGACCGTACACGGTCGAGCTCACCCTCAAGCAGGCCTACGTCCCCCTCACGGCCGTCCTCGCGGACCGCTCGGGCATGGTGATGTCGCCCGCCGCGCTCAAGAAGTACGGCAAGAACTTCACCAACCACCCCTCCTGCGTGGGCCCGTTCAAGTACGTCGAGCGCGTCGGCGGCGACCGCATCGTGCTCGCCAAGGACCCGAACTACTACGCGGCCGACCGGGTCCACCTCGACAAGGTGATCTACAAGCCGATACCCGACGGCAACGTCCGCCTGGCCAACCTGCGCTCCGGCGACATCCAGATCGGCGACCAGATGACCCCCGTCGACGTGCGCAGCGCGCTGACCGAGCCCGGCCTCCAGCTCTTCAACTCGCCCTCGCTCGGCTACCAGGGCATCGGCTTCAACGTCGGCAACGTCAAGGGCCTGGGGGAGAAGCCGGGGCGCGTCGACACGCCCCTCGCGCGCGACCCCCGGGTCCGTGAGGCCTTCGAGCTCGCCATCGACCGCGACCTCATCAACAAGGTCGTCTTCCAGGGCATGTACGAGCCCGCCTGCGGCCCCGTCTCGCCCGAATCCGCCATCGCACCCGGCGTCAAGGCGTCCCAGTGCCCCGAGCGGGACGTGGCCAGAGCCAGGAAGCTCCTGCGGCAGGCCGGGGTGAAGACCCCGCTGCCCATCGAGCTGAAGGTGTCCACGACGCCCGAGTCCAGCCGCCTGGGACAGGTCGTACAGGCGATGACCAAGGAGGCGGGCTTCGCCGTCACGCTGCGCCCCACCGAGTACGCCACGATGCTCGAAGAGACCGACGCCGGGCACTACGACGCCTTCACCAGCGGCTGGTCGGGACGCCTCGACCCGGACGGCAACATCGCCAGCTTCCTGCAGACACGCGGCGCGATGAACGCCTACGGACTCTCGGACCCGGCCATCGACCGCCTCGTCGAGCGCGGCCGCGCCGAGGCCGACCCGGACGAACGCACCCGGATCTACCAGGAGTTGACCGAGCGCGCCCAGGAACGGCGCGGGCTCATCTACCTCTACCGGCAGAAGAACTACATCGTCGCCGGCAAGGACGTCGCCGGCGTCCGCGTCTACGGAGACGGCCTGGTCCGCGTCACGACTGCGGGGTACACCCGATGAGCCTGAGCCCCCCGCGCCCGAAGACCGCGCGCCCGATCTCGATGCGCCTGAGCCCCATGGCCTCCTATGTGCTCACCCGCGTCCGCCAGTCCCTCATCACACTCGTCCTGGTCAGCATGGTCGTCTTCGCCGGCATCCGCGCGCTGCCCGGCGACCCGGCCCTCGCGCTCGCCGGCGAGGAACGCAGCCCCGAGGCGCTCGCCGCGATCCGCGAGAGCTACGGCCTCAACGACAACATCGTCGTCCAGTACGGGCGGTTCATCGGCCACGCGATCACCGGTGACCTCGGCACCTCGTCGCGCACCGGCCTCCCCGTCACCGACGCCATCACCGCGGCGCTGCCCATCACCCTCGAACTGGCCGCCCTCTCCCTGCTGCTGGCGGTCGTCGTCGGCATCGGCGCGGGCATCGTCGCCGCCGTGCGGCGCGGAAAGCCCGAGGAGTGGCTCGCCAACGCCCTGGCCCTGCTGGGGCTCTCCGTCCCCACCTTCTGGCTCGGCATCGTCCTGGTCCTCGGGTTCGCCATCGCCCTGCCGGTCTTCTCGGCCTCCGGATACGTGCCCTTCGGCACCGACCCGCTGGACAACCTGCGCCGCATGGTGCTGCCCGCGATCGTCCTCGGCTCGGGTCTCGCGGCCGTGGTGATGCGCCAGACGCGGGCGGCGATGCTCGACTCGCTCTCCGCCGACTACGTACGCACCGCAAGGGCCAAGGGCCTGTCCCGGCGCGAGGTCATCGGCGGGCACGCGCTGCGCAACTCCCTGGTCACGGTCGTGACCGTGCTCGGACTCCAGCTCGGCCACCTCATCTCCGGCGCCGTCGTCACCGAGCAGATCTTCGTCCTGCCCGGCTTCGGCAAGCTCACCATCGACGCCGTCTTCACCCGCGACTACGCGACCCTGCAAGGCGTGGTGCTGTGCACCTCCGCCGCGTACATCCTCATCAACCTGCTGGTCGACGTGGCGTATTCGGTCATCGACCCGCGCATCCGGCTCGGAGGTGCCCGGTGACCACAGCGGCGCTCACAACACTGGGGCGGATACGTTCCGCGGGCGCGGGCAGCGGCAAGCTGCGCGCCCTGCGCAAGAACCGCCTGGCCATGACCGGTGGCGTCATCGCCGCCGTGTTCGTCCTCGTGGCGCTCTTCGCGCCGCTGGTCGCGCCCTACGACCCGGCGCGCCCCGACTTCGCCGACGCCCTCGCCGCGCCCGGCTGGTCGCACTGGCTGGGCACCGACGACCTCGGCCGCGACCAGCTCTCCCGCGTCGTGTACGGGGCGCGGGCGTCCATGCAGGTCGGGGTGGTGGCGGTGGCGCTCGCGTTCCTCGTCGGCGTACCCCTGGGACTGCTCGCGGGCTACTACGGCAAGTTCACCGACAGCGTCGTCTCGCGGCTCACCGACACGATGCTGGCCTTCCCCTTCCTGGTCCTGGCCGTCGGGCTCGCCGCGGTGCTCGGCCCCTCGCTCACCAACGCGACCATCGCGATCGGGATCTCGCAGATCCCGGCCGTCATCCGCATCACCCGCGCGGAGACACTGCGGCTGCGCCACGTCGACTACGTGGCCGCCGCCGTCGCCAACGGAGGCGGCGACGCCACCGTGCTCTTCCGGCACATCCTGCCCAACGCCACCTCGGCGCTGACCGTCCAGGCCACCGTCGGCATCCCCGCCGCGATCATCGGCGAGGCGCTGCTCAGCTTCCTGGGCCTCGGCGTCCAGCCGCCGGAGGCCTCCCTCGGCGTGATGCTCTCCGGCGCCCAGTCCTTCCTCGCGCCCGCGCCGTGGATGGCGGTCTTCCCCGGACTCGCCGTCGTCGCGGCCACCCTGGCGTTCAACCTGCTCGGCGACGGCCTGCGGGACGTCCTCGACCCCCGAGGAGCCACCCGATGACCCAGCCAGTGACGACCGAACCGGTACTGAGCGTGCGCGACCTGTCCGTCTCCTTCCGCTCCGACACCCGCACCGTGCACGCCGTCGACCACCTCTCGTACGACGTCGCACCGGGCGAAGTGCTCGCGGTGGTCGGTGAATCGGGATGCGGCAAGTCCGTCACGGCGATGGCCGTGATGGGGCTCCTGCCGCCCACCGCGCACATCGAAGGGTCGATCAGACTCGGCGGCGCCGAGATCGCCGGAGCGAGCGAGAAGGAACTCGGAAGGGTCCGCGGCAAGGACATCGCGATGATCTTCCAGGAGCCGATGACCTCGCTGAACCCGGTCCTGACCATCGGCCGGCAGATCGGCGAGGTGCTCCGGCGCCACCAGGGCCTGTCGAAGAAGGAGGCACGCGCGCGTGCCGTCGAACTCCTCGACCTGGTGGGCATCCCGGCCCCCGCCCAGCGCGTCGACGAATACCCCCACCAGCTCAGCGGCGGCATGCGCCAGCGCGTCATGATCGCCATCGCGGTCGCCTGCGACCCGTCCGTACTGATCGCCGACGAGCCGACCACGGCCCTCGACGTCACCGTCCAGGCGGGCATCCTCGAAGTCCTCCAGTCGCTGCGCGAGCGGCTCGGCACCGCGATCGTGCTGATCACCCACGACCTGGGCGTGGTGGCCGACGCCGCCGACCGGGTCCTGGTCATGTACGCCGGCCGCCCCGTCGAACAGGCCCCCGTGCACGAACTGTTCGCCGAGCCCCGCCACCCCTACACCCGCGGCCTGCTGGGCGCGGTCCTTCGCCCCGGCGGCGAGGGCAAACGGCGCCTGCCCGAGATCCCCGGCCTGGTGCCGAGCCTGGACGCGCAGCCCGACGCCTGCACCTTCGCCCCGCGCTGCGCCCACGCCGACGACCGGTGCACGACGCGCAAGCCCGGCTTCAAGGCCGTCTCCCTGGACGCCGGAGCCGACGCCGCGCACCGGGCGGCCTGCTGGCACCCGCAGGACGCCGCCGTGCTCACGCCCACCATCCAGGAGGCCGGACAGTGACCCCGACACCCGTTCTTGAACTGCGCGACCTCCAGCGGCACTTCGCGGGCCCCGGCGGCACCGTGCGCGCCGCCGACGGCGTCACGCTCACCGTCGGCAAGGGCGAAGTCGTGGGCCTCGTGGGGGAATCGGGGAGCGGCAAGTCGACCGTCGGGCGCTGCGCCGTCCGGCTCGACGACCCCACCGGTGGCACCATCCGCATCAACGGCACGGACGTGACCCGCCTCTCGCGGCGCGCCCTGCGGCCCCTGCGCAAGGACTTCCACCTCGTCTTCCAGGACCCCTCCTCCTCGCTCGACCCGCGCATGACCGTCGGGCAGATCATCGCCGAACCCCTGCGCCTGCACTCCATCGCCAAGGGGGACGCGGCACGCGCGCGCGTGGCGGAACTCCTCGCCCAGGTCGGCCTGCGCCCCGAGCACGCCGACCGGCATCCGCACGAACTCTCCGGCGGGCAGCGCCAGCGCATCTCCATCGCCCGCGCGCTCAGTGTCGACCCGGACCTCCTGGTGGCCGACGAACCCACCTCCGCCCTCGACGTCTCCGTCCAGGCCTCGGTCCTCAACCTCCTGGCCGACCTGCAGCGGGACCGCGGCTTCGGGTGCCTGTTCATCACGCACGACCTGGCCGCGGTGGAGTTCCTCGCCGACCGCATCGCGGTCATGTACCTCGGCCAGATCGTCGAACAGGCGCCCACCGTCGAGCTGTTCGCCGCCCCCAAGCACCCGTACACCCAGGCGCTGCTCTCCGCGGCGCCCGTACCCGACCCGGCGCTCCAGCGCACCCGCGAGCGCATCGTCCTCAGCGGCGAACTGCCCAGCCCGCTCGCCCCGCCGCCGGGCTGCCGCTTCCACACGCGCTGCCCGCTGGCCGTCGACCGCTGCCGCGTCGAGGTGCCCGAACTGCGCGAACTTCCCGGAGAGGGCCACCGCCAGGTCTCCTGCCACCTGGTCGCCGACGACGGCACGGCTCCGGACGCGGCCGCCGCCCCGACCCTCCGTACGATCCCCAGTACCCGCACCGCACGCTAGGAGCAGCTCACTTGTTCACCACTAGGCCGACCCTCCAAGGCACCTTCGGCATGGTGTCCTCCACCCACTGGCTCGCATCGCAGTCCGCGATGGCCGTCCTGGAGGACGGCGGCAACGCCTACGACGCGGCCGTCGCCGCGGGTTTCGTCCTGCACGTCGTCGAGCCGCACCTCAACGGCCCGGCAGGAGAGGTGCCGATCATCCTGGCGCCCGCCGACGGTGAGGTGCGGGTCCTGTGCGGGCAGGGCGTCGCGCCCGCCGCAGCGACCGTGGAGCACTACCGCGCGCTCGGCCTCGACCTGGTGCCGGGCACCGGGCCGCTCGCGGCCGCCGTACCCGGAGCCTTCGACGCGTGGATGGTGCTCCTGCGCGACCACGGCACCAAGTCCCTCGCCGACGTCCTCAAGTACGCCATCGGATACGCCGAGGACGGCCACGCGCCCGTGGAGCGCGTCGGCGAGACCGTCGAGACCGTGCGCGAACTCTTCACGACCGAATGGCCCTCGTCGGCCGAGGTCTACCTGCCCGAAGGCCAGGCCCCGCGCCCCGGCGAACTCCTGCGCAACCCGGCGCTCGCCGCGACCTGGCGCCGCGTGATCGAGGAGGCGGGCAACGGCTCGCGCACCGAGCAGATCGAGGCCGCGCGGAAGATCTGGAGCGAGGGCTTCATCGCCGAGGCGCTCATACGCCAGGCCGCGGTCCCCACGATGGACACCAGCGGCTCCCGGCACACCGGCACACTGACGGCCGCCGACCTCGCCGGGTGGGAAGCGACCTACGAGGACCCGGCGACGTACGACTGGAACGGCTGGACGCTGTGCAAGGCGGGCGGCTGGAGCCAGGGCCCGGCCTTCCTCCAGCAACTGTCGCTGCTGCCCTCGGAGCTCGCGGACCTGCCCGCCTACGGCTCCGCCGACTACGTGCACCTCCTGATCGAGGGCTGCAAGCTCGCCATGGCCGACCGCGAGGCCTGGTACGGCGACGCCGACGGCACCGGCACGGTCCCCGTCGCCGAGCTGCTGTCCGCGGCCTACAACGACGAGCGCCGGACGCTCATCGGCGAGAAGGCCTCGCACGAACTGCGTCCCGGAAGCCCCGGCGGACGCACCGCGAAGATCTCCGCCCACGCGCGCGCCGTGGCCGACAAAGAGCCCGGCTTCGACGCGCTCGGCCTGCCCGGAGCGGGCGCAGGCGAGCCGACCGTCGCCAAGAGCGGCACCTCGCCCGTGCCCGGCGAACCGGCCGTCTCCGCGGACGGCGCCACCCGCGGCGACACCTGCCACCTGGACATCGTGGACCGCTGGGGCAACATGGTCGCGGCCACGCCGAGCGGCGGCTGGCTCCAGTCCAACCCGGTCGTGCCCGAGCTGGGCTTCCCGCTCGGCACCCGCCTCCAGATGGCCTGGCTCGAAGAGGGCCTGCCCAACTCCCTGGTGCCGGGCCGCCGCCCGCGCACCACGCTCACCCCGTCCCTCGCGCTCAAGGACGGCGTACCGGTGCTGGCCTTCGGCACCCCCGGCGGCGACCAGCAGGACCAGTGGCAGGTGCACTTCTTCCTCGCGGTCGCGCTGCGCGGCTCCGTACGCGGCGGACTCGACCTGCAGGGCGCCATCGACGCCCCCAACTGGCACAACGACAGCTTCCCCGGTTCCTTCTACCCGCGCGGCATGCGCCCGGGAAGCGTCACCGTCGAGTCCCGCATGGACGAGGGGGTCATCGAGGAGCTGCGGCTGCGCGGGCACGACGTGACGGTCGGCGAGCCCTGGTCGGAGGGGCGGCTGTGCGCGGTCGCGCGTGATCCGCGCACCGGGGTGCTCTCGGCGGCGGCCAATCCGCGCGGGATGCAGGGGTATGCCGTGGGGCGGTAGAGAAAGCGGGGAACTGCGCGAGGACGGAACACGATCCGCGTCCGGCGACGGCGCGAACCCGGCCGACGCAGCTCCGGGGAAGCCCTGCGGCACGGCCGGGTACGCGGCGCGCGACGCCGCGTACCCGGCCGAAGGTGGGCGTCAGGACCGGCCGCTCGTCTCCTGGCCGTCCAGCGATTCCTTCGTCGACTGCTCCGGCTCCCGCGGCGAGGGCAGGGCCACGGTGGCCGCGGCCTCCCGGCGGCGCGACACGGCGCCGCCCACCAGTGCGGCCACCGGCTGCGCGAAGCGCGCGGTCAGCGGGCCGACGATCACCAGGATCAGGACGTACGCCGTGGCCAGCGGGCCGAGCGACGGCTCGATGCCCGCGGTGACGGCGAGCCCCGCGATGACGATGGAGAACTCGCCGCGCGCCACGAGGGCGCCGCCCGCCCGCCACCGCCCCTTGACGGAGATCTTGGCGCGGCGTGCCGCCCAGTACCCCGTGGCGATCTTCGTGCACGCCGTCACGACGGCGAGCAGGAGCGCGGGAAGGAGCACCGGCGGGATGCTCGCCGGATCGGTGTGCAGACCGAAGAAGACGAAGAAGACGGCGGCGAACAGGTCCCGCAGCGGCGCCAGGAGACTGTGCGCGCCCTCGGCGACCTCGCCGGACAGGGCGATGCCGACCAGGAACGCGCCCACGGCGGCCGACACCTGGAGCTGCTGCGCGATCCCGGCGACCAGGATGGTCAGGCCGAGGACGACCAGGAGCAGCTTCTCGGGGTCGTCGCTCGACACGAAGCGCGAGATGACGCGGCCGTAGCGCACGGCGAGGAACAGCACCAGACCGGCCGCCCCGAGCGCGATGCCCAGGGTGAGACTGCCCGCGGCCCAGCCGACACCGGCCAACAGGGCGGTGATGATGGGCAGATACACGGCCATCGCCAGGTCTTCGAGGACCAGGATGCTGAGGATGACGGGCGTCTCGCGGTTGCCCAGGCGGCCCAGGTCGTTCAGGACCTTCGCGATGACCCCGGACGACGAGATCCAGGTGACGCCAGCCAGGACGACGGCGGCCACCGGACCCCACCCCATGAGGAGCGCGGCGATCGCGCCCGGCACGGCGTTGAGCCCCATGTCGACCAGACCCGCCGGGTACTGCGTCTTGAGATTGCTGACCAGATCGCTGGCGGTGTATTCGAGCCCCAGCATGAGCAGCAGCAGGATGACGCCGATCTCGGCGCCGATCGCGACGAACTCCTCACTGGCGCCCAGCGGCAGCAGACCGCCCTCGCCGAACGCGAGCCCGGCCAGCAGATAGAGCGGGATGGGGGAGAAGCGGAACCGTCCGGCGAATCTGCCGAGCAGCCCGAGCGCGAGAATGATCGCGCCGAATTCGATCAGGAAGACAGCGGAGTGCATCGAATCACTCCCGCCCGAGTATCGCGGCGGCGCTCTCCACACCCTCGCGGGTGCCGATCACGATGAGGGTGTCCCCGCCCGCGAGACGGAAGTCCGGCGTGGGCGACGGAATGGCCTCGGCCCTGCGAAGTACCGCGACGACGGAGGCACCTGTCTCGGTGCGCATCTGGGTCTCGCCGAGCACCCGCCCGTTCCAGTGCGAGGAGCCGGCCACCTCGATGCGCTCGGCGACGAGACCGAGATCGGTGGTGTGCAGGAGGTTCGGGCTGTGGTGCGAGGGCATCAGCGCGTCGATCAGCGCGTCCGCCTCACCCGAACTCAGTCGCAGCGAGAGCGCGCACTCGTCCGGGTCGTCGGCTCGGTAGGCGCTGAGGGTGCGCGCGCCGTCCCGGTGCGCGACGACCGAGATCTGCCGATGTTCTCGGGTGGTCAGGTCGTACCGGATTCCGATGCCTGGAAGTGGCGTCTGGCTCAGACGTGAAGCGGGCACAGCTCTTCCCCTAGGTGCTGATCGGGCTGATGGGCGTCAATACGGCGTTAAGGTCACCCTATCGGCCCACTCTTTGCCAGAACTTGGTGGTAGAGGTCCCGCGCCCGGACTAGTGCGGAATCGGCCCGGTCTAGGGCTGACGTTCCGCCAGCACCGTCTCGACGGTATCGGCCTCCGCGGGCGACTTGTCCTCGCGGTAGCGGACGACCCGGGCGAAGCGGAGCGTGACGCCGGCCGGATAGCGGGTGGACTTCTGCAGCCCGTCGTAGGCGATCTCGACGACGAGCTCCGGACGTACGGTCACCACAAAGCCGTCGTCGCCGACGGCGAGCTCACGCAGCCGCTCGGTCTGCCAGGCGAGCATCACGTCGGTCATGCCCTTGAAGGTCTTGCCGAGCATGGCGAACGTGCCGTCCGGTCGGCGGGCGCCCAGGTGGAGATTGGACAGCTTGCCGGTCCGCCGCCCGTGCCCCCACTCGGCGGCCAGGACCACGAGGTCCAGGGTGTGCACGGGCTTGACCTTCAGCCAGCTCGCACCGCGCCGCCCGGCGATGTACGGAGCGTCGAGGGACTTGAGCACGACGCCTTCATGGCCACGGCGCAGTGTGTCGGCGAAGAACTCCTCGGCGGCGCGGAGTTGGGCCTCGTCGACGGGGTCGGCGACGACGATGCGCCGCACCCGCATCGGCTCGGGAACGAGCCGCGCCAGATGGCTGTGCCGCTCGACGAACGGCAGGTCGAGCAGATCCCGCCCTTCGGCGTACAGGACGTCGAAGAAGACGGGGGACACGGGAAGTTCGGCGGCGGCGGTGGCGACATCGACACGGGACCCGACGCGTCCGGCGATGTCCTGGAAGGACCGGGGTCTGCCGTCGCCGTCGAACGCGATGACTTCCCCGTCGAGAATGAAGTCCCCACCCGCCAACTGCTCTGCGGCAGAGGTGAGTTCGGGCAGCCGGTCGGTGATGTCGTCGAGGGTGCGGGTGTACACACGGACGCCGTCGGCATCGCGGTGAACCTGCACACGGATACCGTCCAGCTTCTCCTCGACGGCACAGGGCGCACCCAGCTTTTCGACCCCTTCGGCGACGGAGCCGGCGCCGTGCGCGAGCATCGGCAGCACGGGCCGCCCGACGCTGAGCCGGAACTCCTCCAGGGCGCTCGGCCCCCTGGCGAGCAGGGCCTCGGCGACGGGTGTCACCGCCCCGGCCAGCATCACCGCACGGCGCACGGCGGTCGGCGGGGCCTCGGTGGCCCGGGCGAGCCCCTCCACGGCGATGGCGTCGAGCGCGCCCTGCCGGACCTCACCGGTCAGCAGCCCAAGGAGGAACCGCTGCTCCTCGGCGGTGGCAGCCCCCATCAACTCCCGTACGAGCCGCTTGCGTTCGGCCTGCGAGCCCTGCCCGGAGAGCGCACCGATGGCGGTGAGCGCGGCGTCCGTGGCCTGGACGGTGAGGGTGGGCTCGGCGGCGGCCGGAGGCGGCTCCTTGAGGAGGCTCCACCCGATACCGAGCCTTCCCTGGGGGAGGCGTCCGGCGAGGTAGGGAATGACGATGGGGGCGTCGGCGGGGCCGGCGGCCCGGAAGAGGTCGGAGAGGAGGGCGATCTTCTGCGATCGGGCGGGGGTGGTGGCCACGGTGGCGGACACGTGGGCGAGGCGGGCTAGGAGCATGCGATGTCCATTCCCCGATCGGGCACCTTTCCGAAACCAGGGGGCTCAGGGGGTGGAATTCAGCCCGTCCGGCCTTCGAGGACGAACTCGGCGGAGCCGGTGATCGACGGCCATCGAGGCCCCCGCGCCAGAGTGGCCCGACGCGGAGACGCACATGTCACAGCCGGGAAGGGGCGGGGCTGGGGACTGAATCCGTTGCCCGCACCCCCACTACGGGCTGTGGCAGACATAGATCGGCCCGACCCAGCGCTCGCAGACCGGCTCAGGCGGAGACGTGGGCTCGACAGGGGTGGGCTCCACGGGCGTCGGCTCCACCGGAGTAGGCACCGGGGTGGGCGTCTGGGTCGCAGGGGGAGGCGTGGGAGTGGGCGTAGGGGTAGGCGTCGGGACCGGCGGAGCGGCCGGTTCCGACGGCTCGGCAGGAGCCACCGGCTCCGCAGGGACCGGCGCCTCGGACTGATCCGGCGCCACGGCCTCGGGAGCCTCCGGCTTTGCGGGAGCCTCTTCGGCGGCAGGCTTCTGCTCCGGGGCTTCCGCCTCCACCTCCGCTTCTGCTTCCGCCTCCGCAGGAGGAGAACCAGGCTCCGGCGCATCCGGCGCATCCGGCGCATCCGGCGTATCCGGCGCAGGAGCCGCCGGAGCTGCGGGAGCCGTCGGAGCTGCGGGAGCCACCGGCGCCGGAGCCTGCTCCGGCACCCCCCTCTCCACAGAAGCGGCTCGCTGCGGCGGCACCGCGTGGCCCGACCCCGACCCCCCGAGCAGAAGCCCCGCCGCCACAGCCGCCCCCACCAGGGACGCCCCCACAGCTCCCACCGCGGCAACGGGCAGCTTGCCGCCTCCGGTGAGGGCATGACGTATGCCGTGCAGGAAGCCGCCGTGCCCACCCGAGCCGGCAGCGGAGCCCGCCCCCACCGAACCTGCCCCCACCGAACCCGCCGCCAGCGGCACGAGGAACTTCCCCGCACCACCCAGAACGAAGATCAGCAGCGCAGGACCGACCAGCGCGGGCAGCCGGTCGTTCGCGCGGGCGAGCAGCGCGAGCCTGCCCCGGCAGTCGGCGCAGCCGTCGAGGTGGGCGAGGAGCCGCTCGGACTGCCGGGCGGAGGCCTCGCCGCGTATGTGGCCGGGTATGCGGTCCCAGTGCTGTTCGCACGCGGGGTCCTCCGGCGTGCCGGGATGCGCGCGCAGGAACGCCTGCCGCATCCCCTCGCGGGCCCGGTGGAGCAGGACGGCGGTCGCACCCTGCCCGGCGCCGATCCTGCGGCCGACCGTCTCCAGCGGCTGTCCCTCCGCCTCGGCCAGCCACAGTGCCTTCACCCAGCGCTCGGGCAGCTGACCGAGCACCCGGCCGAGCAGATCCACGGAGGAGACACGGTCACCCGGGTCATCACCGACGCCTGCCACTCCATCGAAGGCACCGAAGGCCTCTACGGCCTCGACGGACTCCGGGGCATGCGGATCATGCGGCGTCTCGCGCGCGGAGCCGCGGCCCACGGTCACCGCGAGGTTCCGCACGGTCGTCATGAGGTACGCCGGTACGTTCTCGATCTCGTGACCCGCGGACAGCCGCCGCCAGACACGGAAGTGCGCCTCGGCGACGAGGTCGTCGGCGACCCAGGCGTTGCCGGTCAGCGAGCGCGCGTAGGCGACGAGGCGCGGCTGTTCCTCCTCGTAGATACGGGAGTACGTGGCCGTGGCGGGCGTCGTGACGGGCCCGTCGGCGGATGCGTCGGCGGATACGTCGGTCATGGCAGAGCACTCTCCCGGTCCCACTGCGGGTGGTTCGGACGAGTTCCAGAGCCTAGGTGTTAAATGTCCGACTTGTGAGGCTGGAGTGGCGTACGTCACAGAGATTGTCCCGTGTGGCGCGTAATGAACCCCCTGGTCGCGGACTCGAACAGGCACGGAAGAAAGCAGAGTGCGCAGCGGGAGCTGCGCCAGCAGAGGAGTCCGATCATGGCCGTCACCCTTGAGCAGCCCGCCCGCGCCCGTCTGGTCGCCCCCGAGGGGCGCGAGCGCGCGCTGCCCGTGACCCTGCGCTATGCGGCCGACGACCCCCTGGCTGTCCAGATCGTCTTCCCGTCGGAGGCCTCCCTCGATGGCGCGGAGGTCACCTGGATCTTCGCCCGCCAGCTCCTCGAAGAGGGCCTTCGCGCCCCCGCGGGCGGCGGTGACGTGCACATCTGGCCGTGCGGGCGGGCGCGCACGGTTCTCGAGTTCCATGCGCCGCAGGGTCTTGCCCTGGTGCAGTTCGACAGAGCCGTGCTGCAGCGGTTCCTGGTGCGC
Organism: Streptomyces sp. NPDC055243; assembly: GCF_044544025.1. Taxonomy (NCBI): domain Bacteria; kingdom Bacillati; phylum Actinomycetota; class Actinomycetes; order Kitasatosporales; family Streptomycetaceae; genus Streptomyces; species Streptomyces sp. NPDC055243. Next base: position 395,836 of record NZ_JBITWR010000001.1, read on the forward strand.
ACCTACGCGGTCGTGGGTGCGGGGCGCGAGGTCGCGGGGCTCGACCTGGACCAGGATCTGGCCCGTCTGCTGGGTGGAGTCTGAGCGCGCCGTACACACCCATCCGCCATTAGGTTAGGCTGTCCTAACTTAATCATGGTGGGTGGTTTTCGGCCGCCCAGGGGAGGGGAATCCGATGGGGCATGGCTGGGAGGGAGTGGTCCTCAAGCTGTTCCGCGGCAAGGACTTCGAGTTCACCGTGACCGGGGCCGAGGACGTCACCGAGCACTACCGGCGCCTGCACCTCACGGACGGCGGCATGCTCGCGCTGACCGGAGTGCATCCGACGATGTGGGTCCGCCTGTGGATCGACCAGGCGGACGGCAAGCATCATCAGCGCGCCTACACCCTGGTGGACCCCGACCCCGCCGCCGGGACGTTCAGCCTGGAGTTCGCCCTGCACGACGGCCGCGCGAGCGACTGGGCGCGCAAGGCGGGGCCGGGCGACAGGATCGAGGCCACGCTCCAGGGCACCGGCTTCGACGTGCCCGAGCCGCTGCCCACGCGGCTCCTGGTGATCGGGGACACGGCGGCGGTCCCGGCCGTCAACTCGCTCCTGACGGCCATGCCCGACGTGCCGGCGACCGTCTGGCTGGAGACGCAGCACGCGTCGGACCACGACCTCGAACTGCGCCTCGACCCGGCCCTGCACGACCTGCACCGGGTGGAGCGACGCGACGCGGGCAGTCACCTGGTCGACGAGGTCAAGGCGGCGCTGCCCGCACTGATCGAGAACGACGGCGACAGGGCCGACGTGTACGTATGGATCACCTGCGACACGACGACGACCCGGGCCCTCGCCTCCTACGTACGCAAGGATCTCGCGATCCCGAAGCAGCGCGTGCACGCGCTCGGCTACTGGCGCCCCGAGAAGCGGTAGACGCGAGCCCTCCGCCGCCGGACCACCACCGCACCGGCCGCCAGAGCCGCCGAACCCGCGGCGGCGAGAAGGATCACGGTCCAGTCCGGGCCGTCCGCGTCGTGCGAGGTGGCGACGGGCTCGGCGGCGGGCGCGGGGCCCTGCGCCGTGCCCTGCCGTTCGCTCCTGGGGAGCAGCGAACCCACCGGCCTGACGTGCCCGGCGGCCCTGAACCCCCAGTCGAGAAGCGACCTGGTCTCCTCGTACACGCGGTATCCGCCGCTCGCCTGAGGGTTCATCACCGACACCACGAGGGTGCGGCCGCCGCGCTGCGCCGCGCTGATGAGGGTGTTGCCCGCGTGGCTGGTGTAGCCGTTCTTGATGCCGAGCAGGCCGGGGTAGGGGGCCACGCCGTCGGCGCCGGTCAGCAGGCGGTTGGTGTTCTGGATGGGGTAGGACCAGTTGCCGTGCGGGAACTTGGCGACCGACGTCGAGCAGTAGCGGGCGAACTCCGGGTCCGCGAGCCCCGCCCGGCCGAAGATCGCCAGGTCGTACGCGGATGACACCTGCCCGGCCGCGTCGTAACCGTCGGGCGAGACCACATGGGTGTCGCGGGCGCCCAGCGCGCGTGCCTTGGCCCGCATCTGACGGACGGTCTGCTGCCAGCCGCCGTTGAGCTTGGCGAGCACGTGCACGGCGTCGTTGCCGGAGCTGAGGAACACCCCCCGCCACAGGTCGGCCACGCTGTAACTGCGTCCCGCCTCGACCCCCACCAGGCTGCTGCCGTCACCGACGCCGTCGAGCTCGCTCTGGGTGACCCGGTGCCGGGCGACGGCGTCCAGGTGGGGCAGCGCGGTGAGGGCGAAGAGCGACTTCAGGGTGGAGGCGGGCGGCAGTTGACGGTGCGCGTTCCGGGCCGCGAGCACTTCGCCCGAACGGGCGTCGGCCACCACCCAGGAGAGCGCGGAGACGTCGGCGGGGACGGCGGGGGCGCCGGCGCCGGGACGGGCCTGGATGCCCGGCCGGTCGAGAAGGTCGGAGGAGTACGCGGGACCGGGCCCCGGGGGCGTGGGCTCGGCCGCGGCGGCCGAGAAGGGTGTGGGCAGGAGGACCAGGGCGGCGACCGCGAGGGCCGCGGTGCGGACGGATGAGGAGCGCGGGAGGTACCTGATGACCATTCAGCCACCGTATGAGCGCCGCCCGAAGACCGCAGGTCAGCTTGGTCCGGCTGGATGTACGGGGGCGGTCGCGGACCGTGCCCGCGTGCGCTCTTCCCGAACCCGCCGTCCTTGCCCACACTGCTGGGCAGGGACGGCGGAGGGGGCTCGGATGGCCGCTCGACGGGGACGGCGAAGCGCGGTGCGGAAACGGCACAAGGCGCTGTGGAAGCCGGTGGCGGTGTTCGGCGGCATCCTGGCCCTGGAACTGATGCTGCTCTGGTCGCCCCTGCGGCCTTACGTGGCCGGGGCGTTGATCCTCGGCCTTCTCGGCGCCGTGCTGTGGTGGCTGTGGCGCACGGACCGCCAGGCACGCCGGGGAGATCGGGCCTGGCGGGAGAAGGAGGCGGTACGCGCGGGCCACCGGACGCTCGCCGAGGTGGACGCGATGACGGGCACCCGGTTCGAGGAGCTGGTCGCCGGACTCTGCCGCAGGGACGGCTGCGCCGAGGTACGCCGCGTGGGCGGGGCGGGGGACAACGGCGCCGACGTGGTCGGGCGGCTCCCGGACGGCCGGTCCATGATCATCCAGTGCAAGCGGTACGCACCGAGCCGCACCGTCGCCGCACGCGATCTGCGCGATCTCCTGGGCTCCCGCGTGCACTTCGGGGCCGATGTGGCGATCTGCGTGACGACCGCGCGATTCAGCCGCCAGGCCCAGACCTTCGCGACGGGGAACGGCATCGCCACCCTGCACCGCGACCACGTGGGCCTGTGGAACAGCGGGGCCGCGCTGGAGTCACTGATCGGGCTCGGCGGCGCGGGCCAGGGGGACAACCGGCACCGGGTGCGCTGGAGGAAGACGTACGGATAGTTGCGTACGGGCCCACCCGCCAAGGGAGTTGTGAGCTCGGTCACGAAAACCCCCTCTCCCCAATACTTTCCCCTAGGTACCTACTGCACCTGCGCGGATAGCTTCCATCGAGTCAGCGCACTCAGCGCACTCAGCGCACAACGACTCGGGAGAACGACTCATGGGAGCGAGAATGATCGTGGTGACCGGAGCGACGGGCAACGTCGGTAGGCCGCTGGTACGGGCCCTCGCCGAGGCGGGTGAACAGGTCACGGCCGTCTCGCGCGGGATAACGGCGACGGACGTACCCGAAGGCGTCCTGCATCGACAGGCCGACGTGGCCGACCCCGCGGGCCTCGAACCCGCGCTCGACGGCGCCGACGCGCTGTTCCTGCTGACCTCCGGGGACCTGGTGCTCGGCGGCGGAAGCATCGACGGCGCCCTCGAAGCCGCGCGGTCCAGTGGCGTCCGGCGGGTCGTCCTGCTGTCCTCGCAGGGCGTCGGGTCGCTGCGGCACCCGCCGGTGTTCGAGGACGCCGTCAAGCGGTCGGGCCTGGAATGGACGGTGCTGCGCCCGGGAGGCTTCGGCTCCAACGCCTACCAGTGGGCCGATGCGGTCCGTGAGCGGCGGGAGGTGGCCGCGCCGTTCGGCGATGTCGCGCTGCCGGTCATCGATCCGCTCGACATCGCGGAGGTCGCGGCCGCCGCGCTGCTCGACGGCGGCCACGGCGGTGCGACGTACGTACTGACCGGCCCGGCGCCCGTCACGCCCCGGCAGCAGGCGGCGGCGATCGGGGACGCGCTGGGCGAGCCCGTGCGGTTCGTCGAGCAGAGCCGGGCGGAGGCACGGGCGCAGATGGTGCGGTTCATGCCCGCGCAGGTGGTGGACGCCACGCTGGCCATCCTGGGCACTCCGTTCCCCGAGGAGCAGCGGGTGAGCCCTGACGTCGAGCACGTCCTTGGCCGTGCGCCCCGCACGTTCGCCGAGTGGGCGGCGCGGAACGGGGCCGCCTTCAAATAGCCGCCGCGAACCGGTCCTCCGGCAGGTCAGGCGGCCGTGGATACCGCCCGCCATCGTCACCGAACTGGCCACGCTCAGCCCCGAGTTCCGGCGGATCTGGGGCATCGGGGAGGCCCTGATGTGCGCGGCGGTCCGCAGGCGGCTGAGGCACCCGGCGGCCGGGCTGCTCACCCTGGACTGCGAGCCCCTGCACGTGCCGGCCGCGCCCCGCGAGACGGGGCTTGTGGTGCACGTGTTCAGGGCCGAGGAGGGCAGCGCGGAGGCCGACGCCCTCGCGGGCCTTGCGTAGCGCCGCGCGAGGACGAGGCCGTAGGGGTTACTTCGGCAGGTTCGCCTCGATCGCGGCGATGACCTCGGGAGCGTCCGGCTCGGTCTTCGGACCGAAGCGGGCCACCACGTCGCCGTCAGCGTTAGTGAGGAACTTCTCGAAGTTCCAGCGGACGTCGCCGGTGTGCCCCTCGGCGTCCGCCGTGCCCACCAGGTTCCCGTACAGCGCGTGCCGGTCGTCGCCGTTCACGTCGACCTTCTCGGTCATCGGGAACGTCACGCCGTACGTCGCCGAACAGAACTCGGCGATCTCGTCCGACGTACCGGGCTCCTGGCCCATGAACTGGTTGCAGGGCACACCGAGCACGGTGAAGCCACGGCCCGCGTACTGCTCGTGCAGCCGCTCCAGACCCGCGTACTGCGGGGTGAGCCCGCACTTGGAGGCGACATTGACGATCAGGACGGCCTTGCCGAGGTACTGATCCAGGTTCGCCGGACCGCCTTGCAGGCTTTCGATCTTTACTGCGTCATAGACAGACATGATCCGGAGCCTACGCTTCGGACGCCGCGGCCTTTGCGTCGCCTACGTCGACAGTTCGGCGCGCCATTGGCGTGGCCATTGTCCCGAGGGCGGGGGAGCTCCGCCGATGCCGAGGTCGGTGCGTGCCCTTTCGTAGAACTGGTCCCGTGCCGCACTGGCTATCTGGTGTGCTTTGGTCCAGTCGCTCGGTGCGCTGACGCCTTCCCGTACGAGTAGTTCTATGCCCCATACCGCTTCGTGCCATTTCCGGGCCGCGGCGATCGTGGACGCGTCTCCGACCAGCAGCATCGACTCCCATTCGGCCGCGCGCTGGGACTCGGCCTCGGCCAGGTCGGCGAAGCCGCGCTCCGGCTCCAGGGGGTCGGTCACGTCCGCGTACCCCAGGGCCGCGCCGATGCGCCACGCGATCCGGAGCTGCGCCTTGAGGACGTTTCCGTAGCGGCTGTACGTCTCGAACCGCTTCTCGTCCCACCGCTCCAGCTTCTGTATCTTCCACTTCCGCCGCTCGGTCAGGCTCTGGGCCGCGTAGGAACCCACGGAACCCACTACGACGCCGATCAGTGCCGGCAATTGGTCTGCAAGCGACATGGTCCCCCCTCGTCGTTCCAAGATGGTTGCCATCAGATGATGGCTCGCCGGTTCAGGCGGCCGCAGGCGATCAGCTCGACGGTCGTGGCCACCGCGATCGCCTGGACCGCCATGAGGGCGATCAGGACGAACAACTGCACCGCGCCCGCCAGGACGGGTGACGCGCCGCCCAGGAGCATGCCGACGAAGGCGCCGGGCAGCGTGACCAGGCCCACCGTGCGGGTCTGGTCGAGGCCGGGGAGCAGGGCGTCCGACGCGGCGGGGCGGATCACCTCCAGTCGGGCGTCCCGGTCGAGCAGGCCGAGGGCCAGACCTGCCTCGAACTCGCCGTGGCGGGAGTCGAGTTCGCCGAGGGCCCGGCGCCCGCCCAGCACCGTCGCGGTCAGCGCGCCGCCGATCAGGATGCCCGTCACGGGGATCATGGCGATGCCGCGCACCGGCAGGAGTCCCGCAAGGACCAGGCAGGTCACCACCGGGACGACCGGGCCCGCGATCGGCAGCGCCGCCCACCACCAGCTGCCGTTGGCGGTGATGCGGCGCCCGGCGGTGCGCGCGGCGACGGCGAACATCAGGAGCAGGAAGGCGAAGAGCGCCACGACGTGGTGGATCACCCAGCCGATCGCCAGGGACACCACGCCCAGCTGTACGGCCGCCCGCACCCCGGCCACGAGGATCTCCCGCGCCCTGCCGTGCGAGCCGTCGGGGGAGAGGCGGAACACGGCGGCGGTCGTGGCCGCGGCGAGCAGCAGGACGAGGAGCGCCACGCCGAGCGTCGCGTTCACCGGAAGGAGAGCCTGAGCAGCGAGATCGCGCACGCGCCCACCCTAGGCGGCGATCTCGCCGCACAGATCGGAACACAGATCGGAACCGGGAACGCACCGGAGATCGGAACCCGTGCGTCCGGGGTCGTCGCGGGCGGGCCCGGTCTGTGAGGATGCGGGAAGAACATGTGTTGCCGGACGAGCAAGCAACGCCGGAAGAAAGAAGGGCTGACCTCATGGCGCAGCAGGTACAGGGCGTGATCGCGCGCGCGAAGGGCGAGCCGGTACGGATCGAGACGATCGTCGTGCCGGATCCGGGGCCCGGGGAAGCCGTGGTGAAGGTGCAGGCCTGCGGGGTCTGTCACACCGACCTGCACTACCGCGAGGGCGGCATCAACGACGACTTCCCCTTCCTCCTCGGCCACGAGGCGGCGGGCATCGTCGAGTCGGTCGGTGACGGTGTCACGGAGGTCGCGCCCGGCGACTTCGTGATCCTCAACTGGCGTGCGGTGTGCGGCCAGTGCCGCGCCTGCCTGCGCGGTCGCCCCCAGTACTGCTTCGACACGCACAACGCCAAGCAGAAGATGACCCTTCTCGACGGCACGGAGCTCTCGCCCGCGCTCGGCATCGGCGCCTTCGCGGAGAAGACCCTGGTCGCCGCCGGGCAGTGCACCAAGGTCGACCCGGCCGCCTCGCCCGCCGCGGCGGGGCTCCTGGGCTGCGGGGTCATGGCCGGTATCGGCGCCGCCATCAACACGGGCAACGTGGGCCGCGGCGACTCGGTCGCCGTCATCGGCTGCGGCGGTGTGGGCAACGCGGCGGTGGTGGGCGCGCGCCTGGCCGGAGCCGCGAAGATCATCGCCGTCGACATCGACGACAAGAAGCTGGAGACGGCCAAGGGCCTGGGCGCCACGCACACCGTCAACTCCCGCTCGGCCGACCCCGTCGAGGCGGTCCGCGAGCTGACCGACGGCAACGGCGCGGACGTGGTCATCGAGGCGGTCGGCCGTCCGGAGACCTACGAACAGGCCTTCTATGCCCGCGACTTGGCGGGCACGGTCGTCCTGGTCGGGGTGCCGACACCGGAGATGCGCATCGACCTGCCGCTCCTGGACGTCTTTGGACGCGGCGGCGCGCTCAAGTCGAGCTGGTACGGCGACTGCCTGCCCTCGCGCGACTTCCCCATGCTCATCGACCTCTATCAGCAAGGTCGCCTCGACCTGGACGCGTTCGTCACGGAGACGATCGCGCTGGAGGACGTGGAGAAGGCGTTCGAGCGGATGCACCACGGGGATGTCCTGCGTTCGGTGGTGGTCCTCTGATGGCCGCGCGCATCGACCACCTGGTCACCTCGGGCACGTTCTCCCTCGACGGGGGCACCTGGGACGTCGACAACAACGTATGGATCGTGGGCGACGACAGCGAGGTCGTCGTCATCGACGCCGCGCACGACGCGGACGCCATCGCGGCCGCGGTGGGCGGGCGCCGGGTCGTCGCCATCGTGTGCACGCACGCCCACGACGACCACATCGACGCGGCCCCCGCGCTCGCCGCCCGCACCGGCGCGCCGATCCTGCTGCACCCCGCCGACGCGGAGCTGTGGAAGCAGACCCACCCCGACCGTGCCCCCGACGGCGAGCTGTCCGACGGGCAGGAACTCACCGTGGCGGGCACGCAGTTGCACGTCATGCACACCCCGGGCCACTGCCTGGGCGCCGTCAGCCTCTACGCGCCCGCGCTCGCCACGGTCTTCACCGGCGACACGCTCTTCGCGGGCGGGCCCGGCGCCACGGGCCGCTCGTTCAGCGACTTCCCCACGATCGTGGACTCGATCAGGGACCGGCTCCTGACGCTGCCGCCGGAGACCGAGGTGCGCACCGGCCACGGCGACAGCACGACCGTGGGCGCGGAGGCGCCGCACCTGGAGGAGTGGATCGCCCGCGGTCACTGACCGCGCCGAACGAGGCCACCGACCGCACCACCCGCGGCCACCGGCCGCGTCAACTGACGTACGCGACCGGGCTCCTGCCCGGTTCGTCCGACCGGCCCCGCGTGGTTCGCCGCGCGGGGCCTTCCGCGTACTGGCCCTGATCCACGATCTCCGATAAGTTAGGCAAGGCTTACCTAATGGAGGTTGAAGGATGGGTGTCCGTCACGCCAGCACGACCGTGCCCACTGCAGCGGCACGCGCTCGCTCACTGCTCACCACCGCCTGGTCCTGTGCGGTGACCACGGAGATCGGCAGGGATGAACTCGTCGGCGCGCACAGCGTCACGCCGGAGGGCATCCTCCTGCTGTCACCGCCCCCGGACAGCGCGCTGGCCACCGCGATGATCTGCGCACCGCGCGGCGAACCCTCCACGCTGGTGGAGTTCGCCGATGTCGCCCCCGTCCCGGTCAGGGACCGCATCCGGGCCCGGCTGTGGCTCTCGGGGTCACTGGTGCCCGACGGCGAGGGATTCGTCTTCGCCCCGACCTGCGCCGTGCTGCACGACTCCACCGGCGGCCGCATCGGCATCGACCTCGACGAACTCGCCCTGGCCGCACCCGACCCGCTCGCCGAGGCCGAGGCACGGCTGCTCACCCACCTCGCCGAGGCGCACGAGGACGCCGTCGAGCAGCTGACCCGGCTCGTGTGCTCGGACAGCCTGCACGGCGTGGTGCGCGTACGCCCACTCGCCATCGACCGCTACGCCCTCACGCTGCGCCTGGAGAAGGCCCGCAGCCAGGCGGACGTCCGGCTGGCCTTCGACGAGCCCGTCGAGGACGTCACCCAGGTGACCGAACGCATGCACCTCCTGCTGACCAAAGCCCGGCACCTGCGCCGACCCCTACTGCGCCCCTCGGCTCCCGACGCCTGAATTCGCCGACCGCATCGACCGCAGCGCCAGCACCAGCACCCCGATGTCGTCGAGGAAGACCGGGTCGGGCAGCAGATCGGCCGGCAGGACGAGATAGGCGACCGCGCCCCAGAACACCCACTGGCGCTCGACCGGCAGCCCCGCCGCGCGCAGCGTCCGGCGCGTGCGGATCAGCCGTACGAGCAGCGCGATCGCGACCGCGAGTGTGGCGGCCACCAGGATCGCGCCGGCAACGAGGAGGACCGTGACTTCCGTGCTCATCAGACCTTGACCTCCGTCCTGCGACGTCCCGAGACATCCCGTGCGGGCACTCGGCCCAGGCTATGGGTACCCCCGGGACGCCGCGCGAACATCCCGTCCCGCCTTTCCGTGAGTGACCTTCTGCCCTCCTTCGACGGACCACTCGCCCTCCCATGACGGACGATGGAGGCCGGCACCACCGCCAGCTCCTCCAACTCCTTCCGGGAAAGGCAGAGATGAGCCAGACGAGCCAGACGCTGCTGACGGCAGGGCGGGTTCTGACCGGGCCGCGCGGCCGGTACGTCACGGACGGCGCCGTACTGACCCAGGGCGCGGACATCGTCGCCGCGGGCGCCCGGGCCGATGTCGAGCCCCTGGCACGCGGCGTGTCGCAGCGGTACGCGCTGCCCGACGCCACGGTGCTGCCCGGACTCATCGACGCCCACGTCCACCTGGTCTTCGACGCGAGCAAGGACCCCGTCGCGGTCCTGGACGCGCACAGCGACACCACCCTCATGGCGGCGATGGAGGAGCGGGCGCTGCGGTTCCTGCGCAGCGGTGTCACCACGGTGCGCGACCTGGGCGACCGCGGCCGTCTCACCCTGCGGCTGCGTGATGCGATCGCCGCTCACCGGGTGCCGGGCCCGCGGATCGTCGCCGCCACCACGCCCCTGACCACCAAAGGCGGCCACTGCTGGTTCCTGGGCGGTGAGGTCGAGGGGGAGGACGAGATCCGCGCCCTGGTGCGGCGCAACGCCGAGCTCGGCGCTGACGTCATCAAGGTCATGGCCACCGGCGGCGGCCTCACCCGGGGTGGCCCCGCCACCTGGCAGGCCCAGTTCGACGCCCCCCAGATCCGTGTGATCGTCCGTGAGGCGCACCGGGCGGGGCTGCCGGTCGCCGCCCACGCCCACGGCACCGCGGGGATCGTGGCCGCCGTCATGGCGGGCGTCGACACCATCGAGCACTGCACCTGGATGACGCGCAAGGGCCTCGGCCTGCGCGAGGACGTCCTGGACGCCATCGTCGACAAGGGCATCCGGATCTGCCCCACCGTCAGCCCGAACTGGCGGATGCTGCCGATGTTCTTCGGTGCCGAACGGGCCAAGGAGATGTTCGACCAGGTCCGCACGATGGCGGAGCACGGCGCACGGCTGATCGCCGGGACGGACGCGGGCGTCCAGCGGGCCGGCTGCGACGGCCTGGCCCAGAGCCTCGGCTTCTACCAGCACCTGGGGATCGAACCGGGCCGCGTCATCGACATGGCGACCACGGAGGCCGCCGACGCCCTGGGCATCGCCGACCACGTCGGACGCCTGGCGCCGGGCTACCGCGCCGACCTCATCGCGGTGCACGGCGACCCGCTCACCGACGTGGAGGCCCTGGGCGATGTCCGCCTGATCATGGCGAACGGCAGACTGGTGGACCATGAGTGAGTCATCGGCATCTCCCACGAAACCCGTCCAGGCACTGATCGTCGTCGACATGCAGTCCGCCTTCGTCACCGGGGACGGCGCCGTGCCCCAAGCGGCCCGCGTCCTGGACCGGACGACCGACCTGATCACGCGGGCCCGCGAGGCGGGCGCCCTCGTCGTCCAGCTCCAGAACGACGGCGAGCCCGGAAGCGTGGACGAACCCGGCACCCCCGGCTGGCGCATCCACCTCCCCACGGACCCCGACCGGGGCGAGAAGGTCCTGCGCAAGAGCGTCGACGACGGCTTCGAGGAGACCGGGCTCGCGGAACTGCTCGCCGAGGCGGGCGTGCACGACCTGGCCATCTGCGGGGTGCAGTCCGAGATGTGCGTGCTGGCGACCGCGCGTACCGCCCTGGAGCTGGACTTCCGTGTCGTCCTGCCGCACGACGCGCACGCGACGTACGACATCCCGGCCGCCGAGGGCATCAGCGAGATGGTCCCGGCGGCGATGGTGTCCCGGGTCGCCGAATGGGCCCTCGGCGACGAGGTCGAGATCGTCGCGAGGGCCCAGGACGTCGACTTCACCAAGCCGTAGACCTGATGGCGACCGCGGGGGATCAGCGGGCGGTGTACGCGCCGTCCACCAGGTGGTAGCTGCCGTGGATGAACGAGGCCCGCTCCGAGAGCAGGAACACGATCAGCTCGGCGACCTCCTCGGAGTGACCGAGGCGGCCCGCCGGGTGCAGGGAGACGAGGGCGTCGTACGCCTCCTTGTCCATGTTCTGCAGGAGCGGGGTCTCGATGAAGCCGGGGCCGACCGCGTTCACGCGGACGCCCTTGGCCGCGTACTCGGCGGCGGCGGTCTTGGTGAGGCCGACGACGCCGTGCTTGGCGGCGACGTAGGCGGGGGAGCCGGCGAAGCCGACGGAGCCCAGTATCGAGGCGACGTTCACGATGGCGCCCGCGCCCGCGGCCTCCAGGACGGGCAGTTCGTAGCGCATCGAGTAGAAGACGCCGTCGAGGTTCGTGCGGATCACGCGGTCGTACACATCGATGTCGTACGCGCCCGTCGGCTTGCTCTCCCCGCCGATGCCCGCGTTGTTCACCGCGAGGTCCAGCCCGCCGAACGTGTCGACGGTGAACCGCACGGCGGCCTCGACCGAGGCGGGCTCGGTGACGTCCACGGCGACCGCGGCGGCCTTGATGCCCTCCGCGAGCAGCTGCGCGGCGGCCTTCTCGGCGCCCTCGGCGTTGTGGTCGGCGATGACGACGTTCGCCCCACCGGCGCCCAGGCGACGGGCGGTGGCCAGGCCGATGCCGGAGGCGGCGCCCGTGACCAGGGCGGTCTTGCCCGCGAACTCGGTGGCGTAGTCGGGGACGGTGGTGGCGGGGGTGGTGCTCATGGTGCTCTTCACTTTCCTCATCCGATGTGGGGGGCCGCGACGGCGGCCTCCTCGGTCAGAACGGCGTAGGCCCGCTCCACATGCGCGGTGAGGTCTGCGTCGTTCTCGTGCCCGCCGCGCGCCCAGCTGCGCAGGGCGGCGGTCAGCACTCCGGCGGCGGCGCCGACGACGACGGCCGAGCGCTGGTCCCGGACGGGGTCGGTGCCGAGCCGGTCGGCGATGATCCGGACGGACTCGTCCTGGGCGTCGACCCGGACGCGTTCGTACGCGGCGAACAGCGCGGGCTCCGTGTCGACGAGCGCCAGCAGCGCCCGCGTGCGGGACCTGCGATGCAGCCCCGGGGTCCGCGGGTCGGCGAGCCACTCCCGCACCGCCGCGCGATAGGCGGCCAGCGGGGGCTCGTCGGCGGGGCGGGTGCGCAGGGCGGCGTTGATGCGGTCGCCGTCGGCGCGGGTGAAGTCGAGCGCCGCGGCCTCCTTGCTGCCGAAGTGACGGCTGAAGGTGCGGCGCGTGACGTCCGCGCGCTCGGCGACGGCCTCCACGGTGACGGCCGCGAGGCCGTGCTCCAGGATCAGGTCGATGGCCGCGTCAGCGAGCGCTTCCCGGGTCTGCCGGGCCTTGCGCTGCCTGCGGTCCTCGCCGGTCGGGTCGCTCCGGCCCGGGGCCGGGGCTCCTGGGCCGGATTCCGTCGCCTTGTTCATGTCTTCGACTGTACACCCGTGATGTCCCAATGGGACACCTGTCCCGTCGGGACTCAATCAGAGGCGGCGGCTGAGGCGGCGGCTAGGGGATGCCGCAGCTCGAAGACGCCGTACCCGAAGCCCCGCGCCGTCACGGCGCCGCCCGCGGCCTCCACGCCCGCCGCCTCCAGCGCCCGCGGTCCCCTCCCGGCCGCGAGGCCGGTGGTGAACGCCGCCGGTTCGCCGCGGGGGTTGATCACCACGAGGTGGCGCCCGCCCCTGACGTACACGAACGGATAGCCGGTGTGCAGCACCTCCACCGAGCCGTCCGGGCCCAGCTCCGGGGTGGACTTGCGCAGGGCGATCAGGCGGTGCACGAGGTGCAGCAGCGAGGTCTCGTCGGCCCGCTGGGCGGCGACGGTGGGGCGGAGCGGGTCGGGGTCGACGGGGAGGTAGAGGCGGTCGGCCGGGGCGGTGGAGAACCCGGCGTTCGGGCCGTCGTCCCACTGCATCGGCGTGCGCGACCCCGCCCGGTTGTAGCGCGGGCCGAGCACGCTGCCCTCGGTGTCGGGCAGGCCCGGGACGTAGCGCATGCCGATCTCGTCGCCGTAGTAGATCGCCGGGAGCGTGGGCCAGGTGAGCTGGAAGGCGAACGCCGCCGGGAGCTGCTCGGCGGTGCGCGGGCCGCAGTTGAGGCGGGAGAAGTCGTGGTTGGAGGTGGGCAGCGAGACATGCCCGGCGTCCCCCACGGCCTCATGGGCCGCCTGCCACGCCTCGACGAACGTACGGGCCGAGCCCTTGCCGCTCGGGTCGAAGAAGCAGTCGACGGGGTCCCACGCCGTGTCGTCGGTGCCCTCGCCGTTGTTCCACAGGGAGCGCAGGGGGCCGCCGTTGGTGGGGCCGCCGAACTGGAGGAAGAAGTCGGCGTGGAACCCGGCGGGCACGGACACGGCCGGATCGCCCCACTCCGAGAGCAGCACCGCCTCCGGATGGGCGGTGTCCAGCCAGCCGCGCAGCTCGGTCCAGATCGCGGCCGTCGCGCTGCGGTCCGGGTCGTCCTTGACCAGGGAGTGCGCCATGTCGACACGGAATCCGGCCAGGCCAAGGCGCAGCCAGTGGTCCATGACGGCGCGCAGCGCGGCCCGGTTGGCGCGCGGCCCCTCGGCGTCGACGGGCAGGCGCCACGGCTCGGCCGGATCCTTGCGCGCGTATCCGAAGTTGAGGGCGGGCTGGGAGTCGAAGAAGTTCGGCAGATACGCGCCGGGGCGGCTCCCCGGGGACCGCACGAAACCGTCAGGACAGCCCTCGGGCGCCCAGATGTAGCGGTGGTCCTGCGGGTCGTCGGCCGACGCGACGAACCACGGATGCCGGTCGGAGGTGTGCCCGGCCACGAGGTCGAGCAGCACCCGGATGCCGCGCCGGCCCGCCTCCTCCACGAGCCTGGCCAGGTCGTCGTCCGTGCCGTAACGGGGCGCCACGGAGAGGTAGTCGCAGACGTCGTACCCGGCGTCGCGGAACGGCGAGGCGAAGCAGGGGTTGATCCAGACGGCGTCGACCCCCAGCCAGGCGAGGTGGTCCAGACGCGCGGTGATTCCGTTGAAGTCACCGATGCCGTCTCCGTTCGAGTCGGCGAAGGACTGCGGATAGATCTGGTAGAAGACGGCGCCGGAGAGCCAGGCGGGGGCGGGACGAAGCGAAGTCATGGCGGGGACGGGGCCCTTCTCTCGTACGGGTACGACGGCTGAGGCGGCGCGGTTGTCCCGATGCGGGCAGGGGTAGGTCCGCCCGGTGCTTTCCTTACCCATTCCTGCCCCGCCGCTGAGCGATCACTTCGCCGCCGAGGGCTGTCTGCGAAAGAAGCTCGCCGTGCGCCGGGACTTCGCCATGGCGGCGACGGCCGATTCGCCCCGCCACATGACCACCCTCGGCGGCCACACCATCGACCGGGAGTCGACCCTGATCCCGCGCCTGTACCGCGACCGTGAACTCCTGGCCTGGCTGGGCGACGTCTCCTCGCTGGCCGCGGTCGAGGTCGCCGACCCCCTGGAGCGGCACGTCCTGAACATCCTGCACCGGCCCGGCGACACCCATGGTGCCCACACCGACGACTACCCCCTGGCCCTGGTGCTCTTCATCGAGGCGCCCGCCGACCCGGCCGACGGCGGGCTGCTGCACTACACCCCGCGCACCGGCGCCCTCGACGCCACCGCCGAGCGGGCGCACCACCGCAGTGGCGACGGCTATCTCCTGCGGGCCGACACCACGGCCCACCACGTCACCGCGCTGCGCAGGCCGGGCATCGGTCGTACGGTCCTCAACTTCGCCTACACCACCCCTGACCGGCAGCGGGCGCGCACGTCGACGACCTCCGCGTTGTACGCGCCCTAGAGCGGCAGCGCGCACACGGCCAGCGGAGCGGCGAACGGCTCTCCCGCCAGGCGCAGTTGGCCGGACTTCCCCACCTGGAAGACGCTCACCGAGTTCGACTTCTGGTTCGCCGCGAACAGCAGTCGCTGCGAGGGCGAGAAGGCGATGTGCCGGGGGAAGTCACCGCCGACGGGGACCGTGTCAAGGAGCCGCAGCCGGGCGCCGCCCGCTTCGACGGCGTACCGCGTCAGGCTGTTGTGCCCGCGGTTGGCGAGGAAGGCGAAGGCGCCGTCACGCGTGACGACCAACTGCGCCGGATAGCTGGTGCCTTCGCCCGTTCCGGTGGACTGCGGAGCGCCGGGCGTCAGCCGCCCGGTCGCGGGGTCGTAGGCGCAGACGACCACCGTGTCGTCGAGCTCGTTCGCCAGGTAGGCGAAGCGCCCGGAGGGGTGGAAGGTCAGGTGGCGCGGCCCCGCACCCGGGCGCACGGTGGCGTACGAGACCTGGGTGAGCTTCCCCTTCTTCGGGTCGAGGCGGTAGCTGTAGACGGTGTCGTTGCCCAGGTCCACGGCGAGCACATGGCCGCCGTCCGGGCTGGTCACGATCTGGTGGGCGTGCGGCCCGTCCTGCCCGGGGCCCGGGGGCGGGCTGGAGTGGGCGACCAGATCGCTCAACTCGCCCAGGGCGCCCGAGGGTTGGATCGGGTGGACGGCCACGCTCCCGGAGAGATAGTTGGCGCTGAGCAGCCAGCGCCCGCTCGGGTGCACGGACAGATGGCAGGGCCCGCCGCCGCCCGTGCCGCGCGCCCCCAGGACCTCGGGCCCCGACGGCGAGAGCGCGACCGCGGTCACCCCGCCCTTCTCCCGCTCGTTGACGGCGTACAGCGTCCTGCCCGAGGGATGGAGGCAGAGGTAAGAGGGATCGGGTACGCCGGTCAGCGTGCCGGTGTCCGTGATGCGCCCGGTCGCTTCGTCGTACGTCGCAAGGCCGAGACCGGTGCCGCCGCCGTCCTGGGTGGTGTACGTACCGAGGAAGAGCCGTCCCGTGCGGCGCGGGCGCCGTTCGGGGAGCAGGGCGGACGCCGATGCGGGCGCGGGTGCGGCGAAGGCGGCGGCGGTGGCCGTGGCGGCGACGGCCCCGATGAACCCGCGCCGTCCCCAGCCGCTCGCTTCGGGCCGTCCCTCGGACCCGCCGTTCATCCCTGCCGCCATGTCCGCTCCTCGATCCAAGTGTCGGTAGTGAGGCGTGTGGCAGACAGCGTGATGCCCAGAACCCCCACGATCAAGAGGCGCAACCCGAGTTGCACTCCGCGCAACGCTCGATCGGCGTGGTGTACAACGTGTTAACTACGTAGAGTAACAATGGCCGACTTGCTGCGCATATGCGCCGTGCAGTGGCCGGTGATACCACCCTGAGGTATGAACTGGCCCTGAGCGGGCAAGATGTAGGTGCCATTCGCGGTGCCGCCCCAGTCCCCGGCGGCGTCGGGCGCCGGCCTCCGGGCCGCGCCGCTCGCGTTGTCGTAACTCTTCGTATGCGGGGTGTAGGGAATTGGGGGTGGACCATGGGTACGCCCGACCCGGGCTTTGGACTGCACCACCATGTGGTGGACGGATCGATCGTTCTGACGTTCCGCGGTGAGCTGGACGCGTGGGCGGACCTGGAACTCACGCCGCGCATAGCGGAGTTACTGGACCGTCCAGGCGTGGATGTGGTGGTGGACCTGCGGCAGGTGTCCTTCCTGGACGCTGGCGGCCTGCGGCTGCTGGTGCGCATCAAGGGCCTGGCCATCGCGAGACAGCGCTCCCTGCGGCTGGTGCGCAGCAGCCCACGCGTCTGGCGGGTGCTGTGCATCACTCGGCTCGACCGCAGTTTCACCGTTCTGGACAGCATGCCCGTCGGCCTGGACACGCCCGACGACCGTGAAGGAAACCTGAACAGACCAGCCTAGAAGGGGAGCAAGTGGCAAATCTGATTACATGATTCGCCGCAGCCCCAGCCGAACCTTCAGCCGCAGCCACAGCCGCAGCCGGACCTTCACTGGTCCAGGTCCTGGCCTTCGCATGCCCACGTCCCCCTTCCCGCGCTCCCTGCTGACCGCGACCGTCCTGCTCCTGGCGCTGCCCGCCGCCCCGGCAGCCGCGACAGCCGCCCGCCCCGAGCCGCCGTGCACCGCCGGAACCGCCCCCTACCAGCGCCAGCTGGAGCGCGAGCTGCGCAGACCGGTCGACGGGGTCCAGTCGCCGGAGGACTGCGCGGCGATCCGCCGGCTTCAGCGGCGGCTCGGCGTCTCTCCCGCCGACGGGCGCGCCACGCTGCGCACGTACCGGATGGTCGTCGCCGACCAGGCGCGGCGCGACCCCGCGGCCCGCCGAGGCTGTCCCTCCCGGGCGTACCGCGTGGTCTGCGTGGACCTGACCCGGCAGATCCTCTGGGTGCAGGTGGGGCAGCGCCTCGTCTTCGCGCCGGTGCCGGTGCGCACCGGCCGCGACGGTCTGGAGACGCGGCGCGGCTGGCACCGGATCTACTGGAAGCACCGGGACCACTTCTCGACGATCTACAACGTGCCCATGCCCTACGCCCAGTTCTTCAACGGCGGCCAAGCCCTGCACGGCACCCGGCACGACCTCTTCTCCTCCGGATCGGGCGGCTGCGTGAACCTGACGGTGGCGGACGCGAAACGCCTCTACGGATTGCTGCACAAGGGTGACCGGATCTACGTGTGGGGCACGAAGCCCGGCACCGGCGGCTGACCGGCCGTCAGCCGCCGGTGCCGGGCCTCACTCAAGGCTCGGACCGAGCCCTCGATGGAGGCTCAGCCCCTGCCGCCCTGCCCCTTCCCCTTGAGTCCCTTGTCCCCCTTGCCCGTGTCGTCCCGCACATTGCTGAGCTTGACGGTGACGCCCGCGGTGGCGTTCTCCTTGGTCAGCCGGTAGGGGCCGGTGACCTTGGGGGAGGGCAGGCGATAGCCGTCCGGTACGGCGGTCTCCTTGAGGTAGTAGGAGCCGAGCGGCTGGTTGGTGAAGTCGCAGCGGCCCCGGCCGTCCGTGGCGCAGCCCTGCCCCCTGCGGGTGTCCGGGTCTGCCCCTGAGGTCTGCAGTCCCGCCCTGCCGTTGGTCTCGCGCCACAGTTCGAACACGGCCCCGGCCAGCGGTCGGCCGCTGGTGCGGTCCGTCTTGACGACGTGCAGGGAGCCCACCGTCTCGCTGGCGGGCGTCTTCTTGTTCTTCGCGGTCACCCTGACGCCGTCACGCGCGTTGGCGGCGGTCACGACGAGCGGGCCGAAGGAGGCCGGTGACGGCAGGTCGTACCCGTTCGCGGGCTTGGTCTCCACCCAGTAGTACGTGCCCAGCGGCACCGTCCGGCCGCACTCGCCCCGGGCGTCCGTGGTGCACGGCTCGCCGACCTGGACATCGGGGTCGGCGCCCGAGGTCTGCACGCCGGGGACACCGTTGGTCTCGTGCCAGAGCTCGAAGACCGCCCCGGGCAGCGCCTTCCCGTTCTCCGCGTCCTTCTTGGCGACCTCGACCACGCCCGTCTCCGTCGGGGCGGCCCCGCACTCGGGCAGGTCACCCACGAAGGGGTAGTTGTGGAACTCCTGGCCGCCCCCGCCACTGGCCGAGCTGGTGTGGGTGAGGGAACCGGTCGTGAAGAAGCGTCCGTTGATGCCGGGCACGCTGACCGTCGTGTTCGAAGCGTTCTGGCCGATCAGTACGCTGCCCTGGAACTGCCCGGTGCCCTTGATCTCCACGTCCGTCGCGTCCGGGAAGTTCCACAGCAGGCGCTCCCGCAGCCGGTTGAGCGGATCGGTCGCGTCGTCGATGCCGCCGCTGTAGGTGTTCACGACCCGCCGCGTGCCCAGCACATTGACCAGGACCGTCGCCCCGTCCGGAATGTTCGCGAACCGGACGCCCTCCTGCCCGCCGCTCGCACCGGCCAGGTCGAAGTCGACGTTGAACACCTGGAGCGCCGATGTGCCGTCCCCGGTGAACACCGTCTCGCCGCCCCCGTGCACGGCCGTACCGGTCGGCGTGCGCGTGCCGGCCTCCCCGTGCGCGTAGCACTGGCTGGCCACGTTCAGCTGGCCGCGCAGCGCGGTGTACGGCGCCGCCGCGCCCGCGTCCTCGGTCACGTCCCGGGCCAGGATCGTGCCGCTCGCCGCGCCCGCGTGGCGTACGACCCCGCCCTCGGCGAGGAGCCGCTCGCCCGCGCCGACCGTGACGCGGCCGCCGGTGGTGAGCCAGTCGGAGCCGATCGGCGGCGCGACCCGGGAGCCGACGCCCGCCTCGCCGACGTTGTAGGCGGCGCTGACCCCGGCCGCCTTGTCCTGGTCGAAGTCGCCGAGGACGACGACGCGCCCCTCTGCCTCCGCCGCGCTCCCGCGCACCAGGAAGTCGCCGCCCGCGAAGACGTTGATCGCGTTGTCGCGGAACCGGACCGGATCATTGGTGACGGGCGGGTAGGGGCCCGGCGGGCAATTGCCCGGGACGCAGGGCCCGAGGCCTCCCGGAAGCGGCGCGGCCGCTGCCCGGTCGGCCGGTGGGTCACCGGCCGACGCGAAGGCGTTCCCGGAGGGGAACAGCGGGACGGACGCGGCGGCGAACGCACAGCTCAAGGTGGTCAGCAGGCGTCCGGCGCGGTGCGTTGGGAACAGTCCGAGCATGTCGATTACCAGCTCCTCAGGCGATAGGAAAGGCTCCTCGCCAGGCAGCTTGCGACAGCCTCCCGCCGGGCTCGGTGCGGCAGGCCGCGTTCTCCCGGGGAGCGGGCCAACTTCCACTCTCACGGCGGCTCCCGAAACCCGATGGCCGGTTCTGGCTCGCCGTGACGGAAGTTGACCACTGACAGCCACCGCTCGGATACGGTGTGCGAGCTGTCTTTGTTTCCCGTGGATACGCGAGGAGTTGCTGAGTGGACCGCAGTTCTGTGATCCGGATCCGTACTGTTCTGGCCGCTCTGGGCGTGGCGACCGCGATGGCGGCCGCGCCCACCGCGACGGCGGCGGCGGCGGAGCAGAAGCCGACGCCGACGCCGACGGCGGGGTCGGCGGGGTCGGCGGGGGTGCCGTCCTCGGCGCCGCACGAGCCGTGCACCGGCGAGTTCCACAAGGACGCCCGCCTCGGCCCGAAGTGGCTCCCCAAGAAGTGGCAGGAGCCGGTCGGCCCGCTGCTCAAGGGGTGGAAGCGCACGGGCGGCCTCTCGCCCTCGTCCTTCCTGAAGAAGTACTGGGAGGGCCCCGCCGACACGGGCAGCTGGAAGTATCCGCCGAACGACGGCTTCGAGACGGTCAACGGCCAGATCGACAAGCACCCCGAGGAGCTGGAGGAGGGTGAACTCCTCGACCGCTTCGGGTCGGAGTTCGGCTCGTTCCTGGCCCCCGCGGGCGACTCGTACGCCGAGCGCGCGCTGCCCCCGCAGAACCTCAACACCCGGGACGCCGCGGTCGCCTGCGACTACCGCGTCTACGAGGTGAGCAAGCCGTTCTACGTCTGGCAGGGCGGCATCGCCCCCTGGTTCGCCCAGCCCGGCGGCGGCCAGCAGATCAAGCTCGACCCGGTCTTCCTGGACCCGGGCGAGGGCCAGCGCCTGAACGTGAAGTGGCTGCTCCAACACGGCTACCTCGAGCCCGCGAACGACTAGCGCGCCGATGGACGTCCGTGGACTGCCCGCCGCGCTGCGCGCAGCCGGTGTCGCCGAGGGCTACTACTGGATCGAGGGCGTCCACGAACCGGCCCCCACGCCCCCCGACTTCGTCTACCTGCGCAGAACCGAGGACGGCGAGGCGTGGGAGACCGGGACGTACGAACGCGGAACGCACCACCCCCTCGCCCGGCACACGGACGAGGGGGAGGCCTGCGCGCAGCTGCTGCGCCTACTGCGGTGAGACGGCGAGGGCCTCGTGCTCACAGGCCTCGTCGATGCCGTACGTGTCCCACGCGGGGAACGGGTCGTCCGCCGGTGCCGGACGGCCTTCGCCCTCGGTCATGAGGCAGTCGGCTAGCGCCGCGCGCAATGCGTCGGCGCGCAACCGCGTCCCGATGAAGACCAGTTCCTGCCCGTGGCGGTCGCCCGCGTCGCGTGCCGCGGACGGCTCGAAGCGCGCCACGGACCCCGCCTGGGACCACAAACCGGTCACGTTCGGGCGGCTGGCGAGCCAGAAGAAGCCCTTGGACCGCAGCACGTCGCCGAAGGCCCCGCTGTCCAGGCCCTCCGTGACGAAGGTCCACAACCGGCCCGGATGGAAGGGCCGTTCGGCGCGGTAGACGGTGCTGGAGATCCCGTACTCCTCGGTCTCCGGCACATGGTCACCGTTCAGCTCCCGCACCCACCCCGGGGCCTGCTGCGCCCGCTCCAGGTCGAACAGGCCGGTGCCGAGCACCTGCTGGGGATCGACGCGGCCGTGGGTCGCGGTCACGACGCGGGCGAGCGGGTTGAGGCGGGAGAGGGTGGCGATGAGCCGCTCGGCGCTCTGTGCGTCCACGAGGTCGAGCTTGTTCAGGACGATGACGTCCGCGAACTCGATCTGGTCCATCAGCAGATCGCTGACGGTGCGCTCGTCCTCCTCGTACTGATCGAGACCGCGCTCGACCAGACCGTCCCCGCCCGCCAGTTCCGGCAGGAAGTTCGCGGCGTCGACCACCGTCACCATCGTGTCCAGGCGGGCCAGGTCGCCGAGCGTGGCGCCGTCGTCGCGCGGGAACGCGAAGGTGGCCGCGACCGGCATCGGCTCGGAGATGCCGCTGGACTCGATGAGGAGGTAGTCGAACCGGCCCGCTCGCGCCAGGCGGTCGACCTCCTCCAGGAGATCGTCGCGCAGGGTGCAGCAGATGCACCCGTTGGTCAGCTCCACGAGCCGTTCCTCGGTCCGCGAGAGGGCGGCGTTGCCGCCCCGCACGAGCGCGGCATCGATGTTGATCTCGCTCATGTCATTGACGATCACCGCGACGCGCAGGCCTTCGCGGTTGCCCAGGACATGGTTGAGCAGGGTGGTCTTGCCCGCGCCGAGGAAGCCGGACAGGACGGTCACCGGCAGGCGTCCGGCCATCTCCGGTCAGCCCTCGGGCCGCAGCAGGCCGCGCTCGTACGCCTTGGCGAGCCGCTGGGGCACCAGGTAGGCGGAGCCGTCGACGGTGATCGGCACGAGCTGTGGGGTGCTGGCCTTCCACTGGGCTCGGCGGTGGCGGGTGTTGCTGCGGGACATCTTCCGCTTGGGTACGGCCATGGTTCCGGGTCCTTTCTCGGCGTGCGATGCCGAGTCTCGGCGGTGCGGTGCCGAGGCTATATGAAAATGGTTCCCGTTTCGAATTAAGGAGGTGCCGACCGGTCCCGAGCCCGTGGTTGACAGGCCGAACGCGCCCGCGACAGCATCCGGGCGATGGAGATCACCGACCTGACACCGGCCGAGCACCGCGTCTGGCAGGCGTTCTCGCTCGGCGAGGGCGTCGACTTCCGCGAGAGCCCCGACGACGACGCCCGGGCCGGCGCGTCCTGGGGCCCCGAGCGGACGGTGC
The DNA here is from genome assembly GCF_044544025.1 of Streptomyces sp. NPDC055243. NCBI lineage: Bacteria > Bacillati > Actinomycetota > Actinomycetes > Kitasatosporales > Streptomycetaceae > Streptomyces > Streptomyces sp. NPDC055243. The sequence goes on from NZ_JBITWR010000001.1 coordinate 418,399, forward strand.
GCGCCGAGGTGCTGCGGGCGCTGCTGCTCAACGGGCCGACGCGGGAGGGCGAGACAGCCGGCATGAAGGTGACCGGCGCGCGGATCACCGGGCGGCTCAACCTCATGTACGGGGCGGTCGAGCATCCCGTACGGCTGCGGTCCTGCCACTTCGAGGAGGCGCCGGATCTGTACGGGGCCCAGGTCCGCGCCCTGGTGCTCAGCGACTCGGTCCTGCCGGGCCTCACGGCGGGAAATCTCCGCGTCGAACTGGTCCTGCGGATCAGCTGCTGCCGAATAGCGGGCCCCGTGCGGCTCGCGGGCGCGCAGATCGCCGGCGCCTTCTTCGTGAACGGGGCGGAGCTGGGCACCCCGAGCGCTCCCGACGAGCCGCCCGCGCCGGACTCACCGGACCCGGAGGGGGAGGCGGAAGCGGTCCTCCAGCTGAACCACGCGGTGATCGGCGCCGATGTCTGGGCCGTGGGGCTGGTGGCCCACGGCCAGGTCCGGCTGAACGGCACGACCGTCGCTGGACAGGTCAACCTCGACGGCGCCGTGCTGAACGCCCCCGGTGGCGTCGCCCTGTACGCCGAGACCCTGTCGGTCGGCACCGATCTGCGGGCCATGCGGCTGCGCGCCCGCGGCACGCTCAACCTGAGCGGTGCCAGAATCCCGCGGCACGTCAATCTGGCCTACGCCCGCCTCTCCCGCCCCGGTGGGACGGCGCTGCGCGCCAGCAGCTGTGTCGTCGGCGAGTTGTGGCTGCGGGAAGCCGCCCCGGTCCAGGGCGCCGTGAACCTGCGCCGCTCCCAGTTCGACCTGCTGCACGTCCCTCCGGAGGTGTGGCCCGGCGAGGTCAAGCTCGACGGCCTCGCGTACCAGCGGTTCGCCCCGCACCTGCCCGCGGAGGCGCGGCTGCCGCTGCTCGAGCGCGAGGCGGCGGGCTATCTCCCGCAGAGCTACGAGCAGTTGACCGCCGCGTACCGCACGGTGGGCGACGAGGCCGCCGCCCGCACCGTGCAGCTGGCCAAGCTCCGCCGCCACCGGCGCACCCTGCCGCCGTACGCCAGGATCTGGGGCCACCTCCAGGACGTGACGGTCGGCTACGGATTCCGCCCGATGCGCGCCGCGGGGTGGCTGCTCGTCCTGCTGCTCATCGGCGCGCTCGTCTTCGCCCTGCACCCTCCGCGCCCGCTGAAGTCCGACGAGGCCCCCGGCTTCAACCCCGTCTTCTACACCCTCGACCTGCTCCTCCCGATCATCGGCTTCGGTCAGGAGCAGGCCTTCGCGCCCGAGGGCCGGTACCAGTGGCTCTCGTATCTGCTGATCGCCACGGGCTGGGTCCTGGTCACCACGGTGGCGGCCGGTATCACGCGCTCGCTCAGCCGCCAGTGACCGACAGCGGTGACCCATCGCCGGTGACGAACATCGCCGACCCGCATACAGGCGGAGCAATGATCGATATCCTCCAGCGAAACGCTCAAACGAACACCTGACGGGTACGTCGCGAGGGGGTCGGCAGCATGCGGGAGCCGAGGGATGTCAGGCGGCAGCGGATACTCGCGGTCGTGCAGTCGCGGGGTGAGGCGCGGCTGAGCGACCTCGCCGACGATCTCGAGGTCTCGGTGATCACCGTGCGCCGGGACGTCGAAGACCTCGCCCGCGAGGGCAAGTTGCGGCGCGGCCACGGGGTGGCGCGGTCGGTCGGGCCCGTGGAGCGCGGCGCGGCGCCCGCCGAGCCGGTGACGGGCGGCGGGGCCGTGGCGCTGATGGTGCCCGAGCGGCACACCTATCTGTACGAGACGATGCACGGGGCCCGGGGCGTCCTGAACGAGGCCGGGATGCGGGTCGCGCTGCACATCGCACCGCAGGTCGAGGGGGCCGAACGGCCGCTCGTGGAGCGGGTGCTTGCCGAGGACGTGCGCGGGCTGCTCATCGCCCCGCGCTGGCGCACCGCGGCCGAGGAGGAGGCCGACTACGCCTGGCTGGCCGCGTCCGGCGTGCCCACGGTCCTGATGGAGCGGCGGCCGCGTGCGGGCAGTGCGCTGCACGCCATGGACTCGGTCTGCACCGACCACTGGTACGGCATCCACCTCGCCGTCGACCACCTCGTGCGGCTGGGCCACCGGCGGATCGTCCTGGCCGCCCGTGACGACAGTCCGACGGCCCGCGCGCTGCGTGCGGCCTTCGCCGAGATCGCCGCGTCCAGGCCCGACGTCGAGGACTGGAGCGTGATGCTCAGCGCCGAGGGCGCCGGGCCCGGCCGGGTGCGCGAGCCGCTGGACCTCGCGGCGCGGCTGCGCGAGCACGGGGCGACGGCCGCCGTGCTGCACGGCGACGTGGACGCGCTGATGCTCGTGCAACAGCTGATGGACCGCGGGGTGCGGGTTCCGCAGGACTGCTCGGTGGTGGCGTACGACGACGTGGTGGCCGCGCTCGGCAGCACTCCGCTGACGGCCGTCTCCCCGCCGAAGCACGAGGTGGGACGGGCCGCGGCCGGACTACTGCTGCGCAGGCTGGGGGAGTTGGCGGGGCCGGGTGCCGGGACGCCGCAGCGGGTGCAACTCCTGCCGGAGCTGAAGGTCCGTGGATCCACCGCTCCTCTGCGGATCGTTTGACCGCTTGAGTTTCTTTTGATCGGTCTATTGACCGGCACCGTTCACGCGATCAGGATTCCCGTGTCCCGAACAAGAGCCGCGGGAGGCACCCATGCCTGGTCGACCGAGCCGCCGGTCCCTGCTCGCCGTGACAGCCACAGTTCCCATGACAGGTGCGCTCAGCGCCTGTTCGGGCAGCACGGGCGGCACGTCGAGCGGCAAAGGCGGCACCACACGCATCACCTTCTGGTCCGCACTGCGCGGAAGCCAGGAAGTGGTCGACGCGTTCAACAAGACCCACGACCGCATCCAGGTCGAGTTCCAGCAGATCCCGTCCGGCGCCATGGGCGGCTACGCCAAACTCAGCAACGCCGCCCGGGCCGGAAACGCCCCGGACGTCGCCACGATCGAATACCCCCAGGTCCCCGGCTTCGCCATCGACGGTGTCGCCCGGGACATCACCTCCCTGGTGAGCGACCGGCTGCGCGCGAAGCTGCTGCCGCAGGCCCTGTCCCTCACCACCTTCGAGAACCGCGTCTACACCGTCCCGCTCGACGTCGAGCCGATGGTGCTGCACTACCGCGCCGACCTGTTCGACCGGTACGGCATCGAAGTCCCGCGCACCTGGGACGAGTTCGCCGAGGCCGCACGCACCGTGCGCGACAAGGCGCCCGACCGGCGCATCGCGCTCTTCCCCACCGACGGCGGCACCCAGTTCGCCGCCTGGGCGTGGCAGGCGGGCGCCCAGTGGTTCGACACCCGTGACGGCGCCTGGAATGTCTCGCTGACGGACCGTCCGACCCGGAAGGTCGCGGCCTACTGGCAGCGGCTCATCGACGAGGAACTGCTCTTCGTCAACGCCAGCGAGAGCAGGCACTACGACTCGCAGCTCGCCGAGGGCCTGGTCCTGGCCCGGCTCAGCGGCGCCTGGGACGCGGGGTCGCAGATGAACGCACGTCCGGGACAGAAGGGCCTGTGGGCCGTGGCCCCGCTCCCGCAGTGGGACCCGAAGAACCCGCTGGTCGGCACCCACGGCGGCTCCACCTTCGCCGTCACCAAGGACAGCCGGAAGCCCGAGGCCGCCATGGAGTTCATCGAGTGGCAGGTCTCCCACCCCGACGCCCTGCGCGCCCGTCTCTCCAGCGGCACCAGCAGCCAGTACCCGGCCGTCCCCGACCTGGTCTCCGTGGGCCGCAAGGCCTTCGACCGCACCTACTACTCGGGCCAGGACATCTACCGCCTCTTCGAGGAACAGGCCGAGACCATCCGCGACGGCTGGGTCTGGGGCCCGCGCATGACCGCCACCCAGAAGGTGATGCAGGACGGCTTCGCCCGCGCCGGCGGCGGCAAGGGCTCGCTCATCGACGCCGTACGCGCCGCGCACGACGGAACGCTGCCGGACCTCAAGGCGCTCGGCCTCTCCATCACCGAGCACAGCACATGACCGGCTTGAGCGTCCGGAGCGGGACCGAAGCCCCGGCGCGACCGAAACCTACGGAGCCGCAGCAGCCCCGTACGCCGACGAGCACCAGCAGAAAGGCAGGTGACCCCCGATGACCACGACCGCGCCCCCGGCCCGCGCCACCCGCACCGCCGACGCCCCCGCTCCCGCACGCGGCGCCCGCACGCGTGCGCGACGCCGTGAACACATGGCGTGCGGCGTCCTGATGACCCCCTTCCTGATCCTGTTGGTGACGGTCTTCCTGATACCCGTCGCCACCGCGGTCTGGCTGAGCTTCTTCAGCGACGACCAGCCGGGCCTCGGCTTCGGCCCGGAGAAGACGGTCTTCGTCGGCCTGCGCAGCTACACGGCCGTCCTCACCGACCCGACCTTCCTCGGCAGCCTCGGAATCGTCGCCCTCTACTGCCTGATCTACATCCCGCTCATGGTGATCGGCGCCCTCGCCCTCGCGCTGCTGCTCGACTCGGGCGTCGTACGGCTGCGCGCCTGGGCCCAGTTGGGGCTCTTCCTGCCGCACGCCGTGCCGGGCATCATCGCGGCCCTCATCTGGCTGTACCTCTACACGCCGGGGCTCAGCCCGGTCGTCGACCTGCTCTCCAAGGGCGACATCCACATCGACTTCCTCGGCGTGAACACCGTGCTCCCGTCGATCGTGAACATCGCCCTGTGGAGCAACCTCGGCTACAACATGGTGATCTTCTACGCCGCCCTGCAGGCCGTGCCCCGAGAGGTCATCGAGGCCGCCGTGGTCGACGGCGCGGGACCGGTGCGCACCGCGCTCCAGGTCAAGGCACCGCTGGTGCGCTCCTCGATCGTCATGGTCGCCATGTTCACCCTGATCTGGGCGATGCAGCTGTTCACCGAGCCCATGCTGCTCAGCCAGTCATCCCCGATGATCAACACACGCTTCTCGCCCAGCATGTACATCTACGACGCGGCCTTCACCCGCAACAACTACGGCCTCGCCGCCGCGGCTTCGGTGATCCTGCTCCTGTGCACGGTCGCCCTCTCCTACGGCGTCACCCGCTGGACCAACCGCTCCCAGAAGGAGGCCGCACGATGAGCGCCGACACCCTCACCGCGCACCGCCCCCGCCTCCTGGGCCGCACCGTCGTCAACACCGTGGTCGGCATCGCGGTGCTCTACACCCTGCTGCCCGTCCTGTGGCTGGTCCTCGCCGCGTCCAAGAACCGCGACGCGCTGTTCAGCAGCAACTTCTTCACGCTGGCCGACTTCTCCTTCGTGCAGAACCTGCGCGACCTGTTCGCGATGGACGGCGGCCTCTACGGCCGCTGGTACACCAACAGCCTGCTGTACGCCGTCCTGGGCGCCGCGATCAGCGCCCTGGTGAGCGTCGCCTGCGGCTACGCCTTCGACAAGTACCGCTTCCGGCACAAGGAGAAGATGTTCGGCCTGGTGCTCGCCGCGGTGATGGTGCCGCAGACGGTGCTGGCCCTTCCGCTGTATCTGATGGCATCGGCCACGGGTGTCGTCGACACCTTCTGGGCGGTGTTCATCCCGGTCCTCTTCAACCCGTTCGGCGTCTATCTGGGCCGGATCTTCAGTCAGGGGTACGTGCCCGACGAGGTGCTCGAAGCGGCCCGGGTGGACGGCGCGGGGGAGCTGACCACCTATGTGCGCGTCTCCCTGCGGATGCTGGGACCCGGCCTCGTCACGGTATTCCTCTTCCAGCTCACCGCCATCTGGAACAACTTCTTCCTGCCCATGGTGATGCTCTCGGACGAGAAGCTGTACCCGGTCACCCTGGGCCTCTACACCTGGAACAGCTCGGCCACCGTCTCGCCCGAGTACTACCCCGTGGTGATCATCGGTTCGCTCATCGCGGTGCTGCCACTGATCCTCGCCTTCATCCTGCTGCAACGCTTCTGGAAGTCGGGTCTCACCGCCGGCTCGGTCAAATGAGCCACCGGTGAGCCACACGTGAGTCATGTGAAAGGGAATGTGCCGATGAACGGCAGCAGCCACCGCCGTCCGCGCACCGCGCTCGCCATGGCGCGGGACGCGGCCACGGCCGTGCTCGGCCCCGGCGCCCTGGCCGCACTCGGCCAGGTCTGCGATCTGGAACCGGACACCGTCCTGGACGACTTCACCACCGAGCGGGCACGCTCCGTGCTCCGGGACGTGGAGGTCCTGGTCACCGGCTGGGGCTGCCCGCCGCTGGACGCCGCCGCGCTCGCGGCCGCGCCCCGGCTGCGGGCCGTCGTCCACACCGCCGGGTCGGTACGCGGTCACATCACCCCGGAGTGCTGGGAGCGCGGCATCGAGGTGTCGTCGGCAGCCGCGGCCAACGCCCTGCCCGTCGCCGAGTACACCGTCGCCATGATCCTGCTCAGCGGCAAGCAAGTCCTGGAGCGGGCGAGGGAGTTCAAGGCCACGCGCCGCCGCGACGAGTGGCTCGGCCTCTCGCACGGCGTGGGCAACTACGGCCGCGGCGTCGGCATCCTCTCCGCCTCGATGATCGGCCGCCGCGTCATCGAACTCCTGCGCCCCTACGACCTCCAGGTCCTGCTGCACGACCCGTACGTCTCCGACGAGGAGGCCAAGGCGCTGGGCGTACGGCCGGTCGGCATCAGGGAGCTGTTCGCGAACAGCGACGTCGTCAGCGTCCACACCCCGCTGCTGCCCGCCACCCGCGGCCTGGTCGGCCGCGAACTGATCGCCGTCATGCGCCACGAGGCGGTGCTCATCAACACGGCCCGCGGCGCGGTCCTCGACCAGGACGCCCTCACCGAAGCCGCGCTTGCCGGCCGCATCCGTGCCGTCCTCGACGTCACGGACCCCGAAGTCCTGCCCCCCGAGCACCCGTTGTGGGAGTGCGACAACGTCATGATCACCCCCCACCTGGCCGGTTCCCAGGGCAACGAGTGGGGGCGCCTCGCCGACCTCGCCGTCGCCGAGCTCGGCCGCTGGGCCGCGGGCGACGGTTTCGCCCACGCCGTACGACGCGAAAGGCTGGCCTACCTCGCATGAGCATCCCCGGACTGCCCGAAGACAACCGGGAGTTGAGCCCGTACACCGGCTACACGCGCGAGCACTGGGAGGCCGCGGCCGACGGTCTCCTGAGCGCCGCCTGGCAGTGGGCGACTCCGCGCGGCGCCCTGCTCGACCTGCCGGGGCGGCCCTCCGCGTCGGGCGTGCGATCGGACGGCCTGGAGGGATACGCCCGAACGCTGCTCGCCGCCGCGTTCCGAGTGGCGGGCGCCGAGGGCAAGGACCCGCACGGCTGGCTCGACCGGTACGCGGAAGGGCTGGCCGCGGGCACCCGCACGCCCGGCCGCGACGACACCGAGTCCTGGCCGGTGATCCTGGACCACCACGTCCAGGGCCAGCCGATGGTCGAGTCCGCCTCCGTCGCCCTGGGCCTGCGGCTCACCCGCCCCTGGCTGTGGGACCGGCTCGACACCGACGTACAGGACCGCGCGGCACAGTGGCTGCGCGGCGCGATACGCCACGTCCCCGCGCCCAACAACTGGTACCTCTTCCCCTACACCGTGGCCGGATTCCTGGAGTCGGTGGGCCGCGGCGACGCACGGACGGCCAGAGCGCGCGAACGGGCGCTGGCACTCCTGGAGACCTGGGACCGCGGCCAGGGCTGGTACGCCGACGGGGACGGCCGCGCCTTCGACCACTACAACGGCTGGGCGCTGCACCTGTACCCGACGCTCGACGCACAACTGACCCGCGATCAGGACGAGTTGGCCCGTCATGGCGCCCGCCTGCACGAGCATCTGGAGAGCTTCGGGCTCCTCTTCGGCGCCGACGGCGCCCCGATCCACTTCGGCCGCTCCCTGACCTACCGTTTCGCCGCCGGAGCCTCCGTGGCCCTCGGCGCGCTCACCGGCCACACACCCCTCACCCCCGGCACCTCGCGCCGCATCCTCAGCGGATCGCTGCGCTACTTCCTCGACCGCGGCTCCGTCGGCGCCGACGGCCTGCTCAGTCTCGGCTGGCACGGCCCGCACGACGCGACCCTTCAGCCCTACTCAGGCCCCGCGTCGCCGTACTGGGCGTCCAAGGCGTTCGTCGGACTCCTGGCACCGGCCACCCACCCTCTGTGGACCGCCACCGAGGAACCCGCCCCCAGCGAGACCCGCGACCAGATCCTCGCGCTGCCCGCGCCCGGCCTGCTCGTGCAGAGCACCCGCGCCGACGGGATCGTACGGCTGCACAACCACGGCAGCGACCACGCACGCCCGCACGAGGCCGAGACGGCGTCCCACGAGGACCCGCTCTACGCCCGCCAGGCCTACTCCACCAGGACAGGACCCACGGCACGCGGCAACACCGCGGACAACCACATCGCCGTGGAAGTGGCGGGCGTACGCAGCGCCCGCTGCCGCATCCACCCGCTGGGCGCGGGCCAGGGCGAGGGCTGGGGATGGGCCGCGTCCCGGCACACACCGGCCTTCGTGAGCGGTCCGCCCATGGTGCCTGGGCTGCGCGTGGAGAGCGTCACCGTGGCCAAGGGCCCTCACGAACTGCGCGTGCACCGCGTCGTCGGCGCGCCGCACGGCGCCCACGTCACCCACACGGGCTGGGCGACAGGCCCCGAAGAGTCCTTGCACTCGGCGCTCCACCCCCTGCACGGCTGGACCGGCCAGGACGAACAGCGCGCGCCCCAGGGCACGGCCTTCACCCGGTGGGCCCACCTGCCACGGCTCACGGCCGACGTGGAGGGCACGGCCGTGTACGCGGCTCTGGCGATGCTCACCTCGGAGCAGGAACCCGCGGCCTTGGCGGACACGGCCACCGTGGTGAGCGCGACCCGGGACACCGTCGAGGTGCGGTGGACGGACGACGGCTCCATCACCCGGATCGCCTTCGAGCCGCTGACGGTCGAGCACGGGGGAGGGGCGATCACCGGACCCGGGTGACTTGACCCTCACGTCGCGTCAGGCCGCAGGCTGTACGCGACGAAAGGCGAGGTCCATGAGTTACACCGTGGGGCAGGTCTCCGGGTTCGCGGGGGTCACCGTCCGTACGCTCCATCACTACGACCGGTCCGGGCTGCTCGTGCCCAGCGAGCGCAGCCCGGGCGGGTACCGCCTGTACGGCGAGGCGGATCTGGCGCGCCTCCAGCAGATCCTCTTCTACCGCGAACTCGGTTTCGGCCTGGAGGAGATCGCGGAGATCCTCGCCGACCCGCAGGCCAACGCGCTCGACCAGCTGCGGGCGCGGCACAAGGCGCTGGTGGAGCAGATCGGCCAACTGGGCCGTCTGGTGGAGGTCGCCGAGCGGGCCATGGAGGTGCAGCAGACCGGCGTGCGGCTCAGCCCCCAGGAGCGGTTCGAGGTGTTCGGCGAGATCACCTTCGACTTGAGCTACGCCACCGAGGCCGGGCTCAAGTGGGGGAACAGCGCGGGCCACCAGGAGGCGATGAGCCGCGCCGCCGCCCACTCCAAGGAGGACTGGGCCCGCATCATGCGCGAGGCGGCCGCCTGGCGGGCCGAACTCGTCAAGGCGTACGACGAGGGCGAACCCGCCGGGGGCAGGCGCGCCATGGCCCTGGCCGAGGAGCACCGGCAGCACATCACCCGCTGGTTCACGCCCTGCCCGCCCGCCATGCACCGCCGCATCGCCGACGACTTCGCCGAGGACCCCCGCGCCTTCGCCCTCGTCGTACCGCCGTCGGAGCAGCGCCCCCGCCTCGCCGCGTTCCTGCACGCGGCTGTGCGGGCCAACGCTTCAGAGAGCGAGAGGGAGAGCGAGAGCGAGAGCGAGAACGGGGCGGGGAGCCGATGAGAATTCTGCTGGCCGCCGCCGGGTCGTACGGCGATGTCGCCCCCTACGCCGGCCTGGGTGCCCGGCTGCGTGCGGCCGGCCACGAGGTCGCCCTCGCCACGCAGGAGTCCTTCGCGCCGCTCGTGCGGGCCGCCGGACTCACCTTCCGTCCGCTGCCCGCCGACACCAACGCGGGAGGCGGGGGAAATCGGCAGCTGATGCGCACGGCCGCCGCGTTCGTACGGGAGCTGGGGGCCGGGCTCGTCGCCGCGGCGGAACCCGGCGCCGACGTGCTGCTGCTCTCGGCCACCACGGCGCCCCTGGGCTGGCAACTGGCCGAGGCCATGGACGTACCGTCCCTGGGCGTCTACCTGCAACCCACCCACCCCACACGGGAGTTCGCGCCGGTGGTCGGCGGTGGCAGGTCGCTCGGCGGCCTCGGCAACCGTGCGCTCGGCCGCTTCTCGCTGCGGATGGCCGACCGCGTCTACGCCGACGCGGTCGCGGACCTGCGGGCACGCCTTTCGCTGCCCCGCGTAGCGCGGGGCAGCGTCCGGCGCCGCCAGGAAGAGACCCGGTGGCCGGTCCTGCACGGATTCAGCACCGCCGTGGTGCCCCGGCCCGCGGACTGGCGCGAGGGTCTCGACGTCGTCGGCAACTGGTGGCCGCACCACGACCCGGACACCCCGCTGCCCGCCCTCTTCGAGGACTTCCTGCGGGCCGGGCCACCGCCCGTCTTCATCGGGTTCGGCAGCATGGCCGCGGGCGAGGGCGCGCGGCTGAGCGAGCTGGCCGTCTCCGCGCTGCGCCGGGCCGGGCTGCGGGGAGTCCTTCAGGAAGGGCGGGCGGGGCTGATGGCGCACGGCGACGACCTTCTCACCGTCGACGAGGTGCCCCACGCGCTCCTGTTCCCGCGGATGGCAGCCGTGGTCCATCACGCGGGCGCGGGCACCACGGCGGCGGGACTGCGGGCGGGCGTACCCGCGATCCCGGTGCCCGTCATGGCGGACCAGCCCTTCTGGGCCGCGCGGCTCGCCGGTCTCGGTGCGGCCACGCGGCCCATCCCCTTCGGGGAACTCACGGCGGAGCGCCTCGCCGAGCAGCTGGGGCGTGCGGTGCGCGAGGCCTCGTACCGGCAGGCCGCCGGTGCCGTCTCCCGCCGGATGGGCACGGAGGACGGTGCCGGTCAGGTCCTCAAGGCGGTCGAGGCTCGGCTGGTCCGCAGGCGTCCGGTCAGCGGCTAGCCGACCGTCACCACCCCGCCCACGACCACGACCTCCGCCTTCGTCCCCGGGATGTCCTCGGGGCGCACCCGCAGGATGTCCCGGGACAGGACGACGAAGTCGGCCAGCTTGCCCACCGTCAGCGAACCCCGCTCGTCCTCGAGGAAGTTGGCGTAGGCGGAGCCCATCGTGTAGCCGTGGACGGCCGTCTCCACGTCGAGTGTCTCGGTGGGCTGCCAGGCTTCGCCGCCGCCGAGGGGGCGACGGGTGAGGGCGGTGTAGATGCCCGCCATCGGGTCCATCTCGGCGACGTTCCAGTCGCTGGAGAGCGCGAGCACCGCCCCCGCCTCGTGCAGGCTGCGCATCGGCCAGGCCTTGTGCCACCGGTCGGCGCCGATGTTCTCGGCCCAGTCCTGGCCGGGGCCCGCGATCTCGGGGGCACAGTGGCGCGGCTGCATGCAGGCCACCACGCCGAGTTCGGCGAAGCGCGGGGTGTCGGCGGGGTCCAGGCACTCGACGTGGACGACCTGGTGGCGGGCGTCGCGCGGGCCGTTGAGGGTGCGGGCGTGCTCGACGGCGTCCAGGACCGTGCGGATGCCCCGGTCCCCGGTGGCGTGCACGAAGCACTGGAAGCCGCGGGCGTCCAGCTTCGCGAGCAGCTCCGCGAACTCGTGCGCGGGGTAGAACGTGTCGCCCTGGTGCCGCCCGCACCCGGTGTACGGCTCCAGGAGGGCGGCCGTGCGGGGCTCGACGACGTCGTCGATGTACAGCTTGAGCGGCCCGACGCGCAGCCGGTCGTCGGCGAACTCCCGGGCCGCCGCCGCGAAGTCGTCCAGGTCGGCGTCGGAGGTGCCGCGCGGATGGAAGAGCGCGGCGACGATGCGCGAACGCAGCCGTCCCTCGGCGCGGGCGCGGGTGAACAGTTCCAGGTCGTCCAGGGAGTTCTGCGGTTCGACGACCGTGGTGATGCCGAAGCCGATCGCGTCGTCCAGGCTCTTGGCCAGGCGCCCGTACTGCCGGTCGGGCGAGGCCCACGGCAGGCCGAGCTCCCGCAGCGCCCGGTGGCCGTCGCGGGAGAGACCCTTGACCGCGAAGTCCTTGATGAACCCGGTGGGTTCGCCCGTCTCCGGGTCGGTCTCGGCACGGCCGAACGGCAGCGACGTACGGTCGCGGTCGACGCCGAGACGGCGCAGGGCGGCCGTGTTGAGCCAGGCGGTGTGCACGTCGTAGCTCAGGACGAAGGCCGGGGTGTCGCCGGTGACGGGGTCGAGGTCGGCGGCGTTCGGCATCCGACCGCCGGGGATCGCGGAGTAGTCGAACGCCTCGGCCTCGATCCAGTCCGCGCCCGGGTTCTCGCCGCGCCAGGCGCGGATGCGGGTGTGGATCTCGTCGAGGGAGCGGGCGCCCGCGAGTTGGACGCAGGCGTCGTCGGAGCCGAGGCGCACGTGGTTGTGGGCGTCGATGAAGCCGGGCAGGACCAGGCGCCCGCCGCCGTCGACGACCTGCGTCCCCTCGCCGGTCCAGGAAGCCGCTTCCGCGTCGGGTCCCAGCCATGCGATGCGCCCGTCCAGGACGGCGAGCGCCTCGGCCGACGGGAGGTCCGGGTCGACGGTGTGGATGCGGGCGTTGCGCAGGACGAGATCCGCGGGCCTGGGGGCGGTGGAGGTGGTGCTGGTCATGAGAGGTGAACTCCTGGGGCGGTACGGGTGGTTCGTTGGGTGGCGGGGATGCCTCAAACGGAGGCGGAGGCAGGCCCGGTCGCGGGAACGCCGCGGCGGGCCAGCGCCCAGTACGTGAGCCCGGCGACGACCGACCCCAGCAAGGTGAGGTCACCGCCGCCAAGGGGCGCGACCAGCGGTCCCGTCCACAGCTCCGAGTCGCAGGTCAGCGCGGCGAAGGTCGTCCCGGCGACGAGGGCGGCCATCCCGGCGGGGTGGAAACCGGACCGGTACCAGTAGGCCCCCTCGCGTCCCGTCGTGTGCAGGGCTCCGGTGTCGTACCGGCACCGGCGCAGCAGCATGTCGGCGAGGAACACCCCGCCCCACGGCGCGAACACGATGATCAGGAGCGAGAGGAAGCTGAGCAGCGACTCGGTGAAGTCGGTGAGGAACAGGGCGCCGAGCGAGCCGAGCGCCGTCACGGCGACGCTGATGACGATGGCCTTCGCGCGGCTCCACGGGATGCCGAGCACCTGGAGGTTGAGGCTGGAGGAGTAGAGCGTGAGGATCGAGTTGGTGACCGAGCCGCCGAGCACGAGCAGCAGGAACACCGGCTGGAACCAGCCCGGAAGCAGCTTCTCCACCCCCGCCACCGCGTCCGTCATGTCGGCCTGCGTGGCGGCCGCGACGCCCGCGACACCGAGCGCCACGGAGGAGACGAGACCGCCGAGCGCGCCGGTGACGGTGAGGGAGCGCAGCGAGGTCTCCCGCGGCAGATAGCGGGTGTAGTCGGCGGGCATCGGCAGATACGAGAAGGGCCCCGCGAGCATCACCACGAACGCGAGCGTCCAGCCGGAGAAGCCCGCGCCACCGCCCGATGCGGCACCGAAGTCGGCGTCGGGCAGCACGAAGACGAGCAGCACCCCGAAGCCGGCGGCGAGCACGTACGCCATCCAGCGCTCGGCGAGCTGCACGGTGGCGTGCCCCCACATGGCCACCGCGAAGGTCATCGCGAGGGTGACCGCCAGCGCGAGGGCGCGGGCCGCGTTGCCGCCGCCCGTCCATCCGAGGTCGGTGAAGAGGGCCTCCAGGGCGAGCGTGCCGACCACGGTGTTGACGATGGTGTAGCCGATGGAGACCACCCAGTTGAGCAGCCCGGCGGGGAAGTTCCCGAGGACGCCGAAGGCGGCGCGGGAGATGACCAGGGTCGCGGTGCCGGTACGGATGCCGCTCAGTCCTGCCGCGCTGATGGCGAAGAAGGAGAGTCCGCCGATCACGACCACGGCGGTGGCCTGCCAGAAGCTGAGGCCGAAGCTGACGGCGAGGGCGCCGTTGATGACGTAGGTGAAGGTCAGGTTGGAGCCGAACCAGAGCCAGAACAGGTCCTTGGCGCTGCCGTGCCGGTCCTCGTCCGGGATCGGGTCGATGCCGTGGGTCTCGACCCGGAACACCTCGTCGCTGGTGACTCCGGTGCTGATCCCGGGGCCGGTTCCTGTCGCCGTCGTCGCCGTCGTCGCTGCCGTCGTCCCAGCGGTATCCGGGGCCTGTCGCGTCATGCGGGCACCTCACTCTCCGGCACCCAGACTTTGAATGCCGTTCTATGACCTAGAACGGCATTCAAAATGCGCCACGGGCCCGGGAGCCGTCAAGACCCTGCGGGAAATCGGTCGCGGACCTCCGGGGATAGGGTCGGCGGGTGGAGCAGGACGCGGGGACCGGAACGGGAGCAGGCGTGGCACGACGGCGGGACGGGCAGGTCGCGCGGGACCGGATGCTGGAGGAGGCGATGACGGCGATCGCCGAGAACGGCCTCGCCGCGCTGACCATGTCCGCGCTGGCCGAGCGGCTCGGCACCAGCGGCGGCCACATCCTGTACTACTTCGGCAGCAAGGACCGCCTGCTCCTGGAGGCGCTGAGCTGGAGCGAGGCCGCGCTCACCGAGGAGCGCCGGGCGCTGCTCGCGGGCCGGGCGGCGCCCGCCCGCAAGCTCGACCGGTTCCTGCGGATGTACCTGCCCAAGGGGCCGCGTGACCCGCGCTGGATGCTGTGGATCGAGCTGTGGGCGCGGGCCGGCGCGAACGAACCGCTCCGCGCGGCCCAGGATGATCTGGACCGCGGCTGGCAGGCGGATCTGGAGGCCCTGCTCGCCCAGGGCGCGGCTCAGGAGGCCTTCGCGGTGGACGACGCCGCGCGCCGCGCCGGTGAACTCCTCGCACTCCTCGACGGCCTGAGCACCCGTGTCGTCCTCGGGCAGCGCGGCGCCGACCGTAAGAGGGCTCTCGCCTCGGCGCGCTCGGCGGCCGAGCGGCTCGTCGGGCACCCCGAGGCGACCGGTACGTAGCCCGAGCGGCCGAACGGGCAGGTCGTGATGGTCATGACGGAGCCGGAGCGTGGAAGCCTCCAGACATGACCGAAAGCGCGAACCTCTATATGGCGAACCCTCGGATCACGGTCCTTGGCGTCAACCCCGGCCGACCGCCCTTCCGCATCGTGGAGCTCGACGGCGAGGTGGTCGGCGAGGCCAGGGAACTTGTCGACGTCCTGGAGGTGGCCGCCCAGCTGGGGGTCGTCGTGCACGACGTGGACGATCCGGACCTGGTGCGCTGGGTGGGCGGCGACAAGTTCACCTGGAAGCCGAAGGAGCCGATGGAGCCGATGGAGTCGCCGGAGCCTGGGGAACCGAAGGGGCCGAACTAGCCGACGCGGGGCGCCGGCGGGGATCGGGGCAGGCCCGGGGATCGGGGTGGCCGGGATCGAGGTCGTAGATCCTGTTCAGGAGCTCGGCCTCGTTGCCCGTCAGGCCCGCGCGGCGCAGCGCTTCGTCCGCCTCCGCGATGGGTCCTGCGAGCAGCGAGGCCGCGGCGGCCGGTGAGGGGCCGGACAGCGCGGCACGTGCGGTGTGCAGCAGCCGCAAGCAGGCCTGGGCGGCGGCCAGTTCGGGGGTCGGCGTGCTGGTCATGTCGAGAGCTCCTCTGCGCGGGGGCGGACGGTCCGGTGGTTCGCACCGGTGGACCCTCCACTCTTGCGCACGGGTCTGACAATCGTGTCCCTACGCGGCCGTGGCGCGGCGGGTGAGCCGCAGCGTGAGGCCTTCGGGCATGAGGGTGAGGCGCTCGGCGACCCGCAGGCGGTAGCCGGGGTCGGCGTGCAGGTCGTAGCGGCGCAGGAGCAGGCCGAGGACCAAGGTGGCCTCGTGCAGCGCGAACTGACGGCCGATGCAGGCCCGCGCGCCGGTGCCGAACGGCTTGAAGACATGGGCGGGCCGCGCGCGCACCGCCGCGGGGGTGAAGCGGTCGGGGTCGAACTCCTCGGGCCGCTCGCCCCACGCCGCCGGATCGCGGTGCAGCAGCGTGGCGAGGACCAGCGCCCAGGCCCCCTCGCGCACGGGGTGCACGCCGCCGAGCGTCGTGTCGTGCAGGGCCTGGCGGGAGAAGCCGGGCGCGGTCGGCCACAGCCGCAGCGACTCGTCCAGGACGCGGCGCAGGTAACGCAACTTGGCGACCTGCCCGTAGGCGGGTTCGTCCGCGTCGCCCCAGACCTCGTCGACCTCCGCCTGTGCGCGGGCCAGGACTTCGGGGGAGCGCGAGAGGTAGTGCAGCGCGAACGACAGGGCGCCCGAGGTCGTCTCGTGCCCGGCGACCAGGAAGGTGATGACCTGACGGCGGATGTTCTCGGCGGAGAGCCGCTCGCCCGTGTCGGGGTGGGCGACCTCCAGCATCCGGTCGAGCAGATCGCCGTCGCCGGGACCCGGCGAGGCGCGGCGGGCGGCGACCACGTCGTCGACGGTGCGGTTGAGGTAGGCCATGTCGGCCGCGTTGCGCCGGGTGGCGCCGCGCAGCAGCAGCGGGGCGAGCGCGGGCGGCACGACGTTGCGGCGCTGGGCGTAGGAGAGCGTGCCGACCATGGCCGACACGAAGGGGTGCGGCCTGGACCGCTCGAAGGAGCCGAAGTCGTGCCCGAATCCGGTGCGGGCGATCGTCTCCAGGGTCAGCTTCGTCATGTCACCGGGCACGTCCACGGACCGGCCCGCCGCCTCCCGCTCGTCCCAGCGGGCGGTCAGCTGCCGGGCGACGTCCAGCATCAGCGGGTGGTAGCCGGCCATGGCGTCCCGGCTGAAGCCCGGCGCGAGTATGTCGTGCGCCAGCTGCCAGTTGGGCTCGTGGTTGTACGCGGTGAACAGGCCGTCCCCGGCGACCGGCCGCAGATTGGCGACCCCCAGGCCGACATGCTTGGCGAACCGCGACTCGTCGGCCAGCTCCGCCGCCAGCTCGGCGCCCCAGACGAAGACGATCTCCTTGCCGAAGGCCTTGCGGCGGAAGATGGGCCCCAGGCTGCTGCCGATGCGCATCGAGTCCTGCACCGGGGTGCGGACGTTCGCGCCCAGGATGTCGCCGATCAGGGGCAGGCGGCGCGGCGGATGCGGGATGAGGTCCAGACGCGGCCACCCGAGCTCGGCGCTGCGGAACCCTTTGGCGGGCCCGGCGGTACCGGCCGTCCCGGCACCCTCTCCGACCTGCGATGTCTGCGACACCTGCGCCATGTGTGCCATCTCCCTTGTGCCGCAGACCCGTTGAGCCTGTTGTACGCGGATTCAATAAGGAGTTCAGTCTGGTCCCGCTGTTGAATCCACGTCAAGTAAGGTGCTCGCATGGTCGCGAACCCGCAGCAGCGCACGCGCCGCAGACTCAGCACGGAGGAGCGCAGGGAGCAGCTGCTCTCGGCCGGGGCGCGGCTCTTCGCCCAGAATCCGTACGACGACGTCTGGGTCGAGCGCGTGGCGGAGATCGCCGGGGTCTCGCGCGGCCTGCTGTACCACTACTTCCCGACCAAGAGCGACTTCTTCGCCGCCGTGGTGCAGCGCGAGAGCAGGCGCATGCTGCGCCTGACGGCGGCCGTGCCCGGCGTGCCGGTGCGCGACCAGATCGGCAGGGGCCTCGACACGTTCCTCGCGTACGTCGAATCCCATGCCGAGGGCTTCCGTGCCTTCCACCGCGCGGAGGAGACGGGCGACGCCACGGTCCGCAGGATCTACCGCGAGGGCCTGGCGGCCCACGAGGACCAGATCCTGCAGGCCCTGGCCGCGGACCCCGAGACGGCGTCCACCGCCCACGAACTGCCCACCCTGCGCCTGGCCGTGCGCGGCTGGCTCGCCTTCATGGTGACCGTCTGCCTGGAGTGGCTCGAGGAGCCGGAGCTGCTGCCCCGCGAGCAGGTGCGGGACCTGTGCGCCAGAGCGCTGCTCGGCGCGATCGCGCCCTGAGGCGCCCTCGGGGGTGAGGTTCGGGGCCGGCCGGCTCCTGGTGAGGGCACTTCCTCTTGCGGCACCCCGCCCGCGCGTACGTATACGCAGAGGACCGGGGCCCGAGCGCGACCAGGACCGGGGCCCGAGCGCGACCGTGTGGTCAGGCCGCCATCGCCAGGGTCCTCGTCACCGCCACCACCCGTCCGTCCGGCAGCAGTTCGCCGGTGTCGTCGAAGACGATCGTGCCGTTGCACAGCAGGCTCCAGCCCTGTTCGGGGTGGGCGGAGACGACGCGGGCCGCGAGATGGTCGGGGCTCTCGGCGGGCGGGCACTGGGGCTGGTGGGCGCACATGGTGTACCTCCGGGTGGGGGTCGCGAACCTTGCGCGCGGCCCGGTCTTGTTCGGTTTCTCCTTGTGTGAGTCAAGACTCTGGAGGAGGCATCAACTCATCGCTCGGAGAGGGTACTTGCCACCTCATGCGGGGAGGAAACCGGCCCGGAAGTGCGCCAGGAGTGTGGTACGTGAGGTGGCGTCCTCGTCCGTGAGCCGGCCCGCCGCCCAGAGGAAGAAGTCGTCCCCTTCCGCGTCCATCCCGTCGTACGTCGGGTCGAAGGGGCCGGGATCCGGTGCCGGGTAGAGGAGTTCGAGGGCCGTTCCCCGCGCGCCCTCGACCGTGAAGCGCCGGGTGCCGTTCGGCCCCGTGGACTGATGTGCCGTCACCGTGGCGCAGTCCCAGCGCCGCCCGCCGTACTGGAGCCAGAGAGTCGGCTCCGCCTCGGACGGGTCGGCGTACAGCGCTGCCGTCGCCTCGTCGCCCGCGTGGACGAAGCCGTGGCAGCGGCCGGACGCGGGGGACGCGGGGGAGAGGAGCCCCGTGCGGGGGTCGAGGGCCCACGTCCGGCCGTGGCGGTCGTAATCCTGGAGCAGCATGGAGGTCAGTCGCGCGGCGGGATGCCGAGTTCCTGGTCGACGGCGGCGCTGGTGCGGGTCGCCGCCTTGATGACCTCGGCCCAGCTGCCGTACTTGGCGAACTGCTGGTCGGCCGTCGGGCCGAGCGGGTTGCCGTACTTCTTCATGTTCCGCTCCTCCAGGGCCCGCACCGCCTCGGGGGTCATGCCCGCTCGGGTGATGTCCTTGGCCTCGTTGCGCATGTCGACGAGGACGCGGGCGATCTCCTCGTCGGAGCGGCCCTCCTCGTGCATACGGTCCGCCACGTGCTCCATGGTGTCCAGCAGCCCGTGGTAGCGCAGCCGTACCTCGCGCGCCCGCTCCCGCTCCTCCGGGCTCATCTGCCGGATCAGGCAGACCGCGGGGTCCTTGCTGGTGCACGGCTCATCGGGTGCGGGCGGCGGGGCCAGCAGCCGGGTGGCGGACGGCGCGTGCTGCACCAGCGCGTCCGCGTGGGCGTGGGCCGGGGCGAGCAGGGTGCCGCTGAGGGTGGTCAGCAGAGGGAGCAGGAAGAGGACCACGAGGCGGGGCAGGAGCCGCGGGGGGATCCGGGGGGTCCGCTTCGTGGCCGGGGCGGTCGGGGCGGTGGGTGCGGTGGCAGCGGCCATGAGAGGGGCACGCACGTAAGAACTCTCCTTCGCCTGGGAGTTGGGGCGAAGGGGACATTACGGCTTGATAACGGCCACGGACGGCCGCCCTCGCGGCGCGTCCGGGTGACGTACCGCGGCTACGTACGGACGACCCCGGTGCGCCCGGGCCGGCCGCCCCACCGCATCCGGCTCACCGCACCGCCCGAACCTCACCGGTGGCCGGCCGCAGGCTCAACGCGTGCAGCGCCAGCTGCATCTCGAACTGCGCCACCGGATCGTGCAGCCGGTCGCCGAACACCTCGTCCAGCTGCCGCAGGCGGTAGCGGACCGTCTGCGGATGCACGGCCAGGCGCGTGGCCACCTCGCTCGCGTTGTGCCCGCACCGCAGCCAGCACAGCAGCGTCTCGGCGAGGCGCTCACGCTGCGGTGAGCGCACCTCCTTCAGGGGCAGCAGATGCCGCTGCGCCAGCGCGTCGATCAGCGCCTCGTCCTGGAAGAGCAGCAGCGTCGCCAGATGGTCGGCGCAGTGCAGCAGGCCCGCACGGGGCAGGATGCCGCGCCGGGACAGCTCCAGGGCGTCCAGCGCCCAGCGCAGCGAACGCGCACCGGCGTGCAGCGCGACCGTGGGACCGATCACCGCGCGCAGCCCCTGGAGCGCGGCGGCGATCGAACGGGCCCGCCCCGGACCCTCCGGGTCGGGCACCACGATGCAGCCGGGCTGCTCGGAGAAGCGCGCCAGGAACTCCGGCGGCACGATGGGCCTGGTGGTCTCCGGGGTGAAGGCGTGGTCGATGACGACGACGGCCACCTCGCGCGGGATGGGCCACTGGGCGGCCTGCGCGAGATCGGCGATGGCCTCCGCCGACGCGGGAGGATCGGCGGTCAGCAGATCGATGAGCCGCGCCCGGCGCTGCTGGAGCTCGCCCGCCGCGTGCAGCCGGGCCTCCGTGTAACCGGCGGTCGTCGCTGCGGCCATCTCGTCCAGGTGCAGGAACAGCGCCTCGCCGAAGGCGGCGAGGACGTGCCGGGGCAGCAGGTCGGCGTCGACCAGGGCGTTGACCCGGCGCCAGGTGACGCGCGCGCCCAGGCGCAGCGCCGACTGGAAGGAGTCGAGGCTGCGGCCCTCGTCCGCCTCGCCCCGCCCGATGTTCTGGTAGGTGGCCTTCACCGACTCCCAGTCGGTGTCCGGGTGGGCCATCCGGGCCAGGAACCCCTCCAGGGCCTGCTCCACACCCCGGTTCACGACATGCATGTACGTGTCGTTCGTCGGGCGTGCGTACTCCGGTATCTCTGTGCGGATGGCCCGCACCACCTCCGATGTGATGTCGTCGAGAAACGGCCTGACGTGATCGTGGAGGCCCGAGGGAAAGGCCCGGAACGCGGCGTACGACTCCTCTGCCGGGGTGCCCGCGGATGCGGGGGCGCCTGCCGGGGGTATACCGGCGGGCAGCGTCGAACCGTTCACCATGGAGTGCTCCCTCTGCGCACGGGGGACAAAGGTTTGGTGAAGACACCGCCGCGGGTGCGCGGCGGCCCATCAAGGACGGACACATGATGCTGCCTCTTGTCGCCCTGGCGACAAGAGGCAGCGCGTGCGAACTTGGTCACGGAAGCAAGCAGTTGCCGAACTCCGGCTTGCCCTCGAAGCGGTCGCCGAGCCACTTGACCGCGTCGTCCTTCGCCAGCTGGTCGGTCGTGAGGTGCTCGCCCGGGTACACCTTCCACTGGGTGGCGATGTTCGCCTTGCAGTACGCCTTGCGCGTGGCGTCCTCGGTCTCGATCGGGATGACCTCCTCCAGCGCGCCGCGGTACTGAAGGACGGGGAAGTCGATCTCGTACGTGGCGCCGGAGCCCGCGCGGCCGATGCCGACGCCGAGCTTCTGCGCGTCGACGACCTGGCCCCACGTCCTGCCGTCCGTGCCCTTGAGCGCGTAGAGCTGCTCGAGGCTCAGCCCGTCCTTGGTGTTGTCCTCGATCTTCTGGCCCGCGAGGGTGGAGATCGTGCCGACCAGACAGTGCGACCTGGCCTTCTTCAGGGTCTCCTTGCCCTGGTCGTTCATGAGCTGCTCGAAGGGCATCTGGGGATGCGCCGATGACAGGCCGAGCACGGCGTCGACCATGAAGCCCGCGAACGGGCCGCCGTTGAGCGCCTTGGCCACCACCTTCAGGTCGCCCGGCACACCGCCGGACGCGTCGCCCACGACGTTGAGCTCAGGAGCGTACGAAGCCGCGAGCTGCGCCGCCCACAGGCTGGCCGCACCGCCTTCCGAGTAGCCCCACAGTCCGACCTTGGTCTTCGGGTCCAGGCCGCTGCCGGGGATCTCGGGCGCGCTGCGCGCGATGTCCAGGAGCGCGTGCCCGGCGTCGGCGCCGGAGACGTACGGATGGGTCTGGCCGTCCAGATAGCCCGCGCCGTCCGTCGCGGCGACGGCGTAACCGGCCTTCAGGAGTGCCGCGACGTTCTCGCCCTCGTACTCGTCCTGGTAGGCGCCCGCGAGCTGCTTGGAGAACGCGCACTGCGAACCGAGCCCCAGTGTGCCCGGGTTGAAGGCCACGACGGGACGGCTGCCCCGCCCCTTCCACTCGGCGTCCGGCACGGCGACGGTGCCGGAGACCGCGACCGCCTTGCCCGTGTTGTCCTTCGAGCTGTACTGGACCTTCCAGGCCCGCATCGGGATGTTGCCCGGCACGTGGGGGAGTGCGGTCTTCCGGCAGGCGATGACGCTGCCGGGGTCGCTCGGGACGCCGCCGGGCACCTGGTAGATCCGCTCGTCCGGGGCGTCGCACGCCGCCGACGCGTCCGGGGCCGCCGCGGCGCCCGCCGTCAGGGCCGGCACGCCGAGACCCAGGCCCGCCAGGGCGACGGCCGCGGTCAGCGCGATCAGCCTCTTCTTCCGTTTCGCTCGTGGCCTGCGCACGGGGGCTCCTTCGTTTCGGGGGGACGCGAGGGGAGAGTGCTGTGCACGCTGTGAAGTTACGGATCGGTAACCGGGCGTTGATAGTCAGTGGAACCACAGCCCGCCGGGCCGGAACTGTGCGTGGGGCACAAGTGACGACCCGCCCTCCTGCGCCACGATCAGGTCATGACCGAGCCACAGGTGACGGCCACGGACCCACGACCGTGGCTCCGCTTCTACGCCGCCGGGGTACCGCACCGCCTGCACGTACCCGACGTCACGCTCCCCGGCCTGCTCGACGCCGCGGCCCGGCGCCACGGCGGCCGATCCGGCCTCCGGGGGCTGCACCGCGCGGTCGGCACCTGCGCCGAAACGCTGCGGACGCGCGGCATCCGGCACGGTGACCGGGTGGCGCTTGTGCTCCCCAACTGCCCATGGTTCGCGGTGGCGTGGCATGCGGTGCTGCGGCTCGGGGCGGTCGTGGTGGCCATCGATCCGCAGGCCTCGCGGCAGGCGTTGAGGCATCAACTCGCGGATTCGGGAGCGGTGCTGGTCATCGCCGCCGACTCCGCGGGGGAGCGGCTCGATGCGGTGCGCGGCGACACCTGCGTACGCGACGTCATCACCGTGGCGGTCGACGGGGAGTGGCCGGGGCGCGGCGGTCTGCGCAAGCCGGTCCGGTCGTCGAAGTCGGCGGCGGGCGGGCCGGAGTCGGGGGATCCGGCCGTCCTCGCCTATGTCGCGGACGACGGGCCCGCGGCCATGCTCACGCACGCGAACCTCGTCGCCGCGGCCCATCAACTCGCCCTGTGGCACCCGCAGTTGCGTGACGGGCAGGAGACCGCTCTGGCCGTCACGCCCCTGTGGCGCCCGCACGGGCTGCTGTTCGGCCTGACCGCCCCGCTGCTCACCGGGACGCGAACCGTCCTGCTTCCGGACCCCGAGCCGCAGGCACTCCTGCGCACGGCACGCCGCCGGAAGGCGACCCTCCTGTCGGCCGACCCCGCCTACTGCCGACGCCTTCTCCAGCGCCCCGCCCACGAGCTGGAGGCCCTGGCCACCGTGCGGACCTGGCTGACCGAGACGCTGGACGCCGAAACCGCCGACCGCATCCGGGACGCGGTCGACGCGGTGCTCGTCGAGGGCCACGGAATCCCGGAGGCGGCGGGCGCCGTCCTCGCCAACCCGCGCGGCGCCAACGCCCGCCCCGGCACGTCCGGCCTGCCCCTGCCGGGCACGGAGGTCCGCATCGGCCAGGAGGGCGCACCGGGGGTCGAGCTGCCGTCCGGGCAGGCCGGTGAACTCCTGGTGCGCGGGCCGCAGGTGTGCGCGGGCTACTGGGGCGACCCGGCGGAGACGGGGCGGAGGCTGCTGCCGGGCGGATGGCTGCGCACGGGGGACGTCGCGGTGCTCGGGCCGGACGGCTATGTGACGGTGCTCGGTGACACCTAGGGCTTCGGCCGCGCCGGGAGCTTCGGTGGCCCCCCCCCGGGTGCCGCGGCGTCACACCCCGCCCGGGAACGCCCCCGTCCGTGACCCGCGCGCCCGCGGCCACGATCTGGCTGCCCGCCGCGCCGCCTTCGGGGCCCAGGCCGATGACCCAGTCGGCGGCGCGGACGGTGTCGAGATGACAAGACTTCTGTGCCGCTAACCTTCAATTCGGAGGATCAGCAGCAGTCAGGAGAGGGCCCCATGAGCCGAGCCGGGACGGCGCTGCGGCCCGTCGATCTGGCGCGGGCCGCCGGTGTCTCGACCCAGCAGATCCGCAACTACGCCGACGCGGGCATCCTGCCGCCCACCCCGCGTACGCCCGCCGGATACCGCAGGTTCGACACCCGCCACCGCGACGCCCTGCTCACCTACCGCGCGCTCGTCCCGGGCTACGGCCTCGACACCGCCCAGGCGATCATGCGGGCCGTCCACGCGGACGATCTCCCGCTGGCGCTCACCCTCGTCGACGCCGGGCACGTCGCACTGCACGAGCAGCGGCTCTCCCTGCGGACCGCGGGCGATGCCCTGGAAGCCGTCGCGAGGGAGACCCCGGACGACACCGGGCCGCATGCCACGCCTCCGCGCCTGCGCATCGGTGAGGTGGCCGCCCGCCTCGGTGTGCGCACCTCGGCACTGCGGGTGTGGGAGGCGGCGGGCCTGCTCGCGCCCGACCGCGAACCGGGCACCCACTACCGCTGGTTCGGCCCCGCCGACGTACGCGACGCCCGCATCGTCAGCATCCTCCGGCAGGGCCACTACCCCCTGCCCCAGATCCACGCCGTCCTCGACGGCCTGCGCGAGACGGGCAGCCCCGACGCGCTCCGGGCGGCCATCGCGCAACGCCTCGCGGGCGTGTCCGCGCGCGCGACCGCCATGCTGGCCGCGTCCGGCCGGCTGCACCAGTACGTCACCGCCGCACCGGGCGACGCGTCGTCCCCTTGACCCCGGCGGAGGAGCCCGGACGCCGGTGCCGGGCGGGCCGCCGCAGCGTGACGGCCGTGACCGCGGCCCCCAACAGGACGCACGCAGCCGCCAGTTGAAGCCCCGTGTCGTAACCGTCCAGGAAGGCGCTGCGCGGGTCGGCGCCGTCCCGCAGCGCCGAACGTTCCGTGCGGGTGAGGACCACGCCGACCAGGACGACCCCGAACACCCCGGAGATCTCACGTGCCGCGCTCACCAGGCCCGAAGCCATGCCGGTGCGCGTCGCGGGGACGTCGGCGACGGAACGTACCGTCAGCGGAGTCGTCAGGGCGGAGCCCGCGCCGATCAGGAGCAGCCCCGGCTGCAGATCCCAGTACTCGGCGTGCAGCCCCGTCCCCGACACCCACACGAGCCCGCCCGCGACCAGGACGAGTCCCCCGGCGATCGACCAGTGCGCCCCCACCGCCTTGGCCGCGCGCTCGGCGAACGGCGTCGTCACGAGCAGCGCGCCGGCCAGCGGCAGAAAGGCAAGCCCCGCCTTGGTGGGGGAGAAGCCGAGCACCCGCTGGAGGTAGAGCGCGGTGAAGAAGAACACGCCGTTGACGCCGATGCCCCACAGCACCTGAGCCGCCGCGCCGCCGCTCAGCGAACGGCTGCGCAGCAGCCGCAGATCCACCAGGGGCAGGAACGTCCGCGACTCCACGACGAGAAACGCGATCCCGGTGGCCGCCGAGAGCCAGAGGCAGAGCGGCACGGGCGGCGTGCTGAAGCTGTGCTCCCCGCCCCGGACCAGTCCGTACGTGAGGAGAAACAGCGAGGTCGTGGACAGTGCCACGCCCGGCAGGTCGAGCAGCGGCAGCAGGCCGTGCCGCACGCGGGTGACGGTGCGCGGGACCGCGGGCACCAGGAGCAGGGCGAGGACGCCGAAGGGAATGTTGAGCAGGAACACCCAGCTCCAGTCCCACCGTTCGGTGACGAAGCCGCCCACCACGGGGCCGAGCGCAAGGGCGACCGCGAGCGCCGCCGTCCACAGACCGACCGCCATGGCGCGCCTGCGGGCGGGCAGATCGGCGGCGACCACCGCGAGCGAGGCCGGGATGACGAGCGCCGCCCCCACGCCCTGCACCGTGCGTGCCGCGATGAGCGTCCCGCCGCTGTCGGCGAGGGCGGCCGCAAGCGAGGCCGCGGTGAAGACGACGATCCCCGTCGCGAGGACGATCCGGCGGCCGAGCAGATCCGTGAGCCTGCCCCCGGCCGGAAGGAGCGAGCCGAAGCTCAGGACGTAGCTGGTGGCCACCCACTCCAAGTCCGTGACGGTCAGGCCGAGGTCACGCTGGACCGTGGGGAGGGCGACGTTGATCACCGTGTTGTCCAGCGTCGTGATGAAGCCAGCCAGGGCGAGCATCGCCAGAAGAGCGGTCAGCCTGGCCCGGCCCACGTGCGGCTCCCCTCGGTCGCGCGATGCGGTTCCGCTGCCGGATTCTCCGGGGCGCCGACACGTCGCCGCTCCTGCCCGTGACGCCGAATCCCCTGCGGGTGCTTGTCAGTTGAGTGACAGAGGGTGTCAGACGATCTGTCAGCAAGCCGTCTTACTCGCGTGTCACGTCCGGGCGGAACCTGGTGCACCGCTCGTCCCGGTCCCCGCGACGCCCGTTCCGGTCCCCGCGCCGTCCAGTTGGAGCCGCCATGTCCAGTCCCCAGTCCCCTCAGCGGGCCCCTCGGCCGCCCGAAGGCGCCCTGCTGACCGACCACTTGGCGCACTGGGCCGCCGACCGTCCGCACCAGCGCGCCTTCACCTACGTGGAGTTCCCCGACCCGTCCTCACCCGGCCTGCACCACACCCTCGGCTGGCAGGGCCTCGACGTCCGCGCCCGCGCGATCGCCGGACGGATCGCGGCGAGCGCGGGCCCCGGCGACCGGGCGGCGCTGCTGCTTCCGCAGGGCCTGGACTACACGGCGGCGTTCCTCGGCTGTCTCTACGCCGGAGTGATCGCCGTCCCGCTGTTCGGCCCCGAACTACCCGGCCATGAGGGGCGGTTGGCCGCCGTCCTCGCCGACTGCGAGCCTTCGTGCGTCCTCGCCGACTCGGGCACCGCCGCAGGGGTCGAGCGCTTCATGGCCGAGCAGGGGCTGCCGCGCGTGCCGGTGGTCCTGGTGGACCGGCCGAGCGAGAACTCCGCTACCGCCCCCACGGAACGGCCCGAACTCCCGGAGCGGCTCGAACCGGACGACATCGCCTATCTCCAGTACACCTCCGGCTCCACCCGCAGCCCGGCGGGCGTCGTGATCAGCCACGCCAACGTGGTGGCCAACGCCCGCCAGGCCATCGAGGCCTTCGCGGCCGACGCGGCGAGCAGCACGACGGTCGGCTGGCTGCCGCTCTTTCACGACATGGGCCTCGTCCTGAGCGTGGCCGCGCCCGTCGTCGGCGGCTTCCCCTCGGTCCTGATGGACCCGGTCGCCTTCCTGGAGCACCCGGTGCGCTGGCTGCGGCTGCTCGCCGCGTATCCCGGCACGATCAGCGCGGCCCCCAACTTCGCCTACGACTACTGCGCGAGCAGGATCGACCGGGACGAGGCCGCCGAGATGCGGCTCGACCGCGTCAAGGTCCTCATCAACGGCAGCGAGCCCGTGCGCCCCGGCACCGTCGACCGCTTCCGCGACGCCTTCGCCGAGGCGGGCCTCGCACCCGAGGCGCACTGCCCGGCGTACGGCCTGGCCGAGGCCACCGTGTTCGTGACGACCGACTCGTTCGCCGCACCGCCCACCATCCTGGCGTGCGATCCGCTCGCCCTGTCCGAAGGACAACTCGCCCTAC
This sequence comes from Streptomyces sp. NPDC055243, assembly GCF_044544025.1. Lineage (NCBI taxonomy): Bacteria > Bacillati > Actinomycetota > Actinomycetes > Kitasatosporales > Streptomycetaceae > Streptomyces > Streptomyces sp. NPDC055243. Next base: position 445,967 of record NZ_JBITWR010000001.1, read on the forward strand.
GGGAGCCGACGGACCCGGAAGCCACCCACCTGGTTGCCTGCGGCACCCCGGCAGGGCAGGAACTGCTCGTCGCCGACCCGTCGACCGGCGCCGCACTGGGTCCGGGCGAGGTCGGCGAGATCCTGCTGCGCGGACCCAACGTCGGCCTCTGCTACTGGAAGCGCGGCGGGCTCTCCGAGGAGGTGTTCGGCTTCCGCCCGCCCGGCTCCACGGGCGCGGACGGCGACGCGGGGTGGCTGCGCACGGGAGACCTCGGCGCGCTCCATGAAGGGCGGCTGTACGTCACCGGGCGGCTCAAGGACCTGATCATCGTGGACGGCCGCAACCACTACCCCCAGGACATCGAGGAGACCGTGCAGTCGGCCGTCGATCTCGTACGACGGGACCGGCTCGCCGCGTTCTGCGTGCCCTGGACGGGTACGCAGACCGACGTCCTGGTCGTCGTCGCCGAGCACCGGCGCGGCGCGGAGCCCACCGAACAGGACGCGCTCGCCGCGCTGCGCACCGCCACGGCCGCCGTCTCGGCCCGGCACGGACTGCGCCTGGCCGAACTCCTGCTCATACCGCCGGGCGCACTGCCCAGGACGAGCAGCGGCAAGGTCGCCAGAGCGGCGGGCCGGGCGCGCTACCTGCTCGGCGCCTTCGGCGAAGGGGGCCGGGGCGGCGCGGAGGGCGCGCGATGAGGGGGGAGGCGCACGCGGAGATCCGGGCCGCGATCGTCGAGAGCCTGAGCGCCTGGTACGGCCTGGCGGCCGAGGAGATCGCCGACGACCGCCCGCTGGCGGAGCTGGGCCTGACCTCGCGGGACGCGGTCGTCCTCACGGCGCGCCTCAGCGACCTGGCGGGGACCCGGCTGCCCGCGACGCTGCTCTGGGAGGCGTCGACGATCGGCGCGCTCGCACAGCGCGTGGCGCGCGGCGAACCGGAGCACGGCGGTGCGCCGTCGGAGCAGGTGAGTACCGACCTGCCGTCCGCGCGGGGCGGTGCGCCGGTCGCGGTCATCGGCGTCGGCTGCCGGCTGCCCGGCGGCGCCACATCGCCCGCCGCGTTCTGGCGGCTCCTGAGCGAGGGCCGCGACGCCGTGGGCACCGTCGGCGACGACCGCTGGGCGCCCTTCGTGCGGGAGGGCAAGAGCCTGCCGGACGAGATCAGCAGACACGGTGGCTTCCTCGGGGACGGGGACATCGGCGGCGTGGCCGGTTTCGACGCCGAGTTCTTCGGCATCGGCGCGCACGAGGCCACCGCCATGGACCCCCAGCAGCGCATGCTCCTGGAGGTCGCCCGCGAGGCCGTCGACCACGCGGCCCTGCCCGCGCCGTCCCTCGCGGGCACCCGTACCGGCGTCTTCGTGGGCATCAGCGGCAACGAGTACGCCCATCTCACCACCGCGGACCCGGAGTCGGTCGGGGCCTGGACCCCGCCGGGCGCGGCCCTGAGCATCGCCGCGAACCGCCTGTCCTACCTCCTGGACCTGCGCGGTCCCAGCATGGCCGTCGACACGGCGTGCTCCTCCTCGCTCGTCGCCGTGCACCACGCGGTACGCAGCCTCGGCGCGGGGGAGAGCGACATGGCGCTGGCCGCCGGGGTGAACCTGCTGCTCTCGCCGGCGGTGACACTCGGCTTCCAGCGCGCGGGGGCGCTGGCCGCCGACGGCCGGTGCAAGGCGTTCGACGCGACGGCCGACGGCATGGTGCGCGGCGAGGGCTGCGGCGTCGTCGTCCTCAAGCGCCTCGCGGACGCCGAGCGCGACGGCGACCGCGTCCTCGCGGTCATCGAGTCCACCGCCGTCAACTCGGACGGCCGCTCCAACGGCCTCACCGCCCCCAGCGCGGAGGCCCAGCGCACCCTCCTGGAACAGTGCCACGGCACCGGACCCGCGACCGTGGACTACGTCGAGGCGCACGGCACGGGCACAGCCCTGGGCGACCCCATCGAGGCGTCCGCGCTCTCGGCCGCGCTCGGCGCTGGGCGCGGGCGTGCCGCAGACCAGCCGCTGCTCATCGGCTCGGTGAAGACGAACATCGGCCACCTGGAGGCGGCTGCGGGCATCGCCGGGCTCATCAAAACGGTCCTCGCCCTGCACCACGACGAGATCCCGCCCCACCTGCACTTCACGGCACCGGGCCCGCACGCCGACCTCGACGCACTGGGCCTGCGCGTCGTCACGGGCCCCGAGCCGTGGCCCCGCTACTCGGGCACCGCACGCGCGGGCGTCTCGGCGTTCGGCTTCGGAGGCACGAACGCCCACGTGGTCCTGGCGGAACACCGCGTGCCGCGCGGCGCACGCCCGGCCGCGACCGGCCCCGTCATCACGCTGCTCGACGGCGTGACCGAGGACCGGGTACGCGCGTACGCGGGCGAGTTGGCCCAGTGGCTGACCGGACCGGACAGCCGCGCCGTCCGCCCGGCGGACCTGGCCCGCACCCTCGCGGGCCGCGTGGGGCGGGGCCGCCACCGGGCGGCGGTCGTCGCCCGCGGCCGGGAGGAACTGACCACGGCGCTGGCTCGGCTGGCCGGGCGGGAGCCCGACGGGCGGGTGCTGGTCGGGGCGCCCGCGCCCGGGGGCGGCCCCGGGGCGGTGTGGGTCTTCTCCGGGTACGGCTCGCAGTGGGCCGGGATGGGCGGTGAACTCCTCGCCGCGGAACCGGGGTTCGCGGCAGCCGTCGACCGTCTCGAACCGCTGCTGCGCGAGCAGGCCGGCATCTCCCTGCGGGACTGCATGGCCCCCGGCGCCGATCTGACCTCCCCCGACGTCGTCATGCCCGCCCTCTACGGAATGCAGGTCGCCCTCGCCGAGCTGTGGAAGGCGTACGGCTTCGAGCCCGCGGCCGTGATCGGCCACTCCATGGGCGAGATCGCCGCGGCCGTCGCCTGCGGCGCCCTCGACGCGGCCACCGGCGCGCGCGTCGTCGCGATCCGTTCACGGCTCCTCGCCGGACTCACGGGCGGGGCCATGGCCGTGGTGGACCGCCCCGGCGAGCACATCGAGGCCCTGGCCGCCGACTTCCGCACGCTGCAGGTCGCCGTTCACGCGTCTCCCGCGCAGAGCGTGGTCACCGGCTCCGCCGAGGACGTGCGCGGACTCATCGACCACGTCACCAAAGAGGGCGGCTTCGCCCGTTCCCTGCGCGTCACCGGCGCCGGGCACTCGCCCGACGTCGACCCGCTGCTCGCCGACTTCGCCCGCGAGCTCGGCACCGTGCGGCACGCGCGCCCCGGCTGCCGCCGCTACTCCACCGTCCTGTCCGACCCGCGGGACCCGTGGCCCTGCGACGTCGACTACTGGGTGGCCAACCTGCGGCGACCAGTCCGCTTCAGCCAGGCGGTACGCGCGGCGGCGCAGGACGGCCACCGGGTGTTCGTCGAAGTCGCCCCGCACCCCACGCAGTTGCACCCGCTGACCGAGACGCTGCGGGACGCGGGCGCCGACGGATCGCTGATCCTGCCGACCCTGCGCCGCGACACGGACGACGCGCTCACCTTCCGTACGTCACTGGCTTCCCTGCTGGTGCGAGGCGTGGGCGTGGCCGGACCACGTGAACGTCTGCATCCCGGCGCGCGCATCGTCGACGTTCCCACGCCGTGCTGGCGCCACCGCCGGTTCTGGGCGGGGGAGGCTCCCGGCCCGCAGGAGGGGCCGCGTCACGCACCGGCGCCCACCCGCGCCTCGGGCCCGCTCGACCGCCTGCGCGGCTGCGTGGCCGACGTCATGGGCTACACCCCGGACCGCATCGACGCCGACACCCCTCTGACCGACCTGGGCCTCGACTCGCTCACCGCGGCACGCATCCGGACCGCCGTGGAGCGGGAGTTCGGGGTGCGGGTGGAGCCCGGGGTGCTGCTGCGGCAGGCGACGCTGAGGGGGGTCGCGGACCTGCTGCCGGATCGTGGGCCCGACGGGCGGGGCGCGGCTCCCGACAGGGCGGCGGAGAAGCCCCGGGCAACGCGCACGGACGGGCCCCTGCGCGTCCTCGCCGACGCCGGGCGCGGCACCCCCCTCTTCCTGGCCCACGCCGCAGGCGGCACCTCCGAGGTGTACGCACGCCTCGCGGCACGCCTGTCCGGGACCCGCCCCGTCTACGGCTTCGACAGGCTGGTCGCCCCCGAGGATCTCCAGCCCCGCGCGGAGCACTTCGCGGAACGCATCCGCGCGCTGTCCCCCAACGGGCCATGGTTGATGGGGGGTTGGTCCTACGGCGGTCTGCTGGCCCAGGAAGCCGCGCGGCTCCTCACGCCACACGGCACCGTCAAGGCCCTGGTCCTCCTCGACTCCGTACTGCCCCTGCCCGCGCCCCCAGGTCTGAGCCCGGCAGAGGAAGCCCGCCGCCGGTACGCCGATTTCGCCACGTACATAGGCCGTACGTACCGCGCCCATCTCCCGCTGCCCTACGAGCAACTGGCGCGCCTGGACGACGCCGAGCAGATCGCTCTCGTCATGAAGCTGCTCGAGCAGGCCGTCGACCTGCCCCGGGCCGTCCTCGACCACCAGCGCACATCGGCCCTCGACCTGCGCAGCGGCGAACGCCACACACCAGGGCCGTACGCGGGCCGGACGCTGCTCTACCGGGCCACCGAACCGGCCCCGCACACCGTGCGCGACATCCGCTACGAACGGGACGACGCAAGCCTCGGCTGGGACGCCCACTGCACCGACCTCACGGTCACCCCCCTGCCGGGCCACCACCTGTCCCTGCTGGACCCCCCGGTCGTGGACACGCTCGCGGAGCTCCTGGCCCGCGACCTGCCCGACGACTGACCCGGCCCACGACCGCCCCCGCCGACCCCTGACCCGCCCGCCTGCACCCCCGCCGAGAGGACCGCCCCCATGCGTCACAAGCACCGCAGACCACGCAAGAAACTGGCCGCCCTGGCCGCGGTCGCCGCCCTCCTCGCCACCGGCGGCGCCCTGGGCACCCCCACCGCCCTGGGCACACCCACCGCGGCGCCCGCGGCGGCCCGAGCCGCCGACAGTCCGCGCGTCGTCGGCGAGAAGTGGCTCGACTCCCGCACCGTCGACCTCACCATCGACTCACCCGCCGTGGGCAAACAGCTCCCCGTGCGCGTCATCCTGCCGACCCGCTTCAAGGAACAGCCGGACCGCACCTGGCCCGTGCTCTACCTCCTCCAGGGCGCCCACGACGACTACACCTCCTGGACCCGCGAGACGGACGTCGAGGAGTTCCTGGCCGACAAGGACGTCATCACCGTGATCCCGGCGTCGGGCCCCACCGGCATCCCCACCGACTGGTGGAACCACGGCAGCCCCACCGCACCCGACTACGAGGCCTTCCAGGTCGAGGAGTTGACGGGCCTCCTGCGCGCCACCTATCGCGCGAACGGCACCCGCGCCGTCGCCGGAGTCTCCACCGGGGGCTACGGCGCCATGGCGTTCGCCGCCCGGCACCCCGGCACCTTCGGCGCGGCGGCCTCGTACAGCGGCGTCCTGGACACCACGGCCCTCGGCATGCCGACGGTCATGAACGCCATCGTCGCCCGGGAGCTCCAGCTCCCCTCCGCCCTCTGGGGCAGCCCCTTCCTGCACCGCGAGAACTGGAACCGCCACAACCCCGCCGCCCTGGCCAAGCACCTGGCCGGAACCCGGCTCTACGTCTCCCAGGGCAGCGGCATCCCCAGCAGCGACTTCGGCAACCTGGAAGGGGCGGTCCTGGAGGGCACGCTGTGGGGCCAAGCACACGGTTTCACCCGGCAGTTGGACCGCGCGGGAGTTCCGGCGACGGTCCACTTCTACCGCGGCGGCTCACACGCCTGGCCCTCCTGGCAGCGGGAGTTCAAGGCTTCCTGGCCGACGCTGGCGGCGGGCCTTGGGCTTCCCGCGCAGGCGTCCTGACATCGGCGGACAGGCGGGCGAGGCGCCGCTCGTCCGGCCAGCGCACCGCGCTGGCCCACGAGGCCAGTTCGAAGAGGCGTATCAACCGGGCGCTGGAGTCGATCTGGCCGCGCAGCACCCCGTGCCGGGCGGACGTCGGGTCGGCGTGGTGGAGGTTGTGCCAGGACTCACCGCCGGAGAACGGGGCGAGCCACCACACGTTCCCGGAGCGGTCCCGGACCCGGAAGGGCCGGTCCCCGCTGATGTGACAGATCGAGTTGATCGACCAGGTGACGTGATGGAGCAGACCGATGCGGACGAGCCCGGCCCAGAAGAAGGCCGACCAGGCGGCGCCGGAGTCCCAGGCGCCCTCGCCCCAGAGCCCTCCCGCCACGGCGGGCGCACCGAACGAGAACAGCACGATCAGCGGCTGCCAGCGCGCCACCAGGGCCAGGTCGCGGTCGGCGAGGAGGTCGGGGACGTACTTCTGCTGGTTGGTCCTGTCGTTGTTGAAGGTCCAGCCGACGTGCGCCCACACCATGCCCTTGAGCAGCGCGCGCACGGAGGTGCCGAACCGCCAGGGGGAGTGCGGGTCGCCCGGCTGGTCGGCGAACTGGTGGTGGCGGCGGTGATCGGCGCACCAGGTGATCGCGTCACCCTCGACGGCCATCGTCCCGGCCACCGCGAGGGCGATTTTCAGGGGGCGGGCGGCCTTGAACGCCTTGTGCGTGAACAGGCGGTGGTAGCCGACCGTGATGCCGTGCACGGCGATGGCGTACATCACCGCGCCGATCACCAGGTCGTGCCAGGTGACGCCCCAGCCCCACAGCACGACGACGGACGCGATCACCGCGACAAAGGGAATACCGACGAACACCCCCACCACGACCCGGTCCGCTGTGCCCATGCGTTCGCCCCAAGCGGCGTTCGCGCTCTCTTCTGCCATGGGTTTCCTCACCTTTCCGTGCGAGTGAGCCGGACATTAGCGAGGGAAAGGGAGAGGCTTCTACTCGAAAAGTGATGACAGGACGGCGATTCGATTGGCGATCCTGGTGAATTGGAGCCGATCTGCTTGTGGGGAGCGGGTGTTCCGCCGCAATGTATGAACCCGGAACAGTAGGCCCGCACCGCACGAACCCCGACCACCGGACAGCTGTGCCGAAGGAGGAACGTCATGGATGTGCTAGCAGAGGCAGTCGTCGCGGGAGCCGACGCGGACGAACTGCGCCGACTTCCCTTACCCGCCGAATTCACCGCCGCGCATCTGCGCAAGGAAGACGTGGAGAGTTTCACGGGGGTGGCGGACAAAGACGTCCGAAAAACACTGCACGTGGGATCAGTGCCGATGCCCGAACTCGCCCCGGACGAAGTCCTGGTGGCCGTCATGGCGAGCGGGATCAATTACAACACCGTGTGGTCGGCGATGTTCGAGCCGATATCTACCTTCTCCTTTCTGCGGCATTTCGGCGCGAAAGGCGGCTGGGCGGCGCGGCACGATCAGCCGTATCACGTGGTCGGTTCGGACGCGGCCGGCGTCGTCGTCCGTACGGGCGCCGGGGTGCGCCGCTGGAGCGTCGGCGACGAGGTCGTGGTCACCCCCGCCTACGTCGACGACGAGGAACCTGCGACACACGCCGACGGCATGCTCGGCGACTCCCAACTGGCCTGGGGCTTCGAGACCAACTTCGGCGGACTCGCCCACTACTGCGTGGCCCGCGCGAATCAACTCATCGCCAAATCACCCAAGTCGACCTGGGAAGAGGCGGCAGCCAACCCGCTGTGCGCGGGCACCGCCTACCGCATGCTGGTCAGCGACCGCGGCGCGCGGATGACCCAGGGCGACATCGTGCTGATCTGGGGCGCGGCGGGCGGCCTCGGCGCGTACGCCGCGCAGCTCGTGCGGGGCGGTGGCGGCATCGCGGTGGGCGTGGTCGGCAGCGAGGAGAGGGCGGAGCGTGCCCGTGCCTTCGGCTGCCACGCGGTGATCAACCGCGCCGAGATCGGCCTGACCGGCACCGCTCCGGCCGACCCGGCGGCGGTCGGCAAGAAGCTCGGCAAGCGGATTCGCGCCGAGGTGGGGGAGGACCCGCACATCGTGTTCGAGCACGTGGGGCGGGCGACCTTCGGGGTCTCCGTCTTCGTGGTCCGCCGGGGCGGCACCGTCGTCACCTGCGGATCGAGCACCGGCTATCTCCACGAGTTCGACAACCGCTACCTCTGGATGCGCCTCAAGCGCGTCATCGGCAGCCATGGAGCCAACCTCCAGGAACAGGCCGCCGTGGCGCGTCTGCTCGACCTCGGTCACATCCGGTCCGCCCTGTCGGTGACGTACGACCTGAGGGACACCGCCGAAGCCGCCCGCCTCGTCCAGGCCAACCGGCACACCGGGAAGGTCGGCGTCCTGGCGCTCGCGCCCCGGGCCGGGCTGGGCAGGAGGGGCGTGGCATGAGGCGTTGACCTGAAGTTTGGTCGAGGTTCTACGGTCGAGTTGTTCGCGGGGCGCACCCGCCCCGCGGCGACCTTCAGGACCGCAGGGCCCTACGACTTCAGGAGACACCGATGACCACGAACGAGCAGCTGAACCGCCGCGACGTCCCCGGCCGTTACCGGTACTCCGTGATCCCGCACGTCATGGTCGACGGCGCGGCGGCCGCGATCGACTTCTACGCGGAGGCTTTCGGCGCCAAGGAGCTCTTCAAGCTCCAGGCGCCGGACGGGCAGGTGATGCACGCCGAGATCGAGATCAACGGCTCGGCCCTGATGCTGGGAGATGCCGCGGGCGTGTTCACCTCTCCGTCGGGAGCGGGTTGCCCGTCGGTCGCGCTGCACGTGTTCGTCGACGACGTGGACGCCCTCGCCGACCGGGCCGTCACCGCGGGGGCGGAGCTGCTCCAGCCGCCGACGAACATGTTCCACGGCGACAGGACCGCGATCCTGCGCGACCCCTACGGGCACGTCTGGGTCTTCCTCACGCACCTGGAGGACGTGTCCCCGGAGGAGATCGTGAGGCGCGCGGCCATGCTGTGAGGGTGTGACCGCGGCCCGGTCATGGCCCGTGAGCGCATGACCGGGTGCGGGCGTACGGGCGTATGGGCCCGGCTCAGCGGACCGTCACATAGACCACGGGCGAGATGGCGCCGCCGCCGACGATGCGCAGGGAGTTGCGGCCCTTGAGGCCGAGCTTGACCCGCATGTTGTACGCACCGGAGCGTGCGGTGTACACCGACGCGGGCAGCGCCACCCAGCGCTTGCCCTGCTTCTGCTGAAGCGTGACGCGCGTACCGGCGCGCATGTGGTGGCCGACGCCGTAGATGCGGAAGTCGTGCCACGCCCGCACGCTGCCCACGGTCGACTTCGCCGTCAGCGTCGGGCGCGGAGCCGCGGTCACGGCGGCCCCGGGTGCGTGCGAGGAGTGCGGGCTCACGGCGCCGGCGCCGGCCACCGCGGGCCCCGCCAGGACGGTGAGGGCCGCGATTCCCGCCACCGACACCTGCTTCAGCTTCAACCGGTTCACGGTCAACGTCTTGTCTCCATCTCTCTGTTGATTTCTCGCTTGGTCGCTTTGCCGAGAAAGCTCTGCCAGCCGCCCGCGGGCTGCTCGCCCACCTGAAGTCCGCGCAGCCTGGCGAGGACGGCCGGGTCCTGGACGTCGAGCCAGTCGACGAACTGCCGGAAGGAGACGAGGCGTACGTCCTTCTTCCCGGCCATCCCCTTGAGGGCTTCTTCGACGGCGTCCATGTAGATGCCGCCGTTCCACTCCTCGAAGTGGTTGCCGATGAAGAAGGGGGCACGGTTCGTCTCGTACGCACGCCGGAAACCGGCGAGATACGACTGGGTCGCCTGGGTGCGCCAGCCGGGATAGTTGTACGAGGGCGCCCGCGTCGAATTCTTCGACTGGTTGGCCAGGACGTTGTAGTCCATGGACAGGACCTCGAAGCGGTGCCCGGGGAACGGGATCTGCTGCAACGGCAGATCCCACACCCCCAGGCGTTTCTCCGGCCACCGCTGCGATCCGCCGGGGGACGAGGAGTCGTAGCGCCAGCCCCGTTCGCGGGCGACGGGCAGCAGATTGTTCCGGCCGAGGAGGCAGGGCGTACGGCCGCCGACGAGTTCCTTGTCGTAGTCGAAGGGCAGTGACGGCAGATCGGTCCAGCCGGTGTTCGTGCGCCATTCCTTGACGAAGCCGGCGGCCTGGTCGATTTCGCTCTGCCATTGCGCGGGTGTCCAGTGGGCGACGCTTCCGGTGCCGGTGCAGAAGTGTCCGTTGAAGTGCGTGCCGATCTCGTGGCCTTCGAGCCAGGCCTGGCGGACGTACTTCAGCGTCTCCTTGATGTGACCGTCGGTGAGATAGCCGATGTCGGAGGCGCCGACCGCGTTGTTCGGCGGCTTGTAGAGCCGCTTCTTGGATTCGGGGAGGAGGTAGAGCCCGGAGAGGAAGAACGTCATCTTCGCGTCGTGGTCCTCGGCCAGCTTCAAGAAGCGCGGGAAGAGACCGTTGCCGACCTCGCCCGCACCGTCCCAGGAGAAGATCACGAACTGCGGGGGCGTCTCACCCGGCTCCAGGGGGACAGGGGAGTCCGGCTGCATCGGCTGCTTGCCCGTGAACGCCGTCGAACCGTCGCCGATCGGACGCGCCGGTGCCTGCTTCAGCTGCGCGCCGTGCCGTCCGCCCTCTCCCTCGTGCCCGTGCCCCTGCGCCGCCCCGGAGGGCGACGGGGACGCCGAACCCTTGGATACACGCTCCTCGGCACCGCACCCGGCAAGGCCCACGCCCGCTGTCACCGCAAGTCCGAGCCCCAGCGCGTGCCTTCGGCCGACCGAGCGCATACCCACTCCGTTCACTCGCTTCCTGGTCTCACCATGTGTAGACCGCAAGAAGATGAACGAATCAGATGACGGTATGTCTTTTGCCGGATTTGACCCGAAAAGGGCAGTTGCTGGAGGTGTGGCAGGTGAGGCGCTGGGCTGCTGTTCCGACCGGTCGGTGACGGGGCGTTAGAAGTGATGGCCCGTCAAAGTCCCCGAATGGGAGCGCCAGTGGTCGACTGCCGGGCCCGTCAAGTCCCTGGTGGATCCCACCCGCACGGAGGGGTCCACTGGACACCGCCGAGCACTGGCTCCCCTTCGATCACGTCGATCAGCTGCTGCACCGAGACGCCGCCGAGCGGCCCGGCCACGGAGACGACACCGGCGAGTGCCTTGTGCGCCCGGCGCCAGGCGCGGCTGCGACGGCCGCGCAGATGCTCCACGAGGGCGTGCGCGTACTGCGTCATGGCGCGCGTCCACATGTCGTGCCGCGTCTGCGTGCCGGCCGACGCACGGCGGACACTGCGCAGCGCGTCGGCCGGGCGGACGCGTGCCTGGGCCACGGCGAGCTCGGCCCAGCTGATCGCGGCGGGCGGCCCGTGGTCCGCGTGGGCCGGGATGGTGTGGGCGGCTTCCCGCAGGTGCTCGATGGCGCGTTCCGTCTCTCCGTCGCGCAGCGCGATGATGCCTTGTACGTGGGAGACCCGGCCGATGGTGGCGTCGTCCCCCGCGAGGACGGCCACGCGCCACGCCTGGCCCAGGAGTTCCTCGGCCTCGGGGGCGCCGGTGCACGCCGAGAGCCAGCCGGCCAGCCAGAGGGCCTGCCCGCAGCCCACGGTGCCGGCGCGTGCGAGGGGCAGCAGCCGCCGCAGATGCTCGCGCCCCTCGGCGGCGTGTCCGCACACCGCCCACCAGAACCACAGGTCCACGACCATGCCGAGGGCGGCCGCGCTCTCGTCGGCGGTGTGCGGGCCCCGTTCGAGCGCGGCCCGCAGATCGGGCTCCTCGTCGCGCAGCAGTCGGGTCGCCTGCTCGTGCCGTCCGGTGCTCCACAGCTGATGGGCCCTGGAGGCGACGGTGCGGTACCAGGCGAGGTGGCGGGCGGCCGCCGCGGCGGACTCCCCGACGGATTCGAGGCGTTCGGCACCGAACCCGCGGGCCGCGGCGGGCAGCCGATAGCGGGGCTGTAGTACGCCGCCGGGGTCACGCACCGGTTCGAGCACCGAGGCCAGGGCGAGCCGCGCCAGGCAGGACGCCACCCGCGCGGGGGCCAGCCCGCCGCCCGCGCACACATGGACGGCGGCGTCCTCGTCGAACTCGCCCGCGAAGACGCTGAGCCGCGCCCAGACGCTGCGCTCGGCCTGCCCGCACAAGGCGTAGCTGGCGCCCACGGCGGCCCGTAAGGACCGGTGCCGCCGCACGGGTGCTTCGGGCGAGCCGAGCCACCCCTGGGCGGGCCGGAGCATCCGCGCGAGCTGTTCGGGCGGATGCAGGGCGGTCTGCGCCGCGGCGAGCTCCACCGCGAGCGGTACGCCTTCCAGCTGGGCGCAGATGTCGCTGACGGCGCGCAGTTCGGCCGCGTCGGGCAGGGCGGGTGCGGGGACGGAGCCCCCGGCGGCCGACCGGGCGTCCGCCCCGCTCCGGAGAGCGCGCGCCCGCTCCATGAACAGCCGCACCGCGGGCCCCGGTTCCTCGTCCGCCCCCGGTTCGCTGACCGGGAGCGGTCCCAGGCGCAGGACCAATTCCTGTCCGAGCCCCAGCGATTGCCTCCCGGCGGCGAGAATCCGCACGCCCGGGGCGCGCTGCAGCAACGACCGCACCAGACGTGCGCACTCATCGCGTACGGGATCGAAGTCGTCGAGAACGATCAGCACCCGCCGCGCCCGAAGCCGCGCCATGAGCTCCCGCTCAGCACCTCCTTGCTCGCTTCCGGCGGCGGACGGGCCCTGCTCGTCCGCATCCGTCGCAGGCGGACGCTGCTCGTTCGTACTCGCCGCGGGCGGGTTCTGATCACCCCCGACCGCCGCGAGCCGCCGCCTCTGCTCGCTTCGCCCCGCAGCGGGCCGCTCCTGCTCGCCCCTACCCGTGGCAGCAGTCGGGTCCTGCCCGCCTCCATCCACCGCGGGTAGGCCCTGCTCGCCCTCACTTGCCGGGGAGGGCGCCTGCTCGTCGTCCCCACTTGCCGGGGAGGGCGCCTGCTCGCCCCCGCCTTCCGGCGAGGTCGCCTGCTCGCCCCCGCCTTCCGGGGAGGGCGCCTGCTCGCCCCCACCTTCCGGCGAGGTCGCCTGCTCGTCGCCCCCACCTGCCGGGGAGGCCCCCCGCTCACCTCCACCCGCCTCCCCGTCCATCGCCTCGACCACCGCCCGTGCCACCGACTGCCCCCGCGCCGGGCCGCCGCCGTCCCACCAGCGCACGATCACCACCGCGTCCGTCAGCTGGCTGCCCACCGCTGCCGCGGCATGCGCCGCGAGGGTGCTCTTGCCGATGCCCGCACCGCCGACCACCGTCACCAGCCTGCTCTGGGCCAGCAGCCTGCGGAGTCTCGACAGTTCCTCGGTCCGGCCCAGCAGGCCACCCCCGCGCACACGCACTCGCCCCGTCATCCCCTTCACGCTCGGGCCCTTCCATGCCGCGAGCCCTGCCGCCCGCCGCATGCCACACTCGCCGTGCAGAATCGTCACTGCAACGAATTCGCCAGATCCTCTAACTCCGTGTCCCGATCTGGGTTACGGGGCGAAGGGCCCGGCGGTCTGTCAGGCAGATCACCCTCCACCGGCGTCCTGCCTCACGTGACCAAGAACGAGCCGGAGCAGCCGGCCCCCGAGCGGCCGACACCCGAAGGACCCCAGAAGGAGAGACCGGCGCAGGAGCGGCTCTCCGCCGCGGAGACCTGGCGGGCGCTGTACCGCTACTTCCGCCCGCACCGCTGGGTCGTCGCGTTCGGCGCCCTGTGCACGCTGATCGGCGCGGCGACCGGCCTCGCCCAGCCGCTCGCCGCGAAGGCCCTGGTGGACCGGCTCGGCAGCGACGAGTCGATCGCCGGGATCATCCTCCTGCTCACCGCGCTCGTGGTGCTCGGCACCGCCATCGAGTCCGTGGGCGCGTACGTCCTCGAACGTACCGCCGAGTCCGTGGTGCTCGCGGCCCGGCGCACCCTGATCGGGCGGCTGCTGCGGCTGCGTGTGCCCGAGGTGGAGCGCACCCAGCCCGGCGACCTGATGTCCCGGATCACCTCGGACACCACACTGCTGCGCGCGGTCACCACACAGTCCGTGGTGTCCGCCGTCGCGGGCGGACTCTCCTTCATCGCGACGATCGTGATGATGGGCCTCATGGACGTCGTCCTGCTCGGCGTCACACTCGGCGTGATCGTGCTCATCGGCGGCGCCGTGGCCCTGGTGATGCCGAAGATCGCGCGCTCGACGGAGCGGGCCCAGGAAGCGGTCGGCACCATCTCGACCGCGCTGGAGCGGGCCTTCGGCGCGTTCCGCACGCTCAAGGCATCGGGCGCCGAGGAGCGCGAGACCGCCGCCGTGCAGGCCGCCGCGCAGGAGGCCTGGCGGCACGGCGTGCGGTCCGCGAAGTGGCAGGCGGTGGCGTGGAGTTCGGTCGGCTTCGCCGTGCAGGTGTCGTTCCTCGCCGTCCTCGGCATCGGCGGCGCCCGCGTGGCGTCCGGCGCGATCTCCGTCTCGACGCTCGTGGCCTTCCTGCTCTTCCTCTTCTACCTGATCGACCCCGTGTCCCGACTCGTCGAGGGCGTCTCGCAGTACCAGGTCGGCTCGGCGGCGATCGCCCGGATCGTCCGGGCCGAACGCCTGGAGACGGAGGACGTCACCGAGCCCGCGACGCCCACCGGGCAGGACGGCCCCGCCGCCGTCGCCTTCGAGGACGTCACCTTCCGCTACCGCGAGGGCCTTCCGTACGTCCACCACGGCGTGAGCTTCGACATCCCCGGCCCCGGCATGACCGCCTTCGTCGGCCCTTCGGGCGCGGGCAAGACCACCGTCTTCGGCCTCCTGGAGCGCTTCTACGACGCGACGGGCGGCCGCGTCCTCGTCGACGGCCGCGACGTGCACGCGTGGCCGCTGGCCGAACTCCGCTCCGTCATCGGCTACGTGGAGCAGGACGCGCCCGTCCTCGCGGGCACCCTGCGCGAGAACCTCCTCTTCGGGGCGCCCGGTGCGACGGACGCGGAGATCGGGGACGTCCTCGTACGCGCCCGACTGGACACCCTCGTCGAACGGCTGCCGGACGGCCTGGAGACGCTGGTCGGACACCGCGGCTCGCAGCTGTCCGGCGGCGAACGCCAACGCGTGGCGATCGCCAGGGCGTTGCTGCGCAAGCCGCGCCTCCTGCTCCTCGACGAGGCGACGTCGCAGCTCGACGCGGTGAACGAAATGGCGCTGCGCGATGTCGTCGCCGAGGTCTCCCGGGAGGTGACGGTCCTCGTCGTGGCGCACCGCCTCTCGACGGTGACGCTGGCCGACCGGATCGTGGTGATGGACGCGGGCCGGGTCCGCGCGTCCGGCACGCACGAGGAGTTGGTGGCGGCCGATCCGCTGTACGGGGAGCTGGCGGCGACGCAGTTCCTCGCGACGACGGCATGATCGCCGTACAGCGGATCGGCCGCCGATAATCGCTGGCCCCGTAGGCGACCTCCAGGTTGGATGGCGGGCATGACCGGTGGACGCAGACGAGCGCAACTGTTCGTGGACGAAGAGCGGGACGGCCGGCTCGACGCCCGGACCACCGGCGAGGAGCGGCTCATGCTCGCCGACTTCCTCTCGGCCCAGCGCACCACGCTGGAGCTGAAGTGCGCGGGCCTGGAGGCCGAGTTGGCCCTGCGGTCCGTGGAGCCCTCCACGCTCTCGCTGCTCGGCCTCGTCCGGCACCTCGCCGACGTGGAGCGCCGCTGGTTCCGCCGCGTGCTGGCCGGTCAGGACGCGGCGCTCCTCTTCAGTACGGACGCCAACCCCGACCAGGACTTCGACGGCGCGCTGCCCGAACCGCCCGTGATCGCCGGAGCATGGGAGGCCTGGCGCGCCGAGGTGGCCTTCGCCGACCGCTTCGTCGCCGAGGCGCCCGATCTCGACATCGAGGGCCACGACGGCTGGCGCGGAACGGTGTCGCTGCGCTGGGTGCTCATCCACATGATCGAGGAGTACGCCCGGCACAACGGCCACGCCGACCTCCTCCGCGAACGGATCGACGGCGCGATCGGCGTGTAGCGGTGCGTCTCCTCCGCAGAGAAGGGAACTCCGTGCCAGGTCGCGGAGGGTGAAGCACCACCCGGCGTCAACGGCGATGATCTCTCCATGAGTTCGAGCGAGATCACATTGATGTCCGACCCGAAGGTGGCCGCCGTACCGGTCCAGGAGTGCGGGGAGCGCCTGGTCGACGTGCGCCACGCAGGCACGCTCCTGGTCGACACCCGCGCCCAGGACGCCGACGACGCCTTCGCCCGGCTGCGCGAAGGCGTCCTGGCCCGCATCCTGCACGCCCAGACGCTGCTGCCCGACGGGCTGTGCCTGCTGTTCGTCGAGGGCTACCGACCGCCGTGGCTGCAGCGCGGCTACTTCGAGGAGTACGAGAGCCGGCTCCGGGACTTGAACCCCACGTGGACCGCCGAGCGGCTCCACACGGCGGCGAGCCGCTATGTGTCGCCGCCGGAGATCGCACCGCACAGCGCGGGCTCCGCCGTGGACCTCACCCTCGCCGACGCCGACGGCCGCGAACTCGACCTGGGCACGCGGATGAACGCCTCCCCGGAGGAGAGCGATGGCGCCTGCTACACGGATGCGGACAACATCACCGCCGCGGCCCGCCGGAACCGCGAGATCCTCGGCGCGGCCCTGCGGGGCGCGGGCCTGGTCAACTACCCCACCGAGTGGTGGCATTGGTCCTACGGCGATCGTTACTGGGCGCTGGCAGAGGGCGCGCCGCACGCCCTCTACGGGCCGGCCGGCGCGGAGGCTAGCGCGCGGTCGTCAGCCGGTTGACGAGGTCGTGCCACCCGGCTTCCACACGGTCGAGCGGCATGCCGAGCTCGACGGTCAGGTGGTGGACGAGAACGCTGTCGACGGAGCCGAGCAGGGCGTGCGCGAGCAGCTCGGCATCGCCCGCCACGCCCGCCTGGCGCAGCAGCATCGTGACGTGCGTGCGGCGCAGCCGGTTCGCCGGGACGGCGTAGGTGCGCAGCGGGTCGGTCCGGGAGGACAGGACCAGTTCGTGGTGGTCGCGCTCGTGACGAATGAGGGCGGGACCGAACGCGTGCAGGCGCTCCAGGGGCGGGGCGTCGGGGCCCAGCGGGGGCGGGCCGGAGAGGAAGGCGGCCTGGAGCTGCTGCTCGCTGTGGTCGAGCAGGGCGACGAGGAGGCCGGTGCGGTCGCCGAAGCGCCGGAAGACCGTTCCCTTGCCGACTCCGGCCGCCGCGGCCACCGCGTCCATGGTCAGCTGCGCGGCTCCGCACCCGGCCATCAGCTGTGCGGCGGCCTCCAGCAGGCGCGTGCGGTTGCGCGCGGCGTCGGCCCTGAGTGACGGCTCGCCGGCCGGGGTGAGGACGAGCTCGGTCGCCCCGCGCGGTGCGTCGGGCGAGGGGAGGGGCGGGAGAGCGGAGCCGGTCATGGGTCCAGCGTAACGCTCCGCGGGGACAAGTGGACCGTGGTCCGGATAGGTGGTACAACTTTAAACGGACCCCGGTCCGCTTGTCGCGTAACCCGTAGTCGCAACCCGTATATGAGTTCCGTCCGCACGTCTTTCAGGAGTTCCGCCATGTCTGTACGCATCCTCGCCCTCGTCGGCAGCCTCCGCGCCGGCTCCCACAACCGTCAGCTCGCCGAGGCCGCCGCCAAGCACGCGCCCGCAGGCGTGCACATCGAGCTGTTCGAGGGTCTTGCGGACGTGCCCTTCTACAACGAGGACATCGACGTCGAGGGCGGCGTCCCGGCCGCCGCGGCCCACCTGCGCGAGGCGGCCGGCGGCGCCGACGCCTTCCTGCTCTTCTCGCCCGAGTACAACGGCACCATGCCCGCCGTCCTGAAGAACGCGATCGACTGGCTGTCCCGCCCGTACGGCGCCGGTGCGATCTCCGGCAAGCCGGTCGCCGTCGTCGGCACCGCGTTCGGCCAGTACGGCGGCGTGTGGGCGCAGGACGAGGCCCGCAAGGCCGCGGGCATCGCGGGCGGCGCGGTCATCGAGGACGCCAAGCTGTCCATCCCCGCCTCCCTGACGCGCTTCGCCGAGACCCACCCGGCGGACGACACCGAGGTGGCCACGGCCCTCACCGAGATCGTCGCCCGCCTCACCGAGCAGGCCACGCCCGTCGCCGCCTGACGCTTGCACGCAGGGCCGCCAGGCGCGGGTGCGGCAGCCGAAGAGGGAGCCCCCGCACCGCGCGGCTCATCCTTCGCCGGCGCGTGGCGCGCCTGGGGGCGGGGCTCCCGGCCGAGGGTGACGCCGCCGTCAGGCGACGGGGGGCTTGGTCACCTTCGTCGCCGCGTAGAGCAAGGGCTCCGTACCCTGCTCGACCCCTGCGAGCGCAGGACGCCCAGTGAGGCGAGCGGGGAGAACCTCGGCTTGTCGCGGCCCAGGCTCGCGCCCGCCGTCTGGAGGCTGGTGCGCGTGCAGCCGGGGTGGGCGGCGTGCTCAGGAGCGGCGCGCCCCGTCCTGTGCGACCTGATCAGCGCGCGGGCCGCGGTCCTGGAACGCGATGTCTCCCCGAAGACCGCCGCGGAATACAAGCGGGCCGCCATCGCGAGCGTCGGCGTACCGGCCGGACTCGTGCGCGCCCACGTGCCGGAGCTCACGAGGGCGACGGGATGCGGTCCGCCGCCTACACCGTCAGGGTGACGGGCGCCGCCTGGGCGCACTCGCAGCCGTCCGCCGCGATGCCGGCCGCGAACGCAGCAGATCCCGAACTGGCAGTGATGCGGCTCGACTTCGCGCCGGTCGTCCGCGAGTGCTCGAAGTGCTGCGCAGCGGGTTGCTCGCACGGGCCGCGCGGTCGGCGCCCTAAATTGGTCCTCATGTACTCGACACGAGTGTCCGGGCACGTGAACGCCCCGCGCACGGCCGTCTATCAGGCGCTTCTGGACGCGGACGCGATCGCGCGCTGGCGCGTGCCGGACGGCATGAGCGGCCAGGTGCACACCTTCGACGCCCGCGAAGGCGGCCGGTTCCGCGTCTCGCTCACCTACGAGGCGCCGACCGGCACCGGCAAGTCGGCCGCGCACACCGACACCTACCACGGCCACTTCGCGAAGCTCGTACCCGACGAGCAGGTGGTCGAGGTGCTGGCCTTCGAGGCCGCGGATCCCGCGCTGCGCGGCACGATGACGATGACCACCACGCTCACCGACGCCGACGGCGGAACCGATGTCCTCGTCGTGCACGAGGGGATTCCCGACAGCGTCCCCGTCGCCGACAACGAGACGGGGACGCGCATGGCGCTGGCGAACCTCGCCCGGCTCGTCGAGGGAGCGCGCTAGGCGGCTCAGCGGACACGCAACTCCGCCGCGTCCCGCCGCAGGTACGCCGTCAGGGCGACGGCGGCGAGCAGCAGGATCGCGGGCGCGAGCGCGGCGGACGTGCCGTGGTGGAGCTGAAGGAGTCCGCCCGCGAGGGCGCCGGCGAACATCGCGGCGACGGACACGAACCTGCGCACGGACGCCGGGCCAAGCCGGTCGGAGGCCAGGCCCGTCAGGGTGCGGGTGAGGACGGTGGTGGTCAGATCGGGTACGGCCAGCTTGCCGACCACGGCGTTCTGCAGCCCCATGCCGAGCGCCAGGAGCACGATCAGGACGTGTCGCGCGTCGGCGGCGAGATCGAGCACCAGGGCCGCCGCCACCAGCACGGCGTGCCCCGCGACGAGGAGCGCGAACAGCCGCAGCGGCTCGGTGACCCGGGGCGCGATCCGCCCGCCGGTCCACGCGCCGACGACGAACGCGCCGACCGCCAGAAGCGACGCCGTGGCGGACAGCTGCACGTCACCCGCGAGCGCGAAGCCCAGGAAGACCACATTGCCGGTCATGTTGGCGACGAAGACGCGGTCGAGGCCGAGGTAACTGACGGCGTCGACGAGACCGGTGACGAAGGTCAGCAGGACGAGAAGCGGGGGCAGCACGCCGTGGTGGCCCGCGGTTTCGGGGAAGAGGCGGGCGGCGGCCCGGTCGAGCAGTGAGTTCATACCGTCTCTTCGGCAGGGACACCCCGCGGCCCGACCGCCCCGGGCCCGCCTCACCGCTCCCAGACCCGGCGCACCTCGCTTCCGGGGTCGTCGCGCACCGTCCAGCGCCGGCCGATGACCGCCGTGGCCCGGCGGCGGGTGTCGTACCGGGCCCAGCCGGGGTCTCCGGTGCGGGCGAAGCGGATCCACGCGGCATGCATGCGGGGAGCCAGATCGGCAGGAGGGCTGCCGGGGCCGAACAGCGCGTCGGGGCCGCGCAGCCGATCCGGGTCGAGGCCGAAGACGAAGGGGAGCTCCACGGTGTGGGTGGCGCCGAGCAGCCCGTCGAAGGCACCGGAGCGCCAGTCGAACAGATAGCTGTAGGTGGCCCCCGAGGACCGCTCGGCATGAGCGTCGGCCAGGGCACGGCTCCCCGCGCCGAACAGGGCGTCGCCCATGACGGCGGAGCGCAGCTGCCCGGGGGCGGCCCCGGGGTACGCCGCGCGATAGGCGTCGACGAGCACGTCCGGTTCGGGGTGGGAGCGTTCGGCGGCGGCCAGGACGTCGGCCATGGTCGAGTCGGCGTAGGCGCCGGAGGGGACGAGGTAGAGGTTGCCCTCCTCGGTGTTGGTGCCGACGAGGAGATCGAAGTCGGTGCTGCCGTGTCCGGCGGCGACGGCGTCGGCGGGCTGGCGGTCCGCGACCACGCTGAAGGGGCTGAGCCCGATCAGCGGGTCGTACGCGGTCGCGGTCCGAAGGTCGATGCCGCCGAGTCGGGCCGCGGCCTCGACCAGGCGCGCGTCGGGGACGGCGGCGAAGGCGTCGGCGTGCGGCGCGATGCCCAGAGCTGCCGCTGCCGCCCGCGTCACCCGGGCGGCCTGTTCGGGCGAGAAGGCGCCCAGGCCGCTGCCGCTCTGCACGACGGCGCGCTGGACGAGACCCCTGCTCTGTGGCGCGGCGATGACGGCACCGGTCAGGGTGGCTCCGGCGGACTGCCCGAAGAGCGTGACCCGGCCGGGGTCTCCTCCGAACGCGGCGATGTTCTCCCGTACCCAGCGCAGGGCGGCGAGGACGTCGAGCAGACCACGGTTGCGCGGCGCTCCGGGCAGGTCGAGGAAACCGGCGATGCCCAGGCGGTAGTTGACGGTCACCAGGACGACGCCGTCGCGCGCGAAGGCGGTGCCGTCGTACAGGCCGGCCCGGGTCGAACCCGCCACGAAGCCTCCGCCGTGCACGAAGACCATGACCGGCAGGGCCTCCTCCGAGTCCCGGCGCCCGGGGTGGTCGGGGGCCCAGACGTCGAGGGTGAGGTAGTCGTCACCGGGCACCCAACCGGGGCCGAAGTAGGGCGACATGTCGATCCCGCCCAGGTTCCGCTCGGCCTGCGGCGCGGTCGGCCCCGCCGCGGTCGCGTCCCGTACGCCGTCCCACGGGGCGTGCGGCGCAGGCGCGGCGAAGCGTCCCGTCCGCGCCGGGGGAGCGGCGTAGGGGACGCCGCGGAAGACCGCGACGCCCGCGTGCCGGGCACCGGCGACCACGCCCTGAGCGGTGGTCACGGTGCGGGTTTCGATGCGGTACCCGGTGCCGGGCCCGGTGCGGTTCTCGGTGGTCATGCCGTCGCCACCCGTCGCTCGTTCGCCACCCGTCCCTCGTTCGCCTCGTGCACCTTGTTCGCCTTGTGTGCCGCGTTCGCCTGGTGTGCCTCGCGCCCCTCCGTACGCACGTACGGAGTGAAGGGAGCCCACCCCTTGATGGCGAACGCACTGCCCGAGCGTTCGACCTCGGCGGCGCCGTGGCCGCCCAGGTGTGCGGGAACGACGAGCGCGTTGTGGTCGGCGGCCCAGCCCAGGATTCGTCGGCGCGTGGCGCGGGCGCCGACCGGGTCCTCGCAGAAGCAACTGTTGTGCTCCGGATCGACGAGCTGGACGGGACTGTGCAGCATGTCGCCGACGAAGACCGCCCGGTCGGTCCCGGCGGCGAGGGTGAGCACGCTGGATCCGGGGGTGTGCCCGGGGGCCGCTTCCAGGCGCAGGTTGGCGTCGATCCGGTGGTCTCCTTGCCACAGGTGCACCTGTCCCGCCTGGTGCACGGGGGCGACGCTGTCCTCGAAGACGTTCTGGTTGCCGCGGCCGAGCAGGGGAGTGTGGCCGTTCGCCGGGTTCCAGAAGTCGTAGTCGTCCTTCGGTAGCAGGTAGGTGGCGTTCGGGAAGGTGGGGACCCAGTCCCTGCCGTCCAGATAGGTGTTCCAGCCGACGTGGTCGACGTGCAGATGCGTGTTGATCACGATGTCGACGTCCTCGGGGGCGACACCCGCACGCGCCAGGTCGGCGAGGAAGTCGGTGCGCAGGTGGCTCCACACCGGTGCGTAGGGGCGCTCCTTGTGGTTGCCGACGCCCGTGTCGACGAGGATGGTCTTCCCCTCGCTGCGCAGCAGCCAGCTCTGGACCGCGGAGTTGACGATGTTCGTCCGCGGGTCGACGAAGTGGGGCGGGTGCCAGGCGGCGTCGTCGCGCCAGGCGTCCTCCGCGGCGGTGGGCAGGAACTGGCCGGGTGTCATGTCGACGGGGCCGTAGTACTCCTTGACGCGGGTGACGGTGACGCCGCCGAGTTCGATCTGTTCCAGCGGTTCGGCCTGTTCCATCTGTTCCATCTGGTCCATCGGGGTGCTCCTGAGGGCCGGGGCGGTCGGGCTTTCGATCACCACCACCGTCGTCGTGTCCGCGCAGGTCAGCCAGACCCGCCGCTGCCTACCCCGGACAGGGTCAGGCTGGCGCGCACGGGCCGATGCAGACTGGGGGACATGAGCGAACGAGGCCGACTCGGCGACTTCCTGTACGCGCGCCGTTCCCAGCTGCGTCCCGCGGACGTCGGCCTGAAGGACTACGGCGACCGGCGGCGCGTGGCAGGCCTGCGCAGGGAGGAGCTCGCGCTGCTCGCCGGTGTCAGCGCCTCGTACTACACGCGGCTGGAGCAGGGCCAGTCGGTGGGGGCGTCCCCGGAGATCCTGGACGCCGTCGCCAGGGCCCTCTGCCTCGACGCGTCGGAACGGAGACATCTGCACGACCTCGCCGACGCCGGCCGACGGCGAGCCCCGGCCCGTCGGCCGCGGCCCGAGCAGGCGGGGACCACCACGCTCCACCTGCTGAGCACCCTGGAGAGCGTTCCGGCGCTGGTCAGCGGCCGCCGCACCGACGTACTCGCCTGGAACCGTCTTGGCCACGCACTGTTCGCGGCGCACGTCAGCCCCGACAGCCCTCAGCGGGTGGCCGAGCGCCCCAACCTCGCCCGGATGCTCTTCCTGGACCCGCACACCCGAGCGCTGTACGCCGACTGGACGGCGAAGGCCAAGGCCGTCGTCGAGAATCTGCGGATGGTCGCCGGACGCCACCCCGACGACACGCTGCTGACCTCGCTCATCGGTGAACTCACCGTCAAGAGCCCCGAGTTCGCCGCCATGTGGACCGGTCACCAAGTACGCCCCTGCGACTTCGCCCGCTACGAGATGCGCCACCCCCTCGTCGGCACCCTCACCGTGACCCAGCAGAGCCTCCATCTCCCCCAGGCCGAGGGCCAGCACCTCGTGCTCGCGGTCACCGAGCCCGGCTCACCGTCGAGGGAAGCGGTGACCCTCCTCGGGCAAGCCGCCTCCGCCGCCGACCACCACCCGGGCTCCGGCGACGAGCGGGCCGAGGGCCGCTCCCGCCTCCGCGCCCACCTCCACGCCAACCTCCGCGCGGACCGGCCCTAGGACGGCTGGCGCCCCTCCAACGCGGTCTGCCAGCCCGGCAGTTCGGCCGCACGCGCCGGTGCGGCCCGCCGCCCGCCCCGCGCGAAGAAGTCGGCCAGCGGAAGCGTCGCGGCGCCGACCGTCACCGCGTCCGGACCGAGGCGGCCCAGGCCGATGGTGACGCGCCCCGCCGGGTAGGAGAGGGCGTAGGTGGGGATGTGGCGCTTCACCGCGGTCAGGAAGCGCTCCCCGAGCTGGAGCCCCGCCCAGCCGCCGACGAGGATGCGCTCCGGCTGGAAGAGGTTGATCAGGTCGGAGAGGCCCGCGCCCAGGTACTCGGCGGTCTCCTCCAGCACCGTCAGGGCCGTCGGATCGGCCGCTCCGCCGCTCTCCGGATAGGCGGCGTCGAGCATGGCGGTGAGCGCGCTCTCCTCGTCCGTGCCCCCGGGCGGGCGCCCGCCCGCCTCCTGCCACCGTTCGAGCAGCGCCTCCGCCCCCGCGTACGCCTCCAGGCAGCCGAGGGAACCGCATCGGCACCGTCTGCCCTGCACCCGCACGGTGAGGTGCCCCCACTCGACGGCGCGGCCCTGTTCCACGTCCTCGGTGACGACGCACGCGCCGACACCCGAACCGAACAGGACGACCACCGCGTTGCGCGTCCCGCGCCCCGCGCCGAACCACATCTCCGCCTGGCCGAGCGTCTTGGCCCCGTTGTCGATGAAGTACGGCACGGAATCGGGGAGTTGAGCCGCCCCCCGGGCGGTCTCCCGCAGCAGTGACTCCAGCGGGACCGCGTTCCAGCCGATGCTCTGCCCGTGCACGACGGCGCCGAGCTCGCCGTCGCGCGCGACGATGCCGGGCACGCCGATACCGACGCCGAGAAGCCCCTCCTCGGTGACGCCCGCCGCGCCGAGCACCTCGCCGATCCCGTCGCGGATGTGCTCGGCGATGCCGCCGGCATCGTGGCCCTTGAGCGTCAACGGCCGCTCCGTCCTGGCGAGTTCGGACAGGGAGAGGTCGAAGAGCTCGACGCGTACGCGGGTCTCGCCGACGTCCACGCCGATCAGCTGACCGCGGCCCGGCGCGACCCGAAGGAGCGTACGCGGGCGCCCGCCGTCGGACTCCACGCTGCCCGCCTCCTCCACCCACCCCTCCGTCACCAGCTCGGCCACGACGTTGCTGATGGAACCTGAACTCAGCCCGGTGGCCGGTCCGAGCGTGAAGCGGCTCATCGGCCCCTCGAAGTACAGCCGCTGCAGTACGGCGGCGCGGTTCTCCCGCCGCAGGTCGTGCACCGTACGCCCGTTGCGCTGCCCAGCCATGTGGTTCCTTCCGGCGTGCTCTGCCTCGAAGTTGGTTCTGTGTGACCCCTTGACGGTATCTTCCCTGCCGGTTTAACTCACGTCCTAAATTAAGTCATGAGGGCATTCAAGAGTTGAACGCGGCGCCTGCTCGACCCGGCGCTGGGCCAGCCGTCCTCCCCATGACTCCCTCCGGAAGGGACACCTGGAGCCATGCGCAGATTCCGAGCCGCCGCCTTCGGCGCCGCCACTCTCTCGATCGCCCTCACCGCCTCCGCCTGCGGCGGCGGTTCGACGACGGGCGGCGAGGGGTCCAACGACTCGCCGAAGACGCTGACCTACTGGGCGTCGAACCAAGGGCCCAATCTCGAGGCGGACAAGAAGATCCTCAAGCCCGAACTCGCCAAGTTCGAGAAGCAGACGGGGATCAAGGTCAAGCTCGAGGTCATCCCCTGGTCGGAGCTGCTCAACCGGATCCTGACCGCCACGACGTCGGGCCAGGGCCCCGACGTCCTGAACATAGGCAACACCTGGAGCGCGTCCCTGCAGGCCAGCGGCGCCCTGCTGCCCTGGGACGCGAAGAACTTCGAGAAGATCGGCGGCAAGGACCGCTTCGTGGAGTCCGCCCTCGGCTCGGCCGGCGCACCGGACAAGGACCCGGCCGCCGTGCCGCTGTACTCCATGGCGTACGCCCTCTACTACAACAAAAAGATGTTCAAGGACGCGGGCATCGAGAAGCCGCCCGTCACCTGGGACGAGCTGGTCGAGGACGGCAAGAAGATCTCCAAGGACGGCAAGTGGGCCCTGGGAGCGGAGGGGGCGAACCTCTCCAACAACATCCACCAGGTCTTCGCCCTCGGCAAACAGCACGGCGCCGACTTCTTCACCGAGGACGGCAAGGCCGACTTCACCTCCGCCGGCGCGGTCGCGGCCGTGAAGCAGTACGTCGACATGATGGCGAAGGACAAGATCGTCGCCCCGGGCAACGCCGAGTACGCGCAGAACCAGTCCCTGAGCGACTTCGCCAAGGACAAGACGGCGATGGTGCTGTGGCAGGCCGCGGCCACCACCTTCAAGTCCCAGGGCATGAGCGAGGACGAGTGGGGCGTGGCGCCCGTGCCCGTCCAGTCCGGCACGCCGGGCCAGGGCAAGGCCACCAACTCGATGGTCGCCGGCATCAACATGGCCGTCTTCAAGAACACCAAGAACATCGACGGCTCGCTGAAGTTCGTGAAGTTCATGACGAGCGACGCGGAACAGAAGATCCTCTGCAAGTCCTACGGTTCCGTGCCGCCCGTCAAGGCCGCACAGGAGGACGCCGCCTTCGACCGCCCCGAGCTGAAGGTCCTGCGCGACACCCTCGCCCAGAGCGCCGCGCCCCTTCCCCAGGTGGCCAACGAGTCGCAGTTCGAGACCGCGGTCGGCACCGCCGTCAAGAACCTCTTCGCGAGCGCGGCGGACGGACGTGAGGTCACCACCGCGTCCGTGAAGGCCGAACTGGTCAAGGCTCAGCAGCAGATGTCCCAGCAGTGAGCGACACGTCCATGACCGACACGTCCATGACCACGACCATCGTTCAGGACGCGAAGGAGCCGTCCGTGGCCGCCCCGGGAAAGCAGCGGGGGCCGCGCCGCCCTCCCGGACGGCTCCGCCGCATCGGCCTCCCCTACCTCCTGCTGCTCCCCGCCCTCCTGCTCGAACTCCTCGTCCACCTGCTGCCGATCGTCATCGGCACCGTGATGAGCTTCAAGGAGCTCACCCAGTTCTTCATCCGCGACTGGGGCGCCGCGCCCTGGTCGGGCCTGGACAACTACAAGGTGGCGGTGGACTTCGACGCGCCGGTGGGCGAGGCGCTGCTGCACTCGTTCTTCGTCACCTGCGCCTTCACGCTGCTGTCCGTCGGCCTCTGCTGGCTGATCGGGACGACCGCCGCCATCTACCTGCAGGAGACGTTCAAGGGGCGCGGCTTCCTCCGGGCGCTCTTCCTCGTCCCGTACGCACTGCCCGTGTACGCGGCCGTGATCACCTGGGGCTTCATGTTCCAGCGCGACAACGGCCTCATCAACCACGTGCTGCACGACCAGCTGGGCCTCACCGACAGCGCGCCGTTCTGGCTCATCGGCGACAACAGCTTCGTCGCGCTGCTCACCGTGTCGGTGTGGAAGGGCTGGCCGTTCGCCTTCCTCATCATGATGGCCGGGCTGCAGAACATCCCCAGGGAGATGTACGAGGCGGCCGCGCTCGACGGTGCCGGTGTGTGGCAGCAGGTCCGCCGCATCACGCTGCCGTCGCTGCGGCCCGTCAACCAGGTCCTCGTGCTCGTCCTGTTCCTGTGGACGTTCAACGACTTCAACACGCCCTTCGTCCTGTTCGGCAGGTCGGCGCCCGAGGCGGCGGATCTGATCTCCATCCACATCTATCAGTCCTCGTTCGCCACCTGGAACTTCGGTACCGGCTCCGCCATGTCCGTCCTGCTGCTCGTGTTCCTGCTCGCGGTGACGGGCGTCTATCTGTGGGTCACGTCGCGCGAGAGGAAGTCCGTGCATGTCTAGCGTGCGCATGGCCCCACGGCCCCGCCGGGCCGCGAAGCCCCGGTCGCCGATGGCGGCGCCCCGCTCGTTCCTCTGGTCGCGGCGAATCTTCCTGACGCTGCTCACGGGCTTCGTGCTCCTACCCGTGTACGTGATGGTCTCCAGCTCGCTCAAGCCCCTCGAAGACGTGTCCGGCACGTTCCGCTGGATGCCGAGCGGCCTCACGATCCGCCCGTACATCGACATCTGGAAGACCGTCCCGCTGGCGAAGTACTTCATGAACTCGCTGATCGTGGCGGGCGCGGCCACCGTCTGCTCGGTGGTGATCGCCGTCTTCGCCGCCTACGCCGTCAGCCGCTACCGGTTCCGCGGCAAACGCGTCTTCACGGTGACGGTCCTGTCCACCCAGATGTTCCCCGGCATCCTGTTCCTGCTGCCGCTGTTCCTGATGTACGTCAACATCGGCAACGCCACGGGGATCGCCCTGTTCGGCTCGCGGGCGGGTCTCATCCTCACCTATCTGACCTTCTCGCTGCCCTTCTCGATCTGGATGCTGATCGGGTACTTCGACTCGGTGCCGCGCGACCTGGACGAGGCGGCGCTCGTCGACGGCTGCGGGCCGATCGGCGCGCTCTTCCGGGTCGTCGTGCCGGCCGCGATCCCCGGCATCGTCGCGGTCGCCGTCTACGCGTTCATGACGGCCTGGGGAGAAGTGCTCTTCGCCTCCGTCATGACGAACGAAGGCACTCGCACCCTCGCCATCGGCCTGCAGGGCTACTCCACCCAGAACGACGTCTACTGGAACCAGATCATGGCCGCGTCGCTGGTCGTGAGCGTGCCGGTGGTCGCGGGCTTCCTGCTGCTCCAGCGTTACCTGGTCGCCGGCCTCACCGCCGGAGCCGTCAAGTGACCCACCCCCTCCCGTCTGATCCCCTTACGTCTGAGAGGACGTCTGTGTCCGAGCTCATCGACCTTGCCGCACTCCCGCACGACTTCGCGTGGGGCACGGCCACATCGGCGTACCAGATCGAGGGGGCCGTCACCGAGGACGGCCGTTCCCCCTCGATCTGGGACACCTTCTCGCACACCCCCGGAAAGATCGACAACGACGATCACGGTGACGTGGCCTGCGACCACTACCACCGCTGGCGCGAGGACATCGCGCTGATGAAGCAACTGGGCACCAACGCCTACCGGTTGTCCCTGGCCTGGCCGCGCGTCGTGCCCGGCGGCGACGGGCCGCCCAACGCCAAGGGCCTCGACTTCTACGACCAGTTGATCGACGGGCTGCTCGACGCGGGCATCACCCCGTCGGTGACCCTCTACCACTGGGACCTGCCCCAGATCCTCCAGGACCGCGGCGGCTGGCCCGAGCGGGAGACGGCCGAGCACTTCGCGGCGTACGCGTCCCTCGCCGCCGAGCGCTTCGGGGACCGCGTCACCCAGTGGGCCACCCTCAACGAACCGCTCTGCTCCGCCTGGATCGGCCACCTCGAAGGCCGGATGGCACCGGGCCTGACCGACCTGACCGCCGCAGTGCGCGCCTCGTACCACCTCCTGCTCGGGCACGGCCTGGCCACCCAGGCGATCCGTGCCGCGGCGCCCGGCGCGCAGATCGGCATCGTCAACAACCTCTCCACGGTCGAGCCCGCGAGCGACCGCCCCGAGGACGTCGCCGCCGCCCGCCGCGTGGACGGCCACACCAACCGCTGGTGGCTCGACCCGGTGCACGGCCGGGGCTTCCCCGCCGACATGCAAGAGGTCTACGGCGTCGAACTGCCGGAGCGATCAGGGGACTTGGCGACCATCGCGCAGCCGCTCGACTGGCTGGGCCTGAACTACTACTTCCCCGCCGTCGTCTCCGACGACCCGGCCGGCCCCGCGCCCTACGCCCACCAGGTGCGCCGCGAGGGAGTGCCCCGCACCGGCATGGACTGGGAGATCGACGCGAGCGGCATCGAGACCCTCCTGCTGCGCCTCACGAACGAGTACGGGGCGCGCAAGCTGTACGTCACCGAGAACGGCTCGTCCTACCCCGACGTCGTACGCCCCGACGGAACCGTCGACGACCCGGAGCGCACCGACTACCTGATCCGCCACCTCGCCGCCTGTGCGAGCGCAGCCCGCAAGGGGGCGCCGCTGGCCGGGTACTACGCGTGGTCGCTGCTCGACAACTTCGAGTGGGCCTACGGCTACGACAAGCGGTTCGGCCTCGTGCACGTCGACTACGAGACGCAGCGCCGCACGGTCAAGGGCAGCGGCCTGCGCTACGCGGACGTCATCAGGGGCCACCAAGGTCGCGTGAGCCGCGCCGCCTGACCCGGCCCGGCTTGGCCTGGTTCTGCCTGAGCAGCCGACAGCGGCTCCCGGTTCTCCGCCGATCCGGGGCCGCTGCGGCGTCCTTGCCCCACTTCCCCTTGTTCTCTTTGTTCCCTCTGTCTTCCTCCGTCAGGTCGAGTTCGTCTTCCTGCCCTCCTTCGCCGCCGCGCCTATGCACACGAGGCCCAGCAGGAAGGTGAGGCCGCCGATGATGATGTTGGTGAGGATGACGCCCATGTCAGGGCTCGTGCCGACGACCCACGGCGACACGATCATCCAGACGCCCATGGCGCACATGGCCCAGCTCAGGCCGTACATCCTGGCCGGCGCGACGGTGAACCCGAGGCCCAGCAGGCCGATCGCGATACCCATGATGAGGTTGTGCGTCGTGAGGACGGGCTGGCTTGTGGTGAAGTGGACCACCCAGGGGGAGATGGCACAGAAGAGGCCCGTGAGGAACACGGGCCCGTCCACGAGTGCCACATCGTTTCCACCGAGTACGCGGGCGTAGCGATCCCGCATTTCGGATACGTCAGGGTGAGCGGCTATGTCTCCCCTGTGTGAGACGTCGGCCATGAGACTCGTCTCCTCTGGTTCATGCAGGCCTGACCACGTCGCGCGGCGGGATGTCGCGCACATCCATTCTGCTCTTATTTTTTCTTTATGCGTAGTTATGTGCGATTCGTGGTCCACCGGTCACCGCACGTACGGGGGACCAGAACGCGCCGTCCCCCGCCGCGCCCGCTGGAATGGACACGTGACCGCGCCCCCGGACGACTGCCTCGCGCGCAACGAGTGGATCTGCGGCGAGTATCTGAGCACCCGCCGCCAGATCATCGTCGACGCGGTCCTCCAGCATCTGGAGCTGACCGCGGTCTCCGTGCTCATCGCGCTCGTCATCGCCGTCCCGCTGGCCGTCGTAGCCCGCCGCTGGGCCCTGGCGGCCGGTCCCGTCCTGGCGCTGACCACGGTGCTCTACACGATCCCCTCGCTCGCGATGTTCTCGCTGCTGCTGCCCGTGTACGGCCTGTCCGCGTCCCTCGTGGTCGCGGGACTCGTCCTGTACTCACTGACGCTGCTCGTGCGCAACATCCTGGCTGGCCTGCGCGCCGTCCCCGAGGACACCCGGCAGGCCGCGCGCGGCATGGGCTACGGACCCATCCGGCTCCTGCTCACCGTCGAACTGCCGCTCGCGCTGCCCGCCGCGATGGCGGGCCTGCGCATCGCCACCGTCTCCGCGGTCTCCCTCGTCACGGTCGGCGCGATCGTCGGCTTCGGCGGGCTCGGCAACCTCATCTACGCGGGCATGAACACCTACTTCAAGGCCCAGGTCCTGACCGCCTCCGTGCTGTGTGTCGTCATCGCCGTACTGGCCGATCTGCTGCTCCTGGGCGTGCAGCGGATCCTCACCCCGTGGACGAGGGTGGTCCGCTCGTGAACACCATCAGCGATGCCTGGCAGTGGCTCACCGACTCGGCGCACTGGGCGGGTGACGACGGCATCTGGCACCGGCTCACCCAGCACCTCGTCCTCACCGTGGTGTGCCTGATCCTGAGCTGTCTGATCGCGCTGCCGGTCGCGCTCATCCTCGGCCACCTGGGCAAGGGCGGCGCCCTCGCGGTCAACATCTCCAACGTCGGCCGCGCGGTGCCGACCTTCGCCGTCCTCGTCCTGCTGCTCCTCACCCCCATCGGGCAGTGGGGCGAGGGCCCCACCGTCGTGGCCCTCGTCCTGTTCGCCGTGCCGCCGCTGCTCACCAACGCGTACGTCGGCATGCGCGGGGTCGACCGCAGCATCGTGCAGGCCGCGCGCGGCATAGGAATGACGGGACGGCAGATGCTGTGGCGGGTCGAACTGCCGCTCGCGATGCCACTGGTCCTCAGCGGGGTGCGGATCGCCGCCGTACAGCTCGTGGCCACCGCGACGATCGCGGCGCTCGCCGGCGGCGGCGGACTCGGCCGGATCATCACGGCCGGGTTCAACCTCGCGAGCACCCCGCAGGTGGTCGCGGGCGCCGTCCTGGTCGCGGTGTTCGCGCTGATCGTCGAGGGGCTCTTCGAGATCGGCGAACGGCTCGCCCCGGGGTGGGCGCGGGGGAGAGGGCGGACCGGATGAGGTCACGTGCGGCACGGACGGCGGCGATCGCGGCCGGGACGGCCCTGCTCCTTGCCGGGTGCTCCTCGGGCCCGTCCCTGGAGACCCAGGGCGAGGTCACCGCGCCGCCCGGCGACAGCCACCACCTGGTCGTGGGATCGGCGGGATTCACCGAGAGCGACCTGCTGGCCCAGATGTACTCCCTGCTCCTGACGGAGGCCGGATACGGCGCGGAGATCCTCTCCGTGGCCAACCGCGAGCTCTACGAACCCGCCCTGGAGTCCGGCCAGATCGACGTCGTCCCCGAGTACGCGGCGACGTTCGCGGACTGGCTGAACGCCAAGAAGAACGGCGCGGACGCGAAGCCGGTCGGCTCGCCCGACCTGGACGCCACCATGAGGGCGTTGCGCGGCCTGGCCACCCCGCGCGGGCTCACCGTCCTGGACGCGGGCAAGGCCGTCGACCAGAACGCGTTCGCCGTCACCGCGTCCTACGCCGAGCAGCACCGCCTGAAGACCCTGAGCGACCTGGGCAGGTCCGGCCTGAAGGTACGCCTCGCCGCGGGCGACGAATGCGTGCAACGCCCGTACTGCGAACCCGGCCTGAAGAAGGTCTACGGCATCGACATCACCTCCGTCGACCCCAAGGGCGTGGGCACGACCCAGGCCAAGAAGGCCGTGCAGAGCGGTCAGGACCAGATGGTCCTGACCACGTCGACGGACGCCACGCTCGACGACTTCGGCCTGGTCCTCCTGAAGGACGACAAGAAGCTCCAGAACGCCGACTACATCGTCCCGGTCGTCAACCGCTCCCGCGCGGGCAGCGAGGGCGTCGCAAACGCGCTCGGCCGCCTCAACTCCGTACTGACGACGGCGGACCTGGCCTCGATGAACGAACAGGTGGACAGCTGGCGCAGGCTGCCGCAGGACGTGGCACGGACGTATTTGGAGGAGAAGGGGCTGCTGTAGCCGGCGCCTGGCATGTCGAACGGGGAGGCCTACGCGTCGGCGACGGAGTCGAACTCCACCTGGTCACGGGGCACGCCCTGGGCGTCCGCGTCCACCGAGCGGCGCAGGGCCTCGTGGAGCTTCGCCGGGGTCAGCACGCCGAGGAAGCGTGCCCCGTCGAGGACCGCGACCCAGCCCGCGTCGTGCTGGAGCATCACGCCGAACGCCTGCTTGAGCGGGGCGCCGACCGGGACCCACGCCTTCATGCGGTGGGCCAGATCGCCGACCCTGCCGCCCTCACCGGCCAGCGCCACCTCGTCGATACCGACCCAGCCGTGCAGATCCCCGTCCGTGTCCAGGACGACGGCCCAGCGGGCGTCCTGCTCGCGCAGCCGGGCGGCGGCGTGCGCGGCGGGCTCGTCGAGGCGGACCACCGACGGCTGCTCCAGGTCGTCCGCCTGGATGTCGGTGACCGAGAGACGCTTCAGGCCCCGGTCGGCGCCCACGAACTCGGCGACGTACGGCGTCGCCGGAGTGCCGAGCACCGCACCGGGAGTGTCGAACTGCTCGATGCGCCCCTGCCCGTACACCGCGATCCGGTCACCGAGCCTGACCGCCTCCTCGATGTCGTGCGTGACCAGGAGGACCGTCTTGCGGACCGCCGCCTGCATCCGCAGGAACTCGTCCTGCAACTGCTCGCGCACCACCGGGTCGACCGCCCCGAACGGCTCGTCCATGAGCAGTACGGGCGGATCGGCGGCCAGCGCACGAGCCACGCCGACACGCTGGCGCTGGCCGCCGGAGAGCTGCTCGGGGTAGCGCGATCCGTACGTCTTCGGGTCCAGGCCCACCAGGTCGAGCAGTTCGGCCGCCCGGGCCCGCGCCTTCGCCTTCTTCCAGCCGATCAGCGCGGGGACCGTCGCCGTGTTGTCGAGGATCGTCCGGTGCGGGAAGAGCCCCACCTGCTGGATGACGTAGCCGATACGGCGGCGCAGGCGGACCGGGTCCATGTCCGCGATGTTCTCGTCGTTCACGAAGATGCGGCCCGCGGTCGGCTCGATGAGGCGGTTCACCATCATCATCGTGGTCGTCTTGCCGCATCCGGACGGTCCGACGAGCGTGACAAGTTCACCCTGGGCGACCTCGAAGGACAGCTCGTCCACGGCCATCGTGCCGTCCGGGTAACGCTTGCTGACCTGCTCGAACCGGATCATGCACTCACGCTAGCCGCGGCCCTCGGACTCCGCTCACCAGCACCACCTCCAGAGTGCGCGGGCCGTGCACGCCCTCCACCCGGTCCAGTTCGATGTCGCTGGTCGCGGACGGTCCCGAGATCCAGGTGAGCGGGCGGAGCGGGTCGAGCCGTTCGAGTGCCTGCGGGACGGAGGAGACCACCTGGTCCGGGACCCGCACGACACAGACGTGGTGATCGGGGACGAGCGTGATGCGACGACGGCCCTGGTCCGGACTGCCGTCCAGGACGATCGTGCCGGTCTCGGCGACGGCGAGCGCGCAGCCGGTGACGACGCTGTCGACCGCGTCGAGCTCGCGCGGGGTGCTCGCGGCACGGTCGTGCACACGGGCCGCGTCGGCGCCGTCCAGCCAGTGCGCCGGCAGACCGGGCGGCACGAGCACGGTCCGCGCGCCGCGTGCCGCGAGCAGACGCATGAGCAGCTGAGGCAGCTCATCGTCCGCGCAGCGGTGCACGAGCGCGCGATAGTCGGCGAGGTTCTCCGCGAGCAGCTCGACGGTCTGCTCGGTGGTGCGGTCGCCGTGCTCGCGCAGATAGTCGCGCGGGACGGCCGTGTCGTAGGCATCGCTCTCCCCACCGCCATTCTTCCCACCGCCGCTCTCCCCGCTGTCGCTCACGTCGGCCAGTGCTCGCCGGACGCGGCCCAGGATCTGGTCCCTGCTGCTCACTTCTTCTCGCCCTTCTGCGCCTTCTGCGCCTGGCCGCCGTTCGTACGCCGCCACCAGTCACGGAACGGCTCCGCCGGCACCTTCGGCAGGTCCCGCGTCGCGCTCCACGCCCGGCCCGGGCCCGGAAGCGTGCGCGGATGGAGACGCCGGGTCCCGGACGCCAGGCGCTGCCCGGTCCGCAGCGCCCCCGGGCGGCCGAACGCCCAGCCCGCCGCGCGCATCGCCGCCCGCTCCGCGGCGTGCCCCTTCGCGGGCCGCAGCGTCACCTTCGTGCCGTGCCGTGTCACCTCGCCGCCCTGGACCACCCGCTCCCGCAGGTGGACGAGGACTTCGGGGATGTCGATGGCCACCGGGCACACCTCGTAGCAGGCGCCGCAGAGCGACGACGCGTAGGGGAGCGAGGCGTCGATCTCGCTCTGGGTGCCGCGCAGCTGAGGGCTGAGGATCGCTCCGATGGGGCCGGGGTAGACCGAGCCGTACGCGTGGCCTCCGGCTCGTTCGTACACGGGGCAGACGTTGAGGCAGGCCGAGCAGCGGATGCAGCGCAGTGCCTGGCGGCCCACCTCGTCGGCGAGCGTGTCGGTGCGGCCGTTGTCGAGGAGCACGAGGTGGAAGGTGCTCGGGCCGTCCTCCTGGGATGTTCCGGTCCACATCGACGTGTACGGATTCATCCGCTCGGCCGTCGAGGAGCGGGGGAGCGTCTGGAGGAAGACCTCCAGGTCCCGCCAGGTCGGCACGATCTTCTCGATGCCGACGACCGAGATCAGCGTCTCGGGGAGCGTCAGGCACATACGGCCGTTGCCCTCCGACTCGACGACCACCAGGGTGCCCGTCTCGGCGACCATGAAGTTCGCCCCGGAGACGCCGACCTTGGCACGCAGGAACTTCTCCCGGAGATGGAGGCGGGCGGCCTCGGCGAGTTCGGCGGGGGTGTCGGTGAGGCCTTCCGGGGCGGGGCGGCCCCACTCGCTCATCTCACGCGCGAAGATCTCGCGGATCTCGCCGCGGTTGCGGTGGATGGCGGGGACGAGGATGTGCGAGGGGCGGTCCTTGCCGAGCTGCACGATGAGCTCGGCGAGGTCGGTCTCGTACGCGTGGATGCCCTCGGCCTCAAGGGCTTCGTTGAGACCGATCTCCTGTGTGGCCATCGACTTGACCTTGACCACCTCGGTCTCGGCGGTGGCCTTGACCAGCTCGGTCACGATGCGGTTCGCCTCGTCGGCGTCCGCCGCCCAGTGCACGGTGCCGCCCGCCGCCGTGACCGACTCCTCCAACTGGATCAGGTAGCGGTCGAGATGGCGCAGGGTCTCGTCCTTGATCCGCTTGCCTGCCTCGCGGAGCTGGTCCCAGTCGTCCAGTTCGGCGACGGCGCGGGCCCGCTTGTCGCGGATGGTGTGCGTGGCGTGCCGCAGATTGGCGCGCAGGGTCTTGTTGCCCACGGCCTCGCGGGCCGCCGTGGGGAAGGCGGGCATGCCTACGAACGTGCCGCTCATGACAGGGGTTCCTCTTCCGTGCTCGCCAGGATCTCCGCGATGTGGACCGGGCGCAGGCCGCTCTTGAGGCGCGTCATCGTGCCCCCGATGTGCATCAGGCAGGAGTTGTCCGCCGCGCACAGGGTGTCGGCGCCCGTCGACTCGGCGTTGCGCACCTTGTCCGTACCCATCGCCGACGAGACATCGGAGTTCTTCATCGCGAAGGTGCCGCCGAAACCGCAGCACTCGTCCGCGCCCGGGAGCGTGCGCAGTTCAAGGCCCTTGACCGCTTGTAGCAGCCGCGTCGGACGGTCACCCAGGCCCAGACTCCGCAGGCCGTGGCAGGTCGGGTGGTACGTCACCGGGTGCGGGTAGTACGCCCCGACGTCCGTCACACCGAGGATGTCCACCAGGAACTCGGTGAGTTCGTACGTCTTGGGGACGACGGGTGCGAGGGTGGTCGCCAGGCCGTCACCCCGGCCCTCGGAGCGGGCCCGCTCTCCCATGCGCGGGTACAGCTCGCGGACCATCGCGCCGCACGAACCGGACGGCGTCACGATCGCGTCGTACTCGTCCGAGCCGAATACATCGGAGAAATGACGGGCGAGCGGCTCTGCCTGGTGGCGGTATCCCGTGTTGTAGTGCGCCTGCCCGCAGCAGGTCTGCGCCATCGGGAAGTCGACCTCAACTCCTAGCCTGGTCAGCAGTTTCACCACCGCACGGCCTGTGTCGGGATAGAGCGTGTCGTTGACACAGGTCAGGAACAGAGCGACACGCATCGCGGGTTCCTCCTCGTCGATCATCGGATGGGTGCAGCGTATGCGCTGCGCGCGCTTTGCGGGAGTCATGGTGCGGGCACGCGTCGCGACGCCTCTTCCCATGCCGCCCGGTGCGCCGGGTCGGTGGTGGGCTCGTAGCGCGTCAACTGCTGCGTGCCGCCCAGCAGGGCGCGCATTTCGTGGCGGTCGCGGAGGAGGCCCTGCGCTCGTGCCTGTACGAGTACGTTGCCCAGCGCGGCGGCCTCGGCGGGGCCCGCGACGACCGGCAGCCCGCAGGCGTCCGCCGTCAGTTGGCAGAGGAGTTCGTTGCGTGCGCCGCCGCCGACCATGTGGACGACGTCCACGGTTCGGTCCGCGAGGCGTTGGGCGTCCTCGACGGCGCGGCGGTGGGCCAGGGCCAGGGAGTCGAGGATGCAGCGGGTCGTCTCGGCGTGGGTGCGGGGGACGGGCTGCGCTGTGGCCTCGCAGGCCTGGGCTATGCGGTGCGGCATGTTGCCGGGGGGCAGGAAGGCCGGGTCTGCCGCGTCGACGACCGAGCGGAGGGCAGGTACGTGGGCTGCCTCGCCGAGGAGCGCCTCCAGGGTGGGAGAGGCGGTGGACGTCTCCCAGGTGCGCAGGCACTCCTGGAGCAGCCACAGGCCCATG
Source organism: Streptomyces sp. NPDC055243 (assembly GCF_044544025.1). Lineage (NCBI taxonomy): Bacteria > Bacillati > Actinomycetota > Actinomycetes > Kitasatosporales > Streptomycetaceae > Streptomyces > Streptomyces sp. NPDC055243. The sequence continues at coordinate 483,498 of NZ_JBITWR010000001.1, forward strand.
ATGTTGCGGAGGTAGCGGACCGTGCCGTCGATGCCCAGTTCGTTGGTGAAGTTGGCCGCGCGGCTCTCCTCCGTGCGGATGGGGTCGGTCAGTTCCAGGCCTGCAAGTGACCAGGTGCCGGTGCAGATGTAGGCGAAGTTCTCGGTGGTGGCGGGGACGGCGGCCACTGCTGAGGCGGTGTCGTGAGAGGCGACCGTAGTGACGGGGGTGGGCGTGGTCAGGCCTGTGTCGTCCAGGACCTGCGGCAGCAGATGACCCGCCGGATCGCCGGGGCGCCGCACGGGAGGGAACAGGGTGAGGTCGATGCCGAGGCGTGTGGCCACGTCGTGGGACCAGGTGTTGGCAGCCGGGTCCATGAGCTGCGTGGTGGAGGCGTTGGTCAGCTCCGTGCCGAGTTCGCCCGTCAGCCAGTACGTCAGGAGATCTGGGATGAGCAACAGGTGCTTGGCGGCTGCTAGTTGGGCGGTCCCGTGGGCCGCCATGAGTTGGTAGAGCGTGTTGAAAGGGGCGTACTGGATACCGGTGGCGGCATACAGCTCGGTGGCCGGGACGGTCCCCCACGCTTTGGCCGCGACGCCCTCGGTGCGGGTGTCCCGGTAGTGCACCGGGTTGCCCAGGAGGGCGCCGTCCGCGTCCAGCAGGCCGTAGTCCACTGCCCAGCCGTCGATGCCGATGGAGGTGAGGGGGGCGGAGCCCGCACCTGCGGCGCGCAGGCCGTCCAGGATTCCGGTGTAGAGGGAGAGGATGTCCCAGTGCAGGGTGCCGGCGGTGCGGACCGGGCGGTTGGGGAAGCGGTGGGCTTCCTGGAGGGTGAGGGTGCCGGGGCCTGTCCGGGCCACCATGACGCGTCCGCTGGAGGCGCCGAGGTCGATCGCGGCGAAGCGGTGGGGTGAGCGGGGGGTGGGGGCGGGACGGGGCATTGGGGCTCGCAGGGGTTGACGGGCGGAGGGCGGGGGCCGTGGGCTGTGGGCTTGAGGGGGCGGAGGGTTGTGGGCTTGAGGGGGCGGAGGGTGAGTGCGGGTGGTCGGTGGGCGGGTGGTGCGACTTGGGGGCGGGGCCGCGCCGGTATGTCCGTCCTCGCTATCGTCCGGTGGCCCCATGGGTACTTCGGCGCCGGAGCGCCGCGAACCGTGCTCCGGGCGGACATACCGGCACGTCCCCTCACGTGTGCTCCCGACTGCGGGTGCGCGGGGGCCGCTGTCCCCCCGCTTGTTCGCCCCCCCCCGGGTGGCTACGGGGCAATCGGGTGGGTGGGAAGCAAAGCTTGTTCGTGGGGAGGTGGATGCGGGGTTCTCGGATGCCAGCTAGGCGTTGCCCCCCGGCCGCGTGCGGGGCCGGGGGCCGGAGGGGGTGTCGGCTACCTGAGGAACGCCGCTGCTACGCCCGCGTCCACGGGTATGTGCAGGCCCGTCGTGTGGGACAGGTCGCCCGCCGTCAGGGCGAAGACCGCGTTGGCCACGTGCTCGGGCAGCACCTCGCGCTTGAGGAGGGTTCGTTGGGCGTAGAACGCGCCCAGGTTCTCCTCCTCGATCCCGTACGTCGCCGCGCGCTGCGCGCCCCAGCCGCCCGCGAAGATCCCCGAGCCGCGGACCACGCCGTCCGGGTTGACGCCGTTGACGCGTATGCCGTACTCGCCCAACTCGGCTGCCAGCAGACGGACCTGGTGGGCCTGGTCCGCCTTGGTGGCGGAGTACGCGATGTTGTTCGGGCCCGCGAACACCGCGTTCTTCGACGTGATGTAGATGATGTCGCCGCCCAGGGCCTGGTCCCGCATGACGCGGGCCGCCTCGCGGGAGACCAGGAAGGAGCCGCGGGCCATGATGTCGTGCTGTAGGTCCCAGTCACGGGCCGTGGTGTCGAGCAGGGGCTTGGAGATGGAGATGCCCGCGTTGTTCACCACCAGGTCGACGCCGCCGAAGGCGAGGGCTGTGGTGGTGAAGGCGCTCGTCACCTGGTCTTCGGACGTGACGTCCATGGGAATGGCGATGGCCTTGTCCGGGCCGCCCAACTCCTCCGCCACCGCCGCGGCGCTCTCCGCGTTCAGGTCCGCCACCGCGACGCAGGCGCCCTCCGCCACCAAGCGGTGCGCGATCGCCTTGCCGATGCCGCTGCCCGCGCCGGTCACCAGAGCGACGCGGGTGGCCAGGGGCTTGGGGCGCGGGAGGCGTTGGAGCTTGGCCTCTTCCAGTGGCCAGTACTCGATGCGGAACTTCTCCGACTCGTCGATCGGGGCGTAGGTGGAGACGGCCTCGGCGCCGCGCATCACGTTGATGGCGTTCACGTAGAACTCGCCCGCCACGCGTGCCGTCTGCTTGTCCTTGCCGAAGGAGAACATTCCTACGCCGGGGACGAGGATGATCGCCGGGTCGGCGCCTCGCATGGCGGGAGACGCTGGGTCGGCGTGGCGGGTGTAGTAGGCCGCGTACTCCTCTCGGTACGCGGTGTGCAGTTCCTTGAGGCGGGTGATGGCCTCGTCGAGGGGTGCGGTGGGGGGAAGGTCCAGGACCAGCGGCCTGACCTTGGTGCGCAGGAAGTGGTCGGGGCAGGAGGTGCCCAGGGCCGCCAGGCGGGGGTGCGCCGCGCCGGCCAGGAAGTCCAGGACCGTGTCCGTGTCGGTGAAGTGGCCGATCTGGGGGCGGTCCTGAGACGCCAGTGAGCGGATGTGCGGGGCCAGCTCCGCCGCTCGGCGGTGGCGGGCCGGGGTGGGGAGCGGGGCGTAGCCGGCCAGGTGCTTGCCGAAGGGGGCGGGCTTGCCGCGATCGGTGAGGAACGCCTCGGCCGTGCGGATCATGTGCAGCGAGTTGCGCTCGCACTCCTCCGCCGTGGCGCCCCAGGCCGTGATGCCGTGACCGCCCAGGATGCAGCCGATGGCATCCGGGTTGGCTTCTTTCACCGCCGCGATGTCCAGGCCGAGCTGGAAACCGGGGCGGCGCCAGGGCACCCAGGCCACCGTCGAGCCGAAGCACTCGGCCGTGAGCTTCTCGCCGTCCGCGGCGCAGGCCAGGGCGATGCCCGAGTCCGGGTGCAGGTGGTCCACGTGCGGTGCGTCGACCAGGGCGTGCATGGCCGTGTCGATGGAAGGGGCCGCGCCGCCCTTGCCGTGCAGGCAGTAGTCGAAGGCGGCGACCATCTCGTCCTCGCGATCCGCGCCGCCGTACACCTCCTTCAGTGCGTGGAGGCGGTCCAGGCGCAGGACCGCCAGGCCCTGTTCGGTGAGGGTGCCCAGGTCGCCGCCCGAGCCCTTGACCCACATCAGGTCGGTGTCCGCGCCGGTGACCGGGTCGGGGGCCGTGCCCTTCGCCGACGCGTTGCCGCCCGCGTAATTGGTGTTGCGCGGGTCGGCGCCCAAGCGGTGGGCGCGGTCCAGGAGTTCCTTGATCCGTGCGTGTTGTGTCATGTCGCTCATGCCCCCCATCCGGCCTGCTCGCCGCCCACGCGATCCTTGACGATCTGCTCCTGCCAGCCTGACTCCTGATAGGCCCTCATGGGATCAGGGTCGAGCCCCGAGTCCTCCCTGACTTCTGCCAGTAGGGGACGGACGTCGGTGTTGAAGGCGTCCATCAGCGCCGCGTTGGCGGCCAGCACGTCGCCCGTCCGCTGGGCCTCGGCCAGCGCGTCCGCGTCGACGAGCAGCGCTTTCGCCGTGGCCTCCTGCACGTTCATCACCGAGCGGATGATCGCGGGGATCTTCGCCTCGATGTTGTGGCACTGGTCGAGCATGAACGCGATGTCGGAGGTGAGGCCTCCGCCGCGGACGACCTCGTACATGATCCGGAAGAGCTGGAAGGGGTCCGCGGCGCCCGCCATCAGGTCGTCGTCCGCGTAGAAGCGCGAGTTGAAGTCGAAGGCGCCGAGGCGGCCCTCGCGCAGGAGGGTCGCGACGATGAACTCGATGTTGGTGCCGGGCGCGTGATGGCCGGTGTCGACGACGACCTGCGCCTTCGGGCCGAGCTTGAGGCAGTGCGCGTAGGCCGTGCCCCAGTCCGGGATGTCCGTCGCGTAGAAGGCCGGCTCGAAGAGCTTGTACTCGATGAGCATGCGCTGGTCGTCGCCGAGTCGGTCGTAGGTGGTCCGCAGCGCCTGCGACAGGCGGTCCTGGCGGCTGCGGATGTCGTCCTGGCCGGGGTAGTTGGTGCCGTCGGAGAACCACAGCTTCAGGTCGCGTGAACCCGTCGCGTCCATGATGTCGACGCACTCCAGGAGGTGGTCGAGCGCCTTGCGCCGGACCGTCGGGTCCGGGTTGGTGACCGAGCCGAGCTTGTAGTCGTCGTCCTGGAAGACGTTGGCGTTGATCGCGCCGAGCGTCACGCCGCGTTCGGCGGCGTAGTCGGCGAGTGCCGCGTAGTCGTCGACCTTGTCCCAGGGGATGTGCAGGGCCACCTTGGGAGCCACACCCGTGTGGGCGTGCACGCGGGAGGCGTCGTCGATCTTCTCCCGGGTCGTGCGGGGGACACCTGGCTGCGCGAAGACCTTGAAGCGCGTACCGGAGTTGCCGTACGCCCAGGACGGGGTCTCCAGGGCCTGGGTGGTGAGTGCCGCTTTCACGGCGTCCTTGCTGGTTCCGGCGGTCATCGCGCAGCCTTCCGAAAGAGCGGTCGAGGTGGGTCAGTTGGAGAAGCGGTGGGTGCCGGAGGCCGCGGCGAAGACGGCGCAGCCGTCCTCCATCCGCAGGAACTCGGCCGCTTCGTGCGTCACTTGAGATCGTTCGTCGGCGGGGATCCAGACCTCCGCCGTGGTGTTGGCGGGCAGGGTGAGCGTGAGACGGAAGCCCTCGGAGTCGGTCTTCCAATGGGTGGTGACCGGGCCGTAGAGGGCGTCGAAACTGCCCTGCGCCTCGGTCACGCCGCCGCCCGGGCGGGGGCGGACGAGGATCTTGCGGAAGCCCGGGTCGGCCGGTGCGATGCCCGCGATGTTCGCGTACATCCACTCGCCCACCGAGCCGTAGGCATAGTGGTTGAAGGAGTTCATGCCGGCGTCCTGGAAGCTGCCGTCCGGCTTGATGGAGTCCCAGCGCTCCCACATCGTCGTGGCGCCCCTGTCGATCTGGTAGCCCCAGCTGGGGAAGGACCGCTGGACCAGGAGGCGGTAGGCGACGTCCGTGTGGCCGGTGGCCGTCAGGACGGGAAGCAGCCGGGGGGTGCCCAGGAAGCCCGTCGACAGGTGCCACTCCTTGGACTTGATGAGCTCCACCAGACGGGCGGCCGCCGGTGCGCGGTCGCCGTCGGCGAGCAGCTCCATGGACAGGGCCAGGACGTACGCGGTCTGCGTGTCGCCCTTCACCCGGCCGCCGCTGGTGACGTATGCCGCGCGGAAGGCGTCTCGGACACTGCCGAAGAGCTTCTTGTACGGGGCAGGGTCCTTGCCCAGGGCTTCGGCGGTCCGCGCGACCAGGTCGGCGCTGTGCGCGAAGTAGGCCGTGCCGATGACGTCCTTGGGGGTCTCGTCCTGGATGTTGAGCCAGTCTCCGTAGCCCTCGGCGGGGCGCAGATATCCGGTGCTGTGCTTCTCCAGGTAGTCGAGCCACTTCAGCATCGAGGACCAGGACTGCTCCAGGACACGCGTGTCCCCGTACGCCTGGTACAGCGCCCAGGGGACGGTCACTCCGGCGTCTCCCCAGCCGGCCACGCCCTTGCCGACCGTTCCGACGAACGGGGCCACGTCAGGGAAGGCGCCGTCGTCGGGCTGCCCGTCGCGCAGGTCGTCGAGCCACTTGGTGAGGAAGCGCGCCGACTCCATCGTGTAGGCGGCGGTCGGCGCGAAGACGTTGATGTCGCCGGTCCAGCCGAGTCGCTCGTCGCGGGCCGGGGTGTCGGTGGGGATGGACAGGAAGTTGCCGCGCTGGCCCCATGTGATGTTGCTGTGCAGCTGGTTGAGCATGGGGACGTTCGTCTTGAAGTCCATCGTGAACGGAGCCGACGTGTGGATCACGCGGCCCACCACGGCGTCGCGCGGCGGCTTGCCCGGGTAGCCCGTCACCTCCACGTAGCGGAATCCGTGGAAGGTGAACCGCGGCTCGAACGTCTCCTTGCCGCCGCCCTTGAGCGTGTAGGTGTCGGTGGCGCGCGCGGTCCGCAGGTTGGTGGTGTAGATGGTGCCGTCGGGGTTGAGGACCTCCGCGTGGCGCAGCTGGACCTTCGTGCCGGCCTTCCCGGAGACGGTGAGGCGGACCGCGCCGACCATGTTCTGGCCGAGGTCGAAGACGAAGACGCCGGGCTCGGGCTCGCTCACCTTCTGGGTGGATATCTCGCTCTCCACGCGCGTGTGCCCGTCGATCTGGGCCACGACGGCGGCCTTCACCTTGTCGATGGCATCAGCCTTGATCCAGTCCGAGTCGTCGAAGCCGGCGCGCGTCCAGCCCGCTGTCTCCAGGCGGGCGTCGTAGTCCTCGCCCGACAGGAGGTCCGCGGCGGTCACCGGTCCTGTGGCCGTGCGCCAGTCGGTGCCGGACAGCACACGGTCGGTCGAGCCGTCGGTGTACGTGACCTCCAGCTGGCCCAGGAACGCCGGTCGTTCGCCGTACTGATACGGACCGAACATGCCGACGTTCCCCGCGTACCAGCCGACCGCGACCGTCACGCCGAGCGCGTTGGCACCGGGCTTCAGCTGCCGGGTCACGTCGTACGTCTGGTATTGGACCCGCTTGTCGTAGTCGGTCCAGCCGGGCGCCAGACGGTCGTCGCCGACGCGCTCGCCGTTCAGCCAGGCGTCGTAGAGGCCGAGAGCCGTGGAGTACAGCCGCGCCCGCGCGACCTTCTTGGCCGGACGCAGGCGGAACTCGTGGCGCAGCTGCGCGGCGGGGCAGTGGTGGGCGGCGACCTTGCCCCAGGGACCCGAGCCCCAGGCGGCGAGGACCTTCGACGCGGCCCAGGAGGCGTCGTCGAACCCGGTCGACCGCCAGTCGCCCGACGGCTCCTTGTCGGTGGCCTTCCACGTGCCGTCGGTGGTGAGCGTGCGCACGCCGTCGGCGGTCGTCAGCTCGAGCAGGCCGAGCAGACCGGCGGGCCCGGTCGTGGCGTTGGTGGCCGAGACGGCGACGACCGAGGCGCCGGGGCGCAGCTGGGCCGTGATGTCGACGACCACGGGGCGGCGCCAGTTGTCGGCGGCGCTGTCCGCTTCGGTGTGCGCCACCCGCGTGCCGTTCACGTACGCGGTGTAGCCGTCGTCGGCCGTCATGACGAGGCGCGCGCGAGTAACCCCTTCGGGGACATCGACGCGGCCGCGGAACCAACGGGTGGCCGCCGGGGCGCTGGTGGCGGGGTCGCCCTCGGGGAACCAGATCCACGAGGCGGCGTCCAGGGCGGGCGCGCCGACGAGGGAAGCGGGCGCGCCGATCCACCGTGCGGTCCAGTCCTTGGCCGCCAAGAGCCCGGTCTCCCACCAGGAGGGCTCGCTCCACTCGGAGGCCCGGCCCGCGCTGTCCCAGACCCGGACCGACCAGTAGTAGCGCGTACGGGACGTGAGGTCGGGGCCCGCGTAGGGGACCAGGACGGAGTCGCTGGACGCGACCTTGCCGCTGTCCCAGACGTCGGGCTCGGCGATGCGGCCCGGGGCGCTGGCCACGCGCACCTGATAGGCGGTCTGCGCCTGGCCCTCCTTGGTGGACGTCAGAGGCCAACTGAGCCTCGGACGCGGCACGTCGAGACCGAGGGGGTGTCTCACGTACTCGACGGTCGGTCTGGTCACGCGGAGGGCCCGGCCCCCCGCGGAAGGGGCGGCGACGGCCGCCGGAACGGCCCCGGCGGCCATCGCCGTTCCCAGGGCGGCCGTGGCGGTGGTGCTGAGCAGTCGTCTTCTGCTGATCACAACTCGACTCCGTAACGACTCGACGATGAATCGTTTCACGAGAGGCGAAGCTAGGGAGGGCGCTGCCTGATGTCAAGGGGGCTGGTGTGCTTTGCCGTTGGTGCATCAAGTGGCGACAGGATTTTCAAGTCACGCCCATTGACGCCGTAGTTGGCGCGGGTTTAGCTTCCCTGAAAATTGATTGAAACCTTTCACGCCGGGTGTCCGGCAGGTGACTCCCGATGACGCCCGACCCCTGGCCCCGGCGCCTGACCACTGACGCCCGACGCCTGTTCCCCCATGCCAGAAGCCGCATGCCCTTCGTGACCGATCGGTGCTACCTATGAGAGAGCCCCCCGTCCTTGCCGTGCAGGGCCTGAGCAAGTCCTTCGGGGCCGTGCGCGCCCTGCACGACGTCTCCCTGGAGCTGTACGCCGGTGAGGCGCACGCCCTCGCGGGCGAGAACGGCGCAGGCAAATCCACCCTCATCAAGACCCTCGCCGGGGTCCACCGGCCGGACGCGGGGGTGCTGACGCTTGACGGGTCCCCGGTCGTCTTCCACGGCCCCGGCGACGCCAGGGACGCGGGCGTCGCCGTCATCTACCAGGAGCCGACGCTCTTCCCCGACCTCTCCGTCGCGGAGAACATCTTCATGGGGCGCCAGCCGCGCCGCTCGCTCGGCCGCGTCGACCACAAGGCCGTGCACGCGGCGGCCGACGCGCTCTTCAAGCGCCTGGCCGTGGACCTCGACCCCGACCAGCCCGCGCGCGGGCTCTCCATCGCCGACCAGCAGATCGTCGAGATCGCCAAGGCGCTCTCCTTCGACGCCCGGGTCCTGATCATGGACGAGCCGACCGCGGCGCTCACCGGCAGCGAAGTGGCCCGCCTCTTCGGCGTCGTCCGCACCCTGCGCGAACAGGGCGCCGCCGTGCTGTTCATCTCGCACCGCCTCGAGGAGATCTTCGAGCTGTGCCAGCGCGTCACCACCCTGCGGGACGGCGGCCTGATCGCGAGCGAGCCGCTCACCGGCCTGACCGAGGACGATCTCGTGCGCCGCATGGTGGGCCGTGACCTCGACGAGCTCTACCCGAAGCAGGACACCCAAGTGGGCGACGTCGCGCTGAGCGTCCGCAGGCTGACCCGCGAAGGCGTCTTCACCGACGTGTCGTTCGACGTGCGGCGCGGCGAGATCGTCGGACTGGCGGGACTCGTCGGAGCCGGACGCAGCGAGGTCGCGCGGGCGGTGTTCGGCGTCGACAAGTGGGACGCCGGAACGGTCGAGGTGCAAGGGAAGGCGCTGCTCAACGGCGCCCCGAGCACCGCCATGGCGGCCGGGCTCGCGCTCGTCCCCGAGGACCGGCGCGCCCAGGGGCTGGTGATGGACATGTCCATCGAGCGCAACATCGGCCTCACCGGGCTGCGGACGACGGTGCGCGCGGGCCTCATGGACCGCGGCGCCGAACGCAGCCGCTCGCTCGACTGGGCGGTGCGGCTCCAGGTGAAGTACGCGCGCATCGCCGACGCCGTCGGCACCCTGTCCGGCGGCAACCAGCAGAAGGTCGTCCTCGCCAAGTGGCTCGCCACCAAGCCCCAGGTGCTGATCGTGGACGAACCCACCCGCGGCATCGATGTCGGCACCAAGGCCGAAGTGCACCGTCTGCTTTCCGAACTCGCTGCCGAGGGGGTCGCGGTCCTGATGATCTCCTCCGACCTGCCCGAGATCCTCGGCATGGCCGACCGGGTCCTCGTCATGCACGAAGGGCGGCTCACCGCCGAGATCCCGCGCGCGCGGGCCACCGAGGAGTCCGTGATGGCGGCCGCCACAGGGAGGACGGCATGAGCGTGACCACCCAGAGCCCGGCACCCGCCGTCGACCCGGCGAAGGCCGGAGCCACCCGCCTGGTCGACCGCGTCTTCAAGATGCGCGAACTGGCCATCCTGCTGGTCTTCCTGGTGATGATCGGCGTCACCCAGGCGGGCAACAGCGAGTTCCTCTCCGAGCAGGGCATCAAGGACCTGCTCCTGAACGCCACCATCCTCGTCCTCGTCGCCACCGGACAGGCCCTGGTCGTCATCACCCGCAACGTCGACCTGTCGGTCGGCTCCACACTGGGGATCAGCGCCTTCGCCGCCGGCAACTACCTCCAGGGCGGCGGCGACTCGACGCTCGCCATCCTCCTCGCCGTCGCGCTCGGCGTCGGCTGCGGTCTGCTCAACGGGGCGCTCGTGAGCCTGGGCCAGGTGCCCGCCCTCGTCGTCACCCTCGGCACCCTCTACATCATCCGGGGCATCGACTCCATCTGGGTCGGCTCCCGGCAGATCACCGCCTCCGACCTGCCGGACGGCTTCGTCGACTTCGGCTCCGGCGGAATCTCGGCCGTGCCCTACCTGGCGCTGATCGCACTCGCCGTCCTGGTCGCGGTCGCCTACTACCTGCGGCACTTCGGCGGCGGACGCGAGCTCTACGCCCTCGGCTCCAACCCCGAGGCCGCACGCCTCGCCGGCATCCCCGTGCGCAAGCGCATCCTCGCCGCCTACACGGCCTGCGGAGCGCTCGCCGGACTCGCCGGCGCGCTCTACCTGGCCCGCTTCGGCAACGTCGACTCCGCCACCGGCAACGGCTACGAACTCACCGTCGTCAGCGCCGTCGTGGTCGGCGGCGTCGTCTTCACCGGCGGCTCCGGCAGCGTCTACGGCGCGGCACTGGGCGCCCTGCTCCTGACCTCCATCAACAGCGTGCTTCCCGCGCTCGGCGTCAGCTCCGTGTGGGTGCTCGCCATCAACGGCGTACTGCTCGTCCTGGCCATCGCCGTCGACCGCATCGTCGCCCTGCGCGTCGCCAAGGCCCTGAAGAAGAGGAACGCACGCCATGGCTGACTCCAACCGGCTCACGCTCACGCGCGCCGTCCGCTGGGACACCGTCGTCGGCGCTCTCCTTGTCGTCCTCCTCCTGATGTCCTTCTCCTTTGTCGACGGTTTCGGCAACGCCCTCAACCTGTCGTTCCTCATCGGCAACACGCTGCCCATCGCCCTGATCGCCCTTCCGATGACGCTCCTCGTCGTCTCCGGAGAGATCGACCTCTCGGTGGCCTCGACAGCGGGCCTCTCCGGAGCGGTGATGGGCGCGCTCTGGAACGGGGGAATGGCCATCGAGACGATCATTCCGCTCGTACTCCTGCTCGGAGTCCTCTGCGGTCTGGTCAACGGGCTCCTGGTGACGCGCCTGGGACTGCCCTCGCTCGCCGTCACCATCGGCACCATGGCCGCCTACCGGGGCATCGCACAGATCGTCCTAGGCTCGGACGCCGTCACCGACTTCCCCACGCAGTACCTGGACTTCGCGGCCGGACGCGTCGGCGACACCTTCCTGCCGTACGCCTTCCTGCCCTTCCTCGTGCTGCTCGCGATCGCCGTCGTCGTCCTGCACGCCACCCCCTTCGGGCGCTCGCTCTTCGCGCTCGGCGCCAACGAGGAGGCCGCGCGGTTCGCCGGCGTCCGCGTCAAGCGGCACAAGCTGTGGCTGTTCGTCTTCACCGGTCTCATGGCCTCGCTCACGGGCATCTTCTGGGCCCTGCACTACGCGAGCGCCCGCTACGACAACGCCACCGGCCTCGAACTGTCCGTCGTCGCCGCCGTCCTGCTCGGCGGCATCGACTTCGACGGCGGCAAGGGCACCCTCGGCGGCGCCATCGCCGGAGTCTTCCTGCTCGGCGCCCTGCAGAACGCGATGAGCCTGCTGAACGTCTCCGCACAGTCGCAGATCGTCGTCACCGGCGTGCTGCTCGTGGTGTCCGTGCTCGGGCCGCGCGTGGCCCGGCAGATCGCCGTCGCCCGAGCGGGCCGCCGCGCCGCAGCGCCCGCCCGCTGACCCCTCGTACCGCCGACAAGTCGACAAGTCCGAAAGAAGTCCGAAAGGGACCAACGATGCTCTCTCCCCGCCGCTCCGTCCGCCGCTCCACCCTCACCCGCGCCTGCGTGACCCTGGCAGCCGTCACCTCGCTCGCCCTGACCGCCACCGCCTGCGCAGGCACCACCAAGGAGTCCTCGAAGAACGACGACGCGGCCAAGGCCTCGAACGCCAAGGCCGACCCGGACGCGGCCACCAAGAAGGGCCTGACCGTCGCCTTCCTGCCCAAGCAGGTCAACAACCCGTACTTCACCGTCGCCGACAAGGGCGGCGAGAAAGCGCTCAAGGAGCTCGGGTCGACGTACAAGGAGACCGGCCCCAACAGCGCCACCGACACCAGCGGCCAGGTCTCCTACGTCAACACGCTCACCCAGCAGCAGGTCGACGCCATGGCCGTCTCCGCGCAGGACCCCGGCGCCCTGTGCACCGCTCTCAAGCAGGCCATGAAGAACGACATCAAGGTCGTCACCTACGACTCGGACACCAACCCCGGGTGCCGTGACGTGTTCGTCTCGCAGTCCAGCGCCGAAGCGCTCGGCCGCACCCAGGTCGAGCTGCTGGGCAAGCAGCTGGGCTACAAGGGTGACATCGCGATCCTCTCCGCCGCCCAGACCGCGACGAACCAGAACACCTGGATCGGCTTCATGAAGGACGAGCTGAAGAAGCCCAAGTACAAGAACATGAAGCTGGTCAAGACCGCCTACGGCAACGACGACGCCCAGCAGTCCTTCCAGCAGACCCAGGGCCTCCTCCAGGAGCACCCCAAGCTGGCCGGGATCATCTCGCCGACGACCGTCGGCATCAAGGCGGCCGCCCAGTACCTTTCGGGGTCGAAGTACAAGGGCAAGGTGCGGCTCACCGGCCTCGGCACGCCCAACGACATGCGCCAGTACGTGAGGAACGGCACCGTCGAGGGCTTCGAGCTGTGGGACCCGGCCAAGCTCGGCGCGCTCGCCGCGCACACCGCCGTGGCCCTGAAGTCCGGCCAGATCACCGGCAAGAAGGGCGAGAAGTTCGAGGCGGGCGACCTGGGTACCTTCACCATCGGCGACAAGGGGGTCGTCGATCTCGGCGAACCGACCGTCTTCGACAAGAAGAACATCGACCAGTACAAATTCTGAGGGGATCGCACGCTGCGGCGCACCAGGCGCCGCACGAGCAACGGAACAAGGGGACGCATGGTCGGCATCAAAGACGTGGCCAAGCACGCCGGCGTGTCGGTGGGCACGGTGTCGAATGTGATCAACCGCCCGGACGTGGTCTCCGAAGAGACCCGCCACCGGGTGCAGTCCGTGATCGAACGGCTCGGCTACGTCCGCAGCGAGTCCGCGCGGCAGCTGCGCGCGGGGCAGAGCCGCATCATGGCGCTGCTCGTGCTCGACATGGGCAACCCCTTCTTCGTGGACGTCGCGCGCGGCGCCGAGCGCGCGGCGCGCGACGCCGGGCTCCGCGTCATGATGTGCAACAGCGGACAGAGCCCCTCCGAAGAGGCCGAGTATCTGGCGCTCTTCGCCGAGCAGCGGGTACGGGGGGTCCTGCTGACCCCGGCCGACGCGACGGGACGCAACATCGAGGCGTTCCGCAGGCACGCCATCCCCTTCGTCCTGGTCGACCGGGTCGCCGATGGCGCCACCGAGTGCTCCGTCTCCGTGGACGACGTCCTGGGCGGAGCGCTCGCGGTGCGCCACCTCGTCGACACGGGGCATCGCAGCATCGCGTACGTGAGCGGCCCGCCCGGCCTCAACCAGGTCAAGGACCGCAGGCAGGGAGCGCTGCAGGCGCTGGCCGAGGCCGGACTTCCGGCATCCGCGCTGCGGGAGCTGCCCACCGAGCGCCTCGACGTGGCCGCGGGACGTGACGCGGGCGCCCGCGTCCTGGGTCTCGCCGAGCGGCCGACGGCCGTCTTCTGCGCGAACGACCTGCTCGCCCTCGGGGTGCTTCAGGCCATGTACGCGGCCAGGGTCAGCGTGCCCGAGGACATCGCCATCGTCGGCTACGACGACATCGAGTTCGCCGCCGCGGCCGTCGTCCCGCTCACCTCGGTGCGCCAGCCCGCCATCAAGATGGGCGCCATGGCCGCGGAACTCCTCCTGGAGGAGACCGAGTCGGACGCCGAGCCGGAAGAACACGATCACCGGCGGGTGGTCCTCCAGCCGGAGCTCGTCGTACGGCGCTCCAGCCTGGTGCCCCGCTGAACGGCCCCGCGACGGGTGTGCTGAACTGGGGCGAAGTGTCCCCTTCCGTATGCGCCCAGGAGCCCCCTTGACCGCCACTGCCTCCTACCGTCAGCCCGGTGTGGTCCTCACCGACCACCGCTTCTCCGTGCCCCTCGACCACGACGACCCGGCGGGGGAGCGGATCGAGGTCTTCGCCCGTGAGGCCGTGGCGAGCGCCCACGGGGGCCACGGGGGAACAGACCTGCCGTGGCTGGTGTATCTGCAGGGCGGTCCCGGGTGCGGGGCCAACCGCTTCGTGGGCAAGGAGGCGTGGCTGGGCAGGGCCCTTCAGGACTACCGGGTGCTGCTGCTCGACCAGCGCGGAACCGGCAGCTCCACCCCGGCCACGCGCCAGACGCTCCCGCTGCGCGGCGGCCCCCGCGAGCAGGCCGACTACCTCACGCACTTCCGCGCCGACTCCATCGTCCGCGACTGCGAACTGATCCGGCGCGAGCTGACCGGCGGCGCCCCCTGGACGGTCCTCGGCCAGAGCTTCGGCGGCTTCTGCGCCACCCACTACCTGTCGGCTGCCCCCGAAGGCCTGCACACCGCGATCATCACCGGCGGCCTGCCCACGCTCGACGGCCACGCCGACGACGTCTACCGTGCGGCCTACCCGCGCATGGCGCGCAAGAGCGCCGCCCACTACGCCCGCTACCCCCAGGACATCGAGCGCGCCCGCCGCATCGCCGCCCACCTCTCCGAGCACGAGCCGGTCCTGAACGGCGGCTACCGCCTCACCGTCGAGGCGTTCCAGTCCCTGGGCATGCTGCTCGGCACGAAGGACGGCAGCCACCGCCTGCACTACCTCCTGGAGGACGCCTTCGTGAGGACCCCGGCGGGCATCGAGCTCTCCGACGCGTTCCAGGAAGACGTACAGGCCAACCTGTCGCTCGCGAACCGCCCGCTCTTCGCGCTGATGCACGAGACGATCTACGGACAGGGCGAGCGGCCCACCGACTGGTCGGCAGAGCGGCTGCGCGGCGAGTTCCCGCAGTTCGACCCGGGCAAGGCGCTCGCCGGGGACGCGCCGCTGCTGTTCACCGGGGAAGCCGTCCAGCGCTGGCAGTTCGACTGCGATCCGGCCCTGCGGCCGCTGCGCGAGACCGCCGAGCTCCTTGCCGCACGCACCGACTGGGCGCCCCTCTACGACACGGCACGCCTGGCCGCGAACGAGGTGCCCGCCGCGGCCGCCGTCTACCACGACGACATGTACGTCGACACCGAACACTCCCTGCGCACCGCCCGCTCCATCCGCGGGCTGCGGACCTGGGTCACCGACGAGTACGAGCACGACGGCCTGCGGACGGGCTCGCCGCGCGTCCTCGACCGGCTGCTCGCCCTCGCCCGGGGCGAGGTCTGAGTCCTCCGCGACCGGGGGCGGCGAAGCTAGGCTGCGGGCATGACAGAGCCGTTGAATGCGAACGACCAGCTCACCCCCATGCCCGAGGACTGGCGGCGCGCCCTCGCCGTCGTCGCCCACCCCGACGACCTGGAGTACGGCTGCTCGGCCGCGATCGCCGGGTGGACGGACGGCGGACGCGAGGTCGCCTACCTCCTGGCCAGCCGCGGTGAGGCGGGCATCGACACCCTCGACCCCGCCACCTGCGGCCCGCTGCGCGAGCGCGAGCAGCGGGCCAGCGCGGCCGTCGTCGGCGTGTCGACCGTGGAGTTCCTCGACCACAGGGACGGCGTGATCGAGTACGGGACCGCCCTGCGCCGCGACATCGCCGCCGCGGTCCGCAGGCACCGGCCCGAACTCGTGATCACGCTCAACCACCGCGACACCTGGGGCGGCGTCGCCTGGAACACCCCGGACCACGTCGCCGTCGGCCGCGCGACGCTCGACGCGGTGGGGGACGCGGGCAACCGCTGGATCTTCCCCGAGCTGCTCGAGGAGGACGCCCTCGAGCCCTGGGACGGCGTGCGCTGGGTGGCCGTCGCCGGTTCGTCGTCGCCCACGCACGCGGTGGACGCCACGGCCGGGCTCGAGCGCTCCGTGCGCTCCCTCCTCGAACACCGCACGTACATCGAGGTGTTGACGCAGGAGGACCCCGAGAAGTACTGCCGTGAGTTCCTCATCGGCAACGCCCAGCAGGCGGCGCCGCGCTTCGGAGGCAAGCCCGCGGTGCCGTTCGAGGTCTTCAGTCGCTGAGCCGGCGCCACTACGCTGACGGCACGTCAACTAACTGACGGCCCGTCAGGAACGTAGGCAGGAGCTGGTGCTGGATGATCGACACCATCGGCACGGACATCCCGGAGGGTGAGGAGCGGCTGCGCCTCGACGTCGAGGACGGCCTGGGCATCCTCACCCTCTGCCACCCGCGCAAGCTCAACGCGTGGAGCTGGGAGTCCACGCGCCAGCTGGGCATCTTCGCCGACCGCATCCGCTTCGACGACTCGATCCGGGCGGTGCTGCTGCGCGCCGAGGGGCGGGCGTTCTGCGCCGGGATCGACGTCACGGCCCTCAATGGCCGTGCGATCGACGGGCGTTCGGTCTCCGAACGCACCCACAACTACTACGAGGGCATGCGCTGGGTCCACGAACGCTTCCGCACGTTCGCGCGCCTTCCGCAGCCGGTCGTCGCCGCCGTGCAGGGGTACTGCCTGGGCTTCGGCTTCGAGCTCGCGCTGATGGCGGACGTGCGGATCGCTGCGGACGACGCGGTGTTCGCACTCCCCGAGGCGCAGATCGGCGTCGCGGTGGACGCGGGCGGCGATCTGCGCATCGCGCGCGACGCGGGCGCGGGCTGGGCCAAACTGCTCTCGCTCACCGGGCGCCGCATCGACGCGGTCACGGCCGAACGGCTGCGCCTGGTTCAACTCGTCACGCCGGTGGACGAGTTGGACAAGTCCGCCCGCGACGTCGCCGCGGAGATCGCGGCGAACGCCCCGCTGGCCGTCCAGGGCATCAAACGGGGCATCGACGCGTACGCGGACGCGGGGATGGACGCCGCCCTCGACCGGGTCGCGATGAACGCGGCGATCACGCTGACGTCGGAGGACTCGCGTGCCGGGTACGCGGCCAAGGGGGAGCGGCGGGCGGCCACCTTCGAGGGGAAGTAGCCGCCGAGGCCCCCGGCGGGGCGGTCATCCCACGAAGGGTCCGCGCCCCATCTGCTCGCGCACCGTCACCACCTCCGGGCTCACGAGCCCCCGCCGCTGCCAGTTCGCGCCGTCGACCACCAGCGTGTGCCCGGTGATGAAGCGGGCGTAGGGGGACGCGAGGAAGGTCGCGGCCCAGCCCAGTTCGCGCGGGGCGCCGACGCGCAGGGCGGGCTGACGTGCGTCCAACCCCCTTGGCCGCTGATCGGGTTCGTCCTCCTGCGCGGGCGCCGGCCGGTCGAGGTTGCCGCGGATGTCGGCGGTCATGTCCTCGTGCGGCATCAGGCCGGGCACCAGGCCGTTGACCTGGATGCCGTACGGCCCCCACTCCACCGCCAGGCTTTCGACGAGACTCTTCACGCCCGCCTTGGCCGCCGCGCTGTGCGCGAAACCGGGGCCGCCCGTCCACGCGTACGAGGCTCCGATGTTGATGACGGAGCCGGGCGTCCCCGCCGCGAGATGGCGGCGGCCGAACTCCCGCGTCATGAAGAACGTCCCGGTCAGTGTGATGTCCACGACCGAGCGCCACGCGTTCGGGGACATGTCCTCGGCGGGCACGGGGAAGTTCGCCGCCGCGTTGTTGACCAGGACGCCCGGCAGACCGTACGCCTCCCGCGCCGCGTCGAAGACCTCGGCGACGCGGTCCGGGTCCCGGATGTCGCACGGAACGGCCGTCACCCGCCCGCCGAGGGCGGCGAGGTCGTCCCGCGCCGCCTTCAGCCGCTCCTCCTTGCGGCTGGCGATCACCAGATCCGCCCCGAGCCGCGCGAACTCCGCGGCGATCGCCTTGCCGAGTCCGGTCCCGCCGCCGGTCACGAGGACGACCGTCCCCGCGTACGTCCCCTCGGGCAGCGCGCTGGCACCGGGCGGGGCGGGGGCCGGGAGCCCCGGCGGCACCCCTTCGCTCGCATCGTCCGTCATGGCCGCATCGATATCGCGGAACGCCTCAAAGGGCCATGGCCGCACGGAACTTCATGCCGGGGCACCCGCCTCCCCGCGCCGCGCCGCCACGCCTTCGTCGATGTCCCCGAGGGTCAGTTCGTGGTTGATCACGAGCCCGGCCTGGTAGCCCGCGGCCGCCGCGTTGACCACCTGCACCTTGGGGCCCACCGCGTTGCCCACGGCCCACACACCGGGGACGCTCGTGCGGCCGCCCGCGTCCACGGCCGGATACGGCCCGAACGGCGTGTCCTGGGTCCGTGCGCCGAGCCGGTCCGCCAGAGCGTTGCGCGGCACTGCCCCCGCCTCCACGAACAGCACCGAACGGGGGACCGTCCGGCCGTCCGCGAGCCGTACCCCCGCCAGGCGGTCGTCCCGCACGTCGAGTCCGGCCACCTCGCCCTCCACCACCGTGACCCCGGCGACGGCCAGCTTCTCCACGTCGTCGGCGGACAGCTTGGGCGCGGTGTGCGGGAACAGCGTCACATCCTTGGACCACTGCGTGACCAAAAGCGCCTGATGGATGCCGCTCACCGGCGAGGCGATCACACCGAAGGGCTGGTCCCGCACCTCATAGCCGTGGCAGTACGGGCAGTGCAGCACGTCGCGGCCCCAGCGCTCGGCGAGGCCCGGCACATCCGGCAGGGCGTCGACGAGCCCGGTGGCCAGGACGACCCGGCGGGCGTGCACGAACCGGCCGCCCGCGAGGTCGACCGTGAACTCGCCGGGGCCGTCGGCCCGCACGTCCGTGACGCGGTCGTCGGCTGTCTCCACGCCGTACGCCGCCACCTCCCGTCGCCCCGCGGCGAGGAACTCGGCGGGCGGCATCCCGTCCCGTGACAAGTAGCCCTGCATGTGCGCGGCGGGCGCGTTGCGCGGCTCGCCCGCGTCCACGATCAGTACGCGCCGCCGCGACCGGCCCAGGACGAGCCCCGCGCTGAGACCCGCCGCGCCGCCGCCGACGACGACCACGTCGTACGGGCCGTTGATGCTCTTCATCGTGACCACCTCCACGCAGACCGTCGCATCGACAGTGCGGTATTGACAATCAAAGTTGCTGATACTGCAATAGAGGCATGACAGCGAACGATGACGACGGTGCGCATCTCGACGGCGTGCTCGCCGAGGTCGGCCCCCGCCTGCGCAGGATTCGCAAGGAGCGCGGCGCGACGCTCGCGGGTCTCGCCGAGGCCACCGGCATCTCGGTGAGCACCCTCTCCCGCCTGGAGTCCGGGAACCGCAAGCCCAGCCTCGAACTCCTGCTCCCCATCGCCCGCGCCCACCAGGTCCCCCTGGACGAGCTCGTCGGCGCCCCGCCCGTCGGCGACCCGCGCGTGCGGTCGAAGCCGATCGTCCGGCACGGCCGCACGATGGTCCCGCTGACCCGGCAGCCCGGCGGCCTCCAGGCGTACAAGGTGATCGAGCCCGCCCGGTCCGTCGAGCCCGACCCGCAGACCCACGAGGGGTACGAGTGGCTGTACATCCTGTCCGGGCGGCTGCGGCTGGTGCTCGCCGATCATGACGTGATCCTCACGGCGGGCGAGGCCGCGGAGTTCGACACGCGCCTTCCGCACTGGTTCGGGTCCACGGGGGAGGGGCCGGCGGAGTTCCTCAGCCTGTTCGGGCCGCAGGGCGAGCGGATGCACGTACGGGCGCGACCCGCTGAGCGGGCTGGTCAGCAGAAGCGCGAAGCGGACTGACGAGACGGTTCCCCTGCCTGCAAGCGACCGCTTAGTATGCGACGGAGCTTGGTCTACGACAGCCCCGTGGAGGCCCCGCATGCAGGCATGGCAAGTGCACCAGAACGGCGAGCCGGGCGCGGTGATGCGCCTCGAAGACGTGGACCGGCCGGTGCCGGGCGACGGGCAGCTGCTCCTCAAGGTCCGCGCCGCCAACATCAACTTCCCCGACGCCCTGCTCTGCCGCGGGCAGTACCAGATCACGCCTCCGCTGCCGTTCACACCCGGCGTGGAGATCTGCGGCGAGACCGAGGACGGGCGGCGCGTGATCGCCAACCCCGCGCTTCCGTACGGCGGATTCGCCGAGTACGCGATCGCCGACGCGGCGGCCGTACTGCCCGCGCCCGACGCCCTGGACGACGCCGAGGCCGCGGCCCTGCACATCGGCTACCAGACCGGCTGGTTCGGACTGCACCGCCGCGCGCACCTCCAGGCGGGCGAGACCCTCCTGGTGCACGCGGCCGCCGGCGGTGTCGGCAGCGCGGCCGTGCAGCTCGGCAAGGCGGCGGGTGCCAAGGTCATCGGTGTCGTCGGCGGCGCGGCCAAGGCCGAGGTCGCGCGCGAGCTCGGCTGCGACGTGGTCGTCGACCGGCGTACGGAGAACGTGATCGGCGCCGTGAAGGAGGCCACCGGCGGCCGGGGCGTCGACGTCGTCTACGACCCCGTCGGCGGCGACGCGTACACGCAGTCCACGAAGTGCGTCGCCTTCGAGGGGCGCATCGTCGTCGTCGGCTTCGCCAGCGGTGTCATCCCGACGCCCGCGCTCAACCACGCCCTGGTGAAGAACTACTCGGTGCTCGGCCTGCACTGGGGCCTGTACAACGCCAAGGACCCGCAGGCGATCCTGCGCTGCCACGAGGAGCTCACCCAGCTCGCGGCCAAGGGCGCCATCAAGCCGCTCATCAGCGAGCGCGTGCCGCTGGGCGACGCGGCCGCCGCCGTCCAGCGCGTCGCGGACGGAGTCACCACGGGGCGGGTGGCCGTGGTCCCCGAGGGAGGCGCCGCATGACGGACGCCGCCGAACTGCGTCGCCGCACCCAGGAGTTCCTCGCCGCGCACCCGCCGGCCACGACGGAGCGCGCCGCCTTCCTGAAGGCCCGCTTCGACGCAGGACTCGCCTGGGTGCACTACCCGGAAGGGCTCGGCGGGCTCGGTGCGCCCCGGTCTATGCAGGCCGTCGTGGACGCCGAGTTGGAGGCCGCGGGCGCGCCCGACAACGACCCGCGCCGCATCGGGATCGGCCTGGGCATGGCGGCGCCGACCATCCTGCGCTTCGGCACCGAGGAGCAGAAGCGCGGCTTCCTGCGGCCGCTGTGGGTCGGCGACGAGGTGTGGTGCCAGCTCTTCAGCGAGCCGGGCGCGGGCTCCGACCTCGCCGCCCTGGGCACCCGCGCCGTCCGTGACGGCGACACCTGGGTGGTCAACGGGCAGAAGGTGTGGACGTCCGGCGCGCACGCCGCCCGCTGGGGCATCCTCATCGCCCGCACCGACCCGGACGTGCCCAAGCACCGCGGCATCACGTACTTCGTCTGCGACATGACCGACCCCGGTGTCGAGGTGCGCCCGCTGCGCCAGATCACCGGCGAGGCCGAGTTCAACGAGGTCTTCCTCACCGACGTGACGATCCCGGACGCGCACCGGCTCGGTGAGATCGGCGACGGCTGGAGGGTCGCGCAGACCACCCTCATGAACGAGCGCGTGTCCATCGGCGGCGCCCGCATCCCGCGCGAGGGCGGCATGATCGGCCCGGTCGTCGAGGCCTGGCGCGAGCGCCCCGAGCTGCGCACGCACGACCTGCACCAGCGGCTCCTCAAGCTGTGGGTGGAGGCCGAGGTCGCCCGGGTCACCGGCGAGCGGCTGCGCCAGCAGCTCGTCGCGGGGCAGCCGGGCCCCGAGGGCTCGGGCATGAAGCTCGGGTTCGCCCGCCTCAACCAGGAGATCAGCGGCCTGGAGGTGGAACTCCTGGGCGAGGAAGGCCTGTTGTACGAGGACTGGACGATGCGGCGGCCCGCGAAGGTCGACTTCGTCGGCCGTGACGCCGGCTACCGCTATCTGCGGGCCAAGGGCAACAGCATCGAGGGCGGCACCAGCGAGGTACTGCTCAACATCGTCGCCGAGCGCGTCCTCGGGCTGCCCTCCGAGCCGCGCACCGACAAGGACGTCGCGTGGAAGGACCTCGCCCGATGAGCACGCAGATCCCCCAGAGCGCGCAGCCCGCGCCGCGCGACCTGCTGTACTCCGAAGAGGAGGAGGCGCTGCGCTCGGTGGTGCGCGGCCTCCTCGCCGACCACTGCGACGCCGCCGCGGTGCTCGCGCGCACCGAGTCCGCCGAGCCGCACGACCGAGAACTGTGGAAGGCGCTTACCGACGGCATGGGGCTGGCGGGCCTGCTCGTGCCCGAGGAGCTCGGCGGCCAGGGCGCCACGCACCGCGAAGCCGCCGTCGTCCTGGAGGAGCTGGGCCGCGCGGTCGCGCCCGTGCCCTATCTGACCAGTGCCGTCATCGCCACCGAGACGCTGCTTGCCTGCGACGGCGACGCGGCGAGGGAACTCCTGGGCGCACTCGCCTCGGGGCGCACGGTCGGCGTGCTCACCGTGCCGCTGACCACCGCGCCGGGCGGCGCCCTGCCCGACGTACGCGCCGAGGGCGAGGTCCTGCACGGCAGCGTTCGCGGTGTCGCCGACGCGGTCGCCGCCGACGTGTTCCTCGTGCCGACGAGTACGGGGCTCTTCGCGGTGGACGGGACCGAGGGAGGTGTGGGCATCGGGCCGCAGACCGCGCTCGACCTCACGCGGCCGCTCGCCACGGTCACCTTCGAGGGGGCACGCGCGCGTGCTGTGGGTCCGGAATCCGGACCCGCTGTACGGCGGGGGCTGCGGGCGGGCGCCGGGCTCCTGGCCTCCGAGCAACTGGGCCTCGCCGACTGGTGCCTGACCGAGACCGTGCGCCACACGAAGGAACGGCACCAGTTCAACCGGCCCGTCGGCTCCTTCCAGGCGCTCAAGCACCGCCTCGCCCAGCTCTGGCTGGAGGTGGTCAACCTGCGCGCCGCCGCGCGCAACGCGGCCGACACCCTCGCCGCCGACAGCGAGGACGCCGATGTCGCGGCGGCCCTCGCGCAGGCCTACGCCTCGCCCGCCACGGTGCACATCGCCGAGGAGGCGCTCCAGCTGCACGGCGGCATCGGCATGACCTGGGAGCACCCCGTCCACCTCTACCTGAAGCGGGCCAAGGCCGACTCCATCGCGCTGGGCACCGTGGGGCGGCACCGGGAGGAGCTGGCCGCGCGCGTGAACCTGCCGGCTCCCTGATCGCGGAGCTCCTGGCCCCGTGATCAATCCGGTACGGCCCGCACGTTTTACCCACCCATTACATCAGGCATAATTGCGACCCGTTCGCAATAACGTTTGATCTTCAGTAGGGGTGTGGAGCATGAGGGCCCGATCGATACGGGGTACGGGCGCGGTAGCGGCGGCCGCCTCACTGGCGGTCGCCGCGTCGGCCTGTTCGGCGCCGGGCGACGGCAAGGGCGCGGGTGGCGCCAAGGACTCCGCGGTCGTCGGCATCGCGTACGAACCGGACACCCTGAGCCCTCTCCTCGGCTACGGCAAGGACGGCAACTCCAAGATCTTCGACGGTCTGCTCACGCACGACGCCGACATGAAGCTCAAGCCAGCGCTCGCCGCCGAGCTGCCCAAGGTCGGCGACGACGGCAAGACCTACACCTTCACGCTGCGCGAGGGCGTCAAGTTCAGCGACGGCAAGCCCTTCACGTCCAAGGACGTCGTCTTCACCTACGAGACGATCCTCGACAAGAAGACCAACAACGCCGCCAAGACCGAGCTCGACGCCGTCAAGAGCGTCGAGGCGAAGGGCGACGACACCGTCGTCTTCCACCTCAAGTACCCCTACGCGCCGTTCGCCGAGCGCACCGTCCTGCCGATCGCGCCCGAGCACATAGCCGGCAAGCAGGACGTGAACACCGGCGAGTTCACCACCAAGCCGGTCGGCACGGGCCCGTACAAGCTCGTGAAGTGGTCCAAGGGCGAGAAGCTCGCCTTCAAGGCCAACCCCGGCTACTGGGGCGGCGCCCCCAAGGTCAAGAACTTCACCATGGCGATCATCAAGGACGACGACATCCGCGCCACCCGGCTCGACGCCGGTGAGCTCGACGGCGCGATCCTGCCGCCCAACCTGGCGAAGAAGTACGAGAGCGACGGCAACAAGACGTCGTACGCCGCCAAGACCTTCGACTACCGCGTGGTGACCCTGCCCACCGGCAACAAGGTCACGGGCGACACCGGCATCCGGCGCGCGCTCGACACCGGCGTGGACCGCAAGGCCATGGTCGACTCGATCCTGGACGGCGCGGGCAAGGAGGCCTACGGGCCCGTCCCGACCGACAGCCCTTGGTTCACCAAGGGGACCGAGCGCAAGCACGACCTCGCCGCGGCGAAGAAGCTCCTCGACAAGGCGGGCTGGAAGCCGGGCAAGGACGGCATCCGCGCGAAGGACGGCGTCCGCGCGACGTTCCCGCTCTGGTACCTCTCCGGCGACAAGCTCCGCCAGGACCACGCCCTCGCCTACGCCTCCGACGCCAAGAAGCTCGGCATCAAGGTCGAGGTGCAGGCCGGCACGTGGGAGGTCATCGAGCCGCGCATGCCCAAGGACGCGGTCCTCGCGGGCGGCGGCTCCCCGGCCGACCCGGACTTCGACCAGTACACGCTCCTGAAGTCCTCGCTCGCCGGTGACGGTTTCAACAACATGGCCCACTACGACAACCCCAAGGTCGACAAGGCGCTCGACGAGGCCCGCGAGAGCGGCGACCACGCCGAGCGGCAGGCCGCGTACGACACCATCCAGCGCGAGCTGGTGAAGAACCCGGGCTACACCTTCCTCACCCACATCGACCACCTCTACGTCGTCGACAAGCGCTTCGGCGACCTCTCCACCCAGACCGAGCCGCACGACCACGGTCTCGCGTCAGGACCGTGGTGGAACGTCGAGGACTGGCAGCCGAAGCAGTGAAGTCCGCGCTCCAGCGACTCCCCTGGGGGCCGATGGCGCGCATGACGGGACGGCGGGCCCTGTTCGCCGTCCCGGTCCTGCTCGCCGTCACCTTCGGCGTCTTCGCGATCGCCGCGGCCTCCCCCTTCGACCCCGTCAAGGCCTACGCGGGCACGGCCGGGCTCACCGCGTCCCAGGAGAACCTCGACCAGCTGCGTGCCAACCTCGGCGTCGACCAGCCGCTCGCGCAGCGCTGGTGGCAGTGGCTGACGTCGGCGCTGAGCGGCGACCTCGGGGACTCCAGCACCCTGCGCCAGCCCGTCGCCGACGTCATCGGTGAACGCATCGGCTGGTCCGTGCTGCTCGCCGCCACCGCGTTCCTGCTCGCGATCCTCGTCGGCACCACGCTCGGCGTCCTCGCCGCGCGCCGCCCCGGCGGCTGGTTCGACCGCGCCGTGACCTCGCTCGCCTACACGCTCGAAGCGGCGCCGCCGTTCTGGATCGGTCTGTTGGCCGTCTGGCTGTTCGCCCTGAAGCTGGGGGTGCTGCCATCGGGCGGGCTCACGGACACCGCGAGCTCGGCCGTGACCGCCGGACAGGTCGCGAGCCATCTCGTGCTGCCCGCCGCCGTCCTGGCGATCTCGCAGCTCCCGTGGTTCGTGCTGTACGTACGCCAAGGAGTCGGCGACGCGCTCGGCGACGACCCCGTGAGGGGCGCACGCGCGCGTGGCCTCGCCGAACGGACCGTGCTGCTCGGGCACGCACTGCGCTCGGGCATGCTGCCGGTGCTCACCCTGATCGGCTCCCGCGTGCCCGAACTGATCACCGGGGCGCTCCTGGTGGAGACCGTCTTCAGCTGGCCCGGCATCGCCGCGGCCACCGTCTCGGCGGCGACCGCC
The DNA here is from genome assembly GCF_044544025.1 of Streptomyces sp. NPDC055243. NCBI lineage: Bacteria > Bacillati > Actinomycetota > Actinomycetes > Kitasatosporales > Streptomycetaceae > Streptomyces > Streptomyces sp. NPDC055243. Next base: position 509,092 of record NZ_JBITWR010000001.1, read on the forward strand.
GTGGACTTCCCGCTGCTCGCCGCGCTCACCGTCCTCGCCACGGTGGCGGTGCTCCTGGGCAATCTCCTCGCCGACCTGCTGTACGGCCTCGCCGACCCGAGGGTGGGATTCGATGGCTGACGTGACCTGGCGCGCCTCCCTCGGGGGCGCCTCCAAGAGCAGCCGCTCCACGCGCGCGTGGCGGATGCGTTCCTCGGCGTTGACCGTCGCGGCGGTCGTCCTGGCCGTGCTCCTCGTGCCGCCGCTGGTGAACCTCGACGAACAGGCCGTGGATCTCGCGGCCAAGCTGCAACCGCCCTCCTGGGGGCACCCCTTCGGCACCGACGACGTGGGACGCGATCTGCTCCTGCGCTGTGTGTACGGGCTGCGGGTCTCGCTCCTCGTGGGCGTGGTCGCCGCCGTCGTCGCGACCGTCATCGGCACGGCCGTGGGCGCGCTGGCCGCCGCTTCGGGCGGCTGGGTCGACCGGGTCGTGATGCGGCTCGTGGACGTCTTCTCGTCCGTGCCGCACCTGCTGCTCGGCATCTTCATCGTGGCGATGTTCCGGCCCGGCGTATGGCCGGTGGTCGTCTCGGTCGCGCTCACGCACTGGCTGTCCACGGCCCGCATCGTGCGCGCCGAGGTGCTCTCGCTGCGCTCGCGTCCCTACATCGACGCGGCCATCTCCGGCGGCGCGTCGCGGATGCGCGTGACCGTGCGCCATCTGCTGCCCGGCGTGCTCCCGCAGGCAGGCCTCGCCGCCGTCCTGATGGTGCCGCACGCCATCTGGCACGAGTCCGCGCTGTCCTTCCTGGGTCTGGGACTGCCCACCCACCAGGCGAGCCTGGGCACCCTCGTGCAGAGCGCGCGCGGCTCGCTCCTGGCCGGGGACTGGTGGCCGACCCTCTTCCCCGGCCTGTTCATCATCGTGCCCACCCTGGCGATCGCGGGCCTCGCGGGCGCCTGGCGGGAACGGATCAACCCCCGGCGCCGATCGGAGCTGATGCTGTGACCGAGCCCGTCTCGAAACCCGCCCTCTCGTCCCCGGTGCTTTCCGTACGCGGACTCTCCGTACGCTTCCGCATGCGCGGCGACACCTTCGTCTCCGCCGTCACCGACGCCCACTTCGACCTGGCGGCGGGGGAGTGCCTGGCCCTCGTCGGCGAGAGCGGCTGCGGCAAGTCCGTGCTCGCCTCGGCGCTGCTCGGGCTGCTGCCGCGGAACGCGGAGACGGCCGGGTCCGCGCTCATCGGCGACGTGGACCTGCTGTCCGCCGACGAGCGCACGCTGGCCCGCACGGTGCGGGGACGGCGCGTCGGTCTCGTACCGCAGAGCCCGGCCGCGCACCTGACGCCGGTGCGCACGGTCCGCGCCCAGCTGGAGGAGACCCTGCGGGAACTGGCGGGCGTGCGCCGCCCGCAGCTGCGCAAGGCCGCCGAAGCCGCCGCCGAGCGGGCCGCGTTCCCCGCCGGGCACCTGGACCGCTACCCGCACGAGCTCTCCGGCGGCCTCGCCCAGCGTGCCGCCACCGCGCTCGCGCTCATCGGCGACGCCCCGCTGCTGCTCGCCGACGAGCCGACCACGGGCCTGGACCGCGAGCTGGTCGACCGCACGGTCGACGAACTGCGCAAGCACGTCGGCGAGGACCGCGCGCTGCTCCTGATCACCCACGACCTGGCCGCCGCCGAACGCATCGCGGACCGCGTCGCCGTGATGTACGCGAGCCGCATCGTCGAACTCGCCGACGCCGAGGACTTCTTCGGCACCCCCGGGCCCCAACACCCCTACGCGCGCGGCCTCCTCAACGCTCTCCCGGAGCGGGAGTTCACGCCCATCCCCGGCATGCCGCCCGAACTGTCCGCGCTGCCGGCCGGATGCGCCTTCGCGGCGCGCTGCTCCGGCGCGGACGAGGCCTGCCGCACCGTGCCGCAGGCCGTGGGCGGGGTCGCCTGCCACCACCCCCGTACGGCGGCCGTCCTGGAGGCACCCCGTGCTTGAACTCCTGTCCATCACCGCCGGATACGACCGCCGCGCCCCCGTCATGCGCGGCGTGGACCTCACCCTGACGCCCGGCGCCTCCGTCGGCCTGCTCGGCCCCAGCGGCTGCGGCAAGTCGACCCTGGCCAGGGTCGCCGCCCTGCTCCACAAACCCGACGCGGGCCGCGTCGTCATCGACGGCGAGCCCGCCCGCGGCTGGCGTCACCGCGCCCCCCGCGCCCAGCGCACCGCCTTCGGCGTCGTCTTCCAGCAGCCCCGCCTCTCCGCCGACCCGCGCCTGACCCTCACGAACCTCATCGCCGAGCCGCTGCGCGCGGCCGGACGCGGAGCCGAGGTCGCCGAGCGGCTACGGGAGTTGGCGGCCACCGTCGGCCTCGGCGAGGACCTCCTGGGCCGCAGGCCGCACGAGGTCAGCGACGGTCAGCTCCAGCGCGCCTGCCTGGCCCGCGCCCTGGTGCTCCGCCCGCGCTGGCTGATCTGCGACGAGATGACGGCGATGCTGGACGCCTCCACGACGGCGGCACTCGTGCACGCCGTGGAGGAGTACCGGCGCGAGAGCGGCGCCGGACTGCTCGCCGTCGGACACGACCGGGTGCTCCTGGAGCGCTGGTGCGAGCGGACCGTCCACTGGGGCGAGTTGGCCGGGGGAGGGGCGACGGCGGCCGTCCGCGGGGCGGCGGCCGAGCACGCCCCCGAGGTGGCCTGAGGTGCCCCGTGGGGACGTGGGTCCGGCACGGTGAACGCGGGGCGTCGATAGCGCCAACTCCCGTCCCGAGGGGGTCTCTTGACGCGGGCATGGCCTCATACTCACTGAGGCCCGTCCCTCGTCCCCTCGCCCTTTCCGGGAGTCTCCATGGCACTCATCACCCGTCGTAGAGCCCTCACCGTCGGTGCCGCGCTCGCCGGCGCCGCCGCCGTCCCCGCGTACGCCCAGGCGAGCGAGCGCGGCCACGGACCCCGTCCCCTCATCCGTGCCCACGCGCACAACGACTACGAACACCCCCGGCCCCTCTTCGACGCCCTCGATCACCGCTTCGGCAGCGTCGAGGCCGACATCTACCTCGTCGACGGGCAGCTCCTGGTCGCGCACGACCCCATCGACCTCGACCCCACCCGCACCCTCGAATCGCTCTACCTGGACCCCCTGGCCGCCCGCGTGCGCGCCAACCACGGCTCCGTGTACAGGGGTTACCACCGCACCCCCTTCCAGCTCCTGATCGACATCAAGACCGAGGGCGCGGCGACCTACCTGGAACTGGACCGTCACCTGCGGCGCTACCGGCACCTGTTCACCACGTACTCCTACGGCAAGGTGCGCCGTGGCCCCGTCACGGCGGTGATCTCCGGCGACCGGGCCGCCCGCGCGCCGATGGAGGCCCAGCGCGTGCGCCGCGCCTTCTACGACGGCCGCCTCGCCGACCTGGGCAGCGCGGCGCCCGCCTCGCTCATCCCGCTGATCAGCGACAACTGGACGCTCAACTTCAGCTGGCAGGGCGTCGGCTCGATCCCCGCCGCCGAGCGCGACAAGCTGCGCCGCATCGTCGCCGCCGCCCACAAGCGCGGGCAGCGCGTCCGCTTCTGGGCGACGCCCGACCTGGCGGGCCCGGCGCGCGACGCGGTGTGGGGCGAGCTCCTGGCCGCCGGCGTCGACCACTTGAACACGGACGACCTCGCGGGGCTCGAGGCCTTCCTCGACGCCCCCCGGCGGTAGGCCGCGGCCCGGCCGAAGCAACCCCCTGGGACATAACACCCGTTCGGAGGACATGCCGGTCGCCCGGACGGTCCCTCCGCTGCGCCACACTCGGCCCAGAGCCGCGGTGCTGACGTGGCGGAGGAGGTTGTCCCCATGGCCATTTCGGTCTCTGTGGTGCTGCTGCTGGTGATCCTGGCAGTGGTCTTTCTGCGCAACGGCGCACTGAAGTTCTCGCACGCCCTGGTCTGTGCGCTGCTGGGCTTCTACCTGGCGAGTTCGAGCATGGCTCCGACCATTCACAACGGGGTCACGGCCGCCGCGGACATCGTCAGCGGCCTACAGCCTTGATCGTTGCGTGTTCATGAACAACTGTCACCTTTCCATGGACACTTCAAGGCGCCGGCCCTAGCTTCGGCCCATGCCGCGTCGCAGAACCCTCAGCAGTGCCCTCGCCCTGACCGCGCTCACGGTCTCGGCGGTGTCCTTCGCACCTCCCGCCCAGGCGGAGGACATACCGAAGGCGCCGGGGCACCGGCTCGTCGACCAGTACACCGGCGCCCCCGCCGACGCCCGCCCGCTGCCCGGCGAACAGCCGCCCCAGCACCCGTATCTCGCCGCCAACGGCCGCAGCGGGATGCACGCCGACGCGGCGGGCAGCGGAACGTACCCCTGGAACGGGCCCCTGGGGAAGAAGCCCGAGGTCAGCAGCGAGAAGATGGCGGCGCTCGGCGGTGAGTGCGCCACCGTCACCTTCGACAAGGACGGCCGCATCGTCACCGTCTGCGGCACGTTCACCGGCTTCCTGGTCAAGCTGCTGGACCCGGACACGATGGAGACGCTGGCCGAGTACAAGCTGCCGCAGCGCCCCTCCACCGTCGAGGCCATCACGCGCCTGGACTTCTCGAAGATCTTCAAGGACACCTCGGGCGGCGCCTACTCGTACCTCGACGACAAGGACCGGCTCGTCCTGGCCGACTCCCGCCAGCACATCGTCCGTCTCGCGCACGAGCAGGCGGCGGACGGCAGTTGGCGGTTCGTCGTCGACAAGGACTGGGACCTGACCGCGCACGTCCCGCACGACTGCGTGACCTGGTCAAATCTCTACCCCAGTGGCGAATGTGACCCGGTCACCTCGGTGATGCCCGACTGGGAGGGCCGCATCTGGTGGGTGACCCGGCAAGGGCGCGTCGGCACCGTCGACCCCACGTCCGGCGACATCCGCTCCATCCGCCTTGAGGGCGAAGAGATCCAGAACTCGTTCTCCGTCGCCGAGGACGGCGTGTCGATCGTCTCCGACCACGCGCTCTACGGTTTCCGGGCCGACCGGGACGGCACCCCGAAGGCCGTCTGGCGCCAGACCTACGACCGGGGCACGGGAACGAAGCCCGGCTCGGTGAACCAGGGTTCGGGCACCACCCCCGACCTCTTCGGCCAGGGCGACGACTACGTGGCGATCACCGACAACGCCGACGACCGCATGAACGTCCTCGTCTACCGCCGGGGCGACGACGTCGCCGACGACGAACGCCTCGTCTGCAAGGTCCCCGTCTTCCGCTCCGGCGCGTCCACCACCGACAACTCGCTGATCACCTGGGGCAACAGCCTCGTCGTCGAGAACAACTACGGCTACGAGAACATCACCTCGCTCACCTTCGGGCGCAGCGTCGTCGGCGGCGTCAGCAGGATCGACGTACGCGAGGACGGCAGCGGCTGCGACACCGTGTGGGAGAGCGACGTCCGCGCGCCCTCGAACGTGCCCAAACTGTCCACCGCCTCCGGGCTGCTGTACTTCTACACCAAGGAGCCGAACAGCCTCGGCATCGATGCCTGGTACCTGACGGCCGTCGACTTCCGCACCGGCGAGACCAAGTGGAAGCGCCTCGCCGGCACGGGCGTCGCCTACGACAACAACTGGGCGCCGGTGACCCTGGGCCCGGACGGCACCGCGTACGTGGGCGTGTTCAACGGCCTGGTGGCGGTGCGGGACACCGAGTGAGCGTGCCCCCCGTCGCCGACTAGCTCCGGGAGAACACGCCGATGCCGTTGGCCACCGCGCGTTCGGTTCCGCCGCTGGGGTGATTGCGTACGGTGACGGCCTCCGCGCCCGGGGCCCTCGCGACCAGCGTGGCGGACGAGACCAGGGTGGAGGAGCCGCCGCCGTCCAGGCTGAAGCCGTCCCGCGCGCCCAACCCCCGCAGGGTCTCGGCCATTTCGGCGATGGTCAGCCCCGTACGGAACTCGGGGGAGCCGTCGAGGGACAGGAGCAGGAGGCGCCGGCCGTTGTCGGAGATCCCGGCCGCCGTCCGCACGGCCGACGTGACGGAGTCGAGGCCGGGCAGCGGGGCGCCGCCGCGCAGGACCGGATAGCCGCCGAGCGCGAAGCGGAACGGGGTGCGCGACTGGGCCGCCACCAGGCGGTGCCGGACGTGCACCCGCTCGCCGATCGACAGCTTGCGCAGCTCCTGGGCGCCCGCCTCGCGGCCGACGAGGACGGTGGTGCCGGGGGCCACCGCACCGCTGCCGGGTGTGCCCGCGGACTCCACGACACGCCCGCCGCGCACCGTCACCTCGTGGGTGTCCGTGCTGCAGGGGGCGCCGCGGTTCGTGTCGGTGCCGCAGGTGGAGCGAACCCGCGAGGTGCTGCCCCAGTCGCTGGTGAACGCGCCGACGGACCCCACGGGCAGGGCGTACTGGTTGAGCCCACCGAGCGGCAACCGGGTCTGCTGGGTGCGTACTTCGCCGTCCAGACGGAGGCTGTCCATGCGGGCCCGGCGGTCGAAGCCCACGCCGAGGACGGCTTCGGTGGTCACACCCGGAGGCATCGCGGGACCGAAGCGCTGACCGTTGGGTACCGCCGCCTTGAGGGCGCGGCCGCGTGCGACCGCCGGGCCGACGGGCGCACCGGTGGCCTCGACGCCCGGATGCTGGGTCTCGGAGATGTTGAAGAAGTCGCCGTTGATGCCGCCGACCGCCCCCGCCCCGTCCGCGAGCGCGGAGACGACGGAGCGGGCACCGACGGCACCCGGATAGAGCAGTCCGACGCCGGTGTCCGGGTCGCTCAGATCGACGTCCAGGACGTGCGCGCGGGCCATGCCGTGGGAGGCGGGAATGTCGAACTTCCAATACTCCACGCCTGGCGCGATACGCGACGCGCCCGTCTTCTCGCTCGCCTGCACGCCGCTGGCCGGTGCCGCTCCCACCAGAGCGGCACCGGCCAGCGTGCCGAATGCCGTGATCACCGAGAGCGCCGCTCTCGCCGTTCTGAACCGTCCCAAGGTGTGCTTGAGCCGTGTCCCCACCATGCCCCCTGACGTCTCCCGGGCCGACCAACTGCCCCAGTGTGAGTGCCGGTCTGACAGTGCGCCAGAGGGCAGCGCCGTATGGGTGCAGGGCCGGTGGCTAGGAGCCGACCAGCCGGGAACGGATGAGGAAACGTACGCCTTCCGGGGCTTCGAGGGAGAAGCCGCTGCCGCGGCCCGGCACCACGTCCACGATCAGCCGGGTGTGGCTCCACACGTCGTACTGGCTCTTCGACATCCAGAAGGCGACCGGTTCCGCCATGCCTTCCACGTCCAGCGAGGCAAGGCGCACATCGGAGTCGCCGGTCCGGAACTCGCCCGCCGGATAGCACATGGGCGCGCTGCCGTCGCAGCAGCCGCCGGACTGATGGAACATCAGCGGTCCGTGGGCCTCCCGCAGCCGCCGCAGCAGGTCGGCGGCGGCGGGGGTCAGCTCCACGCGCGGGGTGTCGGTCATGGGCAGCCGCTCCTTGGTCACCGGGACGCCGTCGATGCGGTGGCCCAGTCAACTCACGGCAACGTTGCGAGGACGTTGCGGCCACGCGCGTGGAGGCGCGTGCGGATGAGCGTGTGGATGCGCGTGTGGGCGCGGTTCACGGCGCCGTCAGGCGAGCACCGCCCGGACGGCCTTGCCGCGCCGGCCGCTGCCGACGACTTCGAGACGCGCCGAGAGGTGACGGACCATCGCCAGGCCCCGGCCGCTCTCCCGTTCGGTGCTCGGCTTGAGCGCGCGCGGACCGACGGGGCTCGCGTCGTGGACCTCGACCGTCACGTGGTCGTCGGACACCTCCAGGCGCAGCCGGCAGGGACTGTGGCCGTGCTGGGTGGCGTTCGTGACGAGTTCGGACACGATCAGCGTGGCATCGTCCACCCGCTCGGCGTCCACCTCCATCAGGTGCCGACGGGGCCGGGTGAGGAACGCGGAGGTCAACCTCCGCGCCCGGCCGGCCGAAGCGGCCTCCTGCGGCAGGGCGTACTCCACTCGGGCTACGTGCCGATGGGCGCGCTTGTGCGCACGCATGGCGACTCACTCCCCTCCCCTGGGACAACCGGCGTGCTCGCGACGACATCCGCTCGCCGGGGCCACGACGTGTCTTGCGCGGCCGATCCTGCTCCCCCCTGATGCCCGCCCATGGTGATCGCCAATCAAGCCCCTGCAAGCGCGGGGGACAGCGCGGCGCGGGAGCCCCCGCGACGGGTGCTGAGGTGGGCGCCGAGGCGGGTGTCGGTGCGGGTGTCGGTGCGGGGTGCCGCCCACCGCGAGCCGACGGCAGCCTGCACGTCTACGCCGCGCTGGAGGCGCCCGAGGACTGGATCTCCGCCATCGACTTCGGCGCAGACCACGCCGACCTCGCCAAGGCCGCCGTCCTGGAACACTTCGCCGACTGGGACAAGAGCCTGCGGGCGCTGATCGCCGACGCCGACGGCGCGCTGATCCCGCGCCGCGTCCACGCCCTGCCGGCCGACCACCGCTGGGACCGGCTCCCGGGCGTCACGCTGCTCGGCGACGCGGCCCACCTCATGTCGCCCTTCGCGGGGGAGGGGGCGCCAACCTCGCCATGGTCGACGGGGCGCAACTCACCGGTGCCGTCGCCGCGCATCCCGGCGCCACCGAGAAGGCGCTCGCCGCCTACGAAGAGGCGCTGTCTCCCCGCAGCGAGAGCGCCGCGGTCGCGTCCGCCGACAGCCTCGTCCGCTGCTTCCGCCACGACACGCCGCAGGGTCTGCTCGACCTGTTCGCCGGCGCCTAGCCCAGATCGGGGTCGGGGCAGTCGGCGGCGAGGAACGGGCCGAGCAGGTCGAGCAGGGCGTGGGGCCTGTCCAGCGGGATGATGTGGCCGCAGTCCTGGATGAGGTGGCCGGTCAGGTCGTCGGCGAGGGGGCGCACCTGCCGTTCGAGGGCGGCTCCGACGGGGTGGGAGCCGACCGTCATCGTCGGCATGGTGAGCCGGGCGTGTGCGGCGGCGTCCTGGATCTGCCGCCCGCTGGTGGGCATGGCCCGGTAGTGGGAGAACGCGCACCGCAAGGCCTCGCGCCCGGTGTAGGCGCGGTGGAAGGCGTCCCGGATGGGGTCCGGGACACCGCGGCCGTGCGTGCCGGTATGCAGGAACCAGTCGACGTACTCCGCCTCCTGCCCGGCCAGGACGCTCTCGGCGAGCCCCGGGACCGAGTGGAAGCCGAACCACCAGGGCGGGCCCCCGGCGAGGAAGTCCTCCGCGCCGGGCAGCGGTCCCAGGAGCGACTCCATGACGACGAGCCTTCGTACGAGATCGGGTCGGCGCAGCGCGAGGAGGAAGGCGGGCGGTGTGCCCGCGTCGATGCCGACGACCGCCGCGCTCCGTTCCCCGAGTGCGTCGAGGAGTCCTTCGGCGTCGGAGGCGAGGGTGTCCGCGTCATAGCCGTCGGCCGCCCGCGTGCTGGCGCCCAGGCCGCGCAGGTCGGGGGCGATGACGCGGTGCCGCGGGGCGAGCCGGGGCATGACCTCGCTCCAGAGCTGCCAGGTGTGGGGGAAGCCGTGCAGGAGCAGGACGGCGGGGCCGGTGCCCGCGATCGCCACGTTGAGGGTGATGCCGTTGGTGGTGATCTGCCGCAGGGAGGTGCCGGGGGCGGCTGAGGCGGCGGAGGCGGCTGAGGGGAGGTGCATGGTGGGTGGCTCCGAAGTGGTTACCATTGGTGACCACATGAGGCTAGGTAACCGTCCCTGGCCTGCCAAGAACACACTTTCCCGACAGGTGGTGAGCCCGAGGTGACCACCCCTCCCCAGGCGCGCCGTGCGGCGGGCCCCAAGCCGGCAGCGCGCGGCGACCTCTTCGATCCCGACTGCCCGACCCGCAGACTGCTCGACCGCATCGGTACGAAGTGGACGTCGATGGCGGTCAAGGTCCTCGCGGAGGCCGAGCCGCACGAGGTCCGCTTCGCCGAGCTGCGGCGCCGTATGCCGGGCGTCTCGCAGAAGATGCTCTCCACGACCCTGCGGGGCATGGTGCGCGACGGCCTGGTCGCCCGGCGGGTGGAGCCGACCGTTCCGCCTCGGGTGCACTACCGCCTTACCGGCCTGGGGCTGTCCCTGGAAGGGCCGCTCGCCGTGGTCAGGGCGTGGGCGGAGGAGCACATGGTGGAGATCGACCGCGCCAATGAGCGCAGCGACGCGGGAGCCGCCGACGCACTCGGTGACTGAGACACATCCGTGGGCCCCCGCGCGGGGCGGGGCGCCCCGCGGCTCACGCCCGGTCAGGGAATGCGCGCCACGGCCGCGTAGATCCCGCCGCCCGCCGCCTCCGGCCGGGCGGTGTCCTTGAACCACTCCGTGGCCGTGACCAGGCCCGGCTCGACGAGGTCGAGCCCCTCGAAGAAGCGGGCGAACTCGCCGCGGGTGCGGAAGGCGAGCCGGATGCCCCCCTTCGCGTACTCCGCGGTGACCTGCTCGGCCAGCTCCGGATAGATGTCGGACGAGGCGTGCGAGAGCACCAGGTGACTGCCGGAAGGCAGGGCGCCGATCAGCGTGTTCACGATGCCGTACGGGTCCTGGTCGTCGGGCAGGAAGTGCAGGAGCGCGATCAGGGAGAGGGCGATCGGGCGCTCGAAGTCGAGGAGGCCGCGGGCGTGTTCCAGGATCGCCCGCGGCTCGCGGACATCCGCCTGGATGTAGTCGGTGATCCCCTCGGGGCGGCTGACCAGCAGGGCCTCCGCGTGCCGCAGCACGATGGGGTCGTTGTCGGTGTAGAGGACCCGCGCCGACGGCACGATGTCCTGGACGATCTGGTGCAGGTTCGGCGCGGTGGGTATTCCGGTGCCGATGTCGAGGAACTGGTCCACGCCCCGGGTGGCGAGCCAGGCGACCGCGCGGTTCATGAACGCGCGGTTCTGCCGCGCCGCGTCCTTCGCCTCGGGCGGCAGCTTCTCGCCCACCGCCTCGTCGACGGGGTAGTTGTCCTTGCCGCCGAGCAGCCAGTCGTAGACACGCGCGGGGTGCGGGTTGCTGGTGTCGATCGTCGGCCTGGGCGCACCTGGGGTCATGACGTGCTCCGTTGCTGCTGCGAGACGCTTGGGTCGCCGCAGTCTGCCACAGCAACATCGTCTTGAGCATGGGGTGTTGGGGCCACGTACGAAGGGGCGAGGAATCAGTCAGACCCCGTGCGGGCGGGCCGCGCCGATCGCGCCATTCGTCCTGGCGGCCCACCCGCCACGGGTGTCCCGTGGAGCCTCTGCTCTCTCGTGGCACGGGTCCGGGGGCACCTTCCGAAATGCCATTGGTTTCCACACCCCCGGCGCCCTCGGCAATACGGCAGGAGTTTACCGACGATATGGAACAGGGAAGTCCGCTCATCGGCCAAGTGGCGCGTTCGCGACGGTTATTCGACATCATTGAGTCAAATGACGCTGGTGGTTGATTTTCAAATATGGCAGAGTCTTCAAGTAAGTGTCCGGACAAGTCGAAAGGCGAGATCTGACTGACCGTCCGGCCGCTCTGGACCAGCCGTCAGGCGCGGGGGAGAAGTCGGCTCATGAACTTGGTGGACCGTGGGGAAGAATTCTCGATCATGGATGGCATGCTCAACGCCTGCATGGCGGGGCATGGGGGAGTGTTATTGGTAAGCGGCGCGGTGGCCAGCGGGAAAACCGCGCTGCTGCGCGCGTTCAGTGCCCGGGCGAGCGCGGCCGGCGCGTTGTTTCTACAGGCCAGGGCGTCAGAGGCGGAGAGCGACCTGCCCCTTGGAGTCATGGGGCAGTTGCTGCTCGGCGCGGATCTGCCGGGCGCCGACGCCAAGCGGGCGGCCCGGCTTGTGGACCTGATCGCGGTGGCCGCGCAGATTCGGCGGGCCGAGGGGGTGTTGCCCGCCGTCGTGATGAATGAGATTCCCAAGCTCTGCGGGATTGTCCTGGAACAGGCCAGGGAAAGGCCGGTGGTGCTCAGCATCGACGACGTGCACCATGCCGACGGCCACTCCCTGGAATGCGTCCTGTACCTGGCCCGCCGACTCGACGCCAGCCGTATTCTGGTGGTCCTCGGAGAGAACAGCGGATTCCTGGCCGGAAATACGCGATTACATGCGGACTTGCTGCGCCTGCCGGGCTGCCGCAATATCAGGCTCGGACCACTCGAGCGGCACGGAGTGGCCGAAATGATCTCCGGTTTCGGCGGCGAGGGGTGGGGGACGCGCCAACTCGTCGCGGACGTCCATCGGACGGGCGGCGGGAACCCGCTCCTGACACGGGCGTTGATCGAGGACCGCCGTGCGTCGGACGCCGACGGGTGCGGCCCGACGGGCCTCGTGCCGGGCGAGGCCTTCGCACAGGCCGTCGCCACCGGCCTGTACCGCAGCGACGTGTCGACGCGGCACACCGCGTGGGCGCTCGCGGTGGTCGGCCCGGACGTGCCGCTCGCCGAACTGGTGGAAGTCCTGGGAACCAGCCGGGAGTCGGTCCACCGCAGCCTGCGCGCCCTGAACGACGCGGGGCTGCTCGACTCCGGCTGGTTCCGCCACGAAGCGGGCAGGACCGCGGTCCTGCGGAGCATGGAGCCCGCACACCGCGCCCGCCTCGAGGCCCGCGTCGCCCAAGTGCTGCACGAGCACGGCGAGGCGGCGACCGTGGTGGTGCAGCATCTGATCGCGGCCGAGCCCATCGACGCCCCGTGGGCGCTCGGCACGCTCCTGGAGGCCGCCGAACGCGCGCTGGCCGACGACGAGGTCGAACTGGCCCTCACCTGCCTGCGCGCCGCCCGCGACACCCGCACCGACGCCCGGCAGTCCGTGGCGATCAGGGAAGCGCTGACCCGGGCGGAATGGCGGCTCAACCCGGCCACCGCCGCCCGGCACCTGCCCGAGCTCACCGCCGACGCACTGCACGGCGGCCTCGGCAACCGGCACACCGTCGAACTCGTCGGCCACCTGCTCTGGTTCGGCCAGGTCGACCCGGCCCTGGAGATACTCGGCGCCGCCGAGCAGGCCGGCACGGACACCGAGCTCTCCGGGCAGCCGGAGGCCTCGCGCCGGCTCGACTGCGTCCGGTCCTGGATGGCGTACGAATATCCCGGACTCCCCGGCTCCGCGCGCGCCCGTGCCCGCCACGGCGACGCCGAGCGGCGCGCGCGGACGCCGGCGCGCAGTCCCCATCAGCGCGCGGCGATCCTGATGAAGGCCGTCCTGGACGGGGCGGGCGAGGACGTGGTGGCCCGGGCGGAGCAGATCCTGCAGAGCACCCGCCTGGACGACGGCACGCTGACGGCGCTCGTCGTCGCCCTCAACTCCCTTGTCCTGGCCGACCGTCTGGACACGGCGGCCCTCTGGTGCGAGACCCTGTGCAAGGAGGCCGCCGAGCGCCACGCACCCATGTGGCAGGCCCTCCTCGCCGCGGTCAGGGCGCGCGTCGAACTGAGGCTCGGCGGGCTCGCCGCCGCCGAGGAGTCGGCGCGCCTGGCGCTCACGCTCGTCCCGGCCGAGGGCTGGGGCGTGGCCATCGCCTCGCCGATCGCCACCGCGGTCTGCACCCTGACGGCCATGGGCAGGCTCGACGAGGCGGCGGCCCAACTGAGCGCCTCCGTACCGGAGTCGGCGTTCTGCACCTCCGACGGGCTGCTCTACCTCCGGGCGCGCGGCCACTACTACCTCGCCGCCGGGCGTCCCTACGCCGCGCTCGACGACTTCCACACGTGCGGCGACCTCATGACCCGCTGGGAGTTCGACCTGCCCGCGCTGGTCCCGTGGCGGACCGACGCCGCCCAGGCCCATCTGCTGCTCGGTGACGACGGCCGGGCCCGGACGCTCGCCCAGGAGCAACTGGCCCTGGTCGGCGGCGCGAACGCCGGGGGCGACTGGACGCGCGGCGTCTCGCTGCGGGTCCTGGCGAGTGCGCTCACCCCCGGGCGCCGGCTTCCGCTCCTGGGCGAGGCCATCGACATCCTGCGGGAGCGCGGCCACCGCGTGGAGCTCGCCCGTGCCACGGACGAGCTGGCCCGCGCCCACCGCGAGCTCGGCAACGGCGGTCGGGCACGGGCCCTGGCCCGCAAGGCGCAGCAGTTGGGACGGGAGTGCGGGGTTCCCGTCCCCAGGGTGTCGCCGGTGGCCGACACCGGCAGCTCCCTTCCCGCCGAGCAGCCGTGGCCGTCCGGAGCCCGCCGCGGGGCCGACGAGCTGAGCGACGCGGAGCTGCGCGTGGCGACGCTCGCGGCCCGCGGCCACACCAACCGGCAGATCGCCGACAAGCTGTTCATCACGATCAGCACCGTCGAGCAGCACCTCACGCGCGCCTACCGCAAGCTGGCCGTCCAGCGCCGGGCGGACCTGGTCGGCAAACTCAGCCCCGTCCCCGTACCCGTCGCGGGCTCCGGCAGGGGGGAGGGGCGCCAGGAGGGGCGCCGCGAGGGGCGGAAGGACAGCGGGCCCTGCGACCGTCTTCGCGTGGTGTAGAGGCCGCGGGAGGCGCAGGTCGCCGTGCGGGTTGATGACCACGGCCTGCATCTCCTCTCCCGGACCGTCCACGACCACCCGGACGACGTGCGGTCGTTGCCAGGCGTTTCTCGCTTCTACGCGGTCTCGTTTCTACGCGGCGGCCGGTCACACTGCGGTCCGCGAAGCTGTGACCGGAGGATCCGCCACCGCGGCGGTACCCTTTCGACAGCAGCAGGTCGAACACGAGAGCGCGTCGACGGGGGGCCGTCGCCGGAGCTGTGACCGGTGTGTGACGTGGGATCGGGCAACGTGGTGCCGCATGATCAGCCTCTGCCGCGGCGGCGCTGCACGCCACCCCTCCCGCCGGTCTCTCCGGCCCTTTCCGCCCGTGACGTGCCGTGCGAGGGGTGGGCGATGAGGGTATTGGTGGTCGAGGACCACGCGGAGCTCGCACATTCGGTGGCGCGCGTCCTGCGCCGCGAGGGGATGGCCGTCGACGTCGTCTACGACGGCTCGGACGCGCTGGAACGCACGACGGTCGTCGACTACGACGTGGTCGTGCTCGACCGGGACCTCCCCGGGGTCCACGGGGACCAGGTCTGCAGCGCGCTGGCCACCCAGCCGATGCACGCCCGGGTCCTGATGCTCACCGCGTCCGGCACGATCGCCCACCGGGTGGAGGGGTTCAGCCTCGGCGCCGACGACTACCTCCCCAAGCCCTTCGCGTACGCCGAACTGGTCGCCCGTATCCGCGCGCTCGCCCGGCGTTCGCAGCCCGCGCTGCCGCCGATCCTCGTCCAGGGCGACCTGCGGCTCGATCCGGCACAGCGGATCGCCTCCCGCGGCGGGGTGCGTCTGGCGCTGACGCCCAAGGAGTTCGCGGTCCTCGAGTACCTGCTCGCCGCCCAGGGCCGGGTGGTGTCGGCGGAGGAGCTGCTCGAGCGGGTGTGGGACGAGGCGGCCGATCCGTTCACCACGACGGTCAAGGCGACCATCAACCGGCTGCGCCCCAAGCTCGGCGACCCGCCCATGATCGAGACCGTTCCCCGTGGCGGCTACCGGATCTGAGATGCCCACGGCTACCGGGATCTGAGATGTCCACGGCTACCGGATGTGAGATGCCCATGCGCCTGCCCACGCTCCTCGCCCGGCCATCGGGGCTCGTCCGCCGGCTGCTGCCACGGCGCGTCCGCGTCCGACTGACGCTCCTCTACGGAGTGCTGTTCGTCGCCTCGGGCGTGGTCCTGCTCGCCATCACCAATCTGCTCGTCGCCCGCTCCCCGGCGAACCTCGTCCTCGTCAAGAACCGGGGCGGCGAACCCGTGCTCGCACCGGGCGCCGACGGCCGTCTCTACCTCGGCTATCCCGATGCCAACTCCTCCGGCCAGCTCAACGACATCACCCAGCAGCTGCGCGACCAGGCGATCCGTCAGCACGAGATCGAGATGGACCACCTGCTGGTGCAGTCGGGCATCGCGCTGGCGATCATGGCCGTCATCGCGATCGTGCTCGGCTGGGTGGTCGCCGGACGCGTGCTGCGTCCGCTGCGCACGATGACGGGCACCATCCAGCGCATCTCGGCCCGCAACATGCACGAGCGCCTCGCCGTCGTCGGACCCGCCGACGAACTGAAGGACCTCGCCGACACCGTCGACGGGCTCCTCGGCCGCCTGGAAACGGCCCTGGACTCCCACAAACGCTTCGTCGCCAACGCCGCGCACGAACTGCGCACGCCGCTGACCCTGGAGCACGCGCTCCTGGAGGAGTCCCTCATCGACCGCGATGCCACCCGCGAGTCGTTCCGGTCGAACTTCGAACGGCTCCTGGAGATCAGCAAGCAGCAGGCCCGCCTCCTGGAGTCGCTGCTCACCCTGTCCAGCAGCGAGCGCGGCATCGACCACCGCGAACCGGTCGACCTCGCGGACATCGCCGAGGAGGTCGTCGCGGCCTCACGCCCGGAGGCGGCGCGGCGGGGCGTGCGCATCGAGACCACGATCGGGCCGGCCCAGGCGTCGGGCGACTCGGCCCTCGTCCAACGCCTGATGGCCAACCTCGTCGACAACGCGACGGGCTACAACACCCCCGGCGGGCACGTGGAGGTCACCACCCGCACCGCCGCGGGGCGGGCCGTCGTCGCCGTGGCCAACACCGGGCCCGAAGTGCCGCCGGAGCACGTGGAGCGGCTCTTCGAACCCTTCCAGCGGCTCGGCCGCACTGCGGGCGACGGACATCACGGCCTCGGCCTCTCGATCGTCCGCGCCATCGCCACCGCGCACGACGCGGTGATCGGCGCCCATGCCCGCCCCGGAGGCGGACTCGTGGTGGAGGTCTCCTTCCCGCCGCGGACGGATCCGCTCCAACGCCCCGCGGGAATCGGCCCTCCGGGAATTGGGCAGTTGGACGATGCGTCGGCCATCCGTTGAGGGGCGGGACGCGAACTCCTACCGTTGGTGCGGCGCCTGATGGATCCCCCCGTCCGCATGTGCCGCCGGACCCGGCGAAGCCGTCTCCAACAACGGGAGGAACCCCATGGTGGTCGTGATGGCCCCCGAGGCCACGCAGCAGGACGTGGACGCGGTCGTCGAACTGGTGCGGGCGGCGGGCGGTGACGCGTTCGTCAGCCGCGGCGTGACCCGCACCATCGTCGGCCTGGTGGGAGACGTGGACGCGTTTGACGCGCTCAATCTGGCCAACCGCCCCGGCGTCCTCGACGTCGTGCGGATCTCGGCGCCGTACAAGCTGGTCAGCCGGGAGCACCACCCCGACCGGTCCGTGATCAGGGTGGGCGGCGTACCCATCGGACCGGACACCCTGACCGTGATCGCCGGACCCTGCGCGGTGGAGAGCCCCGAACAGACCCTGGCCGCCGCACAGATGGCCAAGGCCGCGGGAGCCGCGCTGCTGCGCGGCGGGGCGTTCAAACCGCGCACATCGCCGTACGCCTACCAGGGGCTCGGCGAGAGCGGGCTGCGGATCCTCGCCGACGTCCGGGACGAGACGGGGCTTCCGGTGGTCACCGAGGTCATCGACCCGGCAGGCGTCGAACTGTTCGCCCCTTACGCGGACATGCTGCAGGTCGGCACCCGCAACATGCACAACTTCGCGCTCCTCCAGGAGGTCGGCGCGGCCGGGCGGCCCGTGCTCCTCAAGCGCGGCTTCGGCGCCACCATCGAGGAGTGGCTGATGGCGGCGGAGTACATCGCCCAGCGGGGCAACCTCGACATCGTGCTCTGCGAACGCGGCATCCGTACGTTCGAGACCGCCACCCGCAACACCTTGGACATCAGCGCCGTGCCCGTGGTCCAGCGCCTCTCCCACCTGCCGGTGATCGTGGACCCCTCGCACTCGGGCGGCCGCCGCGACCTCGTCGTCCCCCTCACCCGTGCCGCCCTCGCCGTCGGCGCGGACGGCGTCATGATCGACGTACATCCCGATCCCGGCACGGCGCTCTGCGACGGCAGTCAGGCCGTGACCCGGGCCGAGATCGGTGAACTCGCGAACATCGCCGCGGTCATGTCGCCCCTGATGGGCCGCACGCTCACGCGGCCGACGGCGCGAGCCGGGGCGGGATCGGGCACCCGATAGGGGTGAATAGGGGTTTCAAGACCTAGATCAATGCTGCTAGTGAGGGGTACCAGGCCGGAAAGCGCGTTGTTAGGGTGAACGTGGTTCGGTCAGCGGGATTCCGCTCCCATTCAGGATCGGAGCGGAACCCCCAGGAGGGGAAGTGGCGCCGAGTGCGGGTGTAGTTCTGCTAATCCACGAGAGATGTGCGGCTCGGGCTCATCACCGCAGTGCCGGTGTATTTCCGCGCACCTCGTTCATCGCCCGGCCATCGGGCGAACCGGTCTTACGAGCGTGCATCACCTTTCACTTCTGGCCAATCCCTCCCTGATGCCGCGCCGATCCTGACCGGCGGGCCGACATGCGCGCACGGGCGACATCAGATCACTAGGGGGATTTCCATTGGCAATACCTGGGCATGCGCAGATCGACCAACTCATGGTCGTCGAAGTCGAGATCAGGTCGCTGTCGACGGCCGACTCACCGCGAATCTCCGGCATGGATCAGGAACACGTGGAGGCGCTGGCAGTGGTGCAGACCCCGCTGCCGCCCATCACCGTGCACCGCTCGACCATGCGCGTCATCGACGGACTGCACCGGTTGCGGGCCGCCGAACTGCGGGGGCATCGCAAGATCGCGGCGAAGTTCTTCGACGGGGACGCGGCCGACGCCTTCGTCCTGGCCGTCGAGTCCAACGTCACGCACGGTCTGCCGCTGACCACGGCCGACCGGAAGCGTGCCGCCGGGCGCATCATCGCCTCGCACCCGCAGTGGTCCGACCGGATGATCGCCTCGGTCAGCGGCATCGCGCCGGGAACCGTCGCGGAGATCCGCAGACGGGCCCCGGCCGAGCAGGCCGGCGAAGCGAGCAGGATCGGCCACGACGGCCGGGTTCGCCCGGTCGACGGCACCGAGGGACGCAGGGTGGCCAGCGAACTCATCGCCGAGAACCCCCAGCTGTCCCTGCGCCAGATCGCACGCGTCGCGTCCATCTCCCCGGAAACGGTCCGCGACGTGCGCAACCGGATGATGCGTGGCGAGGACCCGCTGCCGCAGCGCGGGAAACGGGGCGGCGGCGAAGGAAGCGCGAGCGCCCCCAGCAGCGGCACCGGCCCCACCATCGTGACCGACCGTGACACGGGCCAGGACCGCGCCGCGGTCCTCAAACGCCTCAACGCCGACCCGGCGCTGCGCTTCAGCGAGACCGGCCGCACCCTGCTGCGGCTGCTCAACATCCACACGATCAGCGCGGAGGACTGGGACGAGATCATCGACAAGGCCCCGCCGCACTGCGGCCGCATCGTGGCCTACCTGGCCAACGAGTGCGCGGAGATGTGGGCGGAGGTAGCGGTGCGCGTCCAGCGCAAGGTCGCCGAGACCGCGTAGGACACCCCGGGCGTCCAAGTGGGCAGACTGCCCACTTGGACGCCGACCTCCCGATCCGGTCGACCACGAACATTTCTCCGGCCATGGATATTTCCCTGACCACGGGCAGTTCCACGGCGCGTATCGCGCTGCCCCGACTCGGGTATTTCCGTGCCCAATTCAGGGCCTGGATGGCCGGAATGCAGAAAGGTATCGTCCTGCGGGTGACCACATTGCGTGTCATATCGACGAGCCCCATTCCGTAATGCCGAGGCAGGAGGATCCCGTCGCGTGTTGATCACCCAAGGACCTGGTGGACCCACCATCGGAGGGCCGCAATCCGGGGCCCAGAAGCAATCGCTGCGGCCGGGATCAGTGCGCCGGGCGATGTCCTACATGAAGGCGCACAAGCCCGCGTTCGCCTTTCTGCTGCTCACCACCGTGGTGGATTCCCTCATCATTGTGTCGACGCCCCTGCTGCTGAAGACGATCATCGACGAAGGAATTCTCAAGGACGATGCGGGCGTCATCACGACCGTCGCCCTCGTCGTGGCCGGACTCGCCGTCGTCGACGCGCTGGCACAGCTCGTGCAGAGCTACTTCTCCGGGCGCATCGGACAGGGCGTCAGCCACGATCTGCGGGTCGAGGCCTTCAAGCACGTGCAGCGGCAGCCGATGGCGTTCTTCACCCGGACCCAGACGGGGCTGCTCGCCAGCCGCCTCAACGGCGACGTCATGCTGGCCCAACAGGCCCTCACCACGATGCTGGTCTCCGCGACCAGCGTGCTGACCGTCGCGCTCGTCCTCGCCGAGATGTTCTATCTGTCCTGGCTCATCAGCCTGATCGCCGTCGCCATGCTGCCCCTGTTCATCGTCCCCGGCATCTACGTGGGACGGCGCCTGCAGCACTACTCCAGGGCCCAGATGCAGGCCAACGGCGAACTGGGCGGCATCATCAACGAACGCTTCAACGTCGGCGGGGCGATGCTCGCCAAGCTCTTCGGACGCCCGCGCGAGGAAGCGGCCGCGTTCGAGGCCCGAGCGGGCGAGGTGCGCCAGGTCGGCATCGTCTGGACGGTCTACAGCAGGCTCTCCTTCATCTTCATGGCGCTGCTCGCGTCCCTGGCGACCGCCCTCGTCTACGGCGTCGGCGGCGGCCTGGTCCTCAACGACGTGTTCCGCATCGGCACACTGGTGGCCCTGGCCGCACTCCTGGGCCGCCTCTACGGGCCCATCACACAGCTGTCCAGCCTGCAGTCCAACGCGCTGACCGCGATGGTCAGCTTCGACCGCATCTTCGAGGTGCTCGACCTCAAGCCCCTCATCGAGGAGAAGCCGAACCCGGTCGCCCTCACCGCTCCGGGCGAAGGACCCGCACCGGAGATCGAGTTCGACCAGGTGTCCTTCCGCTACCCGCGCGCCAGCGACGTCTCCCTGGCCTCGCTGGAGTCCAACGCGCTGTCCGCGGCCGAACGGGCCAAGGAGACGGCGCAGGTGCTCCACGGCATGACCTTCCGGGTGCCGGCCGGCAAACTCACCGCCCTCGTCGGCCCGTCGGGCGGCGGCAAGACCACCACCACCCACCTCGTGTCCCGCCTCTACGACCCGACATCGGGAAGCGTCCGCATCGACGGCCACGACCTGCGCGACGTCAGCCTCGACTCCCTGCGCGACGTCGTCGGCGTGGTCAGCCAGGACGCGCACTTCTACCACGACACGATCCGCGTGAACCTGTCCTACGCACGCCCCGACGCCACGCAGCGCGATCTGCTCCGGGCCTGCGACGCGGCCCAGATCGGCGACCTGATCCGCTCCCTGCCCAGCGGCCTCGACACCGTGGTCGGCGACCGCGGCTACCGGCTCTCCGGCGGCGAGAAGCAACGCCTCGCCCTCGCCCGACTGCTCCTGAAGGCGCCGTCCATCGTGGTGCTCGACGAGGCCACCGCGCACCTGGACTCCGAGTCCGAGGCGGCCATCCAACAGGCGCTGACCACCGCCTTGCGGGACAGGACGTCCCTGGTGATCGCCCACCGCCTGTCCACCATCCGCGAGGCGGACCAGATCCTCGTCATCGACGAGGGCGAGGTCCGCGAGAGCGGCACCCACGACGAACTCCTCGCGGCAGGAGGCCTCTACGCCGAGCTCTACCACACGCAGTTCAACCGCCCCAGCACCAACGGAGCGGGCCCGGCCGCCCCCAAGGAACCGGTGCTCCAGGGCCCGGTCCTCGGAAGCGGCCCCGTCCTGGGCGGCAGCGGACCCGTGCTCGGCGGCAGTGGCCCGCCGCCCGCCGTCGGCGGCGAGCACATCCTGCGCCTGGGTGCCGACCCGGACGAGCGCTGAGCGCCGGCCTGAAGGGGGAAGTGGTGGAGTCGTCGGTGGTGACGGAGCTGATCGCCGCACGGGTGGAGTCTTCACCCGGCGCGGTGGCGGTCGAGGGCGAACAGACGGTGTCGTACGAGGAGTTGTGGGACCGGTCGGGCCGATGGGCGGCGTATCTGACAGGGCTCGGTGTGGGCCGCGGCGAGCGCGTCGCGGTGG
This sequence comes from Streptomyces sp. NPDC055243, assembly GCF_044544025.1. Classification (NCBI taxonomy): domain Bacteria; kingdom Bacillati; phylum Actinomycetota; class Actinomycetes; order Kitasatosporales; family Streptomycetaceae; genus Streptomyces; species Streptomyces sp. NPDC055243. Next base: position 530,922 of record NZ_JBITWR010000001.1, read on the forward strand.
TGATGGAGCGGTCGCAGGAACTGCCCGCGCTGCTCCTGGGCGTGTGGCGGGCGGGCGCCGCCTACGTCCCCGTCGACGCGGGTTCCCCGGCCGAGCGCATCGCCTTCGTCGTCGACGACGCCGCTCCCGCGGTGGTGCTCTGCACCGCGGAGAGCCGGGGCGTGGTGCCGGAGCGCGCCGCCGTGCGGGTGGTGGACGATCCGCGGGTGCGGGCGGCGGTGGCCGCCCGCGACGGCGGGGACGTCCGCACACCGGTGGCCGAGCAGGACGTGGCGTACGTGATGTACACGTCGGGATCGACCGGGGTGCCCAAGGGCGTCGCGGTGCCGCACGCGAGCGTGGCGGCACTGGTGGGCGACGACGGCTGGGCGGTCGGCCCGCACGACGCGGTCCTGATGCACGCCCCGCACGCCTTCGACGTCACGCTGTTCGAGATGTGGGTGCCGCTCGCCGCCGGTGGCCGCGTGGTGATCGCCGAGCCGGGTGTGGTGGACGGCCAGCAGGTGCGCGAGCACGTCGCGGCCGGTGTCACCGCCGTGCATGTGACCGCGGGTTCCTTCCGCGTCATGGCCGAGGAATCACCGGACTGCTTCACCGGGTTACGAGAGGTGCTCACCGGCGGCGACGTGGTCCCGCCCGGCTCGGTGGCCCGCGTCCGCGAGGCCTGCCCGGAGGTGGGCGTCCGGCACCTGTACGGGCCGACCGAGGTGACCCTGTGCGCCACCTGGCATCTGCTGACGCCGGGCGACGCGACGGGCTCCGTGCTCCCGATCGGGCGCCCGCTGCCCCACCGCCGGGCCTTCGTCCTGGACGCGGCTCTGCGGCCGCTGCCCGCCGGTACGGTCGGCGAGCTGTATGTGGCGGGATCGAGCCTGGCGCGGGGCTACTGGAACCGGCCAGGACCGACCGCGGAACGCTTCGTGGCCTGCCCGTACGTCCCGGGCGAGCGGATGTACCGCACCGGTGACCTGGTGCGCGAGACCGAGGACGGCGAGCTGCTCTTCGTCGGCCGCGCGGACGACCAGGTCAAGATCCGTGGATTCCGCGTGGAGTTGGGCGAGGTGGAGGCCGCGCTCGCCGCCCACCCCCGCGTGGCCCAGGCGGTCGTCGTCGCCCGTGCGGACCGGCGGGGCGAGCGGCGCCTGGTCGGCTACGTCGTCCCCGACGAGCCGGAGGCCCTGGACCCCGGACGCGTCCGCGACGCGCTCGCCGAGACCCTGCCCGATTACATGGTCCCCACCGCGGTACTGCCCCTCGCGTCCCTCCCGGTGACCCGCAACGGCAAGGTCGACCGCGACGCCCTGCCCGCCCCCGACTTCGCCGCGAAGGTCACCGGGCGCGCGCCGCGCACCGAGGTCGAGTCGGTCCTGTGCGACCTGATGGCGGAGCTGCTCGGCCTGGAGCGCGTCGGCGCGGAGGACGGCTTCTTCGAGCTGGGCGGCGACTCCATCATGTCGATGCAACTGGCCGCTCGCGCCCGCCGCGCGCACCTGTTCTTCCGGGCCGAGGACGTCTTCGAGCACGCGACACCGGCCGCCCTGGCCACGATCGCCCGCTCCGGCGAGCAGCACGCGACCCCCGCCCGCGACCGCTTCGCGGGCTCGCTCATGGGCGAGCTCCGGGAGGAGGAGACCGACCGGCTGCGGGCCTCGGTGCCGGGCCTGGTGGACGTATGGCCGCTGTCGCCGCTGCAGGAGGGGATTCTCTTCCACGCCACCTTCGACGACGACGGGCCGGACGTGTACGCGAGCCAGCGGACGCTGGCACTGGACGGCCCTCTCGACGCCGACCGGCTGCGCACGTCGTGGGAGACGCTGCTCGCCCGGCACGCCGTGCTGCGCGCGAGCTTCCACCAGCGGGACTCCGGCCGGACGGTCCAAGTCGTCACGGCCGGGGCCGAGTTGCCCTGGCGGGAGGCCGACCTCTCGGAGCTGCCGGAGGACGAGGTGCCCGCCGAGGTGGCGCGCATCGCCCGCGCCGAGCGGGCCGAGAAGTTCGATCTCCGGGCCGCGCCTCTGCTGCGGCTGCTCCTGGTACGCCTCGGCGCCGACCGGCACCGCCAGATCGTCACCGTCCACCACTCCCTGGTGGACGGCTGGTCCACCGACGTCGTCTTCGCCGAACTGTCCGAGGTGTACGCGGCGGGCGGCGACGGCCGGACGCTGCCCACGACGACGTCGTACCGCAAGTACCTGGCCTGGCTCGACCGGCAGGACAAGGAAGCGGCGCGCGAGGCCTGGCGCGCGGAGTTCGCCGGGGCCGACGAGCCGACGCTGGTGGTGCCGCAGGAACCGGCAGGCGCGCGGGTCGTGCCGGACCCGCTGCCGTTCGAGCTGACCGCGGAACTCACGGGTGGTGTGGTGGAGTTGGCCCGCTCCCAAGGGGTGACCGTCAACACGGTCGTGCAGGGCGCGTGGGCGCAGCTCCTCGCCCGGCTCGTGGGGCGCACGGACGTGGTGTTCGGCACTCCGGTGGCGGGCCGCCCAGCGGAGTTGCCGGGGGTCGAGACGGCGGTCGGCCTGTTCATCAACACCGTTCCCGTACGGGTGGGCCTGGCCCCGGACCAGTCGGTCGCCGGGCTGCTGGCGGACCTGCGGGAGCGACAGGTCGGGCTGATGGCCCGGCAGCACCTGGGCCTCCGCGAGATCCGTCAACTGGCGGGTTCCGGCGCGGTGTTCGACACGCTCGTGGTGTTCGAGAACCTCCCGCGGACGCCCGACGGGACCGGCGCCGGCACGGACCTGGTCATCCGCCCCGTCGGGGAGCCCGAGGACAGGGGCCACTACCCGATGGCCTTGATCGTGGTCCCTGACACCCGGCTGCGAGGACTGCTCGTGCACCGCCCGGACGTCGTGGGCCGCGACCGGGCCGGAGCCGTGATCTCCTCGCTGGTCCGCGTCCTCGAACAGATGGTGGCGGACCCGTCGTCGCCCGTGGGGCGCATCGACATCCTCCCCGAGGCCGAACGCGCGCTCGTGGCGCGGGAACGGACCACGCCGACGCAGGCCGTGCCCGACGCCACGGCACCGGACCTCTTCGCCGAGCAGGCCGCCTCCGCACCCACCGCGGTGGCGGTGGTGGACGGCGAGCGTTCGCTGACGTACCGCGAACTGGCCGGCCGAGCGGCGCGTCTGGCCCGGTACCTGACGGACAGGGGTGTGGGGCCCGAGACGCGGGTGGCCGTCATGGCGGACCGCTCGGCGGAACTGGTGACCGCGCTCATCGCGGTGTCGACGGCCGGAGGTGTCTACGTCCCCGTGGACCCGGGACTTCCCCCGGCGCGGCTGCGCATGCTCCTCGACGATGTGGCCCCGCCGGTACTGATCTGCCTGCGGCAGACCCGCGACGCGATACCGCAGCAGTACACCGGGCAACTCCTGCTCCTGGACGACCCGTTGACCGCCCGGGCCGTGGACGATTACGCCGACGGCCCGCTGAAGGACACCGAGCGGCGCGCACCGCTGACCGCGTCCCACGCGGCGTACGTCATCTACACATCCGGGTCCACCGGCACCCCCAAGGGCGCGGTCGTCCCCCACCGGGGTCTGCGCAACCTCGTCGCCGACCGCATCGCGCGGTACCGGATCGGCGCGGACAGCGCCGTGCTCCAACTCGTCTCGCCGAGCTTCGACGTCTCCCTGTCGGACATCTGGCCGGTGCTGTGCGCGGGCGGGCGCCTCGTCCTGGCACCGCCCGCGCGGCGGCACGCGACCGGCGACGAGCTGGTCCACCTGATGCGCGCGGAGCGCGTGACGCACGTCGCGATGACGCCGACCCTGCTGGCACAGCTGCCGCCGGAGGACCTGCCCGCGCTGCGCGTCCTGGTCATCGGCGGCGAACCCGTCTCCGACGAACTGCGCCGTCAGTGGTCGGTGAACCGCGAGATCTACAGCGAGTACGGCGTCACCGAGGCCACGGTCGCCTCGACGGTCAGCCGCCCTCTCGAAGCGCACGACGAACCGTCGATCGGCCGCCCCGTCGCCAACACCTCGGCCCACGTCCTGGACGCCTTCCTGCGACCGGTGCCCGCGGGCACGGTGGGCGAGCTGTACGTGGCGGGCGCGGGCCTGGCACGCGGGTATCTGCGGCGGACACAGCTGACGGCACGGCGCTTCGTGGCCAGCCCGTTCGCGCACGGTGAGCGGATGTACCGGACCGGGGACCTGGTGCGCAGGACCGGCACCGGCGACCTCGTCTACGCGGGGCGGGCCGACGCCCAGGTGAAGGTGCGGGGGTTCCGGGTGGAGCTGGGCGAGATCGAGGCGGCCCTCGCCGGACACCCCGCCGTCGACCGGGCCGTGGTGATCCTCCGGCAGGACCGGCAAGGGGAACGCCGCCTGGTCGGCTATGTGGTGGGCACCGACGCCCGAGCCGGGCACCGGGCCGACGCGCGGACCGTGGACGGGCACGCCGTACGCGAGTACGCCGCCGCCGCGCTGCCCGACTACATGGTGCCCGCGGCCGTCCTGGCCCTCGACACCCTGCCGGTCACCCCGAACGGCAAGGTCGACGTCCCCGCCCTGCCCGCGCCCGACTTCGCCGGCCACGTCTTGGGCCGGGCGCCGGAAGGCGAGGCGGAGGAGATCCTCTGCGCCCTGTTCGCGGAGGTGCTCGGCCTCGAACGGGTCGGCGCCGACGACAACTTCTTCCGGCTCGGCGGAGATTCGATCAGCTCGATGCAACTGGTGAGCCGCGCCCGCCGGGCCGGAGCCTTCTTCGGCGCCCAGGACGTGTTCGAGCACGGGTCCCCCGAGGCCATCGCGCGGGTGGTCAGGCTCGGCGCCGGAAGCGTGTCGGGGCCGGACGTGGGCGAGGGCGAGGTGGCCTGGACACCGGTGATGCGGGCCCTGGGCGAGCGGGCCCTCGGTGGCGGATTCACCCAGTGGGTGGTGATGGGAACGCCCACCGGTCTCAGCCGCGAGACCCTGGCGGCAGGCCTGGGCGCCGTACTCGACACGCACGACATGCTGCGCGCCCATGCCGTGGCGGACGGCGACACCGGGCCCCGCCTGGTGGTGGGCGAGCGCGGCTCTGTGGACGCCGCCCACCTGATCACCCGGGTCGACGCGGCGGAGGTCACGCAGGGCGACCTGGACGGGCTCGCGGGCCGCACGGCACGGGAGGCGGTCCTGCGCCTGGACCCCTTCGCCGGAGTCATGGTCCAGGCGGTGTGGCTGGACGCCGGGCCTGAGCGGGTCGGCCGACTGGCCCTGGTGATCCACCACTTGGCCGTGGACGGCGTGTCGTGGCGGATCCTCGTCCCGGACCTGCGCGCCGCGTGCGACACGGCGGCCACCGGGCGGGAGCCGGTGCTCGACCCGGTCGGCACCTCCTTCAGGCGCTGGTCCAGGCTCCTCGCCGAAGAGGCGATCGGCAGGAACCGCGTCGCGGAACTCGACGCATGGACAGCCCTCCTCGGTACGCAGGCGGAACCACCCCTCGGCGACCGGGTCCTGGACCCGGCACGGGACACGGCGGCAGGCATGCGCCACCGGTCCTGGACGGTCCCGGCCCGGCAGGCGGCCACGCTCGCGGGACCGACACCGGCGCTCTTCCACTGCGGTGTGCACGAGGTGCTCCTCGCCACGCTGGCCGGAGCCGTCGTCCAAGGACGGCGGGACACGCAGAGCACAGTCCTGATCGACGTCGAGGGCCACGGACGCAAGCCGGTCGCCGACGCCGATCTGCTGCGCACCGTCGGATGGTTCACCAGCGTGCACCCGGTACGCCTCGACCTGTCCGGCATCGACACGACGGCGGCGGCAGCCGGCGGACCGGCCGCCGGATCGCTCCTGAAGGCGGTCAAGGAACAGGCGCGGGCGGTGCCGGGCGACGGCCTGGGACACGGACTGCTGCGCCACCTGAACCCCGAGACGGGCCCGGTGCTCGCCGCGCTGCCGAGCCCGCAGATCGGCTTCAACTACATGGGCCGCTTCCCCGCCGTCGGTGGAGCGGGCGCCGTCGGCCCCTGGCAGATGGCAGGCGAAGAAGCGATCGGCAGCTCCACCGCGGCGGCCATGCCGGCGACGCACACCCTGGAGGCCGGTGCGACCGTCCGCGACGCCGCCGAAGGGCCCGAGCTGACCGTCTCGCTGAGCTGGCACGGCGCGGTCCTCGACGAGGCGGTGGCCGAGCGCGTCGGCCGCCACTGGCTCGACCTGCTCGCGGGCCTCGCCGCCCACACCACGGACCCGACGGCGGGCGGCCACACCCCGTCCGACTTCCCTCTCATCGAGCTCGCCCAGGACGAGGTCGAGCAGTTCGAAGCGATAGCAGCAGAGCTCGAAGGAGGGCGTTCGCTGTGAAGACCCCGACCCCAAGCCCCGCAACAGGTCACGCCCCCGCCGCCCACCAGCCGTCGCCCCGGACCGGGGGTTCCGCGCTCGCGGAGGTCTGGCCACTGTCGCCCCTCCAGGAAGGGCTCCTGTTCCACGCCGACTTCAACGGCCAGGGGCCCGACGTCTACACCGTGCAGAACGTACTGGCGGTCGAAGGGCCCATGGACGCCGACCGCTTCCGCGCCTCCTGGGAAGCCCTGCTGGCCCGGCACGCGGCGCTGCGGGCGAGCTTCCAGCGGCGCAAGACGGGCGAGGCCGTGCAGCTCATCACCCGCGAGGTCGTACTGCCGTGGAGCGAGGCCGACCTCTCGGACCTCACCGAGGCCGACGCGGCGGCCGAGACCGAGCGCCTGGCCGCACGCGAACGCGCGGACCGGATCGACCCGGCGGCGGCACCACTGATGCGTCTGCTCCTGATCCGCATCGGCGAGCGCAGGCACCGACTGGTGATGACGAGCCATCACATCCTCATGGACGGCTGGTCGGCCCCGCTCCTGCTCGACGAACTCTCCACGGTCTACGCGGCAGGCGGCGACGCATCCGGGCTGCCCCCGGTCACCTCCTACCGCGAGTACCTGGCCTGGCTCTCCCGCCAGGACAAGGAGGCCGCACGAGCCGCCTGGAAGGCGGAGCTGGCCGGAGCGGAGGAACCGACGCAGGTCGCGGGCCCCACGAGCCCCGCTCACGGCGACACACCTCCGAAGAAACGCTCCTCCCGCCTCACCGAGGAGACGACCGAAGCGCTCACCGCGCTGGCCCGCGACAACGGCCTGACGATGAACACCGTCGTACAGGGCGCCTGGGCGCTGCTTTTGGCTCGCCTCGCCGGACGTACGGACGTGGTGTTCGGCGCGACGGTGGCCGGCCGCCCCCCGGAGCTGCCCGGCGCCGACTCCATGATCGGCCTCTTCATCAACACGCTGCCGGTACGGGTCCGGCTCGACGGTTCGCAGCCGCTGCTCGACCTGCTCCGAGAGCTCCAGGACCACCAGTCCACGCTCCTGGCCCACCAGCACCTGGGTCTCTCGGAGATCCAGCAACTCGCCGGCCCCGGCGCCGGTTTCGACACACTCCTGGTGTACGAGAACTACCCCCGGCCACCCGGGAAGCCGCCCACGCCCGACGCGCTCTCCCTCACCACGGTGGAGTCCCGCCAGGCCACGCACTACCCGCTGTCGATCGGCGTCGCGCCCGGCGAGTGCCTCCGGGTGGACGTGACGTACCAACCCGACCTGGTGGACGAGGCGGTGGGCGAGGCGCTGGCCGGACTCCTGACACGCGTGCTGGAACGGATGGTGGCGGAACCGTCGGCGGCGGTGGGACGCATCGGTGTGGCCGACGCACTGCCCGAGCGCGAGGTGACGGCGGCTTCGGCGGGTGGGTCGGTGCCGGAGCTGATCGCGCGGCGGGTGGACGCGGCGCCGGGAGCGGTGGCCGTCCAAGGCGGACGAGCCACCCTCACGTACGGCGAGTTGTGGGAGCGGGCAGGGCGCTGGGCGGCACAACTGGCCGCACTCGGGGTGCGGCGGGGCGACCGTGTCGCGGTGGTCATGGAACGGTCGCCGGACCTGGTGGCCGTGCTCCTGGGCGTGTGGCGTGCGGGCGCCGCCTACGTGCCCGTGGACGTCGGCTCGCCGGTGGAGCGGGTGGCCCACGTGCTGGGGGACGCGGCTCCGGCGGTGGTGGTGTGCGCCTCGGAGAGCCGGCGCGGGGTGCCGCGGGGCGCCGGCGGGCGGCTGCTGGTCGCGGATGACCCGCAGGTCACGGAGGCGCTGTCCGCCGTCGAAGGCGGGGACTTCGCCGTGCCGGTGACGGGGCGGGACGTGGCGTACGTGATGTACACGTCGGGCTCGACCGGCACACCCAAGGGCGTCGCGGTGCCGCACGGCAGCGTCGCGTCCCTGGTGGGGGAGCGAAGCTGGGCAGTGGGCCCGACGGACGCGGTCCTGATGCACGCCCCGCACGCCTTCGACGTATCGCTCTACGAGCTGTGGGTTCCGCTGGCCGCCGGTGGCCGTGTGGTGCTGGCGGGGCCCGGAGTCGTCGACGCCCAGGAGCTGCGTGAGCACGTGACGGACGGCGTGAGGGCGGCGCATCTGACCGCGGGGTCGTTCCGGGTGCTTGCGGAGGAGTCCCCGGAATGCCTCACGGGACTGCGTGAGGTGCTGACGGGCGGAGACGTGGTCCCGGCCGCGTCGGTGGCGAGGGTCCGGGAGGCGTGCCCCGAGCTCACGGTCCGGCACCTGTACGGGCCGACCGAGACGACGCTCTGCGCGACCTGGCACGTACTGGAGCCGGGCGACGCGATGGGCCCCGTACTGCCGGTCGGGCGACCGCTGCCCGGGCGCCGGACGTTCGTCCTGGACGCGTTCCTCCAGCCCCTGCCGCCAGGTGTGACCGGCGAACTGTACGTCGCGGGCGCGGGGTTGGCGCAGGGCTACTGGGATGGTCCAGGCCTGACCGCGGAGCGCTTCGTGGCGTGCCCGTACGCGCCCGGCGAGCGGATGTACCGCACCGGCGACCTGGTGCGCGAGACCGACACCGGCGAGCTCCTGTTCGTCGGCCGCGCGGACACCCAGGTCAAAGTCCGGGGATTCCGCGTCGAGTTGGGCGAGGTGGAGGCGGCCCTGGCCGCCCATCCTTCCGTCGCGCAAGCCGTGGTCGTCGCCCGCGATGACGGTCCGGGTGAGCGTCGGCTGGTCGGCTACGTCGTCCCGGACGGCCGGGCGCCGGACCCCGGGCGCCTGCGCGACGACATCGCCCGGGCGCTGCCCGACTACATGGTGCCCGGCGCCGTGCTCGTCCTGGACGCCCTGCCGGTGACCCGCAACGGCAAGGTCGACCGCGCGGCTCTGCCCGCGCCCGACTTCGCGGAACGCGTCGTCGGCCGTGCGCCCAGGACCGAGGCCGAGGAGACGCTGTGCCGCCTCTTCGCCGAGGTGCTCGGCCTGGAGCGGGTCGGCGTCGAGGACAGCTTCTTCGAGCTCGGCGGCGACTCGATCATGTCGATGCAACTGGCCGCACGGGCCCGCCGCGCGAACCTGCTCTTCAAGGCGCAGGACGTCTTCGAGCACGAGACACCCGCCGGGCTCGCGGTCGTCGGCCGCCCGGCGGACGAGGTGTCGGCTCCGCCGGACGTGGGTGTGGGCGAGGTGCCCTGGACGCCCGTGATGCGGGACCTGGGCGAGCGAGGCCTGCGCGGCAGGTTCGCCCAATGGGCGGTCGTCAGTGCTCCGTCCGGGCTCCAACGGCACGTCCTGGTGGCCGCGTTGAGCGCGGTCGTGGACACCCATGACGTACTCCGCTCGCTGGTGGTCGGCGGCGCGGAGGCGCCGAGGCTGATCGTCCGCGAGCAGGGATCGGTGGATGCCGGGCCGCTGGTCACCCGCGTGAACGCGACCTACGCGGTGGCCGGCACCCTCGACGACATCGCGGACGAGGCGGCACAGGAGGCGGCGGAGCGCCTCGACCCCTCGGCGGGCGTGATGCTTCAGGTGGCGTGGGTGGACGCCGGACCCGGACGGGTCGGCCGACTGGCCTTCGTGGTCCATCACTTGGCGGTCGACGGGGTCTCGTGGCGGATTCTGGTGCCGGACCTGAAGGCTGCCTGCGAAGCGGTGGCAGCCGGTCGGGAGCCGCGACTGGACCCGGTGGGCACGTCCTTCCGGCACTGGTCGCGGCTGCTGGTCGAGCAGGCCACCGGGGAGGCGCGGGTCGCCGAACTGGCAGAGTGGCGCGCCCTGTTGGGGCGGAAGGAGCCTGCCGTCGGGGAGCGGGAGTTGGACCCGCTCCGCGACACCGCGGCGACCGTGCGCCGCCGTTCGTGGACCGTGCCGACCCCGCAGGCCGAAACGCTGACGAGCCGCACGCCGATGGTCTTTCACTGCGGTGTGCACGAGGTGCTCCTCGCCGGCCTGGCCGGAGCCATCGCCCACTGGCGGCAGGAGGCTGCCCCTGGAGTCCTGCTGGACGTGGAGGGGCACGGCCGGGTGGCGACCGAGGGCGTGGACCTGTCGCGCACGGTGGGCTGGTTCACCAGCGTCCATCCCGTCCGCCTCGACCTCAATGCCGTCGACGTGAGCCAGGTGACGGCCGGTGGCCCGGCGGCCGGAGCACTGCTCAAGACGGTCAAGGAGCAGGCACGGGCGATACCGGGCGACGGCCTTGGCTTCGGTCTCCTGCGCCACCTCAATCCCGCCACCGCGCTGACCCTGGCGGCCCTGCCGCGCCCGCAGATCGGCTTCAACTACCTGGGCCGCTTCACCGCCGACGCGTCGAGCGCCACGATCGGCGGCACACTCGACCCCGCCATGCCCGCCGGTCACACCATCGAGGCGGGCGCGGTCATCGTCGACACGGCCGCGGGCCCCAGGCTCACCCTCACGCTGAGCTGGGCCGCCGCGCTCCTCGACGAGGCGGCGACCGAACGCCTCGGCCTGCTCTGGCTCGACCTGCTCGGCGGTCTGGCCGCCCACACCGCCGATCCCGCCGCGGGCGGACACACCTCCTCCGACTTCCCGCTCCTCGACCTCGCGCAGGACGAGGTCGACGAGCTCGAAGCCGGTTTCGCCGACGACATCCCGTGACCGTCACGTCCTGGACGAACCGTCCTGCCCGTGCCCTGGAACCCGCTCGAAGCAACTCGCTCTGAGGAGAGAAGCGATGACCCGATCCCTTGTCGAGGACGTGTGGCCGCTGTCGCCCCTCCAGGAAGGGCTGCTCTTCCACGCCGCCTTCGACAGCGAGGGCCCCGACGTCTACCAGGGGCAGCGACTGCTCGAACTGACCGGTCCGCTGGACGCCGACCGGCTGCGGGCGTCCTGGCAGGCGCTCCTCGCCCGGCACGCGGCGCTGCGGGCGAGCTTCCGCCGACGCAAGACGGGCGATGCGGTACAGGTCATCGCACGGGACGTGGAGCTGCCCTGGCGCGCGGCCGACCTCTCCGGGCTCGCGGAGGCGGACGCGCTGGCCGAGGCGGACCGGCTCGCCGGCCGGGAGCGGGCCGAGCGCTTCGACCTCGCGGCGGCGCCGCTGCTGCGGCTCCTGCTGATCAGGATCGGAGCGCGGCGCCACCGCCTGGTGGTCACCAGCCACCACGTCCTGATGGACGGCTGGTCCATGCCGGTGCTGCTGGACGAACTCTCGGCGACCTACGCGGCGGGCGGCGACACCTCCGGGCTCCCACCGGTGACGTCGTACCGGGAGTACCTGGCCTGGCTGTCGCGCCAGGACAAGGATGCGGCGCGGGCCGCCTGGCAGGCGGAACTGGCGGGGGCCGACGAGCCGACCCTCGTGGCCCCGGCGGACCCGGCCCGCTCGCCCCTGCCCCCGGAGAGCCTGATCAACGAGTTCCCCGCGGAACTGACCGACGGCCTGGTGCGGTTCGCCCGCGGCCAGGGTCTGACCGTCAACACGGTGGTGCAGGGCGCGTGGGCACTGGTCCTCGCACGGCTCGCGGGACGCACGGATGTGGTGTTCGGCGCCACCGTGGCGGGACGGCCGATGGAGCTCCCGGGCGTCGAGTCGATGGTCGGCCTGTTCATCAACACACTGCCCGTACGCGTGCGACTCGACGCCGATCAGCCGGTCGCGCGCATGCTGGCCGAACTCCAGGAGCGACAGTCGTCCCTGATGGCACATCAGCACCTGGGACTGCCCGAGGTGCAAGGGCTCGCCGACTCCGGCGGCGCGGTCTTCGACACCCTCGTGGTGTACGAGAACTATCCGAGCCCGCCCGCGCAACCCCCGTCGCCGGGCACCTTCACCGTGCGCATAGCCGCCGGTCAGGAAACCGCGCACTACCCCTTCACCCTGGTGGTGGCGCCCGTCGGCGACCGGATGCTCTGCAAGCTCGACCACCGGCCCGACCTGTTCGACCGCGAGACCGCCGAGTCGGTGTACGCGTGGCTGGTGCGGGTGCTAGAGCAACTGGTCGCCGATCCGTCGGTCCTCGTGGGCCGGGTCGAGGTGCTCGCGGCGCCCGAGCGCGGCCTGGTCGTGGAGGGCTGGGGCGGCACGGCCGGCGAGGCGCCGGGCGCCCTGGTGCCCGAGCTGATGGCCGGACGCGTGGAGACGTCGCCGGACGCGGTGGCCGTCGAGGGCGAACGGACGCTGTCGTACGCGGAGTTGTGGGCGGAGTCCGGCGCCTGGGCCCGGTACTTGACCGCGGTGGGCGTGCGGCGCGGCGACCGCGTCGCCGTCGTGATGGAGCGATCGCCGGATCTGCTGGCGCTGCTGCTGGGCGTGTGGCGGGCGGGCGCCGCCTACGTGCCGGTCGACGCGGGCTCCCCGCCGGAACGCGTGGGCTTCGTCCTCGACGACTCGGCTCCCGCCGTCGTGCTGTGCACGGAGAAGACCCGGGCCCTCGTGCCGGAAGGCACCGAGCCGCTCGTGGTCGACGATCCGCGCGTGCGGGAGGCGGTGCTCACCACACGTACTGCCGACGCTTCCCCCGTGGCCGTGTCCCCGGTGCTGGTGAGCGCGGACGACGTGGCGTACGTGATGTACACCTCGGGATCCACGGGTGTCCCCAAGGGCGTGGCGGTGTCGCACGGCAGTGTCGTCGCGCTGGTGGGGGAGCGGGGCTGGGCGGTCGGCCCGGACGACGCGGTCCTGATGCACGCCCCGCACGCCTTCGACGTCTCCCTCTTCGAGGTGTGGGTCCCGCTGGCCGCCGGAGGACGGGTGGTCGTGGCCGGGCCGGGTGCGGTGGACGCCGAGCGGGTGCGGGAGCACGCGGCCCACGGCGTCACCTCGGTGCATCTGACCGCCGGTTCGTTCCGTGTCCTGGCGGGGGAGTCGCCCGAGTGCTTCGCCGGACTGCGCGAGGTGCTGACGGGCGGCGACGTGGTCCCGGTCGGAGCGGTGGCGCGGGTGCGTGAGGCCTGCCCGGACCTGGTCGTACGCCATCTGTACGGGCCGACCGAGGTGACCCTGTGCGCGACCTGGCGGGTCTGGGGGCCCGGCGACGCGGTGGGATCGGTGCTGCCCATCGGGCGGCCCTTGGGCAACCGGCGGGTGTTCGTCCTGGACGCGTTCCTCCAGCCGGTTCCGTCGGGCGTGACCGGGGAGCTGTACGTGGCGGGCGATGGCCTGGCGCAGGGGTACTGGGGCCGGGCGGAGCTGACGGCGGAACGCTTCGTGGCCTGCCCCTTCGTGCCGGGCGGGCGGATGTACCGCACCGGAGACCTGGTGCGCTGGTCCGACACCGGTGAACTGCTCTTCGTCGGCCGCGCGGACGCGCAGGTCAAGGTGCGCGGCTTCCGGGTGGAGCTCGGCGAGGTGGAGGCGGCGCTCGCCGCCCATCCGGCGGTGGCGCAGGCGGTGGTGGTCGCCCGCGAGGACGGCCCGGGCGAACGCCGCCTGGTCGGCTACGTCGTACCCCGGAGCCCGGAGGGCGTGGACCCTGCCCTCCTCCGCGCCCACGTGGCCAGGACGCTGCCCGACTACATGGTGCCGGCCGCCGTCCTTCCGCTGGACGAACTGCCCGTCACCCGCAACGGCAAGGTCGACCACAGGGCCCTGCCAGCCCCCGACTTCGCGGCGCGGACCACCGGGCGCGCGCCGCGCACGGAGACCGAGTCGGTCCTGTGCGGCCTGTTCGCCGACGTGCTCGGCCTGGAGCGGGTCGGCGCCGAGGACGGCTTCTTCGAGCTGGGCGGCGACTCGATCATGTCGATGCAACTGGTCGCGCGAGCCCGCCGCGTCGGCCTGGTGGTGACGCCCCGGCAGGTCTTCGACGAGAAGACCCCGGAGCTGCTCGCACGCGTGGCGGAGACGGCCGAGAAGACGCGCGGCGCAGGAGCGGATCGGGACGCGGGTGTGGGGGAGATGCCCTGGACCCCCGTGATGCGGGAGCTGGGCGAGCGAGGCCTGCGTGCCGGGTTCGCGCAGTGGACGATCGTCGGCGCTCCGGCGGGGCTCGGCCGGGATGTCCTGGTGGGAGGAGTGGGCGCGGTTCTCGACGCGCACGACATGCTGCGGGCGCGGGTGGTGACCGAGGGGAGCGAGCCCAAGTTGTCGGTGGGGCCCCGGGGTTCGGTGGCCGCCGAGGGCCTAGTCGTCCGTGTGGGTGCGGAGGACGCGTCGGACGACTCGCTTGATGACGTCGCGGCGAGGGCGGCGCGCGAGGCGGTGGGGAGGCTCGATCCCGCCGCGGGCGTGATGGTCCGGGCGGTGTGGGTGGATGCCGGGCCGGGACGCGTCGGTCGGCTGGCCCTTGTGGTGCATCACCTGGTGGTGGACGGCGTTTCGTGGCGGATTCTGCTGCCGGATCTGCGCGCCGCGTGCGAGGCGGTGGCGGCCGGCCGGGAGCCGCGGCTCGACCCGGTGGAGACGCCGTTCAAGGCGTGGGCCGACGCACTGGTTGAGGAGGCGACCGGCGAGCGCCGGACGGCTGAACTCGCGGAGTGGACCGATCTGCTCGGCAGTCAGGCCGAACCACTGCTCGGGCGAAGGGAGTTGTCTCCGGAGCTGGACACCGCGGCGACCATGCGCCGCCGTACCTGGACCGTGCCGACGCACCTCGCGGCCGCGCTGGTGGGCAGGACGCCGGCGGTCTTCCACTGCGGGGTGCACGAGGTGCTGCTGGCATCCCTGGCCGGTGCGGTCGCCCACTGGCGGCGGGAAACCGCCCCCGCGGTCCTTGTGGACGTGGAGGGCCATGGGCGGCAGCAGGTCGGAGATGCGGAACTGTCGCGCACGGTGGGCTGGTTCACCAGCGTGCACCCCGTCAGGCTGGACATCGACGACATCGATGTGAGCCAGGTGGTGGCCGGTGGCCCGGCGGCCGGAGCACTGCTCAAGACGGTCAAGGAGCAGGCACGGGCGATACCGGGCGACGGCCTTGGCTTCGGTCTCCTGCGCCACCTCAATCCCGTCACCGCGCCGACCCTGGCGGCCCTGCCGCGCCCGCAGATCGGCTTCAACTACCTGGGCCGGTTCGCGGCGGACGCGGCGGGCAGCACTGTGGCCCCCTGGCAGCTGTCCGGAACCGAGGCCGTCGGCGGCTCGATCGACCCCGACACACCGGCCCTGCACGCCCTGGAAGCGAGCGCCGCCGTACAGGACACTCCCGAAGGGCCCGAGCTGACCGTCACCTTGAGCTGGCCCGCCGGGCTCCTCGACGACGCCGAGGCGGCAGAGCTCGGCCATGCCTGGGAGCAGGCTCTGGGTGGTCTGGCGGCCCACACCGCCGATACCCTCGCCGGCGGACACACGCCGTCCGACTTCCCGCTCCTGGCCCTCACCCAGCGGAACATCACCGAACTGGAAGCCGCTGAGCCGGAGTTGGTCGACGTATGGCCCTTGTCGCCCTTGCAAGAAGGGATGCTGTTCCACGCCACGTTCGACGAGGAAGGGCCGGACGTCTATCAGAGCCAGCGCCTGATGGCACTGGACGGTCCGCTGGACGTGGGCAGGCTGCGCGCCTCCTGGGAGGCGCTCCTGGCCCGGCACGCGGCACTGCGGGCCGGGTTCCACCGCCCCGAGTCGGGCGAGGCGGTACAGGTCGTCGCGCGGCGGGTGGAACTCCCCTGGCGCGAGGCCGACGTGTCGCGGCTGGCGGACGCCGACGCGGAGGCCGAGGCCGAGCGCCTGGCCGAACGCGAGATGGCGGAGCGCTTCGACCTGACGCGGGCGCCGCTGCTGCGCCTGCTGCTCATCCGCTTCGGCGAGAACCGGCACCGCCTCGCCCTCACCAGCCACCACATCCTGGTGGACGGCTGGTCGATGCCGGTCATCCTCAACGAGGTGTCATCGCTGTACGCGGCGAGCGGCGACGCGGCGCACCTCTCGCAGCTGTCGCACCTCAGGCCGACCGCCTCCTACCGCGACTACCTGGCCTGGCTGGAGCAGCAGGACAAGGAGGCCGCACGGGCCGCCTGGCGGACGGAACTGACCGGCGCCGACGAGCCGACGCTGGTGGCACCGGCGGACCCGGGCCGACCGCCGGTGGTGCCGGAGGTCAGCTCCGCGGAGCTCTCCCAGGAGAAGACCCGGGCGCTGACCGAGCTGGCCCGCGCCCATGGGCTGACGGTGAACACCGTGGTGCAGGGCGCCTGGGCGCTGGTCCTTGCGCGCCTCGCCGGGCGCACGGACGTCGTGTTCGGCGGCACCGTGGCCGGGCGGCCCCCGGAGCTGCCCGACGCCGAGTCGATGATCGGCCTCTTCATCAACACCCTGCCGGTACGCGTGCGGCTCGACCCGGGCAGGCCGGTCCTGAAGATGCTCGCCGAACTCCAGGAGCACCAGTCGGCCCTCATCGCCCACCAGCACCTGGGCCTGTCCGAGATCCAGCAACTGGCCGGTCCCGGAGCGGTCTTCGACACCATGCTGATGTTCGAGAACTACCCCCGGAACTCGGCCACCCTGCCCGGCCCGGCCGATGCACCGGCGGACGACGCGGTCGCGATCACCCAGTTGAACACGCTGGCCGGGACGCACTACCCGCTGGCGGTGGGCGTCATCCCCGCCGAGCGGCTACGCGTCCTGGTGACCTACCGGCCCGATCTGATCGAGCGGGCGACCTCCCTCAGGACGGCACGCCAGGTCGTCCGGGTCATCGAGGAACTGGTCGCAGACCCAGAGGTGTTGGTGGCGCGGGTGGGCGCGCTGGACGCCGAGGATCGCGCGTCGGTCGTGGAGGAGTGGAACGCCACCGAGGCGGAGGCTCTTGGCGGGACCGTGCCGGAGCTGATCGCGGAACGGGTGGAGTCGTCACCCGGTGCGGTGGCGGTCGAGGGTGAACGGACGCTTTCGTACGAGGACTTGTGGACCGAGTCCGGTCGCTGGGCGGCGTATCTGGCCGGTCTTGGCGTGGGCCGCGGTGATCGCGTCGCGGTGCTGATGGAGCGGTCGCCCGACTTGCCCGCGCTGCTTCTGGGCGTGTGGCGGGCGGGCGCGGCCTACGTGCCGGTGGACGTGGGCTGGCCGCAGGAGCGGATCGCGTTCGTCGTGACGGACGCGGCTCCGGCGGCGGTGGTGTGCACCTCCGAGAGCCGAGGCGTGCTGCCGGGCGCCGGAGTTGCCGCCAACGCCGTGATCCTCGACGACCCGCAGACACGGGCGGCGCAGGCCACGCATGAAACCGACCAGCGGACCGTCCCCGTGGCGGGGCGGGACCTGGCGTACGTGATGTACACGTCGGGCTCGACGGGCGTGCCCAAGGGTGTCGCTGTGCCGCACGGGAGTGTGGCGGCGCTGGTGGGGGAGCGCGGCTGGTCGGTCGGCCCGACGGACGCGGTCCTGATGCACGCCCCGCACGCCTTCGACGTATCGCTGTACGAGATGTGGGTCCCGCTGGCCGCCGGTGGCCGTGTCGTCATCGCCGAGAGCGGCGTCGTCGACGCCCAGCGGATGCGCGAGCACGTGAAGCGCGGGGTGACGTCCGTCCATGCCACGGCCGGCCAGTTCCGTGCGCTGACGGAGGAGACGCCGGACTGCTTCACCGGGCTGCGTGAGGTGCTGACCGGCGGGGACGTCGTCCCGGCCGGGGCGGTGGCCCGGCTGCGCGAGGCTTGCCCGGAGGTCGCCGTCCGGCACATGTACGGGCCGACCGAGGTGACCTTGTGCGCGACCTGGCAGGTGCTCGGTCCGGGCGACGCGATGGGCTCCGTACTGCCGATCGGGCGTCCGCTGCCCCACCGCCGGGCCTTCGTCCTGGACGCTTTCTTGCAGCCGGTTCCGCCGGGTGTGACCGGCGAACTGTATGTAGCGGGCGCCGGGTTGGCGCACGGCTACTGGAGTCGCGCGAGCCTGACCGCCGAGCGGTTTGTGGCCTGCCCGTACGTGCCGGGCGAGCGGATGTACCGCACCGGAGACCTGGTGCGGTGGACCGAGCGTGGCGAGCTGCTCTTCGTCGGGCGTGCGGACGCCCAGGTCAAGATCCGTGGCTTCCGTGTGGAGCTGGGCGAGGTGGAAGCCGCCCTGGCCGCTCACCCCTCCGTGGCCCAGGCGGTCGTCATCGCCCGCGATGAGGGCCGGCAGGCTGAGCGCCGCCTCGTCGGATATGTCGTCCCCGACGGTCCGCCGCCGGCCCCCGAACTCATCCGCGCCCACGTGGCCGAGACGCTGCCCGACTACATGGTCCCCACTGCCGTGATCACCCTGGAAACCCTCCCGCTGACCCGCAACGGCAAGGTCGACCGCGACGCCCTGCCCGCCCCCGACTTCGCGGGCAAGGTCACCGGTCGCGCGCCGCGTACGGAGACCGAGGCGGTCCTGTGCGCGCTGATCGCCGAGTTGCTCGGCCTGGAGCGGGTCGGCCCCGACGACAGCTTCTTCGAGCTGGGCGGCGACTCGATCATGTCGATGCAGCTGGTCGCCCGTGCCCGCCGCGCCGACCTGCTCCTCAAGGCGCAGGACGTCTTCGAGCACGAGACACCCGCCGGTCTCGCGGCCGTGTCCCAGCACGTGGGCACGGGCACGGCCACGGCGACCGCGGAGTCAGGCATCGGTGACGTGCCCTGGACGCCGGTGATGCGGGAGCTGGGCGAGCGGGGCCTGCGCGGCAAGTTCGCACAGTGGACGATCGTCGGCGCTCCGGCGGATCTCGGCAGGGATGTGCTGGTGGGCGGTGTGGCCGCCGTCCTCGACGCGCACGACATGCTGCGGGCCCGCGCAACGACTGGTGGGGCCGACGGGGGCGGGTACAAGTTGGTCGTGGGGCGGTGCGGTTCCGTCGATGCCGCCGCCCTGGTCACGCGTGTCGACGCTTCGGATGCGCCGGCCGACTCGCTGGATGGTCTCGCGGACGAGGCGGCCCGCGAGGCCACCGAGCGGCTCGATCCGTCGGCGGGCGTCGTGCTCCAGGCCGTCTGGGTCGATGCCGGGCCGGAGCGGACCGGTCGACTGGCCCTGGTGGTGCACCACTTGGTGGTCGACGGGTTGTCGTGGCGCATCCTCGTCCCGGACCTGCGGGCCGCGTGCGAGGCGGTGGCGGCCGGACGTGAGCCCGAACTCGACCCGGTGGGTACGTCGTTCAAGCAGTGGACGGACATCCTGGCCGACCAGGCCACGAGCGAGGGCCGGACCGTCGAGCTCGTGGACTGGACCGCGCTGCTTGGGTCGGCCGAAACCCCGCTCGGGAAAAGGGAATTGGACCCCGCGCTGGACACTGCGGCCAGCATGCGCCGCCGTACCTGGACCGTGCCGACGCACCTCGCGACCACGCTGGTGGGCAGGACGCCGAAGGTGTTCCACTGCGGGGTGCACGAGGTGCTCCTGTCGACGCTCGCAGGCGCGGTCACGCAGTGGCGGCGCGGCGAGGGCGGGCACGTACTGCTGGACGTGGAAGGCCACGGCAGGGACCCGCTCGCGGGCGCCGAACTGTCGCGCACGGTCGGCTGGTTCACGACCGCACACCCGGTCCGCCTCGACGCGGCCGCGATCGACCTGGACGAAGCACGCGCCGGTGGCCCGGCGGCGGGAGTATTGCTGAAGACCGTCAAGGAGCAGGCGCGGACGATCCCCGGCGACGGGCTCGGCTTCGGACTCCTGCGTCATCTCAACCCCGACACCGCACCGACCCTGGCGGCTCTGCCGCGCCCGCAGATCGGCTTCAACTATCTGGGCCGGTTCACGTTCGACACGGCGAAGGCAGTGGATACGGCGGCAGGCCGGGCCACCCCCTGGCAACTGGCCGGCGGCGAAGCGATCGGCGGTTCGGTGGACCCGGACATGCCCGCCCCGCACGCCCTGGAAGCGGGCGCCGCAGTACAGGACTCCCCCGAAGGGCCGGAGCTGACCGTCACGCTGACGTGGCCCACGGGTGTGCTGGACGAGACCGAGGCGGAACACCTCGCGCATACCTGGCTCGACCTGCTCACCGGTCTGGCCGCCCACACCACCGCCCCCGACATCGCCTCCGACACCGGTCCCGGCACCCACTCCACCGTGGGCGGACACACCCCTTCCGACTTCTCCCTCCTCGACCTCACCCAGCACGAAGTCGACGAACTCGAAGCAGCGGTGCCGGACGTGGCCGACGTGTGGCCGCTCTCGCCGTTGCAGGAAGGGCTGCTGTTCCACGCGGGATTCGACGACCGGGGCCCGGACCTCTACGAAGGTCTGCGCGTCCTGGACCTGGACGGGCCGCTGGACGTGGACCGGCTTCGGGCCTCGTGGGAGGCGATCCTCGCCCGGCACCCCATCCTGCGGGCGAGTTTCCACCGACGTGCGTCGGGCCAGGCGGTCCAGGTCATCGCACGGGAGGTGGAACTCCCATGGCGAGAGATCGACTTGTCGACCCGTTCGTCCGCAGACGCGCGCGCCGCACTCGACCGCATCGTCGAGGACGAGCGCACCCGACGGCTTGACGTGACGCAGGCCCCGCTGCTGCGGCTGCTCCTTGTCCGGCTCGGCGAGAACCGGCATGCCCAGGTGGTCGTCAACCACCACATCGTCACGGACGGCTGGTCGCTGCCGGTCCTCATCGCCGAGATGTCCGCGATCTACGAGGCAGGCGGTGACGGGCGTGCGCTGTCCGCCGCGACCTCGTACCGGGAGTACCTGGCATGGCTGGAACGCCAGGACAAGGAAGCGGCGCGCGAGGCCTGGCGCACGGAGTTCGCGGGCGCGGACGAGCCGACGCTGACAGCGCCCGACGATCCGTCCGTCGCACCGGCCCTACCGGAACGCGTGCCCTACGAGTTCGGCGAGGAACTCACCCGAGCGGTCGTCGGCCTGGCGCGCGGCCACGGCCTGACGGTGAACACGGTCGTGCAGGGCGCCTGGGCGCTGCTCCTCGCCCGGCTCGTCGGGCGCACGGACGTGGTCTTCGGAGCGACGGCGGCCGGACGGCCCGCCGAGCTGCCGCGTGTGGAGTCGATGGTCGGCCTGTTCATCAACACGCTTCCCGTACGGGTCGACGTGCTCGGAGAGCAGTCGGTCGCCGCCATGCTGACCGGTCTCCAGGAGCGGCAGGTCGCGCTCATGTCCCACCAGCACATCGGCCTCTCCGAGATCCGCAGGCTCGCGGGTCCCGGCGCGGCCTTCGACACGCTGGTCGTGTACGAGAACTACCCACGCCCACCCCTCCGTGAGCCCGCGCCCGACACCTTGTCCCTTCGCCCCGGCGGCACACCGGAGGACACGGGCCACTACCCGCTGACCCTGATCGCGGTGCCCGGCGAGCGGCTGCACGGCGAGTTCATCTACCGGCCCGGAGTGTTCGACCGCGCCTGGGCCGAGGAGATGGTGGCGGCACTGGGCACTGTGCTCGAAGGGATGGCGGCTGATCCGTCGGCGCCCGTGGCGCGGGTGGGCGTACTGGGCGGGGCGCGGCACGACCTCGTCGTGGGCGAGTGGAACCGTACGCAGGTGCCGGTGACCGCGGAGACGCTGCCCGAGCTGTTCCGGCGGCAGGTGGAGCGATCGCGGGATGCCGTCGCCCTGGTGTCGGGAACGTCGGGAACGGCGGGGGCTTCGGAGACGTCGGGTGAGCAGTCGCTGACGTACGGAGAGCTGGAGGCCGAAGCCGGGCGCTGGGCGCGCTGCCTGATGGAGGCGGGCGTGGGGCCGGAGTGCCGGGTGGCCTTGCTGGCGCCGGGGTCGGCGGCGACGGTGGTCGCCGTCCTCGCGGTGTCCATGGCGGGCGGGGTCTTCGTGCCGGTGGACCCGGGATACCCGCGGGAGCGAGTGGCGTTCGTCCTCGCGGACGCGGACCCGGCGGTGCTGCTGTGCACGCGGGAGACGCGCGCCCTGGTGCCGGAGGGGTTCGCCGGCCACCTGATCGTCCTCGACGACCCGGAGGACGCCGCAGCGGTCGCCGCCGCCGGGAAGACGGCCGGGCCCATCGGCCAAGAGGAGCGGACCGGACCGCTCACCGCGGACAACGCCGCGTACGTGATCTACACCTCGGGGTCGACCGGGATGCCGAAGGGCGTGGTCGTGCCGCACGCGGGGCTCGCCAACCTGGCGCGGGCGCAGATCGAGCGGTTCGCGGTGGGGCCGGATGCTCGGGTGCTCCAGTTCGCCTCGCCGAGCTTCGACGCGGCGGTGTCCGAACTGTGCATGGCGTTGCTCTCGGGAGGTGCGCTCGTGGTGCCGGGGGCCGACGCGCTGCCGCCCCAGGTGTCGCTCGGGCAGGCGGTGCGCAGGTGGGGCGTGACCCATGTGACGGTGCCGCCGAGCGTGCTCGCCGTGGAGGAGGCACTGCCGGCAGAACTGCGGACATTGGTCGTGGCAGGAGAGGCGTGCCCCCCGGCGCTCGTGGACCGGTGGTCCGCGGGGCGGCGGATGGTGAACGCGTACGGGCCCACCGAGCTGACGGTGTGCGCGGCCATGAGCGCGCCCCTGTCGGCGGACGGGGACGCAGGCGGGACTGTAGGCCGTCAGGACGCGGTGCCGATCGGGCGACCGATGGCCAACGTCCAGGTGTTCGTCCTGGACCGGTTCCTCCAGCCCGTCCCGCCCGGAACGCCGGGCGAGCTGTACGTCGCGGGCGCGGGCGTGGCCCGTGGCTACTGGGCGCGGCCCGGTCTGACCGCCGAGCGGTTCGTGGCGTGCCCGTATGCACCCGGCGAGCGGATGTACCGGACCGGGGACCTGGTGCGCTGGACCGACGGCGGTGAACTCGTCTTCATCGGGCGCGCGGACACCCAGGTGAAGGTGCGGGGCCACCGCGTCGAACCGGGCGAGGTCGAAGCGGTTCTCGGCGCGCATCCAGAGGTCGCCCAAGTGGTGGTCGTGGCGCGCGACGACCGGCGGTCCGGGGAGCATCAGCTGGTCGCGTACGTGGTCGCCGCCGCCTCGGTCGTCACCGATCCGTCAGGCGTCGCTGACCCGTCGGCCAGCACCACCCCCTCACCCGTCACTACCCCCTCACCCGTCCCCGCCCCTTCATCCGTCACCGCCACGTCGGAGACCTCGCGCACCGATCAACTCCTCAGCGCCCTCCGCGACATCGCGGCGCAGCGTCTCCCCGCCTCCATGGTCCCGTCGGCGTTCGTCCCGCTGGAGCGGCTGCCCCTCACCGCCAACGGGAAGGTGGACCGGCGCGCGCTGCCCGCGCCCGACTTCGCGGGGAAGGTCTCGGGACGGGAGCCGCGCACGGAGACCGAGGCGCTGCTGTGCGGTCTGTTCGCCGAGGTGCTCGGCCTGGAACGGGTCGGCGTCACCGACAGCTTCTTCGAGCTGGGCGGCGACTCCATCTCCTCGATGCAACTGGCCTCCCGCGCCCGCCGCTCCGGCCTGGTGGTGACACCCCGGCAGGTCTTCGAGGAGAAGACCCCCGAGCGCGTCGCGACGGTGGCACAGGCGGCCGACGGCGCCGGGCGCGACGCCGTCGAGGACATCGGGGTCGGCGAGGTGCCCTGGACCCCGGTGATGCGGGAGCTCGGCGAACCCGCGCGCCGCCCGAGGTTCGCGCAGTGGGCCCTCGTCGGCGCTCCGGCCGGTCTCGAACGCGACGTACTCCTGGCCGGTGTGGGGGCCGTACTCGACACCCATGACATGTTGCGTGCCCGCGTGGCCCCGGCGGACGGCGACGGCACCGAACCACGCCTGGTCGTCGGCGAACCAGGTTCCGTGCACCCCGCGGACGTGGTCACCCGCGTGGCCGCCGAGGGCACGGCGACCGCAGCGCTGGACGAGGCCGCGGAACGGGCGGCGAAGGAGGCCGCCGAGCGCCTCGACCCGTCGGCGGGCGCGATGTTCCAGGTGGTGTGGGTGGACGCGGGCCCGGAGCGGGTCGGCCGACTGGTCCTGATGGTCCACCACCTGGCCGTGGACGGCATGTCCTGGCGGATTCTGGTGCCCGACCTGGCCCTCGCCTGCGAGGCCGCGGCGGCGGGCCAGGAACCCGTGCTCGATCCCGTGGGCACATCGTTCAGGCGCTGGGCGAACCTCCTGGCCGCACAGGCGACGGAACCGGACCGGGTGGCGGAGCTCGACGCGTGGACGGCCCTGCTCGACGGCGTGGAACCGCTCCTCGGCCGACGTGCGCTCGACCCGGCGGTGGACACCGCCGGGACCACGCGCCGCGCGTCCTGGCAGGTCCCGCGAGAAGAGGCGGCCACGCTGGCGGGCCGGACCCCCGCGCTGTTCCACTGCGGGGTCCACGAGGTGCTCCTGGCGACGCTCGCGGCAGCCGTCACGCGCTGGCGCGGCACGGGCGGGCACGTCCTGCTCGACGTGGAGGGCCACGGCCGGGAACCGGTCGAAGGCGCCGAACTCTCGCGCACGATGGGCTGGTTCACCAGCACCCACCCGCTCCGCCTCGCCGTCGCCGCCGTGGATCTGACCGAAGCGGCGGACGGCGGTCCGGCGGCCGGAGCACTCCTGAAGGCGGTCAAGGAACAGGCGCGGGAGGTCCCGGGCGACGGACTCGGCCACGGCTTGCTGCGCCACCTGAACCCCGAGACGGGCCCGGTGCTCGCCGCCCTGCCCGGCCCGCAGATCGGCTTCAACTACCTGGGCCGATTCACGGCGGGCAACGCGGGTGACGCGGACGCGGGTGACGTGGGTGACCCGCCCGCCGGCCGCACCGTCACGGCGTGGCAGCTGGCCAAAGACACGGCGATCGGCGGGTCGGCCGACCCGGACATGCCGTCCATGCACGCCCTGGAGGCGGGCGCGGCCATCGTGGACACTGCTGACGGGCCCGAGCTGACCATCTCGCTCAGCTGGGCGGGCCAGGTCGTCGACGGCGCCGCGGCCGAACGCATCGGCCGGCTCTGGCTGGACATGCTCGGCGGCCTCGCCGCCCACACCACCGATCCCACGGCCGGTGGACACACACCCTCCGACTTCCCCCTCCTCGGCCTCGCGCAGAGCCAGATCGAGGAGCTCGAAGCCGGATTCAACCCGCTCTGAAGCCCTGAAGCCTGAAGCCCCGGCCAAGAGGCGCCGAGGCCCAGAGGCTCCGAAGCTCCGAAGCTCCGAGGAGAGAAGAGATGACCCGATCACCGGTCGAGGACGTGTGGCCGCTGTCGCCGCTACAGGAAGGACTGCTCTTCCACGCCGCCTTCGACGACCAGGGTCCGGACGTGTACACCGTGCAGTCCGCGTTGGACATCGAAGGCACGGTGGACGCGGACCGGTTACGGGCATCGTGGCAGGCGCTCCTCACCCGGCACGCCGCGCTGCGCGCCTGCTTCCGGCAGGTGAGCGGGGCGCAGATGGTGCAGGTCATCGCGCGTGACGTGGTGCTGCCCTGGCGTACGGAGGACGTGTCGGGCCTGGCCGAGTCCGATGAGCCCGCCGCGCTGGAACGCCTGGCGGTGAGCGAGCGCTCGGAGCCCTTCGACCTGGCTGTGCCGCCCCTGCTGCGCCTCCTCCTGATCCGGCGCAGCGAGCACCGGCACCGCCTGGTCGTCACCAGCCACCACATCCTCATGGACGGCTGGTCGGCCCCGATCCTCATCGGCGAACTCTCCGAGATCTACGCGGCGGGAGGAGACGCCTCCCGACTCGCGCGCACGACCTCCTACAGTGCGTACCTGAAGTGGCTCGGCCGCCAGGACAGGGAAGCCGCACGGACCGCCTGGCAGGCGGAACTCTCCGGCACGGACGAACCGACGCTGGTGGCACCGGCCGTCCCGGACCGGCTCCCCGTCTTCCCCGACAACGTGAGCTCGGACCTTCCCGAGGAGGTCACGCGGGGCGTGGTGGAACTCGCCCGCGCGGGCGGCCTCACCGTGAACACCGTGGTGCAGGGCGCCTGGGCGCTGGTCCTGGCACGGCTCGCCGGGCGCACGGACGTGGTGTTCGGCGCGACGGTGGCGGGACGGCCTCCCGAGCTGCCGGGCGTGGAATCGATGGTGGGGCTGCTCATCAACACGCTGCCGGTGCGGGTCCGACTCGACGGCGATCAGCCGGTGCTGGAGATGCTCCGTGAGCTGCAGGAGCGCCAGTCCGCGCTGATGGCCCATCAGCACCTGGGTCTCCCGCAGATACAGAAGGCCGCGGGCCCGGGGGCGGGCTTCGACACGCTCCTCGTGTACGAGAGCTTCCCCCAGCCCCCGGCCGACTCCGCGTCTCCGGACCGCGAGAGCCTCGCGCTCAGGCCCGCGGGGTTCACACGCGAGGCGGCGCACTATCCGCTGACGCTGGTGGTCGGCCCCGGCGCACGCATGCACCTGAAGCTGGAGTACCGGCCGGACCTGTTCGACCGCGGTGTCGCCGCATCGGCGCTCGACGCGCTTGCGGGGGTGCTGGAGCGGGTCGCCGTCGATCCCGCGGTCGTGGCGGGACGCCTCGGGGCGATGACGACGGCCGACCGTGAGGCGGCTGTTGCACCGCCGCGCGAGGTCGTGTCCGAGCTGATCGCGGGGCGGGTGGTGTCCGCGCCGGGCGCGGTGGCCGTCCAGGGTGCACGGACTCTCTCGTACGGGGAGTTGTGGGCCGAGTCCGGCCGCTGGGCCCAGTACCTGGCGGGCCTGGGGGTGCGGCGGGGTGACCGTGTCGCGGTGGTGATGGAACGTTCGCCGGACCTGGTGGCGCTGCTCCTGGGGATCTGGCGGGCGGGCGCCGCCTACGTGCCGGTGGATGCGGGCTGGCCGGGGGAGCGGGTCGCCTTCGTGCTGGAGGACGCGGCTCCGGTGCGGGTGGTGTGCACGTCGGAGAGCCGTGGCGTGGTGCCGGACGGAGCTGCCGGGCGCCTGGTGAACCTGGACGATCCGCAGGTGCGGGCGGCGCTGGAGGCGTGCGGCACCGACAAGCCGATCGTGCCGGTGGCGGCGCAGGGCCCCGTGGCGGCGCAGGATCCCGTGGCGGCCCAGGACGTGGCGTACGTGATGTACACATCGGGCTCGACGGGCGTGCCCAAGGGCGTCGCTGTGCCGCACGGGAGTGTGGCGGCGCTGGTGGGGGAGCGCGGCTGGTCGGTCGGCCCGACGGACGCGGTATTGACGCACGCCCCGCACGCCTTCGACGCGTCGCTCTTCGAGGTGTGGGTCCCGCTGGTCGCGGGTGGCCGGGTGGTGATCGCCGAGCCCGGCGTGGTCGACGCCCCGCAGGTGCGCGAGCAGGTGAAGGGCGGCGTGACGGCGGTGCACCTGACCGCCGGTTCCTTCCGGGTGATGGCCGAGGAGTCGCCCGACTGCTTCACCGGACTGCGTGAGGTGCTGACCGGCGGCGACGTCGTCCCCGCCGGGGCGGTGGCCCGCGTGCGCGAGGCCTGCCCGGACGTGGCCGTCCGCCATCTGTACGGGCCGACCGAGACGACGCTCTGCGCGACCTGGCACGTGCTGGAGCCGGGCGACGCGATGGGCTCCGTATTGCCGATCGGGCGTCCGCTGCCCCAGCGGCAGGCTTTCGTCCTGGACGCTTTCCTGCAGCCGGTTCCGCCGGGTGTGACCGGCGAACTGTACGTCGCGGGCGCCGGGTTGGCGCACGGCTACTGGAACGGGCAAGGGCTGACCGCCGAGCGGTTCGTGGCCTGCCCGTACGTGCCGGGCGAGCGGATGTACCGCACCGGAGACCTGGTGCGCCGGATCGAGAACGGCGAGCTGCTCTTCCTCGGCCGTGCGGACGACCAGGTCAAGATCCGGGGCTTCCGTGTGGAGCTGGGCGAGGTGGAAGCCGCCTTGGCCGCTCACCCCTCCGTGGCCCAGGCCGTGGTCGTCGCCCGCGACGACGGCCCGGGTGAACGTCGCCTCGTCGGCTACGTCGTCCCCGAGGGAGCGGAGGTCATAGACCCCCAACTCGTCCGCGCCCACGCCGCCGAGGCCCTGCCCGACTACATGGTCCCGGCCGCCGTACTGGCCCTGGGAGCCCTGCCCGTGACCCGCAACGGCAAGGTCGACCGCAAGGCCCTGCCCGCCCCCGACTTCGCCGACCGCGTCTCCGGTCGCAAGCCGCGGACAGCGGCCGAAGAGGTGCTGTGCCGCCTGTTCGCCGAGGTGCTCGACCTGGAGCGGGTCGGGCCCGACGACAGCTTCTTCGACCTGGGCGGCGACTCGGGCCTCGCCATGCGCCTGGCGGGACGGGTCCGCGAGGAGTTCGACGCCGAGCTCGGCATCCGGCAATTCTTCGGCTCGCCGACCCCGGTCGGAGTGGCCCGGCTGCTCGCCACGAAGGCGCGGCCCGTCCTCCAGCCGGTCGAGCGTCGCGATGAAATCCCTGTCACGACAGGGCAGTTCCGCACCTGGCTGATGTCCCGGCTCGACGACGAGGCGGGCACCGACCGCATCCCGGTGGCGCTGCGGCTCGGCGGCGAGCTGGACCAGGAAGCCCTGCGGGCCGCCCTCGGCGATGTCGCCGCGCGACACGAGATCCTGCGCACCACCTTCGACGGCGTGCGGGGCGGCGTCATGCGCCAGCGTGTCCTGGACACCGCCGCGTCCCGTCCGGAGCCCGCGGTGGTGCGGGCGACCGAGGCGGAGCTGCCGGGCCTGCTGGCCGCCCGCACCGGGCAGGCCTTCGACCTCGGCCGGGAGGCGCCGTGGACGCAGACGCTCGTCCGCCTCTCGGAAACCGAGCACGTGCTGCTCCTCGTGGTGCACCGGATCGTCGCCGACGACGCGTCGCTGGACGTCCTGGTCCGCGACCTGGCGACCGCGTACGGCGCGCGGCGCGAGGGCAGGGTGCCGGAACGAGCGCCGCTGCCCCTCCAGTTCGCCGACTACGCCCTATGGGAACAGCAGCTGCTCCAGGGAGAGCGGGAGCCCGAGAGTCTGGTCAACGACCAGCTCGCCTACTGGCAGGACGCCTTGGCGGGCATCGACGCCGAGATCGAGCTGCCGGCGGACCGGACACGGCCGTCCGTCGCGTCGCACCGGGCCGGGACCGTACCGCTGCGCCTCGACACCGAAGCGCACGGCCGTCTCGCCGATCTGGCGGATCTGGCCGACGGCGACGGAACGACGACGTTCATGGTGGTGCAGACGGCCCTCGTGATGCTCCTCGCCCGGCTCGGCGCGGGCACCGACGTCACCATCGGCACGCGGATCCCGCGCCGGGACGAGCCCGGCCTCGAAACGCTGGTGGGACCTTTCGCCGGGGCTCTCGCGCTGCGTACGGACGCGTCCGGCGACCCCACGTTCCGGGAACTGCTCGGCCGCGTACTGAGGGCCGACCAGGAGGCGCACGAGCACCGTGACGTGCCGTTCGAACGCCTCGTGGACACGCTGGAGTTGCCGCCCTCGCTCGCACGCCACCCGGTGTTCCAGGTCCTCCTGGAGGTCGACGACAGCGTCGACGAGCCATGGGACCCCTGGGAGCTGCCCGGCCTGTCCACCACCCGCCTGGACCTCGGCGCCGAAGCCACCGAACTGGACCTGTCGTTCAGTCTCACCGAGCGGTACGAACCCGACGGCGACCTCGGCGGCATCGACGGTCAACTCCGCTACGCCACCGAGCTGTTCGACCGGCAGACCGCGGAGGCGCTCGCGCGGCGGCTCGTCCGCGTCCTCGAGCAGGTGACGGCCGATCCGCAGCTGCGCCTGAGCGAGGTCGACGTGCTGCTGGACGCGGACGAGCGCCGCCGGCTCGTGGCGGGCGTGAACGACAACGACACGACGGCGGAGCCGCCCACGCGCACCGTGGTGGAGCTGCTGGCCGCGCAGGCGGCACGTACGCCGGACGCGGTCGCCGTCACGGACCTGCACGGCCCCCTGACGTACGGGGCGTTGGACGCGGCGGCGGAGGGGCTCGCCCGTCGGCTGATCGGGCAGGGGGTGGGCCCGGAGAGCGTCGTCGTCGTGGCACAGCCGACCGGGAACGCCTGGGTCGTCGCGCTGCTCGGGGTGCTGAAATCCGGCGCGGCCTGCTCCTTCGCCGAAGATCCCGCACGCCCGCTGGAGGGCGTCGACCTCGCGTCCTGCGCGATGTTGGTCTGCTCCGAAGCAGTCGCCGCGGCCGTGCCCGACGGTGCCGGAATTCCGGTGGTGGTGCTCGACGGCCCGACGCAGGACGAGACCGACAAGACTTCGGCGGGACACCGGGCCCATCCGGGACACCCGGCGCTCGTCCTCGCGGGCGCCGTCATCGAACACCGCACGCTCGCCTCCCACGCGACGTACCGCAGGCATGCCTCCCCGGCGTTGGGAGCGGCACCGCTGTTGGACTCCAGGGCCCCGTTCGCGGCGCTCGCGACGCCCTTGCTCGCGGCGCTCTGCGCGGGAGGGAGCGTGCGGCTCGGCATCCCGGGCCAGGACCTCGCGGCCGAGGAGCCCGGGACGCTGGTGGTCACCACCCCGGAGCTGCTGGACTCCGCCCCCGAGGCCCTGGTCGTGGACCTGGCGGGCGAGCCGCAGGCGGTGGACCGGCTGCGCGACTGGCGGGCGCGGAATCCCTCGACCCCGCTGGTGAGCGGCTACGGATCACCGGAGACGGGCGGCGCCTGGCTGGAGGACAGGACGGGCGTTGAGGCGATGGACGCGTGGGAACCCCGGACCGGCGGCCCGGTCCAGGACACCCGCGCCTTCGTGCTCGACGAACGCCTGCGCCCGGTGCCGCCCGGCGTTCCGGGCGATCTCTACCTGGCGGGCGGCACCCTGGCGCGCGGCTACGCGGTCAGCCCAGGACGCACGGGCGAACGGTTCGTGGCGTGCCCCTTCGGCGCCGCCGGCGAGCGCATGTTCCGGACCGGCGAGCGGGCGAAGCGGACGTACGCGGGTCGCATCGCCGTACAGCCCGAGGGGCAGGGGCACAAGGGGGACGTCGGCGTGGGGCGCCGCCTTGGCAGGCACCGCGGCGACCTGGGCGTCCTGCTGCCCCTGCGGCGGGAAGGCAGCCGCTCCCCGCTGTTCTGCGTGCACACCGGCATGGGCCTGAGCTGGACCTACGCGGCCCTCCTGCCGCACCTCCCGCAGGACCAGCCGGTGTACGGCGTGCAGGCGCGCGGCATCGCGCAGCTCGGGCAACTGCCGGGCAGCATCGAGGAGATGGCGGCCGACTACGCGGACGAGATCCGCACCGTGCAGCCGGTCGGCCCCTATCGACTCCTGGGGTGGTCCGTCGGCGGAACCATCGCGCAGGCCGTCGCCGCCCGCCTGGAGGAACTCGGCGAAGAGGTCTCGCTCCTGGCGCTGCTCGACGCCTATCCCGGCAGCGGCGCCCCCAAGTCGCGCTTCCGCGGCGAGAAGGGGGAGGCGGGACAGGAGACGGAGGGCTACGGCGTGCTGCGGCCGGGGGAGCAGGGGCAGGGCGCCGACGTGGCCTCCCTCTACCGCTCGTCGGGCATGAGCGAGCAGGCCCTGTCGAACCTGGAGACAGTCGTTCGCAACATGTCCGGGTTCGTGCCGGACCACACGCCGCGCCCCTCCCATGGCGACCTGCTGCTCTTCGTGGCGACCGCCGAATCGGCCGGTAGGCGGCCCGTGGCGGATGCCGTCGCGAGCTGGCGGCCCTTCATCGGGGGCGACATCGAAACGCACGAAGTGCCCGTCGGTCATTACGACATGCTCAAGCCCGAAGCCCTGTCGCGCATTGTGCGCGTCGTCGCGCGCAAACTCGGCGCGACGAGGGAGAAGGCAATGGAAAAGAATCCCGAACACCGGAACAGCGGACAGCGGACATCAAACGAAAAGGACTGAACGATGACCAACCCGTTCGACAACGAAAACGGCACCTTCCTGGTTCTCGTCAACGACGAGGGACAGCACTCCTTGTGGCCCGCGTTCGCCGAGGTCCCCGAAGGCTGGACCACCGCGCACGGCGAAGGCACCCGGCAGGAATGCCTCGCGTACATCGAGGAGAACTGGACGGACATGCGCCCGAAGAGCCTCGTCGCGGACATGAACAGGAACGAGACGGCGGTGCCCTAGGTGGACACGGAATCACTGGTGACCGTGGCGATCGGCGATGTGGCCGTCATCGTCATCGTCTCCCGCCTCCTCGGAGCGCTGGCGCGCCGCTGCGGCCAGCCGGCGGTCATCGGCCAGATCGTCGCCGGTATCGCCCTGGGCCCTACCCTCCTGGGCCGGCTGCCCGGAGATCCGACCTCGCGGCTCTTCCCGCCGGAGGTGCTGCCGTTCCTGACCGTGCTCTCGCAGATCGCCATCGTGATCTTCATGTTCGTGGTGGGGTACGAGATGGACTGGCGGCAGCTGCGCCAGGGCGGCAGAGCGGCGGCCACCGTGGCCCTGTGCGCGTTCCTGGTGCCGGCGAGCCTCGGCGTGGGCGCGGTGGGGGTGTTCCACGGCGCGTTCGACGCGGTCCAGCCCGCTCACGCGGACGGCAGGACGTTCTGGCTGTTCATGGCCGTGGCGGTCTCCGTCACCGCGCTGCCCGTGCTCGCGGCCATCGTCCGTGAGCGGGGGCTCGCGGGCAGCGCCGAGGGCACCGTGGCCACCACCGCCGCCGGGCTCATGGACGTGGTGGCGTGGCTCGTCCTCGCCGCCGCTCTGGCCGGCACCGGGCATGCCACCGGCCGCTCGTGGCAGCTGACGCTGCTGCTGATCTCCCTGTTCGTGGCGGCCCTCTTCCTGGTGGTGCGCCCGGTGCTCGGATGGTGGCTGCGGCGCTCCCGGGTGGTGATGGCCAGCCAGCTCACGATCGCGCTCGGCCTCGCCCTGGGCAGTGCCTGGGTGACCGCGGAGCTCGGCCTGCACCCCGTGTTCGGCGGTCTGCTCGCGGGCCTCGCGATGCCCCGCAGGGACGGCGTGCCGGACGCCGACGTGCTGCGGCCGATGGAGCAGACATCCGATCTGCTGCTCCCGCTGTTCTTCGTGACGACGGGACTGTCCTTCAACATCGGCTCGCTGGACGGCGACGGCGGCATCCTGCTCCTGCTGATCCTCGCCGTCGCCATCCTGGGCAAGCTGGGACCGGCGTACGCGGCATCCCGGATCAGCGGCATGGACACGCACCGGTCGGCGACCGTGGCCGTGCTGGTGAACACCCGCGGGCTCACGGAACTGATCGTCCTGAACGTCGCGTTGGACGCCGGGATCATCGGCCCGGCGCTATTCACCGTTCTCGTACTCATGGCATTGGTCACCACCTTCATGACGGGACCTCTGCTGACTCTGATAGGGCGCAGGCAGAAACGGGAAACCCCGAGCGGTCCGGAAAAGGGGCCGAAAGAGAAGGTCGTTCCCGCGCTGACGGATGGACAACCTTGACGCTCGGGCAGTGCGATTTCAGACTCGATTGAGCAATGGGCTCCCTGGGCGGGCGCCGCACCTTTCGGTTTTCCCGTCCGGGAGAAAAGGGGAGGAGGGATGACCTTGCCGGATTCCGAGGAATTCGACGTGGTGGTGGTCGGCGGAGGGCCCGCCGGATCGACACTGGCCGCACTGGTGGCCATGCAGGGGCGGCGGGTGCTGGTCCTGGAGAAGGAGTTCTTCCCGCGCCACCAGATCGGTGAGTCGCTGCTGCCGTCCACCGTGCACGGCGTGTGCAGGCTGACCGGTGTCGCGGACGACCTGGCCGAGGCGGGCTTCCCGCGCAAGCGCGGCGGCACCTTCCGGTGGGGCGCCAATCCGGACCCCTGGACCTTCTCCTTCTCCGTCTCCCCGCGCATGAGCGGGCCGACGTCGTTCGCGTACCAGGTGGAGCGCTCCAAGTTCGACGACATCCTGCTCAAGCACGCCCGCAAGGTGGGCGCCGAGGTGCGCGAAGGCTGCGCGGTGCTCGACGTCGTCGCCGACGACGAGCGGGTCCGTGGCGTCACGTACACCGACGCCGACGGCAACGAACGCCGGGCGCTCGCCACGTTCGTCGTGGACGCCTCGGGCAACAAGAGCCGCGTGTACCAGCGGGTGGGCGGCAGGCGCGAGTACTCGGAGTTCTTCCGCAGCCTCGCCCTGTTCGGCTACTTCGAGGGCGGAAAGCGGCTGCCGGAACCCAACTCGGGCAACATCCTCTCGGTCGCCTTCCCGAGCGGCTGGTTCTGGTACATCCCCCTGAGCGACACCCTGACGAGCGTCGGCGCCGTGGTGCGGCGCGAGATGGCCGAGAAGATCCAGGGAGACCAGGAGAAGGCGCTCATGGCGCTCGTCGACGAGTGCCCCCTGATCGGCGAGTATCTCGCGAACGCCAAGCGGGTCACCACCGGGCAGTACGGCCAACTGCGGGTCCGCAAGGACTACTCGTACCACCAGACGACGTTCTCGCGCCCCGGCCTGGTCCTCATCGGCGACGCGGCGTGCTTCGTCGACCCGGTGTTCTCGTCCGGCGTCCACCTGGCGACCTACAGCGCGCTGCTCGCGGCACGCTCCATCAACAGCGTCCTGTCCGAACGTGTCGACGAGGAGCGGGCGTTGAAGGAGTTCGAGTCCCGCTACCGGCGCGAGTACGGCGTCTTTTACGAGTTCCTCCTCTCCTTCTACGAGATGCACCACGACGAGGACTCCTACTTCTGGCAGGCCAAGAAGGTCACCAAGACCGAGCGTCCCGAACTCCAGTCGTTCGTCGAGCTCATCGGCGGTGTCTCCTCCGGCGATCGCGTCCTGACGGACGCCGAGATCCTCGCCAAGCGGTTCTCGTCGGACTCCGCGGAGTTCGCCGCCGCGGTCGACGACCTGGCCGGCAGCGAGGACGGCAGCATGGTGCCGCTCTTCAAGTCCTCGGTGGTGCGCGAAGTCATGCAGGAGGGCGGCCAGGTCCAGATGCGGGCGCTGCTCGGGGAGGACGCCGAGGACGAGGCGCCCCTGTTCAGCGGCGGTCTGGTGCCGTCGCCGGACGGCATGTTCTGGCAGCTGCCCGTGTCCGCCGCCCAGAGCCCGGCCGAGTAGGCCGACCGAAAGCCGGTAGAAGCCGAGCAGAAGGAGGTCCGCGCATGGCGCGGCCGTCAGACCTCTCCATGCACAACCGCAGGGACCGCCTGGACCCGTTGCCCGAGCTCAGCGAACTCAGCGCGCGGGCGCCGCTCTCCGAGGTCGAACTCGGCGACGGGCCCGGCTCGTCGACGGGCTGGCTCGTCACGGGCCACGACGAGGTGCGCGCGGTCCTGGGCGACGCGGAGCGGTTCAGCACGGCCCCGCCCGCGGGCGGCAGCAGGCCGGTCCAGGCGGGCAACCTCATCCAGTACGACCCGCCCGACCACGCCCGGCTGCGGCTGCTGCTCACACCGGAGTTCACGGTCCGCCGGATGCGCGGCCTTCAGCCCGCCGTCGCATCCGTCGTCGCGGACTGCCTGGACTCCCTGGAGAAGGCAGGTCAGCCCGCCGACTTCATGCGGCACGTGGCCTGGCCCGTGCCGGGCCTGGTCATGTGTGAGCTGTTCGGCGTGGAGCGCGACGACCGGGCGGAGCTCGCGCGGCTGCTCAAGGTCAGCAGGCCCGCCTTCCGCGGCCGGCGGTTGCAGATGACCGCGGGCGCGGCCTATCTCGCGTACGTCGACCAGCTCGTCGCCCGCAACCGGCGCGCACCGGGCGACGACCTGCTCGGCAGGCTGGTGCGCGAGCACGGCGACGACATCGACGACGACGAACTGGTCGGCCTCACCGCGTTCGTCATGGGCTCGGGCGTCGAGAACATGGCCAGCATGCTGGGCCTCGGCATCCTCGCGCTGCTCGAACACCCTGACCAGCTGGACCTGTTGAGGCAGTGCCCGCACCTGATCGACCAGGCGGTGGAGGAGTTCATCCGCTACCTGTCGATCATCCCGACGGCATCGCCGCGGACCGCCCGCGAGGACGTACCCCTCGCGGGCAGGGTGATCAAGGCCGGGGACCAGGTGGCCTGTTCGCTGTTCGCGGCCAACCGCGTCCGGCCGCCCGGCACACCGCCGGACGTCCTGGACATCACCCGTGAGCCCGCCGCCCACGTGGGGCTCGGCCACGGCATCCACTACTGCATCGGGGCGTCGCTGGTGCGGATGGAGCTCAGGAGCGCCTACCTGGCGGTCCTTCGCCGCTTTCCCGGGCTGCGCTGTGCCGTGCCGCCGGAGGAGATCCGCTTCCGGACGCAGGCGCCGTACGGCGTGGAGACACTGCCGGTCACCTGGTAGGGGAGCGATGACACCGACGACGGAGACGAACAATGCGCCCGGAGCGACCGACGCGACCGCGACCGGACTCGTGCACACCCGGCGCGCACGCTTCGGCCCGGCCGAGGAACTGCGCCGGCTCTCCGAGGGGCGCCCCGTCACCCGGATCGACGTGGGCCCCGGCACGGACGGGATGACCGTCTGGCTCGTCACGGGCCACGCGGAGGTGCGCCAGGTCCTCGGCGACCACCGGCGGTTCTCCACCCGGCGCCGCCTCGGACCGCGCCCGGCGGCGGGACGGGACGAGGGCAAGCGGCCCGACGAACTGATCGGGCAGCTCATGGACTACGACCCGCCCGAACACACCCGGCTCCGGCAGATCCTCACCCCCGAGTTCACCCTGCGCCGCATGCGCAGGATCGAGCCGGGCATCACCGGCATCGTCACCGAGCACCTCGACGCCATGGAGCGCACGGGCCCGCCCGCCGAACTGGTCGCGGCCTTCGCCTCGCCCGTCCCCGGCGCCGCCCTGTGCGAACTGATCGGGGTGCCCCGCGACGACCGCGGCGACTTCCTGCGCCGCTGCCACGCCTTCCTCGCGCCCGGCCGGGGACGGCAGCGGCGGGCGGCATCCGGAGAACTGCTCTCGCGGTACGTCGCAGCGATGGTCGCCCGGCAGCGCACCGACCCCGACGAGGGCTTCCTGGGCATGCTGATCCGCGACCATGGAGACGAGGTCACCGACAAGGAACTGCGGGGCGTCTGCGTCCTGTTGGTGCTGGCGGGCCTCGACAACATCTCGGGCATGCTGGGCCTGGGAGCCCTCCTGCTGCTCGACCACCCCGACCAGCTCGCCGCCGTGCGCGACGACCCCGCGGCGGTGGACGGCGCGGTCGAGGAACTGCTGCGCTACCTGACGGTGCCGCACGCCCCGACGCCCCGGACCGCCCTGGAGGACGTCACCGTCGGGGAGCAGTTCATCAAGGCCGGTGAGCACGTCCTGTGCTCGCTGCCGACGGCCAACCGCGACCCCGCGCTGCTCGCCCGGCCCGACCGCTTCGACATCACGCGCGAGCCCGTGCCCCATGTCGCCTTCGGCCACGGCATCCACCACTGCCTGGGCGCGGCACTGGCCCGGATGGAACTGCGGATCGCCTACCCGGCGCTGCTGCGGCGCTTCCCCGGCCTGCGCCTGGCCGTGCCCGAGCACGAGGTGCCGTTCCGCGTGCACGCGCTCGCCCACGGCGTGGACCGGCTGCCGGTCACCTGGTGAGCGGGTACCAGCGACCACTTGGTGCATCCAGTGAAAGAGAACGCGGAGGAGGAGCACATGCACGTACGGGTCGACCGCGATCGATGCGCGGGTTCCGGGCTCTGCACGGCCCAGGTCCCCGCCGTCTTCGACCAGTCGGATGAGGACGGCAAGGTCCTGCTCAACGCCCCGGCCCCCGGCCCCGAGCTGGCCGGTGCCGTGCGCGCGGCGGCCGCGCGGTGTCCGTCCGGCGCGATCACGCTGCACGAACACGACACCGCCGACCACTGACGCCCACTCAGGCGCTCACTCACGCCCCGCCGCCCGGCCGCCCTGCGGCAGACGCACCGTACGCAGCCGCCTGGCCGCCCCGACACCGGCGCAGCCCGCGAGCCCCAGCGCGTCGCGCAGTTCGTCGGCCAGCAGGTCGAGCACGTGGCGCACGCCGGCCTCCCCGGCGGCGGCGAGGCCCCACACGGGCGGGCGCCCCACCAGGACCCCGTCGGCCCCCGACGCCAGTGCCTTGAGCACGTCCGTGCCGCCGCGCACGCCGCCGTCCACCATGACCTCGCACGCGCCGCCGACCGCGTCGACCACATCGGGAAGGGCGTCGATGCCGGGCAGTGCGCCGTCCAGCTGACGGCCGCCGTGGTTCGACACGACGACGGCGTCCGCGCCGATGCCGGCCGCCCGCACCGCGTCCTCGGCGGCCAGGACGCCTTTGACCACCAGCGGGAGCCGGGTGGCGGCCCGCAGCTCCTCCACGCACGACCAGGTCACCGCCGGCGAGAACGCCTCGGCGGTGTGGGCGGCCACCGCCGAGCCGTTCCCGGCGGAGCGGTGCGCCGCCGATGCCGCACCGCCGTCCAGATGCGCGGCCCGCACATGGCCGGGCAGCGCGAAGCCGTTGCGCACGTCCCGCAGCCGGCGGCCCATCCAGGGCACGTCGACGGTGAGCATCAGCGCCTCGCAGCCGGCGTCGTCGGCCCGGCGCGCCAGGTCCAGGGTGCGCCGCCGCTCGCGCAGCCAGTAGAGCTGGAACCACACCGTGCCGCCGACCGCCGTGACCTCCTCGACCGGGACGCTGCTCAAGGTGGCCACCGTGAAGGGCACGCCCGCCGCCTTCGCCGCCCGCGCGGTGGCCAACTCTCCCTCGGGGTGCACCAGGCGGTGGTACGCCACCGGGGCGACCGCCACCGGCATCCGCACCGGACGCCCCAGAAGCGTCGCGTCCGTGGTGCACCCCGAGACGTCCCTGAGCACCCGGGAGGCGACGAAGACGCGGTCGAACGCCTCCCGGTTCGCGCCAAGCGACC
The DNA here is from genome assembly GCF_044544025.1 of Streptomyces sp. NPDC055243. Classification (NCBI taxonomy): domain Bacteria; kingdom Bacillati; phylum Actinomycetota; class Actinomycetes; order Kitasatosporales; family Streptomycetaceae; genus Streptomyces; species Streptomyces sp. NPDC055243. Next base: position 569,646 of record NZ_JBITWR010000001.1, read on the forward strand.
GCTCGCGCCCGCTGCCACCCGCGACGAAGTCCCACACCTCGGGTGGCAGGGCCGCGGCCGCGGCTCTCTCGACGTCGCTCAGATCACGCGCGGCCGCGGGATCAGCGCGCCGCACGCTGCCCGGTCCGTTCCAGCTCCACGGCCTCGTACAGCGCCTTGATGTTGGAACTGCCGAAGGTCTGCGCGCCCTGGCGCTCGATGACCTCGAAGAAGATCGTGCCCCGTGGGTGCGTGGACGCGGTGAAGATCTGGAACAGCTGGCCGTCGTGGTCCTCGTCGACCAGCAGATTCGTCGCCCGCAGTTCGTGCAAGGTGTGCGACTTGAGCCCGATCCGTTCGGAGAGCAACTCGTAGTACGCCGACGGGGTCTGAAGGAATGCGACACCGCGCGCGGACAGCGTGCGCACCGAACGCACGGCGTCCTTGCTGGAGAAAGCCAGATGCTGCACACCGGCGCCGTGGTGGCTCTTGAGGAATTCGTCGATCTGACCGGGCTGCGCCAGCGGATCGGGCTCTATGAGCGTCAGCGTCACCGCCCCGGTCGACGCGCTCTGCACGACCTTGGAGTCCATTGCCTGGGCGCCGACGACGATGTGCTCCTCGAAGACCTCACGGAAACCCAGGGCCTGTTGATAGAAGAGGGCCGTCGATTCGAGATCACCCGCGTTCAGGCACACCGCGACGTGGTCGATGTCGAGAAGCCCCACCTCGCTGGTGCGCGCCTCGCGCGAGCCGAGCGCGGGAACGAATCCGGGCGGGAGCCCGGGGCCTTCCCCCGGCGTCCGCTCGACCAGCGTATGCACCACGTCGCCGAAGCCCGAAATGGCAGCTGTGACCGCCGGTCCTTCGCCCGCGTGCCGGGTCGGTTTCCGCAGGGGACGCGCGCCGCCCGCCACCGCGGCGGCGAAGGCCGCGGACACGTCCGCGGTGCGCAGGGCGATGTCGGCGACGCCGTCGCCGTGCGTGCTGACGTACGTGGTGGCGGGGTGGCGCCCCGCCGTCGCCTCGGTGAGCACCAGGGTCATCCGCCCCTGGCGCAGGGCGATGCTGCGGTGCTCGGCGGAGCCGCCGGTGCCGACCACCGTGAAGGCGTACTTGTCGACCCAGGCGAACACCGCCGCCTCCAGGCCGTCGACGTACATCTCGACATAGTCGATCGCGAGATCCGCGAGATCGTTGTTCGAAGCCGTTGCGGGTAAATCCGTCATCGGAGTCCTCGTGGGAAGAAGAATGCGGATTCATGCCCTCGCGCCGGATCGCGGAATGCCGGACCACAAAGGTGCTGCGGAAATCCGGGCCATTGCCGCCGGCCGCGAGGCAGAATTCTCTTTGCGGCCCCGATGGTACGACCGCCTTCGCGCTTCCCGCACCTGTCAAGCCATTGCTGTGGAGCTGCTCTCGGTGGACGCTGAAGCGATGGAAATCCTGCAAACGGAAATCGCCGTCGCCGAGTTGAACGCGGCCACGCTGCACGCGTCGCTCGCCGATGTGTCGATGGAGTCCATGAACCTCCTCAACCAGGTCGCCGACACCTATCCCGACGCGATCTCGTTCGCGGCGGGGCGTCCCTACGAGGGCTTCTACGACGTGGCCCAGATCCACGAACACCTCCAGGTCTTCTGCGACCACCTCCGCACCCGCCGCGGCCTGGGCGAGGCGGAGATCGCCCGCACGCTGTTCCAGTACGGCGCGACGAAGGGGATCATCGGCGACCTCGTGGCGCGCAGTCTCGCCGTGGACGAGGGCATCGACGCCGACCCCTCGTCCGTGGTCGTCACGGTCGGCTGCCAGGAGGCGATGTTCCTGCTGCTGCGCGCGCTGCGCGCCGACGACCGCGACGCCGTGCTCGCCCCGAGCCCGACCTATGTCGGCCTGACGGGCGCCGCGTTGCTCGCCGACATGCCCGTGCTCCCGGTGCGCACCGCGGCGCACGGCATCGACCTCGACGACCTGCTGCGCCGGCTGCGCACGGCACGCGCCGAGGGAAAGCGGGTCCGCGCCTGCTACGTCACGCCCGACTTCGCCAACCCGGTGGGCGTCAGTCTGCCGCTCGCCGACCGGCACCGCCTCCTGGACATCGCCGCCGGCGAGGACCTCCTGCTCCTGGAGGACAACGCGTACGGCCTCCTGAACAGCGCCGCCGACCGCCCGCCCACGCTGAAGTCCCTCGACCGGCACCGACGCGTCGTCTATCTCGGCTCGTTCGCCAAGACCGGGATGCCGGGCGCCCGCGTGGGCTACGTGGTCGCCGACCAGCGGGTGACCGGCCACGGCGGCGGTGACGTCCTGCTCGCCGACGAGCTGTCGAAGCTCAAGAGCATGCTCACCGTGAACACCTCACCGATCGCCCAGGCGGTGATCGGCGGCAAACTCCTCGCCCACGACTGCAGCCTGGTCGCCGCCAACCGCCAGGAGACGGAGGTCTACCGGCGCAATCTGCGCCAGGTGCTCGACGGCCTCGAACAGCGCCTGGGCGATCGCGCCGGAGTCACCTGGAACGCACCGACCGGCGGGTTCTTCATCGTGCTCACCGTGCCGTTCACGGTCGACGACGCCCTCCTGGAGCACGCGGCGCGCCACCACGGCGTGCTGTTCACGCCGATGCACCACTTCTACGGCGCGTCGGCCGGGTTCCGCCAACTCCGCCTTTCGATCAGTACGTTGACGTCCGACCGGATCGAGCAGGGCCTGGACCGCCTGGCCGCGCTGATCGAGGAGCGGCTCGACGAGGGGACGGGGGAGCGGCCGGGGGAGTTCGAGGCGCCTGGGGCGCAGGAGGGGGCCGGGGAGCCGCTCCCGGGTGAGGTCGCGTGACGCTCCGCACCCTGGCCGTCGTCGGCACCGGCCTGATCGGCACCTCCGTGGCCCTGGCGGCCCGCCTGCGCGGCGTGACCGTCTACCTCTCCGACCGCGACGAGTCCGCCGTCCGCGCCGCGGCGGTGCTCGGTGCCGGGCGGCCGGAGCTCCCCGCGGCGCCCGTGGACCTGGCGGTGCTCGCGGTCCCGCCGAGCCAGATCGCCCCGGTGCTCGCCGAACTACAGGCGCGCGGACTCGCGTTGAGCTACACGGATGTGGCGAGCGTGAAGGCGCACGCCGAGCGGGAGATCCTGGACACCGCCCCCGACCCCTCCCGCTACATCGGCGGACACCCCCTGGCGGGGCGCGAGCGCTCGGGCCCGCTGGCGGCCCGCGCGGAACTGTTCCGCGACCGGCCTTGGGTGCTCACTCCGACCCGCCTCACCTCCCGGGCCGCCTTCGGCCGCGCCCTGGACCTGATCGCGCTGTGCGGCGCGGTGCCGCGCGTGATGCGGGCCCGCGCCCACGACGACGCGGTGGCGCTGACCTCCCACGCCCCGCACCTGGTGGCCAGCCTGATGGCGGCGCGCCTGGGCGATGGCCCCGCGGAGGCGGCCCATCTCGCGGGGCAGGGGCTGCGCGACACCACCCGCATCGCGCGCGGCGACTCCCGGCTGTGGAGCGACATCGTCGAGTCCAACGCGGCGGCGGTCGCCGACATCCTCACCCGGCTCCAGGAGGACCTCGCCAGCATCGTCGCCGCCCTGTACGACCTCGCCGACCCCGAGCGGGGGCGGGAGCTGTCCGGCAAGAGCAGGCACACCCTGGTGGACCTCCTGGACCGCGGCGCCGCCGGGGTGGGGGAGCTGGACGAGCCCCGCCCGGCCGGTCCGCTTCCTGGACGGGCCGTCCCCTGCCGTCCGAGGTGAACTCCCCGTATCCGCAGGTTAGTTGGGGTGCCGTCCGTGTCGGCGTCCAGGGTCCGGGCGAGCCTGTACGGGCGGCGCCGCTTGTATCCGCCGTGTGACCGGTGCCCGCGTAGAACTTGGCCCCATGTCCACCACACACAAGCGAACCGCACAGACACTGATAGCGGCGTCGGCGCTCGTCGCCGGCGTCTTCCTCAGCGGCTGCTCCGACGACTCGTCGGACGCGTCGTCGGACGACGCGAAGAAACCGGACGCCTCACCCACCAGCCCCTTCGACCAGGCCCTCGCCTTCTCCGAGTGCATGCGCGAGAACGGCGTGACCGGATTCCCCGACCCGCAGAAGGACGCGGGCGGCGGTATCGCGCTCACCCCCGGCGGCGACGTCGACCCGAACTCGCCGGAGTTCCAGTCCGCCACGGAGGCCTGCCGCGACAAGATGCCCCAGGGCGGCCAGCTCGGCGGAGGCGGAGGCGGCGGTGAACCGCTGGACTCGGCCAAGGTCGCGGCATGGGCCAAGTGCATGCGCGAGAACGGCCTGCCCAAGCTGCCCGACCCGGAGATCAACGGCGGCAACATGTCGCTCGACTTCGGCGCGAGCGGCATCGACCCCGGCAGCGACGAGTTCCAGAAGGCCAGGATCGCCTGCCAGGACAAGTGGCCCGGCGGCGGCCTCACCGGCTCGGGCGGCGGCGCCTGATGACCGCACCGGACGAGACACGCGAGCGGGAACGGGACGAAGAGACAGGGGAGTTCGAGGAGACGGGAGAGCGTGAGGGGACAGGGCGGTTCGAGAAGACCCAGGAGTCGGCCCGCGGCTCAGGAGCCCTCGAACTGCACACCCCCGGAGAGGTCTCCGAGCGGACCCCCGACGGCCTGGAACCCGACCGCGAGGAGACCGCCCCCGAGCCGGGCGACGACGATGGCGGTGAGGGCGACGACGGCGGCGAAGGGGCCACACCCCCGCCCGCGGGCCCCCGCAGGCGCCGCCGCCCCCTGCGGATGTCGCTCATCGTCGTCGCCGCGATCGCCGTGGTCGCGGCCGCGGGCGCCGCCACTACCGGGGTCTTCGGGGACGACGGCTCCGGATCGGCGGGCGACGCCCCCTCGGCGCCCCCGAAGACCGCCGAGGTGGAGCGGACCACGCTGACGCGCACGGAAACCGTGGACGGGAACCTCGGCTACGGCGACGCGACGGCCGTACAGGCTTCGGCCGCCACCAAAGCGGGCGCGGGGATCATCACCTGGGTGCCGGGCGAGGGCGACACCGTCAAGCGCGGCGGGGCCGCCTACAAGGTGGAGGAGCAGAAGGTCCCGCTGCTCTACGGCTCCACCCCCTTCTACCGCCCGCTGAAGACGGGCTCCGAGGGCAAGGACGTCGAGATCCTGGAGAAGAACCTCTCCGCCCTCGGCTACACCGGCTTCACCGTCGACGACACGTACGACGTCGCGACCGCCGAGGCCGTACGGGACTGGCAGGACGACCTGGGCCGTGCGGAGACCGGCACCGTGCAGCCGTCGGACGCCGTGGTCGCCCCCGGCGCCAGGCGTGTCGCCGACGTGAAGGCCACGGCCGGCGCCCCGTCGAACGGACCCGTCCTCACCTGGACCGGCACCGAACGCACCGTCACCGTCGACCTCGACGTGCAGTACGAGGACATGGTCGAGAAGGGCACCAAGGCCACGGTCACCCTCCCCGACGACTCCACCGTCCAGGCCGAGGTGACCGACATCGGGACCCCCTCCACGCCTCCCCAGGAGGGCGGCTCCGAGGACGCCGGAGGCCAGGCGGGCGGCGACGACAAGCCCACCCTGCCCGTGGAGTTGAAGGTCGACGACCAGAAGGGCCTGGGCCGCTACCAGGCGGCGGCCGTGCAGATCTCCCTGAAGGCGGAGACCCGCAAGGACGTGCTCGTCGTCCCCGTCAACGCCCTGGTGGCACAGCGCGGAGGCGGCTACGCCGTGGAGGTCGTCGGAGCGGACGGCGACGTGACCTCGAGGACGGTCGAGGTCGGCATGTTCTCCGACAGCATGGTCGAGGTGTCCGGCACCGGTATCACCGACGGCACGGTCGTGGGGGTCCCCAAGTGACCCGAGCGCCCCAAGCGCCCCGAGCGCACCAAGTGACCACGGCGGCGCACCCGGTGGTCGAGCTCGCCGGAGTCTCCAAGACGTACGGAGAGGTCGAGGCGCTCAAGGGCGCCGATCTCGTCATCCGGCGTGGGGAACTGCTCGCCGTCGTCGGCCCCTCCGGCTCGGGCAAGTCCACGATGCTCAACATCATGGGCACCCTCGACCGCCCCACCACCGGCACCGTGCGCATCGACGGGCACGACGTCGACCGGCTCAGCGACCGGGAGCTGTCCGCGCTGCGGGCCGGGACGATCGGCTTCGTCTTCCAGCAGTTCCACCTCGCCCCCGGCGTCCCGGCGCTGGACAGCGTCGCGAACGGGCTGCTCTACAGCGGCAGGCCCCGGGGCGAGCGGCGCAGGCTCGCCGAGCGCGCCCTGCGCCGGGTCGGCCTCGGCCACCGGCTGTTCCACGAGCCGCATCAGCTCTCCGGCGGCGAGAAGCAGCGCGTGGCCATCGCCCGCGCGGTCCTCGGCGATCCGCCGCTGCTCCTCGCCGACGAGCCGACCGGCGCCCTCGACTCCCGTTCCGGGGCGGTGGTGATCGAGCTCCTGCACGAGCTGCACCGGGCCGGGACCACGGTGGTGGTCATCACCCACGACCGGGACATCGCGGGCTCGCTGCCGCGCGAGGTCCGCATCAAGGACGGCCGCATCGAAGAGGACGCGACCGGTGCGACCGGCACGGCCGGTGGGACCGGTGCGGCTGGTGCGATCGACGTGACCGACGCGTCCCACCTGCTCCCCGTCCCCGAGGAGGCCCTGCGATGAGCCCGACGAAGGAGCTGAGCACGACGGGGGAGCCGGGCGCGGCGCACGAGCTGCCCCGCCCCGCGCCGCCGCCGCGCCCCAAGCCGGCCCGGATGGGCCCGGCCGACGTGCTGCGGGTCGGTGGCTCGGGGCTGCGCTCGCGCCCGATGCGGGTCTTCCTCTCGGCGCTCGGCATCGCCATCGGCATCGCGGCGATGGTCGGCGTGGTGGGCATCTCCACCTCCAGCAGCGAGGACCTCGACCGGCGGCTCGCCGCCCTCGGCACCAACCTCCTCACCGTCTCGCCGGGCCAGTCCTTCGCCGGTGACGCGGCCCATCTGCCCGACGCGTCCGTCGACATGATCGGCAACATCAAGGACGTCGAGTCGGTCTCCGCCATCGGCAAGACGCAGGCCAAGGTCTACCGCAACGACCACATCAAGAAGGAGGAGACCGGCGGCCTCAACGTCTACGCGGCCCGCACCGACCTGCCGAGGACGGCGGGCGCACGGATCGTCGAAGGCCGCTGGCTGAACGCCGCGAACCAGCGCTACCCGGCCGTCGTGCTCGGCCCCAAGGCCGCCGAACAGCTGGGCGTCTTCCGGGCCGGTCCCGACACGAAGGTGTGGCTCGGCGGGCAGTGGTTCACCGTCGTGGGGCTGCTCGCGCCCAACGAGCTCGTGCCCGACCTGGACTCGGCCGCGCTGGTCGGCTGGCCCGTCGCGGAACAGGAGTTGGACTTCGACGGCTACCCGACGACGGTCTACACCCGTGCCGAGGAGGCCGCCGTGGGCGACGTCCAGTCCGTGCTCGGCGCCACCGCCAACCCGGAGAACCCCAGCGAGGCCAACGTCTCGCGCCCCTCCGACGTCCTGGAGGCCAAGGAGGCCACCGACGACACCCTCAGCGGTCTGCTCCTCGGCCTGGGCGCGGTCGCCCTGCTCGTCGGCGGGGTCGGGGTCGCCAACACCATGGTCATCTCGGTCCTGGAACGCCGCTCAGAGATAGGCCTGCGCCGCTCCCTCGGCGCCACCCGCGGCCAGATCCGTACGCAGTTCCTCTGCGAGGCACTGCTGCTGTCCGCGCTCGGCGGCCTGGGCGGCGTCCTGCTCGGCATCGCCGTCACCTCCGGCTACTCCACCTACCAGGGCTGGCCATCGGTGGTGCCGGTCTGGGCGATGGCGGGCGGCGTCGGCGCGACCCTGGTCATCGGCGGGCTCGCCGGCTTCTATCCCGCCGTCCGTGCGGCGCGGCTGCCTCCCACGGAGGCGCTGGCGACGACGTGACCCCACGAAGCTGTGACCCCACGAAGCTGTGACCCCATAGAAGGAGCTGCGAACCCAGAGAGCTGCAACGCCATCAGACGCGGTGCCTTCGTCAGCCTAAATCCCCCGCGGGCGACGAGGGCATCGCTTTGCGCCGCTCGCGATGCTTGCGCCCGTGTGCCCTGGCTCCGCCGCCTGGACGGCCCCCGCCTCTCGTATTCTCGCCGCATGACTGAGCACTTAGGGAAAGTCGACGAAAGTGCCCTGCTCGACCTGCTCCAAGAACAGCGCATCGGCACGCTCGTCACCCTCAAACGCGACGGCCGCCCGCAGCTCTCCAACGTCGGCTACGCCTACGACCCCGAGGAGCGCGTCATCCGCCTCATGGTCACCGACAGCCGGGCCAAGACCCGCAATCTGCGCCGCGATCCGCGCGCGAGCTTCCTCGTCACCGACGGCGCGGGATTCTCGTACATGATCGCCGAGGGCGACGCCGAGCTCACGCCGGTCGTGACCGACCCGCACGACGCGGTCGCCGACGAACTGGCCCTGGTCTTCCGGGGGTTCCAGGGCGAGCACCCCGACTGGGAGGGGTTCCGTGCCGCGATGGTGAAGGAGCGGCGCCTGGTGATACGGCTGCACGTCAAGCATCTGTACGGAGCCGCCGGGAAGCGCGTCCTCGTGGGCCCGGGCCCCCAGGGCCCCGGCCCCGCCGTGGCGGTGGCGGGGCGTCCCGGTCTTCAACTCGGCACGGACGGGCCGCCGCCTCACGTCCGGTAGAGGTCCGTCAGGAGCGCCACGGCCGCGTGCGTCACCGGATGCGGGTCGTGGCGGCGCCAGATGAGATGTACGGCGATGGGGTCGGCGTCCCGCAGCGGGCGGAACACGACGCCGTCGCGGCGGTACTGGTTGGCGGTGCTCTCCGGGGTGAGGCCGACGCAGCGGCCCGACGCGACGATGGCCAGCCAGTCGTCGATGTCCTGGGTGTACTCCACCGGTGGGCGGGCCTCTTCGGGCCACAGCTCGGCGCTGGTGGTGCCGGTGCGCCGGTCCACGAGGAGCGTCCGGTCCCGTATGTCGGCCAGCGGAATGGAGCGCCGCCTGGCCCACGGGTCGTCGCTCGCCAGCGCGCAGAAGCGCCGCTCATGACCGACGACGGCACTGGCGAAGCGTGCCTCGTTGAAGGTGGTGCGGACGACGGCGAGGTCGCAGAGGCCCTCGGCGAGGCCGCCGGACGCGGAGTTCGTCCGGATCAAGTACAGCTCCACGTCGGGGTGTCCCGCGGCCCAGCGGCGCTGGAACTCCGCGGTGTGGCGGCCCATCGCCGACCAGGCGTGGCCGATGCGCAGCCGGGTGTGTCCGGTGGTCGCCTCGCGGATGAGGTCCTCGGCCTCGGCGAGCAGCTGCCGGGCCCGCGCGAGCACCTGCACCCCGGCCGTCGTGGGCGTGACGCTCCGGCTGGTGCGGTGCAGGAGGCGCACCCCGAGCACCTCCTCGAGCCCGCCGAGGGTGCGCGAGACCGCAGCTTGCGAGACGCCCAGCTCGGCGGCGGCATCGGTGAAGCCGCCGGTGTCGACGATGGCGACCAGGCAGCGCAGATGCCGCAGTTCCAGATCCATGGCCACAGCGTAGGGACAACCGGAGCCAATGAATAACCAGAGCGTATAGATGAACGCCGGCATGCATTTTTCGTATGCCCGCGGGTGACGCATCCTGCGGTGCATGCGAACGTCTCGGAGCGAAGGCAGGACCACCGCGAACCTGGGGGAACCGGCGGAGAGTTCCCGAGGTCGGCTGCCGGGCATGGCGATGATGTTCGGCAGCGGCCTGTCCAATCAAGTCGGCGCCGCCACGGGCGCCTTGGCGTTCGAAGCCATCGGTCCCGCCGGTGTCGTGGCCGTGCGGCAATGGGTCGCGGGAGCCGTACTCCTCGCGGTCGGCAGGCCCAAGGTGCGCGCCTTCACCTGGCGCCAGTGGTGGCCGCTGCTGTGCCTGGCCGCTGTCTTCGCCACCATGAACCTCTCCCTGTACACCGCGATCGACCGCGTGGGCCTCGGCCTGGCGGTGACCCTGGAGTTCCTGGGCCCGCTGACGGTCGCCCTCGCCGCCTCCCGCCGTGCGGTGGACCTCGGCTGCGCGGTCGTGGCGGGGGCCGCGGTGGTCGCCCTGGCCCGCCCGCGACCCAGCGCGGATTACGTCGGCATCGGGCTCGGCCTGCTCGCCGCGGCCTGCTGGGCCTCGTACATCCTGCTCAACCGCACGGTCGGGGCCCGCCTCCCGGGCGTCGAGGGATCGGCCGCCGCCGCGGGAGTCTCCGGGCTCCTCTACGTGCCGGTCGGCATCGCGGTGCTGGCCCACCACCCGCCGACGGCGACGGCCCTGGCCTGCGCGGTGACCGCGGGCGTCCTCTCCTCAGCGGTCCCGTTCCTCGCCGACCTGCTCGCCCTGCGCCGGGTCGACGCCCGTTTCTTCGGGATCTTCATGAGCGTCAACCCGGTCCTCGCGGCGCTGGTGGGCATGGTCGTCCTGGGGCAGTCCCTGGAGGGGGTGGAGTGGCTGGCCATCGCGGCGATCGTCTCGGCCAACGGGGTCAGCGTCCTGAAGTAGGCGCGAGGCGCCCGCGATCAGTCCAGGCCGAGCTGCCGCTTCGCCGCCTCGACCGTCTGGGCGAGGAGCACGGCGATGGTCATGGGACCGACACCGCCGGGCACGGGAGTGATCAGGCTCGCGCGCTCCAGGGCGGAGTCGAAGTCGATGTCGCCGACGTTGCCCGGGTTGTAACCCGCGTCGATCACCACGGCGCCGGGCTTGATGTCCGCGCCGCCGATGAACCGCGGCCGGCCGACGGCGGCGATCAGGACGTCGGCCTGCCGGACGATCGAGGAGAGGTCGGCGGTGCGCGAGTGGCAGTACGTGACCGTGGCGTCCCTGCCCAGGAGCAGCATGCCGGCGGGCTTGCCGAGGATGGCGCTGCGGCCCACGACGACGGCGTGCTTGCCGGTGAGGTCGACGTCGTACGCGTCGAGCAGGCGCATGATGCCGCCGGGCGTGCAGGACACGAAGCCGGGCAGGCCGAAGCCCATCGCCGCGAAGGAATGCATGGTCACTCCGTCGACGTCCTTGGCCGGTGCGATCGCCTCGAAGGCGGCGCGCTCGTCGATGTGGGGCCCCACGGGGTGCTGCAGCAGGATGCCGTGCACGGTCGGGTCCTGGGAGAGGCCGGTGACCGTCGCGACCAGTTCCTCGGTGCCGACCGAAGTGGGCAGGGCCACGTGCCGTGACTCGATGCCCGCCTTTTCGCAGCGGGCGCGCTTCATGCGGACGTAGGTCACCGAGGCGGGGTCGTCGCCGACCAGGACGGTCGCCAGGCAGGGGGAGTTCCCGGTGCGACGGCGGATGTCCGCCGCGGTCGCGGAGGTGGTGTCGACGAGGCGGCGGGCGAGGCCGGTGCCGTCCATCAGGCGAGCAGTCTGAGTCTGGGGCATGTGCCACTCCTGGACTTCAGGGTGAGTCGCCCAGGCGCGCGGCATCGACACGATGTCAGGCCGCTCCCCGGTGGTACTCCACCTCAGCGCCAGTCACGGCCCGCCTCTCACCCTAAGGGACGGGGCGGGGCGGGAAGCGGCCGGCATTGAGGATGTAGCTGAGCTTAATGAAAGTTCAAAACTTGTTGCTTGTCCTTTCGTGTCGGCGACGGCATCGTTCCCTGACAACGGCCCGAGGGCGAGGGCCCGCCATCAAGGCCCCGACCAAGGAGAGCGACAGTGAACGGCGTCCCCGGACGAACGTGGGCAGCGGCCAGGGTGGGCGTACTCGCCCTCCTCTGGGGATCGACCTTCCTCTGGATCGAACTGGCCCTGGAGGGCCTGTCTCCCGTGCAGGTCACCCTCCTGCGCTGCACCCTGGGGGCCGCGACCCTGACGGTCGTGCTCTTCGGTACGCGCAACCGCCTGCCCCGCGGCCTCAAGACGTGGAAGCACGTCTTCGTCGCCGCCTTCTTCTGCAACGCCCTGCCCTTCGGCCTCTTCAGCGTCGGCCAGCAGACCGTCGACTCCGGAGTGGCGGGCGCGCTGAACGCCACGACCCCGCTGTGGTCGGTCCTGATCGGCCTCGCCATCGGCACGGAACGCGGACTGCGCCCCGTACGCCTCGCCGGACTCCTCATCGGTTTCGCGGGTACGTCGCTGATCTTCGCCCCGTGGCAGCAGTCGGGCATGACGAGTTGGGGCGCCCTCGCGATCGTGGGCGCGGCGGCGAGCTACGCCGTCGGCTTCGCGTACATGGGGCACCACCTCGTCGGGAAGGGCATGCCCACCCTCTCCCTCTCCGCGGCCCAGCTCATGGCGGCCACGGGCCTGACGTCGCTCGCCCTGCCGGTCGGCGGCCTGGAGGCGATCCACGTGGACCGCACCGCCCTGATCGCCGTCGTGGTCCTGGGCGTCTTCGCCACCGGTGTCACCTTCCACCTCACCTACCGGATCATCGCGGACGAGGGCGCGACCAACGCCGCGACCGTCGGCTATCTGCTGCCGGTGGTCTCCGTGGCGCTGGGCGCGGTCGTGCTCGACGAGGCCTTCAGTCTTCGGGTGGCCGCGGGCATGGCGGTCGTACTCGTCGGGGTCGCCATGACGCGACGGCAGAAGCGCGACCCGGCACCGACGCGCCAGGTGGCGGCGGCTCCGGCAGGCGCCGCGGAGGCCCGCAGGGCGTGAACGCCCCGTCCGAATCCCGCCAGCACGCGCGATCGCGACACCTCAGTGTGGGAGGTGGAAAGAAGCGAAGAAGCGCGGAACGGAAAGGGAAGAGGGTGGCCACGATGACCGTCCACACGACCGTCAGCAGCCCGCTCGGCGAACTGCTGCTGGTGGGGGAGCCGACATCGGACGGCGTCTCGCTGACGTCACTGTCCATGCCGGGCCAGCGGAACGCCCCAGCCGTGCACGGGAGTTGGATGCACGACCCGGATCGATTCCCGGAGATCGCACGGCAGCTCGCCGCCTACTTCGCCGGTGAACTCACCCGGTTCGACATGGAGTTCACCCCCGGCGGCACCGACTTCCAGCGGCGCGTCTGGAGCGCCCTGGAGGAGATCCCGTACGGCACGTCGACCACCTACGGCGCGCTCGCCGAGCGGCTCGGCATCGAGCGCGGGCGGGTCCAGGCCCTGGGCGCCGCGATCGGCGCGAACCCGTTGCTGCTGGTGCGCCCGTGCCACCGCGTGATCGGCGCGGACGGCTCGATGCGTGGGTACGCGGGCGGCGTGCGGCGCAAGGTCGAACTCCTCACCCATGAGGGCGCCCTCCAGCCCACCCTCGTCTGACCCGCACGACCGCGAAGGACCTCATCATGATCGACACCACTCACCCGGCGGACGCCCGCGTCGGCGAACGCGTGGCGGCCGGGGACTGGGACGCGCTGACCGCCGAGCTCGACGAGCACGGCAACGCTCTCACCGGCCGGCTCCTGACCCCCGGCGCCTGCCGCGACATCGCCGCCCTGTACGACGAGACCGACCGCTTCCGCACCACCATCGACATGGCCCGCTACCGCTTCGGTTCCGGCCAGTACCGCTACTTCACCCATGAACTGCCCGATGCCGTACGAGAGTTGCGCGAGGCGTTCTACCCTCGGCTGCTGCCCGTCGCCCGCGGCTGGGCCGCGAAGCTCGACAAGCCGGCCCCCTGGCCCGACAGCCTGGGGGAGTGGGTGGAGATGTGCCACGCGGCCGGGCAGGCCAAGTCCGCGCAGATCCTGCTCCGTTACGGACCCGGCGACTGGAACGCCCTGCACCGTGACGTCTTCGGCGACATGCTCTTCCCGCTCCAGGTCGTCGTCGGTCTCGACGCCCCTGGAACCGACTTCACCGGCGGCGAGTTCATCATGACCGAGCAGCGCCCCCGCGCCCAGTCGCGCGGATCGTCCACGACGCTGCCGCAGGGCCACGGGCTCGTCTTCACGACCCGCGACCGGCCCGTGGCCTCCAAGCGCGGCTGGTCGAACGCGCCGATGCGGCACGGCGTGAGCACCGTGCGCTCCGGGCGGCGGCACACGCTCGGCCTGGTCTTCCACGACGCGGCGTGAACCCCGCCCCGGCCGGGCGGCCGGACCCGCGCAGGTACACGCTGTGCGGCCCGGACGGAGAGCCGTACCCCAGCGGCACACCGGGCACCCTGGGCGGACACCGCCGCGGACGGCTGTACGGCCGCCTCGACTGCCCCTCGGCGCTGCGGGCCGTCGCCCGCGGCGGCTACGCCACCCACCGGGTGTTCTTCCCCGACGAGGCCACCGCGCTCGCCGCCGGATACCGCCCCTGTGCGGTCTGCCTGCCCGATCAGTACGCTCGCTGGAAGGCAGACCCAGAAAGCACCGGCACACCATGAGCATCCTGACGGAGCGGGAGTCATCCCGCTCGCCCCTGATCGGCGCCGCCGAGCAGGCCGCCCACGCGGACCTGCCCGCGCCCGCCCCGCACACCGACGCCGAACTCGCCGCCCTCATCGGCCTGTTGACGCTCCCGAAGGCGCGGATCGAGACCGTCACCATCGGCCACGGCCGCGACACGGCCTCCCGAGCCGCCGCCGAAGCCTTCACCGCGGCATGGACGGCCCGCGGCGGCACGGTCCTGACCACGGTGAGCTGGCCCGAGACGGCCGCGTCCTGGCTGCGCCCCGCGATCCGCCTGACCGCGGCGGCGCCGGACGCCTGGGTCCTGGCCGCGGCCCCGCTCGGCCTCGCCCAGCTGGCCCGCCGTCTGCGCCACTCCACCGACTGGGACCCGGCCCGCAGCTACGCCTTCGCCTCCCTCCAGGACTCCCGCGTCCCCGCGCTCGCCGGGGACGACGTGCTCCACGGCCTGCGGGGCGCCACCGCCGACGGCGCCACCTGGGACGTACGCCACCGCTGGGTCACCACCTGTCCGCCCGCCGAGGTGACCGCGTGAGCGCCCTGATTCCCCGCCCCACCACGGAGATCGCGCCCGGCGCGGTGCACGTGCCGCAGTGGCTCACCCCGGACCAGCAGCGCGCACTCGTCACGGCGTGCCGGGAGTGGGCCACCGGGCCGGTGCCGATCCGCCACACCGAGCTGCCGCGCGGCGGGGTCATGTCGGTGCAGACGGTGTGCGTCGGCTGGCACTGGCGGCCCTACCAGTACACGCGCACCGCCGGTGACGTGAACGGCCGGCGGGTCGCCGCGTTCCCGGACTGGATGGTCGACCTGGGCCGCCGGGCGCTGACGGCGGCGTACGGGGACGTCTCGTCCGCGGCCGACTACACCCCGGACACGGCGCTGATCAACTTCTATGACGGGCAGGCCAAGATGGGCATGCACCAGGACAAGGACGAGCGGTCGTCGGCCCCGGTGGTCTCCCTGTCCATCGGCGACAGCTGCGTCTTTCGCGTGGGCAACACCCAGACCCGCACCAAGCCCTACACCGACATCGAACTGGCCTCCGGCGACCTGTTCGTCTTCGGCGGGCCTTCGCGCTACGTCTTCCACGGCGTGCCCAAGGTCCACGAGGGCACCGCGGACCCCGCCACCGGCCTGACCTCGGGCCGCCTGAACATCACGATGCGGGTCACCGGCCTCACCGGCTGAGCCCACGCCTGGCCGGAGGGGCTACTCGAACCGCGAGGTGTCGCCCGCTCCGTGGCGCACGATCTGGGCCTCGCCGTCGGAGAAGTCGATGACCGTGGTGGGGCTGGTGCCGCAGTCGCCCGAGTCGACCACGGCGTCCACCACGTGGTCGAGCCGTTCCTTGATCTCCCAGCCCTGCGTCAGCGGCTCCTCCTCGTCGGGCAGGAGCAGTGTGCTGGAGAGCAGCGGCTCGCCGAGCTCGGTGAGCAGGGCCTGCGTGACGACGTGGTCGGGGATGCGGACGCCGACGGTCTTCTTCTTCGGGTGCAGGAGCTGGCGCGGCACCTCCTTCGTCGCGGGAAGGATGAAGGTGTAGCTGCCCGGCGTCGCGGCCTTGATCGCACGGAACACGTCGTTGTCGATGTGCACGAACTGACCCAGCTGCGCGAAGTTCTGGCACACCAGGGTGAAGTGGTGGCGATCGTCCAGGTTCCGGATCTTCCGGATGCGGTCGAGGCCGTCGCGGTTGCCCAGCTGGCAGCCCAGCGCGAAACAGGAGTCCGTCGGATACGCGATCAGCGCGCCGGAGCGGATGCTGTCGGCCACGGTGCTGATGCTGCGGGGCTGGGGGTTGTCGGGGTGCACGTCAAAATACTTCGCCATCCGCCGAGCGTACGTGATCGCACCAGTGGTCCCCGGCTTCTCGGTGGGCACGACCGGCCGGGCGGCTAGTCGTCGTCGACGACGCTGATCAGCGCGAGCGTGATGTTGTCGGGGCCACCGGCGTCGATGGCGGCCTTCCATAGTTCGAAGACCGCCCGGCCGCCGTCGTGGGCCGTGAGGATCTCGTCGAGGGTGTCCTCGGGCACGGGGTCGGTCAAGCCGTCGGAGCAGACCAGGAAGCGTTCACCCCCGACGAGCGGCACCGTGCTGACGTGCGGTGTGACCGCGCTGAACCGGAGGGCACCGCCGAGCGCCTGCGTGACGATCGACGTGGTGCGCCGGCCCGGAGCGGGCGGCGGGCTGTCGTCGACGCTCATCCGGCGAAGCGTGTCGCGGGCGCCGCCGCGGCTCACGTCGAGCACCCTGCTGTCACCGACGTTGAACACCAGGAGTTCCTTGCCGATGACCACGACACCCGCGACCGTCGTCCCCATGGTGGTCAGCTCCGGGTCGATCTCGGCGGCCGCGTACACGGCGTGATTGCAGACGTCCAGCGCGTCACGAACGGCTTGTTCGCCGTCCAGCGAGGCGCCGAGCGACGCCAGCTGCCGTACGACGATGCCGCTGGCCACCTCGCCGCCGGGCTGGCCGCCGATGCCGTCGGCGACCGCGACGACGAGGGGGTTGCCGAGCGGGAACCCCAGCGTCTGCGGGTTCTCGGTCGTGGTCCCGCACAGCGTCCACGGGCCGACGGCCAGACTGTCCTCGTTGTGATCGCGCACGAGCCCGGGGTGGCTCAGAGCCGTGACTGTTATGTAGGGCATTCCTGTCCCGCCTCTCCGCAACGGCAGGCGTGCTCCGCACCACCATTGTCACGCCGGGAGCCCCTCTCGGCTCAGTGGCGGACCGTGGTCACCCCCTGCCCACCGGTGACCCGCGCATGCCATGGTGGGGGATTCGGCTGGTCTGGACCAGCCGCCGGTCGTGGTGGGGAGCGTACGCATGCGCGGCACAACGGTCTTGCCCGGCGAGGGGAACAGCGGGTTACCGGGCAGCGGGCCACCCGGTGAGGAGGACATGCCGACGCATCGTCTTGAAGTGCCGATGCCCAACGCGCTGCCGTTCGCCATCGGCACCTTCGACACCATCGGGCCGATGTCCCGCGCGGCGTTCCCGCACCGGCACACCTTCCACGAGATCGTCCACGTCACCGGCGGCACCGGCAGCCATGTCGTCGATCTGACCCGCTTCGCGCTGCGGCCGCCCGCCCTGTGCTTCATCGCGCCCGGCCAGGTCCACCACTGGGAGAACGCCGACGGCCTGGACGGGCACGTCATCCTCTTCACCGACGACTTCCTCCTGGACCACCCCGCGGACCGCCACGCGCTGCGGGGGCTCGGCCGGCGCTCCTGTCTCGAACTCCCCGCCGACGCGGCCGACCGGACCGCGCGCCTGGTCGCCGAGCTGGACGCCGAGTACCGAACGGGCGCCGACGGATTCCAGAGCGTGCTGCGGGCCCTGCTGCACGTCCTGGTGGTGCGGGCGGCGCGGCTGCCCGCACACCACCCGGTACCGGACGCGCCCGCCCCGCGCTCGCGGCCCGGCTCGGTCGCCGCGGAGTTCGTGCTGCTGCTCGGCACTCCAGAGGGGGCTCTGCGGTCCGTGCGCGGGTGCGCGCAGCACCTGGGCGTCTCCGTGAGCTACCTCAGCGAGGCGGTGAAGGTGTCCACGGGCCGCACGCCCGGCGAACTGATCCGGCAGGCCCGGGTGCACGAGGCCAAGCGCCTGCTGCTGCGTACGGAGTTGTCGGTCCGTCAGATAGCGGCCCGGGTCGGCTTCGGCGACCCGGCCTATTTCTGCCGCTTCTTCCGCCGCGAGACCGGCGCAAGTCCCGGGGACTTCCGGCGCGGCGGTGGCGATATTCACCACGACCACCGCCTTGAGTCCATCGCCCGCGCCGGGCCCTCCGCATAGCTTCGGAGCCGATCCGGAACCCACCCCACCCCCCCAGGAGGAGCGATGGAGCGCGAGATCGGCACGACCGGAGACGGCATACCTGACGACGGCTCACGTGCCGACGGCTCACGTGCCGACGGTGAGGGCGGCGGCGGCCCCAGCCGCAAGACCGTCCTGAGAGCGGCCGCCGCGGTGGGCATGTCCCTGCCCGTGGCCCTCATGGGCGTCCCCGCCCTGGCCAGGACCGCGGGCGACCGGGGCGTGGCCCCGGAGGCGACCCCGGCCTGTGACGACGGCGACGACCCGACGCCCCCGCAGATGGAGGGGCCCTACTTCAAACCCAACTCCCCCCGGCGCACCTCGCTCCTCCAGCCCGGCACACCGGGCGTACGGCTCACCGTCACCGGCTACGTCTTCGGGCGGGCCTGTCGGCCGATTCCCCGGGTCCTGATGGACTTCTGGCAGGCCGACACCTACGGGACGTACGACAACACGGGATTCCGCTTCCGCGGGCACCAGTTCACCGACGCCAACGGCGCGTTCAGGCTCACCACCATCGTGCCCGGCCTCTATCCGGGCCGCACCCGGCACCTGCACGTCAAGGTGCAGGCCCCGGGGCGCCCGGTGCTCACGACCCAGCTGTACTTCCCCGGTGAGCCGCGCAACAACACGGACCCGATCTTCGACGCCCGGCTGCTCATGAACGTACGCACCGTCGGCAACACGAAGGAGGCGGACTTCGACTTCGTCCTGAACGTGCCGCAGTAGTCCCGGCGGGTGGGGCGGCTGAGCGGCGTGGGGCGGCATACAACCTTTGGTGGCCGTGGAGGGTCAAGTGATCGGCCGTCATGAACCGGCGGTGAACTCCGCCGGGCGGCCGACCGGCCGAACTCTGAACCAAAGGGAACCCGTATGTCGCGAGCCAGTCGCTCAGCCCGTCGCACCCTGCCCCTGATGGCCGCCTCGCTGCTCGTGGGCAGCGGCCTCTCGGCCCTGGCCATCGGGGCGGGCAGCGCCCAGGCGGCCACCCCGGCCGCCGACGCGGGCCGCGCGAGCGCCGCCGCGGAGAAGGCGACCGACGACTTCAACGGCGACGGCTACGCCGACCTCGTGGTCGGCGCCCCGGGCGGCACCGTCTCCGGCCAGGCCAAGGCCGGGTACGTCGTGGTGACCTACGGCTCCAAGGACGGTCTCGACCCCGCCAACAAGAAGATCATCAGCCGCTCCACGAGCGGGGTGCCCGGCGCGGCCACCGCCAAGCAGGAGTTCGGCAGGCACTTCACCAAGGCCGACCTGGACGCGGACGGGTACACGGACGTGGTGATCGGCACGCGGCCCGCCGGCGTCGGCTCGGTGATCCTGTGGGGCTCTCCGAGCGGCTTGACCGGCGGCACCGGCATCAGCACCTTCGGATTCTCCCCGCGGGCCGGGGACTTCGACGGCGACGGCACCACCGACCTGGCCCTGTTCGACCTGGTGGGCTCGCACGGCGACGACCCGGTCGAGCAGAAGGCCCGCCTGTGGAAGGGCCCCATCGCGCGCACCGGCGCCCCGGCCGCGACCCTCGACTTCATGGACAAGTCGCAGTGGTGGAGCTACGACAGCGACGAGCGCCCCAACCCCGTCTGCCGGGAGAAGCCCGAGACGTGCGTCGACGGACCGCTCTCCGTCCAGGGCCCGGTGATCCCGGAGGCCGTCGGCGACATCAACGGCGACGGCCGCACCGACATCGCCGTCAACGACTACGCGGGCGACGGCGAGTGGGGCAACAGCATCCTGTACGGCAGCCCCACCGGCTTCAAGCGCGGTGACGCGCCGGGATCCAGGGGAGCACTCGGCGTCGGCGACGTCAACGGCGACCACTACGACGACCTGGTCGTCGGCGACGGAGACTACGAGTCCAAGGTCATGGTCGCCTACGGCTCGGCGGACGGCCTGAAGGCGGGCGTCCAGAAGTTCGACCAGGACCTGCCCGGCATTCCCGGCGCCGAGGAAGAGGGCGACCGCTTCGGCAGTTCTCTCTCCGTCGCCGACGTGACGGGTGACGGCTACGCGGACATCGCCCTCGGTGTCGTCGGCGAGGACGTCAAGGCCGTCGGCGACGCGGGCGCCGTCGTCCTCGTGCACGGAAGCGCGAACGGCGTGACGGGCTCCGGAGCCCAGGCCTTCCACCAGGACACGGCAGGCGTTCCCGGAGTCGCCGAGGCGGACGACCAGTTCGGGCAGGCCGCGGCGCTGCTCGACGTCACCGGCGACGGACACCGCGACCTGGCGGTGTCCTCCGCCCGGGAGAACGCCCAGGCGGGCGCCCTCTGGTCGCTGCGCGGCACCTCCACCGGCCTGACCGCCACGGACTCCGTCGCCTTCGGCCCCAAGGACGTCGGGGCCCCGGACGTCGCGGCGATCTTCGGCACCACCCTGCGCTAGGAGCCGAGCGGGTCACGCGCGAGCCCGCGCCCGGGGACGATGGATCGTCGCCCCTACGGGCGCGGGCTCGCGCGTTCCTCCTCAGTCGTTTCCGCTCAGTCGCTCCCGCCGCCTCCGCCCCCACAGCCGAAGCCGGAGTCAAAGTGGTCGGAGTCGTGCTCCAGGGCTTTGCCCATCCGGATCAGGGTCCGGCCCAGGGTGGACGGGACCAACTGCGCCTCCGTGACGCTGCGTTGGACCGTCCCCTTCGGGAGGACCTCGGGTCCGCCGAACACGTAGTCCGGCAGGCTCCCGTCCTCCTCGGCCGTCTGGAGCCGCTGCCTGCCGACCCGGGTCGGCAGGTGCCGGGCCCTGGTCACCAGGCCCCACTCCGCGAGCCGTTCACCGATCTCCTCCACCTCGGGAGACTCCCGCAACTCCGCGCACACGGCCGCCGCGCCGCGGCTGCGCAGGCACGCCGTGACCAGGGCGCGCTCGACCGGGTGCTCGGGCAGCTCCCCGTCCACGGCCTGCACCCGCGAAGCCCTGAGCCTGAGCAGCCCGCCCTCGGCCAGCGCGATCATGGCGCACTCCACCACCCGTCGCGCCCCACCCGCCAGATAGGCGACGTCGTGCACCCCAAGGGCCCGTCGCCCGGCCACCGCCGTCGTGGCCCGCCTGAAGTACATCCGCATGCCCCCACCCCCTTCGGACACCCCGTCCTTCGGCTGTGGTGCCCGACGGCAGGAGTGCACATCCCTCCAACTCGCCTCTTCAGAGCTAAACTTGAGGGTCCCCGCCCCATTGGTGCCGCCAGGCCCCGCGGTCATCATGAGGGCATGCGGGAATACGAGGACGTCGATGCTGCCGGCACGGACGGCGAGGCCCTCTGGAGCGCCGCGGACGGGGAAACGCATCTGCGCCGGCTGCTGGGCGCCGTCGCCACGACAATGGCGGGGCTCGGCTTCGGCGGGCTGCTGCTCGCCGCCGACGAGCCCGTCGCCGCCGCCGTGATCGCGGGCTTCCTTCTGCTCATCGGGCTGCCCATGATCGTCCACTGGCTGCGCGAGAGCCGCTCCGTCGTCGAGGTGCGCGTGGTGCCCGGCGACCGGTCGGCCTTGCGGCTGCGCCGCGCCGGCGGAGGGACCGTGGAACTCCCGGCGGCCTCGGTCAGCCGTGTGCACATGGTGACCACGCCGTTCCAGGAGCCCGACACTCCCGGCGACGGGTCGGTGGTACTGCACCTGTACATCCGTCACGACCCGCACAGTCGTCAAGGCCGCCGCTACCGGTGCCGATTCGCGGGGATGGACACACAGAGGCGTGCCCGCTCCCAGGAGGCGTGGAGCAGGGTGTGCCCCGCCGCTTCCTTCACCACGGGAGTGCGGAGCTGGCCGCTGCCGTCCGGCGACTACGACTGATCAGTGACGCGGCGGGCAGAAGAAGGCCGGTTACGGGGGACAGGGGGAGAGACAGGCCATGTTGCGGGTGCACTTCACGGCCGAGGACCTGGCGCGGGTGCGGGTCGCATCGGGGCCGGACTTCCTGTGGGAGATCAGCAACAGCGTACAGACGCTGCAACGGCGCGACGGGGCGCGGGTGTTCGGTGAATGGAGGCGGTGGGCGAGACCGCGACTGTCGGACAGCTGCCGCCTCCTCTCGCCCCTCCTGCCGCCGCACGGCTGCTCTCCCGACTTCCTCACCCCCACCCACGGGGAAGACGAGACGCTCCGCGCGGCGGTCGACACGCTCGTGCGCACGCCCCGCCCGCGGTTGCGCACCGATCTGACGCGGGTGGCCGCGTCGCGTCGCCTTCCGGGCTGGACGGAGTCCCTCGCGCGCGGTGACGCCGCCGCGCTGCGGCAGTTGGGGCAAGCTCTCCACACGTACCACCTGGAGGCGCTCGCGCCGTTCTGGTCGCGCATCCACGCCCAGATCGACGCCGACCGCATCATCCGGCTGCACAGCCTCCTGGACGGCGGGACCGACGGGCTGCTGGCGGGTCTGGGGCATCAACTCCGCTGGCGCCCACCGGTGTTGGAGGTCGACTATCCCGTGGACCAGGACCTGCGGCTCGACGGCCGGGGGCTCACCCTGCAGCCCTCCTTCTTCTGCTGGCCCACGCCCGTCACGCTCGCCGACGGTGAACTGCCCCCCGTCCTGGTGTATCCCATCGACCACGCGATGGACTGGACCCATCCCACGCCTCCCGACCGCCCGGACGACGGCGCGCTGGGGCCGCTCATCGGGCAGACGCGCGCCGCCGTCCTCAAGGCGGCCCGCACCGGGGCGTCCACGGTCGAGCTCGCCCGTCAGCTCGCGGTCACCCACCCGGCCATAAGCCAGCACGTCAAAGTCCTGCGCGCGGCAGGTCTTGTGACCACGGTCCGCAGAGCGGGACGCTCGCTGCATGTCGCGACCGCGGAAGGGCGAGCGCTGCTGCGCAGTTGCGGGTCGTAAGTCTGGGCTTTCATCGATTGCGCCTGGCATGGCCATGCCAGGAAGCTGGCCGCGCTGTTGTTGCCCACGCATCCCCCCACCGCGTTGCGTCCCGACATCCCGCCCTGCGCTTCCTAGGTCAACGCGCGTCCACCTGTGGACCCGTGCGCACGGCACGAGGGACGCATCGACGATCCGATGAAGGAGTGGCGTTGCGCACTACTACTCGTATCCTCACCCGCCGCGCGGCCGTGGCCGCCTCGCTCGCCGTGCTCGGCACCCTCTGCGCCGTGCCCGGCGCCGCAGGGGCCTCCGAACCCCCCAGGGCCTCCGCGGAGGCCTCCGGGCACGGCCTGAAGTGGTTCCAGGAACGCCACGGGCTGCCCCGGACCGGCTCGGTCGACGGCGCGACGGCCAGGGCCCTTCAGCGGGCCTCCGATGCCGAACTGCACCGGACGTTCCGGACCGCGGCCGACCTCGGCCCCGAGGAACTCGCCAACGCTCGCACCGTCATCGGTGTCGGCAAGGGCGCGCAGATCCCCGAACAGGGCCTGGTCATCGCGCTGATGACCGCCATGCAGGAGTCGAAGTTCGTCAACTACCTGACGCCCGTCGACCACGACTCCCTGGGGATCTTCCAGCAGCGCCCCAGCACCGGCTGGGGCACCCCCGAGCAGATCACCGACGTCGCCACCTCGTCCAAGTCCTTCTACGGAGTGGCGCCCTACGGCAGCAACCCGGGGCTGATCCAGATCGACGGCTGGCAGACGATGCCCCCGGGCGACGTCTGCCAGGCCGTCCAGGTCTCGGCCTACCCCGACCGTTACGCCCAGTGGGAGCAGTTCGCCCGCGACCTGCTCGCCCAGGAAGGCCCCTCGGTCCCGCCGATCCCCTGACCCCCGGGCGCCGGGTCTCGCATCCCGCACGCCCCCGCACTCTTCACGCCCCCCACACCAGGAGCCCGTATGCGCAAGAGACTTGTCTCCACAGCGATCGCCGCAGCCGCGGTCGGCGCCCTCGTCACCCCGGCCGCCGCCCAGGCCGAACCAGCGCACCCGCACAGCGTCTCCGTGCTCGGCCACGGCTCCAAGGCCGGGACCGCGGTCGTCAGCGGTCAGAACGAGCCCGGCACCCGCCTGCGCGTCGGCGGTGCGAGGACGGCGAGCGCCCACACGCTCCCGGTCGACTACCAGGTCCAGGAGACCGGCTACTGGTGCGGACCCGCCGCCACCCGCATCGCCCTGTCCGCACGGATCGCCCCGCCGAGCCAGGGCGCCCTGGCCGCGCAGCTCGGCACCACCGAGGCGGGCACCGACCACATCGGCCAGGTGACCGGCGTGCTCAACGCCAACCTCGGCACCGGTTGGTACGAGACCAAGGAGATGCCGAACGATCCGCCCACCCAGGCCCAGAAGGACCTGTTGTGGAACGACATCGTCCTGGACATCGACAACAACTACCCGCTGGTGACCAACATCGTGGCCCCGCCCGGCAACCAGCCGCCCGGCTATCCGTCGGACCAGACGATCTACCACTACTTCACGGTCATCGGCTACGACGACGCGAACCGCACGGTTCTCATCGCCGACCCCGCCTCTTTCGGCGGCAACCAGATCTACTGGCTCTCTTTCGCCCAGCTCGCCACCCTCATCCCGCCGAAGGGCTACGCAGCCTGAGACGCGGCCGTGGGCGGCGCCGCACGACACGTGCGCCGCCCACGGCCCGCTCGGTCGCCGTTTCGGGGGCAACGACGACGACAAGCCTCAGCGGCACCGACTCCGCTGAGGCCGAACAGGAAGCAGGGTCCGGGCGATCCTGCCGACCTCAAGCTCACAGCGGATATGACGAGCTGAGCTACCCCTTGCTTCCGTCCGCACGGGCCGCGCGGATGCACCCGCGCGAGGAATTCTTCATTCGTCGTCCTGCGCGCCCTCAAGGCGGAGGCGCAGACTGCGCATGCCGCGCCGCGCATGGCTCTTGACCGTGCCCAGCGGCCACCCCGTGCACTCGGCGATCTGCGGATGCGTGAGGTCCTCGTAGAACGCCAGGCGCAGCACCGTCCGCTGCGGGCCCGGGAGCCTCGCCAGCTCCTGTTTCATCAGGGTCCGGTCGACCGTCGAGTCCATGCCCTCCTGGGCGCGGTGATCCATGGCGGCGTACTGCACCCCGGCACCCTCGACGAGAGCCGCCCGGCGGCTGCGCGCCGCCAGCGCGTCCGCGATCCTGTGCCGCGTGATGCCGGTCAACCAGGCCGCCAGGCTGCCGAGTTCGGGACGGTACCCCGCCCCGCCGCGCCACGCGGCCAGGAACACCTGCTGCGTGATGTCCTCCGCCTCCCGGCTGTCGCCGAGCGCGCGCTGGGCCAGGGCGTGCACCAGCGGCCCCCACCGGCGGTACACCACCGCGAGGCTCGCCTCGTCCCCGCCGGCCAGGCCCCTGGCCAGATCCGGGGCCCGCTCACCGGCGGGGACTCGCATCGGCTGTTGCACCGGTGTGCTCATCGACGCTTCGTCAGCTCCTCGTGGCGATCACACTCGCCGTACGACCGATCGGAAACGGGCAGTCGCGCCTTCGCCGTAGCCGCGATCCGGTCATCCTGGAAACAGCCGCTCACGCTCTGCAACTCGCATCGGTTGTGCGTCGTATCGTGGCCGGATGAGCGAGGGGCAACACCACGGTCAGGACGGCGAGTCGGCGAGCACGGGAGTCACCACCGGTGCTCTGGCGCGACGGCTGGGGGTGTCACCGACGACGTTGCGCACCTGGGACCGCAGGTACGGTCTGGGCCCCGCCCGGCGCGACCCCGGTCACCACCGGCGCTGGTCCACGCGGGACATCGCCATGGTGGAGGAGATGGGCCGCCTCACCTCGGCGGGGGTGCCGCCGGCCGAGGCCGCCCAGGAGGCGCTCAAGCTGCTCGACCCCGAAGCCGCCGCCGAGACCGCCGCAGGGCCGGCCGCCGTGCCGCGGCCCAGGCGGACTCGGCGCCCGGCGCCGGCGGGGTCACCCGACGCGTTCGTGCGCCAACGACGGGGACTTTCGCGCGCCGCCGTACGGCTCGATGCCCCCACCATGGAGGATCTGCTGACCGACGCGGTGGAGAACCACAGCCTGGTCACCGCCTGGCAGGAGGTGATGGTGCCGACCCTGCACGCGGTGGGCCGCAAGTGGGAAGAGGCCGGCGACCGTTACGTGGAGGTCGAGCACCTGCTGTCCTGGCACGTCTCCCGCACCCTGCACCGCTGCGCCACCGCCCCGATCCCTGCGACCCCACCGAGCGCGCCCGCCGCGAGCACCCCCCTCGTCCTGGCCTGCGTACCGGGTGAGCAGCACTCCCTGCCGCTGGAGGCGCTCAGCGCGGCGCTGGGCGAACTCGGCGTCCCCCAGCGCATGTTCGGCGCCGCCGTGCCGGTCGAGGCGGTCTCGGCGGCCGTGCGCAGGACGGGCCCGGCCGTCGTCGTCCTGTGGGCACAGGCCCGCTCCACCGCGAGCGTCCCGCTGGCCCGGCACATCGCCGACACCCGCTGGGGCGTACGCGGGGCCCGCGGCCGTCCCGTGGTCATGCTGGGCGGGCCCGGCTGGGCCGGTCCCGCGGTGCGCGGCGCGCTGCGGCCCACCAGCCTGCGGGAGGCGCTGGCCCAGATCGGCAAGGTGCGCGGGGAGGCCGTGTCCGCACACGCGAGGTGATGCTCGCCTCGGCCCGCCGTCGTCAGCCCGCCGTCGTCAGTCCGGCCGCCGTCAGTGCGTCGGTGTCAACGGCTCGCGCAGGGCGCTGCGTTCGTCGCGCCAGGCGGCCAGGAACCGTGCGCCCAGGCGGTCCTCCAGGAAGCCCGTGGACTCGATGCCGAAGACCACGTCGGACTCGAGGCCGGGTTCGCTCTCCAGGAGACCGCCGATCACGTCGCGGCGCACCACCTGCTCATGCACGGCGTCGGCCTCCACATGCTCGTCGTAGAACCGCTCGGCCGCCTTCCCCGCGCCGCTCCTGCGCATGGCCTTGGCCAGCCGCCGCGAGCCCGGCGACGAGGTCACCTCGACGGCGGCGAAGTGCCCCACAAGCGCGCCGCGCAGCGCCCGGTGCAGGCCGAGCAGGGACATCAGGTTGACCGTCGCGAGCACCTCGGCAGGAGCGGCGTCGAGGTAGTACCCGTACGCCGTCTCCAGCGCGAGATCCTCCATGAGGTCGGCGAAGAGACGGGCATGGATGTCCTCGGCACGCCCGGCCCCGAACTCGTCGAACTCGACGGCCACCATCGCCGCCTTGGCCCGGCCGTGCAGCCGCGGGATGACCCAGGCGTGCGGGTCGGCCTCCTTGAGGTGGTACAGCGAGCGCGCCGCCGCGTACTCCCGCAACTGCCACAGTTCCCCGTCGCGCTGGAGGTGGTGGCTGACGCTGGTGTCGCTGTGCCCGATGGGCTCCACAAGCAGGTCGGCCAGGGCGCGTTCGGCGCTGTCCGTGGAACGGCAGTTGGCGCGCAGGGCACCCAGGAAGCGCCCTTCGAGCGCGCGGCGCAGGCCAAGGAGCTCCGGGTCCCATTCGAGGTCCTCGCGGACGCCGTCGAAGCCCTGGTAGTGCAGTTCGTAGAGCGTGTAGAGAGCGAGCTGGAGGTCGTCCCCGTAGGGGTCGGCGTCGTGGGTGTCGATGGGCAGCGGCCCGGGGCTGCCCCCGGCGCGCAGGGTGCTGATCACCAGACGGGACAGCACCCCGCGGGGCTCGGGCAGGGCGGGGCTCGCGCGGCGCGACTCGCGCGCACCGCCGACGAGGGAGGGACTCTGGCTCTCAGCGGACATCGGGTACGTCCTCCCCCTCGGTGTTCTCGGCGGCCTCGGTGTCGGTGTCGCCCTCTGGTTCTTCCTCGGACGTGGTCTCGTCGTCTCCCCTGACGCGGCGGCGGTGGCTGGTGTCGCACCACGGGTAGGTCCGGCTGCGGCGGCAGGTACAGATCGCGGCGGTGAAGCGCCGGGAAGCGACGACCTTGCCGTCGTCGCCCACCACTTCGACAGGCCCCTCGACGAGCAAGGGACCTTCGGGGTCGATGGTGACGCGGCGGGGGCGCTGGTCCCGTGCGGTCGGCGCGGGGTCAGGTGCGTTCGGCACGGACGACCACCAGCTCCTCCATGTTCTCGCCGTTCTCGCCGTTCTCGACGCTTTCGCCGTTGTTCTCGCCGCTCCTATCGTCCAGCAGTCCCTGTCTGCGCAGGAAGGCCCGGCGCGAGCGAAGGACGGGACCGAACGGTATGAGGGCGCGGTCGACGACCGAGGCCTCCAGACCGACCTTCGACAGACGGCGCAACGTGGCGTCCGTGTCGCACATCGCGGAATGGACCATGAGCAGCACGCCTCCGGGGCGCAGCGCAGCCGGCGCCGCGTCGCAGATGCGGTCGACCACCGCGCGACCGTCCCGCCCCGCGTCCCAGGAACGCGCCGCGCCGCGCCGTGGCAGCAGGACGGAGGGAGAGGGCACGTACGGAGGGTTGCTCGCCACGAAGTCGAAGGACCGGCCGGGTACGGCGGCCGTGAGGTCGCCCCGCAGGACGGTGATGCGCTGGCGCGTCACCCGCGCGTTGAGCCGTGCGGTCAGGACGGCACGCCAGGCGATGTCCACGGCCGTCACCTGGGCACCCAGCCGCGCCGCATGGACGGCCAGCGCACCGCTGCCGGTGCCGAGGTCCAGCAATTCCGTGCCCGGACCGATGGCCTCGCGGCACAGTGCGCGGGCGAGGAGGCCCGTGTCGTCCTGCGGCGCGTACACGCCGGGAAGGGTCAGCAGGCGTACCGGGGGCGTCGGTGCGGCCGTGTCGGCGACCATCACGCACCTCCGCTCTCTGTGGGCCCCACGGGGCGAAGCCCACTCCTTGGCCCTCTCACCACACTCCGCTGTTCCGGGGCCGCCCACCACTCGGGTGATGACGCACAGTGATGTGCCGGACCGGCTGGGTGCACCTCTGGCCTCATGGATTCCTTGGATGCTCGGGGCTCGCTCCCGCGACTGTCGTCGTCCCTGGTGCCCGGCGAACCGTGCCGCACACGTGCCCCACTCCCCGTGGATCACTGGACGGGGGAGCCGGGGCCTGCGTGGAAGGAGGGTGGTGATTGCGCCACCGCGGCGTGGGTACGCGGCCATCCCTGCCACTCAGCGCACCTGCTGCCGGCACCCCGCGATCGAAAGGGCGCCATGCCGCACAACATCTTCGTACTCGGTCTCGACGAGGCCAACCTGCCCACGCTGCGCGCCGTGCCCGACGCGCAGGACTACGTCTTCCACCCGCTGCTCACCATCGACGAGCTCCAGAACGGCGAGGTGTCGGTCCCCGGACTGCTCGCCGAGGCCGAGCGGATCCTCGACGCGTTCGACGGCCACATCGACGCGATCGTCGGCTACTGGGACTTCCCCGTCAGCACGCTCGTGCCGATCCTCAGCGAGCGCTACGGCACGCGCAGCACCAGTCTTGAGTCCGTGGTCAAGTGCGAGCACAAGTACTGGAGCCGTCTGGAGCAGCAGCGGGTCACCGACGCGCATCCGCCCTTCGGCCGGGTCGACATGGAGAGCGCCGACCCCAAGCCCCCCGAGGGCATGGACTTCCCGATGTGGCTCAAGCCGGCCCTGTCCTACTCCTCGGAACTGGCCTACGGGGTCGGTGACCAGACCGAGTTCACCGAGGCCGCCGACCGCATCCGGGAAGGCATGGGGCGCATCGGGCGGCCGTTCGAGGACATACTCGCCCGCGTCGAGCTGCCCCCGGAGATGGCCGACGTGGGCGGCCAGGTGTGCCTGGCCGAGGGCGCGCTGAACGGCATCCAGGTCGCGGTCGAGGGCTATGTCCACGAGGGACAGGTCACCGTCTACGGCATCCTCGACTCGATCCAGTACCCCGACTCGTCGTGCTTCCTGCGCCACCAGTACCCCTCCCGGCTCCCCGAGCCCGTCCTCGAACGGCTGCGGGACGTGTCGGAGCGGGTCATGCGGCAGATCGGCATGGACGCGGCGACCTTCAGCATCGAGTACTTCTACGACCCGCGGTCCGACGTGCTCAACCTCCTTGAGATCAACCCGCGCCACTCCCAGTCGCACGCGGAGATGTTCCAGTACGTCGACGGCGTGCCCAACCACCACTGCATGCTGAGCCTCGCGCTCGGCAAGGACCCCGCGCTGCCGCACCGCCAGGGTGAATACCGCACGGCCGCCAAGTGGTACCACCGCTGGTTCGCCGATGCCACGGTGCACAATGTGCCCTCCCGCAAGGACATCGAGAGCATCGAACGCCGCATCCCCGGCGTGCGCATCGACGTGGTCGTCGAGGAGGGCCAGCGCCTCTCGGACGCCTCCCAACAGGACAGCTACAGCTACGAGCTGGCGCACATCTTCACGGGCGGCGAGGACGAGGAGGACATGCGGGCCAAGTACGACCAGTGCGTGGCGGCCCTCGGCCTCACCTTCGACGAGGCCGAACCCGGCAGCCGCGAGACGAAGAACGCCTGACGCGCGCTCGACGCACGAGCACCGCCGCAACACGAAGGAGCGTCCCCGGTTTGCGCTATGTGAACGACCTTCCGTACGAGACCAAGGAAGAGGAGAACGTCACCATCCCCGCGGCGGACGGAACCCGCCTCGCGGCCCGCATCTGGCGGCCGACGTCCTCCGACCAGGACCCCGTCCCCGCGATCCTGGAGTACATCCCCTACCGCCAGCGCGACCTGACCGCCGAGCGCGACTCCATCCACCACCCCTACATCGCCGGGCACGGCTACGCCTGCGTCCGCGTCGACCTGCGCGGCACCGGCGACTCCGAAGGGGTGCTCAAGGACGAGTACCTGGAGCAGGAGCAGACCGACGCCGAGGACGTCCTCGCCTGGCTCGCCGACCAGCCCTGGTGCGACGGCACCACCGGCATGATGGGGATCTCCTGGGGCGCCTTCGCCGCGCTCCAGGTCGCCGCGCGGCAGCCCGAGAGCCTGCGCGCCATCGCCATCGCGTCCTTCACCGACGACCGGTACGCCGACGACATGCACTACATGGGCGGCGCCCTCCTCTCGGACAACCTCGCCGAGGCGGGCACCATGTTCGCCTACGGCACCATGCCCCCGGACCCGGCCATGGTGGGGGACCGGTGGCGCGACATGTGGCACGAGCGCATGGAGGGCACCCGCCCCTGGGTGCTCGAATGGCTGCGGCACCAGCGCCGCGACGACTACTGGCGCCACGCCTCGGTCTGCGAGGACTACCAGGCCGTACGCTGTCCCGTCCTCGCGTCCAGCGGCTGGGCGGACGGCTACTCGAACGCCGTGACACGGCTCCTGGGCAACCTGGACGTGCCGCGCAAGGGGCTGATCGGCCCCTGGTCCCACAAGTTCCCGCACCTCGGCGAACCGGGCCCCGCCATCGGCTACCTCCAGGAAGTGGTGCGCTGGTGGGACCACTGGCTGAAGGGCGTCGACAACGGCGTCATGGACGGCCCGATGCTTCAGGCGTGGATGCAGGACAGCGTGCCGCCCTCCACGTCGTACGAGGAGCGTCCGGGCCGCTGGGTGGGGGAGCCGTCCTGGCCCTCCCCGCACATCACCCCCGTCGTGCGGCGCCTCACGCGCCACAGCCTCTCCGAACCGATCCCTGAGTCCGAGGCGCGGGCCGAGGCCGCGCGGGGTGCGAGTCCCGCCGAGGGCGCGGGTCCCACCGAGGGGCTATCCGTCCAATCACCGCTGTCCGTAGGCCAGTTCGGCGGGAAGTGGGCCTCCTACAACGCGCCCCCCGACCTGCCCTACGACCAGCGTGAGGAGGACGGCGGCTCACTCGTCTTCGAGACCGACCTGCTGACCGAGCGCACCGAGATCCTCGGCTCGCCCTGCGTCGAACTGGACCTGAGCGTCAGCCAGCCCGTCGCCATGGTCGCGGCCCGCCTCTCCGACGTGGCCCCCGACGGCAGCGCCACCCGGGTCAGCTACGGCCTGCTCAACCTCACCCGCCACGAGGCGCACAACGACGATCCGCGCCCCCTGGAACCCGGGCGCCGCTACCGCGCGGTCATCCCGCTCAACGGCGTCGCCCAGGCCTTCCCGCCCGGCCACCGGATCCGCCTGTCCCTGTCCACCTCGTACTGGCCGCTGGCCTGGCCGCCGCCCAAGCCGGTGCTCCTGACGGTGTACGAGACCTCGAGCACCCTCACGCTCCCGGTCCGACCGGTGACCGAGCCCGATGAGCTGCCCGAGCAGCCCTTCGGCGACCCGGAGGGCACGCGGCCCGTCAGCCCGGTCCAGCTGACCGCCCCCGAGCAGCGCTGGCAGGTCAAGCGCGACCTGGTCGACTACGCAGCGGAGCTGGAGATCGTCAAGGACCGGGGGACGGTGCGGATGGAGGACATCCGTCTGGACGTCGGCCGCCGGGCCTACGAGCGCTACACGTCCGTGGCCGAGGACTTCACCTCCGCCACCGGGGAGTCGGCCTGGACGATGTCCTTCCGCCGCGACGACTGGGACGTACGGGTGGAGACCCGCACGGTCCTCAGCTGCGACGAGGACACCTTCCGGGTGGACGCCACCCTGGACGGCTACGAGGGCGACCGGCGGGTCTTCTCGCGGTCCTGGAACGAATCCGTGCCCCGCGACTTGCTGTGACACGTCCACGGTGCCCGCCGGGGAGAGACGGCCGGAAGTTTCTGTTTGGCCTCTTTCCGGCAGGGCACCCGGTGCTTTGGAGGTTGATCATCCCCTCCCGTTATTTGAATCCCTGCCTTTCAGGGAAAACCAATTGAGGAGTTCTCGATGAGCAACGAAATCTGGAGCTACGCTCCCACCGCCGGGCACGGCCCGGACAACGACCTGACGGGCTACAAGGTCGAGGCCGCGGACGGCCACATCGGCAAGGTCGACAAGCACTCGAACGATGTCGCCAACCAGTACATCGTCGTCGACACCGGCGTGTGGATCTTCGGCAAGGAGGTGCTGCTGCCCGCGAGCACCGTCACCGCCATCGACCACGAGGCGCGGAAGATCCTGGTCTCGCGCACGAAGGACCAGATCAAGGACGCGCCCGAGTTCGACAAGGAGAAGCACTTGGGCGACCCCGCCTACCGCGACCAGCTCGGCGGCTACTACGGCGGCCTGGGCCCGGGTCACTGACCGACCCGTCGCGGAGGCGTGCGCACGCCTCTTCACTCACACTGATGGCGTCCGAGGCACCTGGTGCCCCGGACGCCATCAGGCGTTCCGGCGAGGCTCAGTGGCGGCCAGACGAATTGCCGTGCGTCACCGCGCGGCCTCGTAACCCCGGCTGCCGTGCGAAAGCTCGGGGAAATGGTTCTCCTCGATCGCATTCGATGCGCGGGTGATTCGATGCGTGAGTGTTTCGATGCGTGGGTGTGCCGAAATGGCTGGGTGTGGCGAAATGGCTGGGAGTTCTGAAAAGAACGACTTCGACGGCCTCAGGCGGCGTGGACGACGCGGGCGGCGATGGCTCGCGCGCACTCCAGGGACTCGGTGTGCGTGGTGTCCACCTCCATGTCGTAGAGCACGCCGCGGTGGACCAGGTCCGCCTGGGCTGCGGCCATCCCGGAGACGCGGTCACCCCGTGCCGTCTCCCGGCCCGTGGCGACCCTGCTGTCGCAGCGGACGCCGACCCACAACACCCCGAGATCGCCGAGGGACTTCTGCCACCGCTGCTGGGACGCCGCGCCGCCGAGGAAGACCTCGTCGACGATGACGCGGGCACCGGCCCGCGCCATCGTCGCGATCCCCTCGATCCACGCCGCCTCCAGCGTCCGGAACTCCGGGCCGACGGTCACCGCGCCGTCCGCGGCGAACTCGATTCCCTCCGACGCGGTCCGCATGGACGCGGGCATCGCCTCGACCAGCGTGTCGCATCCGAAGGCCAGCCACGGATCGGGCAGCACCGCCTGAAGGCACCGCGCGATGCCGGACTTGCCCGAGCTGGAACCACCATTGAGAACGATCACTTGAGTCGTCACCGCGCCACAGTAGGAGCACCACCGGGCCACGGGAAACGGATTTCGGCGACCGACGTCGGCCGCGGGGTCAGCCCGTGCCGTCGTACGGGCTGACGCGGCGGTACGCGGCGCGCGCGTGCAGGACGCGGCCCGCGGCCGTGCCGACGAGAGCCGCGGCCAACAAGCAGGCCATCCACTCGGGGTCCCGGTGCCCGGCCCAGGAGATCTCTCCGATGGGGTGGGCGGCGAAGAAGTTCAGCAGCATCCAGCACAGCAGGGCCGTCCCCGGCGCCGCGACGAAACGGCCCCGCAGTCCGAGCAGCGCGGCCAGCACCGAGAGAGCCGCCAGCGCGAGCCCCGTGCGGTCGAGCGCGCCGAGCAGATCGAGCACGGTCACCAGGGCGAACGCGCCCGCGTACGCGCCCGTCCAGATGAAGGGCGTGGCCACCGGTTCGGGAACGACCCGCACGCCCTTGGCGATGTATCGCCACTCCACCACCATCGACTCCTCCCCACCGCCGGTCCGCCGGGGCGCCGATGCCCCGGGGACGTCCGTGACCGGCGCTTCCCGCAACGGGACCGACGCGCCGGAGACGGGGCACAGGGCGTGGTCCTGGGCAGATTGTCGCACCACATCCGGGGGAGGCCGTCCGGCTCGGCGTATCCGCCCACGACGGACCCTTCGGTGGAAAAGCGGTCGTCGGGCACCGTCGGGATGGTCTCTACTCTCGTCGTGTCCGCGTCATAATTTCCGGATGAACCTCGCCTCGACCCCCGAGCCCTCCGCGCCACCACGCCGCGCCCGCGTCGTCGTCGTAGGAGCCGGACCGGCCGGACTCACCGTCGCCAACATCCTGCGGGCCGCCTCCGTCGACTGCGTGGTTCTGGAGACGGAGAGCAGAGAGTTCATCGAACAGCGGCCCCGCGCCGGCTTCATCGAGGAGTGGGCGGTGCGCGCCCTGGAGGAGCGAGGCCTCGCCGACCGGCTGCTGGCCCACGCGCAGACGCACGGCGAATGCGAGTTCCGCTGGGCGGGAGAGGCCGACCGGTTCTCTTACGGCGAGCTGTCCGGCCACCGCCACTTCGTCTACCCGCAGCCGCTGTTGGTGACCGACCTGGTGCGTGCCTACGCCGACCGCGCGGGCGGCGACATCCGTTTCGGCGTACGCGAGGTGGAACTGCACGGCATCGACACGGACCGCCCCTCGGTCTCGTACACGGACCCGGGGACGGGCGAGCGCGTACGCATCGACTGCGACGCCGTCCGGGCTGCGACGGCGCGCGCGGCGTGACGCGCACCTACCTGGGGCCGGAGCGGGCCACCGTCGCCCGGCACGACTACGGCATCGGCTGGCTTGCCCTCCTCGCCGAGGCGCCGCCGTCGTCGGACTGCGTCGTCTTCGGCCTCCATCCGCGCGGCTTCGCCGCCCACATGGCCCGCAGCCCCGAGGTCACCCGCTACTACCTGGAGTGCCCGCCCGGCGACGACCCCGAGAACTGGCCGCACGAGCGCGTCTGGTCCGAGCTGCACGCCCGCCTCGCGGCGGCGGGGGCGCCGCCGCTCACCGAGGGGCGACTGATCGAGAAGCGCGTCCTGGACATGCACAACTACGTCGTGGAGCCCATGTCCTACGGGCGGCTGTACCTCGCGGGCGACGCCGCCCACCTCGCCGCCCCGATCGCCGCGAAGGGCATGAACCTGGCGCTGCACGACGCGCTGTTCCTCGGCGACGCACTCGTCGCCTCCTGCGCGGACGGCGACGACAGTGATCTGAGCGGCTACTCGCAGGCCTGCCTGCCGCGGGTCTGGCAGTACGAGGAGTTCTCCCAGTGGCTCTCGGAGCTGCTGCACGGGACGTCATCGGGTGACCCGTTCAAGGCGGGCGTCGCGGCTGCCCGGCTGCGCAGGATTCTGCGCTCGCCGGCCGCCGCTGCCGCGTTCGCCGAGATCTACATCGGCAAGGGCGCCGACCACTGACACCCGTCGCGGGGGAGACGCTCACGCGATGACGGATGGTGCGCGCGGGTAAGATCGACGGATGCCGGGGTCGGCTCGCGTGCCGCCCCCACCAGGGTGCGGGACACCTTCCGTGACCTCAGCCGCGTCGCAGCCGCCGAGCGCAGCGCTTCCGGCGCCCCTTCACGCACGCCCAGGGTCATGCCCGGCGCTGCCCGAGCACGACAGGTACCTCTCTTGTCCACGTCCGCACCGTCCCCGGCCGCCCGGCTGCGTGGCCTGCGCCCCGACTGGCTCTCCGACCCGAAGGTCTGGCGCACCGAGGTGCTCGCCGGTCTGGTGGTCGCGCTGGCGCTGATCCCCGAGGCGATCTCGTTCTCGATCATCGCCGGGGTCGACCCCGCGATCGGTCTGTTCGCCTCCTGCACCATGGCCGTGACGATCTCGCTCGTCGGCGGACGCCGCGCGATGATCTCCGCGGCGACCGGCGCCGTGGCCCTGGTGATCGCCCCGCTCAACCGTGAGCACGGCCTCGGGTACCTGGTCGCCGCCGTCATCCTGGCCGGTGTCTTCCAGATCGTCCTCGGCGCCGTCGGCGTCGCCAAGCTGATGCGGTTCGTGCCCCGCAGCGTGATGGTCGGCTTCGTCAACTCCCTCGCCATCCTGGTCTTCATGGCGCAGGTCCCCGAGATGCACGACGTGCCCTGGCCCGTGTACCCGCTGATCGCGGCCGGTCTCGCCCTCATGGTGTTCTTCCCGAGGGTCACCAAGACGGTCCCGGCCCCGCTCGTCTCCATCGTGATCCTCACGGTGATCACGGTCGCCGCCGGGATCGCCGTGCCGACCGTCGGCGACAAGGGCGAGCTGCCGTCCGCGCTGCCGGTGCCGGGCCTGCCCGATGTGCCGTTCACCCTGGACACGTTGACGACCGTCGCGCCCTACGCCCTCGCCATGGCGCTGGTCGGTCTCATGGAGTCCCTGATGACCGCCAAGCTGGTCGACGACATCACCGACACCCGCTCCTCCAAGACCCGCGAGTCCATCGGCCAGGGCATCGCCAACATCGTCACCGGCTTCTTCGGCGGCATGGGCGGCTGCGCCATGATCGGCCAGACGATGATCAACGTGAAGGTGTCCGGGGCCCGCACCCGCCTGTCCACCTTCCTCGCGGGCGCCTTCCTGCTGGTCCTGTGCATCGTCTTCGGACCCGTCGTCTCCGACATCCCCATGGCAGCACTGGTCGCCGTGATGGTGATGGTCTGCTTCGCGACCTTCGACTGGCACTCCATCGCGCCGAAGACCCTCAAGCGGATGCCCGCCGGGGAGATCACGGTCATGGTCGTCACCGTGGTCTGCGTGCTCGCCACGCACAACCTCGCCGTCGGCGTGGTCGCGGGATCGGTCACGGCGATGGTCGTCTTCGCCAAACGCGTCGCCCACCACGCCGAGGTCACCGCCATCACCGCCCCCGACGGAGGCAGCGCGGTCTACTCCGTCACCGGCGCACTGTTCTTCGCCTCCGCCAACGACCTCGTCGGACGGTTCGACTACGCGGGCGACCCCGACCAGGTCGTCATCGATCTGACGGCCGCCCACATCTGGGACGCCTCCTCCGTCGCCGCCCTGGACGCGATCGGGGCCAAATACGCCCAGCGCGGCAAGACGGTGGAGATCATCGGCCTGAACAAGCCGAGCGCCCGCATCCACGAGAAGCTCAGCGGCGAACTGACCGGCAGTAACTGACCGCCCTCGCGGCGAGGGCCACGCATACGGCGGGGTCCACCAATCGGCGCGGGGTCACGAATACCAGGTGGGTTCCGGGAGTTCACCGGTCAGGACGTGCCGCCCGACCTCGCGGCGCTTGTAGGCGACCGGGTCGTGCAGGGTGTGGGTGCGTACGTTGCGCCAGAACCGGTCGAGCCCTTCGGCGGAGGCCGTGGCGCGGGCGCCGGTCACCTCGAAGACCTGGTTGGTGATCTCCAGGGCGACCTCGGTGGCCCGCGCCTTCACCGCCGCGACCCGCACCTCGAACGCCCCGCGGGACTGCTCGGTCACCGCGTCCGGCTCGTCGTGCAGCGCCTGGCCCTCCAGGGCGACGGCGTCGGCCAGCGCCTCGACGGCCCAGAGCTTGGCGGTGAGATCGCCGTAGATGTCGATGACGTACGGCTCGTCGACTGCCCGGTCGTGGCCTCCGTGCAGCCAGGGGCGGGACTTGGCCGTGGTGTACGCGGCGGCGGTCTCCAGGGCCCCGGCGGCGATGCCGAGGTAGAAGCTGACGAAGACCAACTGGATCGTGGGGACGTTGAGCGTGTTGTAGACACGCGGCGTGAACTCCTTGTCGACGTATCCGGCGGCCGAAGCCCACGGTGTGCGCACGCCGTCGAGGGTCACGCCGCCGCTCTCGGTGAGCCGCTGGCCGATGTTGTCCCAGTCGTCGTGGAAGGTCAGGCCCTCGCTGTCGGAGGGAACGATGGCGAAGACGTGCTTGTCCGTGCCGTCCAGCACACCTTCGAGCACGGTGACGTCCGAGACCTTGCTGCCGGTCGAGAAGGTCTTGCGACCGGTGAAGACCAGGTCCTCGCCGTCCTCGGTGACCACGACGTCGTGGTCGCGCGGGTTGACCGCGCCGCCGAAGAACCACCGCTCGCGGGCGGCCTCGGCCTCGACGTGCTCCCACTGCTCGCGGGTGCCGACCAGGCGTGCGGCCCAGTTCCACAGATAGTGGTAGCCGAGCAGCTGGCCGATCGAGCCGTCGGCCTTGGCGACCTCGCGCACGACACGGTAGGCCGTCGGCCAGTCCTGACCGGCTCCGCCGTGCTCGACCGGCCCCAGGAGGGTGACGAGGCCGGCGTCCTTGAGCAACTGGACCTCGGCGTACGGGGTTTCACCCGCCTTGTCGCGGGCGACGGCGTCGGTGGCCAGTACGGCCGCGACCTCGGAGGCGCGGTCGATCCAGGCCCGGGAGTCCTTGGGCGCGGGGAGGGTCTGCCAGTCGGCGGGTGCGACGGTGCTCATGTTGATGCCTCTCTACGGGAGTTGGAGCGAGGGAAGGAAGGAGCGATGGGGGTGTGTCAGTGGTCGGCTGCGGCGGCCTCGAGCTCACGGACGATCGGGAGCACCTTCTTGCCGAAGTACTCGACCTCTTCGAGGTAGTGCAGGAAGCCCAGGAGGAAGAGATCCACGCCGAGCCGCTTGTAGGCGACGATGCGTTCCGCGATCTGCTCCGGGGTGCCGATCAGCCCCGTACGGAAGCCGTCGTTGTACTGGACGAGGTCCTCGAAGCCGGAGTCCTGCCACATGCCCTTGCCGTCGGCGGCGGAGCGCCCCGCCTGCTTGACGGCCGCGCCGAAGCCCTCCACCGCGTCGGAGTCGGCCTTGGCGACGATCTCGCGCAGCGTCTCGCGGGCCTCGGCCTCGGTGTCGCGGGCGATGAGGAAGCCGTTGAGGCCGAAGCGGGGCGTGGTGCGCCCGGCGGCCGTGGCCGATGAATGTACGTCCTGGATCTGCTCGGTGACGCCGTCGAAGTCCTTGCCGTTGGAGAAGTACCAGTCGGAGACGCGGCCGGCCATGGCGCGGGCGGCGGTGGAGTTGCCGCCCTGGAAGATCTCCGGGTGCGGGCGCTCGGGGGTGTTGAGCGGCTTGGGCTTGAGGGAGAAGTCGCGGATCCGGTAGAAGTCCCCGGCCAGTTCGGCGTGGTCCTCGGTCCAGACCGCGCGCAGCGCCCGGATGAACTCCTCGGAGCGGCGGTAGCGCTCGTCGTGCTCCAGCCAGGGCTCACCGAGCGCGGTGAACTCGTCCTTGAACCAGCCGCTGACCACGTTGACGGCGAAGCGCCCGCCCGAGAGATGGTCGGCGGTCGCGCCCAGCTTGGCGAGCACACCCGGGTGCCACAGGCCCGGATGGACGGCGGCGATCACCTTCAGGCGCTGGGTGGCGAGGAGCAGGGCGAGGCTGAAGCTGGTCGACTCGTGCTGGAACTCGGCGCCGTAGCTGGCCATGTAGCGCACCTGGCTGAGGGCGTAGTCGAAGCCGTTGTTCTCGGCGAGGACGGCCAGTTCGCGGTTGTAGTCGTAGCCCCAGTCGGTGCGCTGCTCGATCTTGCTGGTGACGAGGCCACCGCTGACGTTGGGCACCCAGTAGGCGAAGCGTGCGGGCTCGGGGAAGGCAGGGGTGGATGACATGGAGAACTCCTGGGGAGCGCAGGGCAGGGCAGGGCGAGACGGCGGGTCGAGGGATGAAGAGGGATGAAAGGGATGCGCACCGGGACGCGTTGATCACACGGCGTCGCTCAGGCGCGGCAGGCATGGCAGGCGCGGCAGACCACCCGCGGATCGCGTCCGCAGTGGATCAATGAAGGGGAAAGGAAAGGGGAAAGGAAGGGCCGAGCGGAGGCCGGAGGCCAGAAGTCAGCGGCGACAGAAGGCGCCGGCGAGACGTCCGAGGTCGATGTGGCGGCGCTGCGTGAGCCTGCGCATATCGATCAACTCCTCGCTGGACAGGGCCGGATACCGCACACCGAACGGTGTGGAGAGGCCGGTCCGTCCACACGTTAGCGAGCCGCACCGCTCGCGGTCGATTCGGCATTGGCGAGGGGCTGATAGGGCATCCCTTCCACCCGGCGCCGTGGACGGTGACATTTGTACCGGGGGACCGGCGACATCCGAATCTGCCCGCCGTCTCGCCGCGCAGGCACGATGAGTCAGGTGACCGCGGTGGTGGCCGAACCGCCGCGGAGGGCGCGAGAGGGAGGTGCGGGGCCATGGTCCTGCCGATGCGGAGGGACCTGAGGGTTCCGGAGAGCGGTACGTACGAGATCGACGCGGCGGCTTCGACGGTGCGGTTCCGTACGCGCGCGGTGTTCGGTCTGTTCCCCGTGCGGGGCACCTTCGGCATCGGGTGGGGGCGGATCACCGTGGCCGATGCCGTCGAGAACTCCGCGGTGGACGTGACCGTCCGGGCGGGCACCTTCGACTCGGGTCTGGGACGCCGTGACCGGCACGTCGTATCCGCCGACTATCTCGACGCGGCCGAGTATCCGGAGATCGAGTTCCGCGGCGGGCGGGTGACCCGGGCCGCGACGGGTCCGGCGGCCCTGCAAGGGGAGTTGACGGTCCGAGGCGTCACGCGGCCACTCGATGTCATGGTCGGGACGATCACGCAGGACGGCCCGCGGCTCACCGTCGAGGGCACGGCCACCGTCGACCGGTACGCGTTCGGCGTGACCACGGCGAAGGGCATGACCGGCCGCCACCTGAAGATCGACCTCGCCGTCGAAGCGGTCGCCCGCTGACGGGAAAAGTGTGGTCCTGCCAGCTCCGGCGGGACGCGTGGCGAACGCCGTCCAGGCAGCCCGCGGGCGGGCGCGATCGCACTCTCGGGCGGGGCCTCCGTGAATACGCGTGAGGCGCGTGATGGACTCGGGGCATGGCTGTGAAGGCTCTCGTCGTCGTCGA
This sequence comes from Streptomyces sp. NPDC055243, assembly GCF_044544025.1. Lineage (NCBI taxonomy): Bacteria > Bacillati > Actinomycetota > Actinomycetes > Kitasatosporales > Streptomycetaceae > Streptomyces > Streptomyces sp. NPDC055243. Next base: position 610,899 of record NZ_JBITWR010000001.1, read on the forward strand.
CATGATCAACCTGTACGACCACCCGGATGCGGAGATCCTCCGACGGTCGGTCAGGGAAGTGCTGCCGAACGTCCGCAGGATGATCGAGCGGGCGCGGGCCGACGACATCGTGGTGATCTACGCCAACGACAATTTCGGGCAGTGGCGCTCGCACCACGAAGAGCTGCTGGACATCGTCCTGAGCGGCCCGCACGCCGATCTGGTCGCTCCGATCCGCCCCGACGGCGAATCGCTCTTCGTGGTGAAGGCCCGGCACTCGATCTTCTACGACACGCCTCTGGAGTACCTGCTGCGCCAGCGCGGCATCGATTCCGTGCTGCTCTGCGGTCAGGTGACCGAGCAGTGCATCCTCTACTCGGCTCTCGACGCCCACATCAGGCATCTGCGGGTCGTCGTGGCCGAGGACGCCTGCGCGAGCATCCACGGCGACCTCGCCGCCGCCGCGCTCCAGATGATGGAACGGAACATGCAGGCACGCATGGTCCGTTCCACGGACGACGCGCTGTTCGGTCCCGCATGAACCCGCTGACCGAGCTGGACGCGCGGATCTCGGGGTGTTCCGCCTGCCCGCGGCTGGTCGCGTGGCGGGAGGAGGTGGGGCGGGTCAAACGGGCCGCCTACCAGGACTGGACGTACTGGGCCCGGCCGGTGCCCGGGTTCGGTCCCGCGGATGCCTCGATGCTCGTCATCGGCCTCGCGCCCGCGGCGCACGGAGGGAACCGGACGGGCCGGATGTTCACGGGCGACCGCTCCGGCGACGTCCTGTACAAGGCGATGTACGAGCTGGGTCTCGCGTCGAGCCCGCTGGCGGTGTCCCTGGACGACGGCCTGACCTTGCGCGGGGTGCGGGTGACGTCGCCGGTGCACTGCGCCCCGCCCGAGAACAAGCCGACCCCTGGCGAGCGGGACATGTGCAGGCCGTGGCTCGTGCGGGAGATGGAGCTGCTGGGGCCGCGACTGCGATCGGCGGTGATCCTGGGGGCGTTCGGATGGCAGGCGGCGCTTCCGGCGTTCGCGGCGGCGGGATGGCGCGTGCCCAAACCACGGCCGCGGTTCGCGCACGGCGCGCGGGTGACGCTGGAGCGCGAGACCGCGCAGGAACCGGGAGGCCAAGCGCAAGCCCTCGCGCCCGGGGAGGCCGGGCCGGGCCCGGTCACGCTGTACGGCTGCTTCCACGTCAGCCAGCGGAACACGTTCACGGGCCGCCTGACCCCGGACATGCTCAAGGACGTCCTGCGGGAAGCGGCGGGCGAGGCGGACATCCCGCCCTACACGCCGGTGGAGCGGCGGCTGACCTGACGGGAACGACCGAAGCCCCCGCACACAAGTGGGCGGGGGCTTCGGCGGAGTTGGTCAGGTGTCGCGGCGCTTGAGGGAGTCCTGGGCGCGGTCGCGGGCGTCGCCCATGGCCTTCTTGGCCTCGCCCTTCGCCTGGTCCATCTTGCCCTCGGCCTCCTTGCCACGGTCACCCGTGACCTTGCCGCCCATTTCCTTGGCCTTGCCCTTGATCTTGTCCATGCCGCCCTTGTCGGCCATGACCACTCCTTTGTCGGTACAGCGCCCACCGGTCTCACCCGTGGTGTGGGCCTCTGCAATCAACGTAGGCGGCGCACGGTGACCTCGCCCGTCCAGCCGTCACACACGGTCACCGAGCGGCGGTCCGGGACGGTCAGTCCAGGCAGAACTCGTTGCCCTCGGGGTCGGTCATCACGATGTAGCCGGCGCTCAGCGGAGGAGCGGGCTCGTCGCGACGTACCCGCTTCGCTCCCAGGGCGACGAGACGGTCGCACTCGGCCTCAAGGGCGGCCATCCTCTCCTCGCCCTCCAGACCGGGAGCCGCGCGGACGTCGAGGTGGACGCGGTTCTTGGCGACCTTGTCCTCCGGCACCTGCTGGAAGAACACGCGCGGGCCGTTCCCGGCCGGGTCCTCGATGGCCGATTTCGCGTTGCGCTGATCCTCCGGTACGCCGATCCGCGCGAGGAAGTCGTCCCATGCCGCCAGCGCGTCGGCGCCCTCGGGCAGGTCGACGCCGGGCGGCCCGGGATGGACGTAGCCCAGGACCTCGCGCCAGAAGGACGAGAGCGCTCGCGGGTCGTGGGCGTCGAAGGTGATCTGGATGTGGCGGCTCATCGGCTTGCTCCGTTCGTGGCGGGATACGCGTGCAGACAGGGGGCGCGGACGGACCTCGGACAGGCGGCGGACCAGCGCGCGGCGGTCGCGCTGTCGGCATGCTCCCAGCTCCCGTACGAGGGCGCCGCCGCGCCGAAGCGCGTCGCGTCGCGCGCGTCCGGCACCGGAGACGAGTCCGTCTGCGTCCATGGATCCACCGTGACACCCAAGGCGGACAGGATCGGTCCGCCATCTCTGGCAGGGTGGCGGCATGGACGGGATACGCGGTGACGAGCGGGGCACGACGGAGCGGGTGCTCACCCTGCTCGGGCTGCTGCAGCAGCGCCGGGTCTGGACCGGCCCCGAGCTCGCCGAGCGGCTCGGGGTCACCTCGCGCACGGTGCGCCGGGACGTCGAGCGGCTGCGCGCACTCGGCTATCCGGTGCATGCGGGCCAGGGCGTCGGCGGCGGCTACCGGCTCGGGCCGGGGCAGGAACTGCCGCCGCTGCTCCTCGACGACCAGGAGGCGATCGCCACCGCGGTCTCGCTGCTCGCCGGCGCGGGAGGCGCGGTCGCGGGTGCGGGCGATGCCGCACTCCAGGCGCTGTCCAAGCTCGACCAGGTGCTGCCCGCGCGGCTGCGACACGAGGTGCGTGCGCTCTCCGGCGCGGTGGAGTCCTTCGGCGGCGGACGCACGCCGGTCGATCCCGAGGTGCTCATGACGCTGGCCAGGGCCTGCCGCGACGAGGTGGAGGCCACCTTCGGCTACCCTTCCTCGGACGCCGCCCGGGAGGCACCTCCCGGGGGCGAGGTGCGACGGCGGCGGGTCGAGCCCTACCGCCTGGTCGCGTCCGACCGGCGCTGGTATCTCCTCGCCTACGACCTCGATCGCGACGACTGGCGCACCTTCCGCGTCGACCGGATGACTGATGCGTCGGCGCGGACCTGGCGGTTTCGCCCGCGCGATGCGCCCGACGCGGCGACGTACGTACAGGAGGGCGTGGCCAGTCGGGTCTACGCGCACCGGGCGCGCTTCCTCGTGCACGCGCCGGTCGACACGGTGCGCGCGCAGATTCCGGCGTCCGCGGCCGTCGTACGAAGTCGGGGGAGCGGGCGCTGCGAGGTGATCAGCGGCGGCGAGCGCCTCGACGCCGTGCTGATGCATGTGCTCCTGCTGGGGCACGCGTTCGAGGTGCTCGACCCTCCTGAGCTCGGGGAGCGCTGCCGCGAACTGGCGGACAGGCTCCTGTCGGCAGGAGCGGCGGCCCCCCGGCCGTCAGGCCAGGGACGCGGCACGGGCGGGATCGATGGCGTGCCGCAGGGGCCGGTCTCGTAGGAAGCGTCCGAGTTCGTCGAGCACGAGGTGTCCGAGGCGGTGGCGTTCGGGCCCCAGGGCGCCGCCGAGATGTGGTGTCAGGACGGCGTTGGGGAGGGTGAAGAGCGGCGAGTCCGGGACCGGCGGCTCCGGGTGCGTCACGTCCAGGACGGCGGTGAGATCGGGCCGTGCGCGCAGGACCTCCGCCAGCGCCCCTTCGTCGATGAGCGCGCCCCGAGCCGTGTTGATCAGCGTCGCGCCCGGCAGCAGGGAGTTCACCAGGCGCGCTCCGACGGCGCCGCGGGTCTCGGGCAGGAGCGGCGCATGGAGGCTGACGACGTGGCAGGTGGCGAAGAGCTCCTCGATGTCGACCAGTCGTACGCCCAAGTCCCGTGCGGTGTCCGGGCGGGCGAGGGGGTCCGTGGCGAGGATCTCGACGTCGAAGCGGCCGAGGTGCGCCGCGACGAGACGGCCGATGTGACCGAGCCCCATCAGGCCCACGCGTGAGCGGTAGGCACCGGGGACCTTGGGGTCGTGCGGGAACCGGCGGCTCGCGGCCACGTCGCGGCCGATGCGGTGGACCTGCTTCAGCCCGAGCAGGACCTGGGCGAGGGTGAACTCCGCCACCGGGACGGCGTTGGCGGCGGCCGCGGAGACGATCGGAATGCCGCGCGCCCAGAAGGCGGGCGTCGTCAAGTGCCGTACGGAGCCCGCCGCCACGAGGACGGCCCGCAGTTCGGGGGCCCGTGCCAGGAAGGCGGCGTCGAGGACGGGAGCGCCCCAGCCGGTGAGCAGGACCTCGGTGCGGCGCAGGAGGCCGGGGCGGTCCTCGAGCTCCCGGCGGGTGAGCGGTGGGCTGGGCCGGTCCACGAGCCGGTCGATGGCGGCGAGCACTTCAGGCGGATAGACGTCCGGCCTGCGTTCCTCCTCCATGACCAGAAGTGCTGTCGGTCTGCGTGCCGTCTCGTCCATGTCGATGACGCTCCTCGGCTGATGTGTGTGGCCCGCGGCCGGTGGCCGATCGGGCGTGTGGGGAAAAGTGCGTCTGGGTGTCGAAGGTTGGCGCGGCTTGTTCGAAATCTCGGATATTCGCCTCTCAGGGCGACGATACATCGGATGACTGATCCGCTTCAGATGTCGGTGCGTACTGCTCGTGCTGCGTTAACCCTGCGTCGGTGGACGGGAGTTCGGTGTCTCCGTCCCAGTGTGGAGGCGACTGCCCGGGGAGTGGTGTACGGCGGAGGCCTGCGGTCGGCGTCTCGTGGGGTGCCGGGGAAATTTTGTATTCATCGGAGTATTGACCCGGGATTTGCTGCCCCGTTAGCGTCCCCGGCAAGCGCTTACTAGGGGCGGCTGTGAAGCAGTGACACGGGAGTTGTGATGCAGAGATCACGGTGGATCGGTGCGGGGTTCCTCGCATCGGCACTGATCCTCACCAGCTGTACATCAGGTCCCGCGGGAGCGGACGTCGAGCAGGACTCCAAGGCGAAGCTCGAGCTGTGGACCCGGACGACACCGGGCGGGCCGGGGGAGAAGGGCACGCTCGCCCTGGCCGCCGCCTTCGAGAAGTCCACCGGCCTCAAGGTCGAAGTGACGGCCATCTTCGACGACTTCGAGACCAAGCTCCAGCAGCGGGCCGCGCAGAAGGACCTCCCCGACATCGTCATGAACGACGTGACGCAGCTCGGCGCCCTGCACGGACAGGGCCTGCTCCGTGAGATCGACCTGGACAAGATCAAGAACAGCGGGCAGGTGACCGCCCAGGGTCTGGACTCCGGGAAGAGCCTGGACGGCAAGCAGTTCAGCCTGCCGTACTCGGCGCAGGCCACGGGGCTGCTCATCCGCAAGGACTGGCGCAAGAAGCTGAAGCTCGAAGTCCCCGAGAACTGGGACGACTTCGCGAAGATGGCGCAGGCCTTCACCACCGAGGACCCGGACGGCGACGGCAAGAAGAACACCTTCGGACTCGCCGCCCCGCTCTCCACCAAGCGCGGCTACGCCTCCTGGTACTTCTCCAACTTCCTCTGGGCCGCGGGCGGAGACTTCATCACCGGGGCCGGGGACGGCAAGTACAAGCCGGCCATGACCACGAAGCAGTCGGTCGAGGCCGTGCGGTGGTTCCGCGACCTCGGCTGCAAGGACAAGGCCATCCAGCCCGGCGCGGTCACCATGGACACCCCGCCCACGAACGAGACGTTCGAGGCGGGCCGCACCGGCATGTTCGCCGTCGGCCCCTATCTGCTGCCCCGTTTCGACGAGGTGCTCGGCAAGGACAAGTACGAGGTCGTGCCGATGCCCAAGGGCCCGAAGGACGCGACCGTGCTCGCCGAGGGCGGCTCCCTCTATCTGATGGCGGGCTCCGCGAACCGGGCCGGCCAGGATGCCTTCGCCGACTTCGCCGTCTCCGCCGACGGCCAGCGAACCGGGATGCGGGGAGACACCGGCTTCACCGTCCAACTGCCCGTCAACAAGACGGTCGACATCTCCAAGGTCCGCCCGGACCCCCGCTGGCAGACCTACGACGACATCTACCGCTCCTCGGGGAGGTACGCCCCCTCCATCCCGAACTGGACCGCGGTGCGCCAGACCACTGCCGAGACCATCAACGCCCTGATGGCCGACTGCGACCTGAACACCGACAAGGAGCTGCGCGACCTCGACAAGCAGCTCGCCGGCCTCCTCGAGGAACAGGGAATCTCCGCGCCATGAGCCTCGACCAGGTCAAACGCGCCCCGCTCCGCGCACGGGGGAGCACCGGCGCGGCGGGAGGTCCGGACGGCGGGGCCGCCGCGGACCGACGCGGACGCAACCGCCGGGCGGGCCGGTGGTGGACGCCCTGGCTGTTCCTCGCCCCGGCGCTGCTGCTCTTCCTGTACTTCAAGTTCATCCCCATGGCCAACGCGCTGACCATGTCCTTCCAGGAGGTTCAGCCCTACCTCGGAAACCGGTGGGTCGGCACCGAGAACTACGCCACCGTGCTCGGCTCCGACGGCTTCCGCGAGGCCGCCTGGCACACCGTCGTCCTCGCCGCCGGACAGACGGCGGGCTCGATGCTCCTGGGTCTCGCGCTCGCGCTGATGATGGAAGGGCAAGGCCGCCGCCTGGGGATCGTGCGCTCCGCGGCGTTCCTGCCGGTCGTGGTGCCGATCGCCGTCGTCGCCGAACTGTGGCGGATCATGTACCACCCGACCGACGAGGGCATGCTCAACTCGGTGCTCGGCCTGGTGGGGTTCGGCCCTTCGGGGTTCATCAACGACCCCGACTCCTCGCTCGTGTCCATCATGCTCACCGGCATCTGGCGGGGCGCCCCCTACGACATGATGATCTTCCTCGCCGGGCTCGCGAGCGTGGACCGCGGTCTGTACGAGGCCGCCAAGGTCGACGGCGCCTCCAGGCTCCAGCGCGTGTGGCACGTGACGGTGCCCGGACTGCGCTCGGTGTTCTCGATCCTGTTCATCCTCGCCGCCATCCGCGGCCTGCGCGTGTTCACCGAGGTCTTCCTGCTGACCAACGGCGGCCCCGACGGCTCCACCGAGGTCGTCATGACCCTCATCTACAAGCTCGGCCTCGAACAGAACCGGCTCGGCGTCGGAGCGGCGGGAGCCGTCCTGCTGTTCATCACGACGCTGATCCTGACGGTCGTCGTCCACCTCGTGCGCCGCAGGGAGAGCAAATGAACGCGCCCACCGAGACCGCCCTGGGCCTGACCGAGAGCAGGAGCACGGGCGGGCGGATCCTGCGGGCCACCACGTACCTCGTGGTCCTGATCCTCTTCGCGGGGCCGCTCCTCGCCCTGCTGGTCGGCGCCTTCAGCAGGGTCAAGGACCCCACGCAGCTGAGCGTCATCCCCACGGGCGCCACCCTGGACAACTTCAGGATCGCCTTCGACCAGGGCGTGCTCGGGTACCTCCTCAATTCGTTCTTCGTGGTCGGCTTCGGCCTGCTGCTCCAGGTGGCCGTCTCCGTCCTGGCCGGCTACGCGCTGGCCCGGAAGGTCTTCCCCGGAATGACGCTGGCCCTCGTGGCGATCCTGGCCACGCTGATGCTCCCCGAGGAGATCCTGGCGCTCCCGCTCTCCCTGATCCTCGCCGATCTGCCGGTCGTCCACTTCAACCTCATCGGCACCCTCGCGGGAATGATCGTCCCGCTGGGCGCCTGGGGATTCTCCATCCTGGTGATGACCGAGTTCATGAAGGACGTGCCCAAGGAACTCGAAGAGGCCGCCCGCATCGACGGCGCCGGTGACCTGCGCATCTTCGCCCAGATCATCCTGCCGATGTGCAAGCCCGCGCTCGGGGTCATCGGAGTCTTCGGCTTCACGATGATCTGGGACCAGTACCTGCTGCCCCTCCTCGTCGCCACCGACTCCTCCTCCTACACCCTGCCGTTGGCGCTGCGCACCCTGCGCATCGACCCCCACGTCACCCCCGGAGTGGTCCTCGCGTCCGCGCTCCTCGCCCTGCTCCCCTCCGTGATCGTCTTCCTCTTCTTCCAACGCTCCTTCGTGCACGGCCTTTCCTCCGGCGCCCTGAAGGGCTGACCGCGCCTGCCGTGCCGCACCACCCCGTACCGACGACAAGGAGCGACACCTCCGTGACCCCGGAAACCACCTGGTTCACCACCGCCCGGTTCGGCATGTTCGTCCACTGGGGGCTGTACTCCCTGGCCGCCCGGCACGAATGGGTCAAGAACCGGGAGAAGCAGTCCGACGAGCAGTACCAGGTCTACTTCGACCACTTCGACCCCGACCGCTACGACCCGGGCCAGTGGGCGAGGACGGCCAAGGCGGCCGGCATGCGGTACGTCGTGCTCACCACCAAGCACCACGACGGCTTCTGCCTGTGGGACAGCGCCCTCACCGACTACAAGGTCACCAACACCCCGTACGGCCGCGACCTCGTCGCGCCGTTCGTCGAGGCGTGCCGCGCCGAGGGGCTCAAGGTCGGCTTCTACTACTCGCTGATCGACTGGCACCACCCGTCCTTCCCCGTGGACGGCACCCACCCGCAGCGCGACGACGAGGAGTTCAAGGCCGCCACCGCCGACCGCGACATCCGCGACTACCGGCGCTATCTGCACGGCCAGGTACGCGAGTTGCTGACGGACTTCGGACAGGTCGACTACCTCTTCTTCGACTTCTCGTACGCGGGCCGCCACTGGTGGGGCGGCAAGGGCGCCGACGACTGGGACGCGCCGAAGCTCCTCGAGCTGATCCGGGAGCTCCAGCCGCACGTCCTCGTCAACGACAGGACGGGCCTGCCCGGCGACTTCGTCACCCCCGAGCAGTACCAGCCCGCAGGACCGATGACCAAGGACGGGCGGCCCGTTGTCTGGGAGGCGTGCCAGACGCTCAACGGCAGCTGGGGCTACGACCGCGACAACCTCGACCACAAGAGCGCCGACCTGCTGATCCGCATGCTCGTCGACGGCGTGTCCAAGGGCGGCAACCTGCTGCTCAACGTCGGCCCCACCGGCCGCGGCGACCTCGACCCGCGTGCCGTCGCCGTACTCGGCGATCTCGGCCGGTGGACGGACCTGCACGAGCGGTCGGTCCGCGGCTGCGGCCCCTCCCCGTACACCGCCCCCGCCGACTGCCGCTACACGCAGCGCGGCGACCGGCTCTACGTCCACCTGTTCTCCTGGCCGCTGCGCCACCTGCACCTGCCGGGCCTCGCGGGCCGGGTGCGCTACGCCCAACTGCTCAACGACGCGTCCGAGATCACCCGGATCGAGATCGCCCCCGGCGAGCCCGCGCTCAACACCGAGATGGGCGGGCAGCCCGCGGGGACCCTCACCCTCCAACTCCCCGTCCAGCGGCCGGACACCCCCGTGCCCGTCATCGAGCTGTTCCTGGACACCTACCAGGACACGCGCCTGGACACCCCCGCCGTCGGCTGAAACCGCGGCCGCATCCGCCCTCACCGTCAGACCTGCCACACCCGCCAACACCCCCATGGAGGCACCATGCAACGCCGCACCTTCCTCACCGGCACGGCCTTAGGAGCAGCCCTGGCCGCCGTGCCGCTCGCCACCCTGCGCACCGCGGACGCAGCCGAGACCGGCGCGTCCGCAACGGTCGGTTCCCTGAACGACCTGCAGAAGGCGATCAACAGCGCGGCGCCCGGTGCCCGGATCGTCCTGGCCGACGGCACCTACACCGTCCCGTCCGGCGGCTCCATCAACGTCTCGGGGAAGAACGGCACGCAGGACGCCCCCATCACCATCACCTCCGCGTCCCGTGGCGGCGCGGTGCTCCGCGGCGAGCGCGGCTTCGTCTTCAGCGACTCCAGCAACATCACGGTCACCGGCTTCGCGTTCCGCCAGAGCACCACCCTGGAGATACCGGCCAGCTGCTCGCGCATCCGGCTGACCCGCAACGACTTCCAACTCGCCGACATCGAGGGCCTGCACTGGGTGATGGTGCGCGCCGACGACAGCAAGGTCGACCGCAACCACTTCCACGGCAAGACCACCCTCGGCGTCTTCCTCTGCGTCGAGGGCGCGGGCAGCACCGCCATGGCCCAGCGCGTGCACATCCTCCGGAACTACTTCTCCGACCACAGCTTCTCCGGAGCCAACGGAGGGGAGCCGATCCGCCTCGGCGTCAGCCCCCGGGCACTGTCCGGCGCCCGCGCCGTCGTGGAGTACAACCTCTTCGAGCGCTGCGACGGAGACCCCGAGGCCATTTCGGTGAAGTCCTCCGACAACACCGTGCGGTACAACACGATCCGCGACAGCCTCGGCGGCATCGTCCTGCGCCACGGCAACCGCACCCGGGTCGAGAGCAACTACCTGCTCGGCGGCAAGGAAGGCGTGCGCCTGTACGGAAACGACCATCTGGTGGTCAACAACTTCATGGCGGGCCTGTCCGGGCGGGCACTGGTGGTCGGCAGCGGCAGCACCCGCGACCACCACTCCGGCGAGACGGCCGACGAGCGGCGGGGCAACGACGCGTGCGACCGCGCGGTGATCGTGCACAACACCCTGGTCGGCAACGCCGACACGCTCTCGGGCGAGACCCGGGACTACGAACCCCAGAAGGTGGTCATCGCCGACAACCTGCTGGTGGGCGACTCCGGCAGCCTGGTCGCCATGGGCAAGACCACCGGCTTCACCTGGCGAAGCAACATCCTGTGGGGCGCGGCGGCCAACGGCAACATCCCCGCGGGCGGCTACACGCGGGTCGACCCGCTCCTGCGGAAGGAGTCCGACGGGGTGTCCCGGCTGTCGGCGGGCAGCCCCGCGATCGGCAAGGCGACGCTGGACAGCCCGGCCGTGGCCGACGACATCGACGGCCACCCGCGCGGCACCGCACGGGACATCGGCGCCGACGAGTACGCCACGACGGCACCGCTCCGCCGTCCCCTCACGGCAGCGGACGTGGGCCCGAACGCGTCCTGACGGGGCGGGCGCGGTCGGATCACAGACGGCCGCGCCCGCCGGGCTCGTGGAACACGAGGGCGCAACGTGCTGACCATCCGTCAGCAGGCCTCCACAGTCGCATGGATGAACACAACTGTCGCCCCACGCGTATCTAGAGCCGAACATGTCCCCGGCTTCGGTCGGTGGTCGATACGGCATCCGCACAGGAGGCGACGAGTTGAGGCACAAGCGAATACCCAAGCGAAAGGCCGTTCTGGCCGGGGCCGCGGTGATGGGCATGGTCGCCACGGGCGTCCTGCTGCAGCAGGCCAACGCTTCGCAGTCCGGGACGGAGAACGCCTCGCAGTCCCCTGCCGAGAAGCTCAGCGCGGCATCGGCGACGCAGGTGGCCGAAGGGCTGGCCTCACAGCTCGGTGATGCCTACGGCGGTGCGTACTACGACGAGGACAAGCAGCAGCTCGTCGTCAACGTCGTGGGCAACGACAACGACGTGAACGTCGAGGTGAGGAGAGCTGGAGCGGTGGCGCGCAGCGTCGACAACAGCACCGGTGAACTGGGCACCGCGACAAAGACGTTGGCCGAGCGGGCGACCATGGCCGGTACCGCGTGGGCCACGGACCCCAAGACCAACCAGATCGTGGTCACGGCGGACCGCACGGTCACCGGTGAACGCTGGGACAAGCTTGAGGCGACCGTCGAGTCGCTCGGCGCGGGCATGGCCCGCATCCAGAAGTCCACGGGAGAGTTCAAGCCCTTCGCCGCGGGCGGAGACGCCATCTTCGGCGGCGGCGCACGCTGCTCGCTCGGCTTCAACGTGACGACCGAGGACGGCAGCCCCGGCTTCCTCACCGCCGGGCACTGCGGGGTGGCCGCCGAGAGCTGGTCGGACGCCCAGGACGGCGCGGCCATCGGCACGGTCCAGGCCGCGACGTTCCCGGGGGAGGGCGACTTCGCGCTGGTCACCTACGACGACCCGGCCACCGAGGCGCCCAGCGCGGTCAACACGGGCGACGGCCAGACCGTGGAGATCGCGCAGGTCGCCGAGGCGGCCGTCGGCCTCGAGGTGTCCCGCATGGGCAGCACCACCGGCCTCCAGGACGGCACGGTCACCGGCCTCAACGCCACGGTCAACTACCCGGAGGGCACCGTCACCGGCCTCATCCAGACCGACGTCTGTGCCGAACCGGGGGACAGCGGAGGCTCGCTGTTCACCGCCGACGGGAGCGCGATCGGCCTCACCTCGGGCGGCAGCGGTGACTGCACCGCGGGAGGCGAGACGTTCTTCCAGCCCGTGACCACCGCACTGGCAGCGGTCGGCGCCGAGATCGGCGCCGGCGGCAACTGAACGGTCGCGTAGCAGAAGCACCCCCAGAGTCCCCTGGGGTTGACCGGCCGGCGGCGGCCGACCGGCCAACCCCAGGGGGCACCGCTCACCGCTCCACCGATCGAGAAGACGGCCCCCGGAGCGGCACGGCCGACGGGGCGGCCGGGCTCAGTCGACCGGCTTGCCGGGCTGGTCGTGCGTGGAGCAGTGGATGCCGCCGCCACCGGAGGCGATGGTGTCGATCCGGACCGGCACGATGTCGCGCTTGGGGAAGCGTTCGCGCAGGATGCTCCTGGCGCGGTCGTCGGCCTTGCGGTCGCCGAACCTGGGCATGAACACGGAGTCGTTGGCGACGTAGAAATTGGCGTACGTCGACACGAAGTCGTCGCCCTCGCCGGTGATCCTTTCCAGGTCGGGCTGCGGCAGATCGATGATCTCGAAGGACCGGCCCCTGGCGTCCGTCGCCTCGCTGAGCACGGCCCTGGCCTGGTCGGCCGCGCGCGACCAGGAGTCGGCGGGCGTCCCGGGGAAGGCCTGGTCCAGGAGCACCACACCCGGCGCGGTGAAGCGCACCAGACTGTCCACGTGCGCGTCGGTGATGTCCTCGCCGCGCACGCCGGCCAGCCAGATCACCTTCTCCACGCCCAGGGTCCGCTTGAGCTCGGCCTCGATCCGGGCCCGGCTCTTCCCGCGGTTGCGGTTGTCGTTGACGATCGAGCTCTCGGTGATGAGGAGCGTCCCCTCGCCGTCGGTCTCGACGGAGCCGCCCTCGGAGACGAAAGGGGCCTTCCTGCGGGGGATGTCGTACTCCGCCAGGAGGGTGCGGCCCACCCGGCCGTCGTGCGTGTGCTCCTGCTTGTCGCCCCACCCGTTGAAGTTCAGGTCGACGCCGACGACCTCGCCGTCCTGCTCGACGAACACCGGCACGGTCTCGCGGGCCCACAGGTCGTCGACGGCCAGCGGGACGACCTCGACGTCGCGTCCGCAGGCCTTCTGCGCGGCGGCCTGCTGGTCGGGCCTCGCCATCATCACGACGTACTCGTACTCCGCGATGGCGCGGGCGACGCGGGCGATGTCCTCGCGCACGTACCGGAGGTCCCCCTCCCACACCGACTCCAGGGCCGGCCACGACATGAAGGTGCGCGCGTGGCTCTCCCACTCGGCACCCATACGCAGATCCTTGGCCGCCGTGTCCTCGTCACCGTCGGCGATCGCGGCGCCCGCGGGCTCGTCACCGGTCCCGCACGCCGACGCGGATGCTCCGAGGACCGCGGTGCCGATGCCGGCGAGGGCGCGGAGGGCCGAGCGGCGGGAGGGACGCGAGGAGCGGCGGGGGAGGAGGGGGGACACGGTGAACTCCGATCATCGTGATGGGGATCAAGCTATCCATCGGCAGGGCGGGGCGCGCGACGAGCGCGCCGCACCGCGGTCCTGCCGAAGCCGCTCGACACCTCGACTCTGACACGGACTGAAAATTCAGTCAAAGAGGGGAGTGTTTCTGGTGCGGATACGGCACCCGGCGGTACGGCGCTCCGTCCGGTCGCCCGAGATCACCGGGCCGCGAACGGCCCGATAGGGTTCGGATCCATGGCGTCTCGCACTACTCAGATCCTCGAAGCGGCCGCACGGCTCATCGCCCGTCGCGGTGTCCGCGGCCTGCGTGTCGAAGAGCTCGCCGCCGAGGCGGGCGTATCGACCGGGTTGATCTACTACCACTTCAAGGACCGCACCGGGATCCTGCGCCACACGCTCGAGTTCATCAACGACCGCGCCGAGCGCTACACCACCGGGCGCGCACCGGACGCCGCACCGCTCGCTCCGCGTGCGGAACTGGAGGAGACCCTCCTCCTGGAGCTTCAGGACACCCCGGTGGTCAGGGAGAACAGCTCCGCCTGGGGTGAGCTGCGGGCGAGCGCCGTCTTCGACGAGGTGCTGCGGGAGGATCTCGCCAGGGCGACCCTGGTGTGGGTGCAGGAGGTGGCGGCCCTCCTCGGGCAGGTCACGCCGACGACCCCGGCGCCCGCCCTCGCTGCGGCGGGCGAGCGGCTGACCGCCCTGCTGGAAGGGCTCAGCATGCGCTGGCTCAGCGGCGGGCTGCAGATCGACCACGCGCGTGACCTGATGCGCGGCGCCGTCGACGCCGAGCTGGCGCTGCTGCGGGAGAAGTAGCGCCGACGGCCGCGGAGGCCCTCATCCATAAACTGAAAAGTAAGTCAGGTGGGCGGCCTCCGCGGGCACGGCTCAGGCCATGCTCTGGGCGCCGTCCATGGACTCACGGATGATGTCCGCGTGGCCGGAGTGCTGTGCGGTCTCGGTGACGATGTGCATCAGCACCTGGCGGGCCGACCATCGCGCACCGGGCTCGGACCACGGGGACTTCGGAAGCGGCCACGTGACGTTCAAGTCGGGCAAGGTGGCGACCAGTTCGTCGGCCCGACGGGCCACTTCCTCGTAGAAGGCCAGTACGCCCGCCAGCGTCTCGCCCGGCAGCAGTCGGAACTCGTCGCTCCTGTTGGCCCAGTCGGCCTCGGTCATGGCGGTGAAGTCGCCCATCGCCGAAGGGCCGTTGAGGATGAAGTCCACCCAGCTCTGCTCGACCTCGGCGACGTGCTTGATCAGGCCGCCGAGGCACAGCTCGCTGGCGGTGGTGCGCAGGGCTGCCTGCTCGTCGGTGAGGTCGCGGGTGGTGAAGCGCAGGAAGTGCCGGTGCTTGGCCAGCGTGTCCAGCCATTCGGCGCGCTCACCGGTGACGGCGATGTCCTGTGAGGGGCTTTGGGGGGTGCGTTCGTCTGTAGTCATGGCCTCCGCCTTCCGTGTTCCTGTCCCACCGGTCGAGGACCACGCTATGGGTCATATAGGCCAGATGCCGTCCTAGATGGAGAGGAGGGGGTCGATCGCAGGGAGGGTCAACTGTCGCCCGTCGCCCACCGGGTGAGGGCGGCGTAACGTCGGATGCTGCCGCCGGACGGCGGCATCGCCGGCCCTCCGTGAGGATGCTCGCGAGCCCCTGCCGGGCATCTGCCGCATCTCCCGTATCTTCTGCATCTCTTGTGATCCCTATGCGAAAGGCGCCTCCCATGACGACGCAGAACGCGAGCAGCCGACCCGAGCAGTGCCCGCCCGCTGCCGACCTCACCGTCGCTGTCCTGGGCACGGGAATCATGGGTGCCGCGATGGCCCGCAACATCGCCCGGTCCGGACACACCGTCCGCGCCTGGAACCGCTCCCGCGACAAGGCCGAACCCCTCGCCGCCGACGGCGTTCGGGTCTGCGGCACCCCCGCCGAGGCCGTCACGGGCGCCGATGCCGTGCTGACCATGCTGTACGACGGCCCGGCCGCCCTCGACGTCATGCGGCAGGCCGCCGAGGCGCTGCGGCCGGGCGCGGCCTGGGTGCAGTCGACCACCGCCGGGATCGAGGCGATCGGCGGCCTGGCCGAGTTCGCCCGTGAGCACCGGCTGGTCTTCTTCGACGCCCCGGTGCTGGGCACCCGGGAGCCCGCCGAGGCCGGGCAGTTGGTCGTGCTCGCCGCCGGGCCCGGCGAGCACCGCCCCGCCGTGACCCCCGTTCTGGACGCGGTCGGCGCCCGCACCGTGTGGACCGGCGAGGACGGGGCGGCCGGCAGCGCCACCCGGCTCAAGCTCGTGGCCAACAGCTGGGTCATCGCCACCACCAACGCGGCCGGCGAGGTCCTCGCCCTGGCGCAGGCCCTCGGCGTGGACCCGCAGAGCTTCTTCGACACCATCGCGGGCGGCGGCCTCGACATGCCGTACCTGCGCGCCAAGGCCGGACTCGTCCTGAACGACCAGTTGTCCCCTGCGCAGTTCGCCGTGAACACGGCGGTCAAGGATGCCCGCCTCATCGTCGAAGCAGGGCGGCGGCACGGCGTCCGCCTGGACGTCGCCGCCGCGAGCGCGGACCGCCTGGCGCGCGCCGCCGAGGCCGGACACGGTGACGAGGACATGGCCGCTGCCTACTTCGCCAGCTTCGACGACCCGCCCACGTCCTGAAGCGTCCTGAAGCGTCCTGAAGTCCCGACTCGGTGAAGCCGCGGAGGAGGAAGACCCGGAAGCCGCGCCCCTTCTTGTCGCACCCGTTGCCTGGGTGACCCCATGGGTTCTACGCTCACCCGGTCCGTATGGCGAACGTTGTTCACATCCGTGACTCGCTCATGACTCATCCATGATTCGTCCGCGACTGGAGTGTGTGTGATGCGCGCAAGATCCCGGGTGCGGTTCGGCGCCTTGCTCACCGCGGCGGCAGCCCTCGCCTCCGTCCTGATGCCGGCCACGAACGCCGCCGCACGCGAAGCCGCCCCGCGAACCGCCGTGCTCGACGGCAAGCGGCTTCAGCTGACCAAGCTCCGCCTGGATCGCGGCGACCCCCAACTGAAGCGTTCCATACGGGACTTGACGGCCCGTGCCGACGCCTGGATCGACAAGGGGCCCTGGACGGTCGTCGACAAGCCGAAGCCCGCGCCCGGCGGCGACGTGCACGACTATCTGAGCCAGGCCCCCTACTGGTGGCCCACCCAGGCCCCCACCGCCGACAACCCATGGGGCTGCCCCTACGAACAGCGCGACGGGCAGCGCAACCCCGAGGTCGACACCGGGACCGACCGGCAGGACGTGGAGAAGGTCTTCGACTCGACGTACGACCTCACGCTCGCCTGGTACTACACGGGCAAGAAGCGGTACGCCGAGAAGGCCGCCTCCGTGCTGCGCACCTGGTTCCTCGATCCGGCCACCCGGATGAACCCGAACCTGGACCACGCGCAGTTCATCCCCTGCAAGTACGACGGCCGGGCCATCGGCATCATCGACTTCTCGCAGTCGTACACGAGCGTCGTGGACGCCATCGCGATCCTCGGCACGGGCGCACCCGGGTGGTCGAAGAGCGACCGCTCCGCCATGGCGAGGTGGAACAAGGACTTCCTCGGCTGGCTCGTCGACAGCGGCTTCGGCAAGCAGGAGCGCGCCGCGCAGAACAACCACGGCACGTTCTACGACCTACAGGTCGCCGCCCTCGCCCACGCCACGGGCGACACGGCCCTCGCCCGGCGCACCGTACTCGACGCCCGTGCCCGCCGCATCGACCCTCAGATCGCGGGCGACGGCAGTCAGCCGCAGGAGCTTGCCCGGACGCGGAGCTGGCACTACTCGACGTTCGACCTGGTCGCCTACACCCGGCTCGCCGCCATCGGCAGGAACGTGGGCGTGGACCTCTGGGCGCACCAGGGCCCCGACGGGCAGAGCCTGTTCAAGGCCGTCGGCTACCTGCTGCCCGCCGCCACGGGGGCGGCGAAGTGGCCGCACCCCGAGCTGGAGTTCCACCGGTTCGCGGCGAGCGACGTCGTCCACGCGGCGGCCGACGCCGGGGACGAGGCCGCGCGCAAGGCGGTCCCCAAGCTCCAGACGCCGCCCGGCGGCGACCTGTGGGCGCTGCGCCCCGCGGCCGAGCAGCTGGACTCGATCGCGGGCTGAGCCCTGCCCCCCCCGGGCATCCCGTCGGCAGGGGTTACGGGGGTTAGCCCTACCTCTACCTGGGCGGTCAGCAGGATCGCCCCAGACGATCACCTACGGAAATGCTGGGTCCGGCGAATACCGCTGGTTTTCCGATCAATCCGTAGGAGTCGGCTCGTGCGTGAGCAGGTATGGCAGAGGTTCAGTTCTCCCAGGCAGCAGGGCGGTCGGCGCAGAGCCGTGCAGGCCGCGGCGGCGGTGGTCGTCGGCGTCATGGCGGTGGGTGCCCTGTCGCCCACCGCGGCGTACGCCACCGCGAAGCGGGACACCGCCAAGCCGGACACCGTCCAGCAGGGCCTGAACTCACTGGTGCACTCCGACGGCGTGCCGGCCGCGCTGGCCGGTGTCCGGGACGGCGAGGGCCGTACCCGTTCCTACACCGCGGGAGTCGGTGATCTCGCCACCGGTTCGAAGGTGCCCAGGGACGGCCGGGTGCGGATCGGCAGCAACACCAAGACGTTCACCGCGGTGGTCGTGCTGCAACTGGTCGGCGAAGGCAAGATCGGCCTCGACGACTCGGTCGACACCTATCTGCCGGGCCTCGTCCGCGGGAAGGGCATCGACGGAAGCCGCATCACCGTCCGCCATCTCCTTCAGCAGACCAGCGGACTGCCCAACTACAGCAACTACCTCGGGGAAGAAGTCCGCTACTTCGCACCCCGTGAGCTCCTCGACATCGCACTCCGGCACGAGGCCGGGTTCGACCCCGGGGAGAAGTGGCAGTACAGCAACACGAACTACGTGCTGGCCGGTCTGATCGTCGAGGAGGTCACGCGCCACTCCCTCGCCGAGGAAATGGACCGGCGCATCATCAAGCGCATCGGACTGCGCCACACCTACTTCCCCGCCCCCGGCGACGCGACCATCCGAGGACCGCACCCCCACGGCTACTACCGGGACTCGGCCGACGCGCCGCTGCAGGACATCACGGAGATCGACCCCTCCTGGGGGTGGGCCGCGGGCCAGTTGGTCTCCACCAACTCCGACCTCAACCGGTTCTTCTCCGCGCTCCTGTCCGGCGACCTCCTGTCGCGGACCCAGCTCGCCCAGATGCGCGGCTCCACCCGCCCCGCCGCGGAGACCTTCGGAGCCGGGGCCCGCTACGGCCTGGGGATCGTGAGCAAGCCGCTTCCGTGCGGTGACGGCCTCTACTGGGGCCACGGCGGCAGCTTCCCGGGATACGAGACCCGGGGCGGAGCCACCGACGACGGCCGCGCCGCCAATGTCGCGGTGACCGAGCAGCTGAACGACGAGGCACGCAGGGAGCGTGTCGACAAGGTGGTGGTCGAGGCCCTGTGCCGCTGACCCAGGTTCTCCCGCGCTGCCTTTGACGGCTCATCAGCCACAACAGATGTGAGCGCGGGTGCACCGGTCCGGGTCGGCGGTCACTCCGTCGACCCGGACGCCGTGCAACTCGACCGTGACGCCGATCTTCGCGCTGCGCTTGCGGAGCGCGCGGGTTAATTTGTGCACGTTTGTACCGGCTTTCTGTCCTGCGCCCTGTAGGTCAGCAGAGGAGCCCTACAGCGTGTAGGGGGAACGGCGTGCGATGGCCAAGACCTTGAACGTTCCGCTCGTCGCCATGGACTACCGCGGCCCGACGCGGGCCGTGCGCACTCCGCGGCGCATCGGAGGTCACGGCTGGACGGCCGCTGTGGCGGTGGCTTTCACGCTGGCACAACTGGTGCTCGTCCGGCCCGGAATGGGTCTCGGCTGGGACGAGGCGGTGTACGTCAGCCAGGTCAGCGGCCACGCTCCCGCGGCGTTCTTCAGCGCACCCCGCTCCCGTGGGATCTCCCTGCTGGTCGCGCCGATCGCCTCGTGGTCGTCGTCCACCTCACTCCTGCGGATCTATCTCGCCCTGCTGTCCGGACTCGGCCTGTTCCTGGCGCTGCGCGTCTGGCGCGGGCTGTTCCCCGTACGGGTGGTGGCCCTCGCCGGCGCGCTGTTCGCGACGCTCTGGGTGACCGTGTTCTACGGCCCGGAGGTCATGCCCAACTACTGGGTCGCCATCGGCGCACTCGCGGGGGTCGGATGCTTCCTGCGCGCCCAGGTGGACCGCCGCGACCGGGCCGCGCTGTGGGGCGTGGGCGCGAGCGCGGCGCTGATGGCGTGGATGCGGCCCACCGACGCCGTCTGGGTGATCCTTCCGCTGCTCGTTCTGGTGGTGTGCTCCCGCCGGTGGCGTCGCCCGCGGCTGCTGGCGGCGCTGGTCGTGGGTCTGGGGACGGGCGCGGTCGCGTGGGTCGTCGAGGCGTACGCCAATTTCGGCGGTCTGGGCGCGCGCCTTGCCGATGCCTCCCGGATCCAGGGCGGCCTCGGCTGGAACATCGCCGTCCTCGACCAGTTGCGCAGCCTGCGCGGGCAGACCCTGTGCCGCCCGTGCACCGGCTCGGTTCCGGCGCCGGAGCTGATCGCGTGGTGGTTCGCCCTGCCGCTGCTCGCCGCCCTCGCGCTGGTCGTCGCGGTCAGGGCCCGCCGCACAGCGAGCACGCTGCTGCCGCTGGTCTGCGCCGCGACGGCGAGCGCCCCGTACCTGTTCATGATCGGTTACGCCGCGCCCCGCTTCCTGCTGCCGTTCTACGCACTGCTCGCCCTCCCGGTCGCCGACGCCCTCGTCCACCTGGTCACCGCCCCGCGCCCGTCGTGGCGGCCGGTGGCGCTGACGCTGGTCGCGCTCGGTCTCGCCGGGCATGTGGCCGTGCAGTACGCGGTGCTCGAGGACGCGGTGGGCCGCTCCACCGGCGCCCGCCAGGACTGGGCGCGCACGGCGGCCGAGCTCCACCGTCTCGGCGTACGGCCGCCGTGCGTGGTGACCGGGCAGGAGGCGCTGCCGATCGCCTTCTACGCCGGGTGCTCCTCGGCCCAGACGCAGGGGCACAACGCCAGCACCACCACGGCGGACCTTCTGCGGACCGCGGGGCGGACGCCGACGGCCGCCCTCGCCACGGCGAAGGACGGGCCGCCCGGCTACGCGCGCGACTGGCCGTCCCACCGGTTCGGCGACCTGCGCATCCATGTGGGCCCCGCGACGAAGGCGGCGGGCAGTCAGGGGTGACCCTGCCGGGCCCCGCCGCCGGGCGTCCGATTCCCACGGGGAACATGCGCACCCTTTTGGCACATATGAACGGTTTGCGCTTCGCGATGTCGGGTACCCCGGGAAGGGCGGAACGCGACGTTCCGCCCGATGCCCTCATTCGTCGTCCTGGAGAGTTCATGTCGGATCAGCGCAAGAGTTCGTTCGCGACCGTGAGCCCGTACACGGGGGAAACCCTCGAGGAGTTCCCGGTCATCGAGGGCGAAGAAGTCGACTCCGCGCTGGAAACCGCGGACCACGCGTTCCACGCATGGCGCAAGCGGCCGATCGAGGAACGCGCCGCCGTCGTCGCACGAGCGGCCGGACTGATGAAGGAACGCAAGGAAGAGCTGGCCCAGATCATCACCCTGGAGATGGGCAAACTCATCTCCGAGGCGCGCGGAGAGGTGGATCTCGCCGCGTCGATCCTGGAGTACTACGCCCGGCACGGGCCGGACTTCGCCGCCGCCGAACCGCTCGACGTCGAGGAGGGGGAGGCGCACCTCGTCAACGAACCCCTCGGTGTCCTGCTCGGCGTCATGCCGTGGAACTTCCCGCTCTACCAAGTGGTCCGGTTCGCCGGCCCCAACCTGGTCCTCGGCAACACCGTGCTGGTCAAGCACGCCGGTATCTGTCCGCAGTCCGCACGCGCCCTGGAGAAGCTCTTCCGCGACGCGCAGGCCCCCGAGGGCGTCTACACGAACCTGTTCGTGAGCCACGAGGAGATCTCACGCGTCATCGACAGCCCGGTGGTGCGCGGCGCCTCCCTGACCGGCAGCGAGGGCGCGGGCGCCAAGGTCGCCGAACGGGCCGGGCGGAACATGAAGCCCAGCCTCCTGGAGCTCGGCGGCAGCGACGTCTTCATCGTCCTCGACGGCGAGGGCCTCGAGCGCACGATCGGCGCCGCGGTGGCCGGCCGGATGGCGAACACCGGCCAGAGCTGCGTCGCCTCGAAGCGGTTCATCGTGCTCGACGACGTCTACGACGACTTCGTCGACGGCATGCGCCGCAGGTTCGAGGCGCTGGAGCCGGGCGACCCCGCCGACGAGGCGACCACCCTGGGCCCGCTCTCCTCCGAGCAGGCGGCAGCCGACCTGGCCGACCAGATCCGCGAGACGGTGGACCAGGGCGCGGAGCTGGTCACCGGCGGCCACCGCATCGACCGCCCGGGCGCCTTCGTCGAGCCGACGATCATCACCGGCGTCAAGCCGGGCATGCGCGCCTACGCCGAGGAGCTCTTCGGGCCGGCCGCGGTCATCTACCGCGTCGCCGACGAGGACGAGGCGATCGCCCTGGCCAACGACAGCCAGTACGGCCTCGGCGGCTCCGTGTTCTGCGCGGACGTGGAGCGGGGCCGCCGGGTGGCGGAGCGCGTGGAGACCGGCATGGTCTGGGTCAACCACCCCACCTCGACCCAGCCCGACCTGCCGTTCGGCGGCATCAAGCGCTCCGGATACGGGCGCGAGCTCTCCCGGCTCGGCATGCGGGAGTTCGTGAACCGCAAGCTCGTCAGGATTCTGCCGCCCGACGCGCAACTGCGCGGAATCGCCGGCTGAACCGTCCGGCCGCGTCCCGCACCTCGACAGCGGGACAAAAGATGCCCATACGAGTGTTTTGCGGCCGAGTGAACGGACAGCAGTCCTGACACGCAGCCCTCTGCACGCGACACCAGCAGTACCCAGCAGTACAAGGAGAGCCATCGTGACCGCAGTACCCGCCATCACCCTCAACAACGCAGTGCAGATCCCGCAGCTCGGCTTCGGCACCTTCCAGATCGAGCCGGAGGAGACCCGCGAGACGACGCTGGCCGCGCTGGAGGCCGGCTACCGGCACATCGACACGGCTCAGATGTACGGCAACGAGAAGGAGGTCGGCCAGGCGGTCCGCGACTCCGGCATCGACCGCGCCGACATCTTCGTGACCAGCAAGCTCAACAACGGCGCCCATGCGCACGACGACGCCCTCAAGGCGTTCGACGGCACCATGGACGACCTGGGCCTCGACTACCTGGACCTCTTCCTCATCCACTGGCCGCTGCCCGGCAAGGGCGACTTCGTGGAGACCTGGAAGGCCCTGGAGGAGATCTACCGCTCCGGCCGCGCCAAGGCCATCGGAGTCTCCAACTTCCAGCCCCACCACCTGCGCCGGCTGCTGCAGGACAGCGACGTGGTGCCCGCGGTCAACCAGATCGAGGTGCACCCCTACCTCACCCAGGACGACGTCAGGGCCTTCGGCGCCGAGCACGAGATCGCCACCGAGGCCTGGTCGCCCATCGCGCAGGGCAAGGTGCTCGACGACCCCACCATCAGCCGCATCGCGCAGCGGGTGGGCAAGACGCCCGCACAGGTGACGCTGCGCTGGCACATCCAGCGCGGAGACATCATCTTCCCCAAGTCGGTGACCCAGAAGCGCATCGAGGAGAACTTCGACCTCTTCGACTTCGAGCTCAGCGAGGGCGACATCGGTGAGATCTCCGCCCTGAACCGCGACGAGCGGACCGGACCCGACCCGGAGCGCTTCAACGGCTGAGGGAACCCCGTGAGAAGGCGCCTGGCGTGCGGGAGAACACGTCAGGCGCCTTTCTGCCCCTGCTCATCTGCCCCTGCTCACTTCGGGCAGTACTCCGCCTCGATGACCGCCTGGCTGTCGCCCGCCCAGTCGCCGTTGAAGTTGAAGGCGAGCGCGTGCTTGCCGTCCGGCGTGGTCACGGCCTGGGACGCCGACCCCTGGATGTTGCCGCCGTGGCCCCAGACCGAAGCACCGCAGGACGGCTCGAACTTCATCAGGCCGAGCCCATAACCCGTGATCAGGCCGGCCCCGGCGACGGGGACGGTGGTCTTCATCTCCTTGAGCTGCTCCGCGGGCAGCAGCTTGCCTCCCAGCAGGGCCGAGTAGAAGCGGTTCAGGTCACCGGAGTCGGAGATCATCGCGCCCGCCGAGCCCGCGGCCGACGGATTGAGCTCGGTGACGTCGTGGGTCGGCCCGTTCGGCCGCGGCGCCAGGGAGAGCTTGGAGTACGCACGCGAACTCGGCTCCGGCAGCGAGGAGTTCGTGCGGGGGACGGAGGTGGCGTACAGGCCGAGCGGGCTGACGATGCGCCGCTTGATCTCGTCCTCGTACGGGCGGCCCGAGACCTTCTCGATGATCATTCCGGCCAGTGTGTAGTTGGTGTTCGAGTAGCTCCAGCCCGCGCCCGGGGCGAAGAGCGGCTCGTGACGCAGGGCGATGTCGACCAACTGCCGGGGCGTGTAGGTGTCGTAGCGGTGCTCCAGGAACTTCTCGGTGAAGCCCTTCTCCAGGAACTCCGGGTCAGCGGTGTAGCCGAAGATCCCGCTGGTGTGGTTGAGCAGCTGCCGCACCGAAATCAGGCGGCCGTCGTTGCCGTTGCCCCGCACCACGCCGGGCAGCCACGTGTCGACCTTGTCGTCGAGGTCGAGGCTGCCCTCCGCCTCCAACTGGAGCAGCACGGTCGCCACGAACGTCTTGGTCATACTGCCGATCCGGTAGCGGTCGACCGCCGAGCGCGGCGCACCCGTCCTGAGGTCGCCGACGCCCGACGTGCCCGCCCAGACCGAGTAGCCCTCCTTGGCCTGCCCGGCGACTCCGGGCACCCCGGCCTGCACTGCGGCGTCCATGGCCTCCTGGGTCCGGGGATGTCCCACGCCGTTGTCGGCGGCCGCGGGTGAGATGAATGATGCGGCGGTCAAGGCCGCCGCTGCCACCAGTCCCACCGCACCGATCCGTGCTGTCCGCACTGCCATTGCTTCCCCTCTCGGTCGTTGCGATCAGAGGCAATGGCCGTACCGCGGCGCGGTGTTCGCCCGTTCCTCCGACCGGTGATGCCCGGAAGCTAGGGCGGCCGGCCGGGACGCCGCTTCGTGGCGGGCGACAACACGGCACGCGGCGCTCGTCGGGGGCGACGAAGGGGAGGCACGCGCCCGGGTGCGGGCGGACCGCCTCATCCAGCCTTGAGGATCATCCCGTCTTGGGGAAGGCCTGTTCGGTCCAGATGGTCTTGCCGGAGCGGGTGTAGCGCGTTCCCCACCGCTGGACGAGCTGCGCGACGATGAACAGGCCGCGCCCGCCTTCGTCGTCCTCGCCGCTGTGGCGCAGGTGCGGCGAGGTGTGGCCCCTGTCGGCGACCTCGCACAGGAGGGTGCGGTCACGGATCAGGCGTACCTGGATCGGTCCCTCCGCGTACCTGACCGCGTTGGTCACCAGTTCGCTGACGACGAGCTCGGTCGCGAACGACAGCTCTTCGAGGCCCCATTGGCGCAGCTGCCCGGTGGCCAGCTCCCGGGCGCGGCCCGCGGCGACCGGTTCCGCGGGCAGCTCCCACTCGGTGACCCGCGCCGTGTCGAGCTCGCGGGTACGGACCAGGAGCAGGGCGGTGTCGTCGGCCGTCGGGCCGCCGGGCAGGAGCTCCGACACGGCCCGGTCGCACAGGTCTTCGAGTGACGCGCCGCGGTCGCCGAGTACGCGTCCCAGGGTGTCGAGTCCGTGATCGATGTCGCGGTCGCGGGCCTCGACCAGGCCGTCGGTGAACAGAGCGAGCAGGCTGCCCACCGGCAGCTCGATCTCCATCGACTCGAACGGCAGGCCGCCCAGGCCCAGGGGCGGCCCGGCCGGCAGTTCCGGGAAGGACGGCCGCCCGTCCGGGGCGACGACCGCCGGCGGCAGGTGCCCGGCCCTGGCCATGACGCAGCGCCGCGAGACCGGGTCGTAGACCGCGTAGAGACAGGTCGCCCCGGTGGTCACATCGGCGTAGACGCCGTCGGGCGTGCCCAGCTCGCTGCGCTGCTCCTCCGCCGACTGCGCCACCAGGTCGTCGAGCCGCGAAAGGAGCTCGACGGGGTCCATGTCCATCTGGGCGAACGCGCGCACGGTGGTCCGCAGCCGCCCCATGGTGGCGGCTGCCTGAAGGCCGTGGCCGACCACGTCCCCGACCACGAGTCCGACCCGGGTACCGGACAGCGGGATGACGTCGAACCAGTCGCCGCCGACCCCGGTCACGTCGTCCGTGGGCAGGTAGCGGTAGGCCACGTCGACCGCCGACTGCTCCGGCACATGTTGCGGCAGCAACTGGCGCTGAAGGGCCAGGGACGCTGTGCGCTCGCGGGTGAAGCGGCGGGCGTTGTCGATGGAGACGGCCGTCCGGGCGACCAGTTCGTCGGCCAGCGCCACTTCGCCGCTGTCGAAGGTGGCCGAACCGGTGCCGCGGACGAAGGTGACAAGGCCCAGCGTGTTGTTCCCGGCCCGCAGCGGCACGACCAGGGTCGTCTCGTCGAGCACGAGCCCGCCCGAGGAGAGGCTGCGATGCTGTGGCGAACCGGACGGGTACTCCACGGGCACGCGGTCCGCGGGGGAGCGGGGCCGTTGCCCCGGATTCTCCCGGCCGGCGTCCTGAGCCGAGCAGCAGCCCGCGACCCGGACCAGCGACATCGCCGCCGAGCCGCTGGTGGCCGGTACCTCGCCCTCCAGGACCGCCCTGGCGAGGTCGACCGTCACCGTGGCGGCGAACTCCGGCACCGCCACCTCGGTGATCTTCTCGGCGGTGACCAGCACATCGAGGGCGGTCCCGATCCCGCGGCCCGCCTCGACGAGCAGGGCGAGGCGCTGCTGGGCCTTGTAGCGGTCGGTGATGTCGAACGCGTCCTCGCACACGCCGAAGACGTGGCCGTCGGGGTCCTGGAGCCGGTAGTAGGCGCAGGACCAGAGGTGGTCCGTCGTCGGGTCGCTGGGCGGCCGGCCCTTGAAGTGCAGGTCAAGAAACGGCTCTCCGGTCTTCAGGACGTGATGCATGACCGCGTCGAGCGTGGGCGGATGCCCCTTGGACACGAACACACCGTCGGAGTACAGCTCATCGGCCCGAAGCCCGCGGAACTCCGCGAACGGTCGCCCGATCTCCCGTTCGTACGCCGTGTTGCACCAGGTCAGACGCAGGTCCGTGTCGTAGATGGCGAGGCCGACGGGAGACTGGGTGGTCAGTCCGTGCAGCAGCGCGAGCCGGGACTCCCACTGCCGCAGATCCTTCAGCTCCGTCGCGACGAGGACGCGCCCCGCCTCGCCGTCGCCCGGCAGGGGGCACACCGCGGTGGCCACGATCAGCTCGTGCCCGTCCCGGTGCCGGGCGACGCGGATCTCGTTCCCCTGTGACCGGGGGTGGAGAGGGGGCACAGCGGGAGTGGGGCCGGGCGAAAGGAACGTGGAAACGGGCCGGCCGACGATCTCCCGCGGCCGGTAACCGAGCAGCCGCTGTGCCGCGGGGCTCCATCCGATCACCGTGTCCTGGGCGTCGACGACCGCCGTGGCTGCCCTGGTGACGTCGAGGGGCCCACGGAAGTCGGCACTCTGCTCCGCGTTCGATGCCGTCATGGCGCCACACCAGCCCCGTTCATCCCCTACAGAATCCGCCGTCCCGGGGGCGGGCACAACCGCGGCACGCCCACCCACCGGAAGTCTCGTGTCGCCGCGGCGCGAGCGGAACGCACGCGCCCGGGGAAAGCCCAGGTCGTCGTCCGCGGGTGACCGGCGGCTCTCACGTGGCCGGGCATCATACTCCGCCGCCCGATGGCCGAAGTTGGCCCCTGTGAGGCCACGGCCCCTGACCGGCATGTTTGCATGTGTCCATGATCATTAACGCACAGCAAACAACCCGGCCGCACACGTACGTGGACCGCATCCTGGAACGCTGGGACACGGACGAGAACGTCGAGGCGCTCGTCCAGGGCGCGCAGCGGCTGACCCGCGGAGAGGCTCGGCGGCGTCTGTTCCAAATGGGGCACGCACTGCGCCGTCAGGGGCTCGCGCCGGGCGACGGAGTAGGACTTTTCCTGGCCAACCGTGTGGACTCCGTCCTGGTGCAGCTCGCGGTCCATCTCATCGGCTGCCGCGTCGTGTTCCTGCCGCCTGAACCGGGCCCCGGCGAGCTCGCCGCACTGGTCGAGCAGTCCCGGGCACGCGCCGTGGTCACCGACCCGCTCTTCGCCCAGCGGGCCGCCGACGCGGCCGCCCGCAGCGTCCACGCCCCCGAGCTGCTCAGCCTGGGGCCCTGCGAGCAGGAGTGCGCGGACCTGCTGGCCCTGGCCGCCGATTGCCCGGCGGTGCGACCCGACGGCGTACCCGCCCCGGGGCCGGACGAGGCCGTCACCGTCCTCTACACGGGCGGCACCCTGGGCCGCCCCAAGCTCGCCGCCCACAGCCACCGGCTCTACAACGTGCTGGTGGACCAGGCGGAGGACGCCCCGCGCGACTCCCGCCACCCGGGCTTCTTCCCGGTCATGGACCCGGGCACGGACCGGGTGCTCGTCGCCACGCTGCTCACCCACGGCAGCGGCCACCTCACCTCGCTCCAGGCGCTGGTGACCGGGTCCGCCCTCGTCGTGCTGCCCGAGTTCGAAGCGGGGGCGGCCCTCGCGGCACTGCGCGAGGAGCGGATCACCGCCACCATGTTCGTACCGCCCATGCTGTACGCGCTGCTCGACCACCCGGAGTGCGTGCCGGGCGCCTTCCCCGCGCTGCGGCGGATCGTCGTCGGCGGCGCGGCCTCCTCGCCCAGCCGCCTGCAGCAGACGGTCGAGGTCTTCGGGCCGGTGCTCAGCCAGGGCTACGGACAGTCGGAGGCGCTCGGCATCGCCGCGTTCGGTGCCGACGACCTCGCCTCGGAGGGCGCCCGGCGCCCCGAGCTCTGGCGCAGCTGCGGTCGCGCGATATCCGACACCGAGATCGAGATCCGAGGTGAGAACGGCACGGCGGCGCTGCCCGTCCGGCAGGTCGGCGAGGTGTGTGTCCGGGGCGAGACGGTGATGCTCGGCTACTACGAGGACCCGGAGCGCACCGCGGTGGCGCTGGAGGACGGCTGGCTGCGGACCGGGGACATGGGCTATCTGGACGCCGACGGATACCTGTATCTCGTCGACCGGGCCAAGGACATCATCGTCACCGGCAGCACCAGCGACAACGTCTACTCCCGCGTCCTGGAGGACTTCCTGCTCACGCTGCCCGGCGTGCGCAACGCGGCGGCGCTCGGCGTACCGGACGAGGAGTACGGGGAGGCCGTGCAGATCTTCCTGGCCACGGCCGAAGGCACCGACGTCGACCCGGACGCGGTCGGCGCGGCGGTGACCGCAGAGCTGGGCGAGCTGTACACGCCCCGGAAGACGGTGCTGCTCGATCAGCTGCCGACGACGAAGGTCGGCAAGGTGGACAAGAAGGCGCTGCGCGCCGCCTGGACGGGCCCGGCTCTCGTCACGCGCTAGACGGGCATCCGAGGGCAGCGGTGTCGGATCGGACGGACGGCGAAGGCTGCCTGGAAGTACCGGGACGTGTGAGGTGAAGCACAGCGACCGCGCGTGAGCCCGAAACGGGCAGAAGACGGGCGCGCGGGCACGGTGAAACGGGCACGGCCGCCCGCTGTGCGCTCCACGGCCGGACACGCAGTGTGGTGCGTTAATTACTCCGGAGTCAGTTTTCGCGGAAGCGAACTGCGCGGATCGATGCCAGGTGGCGGAGTCGGCAGACATTCGCGGCGGCATACGGAAGGGCGCGTTCACCACACCCGGTGACGCGCCCTTTGTGCGCGTGGAGAAGGGCTGTTCCGCCTCCGCCTGCCACATAAAGAGAGCCTGGTGCGGGCTACACGCACTCCGATACTGTTGGGTCAGCGCGAGGCCACAGGTATCGCGTTTGTTCCGACCATGCACCCCCGTCCGCAGGCCGATCAGGTCCTCTCGGAGTGCCCGCTTCCTTGGTCCTCCGTATAGGTCCCGGCAACCGCATGGGGTTTTACGTAAAGGAGGGATAAGAATCAGTGGGCCGTGACGCGGGTGTCGCCACTTTCCGGCGCGCTGCCTCGGCTGCCATGTGAAGACCAGAAGGGCTTTTCCGCTGCCCGAACGCGAGTCGCTGTTCCTCTGAACGGCTTATGTCGTTCTCCCGCTCCCGGCCGATGGTTCGCGAACTCGGAGCGTCGCGAAATTCGATCCCGGCCGGCGCCTTGCGGGGGCCTGTCCTTACCGGCCCCATCGCCCCTGTTTCCCGCTACCCCTGCCTACGCCCAGGCCCAAGGCCCGCCGTGGGGGGCACCGCCCTGAGCTCCCGCAACGCGGGAGCCGCTTCGGCATGCCCGGTCGACGCGTTGGTTTCCGCCCTCTGTGCATTCAGTGTTTCACGGTGGTCGTGCGCGAGGCCGGATTCTTAACGGAACCCGTATGGCCAGATCGTGACGGTCGAATGGCGGGTTGTTGATGAACGGACTGTGTCGCTATTCCGTCGTCCCCGGGTGCGAGCCGCCGCTGCGCGATGGGGTAAAAGTCGCTGCACGATAGGGCAGGAGCTGCCCGGAGGCAGGGCAAGAGGCGGGTCCGCCGCTCTCCCGGGCCCGTCGATAACCAGGTAAATTCGGGAAGTCCGTACGGTAAATCGCGTGAGTCGACGCGCCTCTGCGCAGCGCTTCCACCTGCTCTACGTTTGTTTTCCGCCTGCGGCAGACCGAAAATAGACCGCAGTTGACAATTTCTGGATTTCTGGTTTTGACTTGCGATCGTTGTCGCGGCGAAGTGGCCGAGAAAGTATCGAGCCGATTCACGCCAACCGCGCGTGTATCCACTTTCCAGTTGGATGACTGACGAAGGCAGAGGCTGCTATGCGCTTATCCGAAGGGGTGCACACCGGCACTGTCGCCGTCATTGGCGCCGCGGCTGCGGCACCGGTGCAGGCGGAGAGCGATCACGGTGCACTGGCCGAGCTGACCGGTGCGCCGCTGCCCGCGAGCCGGGCGGGCGAACTGGAGTCGGCGTGGACGGCCTGCGAGGACGCGGGCATCGGCGCGGCCGAGCGGGCAGGAGTCGGTGTCTATCTGGCCGCCGGCACCGAGGGCGAGGACGACGCGGCCGGGCTGGCACGCGCACTCGGCTTCGACGGTCCACGCCGGGCAAGCCGCGACCCCCTCGCCGATGCTGCCGCCGCCGTGCGCTCCGGAGAGTGCGACCTCGCGCTGGTCGGGTCGGACGGTGCCTTCGCCGTGCTCACCCGCGACGACATCGCGCGGACCGCGACCTTCGCCTACCGGCTCGACACCGACCACGCCTGGTCCGACGGCGTTCCCGCTCTGGTCGACGCCGCACTGAGCTCGGGCCGGCCCGATCCCGGCCGCGCCGCACCGGACGGGCCCGTCGTCCCGATCACCTTGTCGGCACACAGCCAGGACGCGCTGCGGGCACGGGCCGCCGATCTGCGCGCGCTGATCGAATCCGAGCCCACCCTGCCGCTCGCCGACCTGGCCTTCTCCCTGGCCACCACCCGTCCCGCCCTCGACCGGCGCACGGTACTGGTCGGCGGGGACCGCACGCGGCTCGCCGAGGAACTGCTCGCCGTCAGCGAGGGGCGAATACCGGTGCCGGGGCTCGCCGGAGGGCCGGTGCGGGCCGCGGCAGACGACGTCGCCTTCGTGTTCCCCGGGCACGGGCCGCAGTGGCTGGGCATGGCCGACGAACTCCTCGCCACGTCGCCGGTGTTCGCCGAGCAACTGCACGCCTGTGCCGACGCCCTCACGCCGTTCGTGGACTGGCCCGTCCTCGACGTGCTGCGCGGCACGACGGACACGCCCTCCCTCGACCGGCCGGACGTGGCGCAGCCCGCCCTCTGGGCGATGATGGTCTCCCTGTCCGCGCTGTGGCGCTCCTGGGGTGTGCGGCCCGGCGCCGTGATCGGCTCAAGCGTCGGCGAGATCCCGGCCGCGACGGTCGCGGGCGCCCTGTCCGTCGAGGACGGCGCACGGGCCGTGGCCCTCTTCAGCCAGGCACAGGTGCACCTGCTCGAACGCGGCGTGATGCTGTCCGTGCTGGCGTCCGCCGACGACGTACGCGAACGGCTCACCCGGTACGCGGGACTCGACCTGGCGGCCGTGCACGCCCCCACCTCGGTCCTGGTCTCCGGCACCGAGGACGAGGCCGACGAACTCCTCGCCGAACTGGCCGCGGACGGCATCAGGGCCAGAGGCATCGCGATCCGTCTCGCGGCCCACGGCCGCCAGGTCGACTCCGTGCTCGACCTGGTGCGCGAAGGCCTCGCACCGATCACACCCCGCCCGACGGACGTGCCGATCTACACGGCAACCACGGGCGCCAGGGTCGACCCGCTCACGCTCACCGCGGACCACTGGTGCCGCAACATGCGCGGCGTCGCGGACTTCCAGAGCGCCACCCGCGCCGTCCTGGCGGCCGGACACCGACTGCTGCTCGAGCCGAGCCCCCACCCCGTGCTGACCAGGGCCGTGCAGGAGACCGCCGAGGATGCCGCCGTGGAGGCCGCCGTCATCGGCACGCTGCGCAGGGAGCGGGGCGGCGCCGACCAGATGACCGCCGCGCTCGCCGAACTGCACACGTACGGCGTGCTCCCCGACTGGAACGCGGTGTTCGCAGGCCGGGACGCACGCGCGGTGCCGCTGCCCGCCTACCCGCTGCACACGGCGCCCGGGACCGCCCCCGCCCCGTCCTTCGCCGACCGGCTCGCGGACGCCCCCGACCGCACCGCATTCCTCCTCGACCTGGTCCGCGCACAGGTGGCCGCCGTCGTCGGGGACGCCGGGCCCACGCCCGACGCGAACGCGCCGCTGCTCGAACTGGGCGTCGACTCGGCGGGCGCGGTGCGACTGCGCAACCTCCTGAACGCGGCCACCGGCCTGAACCTGCCAGTGTCGGCGGTGTTCGACACCCCCACGTGCCGTGGCCTCGCCGAGCGCATCGACCGGACCCTGCTCGGCACGGCGGCCGACGACGACCAGCCGTTGGCCTTCGCGACGGTGGGGGACGACGAGCCGATCGCCGTCGTGGCGATGAGCTGCCGCCTGCCCGGCGGCGTGCGCAGCCCCGAGGACCTGTGGGAGCTCCTTTCCACGGGCGGCGACGGCATCACCGCGTTCCCCACCGACCGTGGCTGGGACCTGGACGGGCGCTACGACGAGGACGCCGAGCGAGCCGGCGGCTACTACCAGCGCGAGGCCGGATTCCTGCACGACGTCGACCAGTTCGACCCCGAGTTCTTCGGGATATCGCCGCGCGAGGCGCTGGCCATGGACCCGCAGCAGCGGCTGCTCCTCGAGATCGGCTGGGAGGCGATCGAGCGCGCGGGCATCGACCCGGACGGGCTGCGGGGCAGCCAGGCGGGCGTGTTCGTGGGCGCGATGACGATGGACTACGGGCCGCGGCTGCACGAGGCCCCCGCCGACCTCGAGGGCTATCTGCTCACCGGCAACACCGCGAGCGTCGCCTCCGGCAGGCTCTCCTACTCGTTCGGGTTCAACGGGCCCGCCGTCACCCTCGACACGGCGTGCTCCTCGTCGCTGGCCGCCCTGCACCTGGCCGTGCAGTCGCTGCGGCGCGGCGAGTGCCCCCTCGCCCTGGCGGGCGGTGTCACGGTCATGCCGTCGCCGGGCATGTTCGTGGAGTTCAGTCGGCAGCGCGCGCTTGCCCCCGACGGGCGCTGCAAGGCGTTCTCGGCGAGTGCCGACGGGTTCGGCCTCGCCGAGGGCGCCACCATGGTGCTCCTCGAGCGGCTGTCCGACGCACGCCGCAACGGGCACCCCGTCCTCGCCCTGATCAAGGGCACCGCGATCAATCAGGACGGCGCGTCCAACGGCCTCACCGCCCCCAGCGGCCCCGCGCAGCGCAGGGTCATCCGGCAGGCGCTCGCCGACGCGGGCGTCCCGGCCGCCGAGGTCGACGCCGTCGAGGCGCACGGCACCGGCACCCGCCTGGGCGACCCGATCGAGGCGGACGCCCTGCTCGCCACCTACGGCCGCGAACACCCCGCCGACCGGCCGCTGCTGCTCGGCTCGGTGAAGTCCAACATCGGCCACACGCAGGCGGCCTCCGGAGTCGCCGGCCTCATCAAGATGGTGCTCGCGCTGCGGCACGGCGTACTGCCCTCGAGCCTGCACATCACCGAGCCCACCCCGCACGTGGACTGGGCATCGGGCGCCGTGTCGCTGATCACCGAGACCACGCCGTGGCCCGAGGTGGGACGCCCCCGGCGGGCCGCCGTTTCCTCGTTCGGCATCAGCGGCACCAACGCCCACGCCGTGCTGGAACAGGCACCCGACGAGACCCCCTACGGAACCCCCGTCGACCCGCCGCGGACGTCCGAGCCGACCCCGCTGGTGTTCTCCGCGCGCACGGAGGACGCCCTGCGCGCCCACGCGGCCCAACTGGCCACCGCCTCACAGGCGTTGGCGCCGACCGACATGGCCGATGCCCTGCTGTCCCGAGCGGTGTTCGACCACCGGGCCGTGGTGGTGGCGGGCGGCGCCGAGGCCCTGGCGGCGGTGGCCGGTGGCGCGGAGTCCACCCGCGTGGCGATCGGTGTCGCACGGCCTGTGGGGAAGGTGGCGTTCGTGTTCCCCGGTCAGGGGTCGCAGTGGCTGGGCATGGGTGCCCAGTTGGCGGAGTCGTCGCCGGTGTTCCGCGCCTCCTTGGATGCGTGCGCTGAGGCGCTCGCCCCGTATGTGGACTGGTCGCTGCACGAAGTACTTGCCGATGGGGCCGAGTTGGAGCGGGTGGATGTCGTGCAGCCCGCGCTGTTCGCGGTGATGGTGTCGCTGGCCGCGCTGTGGCGTTCGTACGGTGTGGAGCCGGACGCGGTGGTGGGGCACAGCCAGGGTGAGATCGCCGCCGCGCATGTGGCGGGGGCGCTTTCGCTGGACGACGCCGCCAAGGTGGTCGCGCTGCGCAGCAAGGCGATCCTGGAGCTCTCGGGCCAGGGCGGCATGGTGTCGCTCGCGGTGACGGCCGATCAGGCGCGCGAGCGGATCGCGCGCTGGGACGGACGGATCTCGCTCGCCGCGATCAACGGCCCCGGCTCGGTGGTGGTGGCGGGCGACGCCGACGCACTGGACGAGCTGATCGAGTCCTGCGCCGCCGAAGACGTGCGCGCACGCCGGGTGCCTGTGGACTATGCCTCGCACTCGCCGCATGTGGAGCGTATTCAGGAGGCGTTGGCGGGCGTCCTGGCCGGGGTTGAGCCGCTGCGTGCGACGGTGCCGATGCTGTCCACGGTGACGGGGGAGTGGCTGACCGGTTCCGAGGTGGGTGCCGATTACTGGTACCAGAATTTGCGGAATACCGTGCGGTTCGAGGAGGCCACGCGTGGCCTGCTCGACCACGGGGTCGGCGCGTTCGTGGAGTGCAGCCCGCACCCCGTGCTCACCTTCGGGGTACGCGAGACGCTGGACGCGACCGGCAAGGACGCCGTCGTCGTGGGCACCCTGCGCCGGACCGACGGCGACCTCGACCGGTTCCTGCTCTCCGCCGCCGAGGCGTACGTGGAAGGCCTGCCCTTCGAGTGGCGGCAGACCGTGCCCGCCGGGCGGCGCGTGGACCTGCCCACCTACCCCTTCCAGCGCCGACGGTTCTGGCTGGAGGAGACGGCCCGCCCGACGGGGGCCGGCGACCCCGCCCTCGAGGATTTCTGGTCCGCGGTGGAGCGGGGCGACCTCGCCGCGACGCTGGACGTGCCCGCCGACGCGCCGCTGACCGACGTCCTGCCCAGCCTGGCCGACTGGCGGCGCCGCGGTCAGGAACGCTCCACCGTCGACGCGTGGCGCTACCGGATCACCTGGCAGCCGCTCGGCACCCCCGCAGCCCCGGACTTGGACGGCACCTGGCTCGTGGTCGGAGCGCCGTCCCAGGCGCGGCACCCGTGGCATGCGGCGGCCGTCGACGCCCTGCGCGCCCACGGCGCCGACGTCCTGGAGATCGACGGCTCGGCACAGGCGCTGCGCGCCCTGGACGTCGTACCCAGCGGCGTGCTCTCCCTCCTGGCCCTCGACGAGCAGCCCGACCCCGCAGCGCCGACCGTCCCCAACGGCCTCTCCGGCACGCTGGAGCTGGTGCGGGCGCTCGGCGATGCCGGGATCAACGCGCCGCTGTGGCTTGCCACGACGGGCGCCGTGTCCGTCGGCAGGTCCGACCCGCTGACCCACCCCACGCAGAGCCAGACGTGGGGCCTCGGCCTCGCCGTCGGCCTGGAGCACCCCGACCGCTGGGGCGGCATCGTCGACCTGCCCGTGACCCCCGACACGAGGACCGCGACGCGGCTCGCCGCCGCCCTGGCCGGACAGGCGGACGAGGACCAACTGGCGGTACGGGCCTCCGGGATGTCCGTGCGACGCCTGACCCCGGCCCCCGCACCGGCGGCGACACCCGCCTGGCGCGCCAGTGGCACCGTACTGATCACCGGCGGCACCGGCGCCATCGGCGGCCACGTGGCCCGCTGGCTCGCGGGCAACGGCGCCGAGCACATCGTGCTGACCAGCCGCAGCGGCGCGGACGCACCCGGCGCGCGGGAGCTGGAGGCCGAGCTCACCGGGCTCGGCGTCAAGGCCACCGTCGCCGCCTGCGACGCCGCCGACCGTGCCGCGCTGGCCGACCTGTTCGCCCGGCTCGACGCCGAAGGCACCCCGATCCGCTCGGTATTCCACGCGGCCGGCACCGTCCCGTCCCTGCCGCTGGCCGACACGGACACCTCGGACCTCGCGTACGCCCTGGCGGCCAAGGCCGTCGGCGCGGCCCACCTCGACGAGCTGTGCGCCGGACGCGAGATGGACGCCTTCGTGCTGTTCTCCTCCGGGTCCGCGGTGTGGGGCAGCGGCGAACTGGGCGCGTACGGCGCCGCCAACGCCTTCCTCGACGGCCTCGCGCAGCGCCGCCGTGCCGAGGGCCTGCCCGCCACCTCGGTCTCCTGGGGCATGTGGGCGGGCGGCGGCATGGTCACCGGCGACCTGGACGACCAGCTGCGCCGCAGGGGCATGCGCCCCATGCGGCCGGACCTCGCGGTCGGCGCGCTCGCCGCCGCCCTCACGGCGGGCGAGACGACCGTGACGGTCGCGGACGTCGACTGGGCCCGCTTCGCCCCCGGCTTCACGGCGGCCCGCTCGCGCCCCGTGATCAGCGAGATCCCCGACGTCGTCGCGCTGGCCGCCCAGGACGCGGTGGAACAGCCCGCATCCGGCGGCGCGCTCACCGACCGCCTCACCGGGCTCGCCGAGGCCGACCAGCACCGGCTCCTGCTCGACCTGGTCCGCGGCCACGCGGCGGCGGTGCTCGGCCACGAAGGACCCGACACCGTCACCCAGGACCGGGCCTTCCGAGAGCTGGGCTTCGACTCCCTCACCGCCATCGAGCTCCGCAAGCGCCTCAACACCGCCACCGGCGTACGGCTGCCCGCCACCGTCGTCTTCGACCACCCGACGCCCCAGGCGCTCGCCGACCACCTGTACTCCGTGGTCCTCGGCGAGCGCCAGACCCCCGCCCAGGCCCCGGCCGCGGCCCGCACCGCCGACGATCCGATCGCGGTGGTGGCCATGAGCTGCCGCTACCCCGGCGGCGTACGCGGCCCCGAGGACCTGTGGTCGCTCGTCCTCGATGGGCACGACGCCGTCGGCCCGTTCCCGCAGGACCGGGGCTGGGACACCGACCGGCTCTACGCGGCCGACGCCGAGGCCCAGGGCCGCAGCCGCACCCTGGAAGGCGCCTTCGTCGACGACGCGGGCGGCTTCGACGCCGGCTTCTTCGGCATCGCCCCGCGCGAGGCGCTGGCCATGGACCCCCAGCAGCGGCAGGTCCTCGAACTGGCCTGGGAGGCCTTCGAGCGGGCGGGCATCGACCCGACATCCGTACGCGACAGCCTCACCGGCGTGTTCGTCGGCGCCTCACCGCAGAGCTACGCGGGCACCCTGGAACAGGCCACGCCCGAGATGGACGGTTACCGGCTCACCGGCGACGCCCTGAGCGTCGTGTCCGGCCGGATCGCCTACTCGCTCGGCCTGCGCGGGCCCGCCGTCACCGTGGACACCGCCTGCTCGTCCTCCCTGGTCGCCCTGCACCTCGCGGTGCAGGCGCTGCGGTCGGGGGAGTGCTCGATGGCCCTGGCGGGCGGCACGGCGATCATGGTGACGCCGACGGCCTTCGCCGAGTTCAGCCTTCAGGGCGGCCTGGCCCCCGACGGCCGGTGCAAGCCCTTCGCCGACGCCGCCGACGGAGTCGGCTGGGGCGAGGGCGCGGGCCTGATCCTCCTCGAACGGCTCTCCGACGCACGCGCCAACGGCCACGAGGTGCTCGCCCTCGTCCGGGGCTCCGCCACCAACCAGGACGGCGCCTCCAACGGCCTGTCCGCACCGAGTGGCCCCGCACAGCAGCGCGTCATCCGCGCGGCGCTCGCGAACGCGGGCCTGTCCACCGCGGACGTGGACGCCGTCGAGGGCCACGGCACCGGAACGCGGCTCGGCGACCCCATCGAGGCGCAGGCACTCCTGGCCACCTACGGCCAGGACCGCCCCGCCGACCGGCCGCTGCTGCTCGGCGCCCTGAAGTCCAACATCGGCCACACCCAGGCGGCTTCGGGCATCGCGGGCGTCATCAAGATGGTGCAGGCGATGCGGCACGGCGTACTGCCGCGCACCCTCCACCTCGACCGCCCGTCCGAGCACGTGGACTGGACGACCGGCGCCGTGGAACTCCTCGCCGACCAGCGGCCGTGGCCCGACGCGGGCCGGCCAAGGCGCGCCGCCGTCTCCGCGTTCGGCGTCAGCGGCACCAACGGCCACGTCATCCTCGAACAGGCCGACCCCGCCCCCGCCGCTCCCGCGGCCCCTGCGGACGAGCCCGACGGCCGGACGCTGGCGTGGGCGCTGTCCGCCCGTGACACCGCAGCCCTGTGCGAGCAGGCCGCCCGCCTGACGTCCGCCTTGGACGAGCGGCCCGAGCTGTCGCCGGTGGACATCGCCGTGACGCTCGCGACCGGGCGGGCCGCGCTCGACCAGCGCGCGGTCGTCCTCGGCACCGGCACACCCGAGCTGCGCGCCGGACTCGACGCGCTGGCCGAGGGCGCCGTCACCCCGGGCGTGGTGCGCGGGGTCCCCGACGGCGGCAGGCTCGCCGTGCTCTTCTCCGGCCAGGGCTCCCAGCGCATCGGCATGGGCCGCGGCCTGTACGCGGCCCACCCCGCGTTCGCCGACGCGCTCGACGAGGCGTTCGCCCACCTCGACCCGCACCTCGACATGCCGCTGCGCGACGTGGTCTTCGGCGACGACCAGGCCCTGCTCGACCGCACCGAGTACGCCCAGCCCGCACTGTTCGCCGTCGAGGTCGCGCTGTACCGACTGTGGGAATCCTGGGGCCTTGTGCCCGACGCGCTCGCGGGCCACTCGATCGGCGAACTGGCCGCCGCGCACGTGGCGGGCGTCTTCTCCCTGGCCGACGCCTGCACGATCGTCGCCGCGCGCGGCGCCCTCATGCAGGCGCTGCCCGCCGGCGGCGTCATGGTCGCGGTGCAGGCCACCGAGGACGAGATCGCTCCGGAGTGCTCAGAGAACATCGGCATCGCCGCCATCAACGGCCCCAACGCGCTGGTCCTGTCCGGCAGCGAACTCGAAGTGCTCGACCTCGCCGACCGGCTCAAGGCACAGGGGCGCAAGGTGACCAGGCTGCGGGTCAGCCACGCCTTCCACTCGCCCCTGATGGAGCCGATGCTCGCGGAGTTCCGCCGCGTCGTTGCGGGCGCGACCGCCAACCCGCCCACGCTGCCCATCGTCTCCACGCTGACCGGCGCGCCGGTCGACGCCGATGAACTGACGTCACCGGACCACTGGGTACGGCACGTACGCCGCCCCGTGCGGTTCGCCGACGGCATCACCACCCTCGCCGCGCAGGGCGTCACCACGATGCTGGAGATGGGACCCGGCGGCGCACTCGCCGCCCTGGGCCAGGACAGCGCCCCCGAAGCCGTGTTCGTGCCGACGCTGCGCTCCGACCGGCCCGAGCCCGACGCGCTGACCCTCGCCGCCGCCCGCCTCCACGTCCGGGGCGCGCGCTGCGACCTGGCCGCGGTCATCGGCGGCAGCGGCACCCGCGTGGACCTGCCCACCTACGCCTTCCAGCACGAGCGGTACTGGCTGACCGCGGCCGTCGCACCCGCGGGAGACGGCGCGACGGCGGCCCTGGGCGTCGCCACGGGCGACCACCCGCTGCTGCGTGCCGCGGTCGCGCTGCCCGACTCCGACGGGGTCGTGTTCACCGGCAGGCTGTCCACCCGGACCCAGCCGTGGCTCGCCGACCACGGCGTCGGCGGCCAGGTGCTGTTCCCCGGCACGGGCTTCCTCGACCTCGCCCTGCACGCGGCGGGCCACTGCGGGCTCGACACCGTCGAGGAACTGACCCTGCACGCCCCGCTGGTCCTGCCCGAGCGCGGCGCCCGCGTCCTGCGGGTGGCGGTCGGCGCGGACAGCGACGACAGGCGGAGCATCCGGGTGCACTCGCGGGCCGAGGACGCCGACCGGGACGCGCCCTGGACCGAACACGCGACCGGCACGCTCACGGCGGGCGAAGCCCCCGCGACCGAGCTGTCCGAGTGGCCGCCCCAGGGCGCGACGCCCATGGACGCCGACGACGTCTACGACCGCCTCACCGAACTCGGCTACGGCTACGGCCCGGTGTTCCGCGCGCTGCGCGCCGCCTGGCGCCTGGGCTCCGACGTGTACGTGGAGGTGTCCCTGCCCGAGGGGACCGGTGGTGAGGGCTTCAGCGTGCACCCCGCCCTGCTCGACGCCGCGCTGCACGCACCGGTGCTGCGCGCCCTCGACGAGATCGGCGGCGGCCCCCGGCTGCCGTTCACGTTCACCGGGGTGCGGCTGCACGCGGTGGGCGCCTCGACGCTGCGGGTGCGCTGGTCGCCCACGGGACAGGACGAGATGTCGCTGGCCGTCGCGGACCCGACCGGCCGCCCCGTCGCGACCGTCGAGTCGCTCGTGATGCGACCGGTGGAGCTCCACAAGACCGCGTCCCGTACTGCCGACGCCCTGTTCGCACTGGAGTGGACGCCGATCGACGGGGCTGGGGACAGGCCGGTCCGACTCGCCGTGCTCGGCGGGGACGACCTCGTACGGGACGACCTCGTACGGGACGGACTCGGCGGCCACGAGTTCGGCGTCGACGCGCCGACCGTGTCCGACTTCGGCGCCCTCGACGGCGTGACCGACCTGCTCGCCCCCTGCCCCCGGCCGTCGTCCGGCGCGGACGGCGCGGACGGCGAGGCGGCGCGGGAAACGGTCTCCTGGGCGCTGAAACTGGCTCAGCGCTGGCTCGCCGACGAGCGGACCGCGCACACCCGCCTGGTCTTCGTGACCCGCGGCGCGGTCGACTCCGCGACGCCCGACCCGGCGCAGGCCGCCGTGTGGGGGCTCGTGCGGACGGCGCAGACCGAGAACCCCGGCCGGTTCGCGCTGATCGACCTCGACGCCGATGCGTCCGCCCGCGCCCTGCCCGCGGCACTGGCAGGCGACGAGCCCCAGGCGGCCGTACGCGCCGGCCGGGTCACCGTGCCCAGGCTCACCCGCGCCACCGCCGACGCCCCGCTCACCCCGCCCGCCGAGGGCCCCTGGCGGCTGGACATCCGGCGGCCCCGCGGCACGCTGGACGACCTCGCCCTGGTGCCGCACCCCGAAGCCACCGCACCCCTCGCGCCCGGCGACGTACGCATCGCCGTCCGCGCGGCGGGCCTGAACCTCCGTGACGTACCGACTCTCGACGATCGCTCCGAGGGGGCCGAGACCGGCAGCGACATCGCCGGCGTGGTGACCGAGGTCGGCGCGGCGGTGAGCGACCTGGCCGTGGGCGACCGCGTCCTGGGCATGGCCACCCAGGGCTTCGGGCCGCTCGCGGTCACCGACCGCAGGCTGCTCGCCCCGGTGCCCGCCGGATGGACCTTCGCGCACGCCGCATCCGTACCGCTGGCGTTCCTCACGGCCCACCACGCCCTGCGCGACCTGGCAGACCTGCGGCGCGGCGAGTCCGTGCTGATCCATGGCGCGGCGAGCGCCGAGGGCATGGCGGCCGTGCACCTCGCACGGCACCTGGGGGCGCGGGTGTACGCGACCGCGAATCCCGCCGACTGGGACGCCGTACGGGCGGCGGGCGTGCCCGACGCGCACCTGGCGTCCTCGCTCGACACCGACTTCGCGGCCACGTTCGCCGCCGAGACCGGCGGTCGCGGCATGGACGTGGTACTCAACCCGCCGGCAAGCGAGGTCACGGAAAACGCCCTGCCAGCAAGGGAGTTCATCGACGCCTCCCTCCACCTGCTCTCCGACGGCGGGCGGCTCCTCGAACCGGACGCGCCCGACGCCCACGAACCCGACGACCTGCCGCCCGGCGTCAAGTACGCCACGTACGACCGGACCCAGCTGGGACCCGACCACGTGCAGGAGGCGCTGGTCGAGGTGCTGGCACTCTGCGGGGCGGACCGGTCG
Organism: Streptomyces sp. NPDC055243; assembly: GCF_044544025.1. Classification (NCBI taxonomy): domain Bacteria; kingdom Bacillati; phylum Actinomycetota; class Actinomycetes; order Kitasatosporales; family Streptomycetaceae; genus Streptomyces; species Streptomyces sp. NPDC055243. The sequence continues at coordinate 652,927 of NZ_JBITWR010000001.1, forward strand.
AGCCCCCTGCCGGTGCGCGCCTGGGACGTCCGCCGCGCACCCGAGGCGCTCCGTCACCTCAGCGAGGACCGCACCGTCGGCAAGGTCGTCCTGACCGTGCCCGCCCCGCTCGACCCGGACCGCCCGGTCCTGGTCACCGGCGGCCTCGGCACGCTCGGCGCGCTGGTGGCCCGGCACCTGGTCACCGACCGTGGCGTACGCAACCTCGTCCTCGCGGGGCGCAAGGGACTTGCCACCGACGGCGCACCGGAACTGCGCGACGAACTGGCGGCGCTGGGCGCCGAGGTGTCCGTGGCGGCGTGCGACGTAGGCGACCGCGACGCGGTGGCCGCGCTCCTCGCCTCCCTGGACCGGCCGCTCGGCGCGGTCGTGCACGCGGCCGGCGTCGTCGACGACGGCGTCCTCGCATCACTGACACCCGAGCGGGTCGACCGTGTCCTCGCCCCGAAGGTCGACGGACTGCGACACCTGGACGAGCTGACCCGCGACGCCGACCTGTCCGCGTTCATCGTGTTCTCCTCGGCGGCCGGCATCCTCGGCAGCGCGGGCCAGGCGAGCTACGCCGCGGCGAACGCGACGCTCGACGCACTCGTGCGCCGCCGCCACGCACACGGCCTGCCCGGCGTCTCGCTGGCGTGGGGCATGTGGGCCGCCGCGAGCGGCATGACGGCGGGCCTCGACGCGGACGACCGGGCACGGCTCGGCCGCTCCGGCATCCTCGAACTGCCCACCCAGGACGCCCTCGCGCTGTTCGACGCGGCGGCGCGGGACGACCGGGCCACCCTCGTACCGCTCCTCCTCGACACCGCGACACTGCGCGGCCAGGCGGCGGACGGCACTCTGCCCCCGATCCTGCGGGGCCTGGTCCGCGCCCCCGCCCGCCGCGTCACCGCCGCGACCGCCGCCGCGGGCACCACGTTCACCGACACGGTCACGGGCCAGTCCGCCGCGGACCGCGAGCAGACGGTCCTCGACCTGATCCGCGCACAGGTCGCCGCGGTGCTCGGCCACTCGGCCGGCGCCCACGTCGACCCCGACCGTGCCCTGCAGGACCTCGGGTTCGACTCACTGACCTCGGTGGAACTGCGCAACCGGCTCACCGCCGCTACCGGACTCCGGCTGCCCTCGACGCTCGTGTTCGACCACCCGTCGGCCGCCGCGATCACCCGGCACGTGCTCACGCTGCTCCCGCGCACCGGGCCCGAGCCGGAGAACGGCGTACTCGACCAACTCGACCGCCTGGAAAGCACGCTGCTCGCCCTCACCGACGACGGCACCACCACCAAGGTGGACCTGCGGCTGCGGGCCCTGCTCGCCAAGTGGAGCGACGCGCGGGCCGACGACACCGACGAGGACGACGCGTCCGACCTCACATCGGCCACCGACGACGAACTCTTCGGCTACCTCGACGACGAACTCGAGACCTCGTGACCGTGCCGGACCGCAACGATTCCCCCCGCACCGCTGTAAGGAGCACACGCCAGATGCAGAACGAGGACAAGCTCCGCGATTACCTCAAGCGGGCAACCACCGATCTGCGTACCGCACGCCGACGCCTGCGCGAGGTCGAGGAGCGGGAGAACGAGCCCATCGCGATCATCGGCATGAGCTGCCGCTACCCCGGTGGAGTCGAATCACCGGAAGACCTCTGGCAGTTGGTCGCCGAAGGCCGCGACGCCGTCGTGGAGTTCCCCTCCGACCGCGGCTGGGACGTCGAATCCCTCTACGACCCCGACCCGGAGCACGCGGGCACCTCGATCACCCGGCACGGCGGCTTCCTCCAGGGCGCCGCGGGCTTCGACCCGGCGTTCTTCGGGGTCAGCCCGCGCGAGGCCCAGGCGATGGACCCGCAGCAGCGACTCCTCCTGGAAACCTCCTGGGAGGCGTTCGAGCGGGCGGGCATCGACCCCGCGCAGGCCAGGGACACCAGGACCGGCGTGTTCGCGGGCGTCATGTACAACGACTACGCGACACGACTGCCGCAGGCACCCGAAGGGTTCGAGGGCTTCCTCGCCAACGGCAGCGCGGGCAGCATCGCGTCCGGCCGGATCGCCTACACCCTCGGCCTCGTCGGGCCCGCCGTGACGGTGGACACGGCCTGCTCGTCGTCGCTGGTGGCCCTGCACCTCGCGATGGTGGCCCTGCGCCGCGACGAGTGCTCGCTGGCGCTCGCGGGCGGCGCCACCTTCATGTCAACGCCGCGTACGTTCGTCGAGTACAGCAGGCAGCGCGCCCTGTCCGTGGACGGCCGCTGCAAGGCGTTCTCCGACAGCGCCGACGGCACCGGCTGGGGCGAGGGCGTCGGCATGCTCCTGGTGGAGCGCCTCTCCGACGCACAGCGCAACGGACACCCCATCCTCGCGGTCGTCCGTGGCTCGGCGGTGAACCAGGACGGGGCGTCGCACGGCCTGACCGCGCCGAACGGCCCGTCCCAGCAGACGGTGATCAACCAGGCCCTGGCCAGCGCGCGGCTCACACCGGCGCAGGTGGACGCGGTCGAGGCACACGGCACCGGCACCACGCTCGGCGACCCCATCGAGGCACAGGCCCTCATCGCGACCTACGGCGCGGAGCGGGAAGCCGACAGCCCCCTGTGGCTGGGATCGCTCAAGTCGAACATCGGCCACTCCCAGGCGGCGGCCGGAGCCGGCGGCATCATCAAGATGGTCATGGCGATGCGGCACGGAGTGCTGCCCAAGACCCTGCACGTCGACGAGCCCAGCAGCCACGTCGACTGGTCGGCGGGCACCGTGGAGCTGCTGACCGAGGGCCGGACATGGCCACAGAGCGACGAACCGCGCCGCGCCGGTGTGTCCTCGTTCGGCGTCAGCGGCACGAACGCCCACGTCATCCTGGAGGAAGCGCCCACCCCCGAACCAGTACCCACGGCGGACGCCGCGGCTCAGCAGCCCCCTGCGGCCGCCGAGCCGCCGGTCCCCGTCGTCACGCCGTGGGTGCTGTCCGCCCGAACCCCCGACGCGCTGCGCGCGCAGGCGGACCGCCTCCGCTCCGCGGTGGAGGCCTCCGCCGACTTCGACCCCACGGGCGTCGGCTTCTCGCTGGCCACGACACGGTCACTGTTCGAGCACCGCGCCGTACTCCTCGCCGAGGACCGGACCACCACCACCGACCGGCTCGCCGCTCTCGCCGAGGGGCGGGGCGGTCCGGGTGTCGTGGTCGGTGAGGCCGAACCGCACCGGTTGGGCTTCCTGTTCTCGGGCCAGGGTTCGCAGCGGCTCGGCATGGGCCGCGAACTGGCCGCGCAGTTACCGGTGTTCGCGGAGGCCTTGGAGAACGTCCTCGGGGCATGCGACCCGCAGGTGCGGGAGGTGCTGTTCGGTGAGGATGCCGATGCGCTGAACGAGACGGGGGTGACGCAGCCCGCCCTGTTCGCGGTCGAGGTGGCGTTGTTCCGTCTTCTTGAGTCGTGGGGTGTGCGCCCTGACGCGCTGGCGGGGCACTCGATCGGTGAGTTGGCCGCGGCGCATGTGGCCGGTGTGTGGTCGCTGGAGGACGCCGTCAAGGTGGTGTCGGCGCGGGGTGCGTTGATGCAGGCGCTGCCCGAGGGCGGTGCCATGGTCGCGATTCAGGCGTCGGAGGCGGAGGTTGCCTCGGACCTGCCGCAGACCGTGGGCATCGCTGCGGTCAACGGGCCGACGTCGGTGGTGATTTCGGGTGCTGCCGCCGATGTGGAGGCGGTGGCGGAGCGGTGGCGTGAGGCGGGCCGGAAGGTGTCTCGCCTCAAGGTCAGCCACGCGTTCCATTCACCGCTGATGGACCCGATGCTGGACGACTTCCGGCGAGTGCTTGAGGGTGTTTCGTACGAGGCTCCGTCGATCCCCATCGTGTCGACGCTGACCGGCAGGTCGGCCTCAGCGGAGGAGCTGGGGTCGCCGGAGTACTGGGTGCGGCACGTGCGCGAGTCCGTGCGGTTCCACGACGCGGTCGGGGCGCTGCGCGAGCAGGGCGTCGACGCCTTCCTGGAGATCGGTCCCGGTGGTGTGCTGTCCGGTCTCGGGCAGGTCGACGCACCGGAGGCCGCCTTCGTACCCGTCCTGCGAGGCGACCGTCCCGAACTCGTCGCACTGACCACCGCCGTCGGCCAACTGCACGTACGCGGTGTCCCTGTGGACCTGCCCGCCCTCTTCGACGGCACCGACGCCACCCGGGTCGACCTGCCGACGTACGCCTTCCAGCGCGAGCGCTACTGGCTGGACGCTCCGGCCGCCGAGGACGGGGCCGAGCGAATGTCGCCCGTCGAGGCGCGGTTCTGGGAGGTCGTGGAGGAGGGAGACCCCGCGGATCTCGCCCACACGCTGGGCGTGTCGTCCGACGACCCGTTGAGCGCCGTGCTGCCCCGGCTGTCCGCGTGGCGCCGGAAGCAGCGGGACCAATCCACCGCCGACGCCTGGCGGTACGGGGTCGAGTGGCGGCCGGTGGCTGCCGACGCACGGCCATTGGACGGTGCGTGGCTTGTCGTCGCGCCGGCCGGCGAAGAAGAGCGCACCGAATGGATGCGTGCGTCGCTGGCGCGGAACGGTGCGGACGACGTGCACGTCCTTCGGGTGGACACGGAGGCGGTCGACTGGGCGCAGCAGTTGGCCGACCTGTCGGACCTGAACGGCGTGGTCTCGCTGATGGGCCTTGCCGATGCGGGCGCGTCGACGGTGCCTGCTGGTGTGGCGGCCACCGTGGGGCTGTTGCAGGCCCTCGGTGACGCGGACGTGCCGCTGTGGTGCCTGACGTCGGGTGCGGTGTCGGCGGGTGCTGATGACGTGGTTGACGGGTTCGAGCAGTCGATGCTGTGGGGTCTCGGCCGGGTCGCCGCGCTGGAACACCCCAGCCGCTGGGGCGGCTTGGTCGACCTGCCCGAGACGCAGGACGACGGGACCGGTGATCGGCTGGCTTCGGTGTTCGCCGGGGCGCGGGGCGAGGACCAGATCGCCCTGCGCGGCCACGAGATCCTCGGCCGCAGACTGGTGCCCGCCCCGCTGGGCGACGCCTCCGGGGACAACTGGTCGCCCCGCGGCACGGTCCTGGTCACCGGCGGCACCGGCGCCCTGGGCGGTCATGTGGCGCGCTGGCTGGCGACTGACGGAGCCGAGCACGTCGTGCTGGCCGCCCGGCGCGGCCGAGCCGCCCAAGGGGCGGAGGAACTGGAGGCCGAGCTCGTCGAGCTGGGCGCGCGCGTCACGTTCGCCACGTGTGACGTGGCCGACCGGGCCGCTGTCGCGGCGCTGCTGGAGAGCGTCCCGTCGCTCACCGCCGTCGTGCACACGGCGGGCGTCGAGCGCTCGGCCGCCATCGCCGACCTCGACCCGGACGACCTCACCGGGTTCGCCGAGGTCCTGGCGGCGAAGGTCGACGGCGCGCGGAACCTGCACGAGCTTCTGTCCGACACGCAGTTGGACGCGCAGTTGGACGCGTTCGTGCTGTTCTCCTCCATCGCCGGAGTGTGGGGCAGCGGAGGCCAGGCCGCCTATGGGGCGGCCAACGCCTACCTCGACGCACTCGCCGACCACCGCAGGGCGGCGGGGCTGCCCGCCACGGCCGTCGCGTGGGGCCCGTGGGGCGGCGGCGGCATGGTCGAGGACTCCGGCCAGGCCACCCACCTCCAGCGACTGGGCCTGACCACGATGGCCCCCGACGCGGCGCTCGCCGGCCTCGGCTCGGCCGTCGCACATGACGACGGCAAGGTCACCGTCGCCGACGTCGACTGGACCCGGTTCGCCGCCACCTTCATGGCGCAGCGCCCGAGCGCACTCCTGAGCGAACTCCCCGAGGTGCGCGCCGCGTTCGACTCCGCACCCGCCGAGCGGAGCGGCACATCGGCTCTCGCGCAGCGCCTCGCGGGCCTTGACGACGACGAGCAGGATCGGCAGCTCACCGAGCTGGTCCGGACCGAGGCCGCCGCGGTGCTCGGCCACGCCTCCGCCGACGCGTTCTCCGCGACGCGCGCCTTCCGGGAGCTCGGCTTCGACTCGTTGACGGCCGTGGAACTGCGCGCCCGGCTCAGCGAGGCCACCGGCGTCGCCCTGCCCGCGGCCGTGGTGTTCGACTACCCGACGGCGGCTGCCCTTGCCGCCTATCTGCGCGGGGAACTGTCCGGAGCGGCGCCCACCGCCTCCGCCCCCAGCGCCGTCTCCGGCGTGACCGACGAGCCGATCGCGATCGTGTCGATGGCGTGCCGGTTCCCCGGCGGTGTGACGAGCCCGGAGGACCTCTGGCAGGTCCTGCTGTCGGGCGAGGACGCGGTGACGGACTTCCCGGCCGACCGCGGCTGGGACGTCGAGGCGTTGTACAACCCCGACCCCGACGCGGCGAGCGTCGGCACGTCGTACTCCCGCAGAGGCGCGTTCCTCGACCACGTGGCGGACTTCGACCCGACGCTCTTCGGGATCTCGCCGCGCGAGGCCCTTGCGATGGACCCGCAGCAGCGGCTGCTCCTGGAGACCTCCTGGGAGGTGTTCGAGCGGGCGGGCATCGACCCCGACTCGCTGCGCGGCAGCAGGTCGGGCGTGTTCGTCGGCACCAACGGCCAGGACTACACGACGCTGATGATGGCCGCGCCGGCCAGCGTCGACGGCTACTTCGGCACCGGCAGCGCGGCGAGTGTCATCTCCGGCCGCCTGTCGTACACGTTCGGCCTCGAAGGCCCCGCGGTGACGGTGGACACGGCGTGCTCGTCGTCCCTGGTCGCCCTGCACCTGGCGGTACAGGCCCTGCGGAAGGGCGAGTGCGAGCTGGCGCTCGCGGGCGGCGTGACGGTGATGTCCACGCCCGCCGCGTTCGTGGAGTTCAGCCGCCAGCGCGGGCTCTCGGTCGACGGCCGGTGCAAGGCCTTCGGGGCCGACGCGGACGGCACCGGCTGGGGCGAGGGCATCGGCATGCTGCTCGTCGAGCGCCTCTCGGACGCCGAGCGCAACGGACATCAGGTGCTTGCGGTGGTACGGGGTTCGGCGGTCAACCAGGACGGCGCGTCCAACGGCCTGACCGCTCCGAACGGCCCCTCGCAGCAGCGGGTCATCCGGGCCGCGCTGGAGGCAACCGGCCTCACGCCGTCCGATGTCGACGCGGTCGAGGCACACGGTACGGGTACGAAGCTGGGCGACCCGATCGAGGCCCAGGCACTGCTCGCGACCTACGGCCAGGACCGCCCGGTCGACCGGCCGCTGTGGCTCGGCTCGATCAAGTCGAACATCGGCCACACGCAGGCCGCCGCCGGTGTCGCGGGTGTCATCAAGATGGTCATGTCGATGCGGCACGGCGTACTGCCGCGCACCCTGCACGCGGACGAACCGTCACCGCACGTCGACTGGTCGGCCGGTGCGGTGGAGCTGCTGACGGAGACCCGGCCGTGGCCGGAGACCGGGCAGCCGTGGCGGGCAGGGGTTTCGTCGTTCGGCTTCAGCGGTACGAACGCCCACGCCATCATCGAGCAGGCCCCGCAGGCCTCCGAGGCCGAGCGGGAAGAAGCCCCGGAGCCGCTGCCGACCGGCACGGTCGTCCCGTGGACGTTGTCGGCCAAGACCCCCGAGGCGCTGCGGGAGCAGGCCGCACGGCTCGCGACTTTCGTGGACGGGTCGCCGGACCTGGCCGTGGCGGACGTGGCCCGTGCGCTGGCGTTCTCGCGCGCGGCCCTTGAACACCGCGCGGTGGTGGTCGCGGCGGAGCCCGCCGAGTTCCAGTCGGCTCTGACCGCTCTCGCCGAGGGGCGGGGCGGCCGGGGTGTGGTGGTCGGTGAGGCTGTGCCGCACCGACTGGGTTTCCTGTTCTCGGGTCAGGGTTCGCAGCGGCTCGGGATGGGGCGTGAGCTGGCCGGCCGTTTCCCGGTGTTCGCGGAGGCGCTGGAGGCTGTGCTGGGTGAGTTTGATCCGGCGGTGCGTGAGGTGTTGTTCGGTGAGGATGCCGATGCGCTGAATGAGACGGGTGTTACGCAGCCTGCGTTGTTCGCGGTCGAGGTGGCACTGTTCCGGCTGCTTGAGTCGTGGGGTGTGCGCCCGGATGTTCTGGCCGGACACTCCATCGGTGAGCTGGCCGCGGCGCATGTGGCGGGTGTGTGGTCGCTGGCTGATGCGGTGAAGGTGGTGTCGGCGCGGGGTGCGTTGATGCAGGCGCTGCCGTCTGGTGGGGCGATGGTCGCGATCCAGGCGACTGAGGCCGAGGTGGCGCCGGATCTGTCGGAGACGGTGGGCATAGCTGCGGTCAACGGGCCGACGTCGGTGGTCATTTCCGGTGTCTCCGCGGATGTGGAGGTGGTGGCTGAGAGGTGGCGTGAGGCGGGTCGGAAGGTGTCTCGTCTGAAGGTCAGCCATGCGTTCCACTCGCCGTTGATGGACCCGATGCTGGATGAGTTCCGGCGAGCGCTTGAGGGTGTTTCGTACGAGGCTCCGTCGATCCCCATCGTGTCGACGCTGACCGGCAGGTCGGCCTCCGCGGAGGAGTTGGGGTCGCCGGAGTACTGGGTGCGGCACGTGCGCGAGTCCGTGCGGTTCGCCGATGCCGTGAGCACCTTGCGGGACGAGGGCGTGACGACGTTCGTCGAGGTCGGTCCGGGCGGCACACTGGCCGCGCTCGGTCAGGAGTCGGCGCCGGAAGCGACCTTCGTACCGACCCTCCGTGGCGATCGCCCGGAGGCGGTGTCCGCCACGACGGCCGTCGGGCACCTCCACGTACGCGGTGTCGAGGTGGACTGGGAGGCGTTCCTCGCCGGTCGCGGCGCGCGACGGGTGGACCTGCCGACGTACGCGTTCCAGCGCGAACGTTTCTGGCTGGACACCCCGGACATCGACAAGGGCACCGAGCGAATATCGCCGGTGGAGGCGCGCTTCTGGGAGGTCGTGGAAGAGGGCGACATCGCGGATCTCGCCCGTACGTTGGACGTGTCGTCCGACGACCCGTTGAGTGCCGTGCTGCCCCGGCTGTCCGCGTGGCGTCGCAAGCAGCGGGACCGGTCCACGGCCGATGGCTGGCGGTACGGGATCGAGTGGCGTCCGGTGGCCGCCGGAACCCGGCGGCTGGACGGTGCATGGCTGGTCGTCGCCCCGGCCGGTGAGGAGCGCGCCGCATGGGTCGGTGACGCGCTGACCCGGAACGGTGCCGGTGATGTGCATGTTCTGTACGTGGAACCCGAGACGGTCGACTGGGCGGAGCAGTTGGCCGGCCTGACGGACCTGAGCGGCGTGGTCTCGTTGGTGGGGCTCGCTGATGCGGGCGATTCGACGGTGCCTGCCGGTGTCGCGGCCACCGTAGGGCTGTTGCAGAGCCTAGGCGCGGCGGATGTGCCGCTGTGGTGCCTGACGTCGGGTGCGGTGTCGGCGGGTGCTGATGATGTGGTTGACGGGTTCGAGCAGTCGATGCTGTGGGGCCTGGGCCGGGTGGCCGCATTGGAGCAGCCCGGTCGCTGGGGCGGTCTGGTCGATCTGCCCGAGGCGCAGGACGACGCGACCGGTGACCTGCTGGCTTCCGTGCTCGCCGGGACGAAGGGCGAGGGCGAGGACCAGGTCGCGCTGCGCGGCGGCAAGATTCTGAGCCGCAGGCTGGTCACCGCTCCGGTGGGCACGTCGGCCGGCGACGGCTGGTCGCCGCGCGGCACAATCCTGGTCACCGGTGGCACCGGTGCCCTGGGCGCGCACGTCGCCAGGTGGCTGGTGGGCAAGGGGGCCGAGCACCTGCTGCTGACCAGTAGGCGTGGGATTGAGGCCGATGGCGCGGAGCAACTGCGCTCTGAGCTGACCGCGTTGGGTGCCCGGGTCACGATCACCGCCTGTGACGCGGCCGATCGGGATGCGTTGGCGGACGTGCTTGCTTCCGTGCCTGCCGAGCTCCCGCTCACCGCGGTCGTACACGCGGCGGGCATCGAGCGCTCGGCCACCATCGCCGACCTCGACCCCGACGACCTCGCCGAGTTCGCCGACGTGCTGACGGCGAAGGTCGACGGCGCGCGGAACCTGCACGAGCTCCTGGCCGACACGCAGTTGGAAGCGTTCGTACTGTTCTCGTCCATCGCCGGGGTGTGGGGCAGCAGTGGGCAGGGTGCGTACGCGGCGGCCAACGCCTACCTCGACGCACTCGCCGACCACCGCAGGGCCGCTGGGCTGCCCGCCACGGCCGTCGCGTGGGGCCCGTGGGGCGGCGGAGGCATGGTCGCCACCGCCGAGCAGGCCACGCAGCTGCACCGCTGGGGCCTGGCGACGATGGATCCGGATGTGGCGATCGCAGGCCTGGCCACGGTCCTGGAGCGCGGTGACGGCAACACCGTCGTCGCCGACGTCGACTGGACCCGGTTCGCGGGGACCTTCATGGCGCAGCGCCCGAGCTCCCTGCTCGGCGAACTGGCCGAGGTTCGCGCCGCGTTCGAGGCCGCACCCACCGAGCGGAGCGGCAGCACGTCGGCACTCGCCCAGCGCCTCGCGGGCCTGGACGAGGCCGAGCAGGAGCGGCAGCTCACCGAACTGGTCCGGTACGAGGCTGCCGCGGTGCTGGGTCACGTGTCCGGTGACGCCTTCTCCCCGACGCGTGCGTTCAAGGAGCTCGGCTTCGACTCGTTGACGGCCGTGGAGTTGCGCGCCCGGCTCCGCGAGGCCACGGGCATCGCCCTGCCCGCGACCCTGGTGTTCGACTACCCGACGGCCGCCGCGCTGGCCGCCTATCTGCGCGTGGAGCTGTGCGGGGCGGATGCAACACCCGCCGCATCCCACCCTGTTGGCGCCTCCGGAGTGACCGACGACCCGATCGCGATCGTGTCGATGGCATGCCGGTTCCCCGGCGGTGTCGCCGGTCCGGAGGACCTGTGGAACTTCCTCCTGGCGGGCGGAGACGCGGTGACGGACTTCCCGACCGACCGCGGCTGGGACGTGGAAGCGCTCTACGACCCCGACCCGGACTCGGTGGGGACCACATACCTGCGTTCCGGCGCCTTCATGTCGGACGTGAGCGGGTTCGACGCGGGCTTCTTCGGGATCTCGCCGCGCGAGGCCCTCGCGATGGACCCCCAGCAGCGGCTGCTCCTGGAGACCTCCTGGGAACTGCTCGAGCGCGCCGGGGTCGACTCGGCGTCGCTGCGCGGCGAGCGCGTCGGCGTGTTCGTCGGGTCGAACGCCCAGGACTACGGTCTTGTCCTCGGCGGCGCGGCCGAGGACGTGGGCGGCTACGTGGCGACCGGCAACGCCGCCAGCGTGGCCTCGGGCCGCCTGTCGTACACCTTCGGCTTCGAAGGCCCCGCGGTGACGGTGGACACGGCGTGCTCGTCGTCGCTGGTGGCCCTGCACCTGGCGGTGCAGTCGCTGCGGTCGGGCGAGTGCGAGCTGGCGCTGGCCGGCGGCGTCACCGTGATGTCGACGCCGGGCGCGTTCATCGAGTTCAGCCGCCAGCGAGGACTGTCGCTGGACGGCCGCTGCAAGGCGTTCGGCGCAGGCGCCGACGGCACAAGCTGGGGCGAAGGCGTCGGCATGCTCTTCGTCGAGCGTCTCTCGGACGCCCAGCGCAACGGGCATCCGGTCCTTGCCGTCATCCGCGGTTCGGCGGTGAACCAGGACGGTGCGTCGAACGGCCTGACCGCCCCGAACGGCCCTTCGCAGCAGCGGGTGATCCGCCAGGCGCTCGCCAGTGCGGGCCTCACGCCGTCCGACGTGGACGCGGTCGAGGCGCACGGCACCGGCACCAAGCTGGGCGACCCGATCGAGGCCCAGGCCCTCCTTGCCACCTACGGCCAGGACCGCGACGGCGAGCCGCTGTTGCTGGGATCGGTGAAGTCCAACATCGGTCACACGCAGGCCGCGGCCGGTGTGGCGGGCGTGATCAAGATGGTCATGGCGATGCAGCACGGAGTGCTGCCCCGCACCTTGCACGCGGACGAGCCCTCACCGCACGTCGACTGGTCGACAGGGGCGGTGGAGCTGCTCACCGATCAGCGCGCGTGGCCCACCGCGGACCGGCCGTGGCGGGCGGGTGTGTCGTCGTTCGGGTTCAGCGGTACGAACGCCCACGCCATCATCGAACAAGCGCCGACCGCCGAGCCGGAGGAAGCCCAGGAGCCGGTGCGCGAAGGCGGCCTGGTGCCGTGGGTGCTTTCGGCGGGTGACGAGGGCGCGTTGCGCGGCCAGGCCGAGCGCCTGCTGGCCCTGGCGGACGAGCACACACCGGCCGACATCGGCTACTCCCTCGCGACGTCACGGTCGGCGCTGACCCACCGCGCGGTGGTCGTGGCCGCTGACCGGTCCGAGTTCCTGACGGCCCTGACGGCCGTTGCCGGGGGCCGGACGAACGGTGCCGCGGTCGGGGGAGTGGCCGGCGAGCCCGGCCGGTTGGGTTTCCTGTTCTCGGGTCAGGGTTCGCAGCGGCTTGGGATGGGGCGTGAGCTGGCTGGCCGTTTCCCGGTGTTCGCGGAGGCGCTGGAGGCTGTGCTGGGTGAGTTCGAACCGGCGGTGCGTGAGGTGTTGTTCGGTGAGGATGCCGATGCGCTGAATGAGACGGGTGTTACTCAGCCTGCGTTGTTCGCGGTCGAGGTGGCGTTGTTCCGCCTCCTTGAGTCGTGGGGTGTGCGCCCGGATGTTCTGGCCGGACACTCCATCGGTGAGCTGGCCGCGGCCCATGTGGCCGGTGTCTGGTCGCTGGAGGACGCGGTCAAGGTGGTGTCGGCGCGTGGCGCACTGATGCAGGCACTGCCTGAAGGCGGCGCGATGGTCGCGATCCAGGCGACCGAGGCCGAGATGGCGCCGGATCTGTCGGAGGCGGTGGGCATCGCTGCGGTCAACGGGCCGAACTCGGTGGTCATTTCCGGTGTCGCCGCTGATGTTCAAGCGGTGGGCGAGCGCTGGCGTGAGGCGGGCCGGAAGGTTTCTCGCCTGAAGGTCAGTCACGCGTTCCACTCACCTCTGATGGACCCAATGCTGGACGAGTTCCGCCGGGTGCTGGAAGAGGTGTCGTACGAGGCTCCGTCGATCCCGATCGTGTCGACGCTGACCGGCAGGTCGGCCTCAGCGGAGGAGTTGGGGTCGCCGGAGTACTGGGTGCGGCATGTGCGCGAGTGTGTGCGGTTCCATGATGCGGTGGTGGCGTTGCGGGAGCAGGGCGTCGAGGTGTTCGTGGAGGTCGGGCCGGGCGGGACGCTGTCCGCGCTGGGGCTTGGCAGTGTGCCTGAGGCGGTGTTCTTGCCCGCGTTGCGCGCGGACAGGCCTGAGGAGGCCGCGCTGGTGACCACGGTCGCCGCGTTGTACACGCGGGGCGGGATGGTCGACTGGGCGGCGTACTTCGCGGGCAGTGGTGCCCGGCGGGTGGACCTGCCGACGTACGCCTTCCAGCACCAGCGCTACTGGATGGACGCTCCGCCCGTCGTCGCCGAGGCCGTGACGAACGCGGGCGAGGCACGGTTCTGGGCCGCGGTGGACAGCGAGGAGGCGACCGCCCTCGCGTCGTCCCTGGGCATCACCGACGACGGGGCGACCGACACGCTCCGCGCCGTGCTGCCGCTCCTGACGTCGTGGCGGCGCCGTAGCCACGAGAAGTCCACGTTGGACAAGTGGCGTTACACCGTCGGCTGGAAGTCCCTCGGTGTCCCGGCGACGACGCCGCCCTCGGGCACCTGGCTGGTCGTGGCGCCCCCCGGTGACGAGCGCGCCGCCGAGCTGAGCGAGCTGCTCGCAGACAGCGGCCTCGCGCTCGTCGCGGTGGAGTCCGAAGGAGCGGACCCCTCGAACACCTCGCCCCTTGCCGACCGCACGGGCCTTGCCGACCGCACGGGCCTTGCCGACCGCGTGGGTCTTGCCGACCGCGTGGGTCTTGCCGACCGCGCGGGCCTTGCCGACGCGCTGCGCGCAGCCGTCGCGCAGGTTCTCGCTCGGGACGAAGAGGTCGGTGGAGTCCTGTCGTTCCTGGCGTTCGACGAGTCGACGCACCCCGACCACCCCGCCGTTCCGAACGGCGTGGCAGCCACCCTCGCGCTGGTCCAGGCGCTCGGTGACGCGGACGTACAGGCGCCGCTGTGGTGCGTGACGTCGGGTGCGGTGGCGGCGGTCGCGGGTGACGCGGTCGCGGGCTTCGCGCAGTCGATGGTGTGGGGCCTCGGCCGGGCCGCAGCCCTCGAACTCACCTCCCGTTGGGGCGGGTTGATCGACCTGCCGGATACGGCGACGGCGATGGAGACGGAGACAGGGACACAGGCGGCGGACCAGCGGATGGTCGCCCGCCTGTGCGGGCTCCTCGGCGGGCCGGAGGACCAGGTCGCCGTACGCGGGTCCGGCGTGTTCGCACGCCGCCTCCGCCGGGCCGAGCCTGCCGACCCGACGGCCCCGGACTCCGGCTGGACGCCGCGCGGCACGGTTCTGGTGACCGGCGGTCTCGGCGCCCTGGGCGCCAGGGCCGCCCGGTGGTCGGCGGCGCACGGCGCCGAGCACATCGTCCTGGTGAGTCGACGCGGTGCCGAGGCCGAGGGCGCCGCCGCGTTGGAGACCGAACTCGTCGAGCTGGGCGCTCGCGTCACGATCGCCGCCGTCGACATCGCCGACCGGGACGGGCTCGCGGCCCTGCTCGACGGCCTCGCCGCCGCCGGAGACCGGGTCGACGCCGTCGTACACACCGCCGGACTCAACGACAGCACCCCTGTGGGCGAGACCGACCTCGCGCGCTTCGCGGACGTGGTCGGCGCCAAGGTTGCGGGCGCCGCGCACCTGCACGAGCTGCTCGCCGACACACCGCTCGACGCGTTCCTCTCGTACTCCTCGATCGCCGGCATCTGGGGCAGCGGCAACCAGATCGGCTACAGCGCGGCCAACGCCTACCTCGACGCGCTCGCCGAGCACCGCACCGCGCACGGCCTGCCGGGCACAGCCGTGGCCTGGGGTCCCTGGGGCGGCGGCGGTATGGCCGACGACGAGGCGCAGCGGCAGCTCTCGCGCCGCGGCCTCCTGGCGCTGCCGCCCGAACTCGCGGTGGGCGCCGTCGCCGACGCGGTCGGCGGCGGCACGGCGAGCACCATCGTGGCGGACGTCGACTGGGAACGGTTCGCCCCCGCGTTCACCATCGGCAGGCCGAGCCCGCTGCTCGCCGATCTGGCCGAAGCACGTGACGCGGTCGCGGGCCGGACCGCCGGTGCGGCAGGGACCGACGGATCGGCCGGTCCGGGCGTATCCGACCGGGACGGGGCGGAGTTGCGGGGCCGGCTCGACGGCCTGGACGCGGCGAAGCAGGGCGAACTGGTGCGCGGCCTGGTGGTGGCGCAGGCGGCCACCGTCCTGGGGCACACCACGGCCGGCGCCGTCGACCCCGACCGGGCCTTCCGCGACCTGGGCTTCGACTCGCTGACCGCCGTGGAACTGCGCAACGGGCTCGCGGCCGCGACCGGCCTGACCCTGCCCGCGACCGTGGTCTTCGACTACCCCACCCCCGCGGCGCTCGCCGACCACCTGTTGTCGGCGGCCCTGGAAACGCACGGCGATGCGCCCCTGACACCCGACGCCGCACCGCCGGTCGCGTCCGACGAGCCGATCGCGATCGTCGCGATGGCGTGCCGGTACCCCGGAGGTGTCACCAGCCCGGAGGACCTGTGGCAGGTGCTCCTGGCGGGCGGCGATGCGGTGACGGACTTCCCGGCCGACCGCGGCTGGGACCTGGAGGCGCTGTACGACCCGGACCCCGCGGGCATCGGCACGACGTACTCGCGCAGGGGCGCCTTCCTCGACCAGGTGGCGGACTTCGACGCGACCTTCTTCGGGACGTCGCCGCGTGAAGCCCTCGCGATGGACCCGCAGCAGCGACTGCTCCTGGAAACCTCCTGGGAGGCCTTCGAGCGGGCGGGCATCGACCCGAACTCGGTCCGCGGCGAGCGCGTCGGCGTGTTCGTCGGCTCGAACGTGCAGGACTACGGTCTCGTCCTCGGCGATGCCGTCGAGGACGTGGGCGGGCACGTGGCGACGGGCAGCGCGGCGAGCGTCATGTCCGGCCGTCTGTCATACACGTTCGGACTCGAAGGCCCCGCCGTGACGGTGGACACCGCCTGCTCCTCCTCGCTGGTGGCCCTGCACCTGGCGGCGCAGGCACTGCGGTCGGGCGAGTGCGAGATGGCCCTCGCGGGCGGTGTGACGGTGATGTCGACGCCGGGTGCGTTCATCGAGTTCAGCCGCCAGCGCGGGCTGTCCGTGGACGGCCGGTGCAAGGCGTTCTCCGACAGCGCCGACGGGACTGGCTGGGGCGAGGGCATCGGCATGCTCATCGTCGAGCGGCTGTCCGACGCGCAGCGCAACGGCCACCAAGTACTCGCCGTCGTCCGCGGCTCGGCGGTGAACCAGGACGGCGCGTCCAACGGCCTGACCGCCCCGAACGGACCCTCGCAGCAGCGCGTCATCCGCCAGGCACTGGCCAGTGCGGGCCTCACGCCGTCCGACGTGGACGCGGTCGAGGCGCACGGCACCGGCACCACCCTCGGCGACCCGATCGAGGCGCAGGCGCTGCTCGCCACCTACGGCCAGGGCAGGCCCGCGGACCGGCCGCTGTTGCTGGGCTCGGTGAAGTCCAACATCGGCCACACGCAGGCCGCGGCCGGTGTGGCGGGTGTGATCAAGATGGTGATGGCGATGCGGCACGGCGAACTGCCGCGGACGCTGCACGTCACCGAGCCGTCGTCGCACGTGGACTGGTCGGCGGGCGCGATGCAGTTGCTCACCGACCGGCGCGAATGGCCTGCCGTGGACCGGCCGTGGCGGGCGGGTGTGTCGTCCTTCGGGTTCAGCGGCACGAACGCGCACACCATCATCGAGCAGGCCCCCGAAATCATCGAGCAGGCCCCCGAGACCCCGTCACCCGAGCAGGGCGAGCAGGGCGAACCGAGCCAGCCGGGCGGAACCGGTGTCGTGCCGTGGGTCCTGTCGGCCCGTTCCCCTGAAGCACTGCGGGAGCAGGCGTCCCGCCTCCGCGAGGAGTGCGAGCGCGCCGACGCGACCGTGGCGGTCGCAGACATCGCCCACTCGCTGCGCTCCCGCTCCGTGTTCGACCACCGGGCCGTGCTGGTGGGCCTCGACCGGGACGAGTTCATCACCGGCCTCACCGCTCTGGCCGACGGCCGCGAGGCGCCGAACCTCGTGACGGGCGCGGCCGAGAACCGCGGCACCGGCACGGTGTTCGTCTTCCCCGGCCACGGCACGCAGTGGGTCGGCATGGCCCGGGAACTCCTCGATTCCTCGCCGGTGTTCCGTACGCGGATGGAGGAGTGCGCCCAGGCGCTGGACGCGTACGTCGACTGGTCGCTCCTCGAAGCCATCCAGGACCCCGGCCTGATGGAGCGTCTCGACGTCGTCCAGCCCGCCCTGTTCGCCGTGATGGTGTCCCTTGCCGCCACCTGGCGGTCCTGGGGCGTCGAGCCGAGCGCCGTACTGGGGCACTCCCAGGGCGAGATCGCCGCGGCGTGCGTCGCGGGCGCCCTGTCCCTGCGAGACGCGGCGCGCCTCGCCGTCCTGCGGAGCAAGGCGCTCACCGCGCTTGCCGGCCAGGGCGGCATGGTGTCGGTCGCCCTCGGTGTGGACGACGTACGAGAACTCCTCGCGCGGTGGGACGGACAGCTCGCCGTCGGTGTCGTCAACGGCCCCGCGTCGGTCGTCGTCTCCGGTGACGCCGACGCGCTGGACGAACTGATGGAGGTCTGCGCCGAGCAGGGCGTGTGGGCGCGGCGGGTCCAGGCGGACTACGCCCCGCACTCCCACCACGTCGAACGCGTCGAGACGGAAATCCTGGAGGGCCTCGCGGACGTGACGCCGCGCTCCGGCGACGTGCCCTACTACTCGCCGCTGACCGGCGGCTGGCTGGACACCCGCGACCTGGACGCCTCCTACTGGTACCGCAGCCTGCGGCAGACGGTGGAGTTCGCGGACGCCGTCTCCACCCTGGTGGCCGAAGGCTTCACCACGTTCGTCGAGGTCAGCCCGCACCCGGTCCTGGTGGCCGGACTCGGCGAACTGACCGGCGCCGACGGCCTGGTCGTCGGCTCGCTGCGGCGCGGCGACGGCGGCCGGGACCGGCTGCTGAACTCGGCGAGCAGGCTGTTCGTGCGCGGCAGCCGGGTGGACTGGCCGCTGCCCGACGCGCGACGCGTCGACCTTCCCACCTACCCGTTCCAGCGCCGCCGCTTCTGGCCCACGACGACGCCCACCGCGTCCGGCGACGTGACCTCGGCCGGCCTCGGGCGGGTGGACCACCCCCTGCTCGTCGCCGTCACCGAACTCGCGGACTCCGAAGGCCTCGTGTTCAGCGGCAGGCTGTCCCTGCGCACCCACCCCTGGCTCACCGACTACCGGCTCCTGGACACCGCGCTGCTCCCCGGCGCGGCCTACGTGGACCTCGCGCTGCGCGCCGGTGACCACGTCGGATGCGCCTCCCTGGAGGAACTGGTCCTCGAAGCGCCCCTGGTGCTGCCCGAACGGGACGGCGTCCAGATACGGCTCAGCCTCGACGGGCCGGACGCGTCGGGCAGGCGGGCGTTCACCGTGGACTCCCGAGGCAACGAGGGCGGAGAGTGGACCCGCCACGCCACCGGAAGCCTGACCGCAGAGGCACAGCCCGTCACGGACGACCTAGTCGCCTGGCCGCCGAACGAAGCGGAGCCGGTCGACCTGGACAGCCACTACGCCACCGCCGGTGCCTCCGGCCTCGACCACGGCCCCGCCTTCCAGGGCCTGCGCGCCGCCTGGCGCAAGGGCGACGAGGCGTTCGCCGAAGTGGAGCTGCCGGACGGCCTCGCCGACGAGGGCTTCGGCCTGCACCCGGCCCTCCTGGACGCCGCGCTGCACGCCGTCGGACTCGGGATGAACGCGGACGGTCTCCCGTTCTCGTGGGCCGGGGTGCGACTCCTCGCGACCGGCGCGACGCGGCTGCGGGTCCGGTTGACGCCGGTCGGCGTGGACGCCGTGGCCGTGCTCGTCGCCGACGGCTCCGGTGAACCGGTCGCCGCCGTCGACGAACTGAGCCTGCGCACCCTCTCGGCCGACCAGCTCGACGCCGCGCGCTCCGCCCACCGCGACTCGCTGTTCGAGGTGACGTGGGTGCCGATGCCGGACGCCGCTCCCGAGACCGGCACCTGGGCGGTCATCGGCGGCGACACCGCCCGCATCGCCCACGCCCTCACCGCGGCCGGTGAACCGGTCGACGAACACGCCGACCTGACCGCGCTCACCGCCGCCGTCGACGCCGGAGCACCCGTACCCCGATGCGTGGCCGTGACGCCCGGCGAGAGCGCGACAACCCCCCGCGAGGCGACACACCACACCCTCGACCTGCTCCAGAAGTGGCTCGCGGACGACCGGTTCGCCGCGACGCAGCTCGTGTTCCTGACGAGCGGCGCGGTACCGGCAGGCCCGGACGACGCCGTACCGGACCTGGTGCGCGCCCCCGCGTGGGGCCTGGTGCGCTCGGCACAGTCCGAGCACCCGACGCGATTCGTGCTGGTCGACGTCGACGGCGACGAGAAGTCGCTGCGCAGGCTGCCCGCAGCCGTGGCGACCGGGGAACCGCAGATCGTCGTCAGGAACGGCACCGCCACGCTGGCCAGGCTCGCGCGGCTCACCGCTGCGGTGACCGCCCCGGCCGACGCTCCCGAGCAGGCGGCGTTCACGCCCGACAGCACCGTCCTGATCACCGGCGGCCTCGGCGTGCTCGGCGGCCTGACCGCACGGCACCTCGTCACCCGCCACGGAGTCCGCGACCTCGTACTGACCGGCAGGCGCGGCCCGGCCACACCGGGCGCGGAGCAACTGCGTCAGGAGCTGACCGAACTGGGCGCACGGGTCACGGTCGTCCGGTGCGAC
The DNA here is from genome assembly GCF_044544025.1 of Streptomyces sp. NPDC055243. Taxonomy (NCBI): domain Bacteria; kingdom Bacillati; phylum Actinomycetota; class Actinomycetes; order Kitasatosporales; family Streptomycetaceae; genus Streptomyces; species Streptomyces sp. NPDC055243. The sequence continues at coordinate 672,714 of NZ_JBITWR010000001.1, forward strand.
GTCGGCGACCGCACCGAGGTCGCCGCGCTGCTCGCCGAGCACCCCGTGACCGCCGTCGTCCACACGGCGGGCGTCCTGGACGACAGCGTGATCGAGTCCCTGACCCCGGCACACGTCGACGCGGTGTTCGGCCCCAAGGCCGACGCGGCGCTGCACCTGCACGAGCTGACCCTGGAGACGGAGCTCACGGCGTTCGTGCTGTTCTCCGCCGCCGCCGGTGTGTTCGGCGGCCCCGGCCAGGGCAACTACGCGGCCGCCAACGCCTTCCTGGACGCGCTCGCACAGCACCGCAGGGCCGCCGGGCTGCCCGCGACCTCGCTGGCCTGGGGCCTGTGGGCCGAGACCAGCGGCATCACCGGCCACCTCGACGACGCCGACCTGCAGCGGATGGCCAGGGGCGGCATGACCCCGCTGTCCTCCGCCGACGGCATGGCGCTGTTCGACGCGGCGCGCGCCACCGGCACAGCGACCGCGGTGCCCGCAGCGGTCGACCTGGCCGCGTTGCGGGCCCGCCCGGAGCAGGTACGGCCACTGCTGCGCGGCCTGGTTCCCACCCCGGCCCGCAGGTCCGCACGGTCCGGCGACGGCTCCGGAGCGGTCCCGCTCGCCCAGCGGCTCGCCGGCCTCACCGAAGCGGAGCAGGACCGGGCCCTCGTACAGCTCGTCCGCACCCACACCGCGGCCGTGCTCGGCTTCCCCGGAGCGGAGGCCGTCGAGGCGGATCGGGCGTTCAAGGAACTCGGCTTCGACTCGCTCACCGCCGTGGAACTGCGCAACAGGCTCGACGCCGAGGTCGACGCGCGACTGCCCGCCACCCTGGTGTTCGACCACCCGAACCCTGCGGCACTCGCCGCCCACCTGCGCACGACGGTGCTCGCCGGCGACGGCACACCCGCCGCCGCGGTGCTCGGCGAGCTGAACAAGCTGACGGTCACCATCTCCAAGCTCGACCCGAACGACGCCCTGGCCGGCGACATCCGGCTGCGGCTCAGGGCGCTCCTGTCCACCTGGGACGAGAGCGAACCCGATGCCGCGACGGACGACCTGACCTCGGCAACGCTGGACGACGTCTTCGACATCATCGACGAGGAACTCGGAAAGTCCTGACCAGCGGTTACGCACTCCCACCAACCTCACAAGCCGGTACGGACTCTCACCAAGTCGGGTACGGACTCTCACCCAGAGGGGTATCAAGCACATGTCGGACGACGACAAGGTCCTCGACTATCTGAAGCGCGTGACCGCGGACCTGCGGCAGACCAAGCAGCGCCTGCGCGAGGTCGAGGAGAAGGACAGCGAGCCGATCGCGATCGTCGGCATGAGCTGCCGCTTCCCCGGCGGTGTCGAGTCGCCGGAGGACCTCTGGCGCCTGGTCGAGTCCGGCGCGGACGCGGTGGCCGGATTCCCCGCCGACCGAGGCTGGGACCTGGAGTCGCTCTACGACGCGGACCCCGACCACACGGGCACCACATACGCCCGTGAAGGCGGTTTCCTCTACGGCGCGACGGAGTTCGACCCTGGCTTCTTCGGCATCTCGCCGCGCGAGGCCGCGGCGATGGACCCCCAGCAGCGGCTGCTCCTCGAAACCTCCTGGGAGGCGTTCGAGCGGGCGGGCATCGACCCCAACTCGCTGCGCGGCAGCAGGTCGGGCGTGTTCGTCGGTACGAACGGCCAGGACTACGCCGCGCTGTTGATGGCCGCGCAGGAGGAGGTCGAGGGATACGCGGGCACGGGTATTTCCGCGAGTGTCATCTCCGGCCGCCTGTCCTACACGTTCGGCCTCGAGGGCCCGGCGGTGACGGTCGACACGGCGTGCTCGTCGTCCCTGGTCGCCCTGCACCTGGCGGTACAGGCATTACACAAGGGCGAGTGCGAACTGGCCCTGGTCGGCGGTGTGACGGTGATGTCGACGCCGGGCTCCTTCATCGAGTTCAGCCGTCAGCGCGGCCTCGCCCCGGACGGCCGTGTCAAGGCGTTCGCCGACGCCGCCGACGGCACCGGCTGGGGCGAGGGCGTGGGCATGCTCCTGGTGGAGCGCCTCTCGGACGCCCGGCGCAACGGCCACAAGATCCTTGCGGTGGTACGGGGTTCGGCCGTCAACCAGGACGGCGCGTCCAACGGCCTGACCGCCCCCAACGGCCCTTCCCAACAGCGGGTCATCCGCCAGGCACTGGCGAGCGCGGGTCTGACTCCGGCCGACGTGGACGCCATGGAGGCGCACGGTACGGGTACGAAGCTGGGCGACCCGATCGAGGCCCAGGCGCTGCTCGCGACTTACGGCCAGGACCGTCCCGCCGACCGGCCGTTGTGGCTGGGCTCGGTGAAGTCGAACATCGGTCACACGCAGGCCGCTGCCGGTGTGGCGGGCGTGATCAAGATGGTCATGTCGATGCGGCACGGCGTACTGCCCAAGACGCTGCACGTGGATACGCCGACCTCGCACGTCGACTGGACCGCCGGTGCGGTGGAGCTGCTGACGGAGACCCGGCCGTGGCCGGAGACCGGGCAGCCGTGGCGGGCAGGCGTGTCGTCGTTCGGTGTCAGCGGCACGAACGCGCACACCATCATCGAGCAGGCCCCGGAAGCCGAGGAGCCGACTCCCGCTGACGCGGCTGCTGCTGACACCGCAGCGGGCTCAGCGCCGGCCGGCCCGGTGCCATGGGTGCTGTCGGCGCGAAGCGCCGACGCCTTGCGGGAGCAGGCGGCGCGGGTGCTCTCCGGTTCGGTCGGCCTGGACCCTGCGGACGTCGCCTTCTCCCTCGCGACGACGAGGGCGTCACTCGAACAGCGTGCGGTCGTCATCGCGGATGACGCGCAGGCGCGGCTGACCGCACTGACGGCATTGGCCGAGGGCAGGCAGACGGCGGGCGTGGTGACGGGTTCCGTCGTCGGTGGCCTGCTGGGCTTCCTGTTCTCGGGTCAGGGTTCGCAGCGGCTCGGTATGGGGCGTGAGCTGTCCGAGCGTTTCCCGGCATTCGCGGAGGCGCTTGACGCTGTGCTGCGTGAGTTTGATCCGGCGGTGCGTGAGGTGTTGTTCGGTGAGGATGCCGATGCGCTGAACGAGACGGGCGTTACTCAGCCTGCGTTGTTCGCGGTCGAGGTGGCGCTGTTCCGGCTGCTTGAGTCGTGGGGCGTTCGGCCTGACGTGCTGGCGGGGCACTCGATCGGTGAGTTGGCTGCCGCCCATGTGGCGGGTGTGTGGTCGCTGGCTGATGCGGTGAAGGTGGTGTCGGCGCGGGGTGCGTTGATGCAGGCGCTGCCGTCTGGTGGCGCGATGGTCGCGATCCAGGGGTCGGAGGCGGAGGTTGCCTCGGACCTGTCGGAGACCGTGGGCATCGCCGCGGTGAACGGGCCGACGTCGGTGGTGATTTCGGGTGTCGCCGCCGATGTGGAGGCGGTGGCTGAGCGGTGGCGTGCGGCGGGCCGGAAGGTGTCGCGCCTGAAGGTCAGCCACGCGTTCCACTCGCCGCTGATGGACCCGATGCTGGACGAGTTCCGGCGGGTCCTTGAGGGTGTGTCGTACGAGGCTCCCGCGATCCCCCTGGTGTCGACGCTGACGGGCGGGTTGGCCACTGCCGAGGAGCTTTCCTCGGCGGAGTACTGGGTGCGGCACGTGCGCGAGTCGGTGCGGTTCGCCGGTGCCGTGAGCACGCTGCGGGCCGAAGGCGTCACCACGTTCGTCGAGGTGGGGCCGGGCGGGACGCTGTCCGCGCTGGGCCAGGAGACCGCGCCGGATGCCGGATTCGTGCCGGTGCTGCGGAACGACCGTCCGGAGGCTGCGGCGCTGGCCGCCGCGATCGCGGAAGCGCACGTACGAGGCGGTCACGTGGACTGGGCCGCCTACTTCGAGGGCAGCGGGGCCCAGCGCGTCGATCTGCCGACGTACGCCTTCCAGCGCGAGCGCTTCTGGCTCGATGTCCTGCCTGCGGTCGGCGATGTCACGGCGGCCGGGCTGGGGGCGGCGGAGCATCCGTTGCTGGGCGCGGCTGTGACGGTGGGCGGCACCGATGGTGTGCTGCTGACGGGCCGGTTGTCGGTGCAGTCGCATCCGTGGCTGGCCGACTATGTGGTGCAGGGTTCGGTGTTGTTGCCCGGTGCTGCGTTTGTCGAGCTGGCGGTGCGGGCCGGCGATCAGGTCGGGTGTGACTTGGTGGAGGAGCTGGCGTGGGAGGCGCCGCTCGTCCTACCCGAGCACGGTTCGGTGCGGGTGCAGGTGTGGGTCGGTGCGGCGGACGAGTCGGGTCGGCGGGAGCTGAGCTTCCACTCCAGTGCGGGTGATGCCGACGACGGCCGTTCGTGGACGCGGCATGCCACAGGTGTCTTGGGCGAGGGCGGCCGTTCCGGTGGGGTTCCGCTGGTCGAGTGGCCGCCGCCGGGTGCGGAGGCCGTGGGGCTGGAGGGGTTCTACGACGGGTTGGCGGAGCTGGGCTTCGGCTATGGGCCGGTGTTCCAGGGGCTGCGGGCCGCGTGGCGCAAGGGCGACGAGGTGTTCGCCGAGGTCGCGCTGCCGGACGGTGCGAAGGCTGAGGGATTCGGTCTGCACCCGGCCTTGCTGGACGCCGCGCTGCACGCGATCGGCCTGACGGACGGCGACGCTGATCTCTTGCCGTCCTCGTGGTCGGGTGTGCGGCTGCATGCCTCGGGCGCGGCTGCGCTGCGGGTGCGGCTGACGCCCGCGGGGTCGGACGGACTGTCGTTGGCCGTGGCGGATGGGGCGGGTGCCCCGGTCGCGACCGTGGACTCGCTGGTGCTGCGCCCGGTGGCGCTGGATCAGTTCGCCGGTGGCGGTCACGATGACGCGCTGTTCGGCGTCGACTGGGTGCCGGTGCCGGTGCCGGTGCCGGTGCAGGTGCCGGTGTCCGAGGGTGATGTCCCGACGGTCGAGTGGACCGATCTGGAGACGCTGGCGGGGTCGGCGGAGCTGGCTGACTTCGTTGTGCTGCCGTGCCCGGTCGGCACTGGAGCAGACCCGGTCGTCGACGCGCATGAGGCGGCGCATTGGGCACTGAATGCTGTCCAGTCCTGGTTGGCGGATGAGCGCTTCGACGCGTCGCGGCTGGTTGTCGTGACCGAGGGCGCGATCGCTGTCACGGCTGAGGAGGATGCGCCGAACATCGCGCAGGCCGCGGTGTGGGGTCTGGTGCGCTCCGCGCAGTCGGAGAACCCGGACCGTTTCGTACTGGTGGACCTGGACCTGGACCTGGACCTGGACGGTAAGGCGGCCTCGCTTGGGGCGCTGCCGTCCGTGTTGGCCACGGGGGAGCCGCAGTTGGCGCTGCGGTCCGGTGACGTTCGCGTACCGCGCCTGGCCAGGGTCGAGCAGTCCGTAGCGGACGACCCGGGCTTCGGTTCGGGTGCGGTGCTGATCACCGGCGCCACGGGCACCCTCGGCGGTCTCGTGGCCCGGCACTTGGTCGCTGAGCGGGGCGTACGGAACCTGCTCCTGGTGAGCAGGCGCGGTGCTGCCGCTGAGGGCGCCGAGGAACTGCGTGCCGAACTCGTGGCGCAGGGCGCCGAAGTGATGTACGCGGCGTGTGATGTGGCGGATCGGGAGGCCCTGGCAGCGCTGCTGGCCGAGCACGAGATCTCGGCAGTGGTGCACACCGCCGGTGTGCTGGACGACGGCACGATCGGGTCACTGACGGCCGAGCGGATCGACGGTGTGTTCCGGCCCAAGGTCGACGCGGCCTGGCACCTGCACGAGCTGACCCGCGACCTCGACCTGGACCTGTCGGCTTTCGTGCTGTTCTCCTCCGCTGCGGGCGTGTTCGGTGGAGCCGGTCAGGGCAACTACGCGGCGGCCAACGCCTTCCTGGACGCGCTTGCCCAGCACCGCCGGACGGCCGGCCTGCCTGCCACCTCTCTGGCGTGGGGCCTGTGGGCGGATGCGGACGGCATGGCCGGGAGCCTCGATGAGGCTGATGTGCGGCGGATGACCCGGAACGGCGTGATCCCGATCGGCGCGGCCGAGGGCTTGGCGCTGCTCGACGCGGCGGGTTCCACGGGCCGTGCCGCGCTGGTTCCGATTCCCCTGGACCTGCCGGTGCTGCGCCGGCAGGCACGGTCTCAGCCCCTGCCGCACCTCATGCGAGGTCTCGTGCGGGGCACCGCGCGCAGGACCGCCGCGTCCGGCCTGGTCGTTTCCGGGTCCGCGTTGGCGCAGTCGCTGGTGGGTCTGCCGGTCGCTGAGCGGGAGAAGGCGCTGCTGGATCTCGTACTGGGTCATGTGGCGCTGGTGCTGGGCCACGGATCGGCGCAGGCGATTGCGCCTGAGCGTGCGTTCAAGGAGCTCGGCTTCGACTCGCTCAGCTCTGTGGAGCTGCGCAACCGGTTGAACGCGGCGACCGAACTGACGCTGCCGGCCACGCTGGTCTTCGACTATCCGACTCCCGCGGCTCTTGCGGCGCATCTGGGCGCCGAACTGCTGGGTGGAGTGGTCGATGTCGTGGCCAACGATCCGGTCGCGATGGTGGCCGACGAGCCGATCGTGATCGTCGGGATGAGCTGCCGCTTCCCCGGTGGCGTCGAGTCGCCGGAGGACCTGTGGCGATTGGTGGCCGGGGGAGGGGACGCGGTCTCGCAGTTCCCGACGGACCGCGGCTGGGACATCGACTCGCTCTACGACCCCGACCCCGAGCAGTCGGGCACCACCTACGCCCGCGAAGGCGGGTTCCTGGACGGTGTCGCGGACTTCGACCCGGCGTTCTTCGGCATCTCGCCGCGTGAGGCCGCGGCGATGGACCCGCAGCAGCGGCTGCTCCTGGAGACCTCCTGGGAGGCGTTCGAGCGGGCGGGCATCGACCCGAATTCGCTGCGGGGAGGCCGGTCTGGTGTCTTCGTCGGTACGAACGGCCAGGACTACGCGGCGCTGTTGATGGCCGCGCAGGAGGAGGTCGAGGGGTACGCGGGCACGGGCATCTCGGCGAGCGTCATCTCTGGCCGCCTTTCCTACACGTACGGCTTCGAAGGCCCGGCCGTCACCGTGGACACGGCGTGCTCGTCATCGTTGGTGGCCCTGCACTTGGCGGTGAACGCGCTGCACAAGGGTGAGTGTGAACTGGCCCTGGTGGGTGGTGTGTCGGTGATGTCGACGCCGGGCTCCTTCATCGAGTTCAGCCGTCAGCGCGGCCTCGCCGTGGACGGCCGTGTCAAGGCGTTCGCCGACGCCGCCGACGGCACCGGCTGGGGTGAGGGTGTCGGCATGCTGCTCGTGGAGCGCCTGTCGGATGCTCGGCGCAACGGCCACAAGATCCTTGCGGTGGTACGGGGTTCGGCCGTCAACCAGGACGGCGCGTCGAACGGCCTGACCGCTCCGAACGGCCCTTCCCAACAGCGTGTCATTCGCCAGGCGTTGGCGAGTGCGGGCCTGGAGTCGGCCGATGTGGACGCCATGGAGGCGCACGGCACCGGAACCACGCTGGGTGACCCGATCGAGGCCCAGGCGCTGCTCGCGACATACGGTCAAGGCCGGTCCGCCGAACGGCCGTTGTGGCTGGGCTCGGTGAAGTCGAACATCGGTCACACGCAGGCCGCTGCCGGTGTGGCGGGCGTGATCAAGATGGTCATGTCGATGCGGCACGGCGTACTGCCCAAGACGCTGCACGTGGATGCGCCGACCTCGCAGGTCGACTGGTCGACCGGTGACGTCGAGCTGCTCACCGAGGCCCGCGCCTGGCCGGAGACCGACCGGCCGCGCCGGTTCGGCGTGTCGTCGTTCGGGTTCAGCGGTACCAACGCGCACACCATCATCGAGCAGGCCCCGGCAGTCGAGGAGCCGGCTGCCGCTGCGGCCCCTGTGTCGGTCGGGCAGGTGCCGTGGGTGCTGTCGGCACGAAGTGCCGAGGCCTTGCGGGAGCAGGCGAGTCGGCTGCTCTCCGGCACGGCTGCCGACCTGGACCCCGTGGACGTCGGCTACTCCCTCGCGACGACGAGGGCGTCACTCGAACAGCGCGCGGTCGTCGTCGCGGATGACGCGGAGACCCGGCTGACGGCTCTGAGCGCGTTGGCGGAGGGCAGGCAGGCGGCGGGCGTGGTGACGGGTTCCGCTGCCTCTGGCCTGCTGGGTTTCCTGTTCTCGGGTCAGGGTTCGCAGCGGCTCGGTATGGGGCGTGAGCTGGCTGGCCGTTTCCCGGTGTTCGCGGAGGCGCTGGAGGCTGTGCTGGGTGAGTTCGATCCGGCGGTGCGTGAGGTGTTGTTCGGTGAGGATGCTGATGCGCTGAATGAGACGGGCGTTACTCAGCCTGCGTTGTTCGCGGTTGAGGTGGCGTTGTTCCGCCTCCTTGAGTCGTGGGGTGTGCGCCCGGATGTTCTGGCCGGACACTCCATCGGTGAGCTGGCCGCGGCCCATGTGGCCGGTGTCTGGTCGCTGGCTGATGCGGTGAAGGTGGTGTCGGCGCGGGGTGCGTTGATGCAGGCGCTGCCCCAGGGCGGTGCGATGGTCGCGATCCAGGCGACCGAGGCCGAGGTGGTGCCGGATCTGTCGGAGACGGTGGGCATCGCTGCGGTCAACGGGCCGAACTCGGTGGTCATTTCCGGCATCTCCGCGGATGTGGAGGTGGTGGCTGAGAGGTGGCGTGAGGCGGGTCGGAAGGTGTCTCGTCTGAAGGTCAGCCATGCGTTCCACTCACCTCTGATGGACCCGATGCTGGACGAGTTTCGCCGGGTCCTGGAAGAGGTGTCGTACGAGGCTCCGTCGATCCCGATCGTGTCGACGCTGACCGGCAGGTCGGCCTCCGCGGAGGAGTTGGGTTCGGCGGAGTACTGGGTGCGGCATGTGCGCGAGTGCGTGCGGTTCCATGATGCGGTGGTGGCGTTGCGGGAGCAGGGCGTCGAGGTGTGCGTGGAGGTCGGTCCGGGCGGGACGCTGTCCGCGCTGGGGCTTGGCAGTGTGCCTGAGGCGGTGTTCTTGCCCGCGTTGCGCGCGGACAGGCCTGAGGAGAGCGCGCTGGTGACCACGGTCGCCGCCCTGTACACGCGGGGCGGGATGGTCGACTGGGCGGCGTACTTCGCGGGCAGTGGTGCCCGGCGGGTGGACCTGCCGACGTACGCCTTCCAGCACCAGCGCTACTGGATGGATGTGCCGGTCGGTGAGCGCACCGAGCGGCTGTCGCCGGCGGAGACGCGGTTCTGGGAAGTCGTCGAAGACGGTGACCTCGATGACGTCGCCCGTACGTTGGATGTGTCGTCGGATGCTCCGTTGAGTGCGGTGTTGCCGAGGCTTTCCGCGTGGCGCAAGGAGCAGTTGGGGCGCTCTACGGCGGAGGGTTGGCGGTACCGGGTCGAATGGCGGCCAATAGCTGCCGGTAGTCGGCAGTTGGACGGTGCATGGCTGGTCGTCGCCGAGCCCGGTGAGGAGCGCGCCGGGTGGGTCCGCGACGCGCTGACCCGCAACGGTGCGGACGTCCATGTCCTGCACGTGGACCCTGAAGCGGTCGACTGGACTGTGCAGTTGGCCGGTCTGTCGGACCTGAGCGGCGTGGTCTCGTTGGTGGGGCTTGCTGATGTGGGTGCTTCGACGGTGCCCGTGGGTGTTGCGGCCACGGTTGGTCTGTTGCAGGCGCTTGGTGATGTGGAGGTGCCGTTGTGGTGCCTGACGTCGGGTGCGGTGTCGGCGGGTGCTGATGATGTGGTTGACGGGTTCGAGCAGTCGATGTTGTGGGGCCTGGGCCGGGTGGCCGCGCTGGAGCGGCCCGGCTGCTGGGGTGGTCTCGTGGATCTGCCCGAGGCTCGGGACGACGAAGCCGGTGATCTGCTGGTTTCCGTACTTGCCGGGTCGGGTGACGAGGACCAGGTCGCGTTGCGTGCCGGCAAGATTCTGGGGCGCAGGCTGGTGCCCGCCCCACTGGGCAAGGCACCCGGAACGGGCTGGTCGCCGAGTGGGACGGTCCTGGTCACCGGTGGAACCGGCGCGCTCGGTGCACACGTCGCAAGGTGGCTGGTGGCCAAGGGCGCCGAACACCTCCTGCTGACCAACAGGCGCGGCCTGGAAGCCGATGGCGCGGCGGAACTGCACGCGGAGCTGACCGCGCTGGGCGCCCGGGTCACGATCGCTGCCTGCGACGTCGCCGACCGGGACGCCCTGGCGGACGTGCTGGCGTCGGTTCCCGCCGAGTTCCCGCTCACCGCGGTTGTGCATGCGGCGGGTATTGAGCGTTCGGCTGCCATCTCAGACCTCGACCCCGATGACCTTGCCGAGTTCGCCGACGTACTGACGGCGAAGGTTGATGGTGCGCGGAACCTGCACGAGCTCCTGTCCGACACACAGTTGGATGCGTTCGTGTTGTTCTCGTCCATTGCTGGTGTGTGGGGCAGTGGTGGGCAGGGTGCGTATGCGGCTGCCAATGCCTATCTGGATTCCCTTGCCGAGCATCGCAGGGCTGTGGGTCTGCCCGCTACGGCCGTCGCGTGGGGGCCGTGGGGTGGTGGCGGCATGGTTGCGGGTGCCGGTCGGGATGCGGCGGCGCAGTTGCGGCGCCGGGGTCTGCCGACGATGGATCCGGCGGTGGCGATCGCGGGTCTGGCCATGGCGTTGGAGCGGGGTGACGGCAATGTGGTCGTGGCTGATGTGGACTGGGAGCGGTTCGCGGGCACGTTCATGGCGCAGCGCCCGAGTCCGCTGCTTGGTGAACTTCCCGCTGTACGTGCCGCGTTCGAGGCTGCTCCGGCAGAGCAGGGCATGTCGGCGCTGGCGCAGCGCCTTGCCGGTCTGGATAAGGCCGAGCAGGAGCGGCAGCTCACCGAACTGGTCCGGTATGAGGCGGCCGCGGTGCTCGGCCACGTGTCCGGGGATGCCTTCTCGGCATCTCGTGCTTTCCGGGAGCTGGGTTTTGACTCGCTGACGGCCGTGGAGCTGCGTGCCCGGCTGAGTGAGGCCACGGGTGTCGCGCTGCCCGCGACGTTGGTCTATGACTACCCGAACGCGGCGGTACTGGCCGCGTATCTCCGCACCGAACTGTCCGGCGTGGACGTTGCCGTCCCCTCCACTTCCTCCAACGTCTCCGGTGCGACCGATGAGCCGATCGCGATCGTGGCGATGGCGTGCCGATACCCCGGCGGCGTGTCGAGCCCTGAAGACCTGTGGCAGGTGTTGCTGTCGGGTGGGGATGCGGTGTCGGAGTTCCCGGCCGATCGTGGCTGGGACCTGGAGGCGCTCTACGACCCCGATCCGGATGGGGTGGGCACCTCGTATTCGCGTTCGGGCGCGTTCCTGTCGGACGTGGGCGGGTTCGACGCGGACTTCTTCGGGATCTCGCCGCGCGAAGCACTTGCGATGGACCCGCAGCAGCGGCTGCTCCTGGAGACCTCCTGGGAGGCGTTCGAGCGCGCCGGGGTCGACCCGGCGTCGCTGCGCGGTGAACGCGTCGGTGTGTTCGTGGGCTCGAACGTCCAGGACTACGGGCTGGTACTGGGCGGGGCAGCTGAGGATGTCGGCGGCTATGTGGCGACCGGCAACGCGGCCAGCGTGGCATCGGGCCGCCTCTCGTACACCTTCGGCTTTGAAGGCCCTGCGGTGACGGTGGACACGGCGTGCTCGTCGTCGCTCGTCGCGCTGCACCTGGCGGTGCAGGCACTGCGGTCCGGTGAATGCTCCCTCGCACTCGCGGGTGGCGTCACCGTGATGTCGACCCCGGGTGCGTTCGTCGAGTTCAGTCGGCAGCGTGGCCTTGCCGAGGACGGGCGCTGCAAGGCGTTCGCCGCCGGCGCGGACGGCACCGGCTGGGGCGAGGGCGTGGGCATGCTCTTCGTCGAGCGCCTTTCGGATGCTCAGCGCAATGGCCACCAGGTCCTTGCGGTGGTGCGGGGTTCGGCGGTGAACCAGGATGGCGCGTCCAATGGCCTGACCGCGCCGAATGGTCCCTCGCAGCAGCGGGTGATCCGCCAGGCCCTCGCCAGTGCGGGCCTGACTCCGGCCGACGTGGACGTGGTCGAGGCGCACGGCACGGGCACCAAGCTGGGCGACCCGATCGAGGCCCAGGCCCTCCTTGCCACCTACGGCCAGGACCGCGACGGCGAGCCGCTGTTGCTGGGATCGGTGAAGTCCAATATCGGTCACACGCAGGCCGCTGCCGGTGTGGCGGGCGTGATCAAGATGGTCATGGCGATGCGGCACGGCGTACTGCCCAAGACGCTGCACGTGGACGAGCCGTCGCCGCACGTCGACTGGTCCGCAGGCGCCGTGGAACTCCTGGCGGAGGCGCGCCCCTGGCCGGAGACCGGCCAGCCGTTGCGCGCCGGTGTCTCGTCGTTCGGGTTCAGCGGCACCAACGCGCACACCATCATCGAGCAGGCTCCCGTGGCGGAGCAGGAGGAAGCCTCGGAGCCGGTGCGTGACGGCGGCCTGGTGCCGTGGGTGCTGTCGGCGGGTGACGAGGGCGCGTTGCGCGGCCAGGCCGAGCGACTGATGGCACTGGTGGGCGAGCACGAGCACGAGCACGAGCACGAGCTCGAACTCGTCGATGTCGGCTACTCGCTCGCGACGACGCGATCGGCGCTGGCCCATCGTGCGGTGGTCGTGGCAGCTGACCGGTCCGAGTTCCTGGCCGCTCTGGCCGCCATGGCCGAGGGTCGGGCGACCGGCGCGGTGGTCACGGGTGTCGCCGACGAGCCTGGTCGGCTGGGATTCTTGTTCTCGGGTCAGGGTTCGCAGCGTCTCGGGATGGGCCGTGAACTGGCCGCGCGCTTCCCGGTGTTCGCCGAAGCTCTTGACGCCGTACTGGGTGCATTCGACCCGGCAGTCCGCGAGGTGCTGTTCGGTGAGGATGCCGATGCGCTGAACGAGACCGGGGTGACGCAGCCCGCCCTGTTCGCGGTCGAGGTGGCGTTGTTCCGTCTTCTTGAGTCGTGGGGTGCGCGCCCTGACGCGCTGGCGGGGCACTCGATCGGTGAGCTGGCCGCAGCCCACGTGGCCGGTGTGTGGTCGCTGGAGGACGCCGCCAAGGTGGTGTCGGCTCGCGCCGGGTTGATGCAGGCGCTGCCGGCCGGTGGCGCGATGGTGGCGATCCAGGCGTCCGAGGCCGAGGTCGCCTCGGACCTTCCGGAGACGGTCGGCATCGCCGCGGTCAATGGCCCCGACTCGGTGGTCGTTTCCGGTGTCGCGGCCGATGTTGAAGCGGTGGGTGAGCGGTGGCGTGAGGCGGGCCGCAAGGTGTCTCGGCTGAAGGTGAGTCATGCGTTCCACTCGCCGTTGATGGACCCGATGCTGGACGACTTCCGCCGGGTGTTGGAGAGCGTGTCCTTCGGGGCGCCGTCGATCCCGGTCGTGTCGACGCTGACCGGTGTCCGCGCGAGCGCGGACGAGCTTGCCTCGCCGGAGTACTGGGTGCGGCACGTGCGCGAGTCGGTGCGGTTCGCCGACGCCGTCGGCACGCTCGTCAGCGAGGGCGTGGGTACGTTCGTCGAGGTCGGCCCGGGTGGCACGCTGTCGGCGCTGGGCCAGGAGTCCGCGCCGGAGGCAACCTTCGTACCGGTACTGCGTGGCGACCGGCCTGAGGCTGTAGCCGCTACGACGGCCGCGGGACAGCTGCACGTGTGCGGTGTGCAGGTGGCCTGGGAGGCGTTCTTCGCCGGTCACGGCGCGCGCCGCGTCGAGCTGCCGACGTACGCCTTCCAGCGCGTGCACTTCTGGCCTGACGTACTGCCGATCATCGGGAACGTCGCGGCGGCCGGGCTCGGTGCCGCCGAGCACCCGCTCCTTGGCGCGACCGTCACCCTTGGCGGCACGGACGGCGTGCTGCTGACCGGACGCCTTTCGGTCCAAAGTCATCCGTGGCTGGCTGACTACGTGGTCCGGGGCTCGGTGTTGCTGCCCGGTGCTGCGTTCGTCGAGCTGGCGGTGCGGGCCGGTGACCAGGTCGGGTATGACCTGGTGGAGAAATTGACGCTGGAGGCGCCGCTCGTCCTGCCCGAGCACGGCTCGGTACGAGTACAGGTGTGGGTCGGTGCGGCGGACGAGTCGGGCCGGCGCGAGCTGACCTTCCACTCCAGCGCTGGCGACACCGACGACGGCCGGTCCTGGACCCGCCACGCCACCGGCGTGCTGCGTGAGGGCGGCCGTTCCGGTGGGGTTCCGCTGGTCGAGTGGCCGCCGTCGGGTGCGGAAACGCTGGACCTGGAGGGGTTCTACGACGGCTTGAGTGAGCTCGGCTTCGGCTACGGGCCGGTGTTCCAGGGGCTGCGGTCGGCCTGGCGCAAGAGCAATGAGGTGTTTGCCGAGGTCGCCCTGCCGGACGGCGTGGGCGTGGACGGATTCGGCCTGCACCCGGCGCTGCTCGACGCGGCGCTGCACGGCATCGGCCTGACGGACGGCGACGCTGATCTGCTGCCGTTCGCGTGGTCGGGTGTACGGCTGCACGCCTCGGGCGCCACGGAGTTGCGGGTGCGGCTTGCGCCCACGGGCGCTGACGGAGTGGCGCTGACGGTCGCGGACGGCTCCGGTGCTCCGGTGGCCACGATCGACTCGCTGACGCTGCGTCCGGTGTCGCTGGAACAGTTCACCGGTGGTGGTCAGGACGATGCTCTGTTCGGCGTCGACTGGGTGCCCGTTCCTGTACCCGACGATGACGTCTCGACGGTCGAGTGGACCGATCTGGAGGCGCTTGCCGGTTCGGCGGCGGAGTTGCCTGACTTCGTTGTTCTGCCGTGCCCGGTCAGGTCCGCGTCCGACCCGGTCGCCAGCGCGCACGAGGCGGCGCACTGGGCCCTGGACGCGGTCCAGTCCTGGTTGGCGGACGGGCGGTTCCAGGCCTCGCGTCTGGTCATCGTGACCAAGGGTGCGATCGCCGCCACAGCGGATGACGTCGTGCGCGATGTCGCGCAGGCGGCGGTGTGGGGCCTGGTGCGCTCCGCTCAGTCGGAGAATCCGGACCGGATCGTGCTGGTCGACCTCGACGACGAGGCGGCTTCGCTGGACGTGCTGTCGTCCGTGTTGGCCGCAGGCGAGCCGCAGTTGGCGGTCAGGTCGGGAGAGGTGCGTGTACCCCGTCTGGCCAGGGTCCAGCCGTCCGTGGTCGACGACCCGGGCTTCGGTTCCGGCGCGGTGCTGATCTCTGGCGCCACGGGCACCCTTGGCGGCCTCGTGGCCCGGCACTTGGTCGCGGAACGCGGCGTGCGGAACCTGCTCCTGGTGAGCAGGCGCGGGGAACTCGCAGACGGCGCCGCCGAACTGCGCGACGAACTCCTCGTCCAGGGCGCCGAAGTGACGTTCGCGGCCTGCGACGTGGCCGAACGCGAGGCCCTCAAGGACCTCCTGGCCGAGCACCAAGTCTCCGCGGTGATCCACACGGCAGGTGTGCTGGATGACGCGACGATCGGCTCGCTGACCCCGGACCGGATCGACACCGTCTTCTGGCCCAAGGTCGACGCGGCCTGGCACCTGCACGAGCTGACCCGCGACCTGGACCTGTCCGCGTTCGTGCTGTTCTCCTCGGTGGCAGGCATCCTCGGCGGACCTGGCCAGGGCAACTACGCAGCAGCGAACGCTTTCCTGGACGCGCTCGCCCAGCACCGCCGCGCCGCCGGTCTGCCCGCGACCTCGCTCGCCTGGGGCCTGTGGGCCTCGGGCGGTGGCATGGCAGGCAGCCTCGACGAGGCCGACGTACGACGGATCACCAGCGGCGGCGCGATACCGATCGGCGCTGCCGAGGGCCTGGAGCTGTTCGACGCGGCAGGCTCCACCGGCCGTGCCGCCCTGGTGCCGATCCCGCTCGACCTGCCGGTGTTGCGCCGACAGGCGCGTTCCCAGCCCGTGCCGCACATGCTGCGCGGCCTCGTCCGTGGCACCGCGCGCAGGACCGCCGCGTCCGGCCTGGTCGTTTCCGGGTCCGCGTTGGCGCAGTCGCTGGTGGGTCTGCCGGTCGCTGAGCGCGAGAAGGCACTCCTGGATCTCGTACTGAGTCACGTGGCGGTGGTACTCGGCCACGGTTCGACGCACGCCGTCGCACCCGACCGGGCGTTCAAGGAACTCGGCTTCGACTCGCTCAGCTCTGTGGAGCTGCGCAACCGGTTGAACGCGGCGACCGAGCTGACGCTGCCGGCCACGCTGGTCTTCGACTACCCGACGCCTGCCGCACTCGCGGCGCATCTGGGCGCCGAACTGCTGGGTGGAGTGGTCGATGTCGTGGCCAATGACGCGGTGGCGATGGTGGCCGACGAGCCGATCGTGATCGTCGGGATGAGCTGCCGCTTCCCCGGCGGTGTCGAGTCGCCGGAGGACCTGTGGCGTCTGGTCGAGTCCGGCGCGGACGCGGTGGCCGGGTTCCCCGCCGACCGCGGCTGGGACATCGACTCGCTCTACGACCCCGACCCCGAGCAGTCGGGCACCACCTACAGCCGCATGGGCGCCTTCCTGGACGGCGTCGCGGACTTCGACCCGGCGTTCTTCGGGATCTCGCCCCGCGAGGCCCTTGCGATGGACCCGCAGCAGCGGCTGCTCCTCGAAGCCTCCTGGGAGGCGTTCGAGCGGGCGGGCATCGACCCCAGCTCGGTCCGCGGAAGTCGCTCCGGTGTCTTCGTGGGCACCAACGGCCAGGACTACGGGACGCTGTTGATGGCCTCGCGGGAGAGCGTGGACGGATACGCGGGTACCGGAAACGCGGCGAGTGTCATCTCCGGCCGTCTCTCCTACACGTTCGGCCTTGAGGGCCCGGCCGTCACCGTGGACACGGCGTGCTCGTCATCGTTGGTGGCCCTGCACTGGGCGAGCCAGGCACTGCACAAGGGCGAGTGCGAGCTGGCCCTGGTCGGCGGTGTGACGGTGATGTCGACGCCGGGTGCGTTCATCGAGTTCAGCCGCCAGCGCGGACTGTCCGTGGACGGCCGGTGCAAGGCGTTCTCCGACAGCGCCGACGGCACCGGCTGGGGCGAAGGCGTCGGCATGCTCCTCGTGGAGCGGCTGTCCGACGCCCGGCGCAACGGCCACCAAATCCTCGCGGTCGTACGGGGATCCGCCGTCAATCAGGACGGCGCGTCCAACGGCCTGACCGCCCCGAACGGACCCTCGCAGCAGCGCGTCATCCGCCAGGCACTGGCCAGCGCGGGTCTGGCGTCGGCCGACGTGGACGCCATGGAGGCGCACGGCACCGGAACCACGCTGGGTGACCCGATCGAGGCCCAGGCGCTCATCGCCACTTACGGCCAGGACCGGCCCGCCGACCGGCCGCTGTGGCTCGGCTCGGTGAAGTCCAACATCGGCCACACGCAGGCCGCGGCCGGTGTCGCCGGTGTGATCAAGATGGTCATGGCGATGCGGCACGGCGTACTGCCGCGCACCCTCCATGTGGATGAGCCTTCCTCGCACGTGGACTGGTCGGCGGGCGCGGTCGAGCTGATGACGGAGGCGCGTCCGTGGCCGGAGACCGGTCAGCCGTGGCGTGCGGGTGTGTCGTCGTTCGGTGTGAGTGGCACGAACGCACATGTCATCGTCGAGCAGGCTCCCGTGGCGGAGGAGGCGGAAGTCTCGGAGCCGGTGCGTGACGGCGGGCTGGTGCCGTGGGTGCTGTCGGCGCGAAGTGCCGAGGCGTTGCGGGAGCAGGCGGCGCGGCTCAAGTCCTTTGTGGACGAGGCCACGGATCTGCCGGTGGCGGATGTGGGCCGTGCGCTGGTGTCCTCGCGTGCGGTGCTTGAGCACCGGGCGGTGGTGGTCGCCGGTGAGCGGTCGGAGTTCCTGGCCGCTCTGACGGCTGTGGCAGAGGGGCAGGCGACCGGCGCGGCAGTCACAGGAGTGGCCGGCGAGCCCGGCCGGTTGGGTTTCCTGTTCTCGGGTCAGGGTTCGCAGCGGCTCGGCATGGGCCGTGAACTGGCCGCGCGCTTCCCGGTGTTCGCCGATGCTCTGAGCGCGGTCCTTGCGGAGTTCGACCCGGCAGTCCGCGAGGTGCTGTTCGGTGAGGATGCCGATGCGCTGAACGAGACCGGGGTGACGCAGCCCGCGCTGTTCGCCGTCGAGGTCGCCCTCTTCCGACTCCTTGAGTCGTGGGGCGTTCGCCCCGACATGCTGGCGGGCCACTCGATCGGTGAGCTGGCCGCCGCGCATGTGGCCGGTGTCTGGTCGCTGGAGGACGCCGTCAAGGTGGTGTCGGCTCGTGGCGCGCTGATGCAGGCGCTGCCCGAGGGCGGTGCGATGGTGGCGATCCAGGCGACCGAGGACGAGGTCGCGTCGGACCTTCCGGAGACCGTCGGTGTCGCCGCGGTCAACGGCCCGACATCGGTGGTCATCTCCGGTGTCGCCTCCGACGTGGAGACGATTGCGGAGCGCTGGCGCCAGGCGGGCCGAAAGGTGACTCGGCTGAAGGTCAGCCACGCGTTCCACTCGCCGCTGATGGACCCGATGCTCGACGAGTTCCGCTCGGTGGTCGCGGGCATCGAGTGCGGTGAACCTGAGATCCCGATCGTGTCGACGCTGACCGGCGTCCGCGCGACCGCCGACGAGCTTGCCTCGCCGGAGTACTGGGTGCGGCACGTGCGCGAGTCGGTGCGGTTCGCCGACGCCGTCGGCACGCTCGTGAACGAGGGCGTGGGTACGTTCGTCGAGGTCGGCCCGGGTGGCACGCTGTCGGCGCTGGGACGGGAGTCCGCGCCGGAGGCAACCTTCGTACCGGTACTGCGTGGCGACCGCCCGGAAGCGGCAGCCGCCACGACCGCCGCAGGACAGCTCCACGTGCGCGGCGCCCGAGTGGACTGGGAGGCGTTCTTCGCCGGTCGCGGTACGCGGCGGGTGGACCTGCCGACGTACGCCTTCCAGCGCGAGCGCTACTGGCCCGACGTACTGCCGATGATCGGAGATGTCGCGGCGGTCGGGCTCGGCTCGGCGGAGCACCCGCTGCTCGGCGCCGCTGTCACGGTGGGTGGCACGGATGGTGTGCTGCTGACCGGTCGGCTGTCGCTCCAGACACACCCGTGGCTGGCCGACTCCCTCGTCCAGGGATCGGTGCTGCTGCCCGGTGCCGCGTTCGTCGAGCTGGCGGTGCGTGCGGGGGACCAGGTCGGGTGTGACTTGGTAGAGGAGTTGACGCTGGAGGCGCCGCTCGTCCTGCCCGAGCAGGGTTCGGTGCGGGTGCAGGTGTGGGTCGGCGCCGAGGACTCCTCGGGCCGGCGCGAGCTGAGCTTCCACTCCAGTGTGGGGGACGTCGACGACGGCCGTTCGTGGACCCGGCACGCCACCGGCGTGCTGCGCGAGGGCGGCCGATCCGCCGGTGCTTCGCTGGCCGAGTGGCCGCCGCCGGGCGCGGAGGCCGTGGACCTGGACGGTTTCTACGACCGCATGGTCGCGGGTGGCTTCGGCTACGGGCCGGTGTTCCAGGGGCTGCGGTCGGCCTGGCGCAAGAGCGATGAGGTGTTTGCCGAGGTGGCGCTGCCGGACGGCGTGGGCGTGGACGGTTTCGGCCTGCACCCGGCGCTGCTCGACGCGGCGCTGCACGCGATCGGCCTTGCGGGTGGCGATGGTGACTCCGGCGGCTTGCCGTTCTCGTGGACGGGCGTGCGGCTCCATGCCTCGGGTGCGACGGCGCTGCGGGTGCGGCTTGCGCCCACGGGCGCTGATGGAGTGGCGCTGACGGTCGCGGACGGCTCCGGTGCTCCGGTGGCCACGATCGACTCCCTTGTACTGCGACCCATGGCGACGAAGCCGGCACGACAGGACCGGGATTCGCTGTTCGGCGTCGACTGGGTGCCGGCTCAGCTCCCCGAAGGTCCCGACGGCGACGCACTGACGGTCGAGTGGACCGACTTGGACTCCCTGGCGGCAATGGAGAAGCTGCCTGACTTCGTGGTGCTGCCGTGCCCGGGTGCCTCCGCGTCCGACCCGGTCGCCAGCGCGCACGAGGCGGCGCACTGGGCCCTGGACGCGGCGCAGTTCTGGTTGGCGGACGGGCAGTTCGACGCATCCCGCCTGGTCATCGTGACCAAGGGCGCGATCGCCGCCACAGCGGATGACGTCGTGCGCGATGTCGCGCAGGCGGCGGTGTGGGGCCTGGTGCGCTCCGCTCAGTCGGAGAACCCCGACCGGATCGTGCTGGTCGACCTCGACGACGAGGCGGCCTCACTCGACGTGCTGGCGTCCGCGCTGGCCACGGGTGAGCCGCAGTTGGCAGTCAGGTCGGGAGAGGTGCGTGTACCCCGCCTGGCCAGGGTCCAGCCGTCCGTGGTCGACGACCCGGGCTTCGGCCCCGGTGCCGTATTGATCACCGGTGCCACGGGCACGCTCGGCGGTCTCGTGGCCCGGCACTTGGTCGCGGAACGCGGCGTACGGAACCTGCTCCTGGTGAGCAGGCGCGGGGAACTCGCAGACGGCGCCGCCGAACTGCACGAGGAACTCCTCGCCCAGGGCGCGGAGGTGACGTACGCGGCCTGCGACGTGGCCGACCGCGAGGCCCTCAAGGACCTCTTGGCCGAGCACCAAGTCTCCGCGGTGATCCACACCGCCGGTGTGCTGGATGACGCGACGATCGGCTCGCTGACCCCGGACCAGGTCGACACCGTCTTCCGGCCCAAGGTCGACGCGGCCTGGCACCTGCACGAGCTGACCCGCGACCTAGGCCTCGACCTGTCCGCGTTCGTGCTGTTCTCCTCGGCGGCAGGCACCCTCGGTGACCCCGCCAAGGGCAACTACGCGGCAGCCAACGCCTTCCTGGACGCCCTCGCCCAGCACCGCCGCGCCGCCGGTCTGCCCGCCACCTCGCTCGCCTGGGGCCCGTGGGCCTCAGCCGACGGCAGTACGGCAGGCAGCCCCGGCGAAGCCAACTCGCTGCCCATGATCAGAAGCGGCGCGATACCGATCGGCGCTGCCGAGGGCCTGGAGCTGTTCGACGCGGCGGGTTCCACCGGCCGTGCCGCCCTGGTGCCGATCCCGCTCGACCTGCCGGTGTTGCAACGGCAGGCGCGTTCCCAGCCCGTACCGCACCTCCTGCGCGGCCTCGTCCGTGGCACCACGCGCAGGACCGCCGAGTCCGGGGCCGCCGCGTCGGCGTTGGCGCAGTCCCTCGTCGGGCTGACCGAGGCCGAGCGGGAGAAGACGCTGCTGGATCTAGTGCTCGGTCACGTGGCCGTGGTGCTGGGCCACAGTTCGGCGCACGCCGTCGTACCCGACCGTGCTTTCAAGGAGCTCGGGTTCGACTCGCTGACCGCCGTCGAGTTCCGCGACCGGCTCAACGCGGCCACCGAGCTGCGTCTGCCCGCCACCCTGGTCTTCGACTACCCGACTCCCGCCGCGCTCGTCGCGCACCTCGGTGCTGAGCTCGCGGGCACGCCCGTCGCCTCGGCGCGTACCCGCACGACGGTCGCCGTGGCCGACGAGCCGATCGCGATCGTCGGCATGAGCTGCCGTTACCCGGGCGGGGTCAACTCGCCCGAGGACCTGTGGCGACTCGTCCTGGACGGCGCCGACGCCATCAGCGAGTTCCCCGGCAACCGCGGCTGGGACCTGGACGCCATCTACCACCCGGACCCCGACCACGTAGGCACCACCTACACCCGCGAGGGCGGCTTCCTGCACGACGCCGACCTGTTCGACCCGACGTTCTTCGGGATCTCGCCGCGTGAAGCCCTTGCGATGGACCCGCAGCACCGGCTGCTCCTGGAGATCTCCTGGGAGGCCTTCGAGCGCGCGGGCATCGACCCGACCTCGGTGCGGGGACGCGACATCGGCGTCTACGCGGGCACCAGCATCCAGGACTACGCGAACCTGCTGGCGGCGAGCGAGGAGAGCGTCGAGGGTTACGTCGGTACGGGCAACGCGGCGAGCGTCACGTCCGGCCGGCTCTCCTACACCTTCGGTCTGGAGGGACCCGCCGTCACCGTCGACACCGCCTGCTCCTCGTCGCTGGTCGCCCTGCACCTGGCCGTGCAGGCCGTGCGGTCGGGCGAGTGCTCGATGGCGCTGGCCGGTGGCGTGGCGTTGATGACGACGCCGGGCGCGTTCATGGACTTCAGCCGCCAGCGCGGGCTGTCCGTCGACGGTCGGTGCAAGCCGTTCTCGTCGGACGCCGACGGCACCGGCTGGGGCGAGGGCGTCGGCATGCTCGTACTGGAGCGGCTGTCCGACGCCCGGCGCAACGGGCATCGCGTGCTCGCCGTCGTGCGGGGCACCGCGGTGAACCAGGACGGCGCATCGAACGGTCTGACCGCCCCGAACGGTCCCTCGCAGCAGCGGGTCATCCGCCAGGCGCTCGCCGGCGCGGGCCTGGAGTCGGCCGACGTGGACGCCATGGAGGCGCACGGCACCGGTACGAAGCTGGGCGACCCGATCGAGGCGCAGGCGCTCCTGGCCACCTACGGCCAGGACCGGCCCGCCGACCGGCCGTTGTGGCTCGGCTCGTTGAAGTCGAACATCGGTCACACCCAGGGCGCGGCCGGAGTGGGCGGCGTCATCAAGATGGTCATGGCGATGCAGCACGGTGTGCTGCCCAAGACCCTGCACGTCGCCGAGCCGACCCCGGAGGTCGACTGGTCGGCCGGCGACATCGAACTCCTCACCGAGGCCCGGCCCTGGCCGGACACCGACCGGCCACGCCGGTTCGGCGTGTCGTCGTTCGGATTCAGCGGCACCAACGCGCACGCCATCATCGAGCAGGCGCCGATCACCCGGGCCGCCGCGCCGAAGGCCGCACCGGACCCGTCCGTGCTGCCGGTGCCGCTGCCGCTCCTGGTGTCGGCCCGGGGCGACGACGCGCTGCGGGCGCAGGCCGAGCGGCTGCGCGCCCACCTCGTGGCGCACCCGGAGCTGAACCCGCTCGACGTCGCCACCACCCTCGCTCAGACGCGGGCCGCTCTCGGCCACCGGGCGGTCGTCGTCGGGCAGGACCGCGACACGGTGCTCACGGCTCTCGCCGCGCTCGCCGAGGGACGGACCGCGAACGGTCTCGTCTCCGGTGTCGCGGCGGGTTACCGGTCGGCGTTCCTGTTCTCCGGCCAGGGCGCACAGCGCCTCGGCATGGGGCGTGAACTGTACGACCGCTTCCCGGTGTTCGCCGACGCGCTCGACGAGGTCTGCGCCCACCTCGATGCCCACCTCGATGCCCGCCTCACCGCCGAGCACCACGACGCCCGCTCCGAACAGCCCCTGAAGGAGATGCTGTTCGGCGACGACGCCGAGGCGCTCAACCAGACCGCGGTGACGCAGCCCGCGCTGTTCGCCGTCGAGGTCGCCCTCTTCCGGCTGCTGGAATCCTGGGGCGTCCGTCCCGAGTTCCTTGCCGGGCACTCGATCGGCGAGCTGGCCGCGGCCCACGTGGCCGGTGTCTGGTCGCTCGCCGACGCCGCCGCGGTGGTGGCGAGCCGGGGTCGCCTGATGCAGGCGCTGCCCGGTGGCGGGGCGATGTACGCGGTCCAGGCGACCGAGGCCGAGCTCCTGCCGGAGTTGACCGACACCGTGGGCATCGCCGCGGTGAACGGTCCGACGTCGGTGGTGCTCTCGGGCGTCGCCGCCGATGCCGAGGCCATCGCCGAGCGCTGGCGTGAGAAGGGGCGCAAGGTGACGCGGCTCCGCGTCAGCCACGCGTTCCACTCACCGCTCATGGAGCCGATGCTCGACGACTTCCGCCGCGTGCTCGAAGAGGTGTCCTACGAGGCGCCGGCCATCCCGATCGTGTCCACCCTGACCGGCGCGCGGGCGACCGTCGAAGAACTGACGTCACCGGAGTACTGGGTGCGGCACGTGCGCGAGGCGGTGCGGTTCGCCGACGCTGTCGGCACACTGCGGGACCAGGGCGTGGACGCGTTCCTTGAGATCGGCCCAGGCGGGGTGCTCACCGCCCTTGGCCAGGAGACCGCGCCCGACGCCGCGTTCGTGCCCGCGCTGCGCGGCGACCGGCCCGAGCCCCTCGAACTGGCGACGGCCGCGGGCAGGCTGTACGTGCTCGGTGTCGCCGTCGACTGGACAGCGCTGACCGCCGGTGGCGCGCACATCGACCTGCCCACCTACGCCTTCCAACGGCAGCGGTTCTGGCCGACCCTGGCCGACGCCCCCTCGGGCGACGTCTCCGGGTCCGTCGACGCGCGCTTCTGGGCGGCCGTCGCCGACGGCGACCTCGGTGAGCTCGCGGACGAGCTGGCCGTGTCCCTCGACGACCCGATCAGCGCCGTCCTGCCCCGCCTGTCGTCGTGGCGGCAGGAACAGGCCGAGAACTCCGCGGTCGACGGCCTGCGCTACCGCGTCACCTGGCAGCCGGTGAGCGAGCCCACCGCGGCGCTCACGGGCACCTGGCTCGTGGTCAGCCGGGACGGCGCCGGTGAGGAATCCGTCGCCGCCGCGCTGAGCAGGCACGGCGCGCAGGTGGTTCCCGTCAGGACCGGCGGGGCCATGGACCGGGAATCCCTCGCGGCCCGCACGGCGACCGAGGTCCGGACGGCCGCAGAGGCCCGGAAGGCGACCGGCCGGCCCGTCGCTGGCGTGCTCTCGCTCTTCGCGCTCGACCCCGAACTGCCGTCCGGCGGCCTGAACGCGACCCTCGCCCTCGTCCAGGCCCTCGGCGACAGCGGCCTCGCCGCCCCGCTGTGGTGCGCGACGCGGGGCGGGGTCGCGATCGGCGGCTCCGACACACCCGCGGGACCCGACCAGGCGATGGTGTGGGGATTCGGCCGGGTCGTCGCCCTCGAACACCCCGAACGCTGGGGCGGCCTCGTCGACCTGCCCGCGACGCTGGACGAGCGCAGCGGCGCCCGCCTCGCGGGCGTCCTGTCCGGAACACAGGGGGAGGACCAGGTCGCGCTCCGCGCCAGCGGGGTCTACGGCCGACGGCTCCTGCCGGTGTCCTCGGCACGCCTCGGCGACTGGGACCCCACCGGCACCGTCCTCGTCACCGGCGGCACCGGCTCACTCGGCGGCCACGTCGCCCGGTGGCTGGTCGCCAAGGGCGCCGAACACCTGCTCCTGACCAGCAGGCGCGGCCTTGAGGCCGAAGGCGCGAAGGAGCTGCACGCGGAACTGACCGCGCTGGGCGCCCGCGTCACGATCGCGGCCTGCGACGTCGCCGACCGGGACGCGCTCGCGGACCTGCTGGCCTCCGTTCCCGCCGAACTCCCGCTCACCGCGGTCGTACACGCGGCGGGCACCCTGGACGACGGCGTACTGTCCGCGCTCACCCCCGAGCGGCTCGACGGCGTGCTGCGGCCGAAGGCCGGCGCAGCGGCCAACCTGGACGAGCTGACCCGCGACCTCGACCTGTCGGCGTTCGTGATGTTCTCCTCGGTGTCGGGCACGTTCGGCGCTGCGGCCCAGGGCAACTACGCCGCCGCCAACGCCTACCTCGACGCACTCGCCGAACAGCGGGTGGCGGCGGGCCTGCCCGCCACCGCGGTCGCGTGGGGCCCCTGGGGCGGCGGCGGCATGGCGGACGGGCAGCTCGGCGAACAGCTGCGCCGCCGCGGCCTGGCCCCGCTCGAGCCCGAGCAGGCCGTCGCCGCGCTGGACCGGGCCGTCCGCCAGGGCGAGCCGACGGCACTGGTGGCGGACGTCGACTGGGGCGTGTTCGCCCCGGCCTTCACGTCGGTACGGCCGAGCCCGCTGCTTCAGGATCTCCCGGGCGTGCACAGCGCCCAGGGGTCCGCCGATGCGCCGGCTCCGGTCGACATGGCGGCCAAGCTCACCGCGCTGTCCGGGCCGGAGCGCGAACGCGCCGTCCTCGACCTCGTGCGGGACGCGGCCGCCGCCGTCCTCGGACACGAGGGAACCAAGCTGGTGGAACCCGGCCGGGCCTTCCAGGAGCTGGGCTTCGACTCGCTCACCGCGGTCGAGTTCCGCAACCTCCTCAACGTCACCACCGGGCTCAGCCTGCCCGCCACGCTGGTCTTCGACTTCCCCACGCCGTCCGCGCTCGCCGCGCACGTGCTCGACGGGCTGCCCGGAGGCGGGACGCCGACCATCGACACCGAACTGGACCGACTGGAGTCCACGCTCTCCCTCCTGACACCGGACGACGAGCAGAGCGCGGCCGTGGGAGACCGACTCCGCGCCCTGCTGTCCATGTGGGACGAAACGCACAACCGCACGGAACCCGCCGAGTCCGGAACGGACGCGCGCACCGCGTCGGCGGATGAGCTGCTCGCGCTGCTCGACGAACAACTAGGCAACTCCTGAGCACGAGCCGCTCCCGCTGCTCCTTCCGCTGCTCCTTCCCCTGCTCCACGAACAACTCGGTAGGTCTTGAGCTCATGAACTCATCTGAAGGGTCCGAACACATGTCGTCCAACGAGGAGAAGTACCTCGACTACCTCCGCCGAGCCTCCGTGGACCTCCAGGAGGCGCGCGGCAAGCTGCGCGAGGCCGAGGAGCGCGAGGCCGAGCCCATCGCGATCGTCGGCATGGGCTGCCGGTTCCCCGGCGGCGTGCGCTCGCCGGAGGACCTGTGGCGACTCCTGCGGGACGGCGAGGACGCCGTCTCCGAGTTCCCCACCAACCGTGGGTGGGACCTGGAAGCACTCTTCGACGACGACCCCGACCGGCAGGGGACCTGCTACACCCGTGAGGGCGCCTTCATCCATGACGCGCCGGACTTCGACCCGGCGTTCTTCGGCATCTCGCCGCGCGAGGCCGCGGCGATGGACCCGCAGCAGCGGCTGCTCCTGGAGACCTCCTGGGAGGCCTTCGAGCGGGCGGGCATCGACCCGCACGCGCTGCGGGGCAGCCGGTCGGGCGTGTTCGTCGGCACCAACGGCCAGGACTACTTGGCCCGCCTGCTGACCGGCGCGCCGGACGGCTACGAGGGCTACCTCGGCACCGGCAACGCGGCGAGCGTCATCTCCGGCCGGCTGTCCTACACGTTCGGGTTCGAAGGCCCCGCGCTGACCATCGACACCGCCTGCTCGTCGTCCCTGGTCGCCATGCACCTCGCGGTGCACGCGCTGCGGCACGGCGAGTGCCCGATCGCCCTCGCGGGCGGCGTCACCGTGATGTCGACGCCGGGCGTGTTCATCGACTTCAGCCGCCAGCGCGGCCTGGCCACGGACGGCCGCGTCAAGGCGTTCGCCGACGCCGCCGACGGCACCGGCTGGGGCGAGGGCGTCGGCCTCCTCGTGCTCGAACGCCTCTCGGACGCGCAGCGCAACGGGCACCCCGTCCTCGCGGTGATCCGCGGCTCGGCGGTCAACCAGGACGGCGCGTCCAACGGCCTGACCGCCCCCAACGGCCCCTCCCAACAGCGCGTGATCCGCCAGGCGCTGGCGAGCGCACGGCTCTCCGCCGCGCAGGTGGACGCGGTAGAGGCGCACGGTACGGGCACGAAGCTGGGCGACCCGATCGAGGCGCAGGCACTGCTGACGGCCTACGGCCAGGACCGCCCCGCCGACCGGCCGCTGTGGCTCGGCTCGATCAAGTCCAACATCGGCCACACGCAGGCCGCGGCCGGTGTGGCGGGCGTGATCAAGATGGTCATGGCGATGCGGCAGGGTGTCCTGCCGAAGACGCTGCACGTGGATGAGCCGTCGTCCCACGTGGACTGGTCGGCGGGCGCGGTCGAGCTGCTGACGGAGGCGCGTCCGTGGCCGGAGACCGGTCAGCCGTGGCGTGCGGGTGTGTCGTCGTTCGGTGTGAGTGGCACGAACGCACATGTCATCGTCGAGCAGGCTCCCGTGGTGGAGGAGGCGGAAGTCTCGGAGCCGGTGCGTGACGGCGGGCTGGTGCCGTGGGTGCTGTCGGCTCGGAGTGCCGAGGCGTTGCGGGAGCAGGCGGCGCGGCTCAAGTCCTTTGTGGACGAGGCCACGGATCTGCCGGTGGCGGACGTGGGCCGTGCGCTGGTGTCCTCGCGTGCGGTGCTTGAGCACCGGGCGGTGGTGGTCGCCGGTGAGCGGTCGGAGTTCCTGGCCGCTCTGACGGCTGTGGCCGAGGGGCGGGCGACCGGCGCGGTGGTCACGGGAGTGGCTGATGAACCTGGCCGGTTGGGTTTCCTGTTCTCGGGTCAGGGTTCGCAGCGGCTCGGCATGGGGCGTGAACTGGCCGCACGCTTCCCGGTGTTCGGTGATGCTCTGGACGCCGTACTGGCGGAGTTCGACCCGCAGGTTCGCGAGGTGCTGTTTGGTGAGGATTCCGATGCGCTGAACGAGACGGGCGTGACGCAGCCCGCGTTGTTCGCGGTCGAGGTGGCATTGTTCCGTCTCCTTGAGTCCTGGGGTGTGCGGCCCGATGCTCTGGCGGGGCATTCGATCGGTGAG
Organism: Streptomyces sp. NPDC055243; assembly: GCF_044544025.1. NCBI lineage: Bacteria > Bacillati > Actinomycetota > Actinomycetes > Kitasatosporales > Streptomycetaceae > Streptomyces > Streptomyces sp. NPDC055243. The sequence goes on from NZ_JBITWR010000001.1 coordinate 700,845, forward strand.
TTGGCTGCGGCGCATGTGGCGGGTGTGTGGTCGCTGGCTGACGCCGTCAAGGTAGTGTCGGCTCGTGCCGGGTTGATGCAGGCGCTGCCGGCCGGTGGCGCGATGGTCGCGATCCAGGCGACCGAGGCCGAGGTCGCGGCGGATCTGCCGGAGACGGTGGGCGTAGCTGCGGTCAACGGGCCGACGTCGGTGGTCATTTCCGGTGTCGCCGCTGATGTTGAAGCTGTGAGCGAGCGGTGGCGCGAGGCGGGCCGCAAGGTGTCTCGCCTGAAGGTCAGCCACGCGTTCCACTCGCCGTTGATGGACCCGATGCTGGACGAGTTCCGCCGGGTGCTGGAAGAGGTGTCGTACGAGACACCTTTGATCCCCATCGTGTCGACGCTGACCGGCGCCCGCGCGACCGCCGAGGAGCTTGCCTCGCCGGAGTACTGGGTGCGGCACGTGCGCGAGTCCGTGCGGTTCGCCGATGCCGTCGGCACGCTCGTGGACGACGACGTGACCATGTTCGTCGAGGTCGGCCCCGGCGGGACGCTGTCGGCGCTGGGGCAGCAGTCCGCGCCGGAAGCGGCCTTCTTACCGGTGCTGCGGAACGACCGCCCGGAGACGTCGGCCGCTACGACCGCCGCAGGACAACTGCACGTGCGTGGTGTCCGAGTGGACTGGGAGGTGTTCTTCGCCAGTGGCGGCACGCGGCGGGTGGACCTGCCGACGTACGCCTTCCAGCGCGAGCGCTACTGGCTGGACGCTCGCCCCACCGACATGGACGTCGAGCTGCTGTCGCCGGTGGACGCGCGGTTCTGGGGCGTGGTGGAGGACGGCGACATCGCCGACCTGGCCCGTACGTTGGATGTGTCGTCGGATGCTCCGTTGAGTGCGGTGCTGCCGAGGCTTTCCGCGTGGCGCAAGGAGCAGTTGGGGCGCTCCACGGTGGAGGGCTGGCGGTATGGGGTCGAGTGGCGATCGGTCGCTGCAGGGTCTGCGCGACTGGAGGGTGCCTGGCTGGTTGTCGCGCCGGTCGGTGAGGACCGTACCGATTGGGTTCGTGAGGCGCTGACCCGCAATGGTGCGGACGTTCATGTCCAGTACGTGGACCCGGTGGGGGTCGACTGGGCCGAGCAGTTGGCCGGTCTGTCGGGTGTGCGTGGCGTGGTCTCGCTGCTGGGATTGGCTGATGCGGGTGCTTCGACGGTGCCTGTGGGTGTTGCGGCCACGGTTGGCTTGTTGCAGGCGCTTGGTGATGTGGGTGTGCCGTTGTGGTGCCTGACGTCGGGTGCGGTGTCGGCGGGTGCTGATGATGTGGTTGACGGGTTCGAGCAGTCGATGTTGTGGGGCCTGGGCCGGGTGGCCGCGCTGGAGCAGTCAGCCAGTTGGGGCGGCCTGGTCGACCTGCCCGCGACGCAGGACAAGTCGCAGGACAAGTCGCAGGATGAGACGCCGGACGAGACGACCGGAGACCTTCTCGCATCCGTCCTCGCCGCACCGAACGGCGAGGACCAGATCGCCTTGCGCGGCAACGCGATCCTCGGCCGCAGGCTCGTGCCCGCCCCGATGAGTGCGGACACCACGGGCGCCGGCTGGACGCCGCGCGGCACGGTACTGGTGACCGGTGGCCTCGGTGCCCTGGGCGGTCATGTGTCGCGCTGGCTGGCGGGGCACGGGGCCGAGCACGTCGTGCTGGTGAGCCGACGCGGACGAACCGCTGATGGTGCCGAGGAGTTGGAGGCCGAGCTCGTCGAGCTGGGCGCGCGCGTCACGTTCGCCGCCTGCGACATGACGGACAAGGAGTCCGTCGCCGGGCTCCTGGAGAGCATCCCGTCGCTCGACGCGGTCGTACACGCGGCGGGTATCGAGCGCTCGGGTGTTCTCGCCGACCTCGATCCGGCTGATCTGGGTGCGTTCGCTGATGTGTTGTCGGCGAAGGTGGTCGGTGCGCGGAACCTGCATGAGCTGTTGGGTGACCGGCAGTTGGATGCGTTCGTGTTGTTCTCGTCCATTGCTGGTGTGTGGGGCAGTGGTGGGCAGGGTGCGTATGCGGCTGCCAATGCCTATCTGGATTCCCTTGCCGAGCATCGCAGGGCTGTGGGTCTGCCCGCTACGGCCGTCGCGTGGGGGCCGTGGGGTGGTGGTGGCATGGTTGCGGGTGCCGGTCGGGATGCGGCGGCGCAGTTGCGGCGGCGGGGTCTGCCGACGATGGATCCGGCGGTGGCGATCGCGGGTCTGGGCATGGCGTTGGAGCGGGGCGACGGCAATGTGGTCGTGGCTGATGTGGACTGGGAGCGGTTCGCGGGCACGTTCATGGCGCAGCGCCCGAGTCCGCTGCTTGGTGAACTGCCCGCCGTACGTGCCGCGTTCGAGGCTGCTCCGGCAGAGCAGGGCATGTCGGCGCTGGCGCAGCGCCTTGCCGGTCTGGATGAGGCCGAGCAGGAGCGGCAGCTCACGGAATTGGTCCGGTATGAGGCGGCCGCGGTGCTCGGCCACGTGTCCGGGGATGCCTTCTCGGCATCTCGTGCGTTCCGGGAGCTGGGTTTTGATTCGCTGACGGCGGTTGAGCTGCGTGCCCGGCTGAGTGAGGCCACGGGTGTCGCGCTGCCCGCGACGTTGGTCTATGACTACCCGAACGCGGCGGCACTGGCCGCGTATCTCCGCACCGAACTGTCCGGCGTTGTCCCCACGGCGTCCGCTTCTGTGGCCGTGTCGAACGCGTCCGACGAGCCGATCGCGATCGTGGCGATGGCCTGCCGTTTCCCGGGTGGTGTGTCGACCCCGGAGGAGCTGTGGGACGTAGTCCTGTCGGGCGGGGACGCGGTGTCGGACTTCCCGGCCGATCGTGGCTGGGACCTGGAGGCGCTCTACGACCCCGATCCGGATGGGGTGGGCACCTCGTATTCGCGTTCAGGGGCGTTCCTGTCGGACGTGGGTGGGTTCGACGCGGACTTCTTCGGGATCTCGCCGCGTGAGGCGCTTGCGATGGACCCGCAGCAGCGGCTGCTCCTGGAGACCTCCTGGGAGGCGTTCGAGCGGGCCGGGGTCGACCCGGCGTCCCTGCGCGGTGAACGCGTCGGCGTGTTCGTGGGCTCGAACATGCAGGACTACGGATGGGTGCTGGGCGCGGCTGCCGACGACATGGGCGGCTATGTGGCCACCGGCAACGCGGCCAGCGTGGCATCGGGCCGCCTCTCGTACACCTTCGGCCTTGAGGGCCCGGCCGTCACGGTGGACACGGCGTGCTCGTCGTCTCTGGTGGCCCTGCACCTGGCGGTGCAGGCGCTGCAAAGGGGCGAGTGCGAGCTGGCGCTGGCCGGTGGTGTGACGGTGATGTCGACGCCGACCTCGTTCGTCGAGTTCAGTCGGCAGCGGGGCCTTGCCGAGGACGGGCGCTGCAAGGCCTTCGCCGCCGGCGCGGACGGCACCGGCTGGGGCGAAGGCGTGGGCATGCTCTTCGTCGAGCGTCTCTCGGACGCTCAGCGCAACGGCCACCAGGTGCTTGCCGTCGTGCGCGGTTCGGCGGTGAACCAGGACGGCGCGTCCAACGGCCTGACCGCGCCGAACGGTCCCTCCCAGCAGCGGGTGATCCGCCAGGCCCTCGCCAGTGCGGGCCTGACTCCGGCCGACGTGGACGTGGTCGAGGCGCACGGCACCGGCACCAAGCTGGGCGACCCGATCGAGGCCCAGGCACTCCTCGCCACCTACGGCCAGGACCGGCCCGCCGACCGGCCGTTGTGGCTCGGCTCGATCAAGTCGAACCTCGGTCACACCCAGGCTGCCGCAGGCGTCGCGGGTGTGATCAAGATGGTCATGGCGATGCGCCACGGGGTGCTGCCCAAGACCCTGCACGTGGACGAGCCGTCGCCGCACGTCGACTGGTCCGCGGGCGCCGTGGAGCTGCTCACCGACGAGCGTGAGTGGCCTGCCGCGGACCGGCCGTGGCGGGCCGGTGTGTCGTCCTTCGGCTTCAGCGGCACCAACGCGCACACCATCATCGAGCAGGCCCCTGCCGTCGAGCAGGAGGAGGCCCCGGAGCCGGTGCGCGACGTCGGCCTGGTGCCGTGGATCCTGTCGGCCCGGAATGACGGGGCGCTGCGCGAGCAGGCCGCACGACTCAAGTCCTTTGTGGACGAGGCGTCAGATCTGGGTGTGGCGGACGTGGGCCGCGCGCTGGTGTCCTCGCGCGCGGTGCTCGAGCACCGCGCGGTGGTGGTCGGTGCCGACCGGTCGGAGCTGCTGGCCGCTGTTGAGGCGGTGGCCGAGGGCCGGACCACCGGCACGGTGGTCACGGGCGTCGCCGACGAACCTGGTCGGCTGGGCTTCCTGTTCTCGGGTCAGGGTTCGCAGCGTCTCGGGATGGGCCGCGAACTGGCCGCCCGTTTCCCGGTGTTCGCCGAGGCCCTGGACGAGGTTCTTGGCACATTCGACCCGCAGGTTCGTGGGGTGTTGTTCGGCGAGGACATCGATGCGCTGAACAAGACGGCAGTGACGCAGCCTGCGCTCTTCGCGGTCGAGGTCGCGCTGTTCCGCCTCCTTGCGTCGTGGGGCATTCGACCGGACTTCCTCGCGGGCCACTCCATCGGTGAACTCGCGGCGGCCCATGTGGCGGGCGTGTTCTCCCTCGCCGACGCATGCAGGCTCGTCGCCGCTCGCGGCAGGCTGATGGGGGCGTTGCCGGCCGGTGGCGCGATGGTGGCGATCCAGGCGTCCGAGGCCGAGGTCGCGTCGGAACTTCCGGAGACGGTCGGCATCGCCGCGGTCAACGGCCCCGACTCGGTGGTCGTTTCCGGTGTCGCGGCCGATGTTGAAGCGGTGAGTGAGCGGTGGCGTGAGGCGGGCCGCAAGGTGTCTCGGCTGAAGGTGAGTCATGCGTTCCACTCGCCGCTGATGGACCCGATGCTGGACGACTTCCGTCGGGTGTTGGAGAGCGTGTCCTTCGGGGCGCCGTCGATTCCGATCGTGTCGACGCTGACCGGCGTCCGCGCCTCCGCGGAGGAGTTGGCGTCCCCGGAGTACTGGGTGCGGCACGTGCGCGAGTCGGTGCGGTTCGCCGACGCCGTGGGCACGCTCGTGGACGAGGGTGTGGCGACGTTCGTCGAGATCGGACCGGGCGGCACGCTGTCCGCGCTCGGCCAGGAGTCCGCGCCGGATGCCGGGTTCGTGCCCGTGCTGCGGAACGACCGCCCGGAGGCAGTGGCCGCTACGACCGCCGCAGGACACCTCCACGTGCGTGGCGTCCGAGTGGACTGGGACGCGTTCTTCACCGGTCACGGCGCGCGCCGCGTCGAGCTGCCCACGTACGCCTTCCAGCGCGAGCGCTACTGGCCCGACGTGCAGCCGATCATCGGGAACGTCGCGGCGGCCGGACTCGGCGCCGCCGAGCACCCGCTCCTTGGCGCGACCGTCACCCTTGGCGGCACGGACGGCGTGCTGCTGACCGGACGCCTTTCCGTCCAGACCCACCCGTGGCTCGCCGATCACGAGATCATGGGCTCGGTGCTGCTGCCCGGCACGGCGTTCGTCGAGCTGGCGGTGCGCGCCGGCGATCAGGTCGGCTGTGATCTGGTCGAGGAGCTGACGCTGGAGGCGCCGCTCGTCCTGCCCGAGCACGGCTCGGTACGAGTACAGGTGTGGGTCGGTGCGGCGGACGAGTCGGGCCGGCGCGAGCTGACCTTCCATTCCAGCGCCGGTGACACCGACGACGGCCGGTCCTGGACCCGCCACGCCACCGGCGTCCTGGGGGCAGGCGGACGCTCCGTCGGGGCTCCGCTGGTCGAGTGGCCGCCCGCGGGCGCGGAGGCCCTGGACCTGGACGGCTACTACGACCGCATGGTCGCGGGTGGGTTCGGCTATGGGCCGGTGTTCCAGGGGCTGCGGTCGGCCTGGCGCAAGGGCGACGAGATGTTCGCCGAGGTCGCCCTGCCGGACGGCGTGAAGGCCGACGGATTCGGTCTGCACCCGGCGCTGCTGGACGCGACGTTGCAGGCCATCGGACTGATGGGCGAGGTCGACGCCCCCGGCAAGCTGCCGTTCTCGTGGTCGGGCGTGCGGCTGCACGCCTCGGGTGCGACGGCGCTGCGGGTGCGGCTTGCGCCCACGGGCGCTGATGGAGTGGCGCTGACGGTCGCGGACGGCTCCGGTGGTCCGGTGGCCACCATCGACTCCCTTGTACTGCGCCCGGCTGCACCGGTACAGGCCGCCGGAGACGATCGCGGTGACGCGCTCTTCGGCGTCGACTGGGTGCCGGTTCCCGTGCCCGACGGTGACGTGCCGACGATCGAGTGGACCGGCCTGGAGGCGCTTGCGGGGGCAGCGGAGCTGCCTGACTTCGTGGTGCTGCCGTGCCCGGGTACCTCCGCGTCCGACCCGGTCGCCAGCGCGCACGAGGCGGCGCACTGGGCCCTGCATGCCGTCCAGTCCTGGTTGGCGGACGGGCAGTTCGACGCATCCCGCCTGGTCATCGTGACCAAGGGCGCGATCGCCGCCGCGGCCGATGACGACGTACGTGATGTCGCGCAGGCGGCGGTGTGGGGTCTTGTGCGCTCCGCTCAGTCGGAGAACCCCGACCGGATCGTGCTGGTCGACCTCGACGACGAGGCGGCCTCACTCGATGTGCTGGCGTCCGCGCTGGCCACGGGTGAGCCGCAGATGGCGTTGCGTTCGGGCGCGGTCAGTGCACCGCGCCTGGCCAGGGCCCGGCAGTCCGTGGTCGACGACCCGGGCTTCGGTTCGGGTGCGGTGCTGATCTCCGGTGCCACGGGCACCCTCGGCGGTCTCGTGGCCCGGCACTTGGTCGCGGAACGCGGCGTGCGGAACCTGCTCCTGGTGAGCAGGCGCGGCGCTGCGGCCGACGGCGCCGACGAACTGCGCGAGGAACTCCTCGCCCAGGGCGCGGAGGTGACGTTCGCGGCCTGCGACGTGGCCGACCGAGAGGCCCTCAAGGCGCTGCTGGCCGAGCACGAGATCTCGGCAGTGGTGCACACCGCCGGTGTGCTGGACGACGGCACCATCGGCTCGCTGACCCCGGACCGGATCGACACCGTCTTCCGGCCGAAGGTCGACGCGGCCTGGCACCTGCACGAGTTGACCCGCGACCTCGAGCTGGACCTGTCCGCGTTCGTGCTGTTCTCGTCCGCCGCCGGTGTGTTCGGTGGCGCCGGTCAGGGCAACTACGCGGCGGCCAACGCCTTCCTTGACGCGCTCGCCCAGCACCGTCACGCGACCGGCTTGGCCGCGACCTCGCTCGCCTGGGGCCTGTGGGCCTCGGGCGGTGGCATGGCAGGCAGCCTCGACGAAGCCGACGTACGACGGATCACCAGCGGCGGCGCGATACCGATCGGCGCGGCCGAGGGCCTGGAGCTGTTCGACGCGGCACGCTCCACCGGCCGCGCGCTGCTGGCGCCGGTCCCCCTGGACCTGACCGTGCTGCAGAAGCAGGCGCGTTCCCACCCCGTGCCGCACCTCCTGCGCGGCCTCGTGCGAGGCACCGCGCGCAGGACCGTCGACCCCGCCGCCGCCAGGACCGCGCTGGCGCAGTCGCTGGCCGGCATGACCGAGACCGAGCGGGAGAAGGCGCTGCTCGACCTCGTCCGCACCCATGCCGCAGCGGTGCTCGGCCACAGCTCGGCGCACGCCGTCGCACCCGACCGGGCGTTCCGGGAACTGGGCTTCGACTCGCTCAGCTCCGTCGAACTGCGCAACCACCTCAACGCGGCCACCGAGCTGCGCCTGCCCGCCACGCTCGTCTTCGACTACCCGAGCCCCGCGGCGCTCGCCGAGTTCATCGGCACGGAGTTCGCGGGCGCGCCCGCCGTCGTGGCACCCACCCGTACGACCGGTGCCGTGACCGACGAGCCGATCGCGATCGTCGGCATGAGCTGCCGTTACCCGGGCGGGGTGAACTCGCCGGAGGACCTGTGGCGACTCGTCCTGGACGGCGCCGACGCCATCAGCGAGTTCCCGGTCAACCGTGGCTGGGACCTGGACGCGCTGTACGACCCCGACCCCGAGCACATGGGTACCTCGTACACCCGCGAGGGCGGCTTCCTGCACGACGCCGACCTGTTCGACCCGTCCTTCTTCGGCATCTCGCCGCGTGAGGCCCTTGCGATGGACCCGCAGCAGCGACTGCTCCTGGAGACCTCCTGGGAGGCGTTCGAGCGGGCCGGTATCGCCCCGGAGACCGCGCGAGGCAGCGCGACCGGCGTGTTCGCGGGCGTCATGTACCACGACTACGTGGCGCGGCTTCGTTCCGTCTCGGAGGACGTCGAGGGCTACCTCGGCACCGGCGGAGCGGGCAGCGTCGCCTCCGGCCGAGTCGCCTACGCGCTGGGCCTGGAGGGCCCCGCCGTCACCGTCGACACCGCCTGCTCCTCGTCGCTGGTCGCCCTGCACTGGGCGATCCAGGCACTGCGCCAGGGGGAGTGCTCGATGGCGCTGGCCGGTGGTGTCGCGGTGATGGCCACCGCCAGCACGTTCGTCGACTTCAGCCGCCAGCGCGGCCTGTCCGCCGACGGCCGGTGCAAGTCGTTCTCCGACGACGCCGACGGCACCGGCTGGGGCGAGGGCGTCGGCATGCTCCTCGTCGAGCGGCTGTCCGACGCGCGCCGCAACGGCCACCCCGTCCTTGCCGTCATCCGCGGTTCGGCGGTGAACCAGGACGGCGCGTCGAACGGTCTGACCGCGCCGAACGGTCCCTCGCAGCAGCGCGTCATGCGCCAGGCCCTCGCCAGCGCGGGCCTTGCCCCGTCCGACGTGGACGCGGTCGAGGCGCACGGCACCGGCACCACACTCGGCGACCCGATCGAGGCCCAGGCGCTCCTGGCCACCTACGGCCAGGACCGCACCGGAGAGCCGCTGTGGCTCGGCTCGATCAAGTCGAACATCGGTCACACCCAGGCCGCCGCGGGCGTCGCGGGTGTGATCAAGATGGTCATGGCGATGCGGGAGGGTGTGCTGCCGCAGTCCCTGCACGTCGGCGAGCCCTCGACGAACGTGGACTGGTCCGCGGGCGACGTCGAGCTGCTGACCGAGGCGAAGCCGTGGCCCGAGGCGGGCCGGCCCCGACGGGCGGGCGTGTCGTCGTTCGGCGTGAGTGGCACGAACGCGCACACCATCATCGAGCACGTGCCGAGCGAGGACCACGTCCCGGCGCCGGTCGACGGCGCCCTGCCGTGGGTGCTGTCCGCACGCAGCGCGGAGGCGCTGCGGGATCAGGCGCTCCGACTGCGGGAGTACGTCGCAGGCGAGCCGACGACCGGTGCGCTGGACGTGGCCTACTCGTTGGCGACGACGCGATCGGCCTTCGACCACAGGGCTGTTGTCGTGGGCGACGACCGAGCGGTGCTCCTCGACGGGCTGACCGCTCTGGCCGAGGGACGGCCGTTCCCCGGCTTGGTCGCGGGGTCAGTCGCCGTGGGCGGCGTGGGCTTCCTGTTCTCGGGTCAGGGTTCGCAGCGGCTCGGCATGGGCCGTGAACTGGCTGCCCGTTTCCCGGTGTTCAGCGAGGTTCTTGACGCCGTACTGCGTGAATTCGATCCGGCGGTCCGTGAGGTCCTGTTCGGTGAGGACGCCGATGCGCTGAACGAGACCGGGGCGACGCAGCCCGCGCTGTTCGCCGTCGAGGTGGCGCTGTTCCGGCTGCTGAAGTCCTGGGGCGTGCAGCCGGACGTACTGGCCGGGCACTCGATCGGCGAACTGGCCGCGGCCCACGCGGCCGGTGTCTGGTCGCTGTCCGACGCCGTCAAGGTGGTGTCGGCTCGTGCCGGGTTGATGCAGGCGCTGCCGGCCGGTGGCGCGATGGTCGCGATCCAGGCGACCGAGGCGGAGGTCGCGGCGGATCTGCCGGACACCGTCGGTGTCGCCGCGGTCAACGGCCCCACCTCGGTGGTCATTTCCGGTGGCACCGCCGATGTTGAAGCGGTGGGCGAACGCTGGCGTGCTGCGGGCCGCAAGGTGTCTCGCCTGAAGGTCAGCCACGCGTTCCACTCACCGTTGATGGACCCGATGCTCGACGGCTTCCGCCGGGTCCTGGAAGAGGTGTCGTACGAGGCACCGTCGATTCCGATCGTGTCCACACTGACCGGCGTCCGCGCCTCCGCGGAGGAGTTGGCGTCCCCGGAGTACTGGGTGCGCCACGTGCGCGAGTCGGTACGGTTCGCCGACGCCGTGGGCACGCTCGTGGACGAGGGTGTGGCGACGTTCGTCGAGATCGGACCGGGCGGCACGCTGTCCGCGCTCGGCCAGGAGTCCGCGCCGGATGCCGGGTTCGTGCCCGTGCTGCGGAACGACCGTCCGGAGGAGTCCGCGCTGATCTCCGCCGTGGCCCGGCTGTGCACGTCGGGCATGCGGGTGGACTGGGAAGCCTTCTTCGCCGGTCGCGGCGCACGACGGGTCGACCTGCCCACGTACGCGTTCCAGCACCAGCGCTACTGGCTGGACGCCGGGGTGGCGGCAGGCGACCTGGACGCCGCGGGACTCGGCTCCGCCGGTCACCCGCTGCTCGGCGCGATCGTCGACACGGCCGACTCGGACGGCCAGCTCTTCACCGGCCGGCTGTCGGTGGCGACCCACCCGTGGCTGGCCGATCACGTGATCCAGGGCTCGATCCTGCTTCCCGGTACGGCGTTCCTGGAGCTGGCGGTGCACGCGGGTGACCAGGTCGGGTGCGACCTGGTGGAGGAGTTGACGCTGGAGGCGCCGTTGGTGGTGCCCGAGCGCGGTGGCGTGCGGGTGCAGGTGCAGGTCGGCGTGTTGGACGAGTCCGGCCGGCGTTCGGTGACGGTGCACGCGCAGGACACCGACGGCGACCTGTGGGTGCGGCATGCGAGCGGTGTGCTCGTGGGCGGCACCGAGGTGCCGTCGGCCGACATCGGTGCCTGGCCGCCGGCCGGGGCACAGGTCGTGGACCTGGACGGGCTCTACGACCGCATGGCCGACGGGGGCTTCGGCTACGGGCCGGTGTTCCAAGGACTGCGGGCCGCGTGGCGCAAGGGCGACGAGGTGTTCGCCGAGGTCGCGCTGCCGGACGGCGTGGGCGTGGACGGCTTCGGTCTGCACCCGGCGCTGCTCGACGCGGCGCTGCACGGCATCGGGCTGATGGGCGGGGCCGATGGTCCCGGCAAGCTGCCGTTCTCGTGGTCGGGTGTGCGCCTGCACGCATCGGGCGCGACGGTGCTGCGGGTGCGGCTGACGCCCGCAGGGTCGGACGGGGTGTCGTTGGCGGTCGCGGACGGCTCCGGTGCTCCGGTGGCCACGATCGAATCGCTGGTGCTGCGCCCGGTGACGGCGACGCTGTCGCGGCAGGGCTGGGAGTCGCTGTTCCGCCTGGACTGGGTTCCTGCCGCCGTGTCGGCCTCAAGCGCCGGTCCGGTGGCGGAGTTCGCGGACTGGGGTGCGGTGCGGTCGGCGCTCGACGGGGGCGAGTCGCTGCCGGAGACCGTCGTGGTGCGGTGCGTCGCGTCCCAGGACGTGGACGCCGTACGACGGGAGACGCTGAACGCTCTGGAACTGGTGCAGGGCTGGCTGACCGATGACCGGTGCCTGGCATCGCGCCTGGCCCTGGTGACGCGTGGCGCCGTCGCGGTGGGCGCCGAGGACGACGTGGCGAACCTGGCGTCGGCAGCGGTGTGGGGCCTGGTGCGGTCCGCCCAGCTGGAGGACCCGGATCGCTTCGTCCTGGTGGACGTCGACGACGAGGACGGCTGGCGGCAGGCGCTCACGGCCGGGGAATCCCAGGTCGTGGTCCGGGACGGGCGGGTGTTCGTGGCCCGCCTGGCGCGGGTGCGACCGGAGGCGGACAGCGCCCCGGCGTTCGGTCCCGACAGCTCGGTCCTGGTGACCGGCGCGTCGGGCGCCCTGGGCACTCTCGTCGCCCGGCACCTCGTCGGCACCCACGGCGTCGAGCGCCTGGTCCTTGCCAGCAGGCGCGGACCGACGGCGGACGGCGCCGAGGAACTGCGGGCCGAACTGGTCGCGCAGGGCGCCGAGGTGACGTTCGCGGCGTGTGACGTCGCGGACCGCGACGCGCTGGCCGCGCTCCTCGCCGAGCACCCCGTGACCGCTGTCGTGCACACCGCCGGTGTGCTGGACGACGCCACGATCGGCTCGCTGACCCCGGAGCAGGTCGACACCGTGTTCCGGCCCAAGGTCGACGCGGCCTCGTACCTGGACGAGTTGACCCGTGACCTGGACCTGTCCGCGTTCGTGCTGTTCTCCTCGGTGGCCGGCACCCTGGGCGCGACCGGGCAGGGCAACTACTCGGCGGCCAACGCGTTCCTCGACGGCCTGGCCCGCCGCAGGCGCGCCCAGGGCCTGCCCGCGACATCGCTGGCCTGGGGTCTTTGGGCCGACGGCATGGGCGCCCAGGTGGCACAGTCCGCCGCGACCGGCCTGTCCGCGCAGGAGGGCGTCGCGCTGTTCGACGCCGCTGTCTCCGGCACCGACCCGGTGGTCGTTCCGATGCGGCTCGACCTGCGGGCCGTACGCGAACTCCCCGTGGTTCCCCCGGTGTTCAGCGGCCTGGTGCGCACGACGACCCGCCGGGCGGCGGAGTCCGGCGGCGACCCCGCCGCGGCGCTCCGCGCCCGTCTCGCGTCGCTGGCCGTGGACGAGCGCGACCGGGTGCTCCTCGACCTCGTCCGCACCCAGGCCTCCACGGTGCTCGGCCACGCAGGGCCGGAAGCGGTCTCGCTCGACCAGGCCTTCACCGAGCTGGGCTTCGACTCGCTGACCGCCGTCGACCTGCGCAACCGGCTCAACGCGGCCACGGGCCTTCGCCTGCCCGCCACGCTGGTCTTCGACTACCCGACCCCCGCGGCGCTCGCCGAGTTCATCGGCACGGAGTTCGCGGGCGCGCCCGTCGCGGCGGCACCCACCACCACGGTGGTGGCCGCGACCGACGAGCCGATCGCGATCGTCGGCATGAGCTGCCGCTACCCCGGTGGCGTCCGCTCGCCGGAGGACCTGTGGCGACTGGTCCTCGACGGCGCCGACGGCATCACGCCGTTCCCGACCGAGCGCGGCTGGGACGTGGAGGCGCTCTACGACCCGTCGGGCGAAAGGGACGGCAGCTCGTACACCCGCGAGGGCGGCTTCCTGCACGACGCGGACCTGTTCGACCCGACGTTCTTCGGCATCTCGCCCCGCGAGGCCCTGGCGATGGACCCCCAGCAGCGACTGCTCCTGGAGACCTCCTGGGAGGCCTTCGAGCGGGCCGGCATCGACCCCAAGTCGCTGCGGGGCAGCGCGACCGGAGTGTTCGCCGGCGTCATGTACCACGACTACGCCTCCCAGCTGCACGGCGTGTCGAAGAGCACCGAGGGCTTCCTCGGTACGGGCAACGCGGGCAGCGTCGCGTCCGGCCGCGTGTCGTACACGTTCGGCCTCGAAGGCCCCGCGATGACCGTGGACACGGCGTGCTCGTCCTCGCTCGTCGCCCTGCACCTCGCGGCGCAGGCACTGCGCTCGGGGGAGTGCTCGCTCGCGCTCGCGGGTGGCGCCACCGTCATGGCGACGCCCGGCGCGTTCGTCGACTTCAGCCGCCAGCAGGGCCTGTCCGCCGACGGCCGCTGCAAGTCGTTCTCCGCCGATGCCGACGGCACCGGCTGGGGCGAGGGCGTCGGCATGCTCGTACTGGAGCGTCTCTCGGACGCCCGGCGCAACGGTCACCCGGTGCTCGCGGTGGTCCGCGGCTCGGCGGTGAACCAGGACGGCGCGTCCAACGGCCTCACCGCGCCCAACGGTCCCTCGCAGCAGCGCGTCATCCGCCAGGCGCTGGCCAGTGCGGGCCTTGCCCCGTCCGACGTGGACGCGGTCGAGGCGCACGGCACCGGCACCACCCTGGGCGACCCGATCGAGGCCCAGGCACTGCTCGCCACCTATGGGCGGGACCGAGCGGGTGAGCCGCTGTGGCTCGGCTCGCTGAAGTCCAACATCGGCCACACCCAGGCCGCCGCGGGCGTGGGCGGCGTCATCAAGACCGTGATGTCGCTGCGGCACGGTGTGCTGCCGAAGACGCTGCACGTCGGCGAGCCCTCGCCGCACATCGACTGGTCGGCGGGCGCCGTGGAACTGCTGACCGAGGCCCAGCCGTGGCCCCAGGCGGACCGGCCCCGACGGGCGGGAGTGTCCTCCTTCGGCTTCAGCGGCACCAACGCGCACGTCATCATCGAGTCGCCGGAGACCGAGTCCGCGAAGGACGCCGACACGCCGCAGGCCCCCGAGGCACCGGCAGGGCCGTGGCTGCTGTCCGGCCGCACCGAGGGCGCCTTGCGCGATCAGGCGGCGCGGCTGCGCGACCACCTGACCGCACGCCCCGACCTCGACCCGACGGACGTCGCCCGTGCACTCGCGACCTCGCGGGCCGGGTTCGAGCACCGACTCGCCGTCGTCGGCCGGGACCTGGCCGACCTGACGGCCGGGCTCACCGACGCCGTCGAGGGACGGCCGGGCAGCGGAGTGGTGCAGGGGGTCACCGACGAGCACCGGGTCGGTTTCCTGTTCTCGGGCCAGGGTTCGCAGCGGCTCGGGATGGGCCGTGAACTGGCGGCCCGTTTCGCGGTGTTCGCCGAGGCCCTTGACGCCGTACTGGGTGAGTTCGATCCGGTGGTGCGCGAGGTCCTGTTCGGTGAGGACGCCGATGCGCTGAACGAGACCGGGGTGACGCAGCCCGCGCTGTTCGCGGTCGAGGTCGCGCTCTTCCGGCTCCTCGAGTCGTGGGGCATCCGGCCGGACGTACTGGCCGGGCACTCGATCGGCGAGCTGGCCGCCGCGCATGTGGCGGGCGTCTGGTCGCTGGAGGACGCGGTCAAGGTGGTGTCGGCGCGTGGCGCGCTGATGCAGGCGCTGCCCGAGGGCGGTGCCATGGTCGCGATCCAGGCCGCCGAGGCCGAGGTCGCCGCTGACCTGCCGGAGACGGTGGGGGTCGCCGCGGTCAACGGGCCGACGTCGGTGGTCGTTTCCGGGGTGGCCGCCGACGTGGAGACGGTCGCCGAGCGCTGGCGCGAGGCGGGCCGGAAGGTCTCTCGCCTCAAGGTCAGCCACGCGTTCCACTCGCCGCTGATGGACCCGATGCTGGACGACTTCCGCCGGGTGCTTGAGAGCGTGTCGTACGAGGCGCCCTCGATCCCCGTCGTGTCGACGCTGACGGGCGGCCCCGCATCCGCCCAGGAGCTGGGCTCCCCGGAGTACTGGGTGCGGCACGTACGCGAGTCCGTGCGGTTCGCCGACGCCGTGGCCGGCCTGGGCGCTGACGTACTCGTCGAGATCGGACCCGGCGGCGTGCTGTCGGCGCTCGGCCAGGAGTCCCTGCCGGACGCGGCCTTCGTACCGGTGCTGCGCGGCGACCGGACGGAGGACGGTGCCGCCATGACGGCGCTCGCCGAACTCCACGTGCGGGGCGTGCACGTCGACTGGGCCGCCTACTTCCAGGGCGGCGGCCACGGAGTCGACCTGCCGACGTACGCCTTCCAGTACCAGCGGTTCTGGCCCGACACGAGCGTGCGGCCCGCCACCGACGCGACCGGGCTCGGGCTCGGCTCCGCCGACCACCCGCTGCTCGGCACCGCGGTCGCGCTCGCGGACGAGGACACCGTCCTGTTCACGGGCAGGCTGTCGCTGCGGACACACCCCTGGCTCGCCGAGCACGAGATCATGGGATCGGTGCTGCTGCCCGGCACGGCGTTCGTCGAGCTGGCGGTCCGCGCCGGTGACCAGGTCGGTTGCACCTCGGTGGAGGAACTGACGCTGGAGACACCGCTGGTGCTCCCCGAGCACGGCGGTGTGCAGGTCCAGGTACGGGTCGGCGCGCCGGACGCGTCGGGCCGGCGCCCGATCGCGGTCCACGCGCGGGACGAGAGCGGCGACCTGCCGTGGGCCCGGCACGCCAGCGGTGTCCTCGCCGACGACGGCGGCGCTCCCGCCGACCTCGGCGCATGGCCGCCGGTGGGCGCGGAGAGCGTGGAACTGGACGGCTTCTACGACGGCATGGCCGACGGCGGTTTCGCCTACGGCCCGATGTTCCAGGGCCTGCGGTCGGTGTGGCGCAAGGGCGACGAGGTGTTCGCCGAGGTCGCGCTGCCGCAGGACACCGCAGTCGCCGGGTTCGGCGTGCACCCGGCACTCCTCGACGCGGTGCTGCACACGGTGGCGTTCGGTGTGCTGCCCCCGGTAGAGCACGGACGCCTCCCGTTCGCGTGGACGGGAGTGCGCCTGCACGCCGAGGGCGCGACGACGCTGCGGGTGCGGCTGACCGCCGTGGGACCGGACGCGGTGGCCCTGGCCGTCGCCGACGGCTCCGGTGCCCCGGTCGCGACCGTGGACTCGCTGGTGCTGCGCGCGGTCTCGCCCGGTTCGCTGGGCACGGCACGTGGGCACGAGTCGCTGTTCCGGCTCGACTGGGTGGCCGCTTCGGCGGCTGCCGGAAGTGCCGGGTCGGTGGCGGAGTTCGCGCACTGGGCGGCGGTGCGGTCGGCCCTCGACGCGGGCGAGTCGCTGCCGGAGAACGTCGTGGTGCGGTGCGCGCCGTCCGGTGACGTGGACGCGGGCGTGGTGCGCCGGCAGGTGCACACCGCGCTGGAACTGGTGCAGGGCTGGCTGGCCGACGACCGCTGCGCGGCGTCGCGACTGGTCCTCGTGACCAGTGGCGCCGTGGCCGTGGGTGCCGAGGACGACGTGACGGACCTGGCATCGGCCGCGGTGTGGGGTCTGCTGCGGACGGCACAGGCGGAGAACCCGGGCCGCTTCGTCCTGGTGGACGTCGACGACGAGGACGGCTGGAAGCCGGCCGTCGTGAGCACGGAACCCGAGCTGGCCGTACGCGCCGGAGAGACGTTCGTGCCCAGGCTCGTACGGGCCCGCCCCACGGCAGGGGAGGAGCGCGGCTTCGGCTCCGGTCCGGTCCTGGTGACCGGTGCGAGCGGCATGCTCGGCGGTCTGGTGGCCCGCCACCTGGTCGTGGAGCACGGAGTGCGGCGCCTGGTCCTGGCCAGCAGGCGCGGCCAGGTCGGCACGCTGCACGACGAACTGGCCGCTCTGGGCGCGGAGGTCACGCCGGTCGCCTGTGATGTGGCCGACCGGGACGCGGTGGCGGCCCTCCTCGCCGAGCACCCCGTGACGGCCGTCGTGCACGTGGCGGGCGTCCTGGACGACGGCGTGATCGGGTCGCAGACCCCGGAGCGGATCGACACCGTCTTCCGGCCCAAGGTCGACGCGGCCTGGCACCTGCACGAGCTGACCCGCGACCTGGACCTGTCCGCGTTCGTGCTGTTCTCGTCCGCGGCGGGCACGCTGGGCAACCCGGGCCAGGCCAACTACTCGGCGGCCAACGCGTTCCTGGACGCGCTCGCCCGACACCGGCACGTCCAGGGCCTGCCCGCGACGTCGCTCGCATGGGGCCTGTGGGCCGGCGATGACGGCATGGGCGCCCGGATGGCGGAGACCGGCGCCGCGGGCCTGTCCGCCGACGAGGGCATGGAACTCTTCGACGCGGCGGCACTGGGCGACGACCCCGTCCTCGTACCGATGCGGCTCGACCTGCGGGCCGTACGGGAACTCCCCGTCGTACCGCCGGTGTTCAGCGGCCTGGTGCGGACCACGGCCCGCAGGGCGGCGGAGACCGGGACCGACCCCGCCGCCGCTCTGCGGGACCGGCTCGCGGCGCTGCCGGTGACCGAGCGGACGTCCGCGCTGCTGGACGTGGTGTGCGCGCACGTCGCGGCCGTACTGGCGCTCCCCGGCGCCGGAGCGGTCGACGAGCGGCGCGCGTTCACCGAGCTGGGCTTCGACTCGCTGACCGCGGTCGAACTGCGCAACCGGCTCGGCGCCGCCACCGGCCTCCGCCTGCCCGCCACCGCGATCTTCGACTACCCGACCCCGCTCGACCTGGTCGGCCACATCGAGGACGCGCTCGTCGTCGACGAACCCGACGGGGTGGCGCCGCTGCTCGCCGAGCTGAGCCGCATCGAGGCGGGCCTCGCCTCGATCAGGCCCGGCGACGACGAGGACGACCGGGTCGGCGCCCGCCTGTCGGCCCTGCTGACCGCATGGCGCGACAGCCGCTCCGACGCCGCCGCGCAGGAGTCCGACGACCTCGAAGCCGCCACGGACGACGAGGTGTTCGACCTGCTCGGCAAGGAGTTCGGCATCTCCTGACCTGCCCTCCATCCCGGCCACCGCACGTGCACGAACGTTCCCTGGAGTTGAGAACGATGGACAACGAGGACAAGCTCCGCTATTTCCTGAAGCGGGTCACCGCCGACCTGCGTGACACCCGCAGGCGCCTGCGCGAGGTCGAGGAGGGCGAGCAGGAGCCGGTGGCGATCATCGGCATGAGCTGCCGCTACCCCGGCGACGTACGCTCCCCCGAGGACCTGTGGGAGCTGGTCGTAGGCGGCCGCGACGGCGTGACGGCGTTCCCCGCCGACCGCGGCTGGGGCGACGTCGAGCTGTCCGACCCCGAGGACCCCGACCGCGTGTTCCGCACCGAGGGCGGGTTCCTGCACGACGCGGCCGAGTTCGACCCCGGCGTGTTCGGGATCTCGCCGTACGAGGCCCTTGCGATGGACCCGCAGCAGCGGTTGCTCCTGGAGACCTCCTGGGAGGCGTTCGAGCGGGCCGGGATCGACGCGTCGTCGCTGCGCGGCAGCAGGACGGGCGTGTTCGCCGGAGTGATGTACCACGACTACACGTCGCGGCTGCGGTCGGTGCCGGAGGGAGTGGAGGGCTTCCTCGGCACCGGCAGCTTCGGCAGCGTCGCCTCCGGCCGCGTGTCGTACACGTTCGCCCTTGAGGGGCCCGCCGTCACGGTGGACACCGCCTGCTCGTCCTCCCTGGTCACGCTGCACCTGGCCGCCCAGGCGCTGCGCTCCGGCGAGTGCACGCTCGCCCTCGCGGGCGGGGTCACCGTGATGGCGACCCCGGACACGTTCATCGGCTTCAGCAAGCAGCGCGGCCTGGCCGCAGACGGCCGGTGCAAGTCCTTCTCCGAGGACGCCGACGGCACCGGCTGGGGCGAGGGCGCCGGCATGCTCCTCCTGGAGCGCCTTTCCGACGCCCGGCGCAACGGCCACACCGTCCTCGGGATCGTGCGCGGTTCGGCGGTGAACCAGGACGGCGCGTCCAACGGCCTCACCGCGCCCAACGGCCCCTCGCAGCAGCGCGTCATCCGCCAGGCGCTCGACAGCGCCGGACTGACCGCCGCCCAGGTCGACGCGGTCGAGGCGCACGGCACCGGCACCACCCTCGGCGACCCGATCGAAGCTCAGGCGCTCCTCGCCACCTACGGCAAGGACCGTCCCGCCGACCGGCCGCTGTGGCTCGGCTCGGTGAAGTCCAACATCGGCCACACGCAGGCCGCCGCAGGCGTCGCGGGCGTGATCAAGACGGTCATGGCGATGCGGCACGGCGTACTGCCGCCCACCCTGCACGTCGGCGAGCGTTCCCGGCACGTCGACTGGTCGGCGGGCGCCGTCGAGTTGCTGACCGAGGCACGGCCGTGGCCGGAGACCGGGCAGCCGCGCAGGACGGCGGTGTCGTCCTTCGGCATCAGCGGAACCAACGCCCACGTCGTCATCGAACAGGCCCCGGCCGAGGACGCCGACGGCGAGCAGGACGCGGACGAGCTGGGCGGGCCCGCCGAGTTGGCCGACCCCGTCCTCGCCGACGCCGTGCCGTGGGTGCTTTCCGGCAACGACCCGGCCGCCCTGCGCGAGCGCGCCGCCTCCCTCCTGTCCCACCTGGAGGGCCGGGACGAGACGCCGGTGGACATCGGCTACTCGCTCGCCGTGAGCAGGACCGCCCTCGAGCACCGGGCCGCCGTCGTCGGCACGGACCGCGCGGAACTGCTGCGCGGCCTCGATGCCCTCGCAGCCGGTGGTGAAGCGCCGAACCTGGTGCGCGGCACGGTCGGCACGCGCGGCAAGCTCGCGTTCCTGTTCAGCGGACAGGGCAGCCAGCGCGTCGGCATGGGCCGCGAGCTGTACGGGGAGTTCCCGCTGTTCGCACAGGCCCTCGACGAGGTCTGCGCGGGCCTGGACCCGCACCTGGACCGGCCGCTGCGGGACGTGCTCCTCGCCGAGCCCGGCACCGAGGCCGCCGCCCTGCTCGACCGGACCACCTACACACAGCCCGCCCTGTTCGCGATCGAGGTGGCGCTGTTCCGCCTCGTCACCGCGTGGGGCCTCACCCCGCAGTTTCTCGCGGGCCACTCCATCGGCGAACTCGCGGCGGCGCACGTGTCGGGCGTGTTCTCCCTCGCCGACGCGTGCACGCTGGTCGCCGCCCGCGGCCGGCTGATGGGCGCCCTGCCCGAGGGCGGAGCGATGCTGTCGCTGCGCGCTGACGAGGACACCGTCCGCCGCCTGGTCGCCGAGCACGGCGGCACGGTGGACGTCGCGGCGGTCAACGGCCCCGAGTCCACGGTGATCGCGGGCGACGCCGACGCCGTGGCCGCGATCGACGAGGCGTGGCGGGAGCGCGGCGGCAAGACCCGCTACCTGCGGGTCAGCCACGCCTTCCACTCGCCCCATGTGGACGCCGTCCTCGACGACTTCCGCGCCGTGGCCCGCACCATCACCTACGGCACCCCGGCGATCCCGGTGGTGTCCACCCTGACCGGCGCCGTCCTGACCCCGGCGCAGGCGAGCGACCCGGAACACTGGGTGCGCCACGTCCGCGAGGCGGTGCGGTTCCTCGACGGCGTGCGGTGCCTGGGCGAGCAGGGCGTCACCAACTTCCTGGAGCTCGGCCCCGACGCGGTCCTGACCGCGGCCGGCCGCGACTGCGCCGACGAGGGCGCGCTGCTTGTCGCCGGGACGCGCGCGAACCGGCCCGAGGGCGCCACGCTCACCTCGGCGGTAGCGGCCCTGCACGTGCGGGGCGTCGCCCTCGACTGGCAGGCGGTCTTCGCGGGCCGTGGCGCCCGGCGCACCGACCTGCCCACGTACCCGTTCCAGCGCACCCGGTACTGGCTGGACGTCGGCGCCCACGTGGGCGACGTGGCCTCGGTGGGCCTGCGCCCCGCCGACCACCCGCTGCTCGGCGCCGCGGTCACCCTGGCCGACGAGGAGGGCGCCCTGCTCACCGGCAGGCTCTCCCTGGCCACCCACCCGTGGCTGGCCGACCACACCGTCGGGGGCGTGGTCCTCGTACCCGGCGCCGCGTTGGTGGAACTCGCGGTCAGGGCGGGCGACCAGGTCGGGCTCGACCACATCGAGGAGCTGACGCTGGCGGCGCCGCTGGTCCTGCCGGCGGACGGCGCGGTCCGCCTCCAGGTGTCCGTCGGGGCGCCGGACGAGTCGGGCCGCCGCGCCCTGAGCGTGTACTCCCGGGCCGACGACGCGCCGGACGACCAGCCGTGGACACGGCACGCCTCCGGCACCCTCACGGCGGAAGCCGTGGCTTCGGCGGCCGTCGACACGAGCGCCTGGCCGCCTGCCGGGGCCGAGCGGATCGACATCGAGGGCCGCTACGACGACCTCGCCGACGCCGGGCTCGGCTATGGGCCCGCGTTCCGCGGCCTGCGCGCGGCATGGCGCCGCGGCGACGAGGTGTTCGTGGAGCTGGAGCTGCCCGACCAGGACAGCGCGGGCTCCTTCGGACTGCACCCCGCGCTGCTCGACTCCGCGCTGCACGCCATCGGCCTCGGCGGCTTCGTCACCGACACGGAGCGGCTGCACCTGCCGTACTCCTGGCGCGGTGTACGGCTGCACAGCAGCGGCGCGTCGGCGCTGCGCGGGCGGCTGTCCCCGGCGGGCTCCTCGGGCGTCGCGATCGCCCTGAGCGACGGCACGGGCGCCCCCGTCGCCTCGGTCGAGGAACTGTCGCTGCGGCCCCTGACGGCGGACGGCCTCACCGGCGACCGCCTCGACTCGCTGTTCCGGGTCGACTGGACACAGGTGCGGCCCGCCGAATCGCCCTCGTCCCGCTGGGCTGTCCTGGGCGACGCGGACCTGGCCGCGCTGGCGGACGGCGAGGTGCCGGACCTCGTGTTCGCCCCCGTGCCCCCGGCAGCGAACCCTGCGGAAGCCACCTACCGGGCGCTGGCCCTGGTGCGCGCCTGGCTCGCCGACGAACGGTTCGGCTCGGCGCGGCTGGTGTTCGTCACCGGAGGCGCGGTGGCGGCCGGCCCCGACGAGGACGTCCTCGACCTCTCCAACGCCCCTGTGTGGGGCCTCGTACGCGCGGCACAGGCCGAGCACCCCGGCCGGTTCGTGCTCATCGATACCGACACCGACACCGACCCTGACGTGGACTGGTCGGAGGTCGCAGCTCACACCCTGTCGGGCGCCGTCGCGACCGGTGAGCCCCAACTGGCCCTGCGCGCCGGTGAACTGCTGGTTCCGAGGCTGGTACGGGCCCGTCCCGACACCGAAGAGGGGCCGGACTTCGGCGCCGGACCGGTCCTGGTGACCGGTGCGAGCGGGATGCTCGGCGGCCTGGTGGCCCGCCACCTGGTCGTGGAACACGGCGTGCGGCGCCTGGTCCTCGCCAGCAGGCGCGGCCAAGTCGCCACGCTGAACGACGAACTGGCCGCTCTGGGCGCGGAGGTCACGTCGGTCGCCTGTGATGTGGCCGACCGTGACGCGGTGGCCGAACTCATCGCCGAGCACCCCGTCACCGCCGTCGTCCACGCGGCGGGCGTCCTGGACGACGGCGTCATCGAGTCCCTGACCCCGGAGCGGATCGACACCGTCTTCCGGCCCAAGGTCGACGCGGCCCGGCACCTGCACGAGCTGACCCGCGACCTGGACCTCTCGGCATTCGTGCTGTTCTCCTCAGCTGCGGGCACGTTCGGCAACGCAGGCCAGGCCAACTACTCGGCGGCCAACGCGTTCCTGGACGCGCTCGCCCAGCACCGGCGAGCGCAGGGCCTGCCCGCGACATCGCTGGCATGGGGCCTGTGGGCGGACGCGAGCGGCATGACCGACGACCTCGCCGCGACCGACCGCGGCCGCCTCGCACGGGCCGGTGTCACCGCGCTGTCCGCCGAGGAGGGGCTGCGCCTGTTCGACGCCGCCCTCGCGCTGCCATCGGCCGTGGCCGTGCCCATGCGCCTCGACCTGGCCCCGCTGCGGGCCCGCCCCGAGACCGTCCCCCCGCTGCTCCGCGCGCTGGTGCGCACGGCGCGCCCCGAGGCCGCCAAGGCCGACGGGGGCCTGGCGGCGCGGATCTCCGCCCTGCCGGGGGAGGAGCGACTCCCGGCGCTGCTCGACCTCGTACGCACCTGTGTCGCCGCCGTCCTCGGCCACGCGTCCGCCGCCGCGGTGGAAGCGGAGCGGGCCTTCGACGAGCTCGGGTTCGACTCGCTCACCGCCGTCGAGCTGCGCAACCGGCTCGACGCGGCCACGGGCCTTCGCCTGCCCGCCACGCTGGTCTTCGACTACCCGACGCCCCTGGCCCTCGCGAAGCACCTGGGCGCCACGCTGCTCGGCGACGACGACACGCGGACGGCGGCCGTCCGCACGGCCGCGGCCGACGACGAGCCGATCGCCATCGTCGGCATGAGCTGCCGCTATCCCGGCGGAGTGCGCTCGTCCGAGGACCTGTGGCGACTGGTCGCCGAGGGCCGTGACGCGGTGTCCGACTTCCCGGACAACCGGGGCTGGGACGTGGAGGCGCTCTACGACCCCGACCCCGAGAACACCGGTACCAGCACCGTCAGATCGGGTGGATTCCTGCACGACGCCGCCGAGTTCGACCCTGCGTTCTTCGGCATGTCGCCCCGTGAGGCGCTCGCGGTCGACCCGCAGCAGCGACTGCTCCTGGAGACCTCCTGGGAGGCGTTCGAGCGGGCCGGCATCGACCCGAAGTCGCTGCGCGGCAGCGCGACCGGAGTCTTCGCGGGCGTGATGTACAACGACTACGCGGCACGGCTCGGCCGCTCCCCGGAAGGCTTCGAGGGCCAGCTCGGCGTCGGCAGCTCGGGCAGCGTCGCGTCCGGCCGGGTCTCCTACGTGTTCGGCCTCGAAGGACCCGCGGTCACCGTGGACACGGCGTGCTCGTCGTCGCTGGTGGCCATGCACCTGGCGGCCCAGGCGCTGCGCTCCGGTGAGTGCACGCTGGCCCTGGCCGGTGGCGTGACCGTGATGGCGAGCCCGGCGACCTTCGTGGAGTTCAGCAGGCAGCGGGGCCTGGCCCCCGACGGCCGCTGCAAGGCGTTCTCCGCCGACGCGGACGGCACCGGCTGGGGCGAGGGCATCGGCATGCTGGTGCTCGAACGCCTCTCGGACGCCCGGCGCAACGGCCACCGCGTCCTCGCGGTCGTGCGAGGTTCGGCGGTGAACCAGGACGGCGCGTCCAACGGCCTCACCGCCCCGAACGGCCCCTCCCAGCAGCGCGTCATCCGCCAGGCCCTGGCGAACGCGGGCCTGAACGCCTCTGACGTGGACGCGGTCGAGGCGCACGGCACCGGCACTACCCTGGGCGACCCGATCGAGGCCCAGGCACTCCTTGCCACCTACGGCCAGGACCGCGCCGGAGAGCCGCTGTGGCTCGGCTCGCTGAAGTCGAACATCGGCCACACGCAGGCCGCCGCCGGTGTCGGTGGCGTGATCAAGATGGTGATGGCGCTGCGGCACGCCGAACTGCCCAAGACGCTGCACGTCGACGAACGCTCCCCGCACGTGGACTGGTCGGCGGGCGAGGTCGACGTACTGAAGGAGCCCCGGCCGTGGCCGGCCCTCGGCCGACCGCGCAGGGCGGCCGTGTCGTCGTTCGGAGTGAGCGGGACGAACGCACACACCATCATCGAGCAGGCCCCGGAGCCCGAGGAGCCCGCTCCGGCTCCAGTACCGGTCTCCGGGCCGGTTCCGCTGGTGTTCTCCGCACGTACGGAGGGCGCTCTGCGTGCGTATGCCGCTCAACTCGCCCTTTCTGTAGGGGAGGTGGCTACGAAGGACGTGGCCGATGCCCTGCTGTCGCGGTCGGTGTTCGACCACCGGGCCGTGGTGGTGGCGGGCGGAGCGGAGGCGCTGGCGGCGGTGTCCGCAGGCATCGAGTCCACCCGCGTGGCGATCGGTGTCGCGCGGCCTGTGGGGAAGGTGGCGTTTGTGTTCCCCGGTCAGGGTTCGCAGTGGCTGGGTATGGGTGCCCAGTTGGCGGAGTCCTCGCCGGTGTTCCGCGCTTCCTTGGATGCGTGCGCTGAGGCGCTCGTCCCGTATGTGGACTGGTCGCTGTACGAAGTACTTGCCGATGGGGCCGAGTTGGAGCGGGTGGATGTCGTGCAGCCCGCGCTGTTCGCGGTGATGGTGTCGCTGGCCGCGCTGTGGCGTTCGTACGGTGTGGAGCCCGACGCGGTGGTCGGCCACAGCCAGGGTGAGATCGCCGCCGCGCATGTGGCGGGGGCGCTCTCGCTGGACGACGCCGCCAAGGTGGTCGCGCTGCGCAGCAAGGCGATCCTGGCCCTGTCGGGCCAGGGCGGCATGGTGTCGGTGGCCGTGACGGTCGACGAGGCGCGCGAGCGGATCGCGCGGTGGGAGGGACGCATATCCGTCGCCGCCGTGAACGGCCCGCGGTCGGTGGTGGTGGCGGGCGACGCCGACGCACTGGACGAGCTGATCGAGTCCTGCGCGGCCGACGAGGTGCGGGCCCGCCGGGTGCCTGTGGACTATGCCTCGCATTCGCCGCATGTGGAGCGTATCGAGGAGGCGTTGGCGGGCGTGCTGGCCGGGGTTGAGCCGCTGCCCGCGAGTGTGCCGATGCTGTCCACGGTGACGGGGGAGTGGCTGACCGGTTCCGAGGTGGGTGCCGATTACTGGTACCAGAATTTGCGGAATACCGTGCGGTTCGAGGAGGCCACGCGCGGCCTGCTCGACCACGGGGTCGGCGCGTTCGTCGAGTGCAGCCCGCACCCCGTGCTCACCATCGGCGTGTCCGAGACGGTGGAGGCCACCGGTGGCGACGCCGTCATGGTGGGTACGCTGCGCCGGGACGAGGGCGGTCTCGACCGGTTCCTGCTCTCCGCCGCCGAGGCGTACGTAGGGGGCCTGCCGTTCGAGTGGCGGCAGACCGTGCCCGCCGGGCGGCACGTGGACCTGCCCACCTACCCCTTCCAGCGCAAGCACTACTGGCTGGACGCCCCCCGCGACCTGCGCTTCGTCGAAGCGGCCGGTGGTCTCGGCCTTGCGGACGCCGATCACCCGCTGCTCGGCGCCGCCGTGGACCTCGCCGACGAGCAGGGCCTGGTGTGCACCGGCAGGCTGGGCACCGACACCCACCCGTGGCTCGCCGACCACGCCGTCGCACAGACGATCCTCCTGCCCGGCACCGCCTTCGCGGAGATCGCGCTCGCGGCGGGCGGCAGGCTCGGCCTGGACGAGGTGGAGGAACTGGCCCTGGCCGCACCGATGGTGCTGCCCGAACGCGGCGGAGTACGCCTGCGGGTGACGGTCGGCGGCGACGACGGCTCCGGCCGCCGGGCGCTGAGCATCGACTCCTGCCCGGACGGACCGGTCGGATTGGAGGCCCCGGCCGCCGGTGCCGACTGGACCCGGCACGCCACCGGCTTCCTCACCACCGGAGCCCCCGCCGAGCCGGCCGCGCCCGCGCAGTGGCCGCCCGCCGAAGCCGAGCCCGTCGACATCGAGGGCCTCTACGACAGCCTGGAGGGGGCCGGGTTCGGATACGGGCCCGCCTTCCAGGGACTGAGGGCAGCATGGCGCGGCGAGGGCGCCGTGTACGCCGAGATCGAGCTTGACGAGGACCAGCACCGGGACGCCGCTTCGTTCGGCCTCCACCCGGCGCTGCTTGACGCCGCGCTGCACGCCTGCATGCTCGGCGGCCTCGTCGAAGACGCCGGTCGCCCCCGGCTCCCGTTCTCCTGGAGCGGGATCCGCTGGCACGCGACCGGTGCCACGGCGGCGCGGGTACGGCTCACACCTGCCGGACCCGACGCCGTCTGCCTGGAACTGACCGACGTACAGGGAAACCCCCTGGCGACGGTCGCATCCCTGGTCCTGCGGCCGATCGCCGCCGACCACTGGGGTGCGCGCCACCGCGATTCACTGTTCCGGCTGGAGTGGGTGGCCGCACCGACCCGTGCGGCCACTCCCGCTCCCGCCCGCGGTTGCGCCGTCGTCGGCCCGGACGACCTGAAGGCCGGCGCGGGTCTCGCCGCGGCCGGTATCGCCGTCGAGGAGTACGACGGCCTCGCGGCCCTCGCCGAGTCCGGGGTGCCGGAGCTGGTCGTCGTCCCGTGCGCCGAGGACGACACGGAGCCGGTCGCCGCCGCCCGCACGGCCGCCCTGCGCGCGCTGCGCATCGCCCAGGAGTGGCTGGCCGACGACCGTTTCCTCGCATCCCGCCTCGTCTTCGTGACCCGCGGGGCCGTCGCGACCGGACCCGACGAGGACGTGCCCGGCCTCGCCGACGCGGCGGTGTGGGGCCTGATCCGGTCGGCGCAGTCCGAGAACCCCGACCGGTTCACACTGGTCGACGTGGACGGGCACGACACCTCCTGGCCTGCATTGCCCGCCGCCCTCGCCGCCGCCGAGCCCCAATTGGCGCTGCGCGACGGCGAGGTGCTGGTGCCGCGCATCGCGCGGACCCGGCCGCCGTCCGACGTGGACTCCGGCATCGCGTTCGCCCCCGGTGGCACCGTCCTGGTGACCGGAGCCACCGGCATGATCGGCGGTCTCGTCACCCGGCACCTCGTGGCCGAGCACGGCGTACGGCACCTCGTCCTGGCCAGCCGCAGCGGCCCTGCCGCCCCGGGCGCCGAGGACCTCGGCACCGAACTGACCGGCCTCGGCGCGCACGTGACGCTCGCCGCCTGCGACGTCACCGACCCCAACGCGCTGGCGGAACTCCTTGCCGATGTGCCGTCGGACCATCCGCTGACCGGCGTGGTGCACTCGGCGGGCGTCCTGGACGACGGCACGATCAGCTCGCTGACCCCGGACCAGGTCGACCGGGTGTTCCGCCCCAAGGTCGACGCGGCCTGGCACCTGCACGAGCAGACCCGCGACCTGGACCTCTCCGCGTTCGTGCTCTTCTCCTCGGCCGCCGGCATCCTCGGCGGCCCCGGCCAGGGCAACTACGCGGCGGCCAACGCGTTCGTCGACGCGCTCACCCAGCACCGCAGGGCCGCCGGACTCCCCGCGACATCGCTGGCGTGGGGCCTGTGGGAGACGGCAAGTGCGATGACCGGCGCCATGGCGGGCAGCGACGTGGAGCGGCTTTCCCGCTCCGGTCTCGCGGGCCTGACCGAGGAGCAGGGCCTCGCGCTGTTCGACCTCGGCTGCGCGGCGGACGACGCGGTCGTGGTGCCGATGCGGCTCGACCTCGCCGCCCTGCGCGGCGGGCCCGACGAGGTGCCACCGCTGCTGCGCGGCCTCGTACGCCCGCGGGCCGCCAAGGCGGCCGCCACGAGCGAGGAGCCGCTGGCGCAGCGCCTCGCCGGTCTCACGGAGGAGGAACAGGGGCAGGAACTCCTGCTGTTCGTCCGGGACCAGACGGCGGCCGTGCTCGGCTACGTGCCGGAGGAGCTCGATGTCTCCGGCGCCCTGACCCAGCTCGGCCTGGACTCCCTGACCGCGCTGCAACTGCGTAACCGGCTCGCCGTCGCGTCCGGGCTCCGCCTGCCCACCACCGTCGTCTTCGACCAGCCGACAGGACCGGCGCTCGCCGGGTACCTCCGGCGTGAACTCGCCTCGGGGGCCGCGGCCGACGCCGGGGGTGAGGCTCCCGCCTCGACCGCCGCCCTGGCGGTCGAGGACACGCTCACCGGTCTGTACCGGCAGGCCTGCGACCTCGGCCTGTACGAGGAGGGGTGGCAGATGGTGAACGCGGCCGCCCGGGTGCGCCCGGTGTTCGAGACGCCGGACGAGGTGCCCGCACTGCCGCCGGTCACGCTGGCGACCGGGCCGGGCACTCCGCTGCTCTGCCTGCCGCCGACGATGGCGCCCTCCGGACCGCACTACTTCGGCCGGTTCGCCCCGGTGTTCGCGGGCGAGCGGGACGTGACCGTGCTGCCCAACCCCGGCTTCGCGGCGGGGGAGTCGCTGCCCGCGACCAGGGACGCGGTCGTGCGCTTCCAGGCCGAGGCCGTCAGGAGGGAGGCCGGCGGCCGACCGTTCGTGCTCGTCGGCTACTCGTCGGGCGGCTGGCTGGCCAACGCGGTCGCCGCGCTGCTCGAACAGCAGGGCAGCGCACCGGCGGCCGTGGTGCTCGTGGACACCTACACCGCGACGACCTCGTTCGAGGGCCGGCTCGAGGAGGCGCTGCGGCAGCGCGCGGCGACCAGCGAGGCGTTCGAGCTGATGTCGGGCGCGCAACTGACCGGGCAGGGCGGCTACTTGCGCGTGTTCGGCGACTGGGAGCCCGAACCGATCGACACGCCGACGCTGTACGTGCACGCCACCTTCCCGCCGGGGGAGTCGCAGGCGCTGGAGACCGAGGACGACTGGCGCCCCCGGTGGCCCCTGCCGCACGAGGCCGCCGACGTCCCCGGCGACCACTTCACGATCATGGACGACCACTCGGAGTCGACGGCGCTCGCCGTACGGGCCTGGCTGGCCGACGACCGGACCACCAACTCCCCCTGAGGGCAACCAAAGACAGACCAGCGAACCACTGAAGACACAACAGAGTCATCCGCACACTGAGTACGACAACCACAGCAGAACGGACGATCGACATGACTGTTGCCGACGGCAGCGACCTCTGGCTCCGCCGGTTCCACCCCGCACCGGACTCCCCGGTCCGGCTGGTGTGTTTCCCGCACGCGGGCGGATCGGCGAGCTTCTACTTCCCCGTATCGGCCGCGCTCCAGAGCGACTGCGACGTGACGGCCCTGCAGTACCCCGGCCGTCAGGACCGGCGGTCCGAGCCGAACGTGGACGACATAGGCGTGCTCGCCGACCGGATCGCGCCCGTGGTGGCGCCCCTGTTCGACCGGCCCGTCGTGTTCTTCGGGCACAGCATGGGCGCGATCATCGCGTTCGAGGTCGCACGCAGGCTCCAGGAGCGCGGCCACACGCCCGCGATGCTCTTCGCCTCCGGGCGCCGCGCACCGTCGACGCGACGCGTGGAGAACGTCCACCAGCGGGACGACGACGGCATCGTGGCCGAGATGAAGGCCATGAGCGGGACCGACGCCCAGGTGCTCGGTGACGAGGAACTGCTGCGGATGGTGCTGCCCGCGATCCGCAGCGACTACCGGGCCATCGAGACGTACGGACCCGTGGACGCGACCGTCGACTGCCCGATCACCGCCCTGGTGGGCGACGCGGACCCGAAGACGACGGGGCCGGAAGCGGACGAGTGGCGCTCCCACACGACAGCCGCGTTCGACATCAAGACGTTCCGCGGGGGTCACTTCTTCCTCAGCCCGCGCGCGGCGGAGGTGATCTCACTGATGCGCGAGACGCTGCGCGGCGCCGTGACCGTCGGCTAGGCACCGGTCAGGCAGGGGAGAACGGGGGTTGGACGAGAAGGTGGTCCAGCCCCCGTCGCGCCGTACGCGATGCGGCGCACCGAGGCATGAGCTCACGCGATGCGGCGGCACCGTGGCACGAGCCCACACGATGCGGTGCGGCCTGGCGCGACCTCAGATGTAGCCCGCGCGCACCGCGTAGGCCACCGCATGGGTGCGGTTGCGCAGTTGGAGGCGGGAGGTCAGATTCTGCAGGACGTTCTTCACCGTCCGCTCGGAGTACGCGAGCTTGACCGCGATCTGCCCGGTGTCCAGTCCCTCCGCGACCAGCTGGAGGACTTCGACTTCGCGTGGCGTGATTCCCATCGTGGGGAGTCCGGCCGGACTTGGTGTGCTGCTCTTGAGCTGTCCCATACGGGTGAGGAAGGTGCCTAATAAGTCGGCCGGTAAGTCACCGTCACCCCGGTGAGCCGCGAGCACGGCCCGCAGCAGCCGCGCGGGCGTGGCCTCTCGTCGCCATACGATCGAGGTGACCCCGCACCCGGCGACATCCAACAGGTCGGCTTCCCGCATCCGGTCCACCACCAGGACCGCCCGGACACCCTTGACGCGGACGAGTGTGCGCAGGCTCAGCAAGGTCGTCTCGTCGACGGAACAGGCGACGAGCAGGGCGACTTGGCCGCGGTCCTGCCGGGTGGTGTCCACCAGCTCGATCTCCGGGTACTGACGGAACTGACTGAGTACGCCGGCCCGGGAAATCGGGTCCGATGTGTGAACGGACAACAGCACCCGCTCAGTCGTAGGGACACTCTCGACGGTCTGCTGCACGGGCTAGAGCTCCTTCTGCTTCCATGAAGGCCCAGGGGGCTCGAGCACGGCAGACATGAGTGTGCGCCGCCACCCCCTCGTCGACCAGATAATCAGGTACTGCGTTGGTGCCCTAGGAGGCTCAACGTGTTCCTGATCACCAGGTTGGTGCTCACCGCTCACGTCCTGCTGATGTTGCGCTGACGTCCGCTCCTTCGGGACCTGCCCACCGGGCGCCAGGAACTACTGTCGGGAGCATGGTCGAACACGATGCCCTCAGTGCCACCCGCGATGCCTACGACGATGCTGCTCACACCTATGCGCAACTGTTCCGCGACACGTTGCGCGACAGCCCCCTGGACCGCGCGATCCTGGGTGTGTTCGCCGAGGCGGTCGGCGCGAGCGGGGACAATCAGGTCGCGGACCTGGGGTGCGGACCTGGCCATGTCACGGCCCATCTGGCGGAGTTGGGACTGCTGGCATCCGGTGTCGACGCCTCACCCACGATGATCGAATTGGCTCGAGAAGCCTATCCGGGCCTGCGGTTCGACGTGGGCTCGATGGCCGCGCTGGACATCGCTGACGGCGCGCTGGGCGGCGTGCTCTCCCGTTGGTCCGTCATTCACACGCCGCCGCGGGAACTCCCCGTTATCCTGGCGGAGTTCCACCGCGTTCTGGCACCTGGCGGTCACCTCCTGATCGGCTTCTCGGCGAGCGAGGACCAGACCCACCTGACGCAGGTCTTCGACCACGCGGTCGCACCCGCCTATCGGTGGTGGCCCGACCACCTCGCCGCGCTGCTGCGCGAGTCCGGGTTGGCCGAGGTGGCCCGGATGGTCCGAGAGCCGCAGCCCACCGACCGCCGACAGTTCAAGGAGATCCAACTGCTCGCCCGCAAAGCGTAGGCAGGCCCAGGAGGAACCGCCTTGGCCCAGGGGATCCCGCGAGCCGTGCCGCCCCTGCGGCCTTCGGCGGTCGTACTGTCGAACCGACACCGAGGAGGACCTCTGATGCGCAGCGTGACCTATTCGATGAACGTCTCCCTTGACGGCTACATCGCCGGCCCGGACGGCGGCATCGACTGGGGCGCGCCCGACGCGGAGGTCTTCCGCTTCTGGATCGACGAGATTCGGGGGATCGACGTCCACCTGCTGGGCCGACGGCTGTACGAGACGATGCTGTACTGGGAGACCGCCGACCAGGACCCGTCGCTCGATGAGGCGAACCTCGAATGGGCCGGGCTCTGGAAGCCGCTGCCCAAGGTGGTGTTCTCCACCACGCTGTCGGAGGTGCAGGGCAATGCACGCCTGCTGTCCGGCGGCCTGGCCGAGGAGATCGAGCGGTTGCGGGCCGAGCCGGGAGACGGCGAGATCGCGATCGGCGGCGCGACACTCGCCGCCGAGGCGGCCGCGGCGGGTCTGATCGACGAGTACCGGGTCGTGGTCCACCCGGTACTGGTGGGCGGCGGCATTCCGTTCTTCCCCCAGCACGAGCGCCAGGTGAATCTCGAACTCGTCGAGACCCGCACGTTCGCCTCGAAGGCCATCTACCTCCGCTACCGCGTGGCGCGCTAGGCCTTGGCGGGCCTTCGCCGCCCGAACCCGGCCTGAGCAAGTCCGAGGACGTCATGTCATCCGGCTCGCCCGCCCCACGCACGTACGCCGGATGTTCGCCGTGCGCCGGGCCAAGGGCCCCGCGGGCTCCCGCCGATCCGCTCGTCGGTCAGTCGCCGGTGTCGGTCGCCCAGATCGGCGCGCCCTGGTGGTAGATGACGACGTTGCCGTCGTCCTGGACGGCCAGGTGGGCACCGCTACGCCCGTTGGTGTCGGAGGCCCAGAGAGGCTTGTCGTTCTCTGTGTAGACGACGAGATTGCCGTCCTCCTGCATGACGGCGTAGGCCGCCTGTTCGCCGGCCGTGTTGGACGCCCACACCGGCTTGGAGACCGATTCCCTGTAGAGGACGAAGTTGCCGTCCTCCTGAAGGCGCAGGATCGCCCGCCCGTTCCCCGACGTCCAGGCCTGGTTGCGGCGGATCGTGGCCTCTGGTGTTCCGGGACGGAAGGTCGCATCGCTCATGGTGTGCTTTCCCCTCTCGGCTACTCGGCTACTCGGCTACTCGGCTACATGGGGCTGCTGTCCGATCCCCTGGGACGGTAGCGCCCGGAGCGCGGCTGGCAGAGGACGAATAGCGCCAACCGGAAAAGACCATCTATTTCAGGCCCACCGATTCCGAGTTCGTGCTTGCCACTTGCCACTTGCCACTTGCCGCTCGTCGCGTGCGGGAACTGCGAGAGGTTTCCGATGCCTTCGCCCGTCTCTGGGGCGCTCAGACCGCCGCCGCCCCGCACACGACGGTCGGTCACGGCCCGGGCAGGCACGGAGGTCAAGGGGCCAGACGCAGCAGGGTCTCCCGGAAGGAGACCGCGTTCTTCGGGGGACGGTTGTGGGGCATCTTGGCCAGGGCTGCGGCCATGCCGCAGGTGTTGGTCACGCCGGAGAAGACGAGTCCGGCGCCGATGGCCCCGGACAGCCAGTGCGCGGGCGTCCAGGCGAGACCGGCCACGAAGCCGGTGAGGACCAGGGTGCCGGCGGCGAGGCGGACCTGGCGGTCCATGGGCCAGGTCGCGCGGGCGCCGGCCGGGCGCTCGACCTCGTGGCCCGCAGAGGCCCAGGCGGTGGTGCCGCCTTCGAGGGTGGCGGCATCGATGCCGTGGGCGGCCAGCTGGGCGCAGCCCCTGGCGGAGCGTGTTCCGGAGGCGCAGACGACGAGGAGCGGCGTGCGCTGTGCGGCCTTCCTCAGGGTGTCGGCGGCCGTGTCCAGGCGGTCCAGGGGGATGTTGTGGGCGCCGGGCAGGTGGCCGGTGGCGTACTCGCCGGGGGTGCGTACGTCGATCACGGTGAACTCGCCGAAGCGGGCGGTGGCCTGGGCGGGAGTGAGTGCGGTGGTGGTCACGGAACAGATGCCTTTCTGGGCTGGTTCCCACGGTAGGATACCCGTGGGGGTATGAGAGGAGGTTGGTGTGCAACTCGACATGAGTGCCGAGGAACTGAAGTCGGCGCTGAACCGGCTACGGCGGGCGCAGGGCCAGCTCGCGGGAGTGATCAAGATGATCGAGGAGGGCCGGGACTGCGAGGACGTGGTCACGCAGTTGTCCGCGGTCTCCAAGGCGCTGGACCGGGCCGGGTTCTCGATCATCGCGACGGGTCTGCAGCAGTGCATGACCAGCGAGGACCCGCAGGTGCGCGACTCGGCGCAGATGCGCGCCCGGCTGGAGAAGCTGTTCCTTTCGCTGGCCTGACCGTTCCGCCCTCCCGTGGGGCCTGCCGCGGACGTGCCGACAGCGGGGCGTCCGCGGCAGGCCCCACGGGTGTTTCACAGCAGGGCGCCGGTCGCCATCACCGCGGCTACCGTCAGCAGCAGGCCGCCGAAGACTTGCTGCAGGACGGCGGGCTGGACCTTCGCGGACAGCCGCTTGCCGTCCCACGCCCCCAGGACCGCCGTCGCGATGAACGGCATGATCAGAGCCCAGTCCAGGCTGACCTCGGTGGCCGCCCGGGCCGCGAGAGCGACCAGCGCGTTGGCGACGATGACCAGCAGGCTCGTGCCGACGGCCGCGCTCATCGGCACCGCCAGCGCCGCCACCAGGGCGGGGACGGCGAGGAAGCCGCCGCCGACCCCGAGGAATCCGGTCACCGCACCCAGCGCGGCGCCCGCTCCCGTTGCGCGGGGCGCCGACACTGTTCCGTTCACCGGCGGTGTGCGCGGGCGCAGCATGCGCAGTCCGGCGAGCACCGCGAGGGCGGCGAAGGCCAGGGTCAGCACCGTGGCGGGGATGCGCGCGGACAGCAGGCCGGCCGCCGCGGCGGGCAGCAGTCCCGCTGCGGCGAACAGCAGTCCGGCTCGCCAGCGCACCGTTCCCGCCCGGGCGTGGGCCACCAGCGCGGTGAGCGAGGTGGCGATCACGATGATCAGGCTGGCAGTGGTGGCCTCGGCCGGGCTGAAGCCGAGCAGGTAGGTCAGGGCGGGGACGGTCAGGATGCTGCCGCCCGCCCCGAGTGAGCCCAGGGCGAGACCGACCAGCGCCCCGGCGAGCAGGGCGAGCACGAACGCGGTCATATGACGGTGCCCGCCGCCCCGTGCGCGTCCTGGACGGGCAGACCCTGATCGGCCCAGTCCACCATGCCGCCGATGACGTCGACAGCCGTCACACCGCGCTCGGCGAGCAGGCGCACGGCCTGCTGGGAGCGGTTGCCGGAGCGGCAGATCAGCACGAGACCACGGCCGTCATCGGGACCGGGCGGAGCCGCGCCCCGGGCCAGCCGCGACAGCGGCCAGAGCGTTGCCCCGGGGGCGTGGCCGGCCCCGAACTCGTTCTCCTCACGGACGTCGGCGAGCAGCGCGGAGCCGTCCTCGACGGCGCGGCGGGCCTGTGCCGGTGTGATGCGGCCGGGGCCGCTGTGCGGCAAGAGCATGATGCTTCCTCTGATGCTCTGACCCCGGGCGGACCGTGAGGGGCCGGCAGGGTCAGGTGGTGCGGTCAGTGTTGGGCGGGGGAGACGAGACTGAGGCCGGCGTCGGCGGCAGCGGCGTAGCCGTCGTCGACGGCGACGACGTCACGTCCGGCGGAGTCCAGGACGGAGGCGGCGATCGCCGCGCGCATGCCGCCCGCGCAGTGCACCCACACGGTCCCGGCGGGCACCTCGTCCAGCCTCTGGTGGACCTGGTGGATCGGGATGTGCACGCTGCCCTCGATCCAGCCGTCGGCCCGCTCCGCGTCCCGGCGTACGTCCAGCACCACGGGGTTCTCGCCCCGCTCACGGGCGGCGGTCAGGTCGGCGAATGTCGCCCGAGGGAACGAGGCGAGCGGCGCCCCGCCGGTAGTCCAGTCGGCCGGGGAGCCGACGGCCGCGGCGGCCGGGCGGTCGATTCCCACCCGGGCAAGCTCCCGCTGGGCGCGGGTGATGTCCTCGGCACTCTTGGCGAGCAGGGTGACCGGCTTGCCCCACGGGATCAGCCACGCCAGGTAAGTGGCCAGCTGGCCCTCGACCTCGAAGTTGAGCGAGCCCGCGACATGGCCTTCCGAGAACGCCACACGATTGCGCAGGTCGATGACCCACTCCCCGGCCGCCAGACGGCGGGCGATCCCTCTGGCGTCAGCCCGCTCAGGTGCGGTCAGGTCTATAGGAGCGGGGCCTGCGGCATTGGCCGGGCCCATGTGGGTGTAGTAGGCCGGGACGTCGTCCAGGCCGGTCAGCAGCTCCTTGACGAACGCCTCCGCGTCCTGGAGGAGCGCCGGGTTGGATGTCTTCTCCGTGCCGATGGTGCTGTGGTCGCCGTTGGCCTGGGTGGAGGAGCAGAAGCTGCCGAACCCGTGTGTCGGCATCACCGCCACGTCGTCGGCCAGCTGGGCGGCGAGCCGGTGCGCGGAGGCGTGCTGGGCGCGGGCCAGGTGCTCGGTGAGCCGCGGCTCCACCAGATCGGGACGGCCCACGCTGCCGATCAGCAGCGAGCCGCCGGTGAACGCGGCCACCGCACGCCCGGCCTCCTCCAGCACATAGGAGGTGTGGTGCGGGGTGTGCCCGGGAGTGGCCACGGCCCGCAGCACCAGGCCCTCGTCGACCTCCTCGGTATCGCCGTCGGCCACCGGGAGGCGGGCGTAGGCCACCGACGCCCCGGCGGGCACCAGGTAGCGGGCGCCGGTCAGCCGGGCCAGCTCCAGACCACCGGTGACGTAGTCGTTGTGCACGTGCGTCTCCGCGACGGCCACGATCCTGACTCCGCGCCGGGCCGCCGCCGCGATCACCCGGTCGATGTCCCGCGGCGGATCCACGACCGCCGCCGCCCGGGCCCCGCCCGCCAGATAGCTGCGGTTGCCCAGACCTTCGGTCTCCAAGACGTCGGCAAAGAACACGGCGCACTCTCCCTCACTCCGAAATTACCCCCCGGGGTATCGCCATCCACCGTAACAGAGATACCTAGGGGGGTATTTTCGGGCGGGTGTGTGACGGCCGCACACAGGCGGATCACGCGCTCCTTTCCGCACCTGGCGCACCAGTGGCGTCGGCGGAACTCCGGCCATGAACCGTGCGCAACGGGCGCTGTTCACCCCGCACTGGTTCCGCGAAGGGCCCAACGGCCCGTCAGGTACGGCGAATCCGCCCTGCCCCGCGGGCCTCCCTGCCCAACCGCGTTCGGCGCGGAACGCGCCGGCGGTCGATAGGGTCGGTCCATGTCCAGTCCTGGAGACGTGCCGCCGGAGATCCTGAACCGGGTGCGGTCGATCTGTCGGCAGCTGCCCGAGTCGTACGAGGAACCGGCCTGGATCGGCGTGCGCTGGCGCATCCGTACGCGGACGTTCGCCCATGTCTACGCGCCGGACGTGGATCGCTACCCGGTCTACGCCTCGTACGTATCCGCAGATCAGGAACCGGTGGTGATGACTTTTCGGGTACCCGTCGACGACCTGCTCGGCCTGACCGCCGGTGGTTTCCCGTTCCTCCGTGCCGACTGGGGCCATAACGTCGTCGCCGCGATTCTCGGTGACCACACCGACTGGACCGAGCTCGCCGAACTGATCACCGACAGCTACCGCGAGATGGCCCCGAAGTTCCTCGCCGCCCGGGTGCCCCTCCTGCCGCCGATCAGCTGACCGGCGGTGGGCCTCGCCTCCCGCCGCACCACGCCCTGCGTGTGGACCTCCACCAAGGCCGTGCGCGCGCACGATCCAACTCCCTTGCCCTGGAAGCGGGCTGAGGCGCGAGGTGCGTGGGAGTCGTGAAGAGTTTGTGCGCGATTCTTGGGATTCGGTCATCGGAGAGGAAAACTCGGAGGGCTCACTCGGCGCTTTCGAACAGGTCGGGCGCCGACCCATGCGATGGGAGACCGATCAACGATGTTCACTCTGGTACGGAGCAGAGCGCGGGCGGCCGCGCTCGCGCTCTCGGCCGTCGCGGCCCTCACCTTCGGCACGACCGCCACGACCGGCGCGGCAGCGGCACCAGCCCCCGGGCCCGCTCCCACGAAACAGGGACCGACCTCGGTGGCCTACGTCGAGGTGAACAACAACAGCATGCTGAACGTCGGCAAGTACACCCTCGCCAACGGCGGCGGCAACGCCTTCGACGTCGCCGTGATCTTCGCGGCGAACATCAACTACGACACGAGCAAGAAGGCGGCGTATCTGCACTTCAACGAGAACGTGCAGCGCGTCCTCGACAACGCCGCCACGGAGATACGGCCGTTGCAGCAGAAGGGCATCAAGGTCGTCCTCTCGGTGCTCGGCAACCACCAGGGCGCGGGCTTCGCGAACTTCCCGTCCCAGAAGGCGGCTTCGGCGTTCGCGAAGCAGATGTCGGACACCGTGACCAAGTACGGCCTCGACGGGATCGACTTCGACGACGAGTACGCCGAGTACGGCAACAACGGCACCGGCCAGCCCAACGCCAGCTCGTTCGTGCACCTGGTGACGGCGCTGCGCGCGAACATGCCGGACAAGATCATCAGCCTCTACAACATCGGCCCGGCCGCGTCGCGCCTCTCCTACGGCGGCGTCGACGTCTCGTCGAAGTTCGACTACGCCTGGAACCCGTACTACGGCACCTGGCAGGTCCCCGGCATCGCACTGCCCAAATCGAAGCTGTCGCCGGCGGCCGTCGAGATCGGCCGGACCTCGCAGAGCACGGTCGCCGGCCTCGCCCGCCGCACCGTCAGTGAGGGATACGGCGTCTATCTGACGTACAACCTCGACGGAGCCGACCGCAGCGCCGATGTCTCCGCGTTCACCAGGGAGTTGTACGGCAGTGACGCCGTCTACACGCCGTAGGGCGACGGCACGCCCCAGTGCGCGGTACCTCCTCGGGGTCTGCCGCATCCCGTAGGTTCGCGATCCGTGCAAGCCGCGCCCTTGACAACGATGTCGGGGGCGCGGCGCGGG
Source organism: Streptomyces sp. NPDC055243 (assembly GCF_044544025.1). Taxonomy (NCBI): domain Bacteria; kingdom Bacillati; phylum Actinomycetota; class Actinomycetes; order Kitasatosporales; family Streptomycetaceae; genus Streptomyces; species Streptomyces sp. NPDC055243. The sequence continues at coordinate 739,941 of NZ_JBITWR010000001.1, forward strand.
CGGGCGATGGGGCCTGTCGGGGGCGGGAAGCGGGATGCGGGGACGGGGGAGACTGTCTGGTGCAAGGGCAGGACATGAGACGGGATTTGGGAACAGGAGGAACCGTCATGCGTATCCCCGGACCCGAGCATCAGGAGGACGGCGGGCTGAGTGCCGTCGCGGCCGCGGGCGGGCTGCACCACTACCAGTTACGCCTGCACGAGGCGCACGGCCCCGTCGTGCGCTTTCAACTGCCGGGCGCGGACACGGCCGTGTCGGTCGCCGATCCCGTGCTTCTGGAGGCCACGGCGCACATCGACAAGCGGCCCGAGGAACTGTTCGCTTTCCTGGACCCGCTGTGCGAGGCGGACAACCTGCAAGTGCTGTCCGCCGACGAGCACACGCCCTGGCGCCGCGTCCTGCTCTCCGTGCTCGCCGGACGGCCGGCGCACGAGCGGCACTTCGCGCGCTTCACCGAGCTGGCGCAGGAGCTCGCGGAACGTTGGGCCGGGCAGGCCGACGGCGAACCCGTCGAGCTGCAGAAGGAATTGACCGCGCTGTCGCTCCGCATGATCTGCGGGTTCGCGCTCGGCGGCGCGGAAACCGACACGGACCGTGTCGTCGCCGCGTTCGAGGAAGTGCTCACCGAGCACCTCGGACGGCTCTACCAGGTGCCCCGGGACGACCCGCGCGCGGCGGAGCGGGCCGAGGAGGCCCTCGCGTACCTGCGCGCGACGGTCGACCGCATGGTGGCGGCACACCGCTCGGGCGACGGCACCGAAGGCACCGACGGCACCGAAGGCACCGACGGCACCGAAGGCACCGCCCGCGCCGACCGCAGCGACCTGATCGGGGCACTCGTCGAGGCCGGTCAGAGCCCGGCGCGGATCAGGGACACCGTGATGGTGACGCTGCTCGCCGCCCACCACACCACCGGCGTCGCCGTGTCGTGGACGCTGCACCTGCTGGGCCGCCACCCCGAGGCGGCCGACCGCGTCGCCGCCGAACTGGACCAGGTGCTGGGCGAGCGCGCCACGCCCGACTACGGCGATCTGCGGCGGCTCACGTATCTGGACATGGTGCTCAAGGAGTCGATGAGGCTGTTCCCGCCCGGTCCGTACGGCGCGCGCGAGACGACCGAGGACCTGGTCCTTGGCCCGTACGAGATCCCGGCAGGGACGACGGTGTTCTATCCGTTCTGGGCGGTGCACCTGAACCCCGAGCACTGGCCCGAGCCGGAACGGTTCGACCCCGAGCGCTTCACGCCGCAGGAAGTGGCCAAACGGCCGCGGCTCGCGTACGTCCCCTTCGGGATCGGGCCACGCAGCTGCGAGGGCGCCGCTCTGGCGACGATCGAGGCCCAGCTCGTCCTGGCCGTCCTCCTCAAGCGCCTGCGCTTTCGGCCGGCGCCGGGGCACGAAGTGACGCCGGTGGAACGGTTCGTGCTGTGGGCGCGGGACGGAATCCGGATGACGGTGCGGCCACGGGGCCTCTAGGGCGCCGGATCAAGAGCCGCTCGTCAGTGTCGAGATCGGAGACGGGGCCGTTCACCAGAGATCATCGAGCGATACGCTCCTGCGATGCGTCTGATACCCGACGATCCGTTCCCCGAGATCGGCCACCCTTTCACGACCGATGTGAGCGCGGACGGCCGGTGGATCGCCGTCAGTTGTCACGCGAGCGGCCGGGCCGGCCTTGGCCGGATCGCCGTCTACCGGACGAGCGATCTCGCCCTGTGGGACGAGATCGTGCTGGAGCAGGGCATCGAAGGGCTCGTCTTCCATCCCACCTTGCCCGTACTTGCCGTGGGCACGGAGGACGGTGACGAGTTCGAGCTCCGGGGCGGGCTGCACCTGTACGAGCCGAAGACCCGGCGCCGTACCGCCGTGGCTGTTGCCGGGGCCGGTGTCAGCGCCCTGTGCTGGCGGGACGCGCGCCGCCTGGAGGTGACGTTCGCCCGGCCGGTCGTCGACTACGAAGACCTGGGCCGAGTGACGTACACGCGCTCCGTCGCCGAGCGCGACGACTGGCACGCCGTCGCCGCTGACGTGCTCGCGGCTCTGGTCTCCTGGCCGCAGGTGCCGGTGGAGGTCGACTGGAGCCGCATCAAGGGACCGGACATCGACCAACCCCAGCGATACCTCGCCGCTCTCGCCGCCGAGAGGGGCCGCGCCTGGAACCGGCGGCCCGGGGCGGCCGTCGTGGAGGTCCTGCGGGACGGCCGGATACTGGCCGCGGCGCAGAGCGGGGTCCTGCTGGAGTGCTGGTCGCCGGAGGGCACCCTGCAGTGGACCGTGCCGGTGCCCGACACGCAGCGGCAGCGCAACGGCTGTCGGCTGTACGTCACCCCGGACGAGGAGAGCGTCTGGATCACACTCCTGGAGGGCGACAGCAGCGACCGGCGCACCCTGCTGTGCCGGTTCGCCCTCGCCGACGGCGCCCGGCTCGCCGAACTCCGCCTCGACTTCCCGGTCGCCATCGCCGCGCGCACGGATGGCGCCTGGGTGGCCAGGGACTCCCGGGAGCTGTTCCCCGGTCCGCGCTGGCCGCCGAACGAGAGCGTCGTGCTCACGCCTTCCGGGCGACAGCTGGCCACCCTGGCGTTGGGGGAGAGCGACAGTTCCTTCGACTTTCCGGTGCGAGGCTCGCCCCACCTGCTCTTCCTCTACGGCGTCGGTGCCGGGGACATAAGGCCGGAGGTGCTGGAGAGGTGGGTCGTGCGGGCAGACCCCGACGGGATCGAGCGGCTGTTCCCGTTCGCCTGGAACGACTCCCTCGGCCCTCACCTGCGCGGCGGTCCCGCCGTCTACGTCGACGACGAGGCCGGGCCTGGACTCGTCCACACCTGCACGGCACGCGACGGCACCCACCTCGTACGCCGCGCCTACCCGGGCGGCGCCGTGGCCTGGGCGCACCGCTTTGACGCGCGGGTCACCGGGGTCGACGTCCACGGCGGCCTCGTCCACGCCGCCGTGACTCGAGCGGGCTCCTGCGAGCTGCTCACGCTGCGAGCAGCGGACGGCACGGTCGTACGACGAAGGACGCTCACCCTCGGCGGGCACGTCTACACCCCGATGAGCCTGAGCGCCGGCCCGGACGGAGACCTGGTGATCGGCACGGTGGAGGGACGGCTGATCAGGACGCGGGCGGACTAGCGCACGCTCCCCGCACTCAACCGCGGTGGCGGCTGGGCATGCGTAACGCCTTCTGCGCAGGCGGCTGTCACGGCGGTCTTTGCTCGCCGTCCGGGCCGCGGTGTATTCGGCCAGCAGCAACTCATGGTGCCCCACCGCGCGTTGCTTCGAAGCCGGAGCACTGGCCACCGGGTGCGAACTGACCGTGAGCTCCGGCGGACCCGACTACGCAGACCCGCGCCCCGATCCCGCGATGCTGGCTCTGCACCGGGCCAACACCGAAGCCCTCGGCCGCAACCTTCTGGACCTGCCCGGCGACGCTGCCGCCGGAGCCGCTCCCACGCCGTACCCATTCCCCACCACCCCTAATGCGCGGTAGGCACTCCCTGCTGGGAACCGAGCCCTGCTCAGGGGGCTGTGTGGTCGCGTATGCCTGCCTAGAACACGCGGTCGCGCCGGATGTGGTGCGGGATGAGGTCGAGAAAGGCGTGCAGCGCCCGCGTCGGCGGATGCGTTGCCGAGGCGACCACGCTGAGCGTCCAGGACAGCGGCGCGTCCGCGAGGGGGACGGGACGCACGGCGTCCCCGGCCGCCTCTGCGAAGTCCGGGGGCAGCAGCGCCACTCCCAGCCCGTGCGCCACGTACTCGGCGATCGTGGTGATGTCCGACACCTCGATCAGGACACGTCGGGACAGCTCCGCCTTGGTGAACGCGTCGTCCACGATCTGGCGTTGCCCGAATCCCATGGGCATGTCGACGAAGGGTTCCCCGGCAACGTCCTTCAGGCGCACGCTCTTTCGAAGTGCCAGTGGGTGACCGGCGGGAACCAGCAACTGGAGGGGGTACCTCTTGACGGGCCTCACTCTGAGGTGGTCGTCCTTGATGTCGGCTCCCACGAAGGCCACGTCGACGTGGCCTTCCTTGATCTTCTCGATCAGACCGGAGGTTCCCCGCTGGGAGGTCTCGGTACGCAACCTGACCTCCGGATGGCGCCGGTGGAAGTCGCCCGCCAGCGCGGGCACGTCGACCACGGTCAGCCCGCCGAGCACGCCCACGGTGAGGCTGCCACGCAGATCATGATCCGCCTCGACCACGCCAACACGCTGCCCGCCACGAACGCCGCCGCCACGATCGTCGCGGGCGGCCACGCCGGGAACGTCGACCTGGTGGTGGTGGCCGGTGACGTCCTCAAGGAGAACGGTGTGCTGAAAGCCGGGGACTCCGTCTTCGACGAGGCAACGGCCTCCCGTGACCGGCTGTTCCACGCCGCGGGCCTGCCGCTGGCCGTCTGAGCCGACCGCCCGACCACACGCACGAACACGAACACGAACGCCGACCGCCTGACGGATGGGCGTCACGGCTCTGCTCACGGTCCGTCACCCGCGGCGAGCAGTCGTCTCCGTCCCGAGGGCTGACCGCCAGTTGCCGGACACGCTCCGCTGCCTGGTCGTCTGGAGCGCAACGTTGTCTCCAGGCGACCCGACGCGAGTTTCAGAAGAACCCATGCTTCTTCGGGCTGTAGGAAACAAGAAGGTTCTTCGTCTGCTGGTGGTACATGCCCAATAGAGGCTCTGACCTGCCGAAAAGTGTGGAATCGTCTGCTACCGAGCCAAGTTGGCCCGGGCCTGGTCCGGATCTTGGAGTGCAGTCTGTGGTGTCGAGGCGCCCGTCATGCCGTACGACCTGGTGCAAGGGACGATTAGGGCGTCTGAGGCTACTCCCGCAGATCATCCGACACCATCCACGGCGAGCTCGCCGCACCGGGCCGAACGCTCAACTCGCATGTCGGCAAAGGCCGGCAGGGTGGATTTACCTCATTGTGTTAGCCGTTCGCTAACAAAGCCGTTGGTCGTGACGGTGAGTGATCAGACAGTCCGCGAGGCCGAGGAGGGCCTCATGGTTGTCGTCGCGCCGTTCCCAGCGGATGCGCAGGCGGCGAAAGCCGTGCAGCAGCCAGGCGATGGTGCGCTCGACGGCGTACCGGAACATGCCCAGGCCGCTGCTGTGTGGCTCGCCGCATTTCGCGGTCACCGGGCGGATCCCGCGCTGCCGGAGCAGGTGCTGGTACATGTCGTGGTCGTAGCCGCGGTCGGCCAGCAGCGCGTCAGGGCGCCGGCGCGGTCTGCCGACTCGGCCCGCGACGGCCAAGATCTTGTCGAGCAGGGGCATGAGTTGGGTGACATCGCTGCGGTTGTCGCCGGTCAGCGTGACCGCGAGCGGGATGCCTTGCCTTGGCCGTCGGCCCGCGACCAGTCGAGCTTGCTCTTCGAGCGCAGCTTATCCAGCAGGACGACGTGGAGTTGGTCCCAGACGTCGGCTTCGTTCCAGGCGGCCAGACGCCGCCAGCAGGTCATGCCCGAGCCGAAGCCCAATTCCTGGGGCAGGTACTCCCACTGGATACCGGAGTGTGGCACGAACAAGATGGCGCACAGAACCTGCCGGTCGGGCGCCCTAGGCCAGCCCTGGGCCAGCTTCGGTCCCGATTCGGGCATCAACGGCTCGATGAGCGACCACTGTTCATCCCATCTCGGCGAGCTGTCCCCTGACGACGTGGAGGGGCGGCATCCGTTCCGGACGCCGCCCCTTGCGTGACTGACCGGGGGTTACTTGACGTTGACGCCGGTCCAGGCGGCGGCCACGCGCTTGTACTCGGTGGAGTTCGCGCCGTACAGGTCCTTCGCGGCGCGCAACGTTCCCTTACGGGCCGCCTTGTAGTTGGTGGTCGACGTGAAGTACGTCGTCAGGGCCTTGTACCAGATCTTCTCGGCCTTGCCGCGTCCGATGCCAAGGACCTTGGAGCCGTCGGCGGTCGGCGAGTTGTACTTGACGCCGTTGATCCGCTTCTTGCCGCTGCCCTCGGACAGCAGGTAGAAGAAGTGGTTGGCGATGCCCGAGGAGTAGTGGACGTCGACGTTCCCGGCGTTGGCGCTCCACTTGTCCAGGGAGCCGCCGTCCTTGCTCGGCTTGTCCATGTAACGCAGCGGGGTGCCGTCGCCGTTGATGTCGATCTTCTCGCCGATGAGGTAGTCACCGACGTCCTTGGGGTTCTTGGCCTTGAACTCCACGGCGGCGGCGAAGATGTCCGAGGTGGCCTCGTTGAGGCCACCGGACTCGCCGTTGTACTCCATGTTGCCGGTCGCCGAGGTGACGCCGTGCGTCATCTCGTGGGCCGCGACGTCGATCGACGTGAGAGGCTTCTTGTTGCCCTCGCCGTCGCCGTACGTCATGCAGAAGCAGCTGTCGTCCCAGAAGGCGTTCACGTAGCCGTTGCCGAAGTGGACCCGCGACGACGCGCCCTTTCCGTCGCCGTTGATGCCTTTGCGGCCGTGGACCGACTTGTAGTAGTCCCAGGTGAGCTGGGCGCCGTAGGCGGCGTCGACACCGGCGGTCTGCGCGCTCGAGGGTTTGCCGTTGCCCCAGACGTCGTTGGCGTCCTTGAACAGCTTGCCGGCGCCGCTCTCCGCGTGCTTCAGGTCGAAGGTGCGGTGGCCGCCGCGGGCCTTGTCGGTCAGCTCGTAGCCGCTCGTGCCCTTCTTGGAGCCGACCGTGACCTTGCCGCTGTACTGGCTGTTGCCGGTGCCGTTCTCGATGGCCTGGTACTGGTACAGCTTCTTGCCGGTCGCGGCGTCCGTGATGACGTGGAGCCTGCTGGGCGTGCCGTCCTTCTGCATGCCGGTGACGACGGTCTCGTACGCGAGGACGGGCTTGCCGGAGGCGGCCCAGACCACCTTGCGCGGTGACTGCGCGTCGGCCTGCGCGGTCTTCGCCTTCGCGGCGGTCGACTCGGCGGACTTGGCGACGGAGGACTTGGCCAGCTTCGCGTCCGTGGAGGCGACCTTGACGGTCGCTTCGGTCGCCTTGGTGACGCCCTTCAACTCGCCGCTCTTCGCGGTGTGCACGACGAGGTCGCCGCCAAGGACGGGCAGACCGTCAAAGGTGCGCTCGTAGCGGGTGTGGGTGGTGCCGTCGGCGTCCTTGACGACGTCGCGGACGACGAGCTTCTCCTTGGCACCGAGACCGATCCGCTCGGCGGTCACCGATCTGTCGGCGCTCGCGTCCTGGAGGAGGTCCGCGCGGGCCGACGCCGAGAGGGCGACGGGGGAGCCGGACGGCTCGGTGTCCTTGGCAGGCTCGGCGGAGGCGCCGGTGGTCAGTCCGGCGGTGAGCAGCGCTCCGGCGGCGACGGCGGTGCCGATCGTGAGTGTCGAACGCTTACGGGATATATGAGAGGTCACGCAGGCTCCATCTGTGGGGGCCCGGGAGGCATGGAGGGCCGCCCGGAGCAGAAAAAGACGCGATGCGGGCGTGCAGCGTGTGGCTGTACATGCAGCGTGTTGCGGGGAAGCGTGCCATTCGAGCCAGGTACATGTCAGCATTTCGGCTGGATGTTGGCCGGATATCGTCCGTTGGGCGGTGGTCGACATACGTAATGCGAACAAGCCGTGCACGCGGGCGGCAGCGACAACGCGCTTGCCGCGCCTTGGAGTTGTTGACCCGGGGCGGCGGCGTGGCTCGGTGAGGGCGGAGGCTCTGTGTGCGATGGGCTAACGGGAAGGTGACCTTCGAGCCGTTGGTGCAGCCCGTGTCCTGCACGGCCCCGTCCTGGACCTTCAGCTTCCCGGCACCGTTGGCGACCTCCGAGCAGGCGTGGCCTGGCTTGCTTCGTCGGAGCCCTTCTTACTCTGGCGGGGTGCGAGCGGCGTCGGCCATCTGCCAGTAAGCACATCGGCAATGTGCTCGTGAAGCTGGCGCTGCCGCCGAGCGGCAGCGGACATTGGCGGGTGCTGGTCGTGCCGGCCTGTCTGAACGCGGGGAACGGGGTAGCGGGGCGTCAGTTCGGTGTGGGTCGTGTGCTCGAAACGTGAGCGAAACGTGAGCGAAACGTGAGCGGCGGATCTCACGCTGAGCCGCGTAACGCCCCGCTCTGGACAGGAGTCCCATGCCCGGCCCCACTCCTCGCGCCGCCCGCGCCGGATCGCGCATACGGTCCCGCCCGCTGGCACATCTGATGACGGTCTGTGTCGCGCTCGGCGCGGCGCTGCTGACCCCGACCGCCGCTGGGGCGGCCGGGTCGACCAATGATGAGGCCTACCACAACCTCGGCGCACCGGACCGGAACGAGTGGATGTGGGGCGTCGCGAGCAACACCATGCTGTCGGACGTGCCCATCCCGGGGACTCACGACACGCTGTCCGTCCACGGTGGTAACTACGTGGAGACGCAGGAGAACTACGACGACAGCGGGCAGACGCTGAAGGCGCAGTTCGACCGCGGGATCCGTGCCATCGGCATCCGGGTTCGCTCCATCGGTGGCAAGTTCACGGTTCACCACGCGTCGTACTACCAGAAGGCCAACTTCGACGAAGTCCTCAAGAAGACGCGGGGCTTCCTCAAAGCCAACCCGCACGAGACGATCGTCATGCGACTGAGGGCCGAGTGCCTTTACAAGGACGAAAAGGGCAGCCCGGCCGACGGTAAGAACGAGCCGGACAACGTGACCCAGGAACAGATCCGGTCGACCTTCGACACCTTACGTGAAGGAGTACCCCGGCCTCTTCCATGCCGATTCGGTGAAGGGGGACGGCAAGGCGGGCATTCCCAGGCTGGGGGACGTCCGCGGCAAGCTGGTCCCGGCCAGCTTCGACAATGCGGAAGCCGGCGGATAGGGCATCAAGGATCTCAACTCCAACACGGAAGACACCTGGAACGCGGCGGACCCCAACGCGAAGTGGGACTTCGTCAAAAAGAACGTCAACAAGGCGATGTACAGCCCTTCGTCCCATGACCTGTTACTGATGGATACGTCCGCATCCACCGTCCCCCTGGGCTGCGCCCCGTACGAGTACGCCGACGGCCGAGTACGCCGGCAGCCGCTCCTCCCTGCGAGCTACGCGGAAGTGTCCACCGCGCCGTGACGATTCGAAGCCGGCGGAGGAGGTGGCCGGGCGGGGGCCGGGGCCGTGCTCGGCGTGGGGACGCTGATCGGCTTGGCGGTGTTCGGGCTTGTCATCCTGCAACCGGCCACCAACGGGAAGTACGAGAGCAACGGCCGGGGCTCGATGGCCGGAGCGGTAGGGCTAGTCGGTTTCATGGCCGCCGCCGTGGCAGAGGCGACCAGGACTTCTGCGTTCACGTTGTGGCGTCCTCAGGCAGTAGGGGAGCGGCAGTTCTCGCGTTCGGCACCGAAGTGAGGTCCACCCGCTTGTCTGCGCCCTACGGCCACGGCTCATGCCCTTCGTCTCGTGGTCATCCTCGGATCGGTGGGCGTCCCAACGTCCCGGCGTCCCGTTCCACGCCCACGACGTCTGTGCTGGTCAGGGAATGTTTCGGCGTTCCGGCGTCCCGTAGTGGTCGTCATCTGTGGCGGGCGGGACGATCACCGAAACAAGCTGCGGTCATCTCAGAAACCCGCTGGACGAACCACTTCCGCACCCTTCAGCACCATGGAGATCCAGATGCGTTGGCGCCTTGTCGCCCGTTCCGCCCGCCTCGCCCTCGCCGCGGTCGCCGCGCTGGCCCTCACCGGCGCCGCGACGGCCGCTGCCACGGCCGACAGCCGCGGCACCGCCGCACCGGCCTGCGTAACCGACGACCTGACCTTCACGGTCACCGAGGAGACGCAGGCGGGCGGCTACCTCTTCCTCACCGCCAAGGCCAAGCCCGGTATCTCCTGCACCCTGGAGGGCGTCTTGCCCTCCGCGTCCTTCGGCTCTTCCCCCGACACTGTCGTGTCGCCCGCCGAGCACGCTCTCAGCGAGAGCATCTCCCTCGACCTCTCCAACACCGTCCTCGTCGACCAGCCCATCGCCACCAACTGGCACGCCGACCCCGCCGACGCCGTCCCCTTCTCCCGCTGACGCACTTCTCCGACTGACCAGCCGTACCAGCTGACCTTTCACCTCACGCACACACCAACTCCCGGTCCTTGTCGGAGCCCTTCGGCCCGCCCTTGCCGTCTTAGGACGAAGGGCGATCATCGTTCGGTGTGGGGATTTCGATTTTGAGTCGGTCGATGGGTCCGAGACGGCCGTTCCGGCGGATGCGTTGGAGTATGTCGCGGGGAAGGACGGTGCCGCGTTCGTATTTGACGGCGAGTAACTCTTCGAGGTTCGGTTCGGTGTTTATGTCGTCGGCGAAGGTGATGGCGGGCGAGGAACGTCCGCACCGGCTGGCGGTGCGGGGTGAGAACTAACGTGTCGCCGACCGTTGCGTGACACAGAGGGTAATTTTTTCAGCCCGGTTCAGAGTGTGACGAACCTGGCGCCTGTCACTCCTCGTTCCTTCGACCCACGCAAGGGAAAATTACGTGACCATTACGTGGCGAGACCAATCCAGTCAGAAACTCGTTGTGGAAGAGCAAGCCGCTGGACACGACAGCGGCACCTTGACATACCAATTGTCGGATCAGTGGTTCGGCATCGTCACGCCAATACGAGGTGTGTGTCAAATTGAACGTCGGGACAATCACGGTTGGCGAGGTACCACGCTCACGCCTGGAGAGGTCTGCCGGGTCGCACCCAACAACCTGATCCGGCTCAGCAGGACACCGCCCAGATATCTCCCATTCGAAGTCGTCTATATCCAGCTTTCCGTAGAATTCCTTCAGCGGGCACTGGACACACACGCCGCCGCCCCTGTCCATGATGTTTCGGAATTGCAGACGCTGCGCGCCTTCGATCCACATGTCGCATCCATGGCGCAAACTCTGCTTCACGCCCGAAAGACAGGTGCAGGAGAGCGCTATGCCCTGAGTGCAGCCCACTACCTGGCCGAACACCTGCTCCATCCTTTCCATCCCGCATCACCGGGCACGGGAGGTCTCAGCCCGGAACAACTGCTCACCCTGCGGGCCTACATGGAGATGCACCTGTCCGAGAACATCACACTCGACCAGTTAGCCAGAGAAGTACGTCTCAGCCGGTACCACTTCCTGCGCCGATTCTCCTCCACCACGGGAAAGACGCCCATGCGGTACTTGACCGGGTTACGCATCGACGCTGCCCGCCATTTGCTCACGGCGGGCAGCGACCCCATATCCCAGGTCGGCAGGCTCTGTGGTTTCCCGAATCCGGAGAATTTCGCGCGGGTGTTCAGGAAGCACATGGGCTGCTCGCCCTCGGAGTACCGGCAGCGAGGGCAGTGTCCGCCCTCTCCTTGAGCGCCGACACGTGATGACGGACCATGGCCCCAGCGAACACGGTGGTGGGGAAGGTGGCAGACACGTGCCGGACGAGGCCCCCGGGCAGAGAGGCGGGCGGTGGAGGCGTTGATGTAGTGCGTGTGCTGCCAGGGGTGGGTGGACTTTGATCCGCCCCGCCCTGGACACCAGCGGCGCGGATGGTCTTGAGGAGGTGGCCGCTCACGCTCTTCAGCGATATGCCCCGCCGAAATGACCACGGCAGGCGGCTCGGAATCCGTCCAGCGTTCCTGGTCGGCTCGGCATCGATGACCGGACCGGTGTTGACCTGGAGCAGCTTTGACGCTCGGCGATCAGACACTCCCGCGGGGAGGTAGCAGTTGCCCTGGTCGGTGGGCTGGGACAGCGCGTACCGCTGGCCCACTTTGACGGGCTCCGGGCTGTCGTGCGGGATGCGGGATGCCGGATGCCGACGGAAATGGGCGATCTTGGCGGTGGTGAGGAAGCCGATGCCCCAGACGTCGACGGCCGGCCGGCAGGGCTGGTTCCTCACCATCGAGATTGAGCCATCGCTGTACTTCTTGCAGATGCACGGCGATCGACGTGGAGATCTCCTCAGTCTGCAGGAAGAGCAAGACCGCCCGCCGAGTTCGAACGGGCCATCCAGGAAGCGCGAGCCCGGACCGATGAGGAAGGCCGGGCCGCAAACCAACGTCTTTACACAACCAGGGAGTTGACACGGCCCATGGATTGGGCCGCAGCATCGATACTTCCCCCCTTCACTGCCAACTCCTCCACGAAGAAAGCCCGTTGAGTGAGCTGATGGCACCCGCATCCGCACCACCGCCGCCAAGCTCGGCCTGCCGCACCTGGCCGAAGCCCTGAACCAGTACATCCAGCGGGCGGACGAGGCCAAGACGGGCTACTTCGACCTGTTCGACCTGGTGCGGGCCGAGGAACTTGCTGTCCGCGACGACCGCCGCTTCCGTAACGGCCTGCGGCTGTCGAAGCTGCCGCACCACAAGACGCTGGAGGACTACGACTTCGCCTTCCAGCCCGACCTCGACCCACGCGAGGTCAAAGACCTGGCCACCCTCTCCTTCGTCGAGGACAAAGCCAACGTCGCTCTGCTCGGGCCACCCGGGGTTGGCAAGACGTACATCGCCGCCCTGGCAGTCGAGTCCTGCCGGGCCGGCTACTCGAGCTACTGCACCAGCCTCGACGACATGGTCCGCCGCCTCAAAGCCGCCGAGGACCAGGGCCGGCTGATCAGCAAGCTCACCAGCTACCTCCGGCCCAGCGTCCTCGTGGTCGACGAGGTGGGCTACCGGCCGCTGGAGCGGGCCGAGGCGAACCTGGTCTTCCAGGTCATCTCCAAGTGTTACGAGAGGGGCTCGATCATCCTGACCTCGAACAAGACCTTCGGTGCACGGGGCCAATTATTCGGCGAAGAGGTCCTGGCCACCGCGATCCTCGACCGCCTCCTGCACCACTGCGAAGTCGTCTCGATCAACGGCAACAGCCACCGGTTCAAGAACCGTCGCCGGCCCACGTGCGCGGTGGCCGTGCCGTCGACTCGTCTGCGGCACCGCCGGGAGAGTCGGCGTACTGAGAGCAATAACGATGCGGCAATGAGCAACGTAGGCCAACTGTTCGTACTGGAGGCGCCATACATTCCCACGTTGAAGGCGTCGGACAGCGTTCGGAGAATGATGACGTTCCCTGGGGCATTACTCAAAGACTGGATGCGCGACCATTATCACGATGCGGTCATCGACATCGGGTCGAGCGGGGTCCTCGATTATTCACTCGCGCGGGTGCGGCAACTTGTCGGCATCGAGCCGGGCGAGCTCCACGAAATCGTCTTCCGGTGACAGCCCGTGCCTGGGGCGCGACGACCTGCGCGAGGCCAATTGCCCAACGATTGGGGCGACGGGGACGCACAACGGGTGATGACCACGCACGGCGGCAGCGAGGCGCTCTACGTCGCGCCATCGTGGTCAACTTCCCGCAGAATCTGACCGGCACCACACTCGACCTCGACGGTTTCCACCGACTGATCGAGATCGCTGCCGACGCCAATGCCGGTCTTCTATGGGACGCGGCCTTCACGGACCTGGTCCATGAGGACGCGCCGTTGCCAGACCCGGGCTGAGCTACTACCGGGTCCGTCCCCGTCGGATCCTGCTCGAAGGCTTTCGGCCTGCCCGGCATGAGATTCGGATGGTGCATGGCCGACCCGGAGCTTCTGCGGGCGATGACCAGTGACAGCAGGGCGTAGACGGCTCACGAGGCGTCCGCGCGCCCTTTCACCCTGAGCCGCTAACTGTTCTTCCGTGCCTGGCTGTTCGCGCTCGGGCCGCCGCAGGACCACGTACTCCTCCTCTCGATGCACCACATGGTCAGCGACGGCTGGTCGCGCGAGCTGCTCGCCCGCGACCTCTCCCGCGCCTGCGCGGCGCGACGGCGCGGTGTCACACCGGATCCGCCGAGGCTTCCCCTGAGTTACGCGGACTACGTGCTGTGGCAACAGCAGTTGCCGGGCAGCGAGAAGGACCCGGACAGTCTTCTGGTGTCACGACAATGGGAGTACTGGCGCACCGCGCTGGGCGGCATGCCCGAGGAGCTGCGGCTGCCGGTGGACCGGCCGCGTCGGCCGGTGTCCGACGGGGTCTGCGGCGCAATCACGTTCAGCGTGGACGAAGGGGTTGCACACGGCGCTGACCGAGGTGGCCCGGTCCGAGGGCGCGACGCTGTTCAAGGTCCACAGCCTTCTTCAGGCCCCCACCAGGACGACGCACCCGCCCCCTCCGGTCTCCCCATGCCAGAACAACGAGTCCCACAGTTGGAAGCCACGACTTGTTTCCCGGCAAGTCCTCAACTGCCAAACCCCACCGAAGAATCGAGGCTGAATTCGAAGACCCAGAATGGGCTGTTGTCTGTTGTCGATCGTTGCCCGATATTCGATCAATATTGCTGCGCCATCTGCCGTCGTCGATTCGGCTGTTAAGGTTACGGAGCGCGATGCCGAGCAAACTCCGTGACAGCGAAGGTGATTTCCTTGGTGAATATGCGAGCAGGGTTCGACTATGACAGCCATGACCCGGCGATAGCGGTGGATCCGTTTCCGACCTATGCGAAACTCCGCGAATCCTGCCCGGTGCAGTGGAGCCGCGCCTGGGACGGGTATTGGGTCGCGACTGGTCACAGTGAGGTCTCCTCGGCGGCCCGCGATGCCCGGACCTTCCAAACCGCGCAGGATAGGGCGGACGGTACGGTGCAGGGCGTGACCATTCCCTCGCTCGGGCAGAGCAACCGGATGATACCGCTGGAACTCGACTCGCCGGAGTGCCTGAAGTACCGCAAGCTGATCTCCGTTTTCTATTCCCCGAAGCGGGTCGCCGCGCGCGTCGGCGAGGTCCGGAAGTTGGCGGCGGCTTGTATCGACGAGGTGATCGAGCGCGGCGAGTGTGACATCGTTCTGGCGATGACCGAGAAGCTGCCCAGCATTCTGACCATGCGGGACATCGGACTGCCGGAGGAGCGGTGGTTCGACATCGACTCCCTGCTCTACCGGGCGCTTTTCGCCGCTCCGCACGATCCGTCGACAGCCCGCGAATGCGCGCAACTGATCTGCCTGGAGCTGGTGGAAGCACTCGACGCGCAACGGGACGGCGACCAGCGGGGGTTGCTCGGGCACCTGGCGACCCGTGAGGTGGACGGAGCACCGGTACCGGACGATGACATCGTCTCGATGATGTATTTGCTGCTGCTCGGCATCCATCCGACGTCAAGCCTGACCGCGATCGCGCTCCGTACCCTCGCCCAGCAACCCGAGCTGCGGTCCCGGCTGATGTCCGACCGCTCGATGATCCGCACCGCCGTGGACGAGTTCCTGCGGTGGGTCTCGCCCGTTCAAAGCACGGGCCGGATCGCCGCCGAGGACGTCGAACTCGGTGGGCAGCGCATCACCCGGGGCGAGCAGGTGCTGCTCGGGTGGGCCGCGGCGAACCGCGACGATTCCGTCTTCCCGCACTCGGACCGGATCGACCTGGACCGCGATGCCGGCCGCCACCTCGCTTTCGGTGCCGGCCAGCACTATTGCGTGGGCGCGGCCATGGTGCGAGAGATGTTCACGGCGATGCTGGAGGAGGTGTTCGACCGGATACCGGACTACACCGTCGCCGATGACGCGGTGATCGAATGGTTTCCGGATCTCACCCCCGTATACGGGATCAAGGCTCTGCCGATACGGTTCACGCCCGGCCGATAAGAGGTTCGCTTCGGTCAGCGCGGCGGTTACTGCGGCGGCGATGCCGCGGCCACGGTAGGCGGGGCGGGTGCCGACGCCGGACAGCTCTGCGGTGCCCTCGGCCGACGGGGAGCCTGACGCCCGGCCGACGATGCCGCCCTGCTGGTCGCGGACGAAGCGCACTGCTCCGCCGCTCTGCTGGGTGCGGCGCAGTCGGGCCGCACCCTGTGCGGAGGGTGTGAAGACGCCACCGAACGCCTCGGCAAGCGCGGCATCGAGCTCGGTGAACTGTTTCTCGGCGGTCGGGCTCTCCACACGCAGGGAGTCGGCGGACTGGGGGAGTATCAGCGTGTGGAGTGTGCAGACGAGGTATGCGTGCACCGCCTCGGTGTCGAAGCCTGCCGCCTGCAGGGGCCGGTGCCACGGCGGGGGGCGGCCTGCGGTGCGAACTCCAACCGGGGCAGCAGACCCCGCTCCCGGAAGATCCCGATCAGCGCAGCGATGTCCCGCTCCATCGGCTCGGCGCCGGGTAGCGGGGTCGCGTAGCTCAGATAGGGGTTGTCGGCATCGGGGGTGAAGCCCGCGACGAAGCCGCCGGTCTCGACGAAACGGGACGGCGGCGGAGGTTGGTGACGGCAAAGCTCTGGACCTGGGTGTCCATGGTGGTGTTGACCTCACGAAGTCTCTGAAGGAGCCCTGGTGAACTCGGGAAGTTCGGGGCGCGGGAGAGTGGCGATGCGTCAGGCACTGCGTCGTGGGGCCGTCGTAGAGGACAGCGTGGCAGGCTGAGGCTGCTGCAGATCCAGTCCGGCCGGCGCGGGCCGCACATGTTGCGTGCCTTGGCGTAGACGGACAGCCGCACGCAACATCGGTTCCTGGGGCATCCGGTGTCCGAGCGGGAGCCCGAGGTCGACCCATTCCTGGAGCTTGTGCGTCTGCGGAACGAGCCCCTCAGCCCGGTCCGTTCGACGAGTGCGGCGATGGTGGCGGCTTCGTGCCCGACCTCGATGAACAGGCGCGCCATGGCTTCCAGTATGGCCTCACGCGTACGGGCGCGCGCACGCTCCTGACGCGCCACTCGGCCGCCCCCCCGTCTCTCTCGCCCTGCCTGCACATCGAACCGTCCACCATGGGCCCACCGAAGGTTCGGTACGGCACCATGCCCTTCCGGCCGTCCCGGGAGCTCTACTGCGGGACGTGGAGCCGGGGACGGGGGATGATCCCGGCTCCGCGTCCCAGGCGGCACGTCAGTGGTTGACGTGGCCGCCGTGCATGGGGCGCCCCGCTGCCATCAGGTACTTCAGGTCCCGGGCGTACTTGGTGACGAGGTCGCGCGTGAGGCTCGGGATGTCGCCGTGCCCTGTGATGGCGCCGGCCTGGACGGCGGCGCGGAACCGGTCGGAGGGGATGACGGATCCGGCTACCGGGTCCTCGGGCTCCTTGAAGCCGTGCCGGATGGGCAGCGCCGCGTACTGCCGCTGTGCCTCGGGCAGGGCGCGCATCGCCGCCTCGAACCGCAGGTACCACTCGGCGTAGTCGTCCACCCGTTCCATGGCGTGGCCGTCCTGCGCGAGCCAGTCGATGATGGCGTCGAGGGAGACGCCGTCGTCGTTGGGGTTCACGAGGCTGAACGTCCGGTATCCGGACGGGGCTTCAGAGGTGCCGCGACCCCCCAGCGCCAACACGGCGGCGGCGGTGAAGTCGACCGGCAGGCCGTCGTAGTGCGCGCGTTCGCCGTCCGCACGGTAGAAGCTGCGCGGCGCGATCCCGGTGGCGAGCACGCTGAACAGGAGGCGGCTGAACACATCGGTGACGTTGAGCTGTCCGCCGTACCGGCTGTGCGCGAGGATCATGCTGGACCGGAAGGTCGTGACCGGCAGTCCGCACAGGTCGTGCGCCTCCCGCAGCAGCACTTCGCCGGCCCATTTACTGGTCGCGTACCCGTTGGCGTAGCCACCGTCAACGTTCAGGACCGGTATGGCGACGCGGACGTCGGTGTCCTCGTCGAGGGCCGGCCGGCAGGAGTCGGCGACCCCGACGCTGGAGATGTAGGTGATCGGCTTCGTCCGGCGGGTAAGGGCCAGTCGCACGAGTTCGGCGGTGCCGACGACGTTGGCGTCGAAGAGGTGCGGGTACGGCAGGAGGTGGTTCACCACCGCACCGGCGTGGACGATCAGGTCGACCTCGTCGGCCAGCCGGTCCCAGGCCGCCTCGTCCAGGCCGAGCCGCGGTTCCGCCATGTCACCCGCCACGACCTCGAGATGCACCGCGGCCAGTTCCTCGTACGTCCGCACCAGCTCCGGGTCGCCGCTGTCGAAGGCCGCGTCCAGCCGCTGCCGGGCCGCGGCGGCGTCCTTGCCGCGCACCAGGGCGATCAGTCGGCCGCCGGCCGGCGCCAGGGTGCGCAGCCATTCCAGGGCGAGGAAGCGGCCGAGATAGCCGTTCGCGCCGGTCAGCAGCACGGTGCGCGGCTCCCGCCCGGCGCGGGGCAGCGCGGGGGCGTCGGCGAGGAGGTGTGCATCGAGGAATTTGTCGAGGGTGAGGTCCTTCGCGTGGACCTCGGTCACGCCCTCGCCGTGCACCGAGGCGAAGGTGGGCCGCCGCACGGCCGTAACTCGGTGAGCAGGGTGCCCGGCGCCGTCGCCGCCTTCCTTGATTTTCACGATGTGGATCGTCATTTCCTTTAGCGTGACCGGTTCCAGGAACAGCTGGATCGGTACGTCGATGTCGAGCTCGTCGCGGAGCCGTCCGGCCAGATGCACAGACGTCAGCGAGTCGCCGCCCGCCTCGATGTACGTCTTCTCCAGACCGGCGGGCCCGTCGAGATCCAGCGCCTCGATCACCAACTCGGCGACCCTGGCCTCCAGTTCGTCCCCCAGCGCAGGCGCCGCGCTCTCGGCCGGCGCTTGAGCGGCCGGGCCGCGCAGCGTCAGCGCGCCGTAGCTCTCGCCCGCGAACGGATACGACGGGAGCCGTACCCGGCGCACCTCGCCGTCGAGCGCCGGCCAGGTCACCTCCTCGCCGCGCAGCCACGCCTCCCCCGAGGGGTGCCGCACAGGATCCGGGTGGCCCTCGGCCAGTGCCATGAGCTTGTCCGACGCCTCCTGCACGCCGACGGCGACCACGTAGGCACGCACGGGCATCCCGACCCGGCCGGTGCGCAGGGTGTGCGCGACATCGGCGAGGGCGGGGGCGTCGGCCTCGCGCAGACGTGCCGCCAACCGGGTTGCCACGAGGCCGAGTTGATGCTCGGTGCGGGCCGACAGCGGCAGGACCGTCGGGCGGGCGTCGGCCTTCGCGCGCGGCTCGCGTGCCGGTGCCTCCTGCGCCACCACGTGCACGTTCGTGCCGCCCATGCCGACCGACGTCACGCCGGCCAGCCGGGGCAGGTCCCGCCTGCGCGGCCAGTGACGGGTCTCGGTCACCAGCCGCAGCGGCGAGTCCCGCAGGGCGGCCATCGGGCTCGTGACGTTCACCGTCGGGGCCAGGGTGGCGTGCTCCAGCATCAGGACCGTCTTGATCAGCGCCGCCACACCGGCCGCCGCGTCGGCGTGCCCGATGTTCGATTTCACCGAACCGAGCGCGATGCCGACGCCGCCGTCGAGGCCGGCCCGGGCGGTGAACGCCGCGCTCGCCGCCGCCAGTTCGATCCGGTCGCCCAGCTCGGTCCCGGTCCCGTGCGCCTCCACGTACTGCGCCGCCGACGGCTCCAGCCCCGCCGCCGTCCACGCCTCGGTGATCGCGGCCGTCTGCCGGTCCACGCCCGGAGCGGTGAAGCCGACCTTGCCGGCCCCGTCGTTGGTGACGGCCGTGCCCCGGATCACCGCGCGCACCGGGTCGCCGTCGGCGAGCGCGTCCTCCAGCCGCCGCAGCACCAGCACGCCCACCCCGCTGCTCGGCACCGTGCCGGCCGCTTTCTCGTCGAAGGGGCGGCAGCGGCCGTCGGGGGAGGAGGTCCCGCCCTGG
Organism: Streptomyces sp. NPDC055243; assembly: GCF_044544025.1. NCBI lineage: Bacteria > Bacillati > Actinomycetota > Actinomycetes > Kitasatosporales > Streptomycetaceae > Streptomyces > Streptomyces sp. NPDC055243. The sequence continues at coordinate 759,409 of NZ_JBITWR010000001.1, forward strand.
TAGTAGACGTAGCCCTCCTTGCGCGGGGCGCCGATGGAGACGCCGCCCGCGAGCGCGGTGTCGCACTCGCCGAGCAGCAGGGCCTGGACGGCAACATGGACCGCCGTCAGCGAGGACGAGCAGGCCGTCTGGACCATCATGCTCGGCCCGTCCAGGCCCAGCCGGTAGGAGATCCAGGGCGCCAGGAACTCGCGGTCGGTGAGGAGACGCACCTGGATCGCGCCGATCGACGCGGCGAGCGCCGGGTCCGTCTCGGCGGCCAGCGCGTGCTCCGTCGAGCTGCCGCCCATGTAGACGCCGGTGCGGGAGGGTGCGTTCAGCGGGGCGTACCCGGCGTCCTCCAGCGCCGACCAGGCGGTCTCCAGGAGCACCCGGTGCTGCGGGTCCAGGGCGGCCGCCTCGGTGCGGTTGAAGCCGAAGAGCTCGGCCTCGAAGCGGTCCGCGTCAGCCAGATGCCCCTGCACCGGGACGAACGCGGGATTGCGCAGCTCGGCCGGGTCCGTCCCGTCGGCGAGCAGTTCCTTCTCGGTGAACTCGGACAGCGAGCAGACGCCGTCGCGAAGGTTGGCCCAGTAGGCGTCGAGGTCGGGGGCGCCGGGGAAGCGTCCGCTCATCCCCACGACGGCCACCGCTTGCTCAAGGTCGTGCTGTGTGGCTTCCTCGGTCGTCATCGCGTCGTGCCTTTCCTGGAACGGAGCTTGTGCAGGGCGGCCCGGCGGTCGCTGCCGCGCCGGGCCGCCTCCTGCTCGGCCGTCTGGTCGAGATGGGCAGTCATGGCGGCCACCGTCGGGTGCCGGAACAGGTCGGTCAGGGTGATGAGGTCCTGGTACTCCGGGTGTTTCTGGAGCGCCGCGAGGACGACCGGCAGCCGTATCGAATGGCCACCCGATTCGGAGAAGTTGTCGTGGACGCCGACCCGGTCAAGGGTCAGCAGCTGCTGCCACACCCGGGCCACGCGCCGCTCGGCCGTGCTGTCCGCCTCGTACCCCACTACGGATTTCCCCATGTCAGGGTTACATCCCTATTGGCCTGCATGAGGCGAGTCCTTCCGGCTGGTTATCTTGACGTTGGGGGATTTCCGGATCAGAGAGTATGGAGGTTCTGAATGGTCGACGGTCCGCATGCTCGTATTCGGCGCCGGAGATTGTGGAAACGGGGCAGTGCAACTGCGGCTCCGTGTGTCCATCAACGGGTCGTTTCGGCGTCGTTCTCGGGGGCGGCGGGCGGCGGGCGGTGGATAGCTGGCTGCGTTGCGGTTGCCCGAAGCGAATAGATGCGCCACTCGGGTGCCGCGCGCCTGGAAGACTCGGGCAGTCTCCAGGGCTACCAAGGCGCCCATACTGTGATGGGACCTAGGTCAACTCCACCGTCACAGCCGTCCCCCTCCCTCCAAACGCTGGCGCCGTACTTGCCGCGCGCGAGCGCGCCTCGCCGATGCCGCTTGCCCGACCACAGCCGAACCATCGTCCGAGGGCACGCCGTTACGGATCAGCGTTGCCTGCGCCGCCACCGTGGTATGCGAGAACAGAGAAACAACCGAGAGTCGGACTCCCGTACGTCGTTCAAGGGCGTTCTGAAGCTCGAAGAGCTTGATCGAGTGGCCGCCCAGATCAAAGAAATTCACCTCGATCGGAATGTCTTTCCGATTCAGCACCTCGGCCCAGGCGGCGGACACCCGTCCAGTCGTGTCGTCCGTGGGGGCGGCGGCTACCTCCTCTGTCTGGGAGTCCGGACAGGTTTCCGCCAGAGCACCAAGGCGTTTCCGGTCGAGTTTTCCGTTGCCAGTCACAGGAAACCGATCGAGCACATGAATCCAGTTCGGAACCATGGCTTGCGGCAGCCTGCTGGCCACATGCTCGCGGATAGATTCTGGAGAAATACCAGGAGGCGACAGGACGAACCCGACAAGCTGGGTCCGCTCCGCGTTCGTCACTACGGCGGCGTCGCTGACCCCTGGCGCAGTACGCAGATGAGCCTCGACTGCGCCGAGCTCGATCCGATGGCCACGGATCTTCACTTGTTGATCGCGGCGGCCGAGAAATTCCAACTCACCATCGTCTTTCCACAGGGCGAGGTCTCCCGTGCGGTACATCTTGGCGCCCTCGACGTCGGTGAAAGGGTCGCCGATGAAAGCCTGGGCAGTCGCTTCAGGGCGGCCGAAGTATCCTCGGGCCACCCCTGCGCCGCCGATGAACAACTCGCCGCTTACACCGCGTGGGACCGGCTCCAGTTCCTCATTCAGCAGGTACAGGCGGACACCAGGAACCGGCCCGCCGATGGATATCGGCCCAGGGGCCTCATAACGGCGGAAGCTAGCCCATACAGTGGCCTCGGTCGGGCCGTACTCATTGACCAGGGCGACCGTGCGGCCGAGCAAGGCGAAATGGCGTTCCACCAATGCCTCAGCCAGCGAATCGCCGGCCACGATCACCGTATCCAGCGCATCCAGCCGCGTGCCCTGCCGTGCCGCCGCGTCTAGCAGTGCGCTGTAGAGGAGCGGTACACAGAGCAGCCGGGTCACCTGCAAGCGTTCCACCAGGCGGGCCAGCCGCTCAGGATCGCGGATTTCATCAGATGCAGCTACGACTAGGCATCCCCCCGCGGTCAAGGTCCCCCACACCCCGGCAACCGAGGAATCGAAGGCCAAGGGGGACACAAGCAAGAAGACTGGAGCGCCGGGATACACCGCGCGGCGTGCCCAAGTGGAAGCGGACAGCTGACTGTGCTCGACCAGGACGCCTTTGGGCTCGCCAGTGCTGCCCGAAGTGTAGATGACGTAAGCGGCGTCATTGGGTGTCACCGCGACTGCCGCCGCCGCGGTCTCTTCTCCTTCTCGGGCGTCCTCCGCTCGAATGACCGGGCATGTGAGCGTGGGCAGTCGGGCAGACGTGCCGTCTGCGACGATCACGGCAGACACGCCCGCGTCAGCGAACACGTCAGCGATCCGCTGATCAGGGTGGGCCGGGTCTGCCGGGACGTACGCGGCACCCGCGTACAGGATTCCGAGCACGGCGGCAATCATCGCGTTCGAAGGTTCAACGAGCACACCGATTCGCTCGCCTCTGCCCGCACCTGCCGCACGGACAGACGCTGCGATGCGCCTGGCCCAAGCGTCGAGCTCGCCATAGCTCAGCTCGGTGCCCCTGCTCCGAACGGCAGCCCTCAGCGGATCACTGCTGGCTATCCGGGCCACGACTGCATGGACTGGGCTGAGTTCCTCGTGTGGAGCGTTCGACACAAAGTTCTGTTCTGGCAAGGTCATCAAAATTCCCACACTAATTCGTCGTCACGGAGATCGGTGTGTCCAAGCAGTTCAGTCCGCAACCCGGCTCGCATGGCCTACGGATCAGGTACTACCGGTATCAACACCCGAAAACACCGAATTCCTACGGACAGGAGTGGCGGGCGAACATGAGCAGTACACGCTCATCGGACGGTCACTGAACTCCGCTCAGACCGGAGAGGATTCACTCTGGCATCCGCTCACCCCAGCGTCAATGCCGTAAGAAGGGCCGGTGAGGGGGCACGCAATACGTGTCCAGAAGAGCGCAATAACTGTCAACCGTGCTTTGTTGACGACACTTGACGCCAGCTCGAGGACATCGCTAGCTTGTCTCGATATTCCATCACCGGTGCAGTGCTCAACTCCGACTCTTCATTCCTGAAACCCCTGGGTGGAACGGAGCTGACGGCGCCAATCGACCACAGTGCCTGTAGCTTCACAAGCAACAAGCAGGCTGCAGCCTCGGGTTATCGACTTTTTCGATGCGATGGACTGGAGGATCTTCCATGCGCACTCCCCATACGACGAATCTTTCTCACCTGCTCGATCCCGAACATGCGGCGGAGCCATACTCATTCTATGCCGAGTTACGCACAAAATCACCGGTGCAGTGGGACGAATGGATGCAGACCTGGGCGGTGTTCGGCCATCCGGAAATCCTCGATCTCTCGAAAGACGGGCGTCTTTCTGTAGCCAGAATATCGGATTTCCACGAGAGCCTTCCCGAGCAGGCCCGTGGCGATGTTTCACTGCTGGCTCGCACATTGTCAGACATGATGCTGTTCAATGATCCGCCGCATCACACCCGGCTACGCCGACTGATCAGGCCGAGCCTTTCTCCCCGCCTCGCCCGGGAACTACGCTTTCATGTCCAGGAGTTGGCCGACGCACTGCTCGACAAGGTCCTGTCGAGCGGGCGCATGGACATCATTCACGACTTCTCGGAACCGCTCAGCCGTGGCGTCATCGCGAAACTGGCAGGCGTATCTGACGACGCCACCCACCTCATGGAGAACTGGCAGGGACTGTTGCATGAGTTCTTTACGCAGTCCGACTCCCAGAACGCGCGGATACAGGCGCTGAGGGAATCCTTCGACCGCACTGCCGCCGCTCGTCGGAACAGCACGGCCGACGACTTCTTCAGTCGGATGATCAGCCCCCAACTCCGGGCAGCCGACTACACCGAGGACGAAGTCTTCGCCAACCTCCTGCTGCTCATCGACGCGGGGCAGGCGACTACCACACATCTGATCGGGAACGCGGTCCTTGCCCTGTTGAACAACGACGAGCAAACTCAGCGGCTGCGCAGAGATCCTGAACTGATTTCACCCGCCACGCACGAACTGATGAGATACGACAGTTCGGTCCAGTTCACCACTCGGAAGGCGCTCGCCGACATCGACATCGGTGAGCACCTCATCAAAGCCGGCCAGTCGGTGACCCTGGTTCTTGGTTCAGGGAATCGTGACCCCCGCCGCTACACCGACCCTGACATATTGGATGTCTCCCGACCGGCCGCTGATCACCTATCGTTCGGGCACGGCATCCACTACTGCCTGGGCGCCTCACTCGCTCTCACCGAGATCGACGTCGCACTGCGGGCCCTGCTGCGTCGGACCACCAACTGGAAGTGCGAGGTGGCGCAGCCCGAGTGGCTCGAAAGCATCAACTTCCGCTTCCTTGCATCCCTTCCGATCACTTTTGAGGCAATCGCCTGAATGTGGCATTCTCCGCGGCCTCTCCGTCGTTCTTGCCGTGCATCCGGTGTTGCGCAGTCCGTTCGAGTCGTCGGCCGAGCCGGCCCTTAAGCAGGTGTTCCACCGTGAGGCGGTGTGCGAGTAGCGGACCGCCCGTTAGACCTCGGCCGGGCACCGTTGCTGCGAGTCCCTCCCGGATGGCGCTGCCCCGGCTCCGGGCAGCGCCATGTACGAGGACTCCGCCCACTGGTACGACGCCGTCGCCGACTTCGGGCTGTCCCGGCTGGCCACTGGATCGCTCTCCCTATACCGGTGGTTCGTCAAGTCCGGTGATGGTGTGGGTTGATGGCGGGTCAGGCTGGTCGTAGGCCGGTGCTAGCCGGTGCTAGGAGTGAACGGGCTTGGGGGCTGAGGATGACTGCTCGCCGTCCGTGTCCGCCTGGGCCGGGGCTATTGGAGGAGTACGCGGCCCGGATCGATGACCTCTTCTTCGGCCTGGCCCAGCGGCGGGGATGTCGCGTGCGTACCTGACGGGGCTGCCGGCGCCGTGGGAGCGGAACGAGGCGATCACCTGCCTGGCCGGGGCGGAGCCGGTCGCCGGTGCGGGGATGCCCGGGGGTGCAGCGGCTGCAGTTCTTCTTGTCCGAGTCGCCCGGGGAGGCCGAGCAGGTCAACGACCGGCGGCTTGAACTGCCGCGCAAGCAGCGGGCGATGGCACCGCACGACGGCGGGTCCATCGTGATCGACGAATCCGGGGACCGCAAGGACGGCACCGCAAGGACGGCACGGCCACCGCGCACGTGGGCCGGCAGCAGCCGAGCCGATACGGCAAGACGGACAACGGCATCGCCACGGTGACCACGGTGTTGAGCGACGGCCGCGTGTACTACCCGCTGGACGCACAGCCGTACACGCCCGCCCGCCACCTCGCCCCAGCCGGCCCGACCCAGCCATCCCCGCCAAGCCGCAACCGTGCGCCACCCTCGCGGCCGGGTCAAAGAGGCGGGATTCGCCGGCCGGGCCGTGGCGTCCAGCACTGGCCCGACATCGTCGAGGGTGCCCCGCCGGAACATCCCTCACACTCGAACCGCCCTGACCTACGACACCACTTGAAGATCGGTGGTGTCTGGAGCGTGCCGCTCACCACGCTACGGAAGCCCTCTTCTTCCGCGATGTCGGCTATAGGCAGATGGGGCCCTGACTCGTCGACGCATGGGCAGCAACGCAGATCCCGCAGCGGGCAATATCTGTCAACTGCCCATATCGGAGAGGACATACATTGCTCCACAGAAGACCTCACACCCTCGATCTGGGAGTTTGAGGAATCGCAGTCATTGGAGCAGATACGCGAGATCGGTATCTCTGCCGAAAAGAATCTACTTACCTCTTGTGATCCCTGTATGGGGTCGCGGTTCTCGGGTCGCGTGGACAAGGTTCTGGAGAACGATGAATTTTGATGGGGCATTGCTCGAAGACTGGATGCGCGACCACTATCATGACGCTGCGATAGACATCGGGTCGAGTGGGGTTCTTGACTACTCGCTCGGACAGGTGCGAAATCTCGCCGGCATCGAGCCTGGTGATTTGGACGAGATCGTCTTCCGGGACAGTCCGTGCCTGGGCCGGGACGACCTGCGCGAGGCCATCGCCTCGCGCTGGGCGGACGGTGACGCGCGCAGGGTGATGCTTACGCACGGCGGCAGCGAGGCTATCTACGTCGCGCTCCAGACCCTCCTCGAGCCGGGTGACCAAGTCGTCGCCCTGCACCCGGCCTACCACTCGCACGTATCCGTCGCAGAGTCCATGGGGTGCGAAGTTCTGCGCTGGCGGCTGCGCGAGGAGGATAGATTCCGGCCTGACGTGGAGGAACTAGCGAGGCTCGTCACTGCGCGCACAAAGGTTATTGTGGTCAACTTTCCGCACAACCCGACCGGCGCGACACTCGACCTTGCTGGTTTCCGTCGCCTGCTTGAGATTGCTGACAGTGTTGGCGCCTATCTCCTGTGGGACGGCGCTTTTACGGACCTGGTCTATGATGACGCACCGCTGCCGGACCCCGGACTGACCTATCCGCGCAGTGTGTCGATCGGAACCTTTTCAAAGGCTTTTGGTCTACCCGGCATGCGTTTCGGATGGTGCATGGCCGACCCGGAGCTTCTGCGGGCGATGACCAATCTGCGCGACCGCATCACCCTCAGCCTCTCTCCGCTTCTCGAGTACATAGCGCTGCGCGTCGTACAGCGTGCAGACGTCTTCATCGCTCCCAGGCTGAAGAACGCCCAGGCCAACCGACGCCTGTTGGCCGACTGGGCCGCGCGGCACGAGGATCGTGTCGACCTGCCGCTGCCCCTCGGCGGGGTGACAGCGTTCCCGCAACTACGCCCGTGGCGGGACACGACCGAGCTGTGCCGTCGGCTGGGAGAGACCAGCAACATACTGCTCGTCCCCGGCCGGGCATTCGACCACCCGTGCCGCGTCCGGCTCGGTTTCGGCGGCGATCGCAGCCAACTAAGCAAAGGCCTGGACATCTTGGGCGCTGAGTTCGCCGCGAGTCCCCAACCGTGAGGCGGAAAGGAACCCTGACGAACATGCAGAGCATTGAACTCTCAGACATTGAGTTGAAGACAGTCCACGAAGTACTCGCTTCGCTCACGGCGAAGTTCCACTCGATCAGTGACCCGGAGTTCGTCCGGCAGTGCGCTGTGTACGCACACGAGCTGCCGCAGCGGCTGCGGGCTGAGTTGAACGCGTTCCGCCTGGAGGCTTCCGGTGGCGTGCTGTCCATCCGCGGCTTCCGGATTGACGACGTCGCCATCGGGGCCACTCCCGAGCACTGGCGTTCCCACGTCGGCCGAGTGTCCACGCTCCCCGCGGAGGTGTACTTCATGCTCTGCGCATCCCTGCTGGGCGACCCCATCGCCTGGGCGACACAGCAGGACGGCCGGATCATGCACGACATCTTTCCGATCAAGGGTCACGAAAATGAGCAGCTTGGCTCCGGCAGCGAAGAACTGCTGACCTGGCACACCGAGGAGGCCTTCCACCCGCTGCGGGCCGACTACCTCGGCCTGGCCTGTCTACGCAACCACGACCGGGTGGCAACGACCTTCGCCTCGGTCGACGACCTCGAGCTCACTGATGAGATCAGGGACCTGCTCTGCCAGGAGCGGTACCCGATCAGGCCCGACCGCTCGCATCTGCCGCACCACGCCGAAGACAACCGGGAGATGTCGTCGCGCGAACGCGAGCTGCTCTCGCGCAGCTATGAATGGATCATGGCCAAGGACAGCGAGCCCGACCGAGTCGCCATCCTCTTCGGCGACCGCGAAGCACCCTATCTGCGCATCGATCCATTCTTCATGGAGGACGCATACGCCGTCCCGGACAGCGCCCGCGCAATGAAGGCCATCGCCGCGGAGGTCGATCGCAACATACGAGATTACGTGCTCGAACCGGGTGAACTGCTCTTCCTGGACAACTACAAGATCGTGCACGGCAGGGTGCCATTCACTGCCCGCTTCGACGGCACGGACCGCTGGCTCAAGAGGCTGAACGTGGCGCGCGACCTGCGGAAGTCGCGCGATCGCAGAATCAGCCACGACGCGCGAGTGATCCATTGACGACCTACAGCGCCTCGGCCCTCGCGGCCGGACGGACCCTACCCGGAAACGACTGGGAGACGTCAGTGTCGACTACCCAAGACTCTGCGATACAACCGAAAGACAGCCAGGACCGCCGCGTTGACAGGGATTTCCCCCTTTCCCTGGCACAGGAGCGGATCTGGGTCTCCGAGCAGCTCGCCGATGCGGGCTCGCACTACGGGGCCCCGGTTGTGTTCGCCCTGCGCGGCGAGTTGGACCCCGGGCTGCTCGAGGTGGCTCTGACCCATATCGTTGAACGGCACGAAGTGCTGCACTCCGTGGTCTCCATCGCGTCTGGCTCGCCCCGGTTCGTCGTCGTCCCCGCACGCCCCGTACGACTCGATCCACAGGATGTGGCCTCGGAGCAGGAGATGACTGAGCGGGTGAGCGCCGCGACGGCAGCTCCGTTCGACCTCTTGCATGGGCCGCTCGTGCGGTTCGGCTTGTACCGCCTTGGTCCCGCGGATCACCGCCTGCTGGTGGACATACATCACCTGATCTTCGACGGAGTCTCGGCCGGCGTGTTGGTCCAGGAGCTCGCCGAACTTCTTGCCGCGGGGGCCGAGGGCCGCACACCCGAGCTCCCCGTTCTGCCTTTCGCCTACGGGCAGTACGCCGTTGCGCAACGTCGCTCGCTCGACGAGGGCCTGTTGGACAGTCAGGTCGAGCACTGGTGCACCCAGTTCAGGGACGCGTCCTTCACACTTGAACTGCCCACCGATTACCAGCGTCCCGCACGCATGAGCTTCCATGGCGCCAGCCACTCCTTCACGTTGCCGGCTTCGCTGGGCGTCGAACTCGCGGAGGCGGCCCGCCGCTGGAGCGTCACCCCCTACGTGGTCATGCTCGCTGGCTGGGCTGCCGTTCTCGGCCGCTACGCAGGCCAAGAGGACCTGATGGTGGGCACCGCCATGGCCGGTCGGACCGAGCCGGGCACCGAGGAAATGATCGGCATGTTCGTCAATGTCCTGGCCCTCCGGGTACGCCCAGAGCGAGGTCAGACCTTCCACGGCCTGGTCAGCCAGACACGCCTGGCTTCCATCGAAGGTCTCGCCCATCAGGAAGCGCCGATCGAGAAGGTCATCGAGCGACTTCGTACGCCACGCGACCCGAGCCGCAATCCGCTGTTCCAGACGGCGTTCATCTACGACGAGGCGCTTGAGGAGTCCATACACGTCTCGGGACTGACCATCGAGGGCGCCGCACCGCCACCGCGCACCGCCAGCAAACTGGACCTGAGTATCGAGGTCGTTGAGCGGGACGGCCGACTCGAAGCGGAAATCGAGTACGCGACCGACCTGTTCACGCCGGAGACGATCCGCCGCATCGCAACGCACTACACCACCTTCCTCGCCAACGCGGTCCGCTCGCCGAACCGACCGCTGTGCGAGATTCCACTGGCCTCAAAGGAGGAGCACGCTCTGCCGGCGACGCAGCAGAGCGGAGACGGCGCGTCATACGATCCCGTCGTCCTCCCCTCGCTCTTCGAGGCCCAGGTCGCGCGGCGTCCCGACGCATGCGCGGTCTCCTGCGGCGCATCGCGGTGGAGCTACCGACAACTCAACGAGCGGGCCAACCGGCTTGCCAGAGATCTGATTGCCCGCGGAATGGGACCCGAGAAGCTGGTGGGGGTCGCGTTGCCCAGCGGCCCGCTCCTCGTCCTGGCCATCCTCGCGATCAGCAAGGCGGGAGCCGCGTTCCTACCGCTCGACCCGGCCTATCCGACCAAGCGAATCGAATACATCGTCGGCGACGCGCGCCCCGCCCTGCTGCTGACCGATGCCGCCGGCGCCACGGCCCAGCCCTGGACGACGCCGATCCTGGTCCTCGACGAACAGCAGACCGGGCGTGACGCGGACGCGGACGCATCGAACCTTTCCGACGCACAGCGGTCGCACCCACTCACCCTCGCGCACCCGGCATACGTCATTTACACCTCCGGTTCGACCGGGACACCGAAGGGCGTGACGGTCACGCACGAGGGCCTCGCTGGGCTCTCCGGCGCGCAGATCGAGGCATTCGGCGTACGGTCCGACAGCAGGGTCCTGCAATTCGCCAGTCCAAGTTTCGACGCCTCCGTCTCGGAGCTCTGCATGGCCCTGCTCAGCGGTGCTACGGCGGTGTTCGTCCCGGGCCTTCACGATTTCGTCGGGGGTTCGTTCGAAGCAGTGCTTGTCCGAGAGACCGTGACGCACGTAACCCTGCCGCCCTCGGTGCTCGCCTCGCTTTCCCCCGACGAGGATCTGCCCGCGGACCTGACCATCGTGGTTGCCGGGGAAAGCCTGACCGCCGACCTCGCCGCACGTTGGTCCGGGCGTTGCAGCATGTTCAACGCTTACGGGCCTACCGAGGCCACGGTGTGCGCAACGCTGATCGGCCCGCTGAGGGGGAACGAGGGGAACGAACCGCCACCCATCGGCCGGCCGATCGCCGGCACCCAGATCTTCGTCCTGGACGAGGGCCTGCGGCCACTGCCGGTGGGCGTGGCGGGCGAGTTGTACCTTGGCGGCGCCGGGCTGGCCCGCGGATATCTCAGCCGACCCGACGTCACTGCGGCCGGCTTCGTTGCCTGTCCCTTCGGCCCGGCCGGGGGGCGGATGTATCGCACCGGAGATCGGGCCCGCTGGCGTAGCGACGGGAATCTTGAGTTCGTCGGGCGCCGGGACGACCAGGTCAAGATGAACGGCTTCCGGATCGAGCTCGGCGAGATCGAGAACGTGATCGCAGCGCACCCAGATGTGGAACAGACCGCCGTGGTGGTACGCGAAGACAGGCCGGGACTGCGGCAAGTCGTCGCCTACGTAGTGGCCCAGGCGCCCAACGAGGAGATCCTCGCCCACGCCGCGTCACAGTTGCCCGGTTACATGCTCCCGTCTGCCGTGGTGCGCTTGCAGAACCTGCCGTTGACCATGAACGGCAAGGTGGACCGTCGTAACCTGCCTGCTCCGGATGATCGAGGATCTGTCACCGATCGCAGCCCGGGCACCGCGCGCGAGCAGCAACTGTGCGAGCTGATCAGCGAGGTGCTGGACCTCTCTGCGGTCGGCGTGGACGAGAGCTTCTTCGAACTCGGCGGCCGGTCTCTGCACGCGGTGCGTCTGCTGAGCCGGATCCGCAGTGTCATGGGTGTAGAGATCGGTATCAAGGCCCTGTTCCAGGCGCCTACCGCGGCGTTGCTCGCGGCGCAGATCGACTCTGGTCAGGTCGCCGTCATCACCCGGCCGGCACTCCTCCCGATGGCCCGCTGACCCACGGCGGGCGCCGGATGAATTCCGCGTGGGCGGATGGGCCCGCACAGAGCAATAGGGATCTCAATGATTGTGTCAAGCCGTTTGCGCGAGCGATCGGGCCGAGGCGACATTATGTGGGAACAGCCATGATCCCTCTGTCGTTTGGTCAGCTCGGACTGTGGTTCATCCATCAGATGAATCCGGGCAATTCGATATACACCATGCAGCTCGCTTCGCGGCTGACGGGGCAGTTGGACCGCACAGCCCTTGAGGAGGCATTGCGGGACGTCGTGCAGCGACATGAATCGCTTCGCACGGTGATCCGGGACGGTGAGGGCGGGCCGCACCAGGTTGTCCTGGACATCTCGGAATACGCGGTGAGGCTGGAGTACGAGGAGCTTGCCGAGGAAGAGGTGTACGAGGCGATGCACGAGGCCTCGGAGCACCCGTTCGACCTTGTGCACGACCTGCCTCTTCGGGCATGGCTGTTCGCACTGGGGCCGCAGGAGCACGTGCTGCTCATATCGATGCACCACATCGTCAGCGACGGCTGGTCGCTCGGGCCGCTCACCCGAGACCTCGCCCGGGCCTACGCGGCGCGGCGCCGTGGTGCCGAGCCGAATATGCCGCCGCTGCCTGTCCAGTACGCCGACTACGCGCTCTGGCAGAGGCGGTTGCTGGGCCGCGAGGAGGACCCGGACAGCCTGGCGTCGAGACAGCTCGCGCACTGGCGTTCGGTGCTCGACGGCATTCCCCAGGAACTGCGGTTGCCGGTGGATCACCCGCGCCCACCGATGTCCGACTTCGCCGGGGACACGATCGAGTTCACCCTCGACGCCGATCTGCATACGGCATTGGCCGAGGTCGCCCGCACCGAAAATGCGACCATGTTCATGGTATTGCAGGCCGGGTTTGCGGCGCTGCTGAGCAAGATCGGTGCGGGCGCCGACATTCCGATCGGCTCACCCGTGGCCGGCCGCATGGATGATGCGCTGACCGATCTCGTCGGGTACTTCGTCAATATGCTGGTATTCCGCGTCGACGTCTCCGGCGACCCGAGTCTGCGAGACCTGGTCAAACGGGTCCAGGCCGTCGCCCTCGATGCCTACGACAACCAGGACATCCCCTTCGATCGCCTGGTAAGGGAACTCAATCCTGCCCGCTCGCGGACCCGGCACCCGCTTTTCCAGGTCATGTTGACCCTGGAGGACAACACCGACGCCGGGCTCAAATTCGACGGATTGACCGACGCGCCTTTGGACATCGACGCCGGCAGCTCCATGCTCGACTTGGTGTTGAGCCTGCGGGAGAAATTCGGCCCGGACAAGGAGCCGGCTGGGATGGATGCGCTCCTGGAGTACCAGCTCGACATGTTCGAACCGGAGACCGCACAGCACGTGGCCGACGGTTACCGGCGGATGCTGACCGCTCTTGCCGCCGACCCGGATGCGCCGATCAGCACAGTCGACGTGCTGCGGGTTGCATAAGTTCCCTATTTCTCATGAATTCGGCACGCACATCGAGTTGAGCGGCCGTTGACGAACGATGACAACTTACCTAGGGGAGTGAAAGCAGTGGCGAATCCGTTCGAGGACCAGGACGGCGTGTACCTCGTGCTGGTCAATGCTGAGGGACAACACTCGTTGTGGCCCGCCGCCATCACCGTGCCCAAGGGCTGGACCGTAGTCCACGGCGAAGCCGGGCGAGAGGAATGCCTGGAGTACGTGAAACGGAACTGGACGGACATGCGGCCCAAGTCCCTGGTCGAGGCGACAACCTCTTGAGGGCCCCTCGGTATGGCACCGCCGCCTGACCGGACCCGAAGAAACCATCACCTAGCCCTCGTGCCGGGACCTGAAACCAGCACGCGCGGAAAGAGACGCAATGAGCGATGTAGAGGTCTCCGACAAAAAAGGGCGCCGAAGCAAACGCAGAAGGCTGCTGACCAACCGAAACTTCACCTGCCTATTGGCCGCCCGGCTGGGCTCCAGCATGGCCAACGGCTTCCTGCCGATCGCGGAGAGCTTCGGTATCCTCCACACCACTGGTTCTGCGAGCGACCTCGGCCTTGTCCTCGGAGTTCAGGCGGCGGTTTCTCTCGCCTTGTCGCTGTTTGCCGGCGTCGCGGCGGACCGCTTTCCGCGTGCCGCTTTGCTCATCGTCTCGTCGATCGTACGCCTGACCGCGGCGGCGACCTTGGCGATAGGACTCCTCACGGATACTGCGACCCTCGCCTGGTTCTTCGCTCTGGCAGTCGTGTATGGCGGCGCCGACGCGCTGTTCGGTCCGGCCAGCATGGCGATCATGCCGGACATCGTTGCGAGAGAAGACCTGGACGAGGCCAATGCGCTGGTCGGCGCTTTTTCCTCGCTGGCTTGGACGGTGGCCCCTGCGGCGGCAGGCATGGTCGTGGCGGCGTACGGCTCGGGAGCCGCTTTCCTGGTGGAGAGCGTGCTGATGGCTTTCATCACCCTCTGTCTCATATTCGCCAGGATCCCCGCCCGGGGCGAAGTCGAACCGGATCACGAAGGCGGGACGCTCACGCAGCTGAAGCAAGGCTGGCGGGAGTTTCGAAAGCGCCCCTGGCTATGGCTGCTGACCTTGCAGTGGACGTTGTTCTCGATGGTCCTGCTGGCTCCCCTCGCGGTCCTCGGCCCGTTGGTGGCCGACACCCATCTGGGCGGTCCCGCGGCCTGGGGTGTCATCGGCACCTGCATGACCATCGGCGTGCTCTGCGCGGAGTTCACCTCCAGCCGGATCAAGCCGAAGCGACCGGTGGTCTTCATAGCGTGGCTGCCACCGCTGATCGTCTTCGAGGCGTTGGCCCTCGGCTCCGGCGTGCCGACGGTGGTGGTGGCGGGTGCCGCAGTGCTCTCCGGCTGCGCGATCGGCCTGCAAGGAGTGTTCTTCCAGACCCTCATGCAGCGAGCGGTGCCGAGCAAGGTACTCGGCCGGGTGGCCGCCTTCGATCTGATGGCCTCGGAGATCGCCCAGCCGGTCGGCTTCGCCGTAGCCGGCCCCCTGGGCATCCTGTTCGGCCTGCGCCCGGTGCTGGTGGGCTGTGCTGTGGTCGCGGTGGTGGGCACGGCACTGTTCGCCCTTGCCCTGGCCAAGGTTGAGCAACCAGAGCTACAGGTGCAGAACGAACCGCACGTGCCGGACAGCGGCACTGAGGCGACGGTCAGCTGAGCGGCACTCGACTGCGGACGAGCCTTTGACGAAGCCGGACCACCGCGGCACGAAGGAATCAGGAAGATGATCTACAAGGACAGACTGGCCATACCCGGTCCGACCCCGCTGCCGCCCGCGGTCATCGCGGCGGCGACGCATCCCATGGTCGACGAGCGCACCGTGGACTTCGCACGCATATTCACACGCATCATCGACGGGCTCAGGCAGGTGCTCGGTACCACGGGGGACGTGCTGGTCTTCACGTCAAGCACCACCGGTGCGTTCGAGAGCGCGGTGCAAAACCTCTTCAGTCCAGGGGAAAAGGTACTCGTGGTGGACAACGGTGCCTTTGGAAGGCGCTGGGTGGAGCTGTGCCGCGCTTACGGCCTCGAGACGGTCGTGCTCGACGTCGCACCGGGTTGCGAGCCGGACCCTGCCGTCGTCGAAGCCTGTCTGGAGGCCGACTCGCAGATCGTCGCGGCGATCGTCGTGCACTGCGAGACCTCCACAGGCGTCGTCACCGACCTTGAGGCCTTCGGGCGAGCGACTCGCGACGTGCTGACGATAGTGGACTCGGCCTCCGGGGTCGGCGGCTGCGAAATGCAGGCCGACGCGTGGGGGTTGGACGTCGTGGTCAGCGGGACTCAGAAGGCGCTGATGGCGCCGCCAGGGGTCTCTTTCGTCTCGGTCAGTGAGCGCGCCTGGCGCCGGCACGCCGAGGCCAGGCACATGCGGTACTACTTCGACTGGACGATCACGCGTGACAGCCTGAACCACTCCATCCCGCGTACCCCCTGGACGCCGGCGATCGGCGTGCTGCTCCAGTTGTCCGCGGCGCTCGAACAGGTACTCGCCGAAGGCATGGAGCGGCGCCAGCGGCGGCATGCGGAGCTCGGCCGGATGGCCAGAGCGGGCTTGCGCGGCCTCGGACTCCGGCTGCTGACCCCAGAAGTGGCGCGCAACGGCATCGTGACGGCCGCGTTCACACCACCCGGAGTGGGCGCGCAATCTCTCGTCGATGCGGTGGTCGAGCACACAGGCGTCCAACTGACCACCGGCAACGGAGAACTGGCCGACCACGTCGTGCGGATCGGTCACTGCGGCCACGTCGACCCGCTCGACCTGGTCACCGCGCTGGCCGCACTCGAGACCGGGTTCGCGGCCCTCGGCGCCCCGGTGCTGCCGGGCAGTGGCGTCACACCCGTTGTGAAGCTGATGGCAGAGCAGGTTGACGTCCCCGCAGGCCCCTTGACGTCGATGTCGTCCAACCCTGAGGAGTCCGCTGCGTGAACGCCGACGTTCGATCAGCGCGCAACGACGCGCCGAAGCTCATCCCGAGCCTGCTCGAGCAGCACTCCAGGGTGACGCCGCACGCCCCCGCCACCGAGGATGCACAGCGGGCGCTGACCTACGCCGAACTCGCCGCCGAAGCCGAGCACATGGCGGCGCGCCTGGCGGAGGCGGGAGTGCTTCCCGGAGATCGCGTCGGCGTCATGATGCGTCACTCCGTCGACCTGCTTGTCGCGATGCTCGGCGTGCTGCGTGCGAGAGCGGCCTACGTGCCCATCGACCCGGACTACCCCGACCAGCGCAAGAGTTTCCTCGCGGCGGACTCCGGTATCAAGATTCTCATCGTGGACGGAGCGCATGAGGGGCCGACCAGCTTGCCCGTCACGACGCTTGCGCCGGACCGAGGGCGCTTGGCTCCCCGTCCGGGCGCCCCCGCGGCCGCGCCGGAGGATCTGGCCTGCGTGATCTACACCTCGGGTTCCACCGGAGCACCCAAAGGCGTCATGATCACCCATCTCGGCCTGGCGAATCTCGCAGCCGCCGCGAGTGCCGAGTTCGGCATGGGGCCGCGTGATCGCTACCTGATGCTGGCCGCCTCGGCGTTCTCCGCCTCACTCGAGGAGCTGTTCCCCCCACTCGTGCAGGGCGGGACAAGCGTGTTCCCGGCCGACCGGGTCGCGCTCTCCCCGGTGGAGGCCCTGCTCGACTTCCTCACCGCGCGTGGCGTCACGCTGCTGGAGATGCAGACCGCGCACTGGCACCTGCTGGTTCACCACCTCGTGGACACCGGCGGGGCGCTGCCCCCATCGCTGCGCCTGGTCGTCATGGGAGGAGACCGCGCCATGCCCGAAGCCGTCCAGCAGTGGAACCGCTTCCGCCTTCCGCTGGTGCACGTCTACGGGCCGACCGAGACCACTGCGACCGCGGCGTACTGGAGCGTGCCGCCCGGACAGACACCCAAGGACGGGGTGCTGTCCATAGGCGACGCCATCGCCGGAACCCGCATGTTCGTCGTCGACGAGCGGCTCGAACTCGTTCCGGCGGATACCGAGGGCGAGCTGCTCATCGGTGGTGACTCGCTGGCACGCGGTTACCTGGGCAGGCCCGACGTCACCGCGGAGAAGTTCGTCGCCGACCGCTACTCGGGGATTCCGGGGGCCAGGTTGTACCGCACCGGCGATCGGGTACGCCGTCTTCCCGACGGTCGGCTGCAATTCCTCGGACGCAGCGACCAGCAAGTCAAGGTGCGTGGTTATCGCGTCGAACCGGGCGAGATCGAGGCTGCGCTCGACCGGCACCCAGCGGTGCGTCAAGCCCTGGTCACGACTGGTCGGGACGCGTCGGGTGAGCAGCGTCTGATCGGCTACGTGACTGCTGACCGGGACACGGTGAGCGTCGGTGAGCTGCGTTCCTTCCTCGCCGACGAACTGCCGACCCATCTGATCCCCTCAGCGCTGATCCGGCTGGAGGAGTTCCCGCTGACGACGCATCGGAAGATCGACCACGCGATGCTTCCGCAGCCGCCGAAGCGCCGACCCGACCTGCCCACAGAGTTCGTACCGCCGGCAGGTGAGATCGAGCGGCGCATCGGCGCCGCCGCGGCGGAGCTCCTGGGACTCGACGAGATCGGTGTGCTCGACAACCTGCTTGAGCTGGGCGGGGATTCGCTGTTCATGTTGCGGCTGATCAGCTGGATCCGCAAACACTTGGGCATCAGCCTCGGTCCGCGCGAGGTCTTCGACGCGTATTCGGTACGTGGAGTGGCAGCGCTGGCCGACGTGAAGGCGGACGTCACGGCGGTGGGTACGCCGGGCAGTGGCTGGTGACCATGCTTCCCGACCTACCAGTGGCAGTGCTTCCGCAGCCGGCGCCCGCCGATCTCATGACAGCGCTGCATGCTTCAGGCGTTCGACCAGTACCGCTGGGCCGGGCTCAGGGCTTGATCTGGACCGGCGAGCAGCCCTCGGTGCTGGCAGCCGCACTTCAGAGCGCGCCGTCGGTGCGCTGGGTTCAGCTGGCGAGCACCGGCGTCGAAAGCTACCTGCCGCTCATGGATCAGCGGATCCGCTGGAGCCGGGCCGTGGGCGTCCAGTCCGAGCTGGTGGCGGAACACGCCCTCATGCTCGCGCTGACCGTGCTGCGTCAGGGCACTGCCTCCGTGAGGGCCGGCGCGTGGCTGCCGCGCCCCGCCATCGGGCTGACGAACGCCGAGGTCCTTGTGGTGGGCGGCGGCGGGGTTGCCCGGGCACTGCTCGCACTGCTGCGCCCGTTCAAGGTCCGCCCCAAGGTGGTGTGCCGCAGCGGCGCCCCGATGGCGGGCGCCGAGGTCGGCACTCCCGATCGCCTCGACGCATGGCTGCCCGAGGCCCGTGTGGTCTTCCTCGCGGCGCCGCTGACCGCGGACACGGCCGGGCTGATCGACGCAGTCAGACTCAGGTCCATGCGTCGGGACGCGTGCCTGGTGAACGTGGCGCGCGGCGGGCTCGTCATCACAGATGACCTCGTTCGTGCGCTGACCTCCGGGTGGATCGCCGGCGCGGGCCTGGACGTCACCGACCCCGAGCCGCTTCCTCCGGAGCACCCGCTGTGGTCCCTTCCCACCTGTGTGATCACCGCGCACTGCGCGGGCGATATGGACCACGCAATCGGACCCTTCGTCGACCTGGTCCGGCGCAACATTCGTCGACTGGCGAACGGCCTCGAGCCGATCGGCCTGGTCGACCGGGACCTCGGTTACTAGCCGACTGTCAGGAAGAGCGGATCACGATGACCGAGTCAACCACCACTCCGAAGGCCCCGCACCCGACCGGAGCACCCATGGGCAACCGACAGACCGAGAGGATCTCCCTCCTGCAGGAGCAGATCTGGATTGCCGAACAACTCGCCCCGGGCCGCAGCGTTTACGGAATACCCATGGTGATCCGACTGCGTGGCGCGTTGGACACGGAACTCGCCGCGCGCTGCGTGACCGAGATCGTGCGCCGGCATGAGGTGCTGCGCTCCCGGGTGGGCGAGGAAAACGGTGAGCTGTACCTCGTCACAGATCCGCCGCAACCCTTCGCGCTGCCTGTGTTCGACTTTCGCTCCCGCCCCGACGAGTGGCGTGTGTTCGTCGAGACCGCCGCTCGCGAGCCCTTCGACCTCGTGCACGGCCCGCTGCTGCGGGCTGCTGCGCTACGTCTCGAGGATGACGCCTACGCGATTTTCCTCAACATGCACCACATCGTTGCGGACGGCTGGTCGCTGCGTCTGTTCTGGACCGAGTTCGCCGCGCTCTACACCGCATGGCACGCGGGCGATGAGCCCGATCTGCCCGACCTCACGCTGCAGTACCGCGACTTCGCGGCCGAACAGCGGCGCCTCACCGAGGACGGCGGGTACGGCGACGCGCTCGACGCGTGGGCCCGGGAACTGGCCGGTGCGACGACGACCCTTGCACTGCCGGTCGATCACAGTGCAGGAGCGTCCCGGGAGTACCGGGGGGACGAGTTCACGACAGTGGTGCCGGAGCAGCTTCGGGCCGATGCGTACGCCTGCGCCAAGCGGCTCGGGGTCACGCCGTTCGCGATGCTCGGCGGTGTCTGGGGCGTGCTGCTGGCCCGCTACACCCGTCAGGACGACCTGTTGATCGGAACGCCTCTGGCCGGCCGGACCCGGCCCGAGTACCAGTCGCTCATCGGGCTGTTCGCCAACACCATGCCGTTGCGACTGCGGCTGGACGCGGACGTTTCCTTCGCCTCGCTGGTCCGCGAACTCCAGCTGAGTACTTTCGACGCGCTCTCCTCGCAAGACGCGCCTTTCACCGAGCTTGTCAAACGGGTCGACTCCAAACGCACCTCGCAGGAGACCCCGCTCTTCCAGACGGCGTACTCCTTCGAGCAGTCCACGGAGTTCGAGGCCACGCTGCCGGGCTGCGCGGTGACGGAGCTGTACGAGTTGTCCAATGGCGGGGCCCGGCTCCGTCTCGGTCTCGGCGCTGTGGACGCGCTGGGGGAGCTGAGCCTTCAGTTCGAATACGACAGTGCGCTGTTCGACCCGGGCACCATCGAGGCCATGGCCGAGAGCTACCTGGCGCTGCTCGGCGAGGCCGCGTCCCATCCCGAGTTCCCACTGGGAGCGCTTCGCACGTCGACCGACGCCGCGCCCGATCGGGAGCTGACCGGTCGGCCCGTGCCGGGGGACGAGCCGGCCACCCTGCACGCGCTGTTCGAGCGACGGGTCCGACAGAGCCCGGATGCGCCGGCGATCGAGCGTGAAGACGGTACTCAGGTCAGTTACGCACAGCTCAACAGCCAGGCCAACCGGCTCGCGCGGCATCTGCGTCAGCTGGGTCTTCGCACGGGCGAGCGGGTGGCGCTCGCCTTGCCCCATGGCTCCTCCTGGCCGTCCGCCGTGCTCGCCGTGCTGAAGGCGGGCGGGGCCTACGTCCCTGTGGCTCCGGACGCGCCCGGCAGCCGCAAGACCCACGTCCTCGCCGAGACCGCGCCCCGCTTGGTGCTCACGGTCGTGGACCTTGCCGAGGACTTTGCCGGGGCCCAGCACGTGCTCGCCCTCGACGACCCAGCGGTTGTTTCCTCGATCGAGGCCCAGACCGGTGAAGATCTCGAGGACATCGCTGTGACAGGCCGTCAGGTTGCTTATGTCCCGTTCACCTCCGGCTCGACGGGAGTGCCCAAGGGCACCCTCGTCACCCATGTCAACCTGACTGCGTTCACCCGTGCCGCGGTGGACACGTTCGATCTGGGCCCGGAAGACAGGATGCTGCAGCTCGCCGCGATGACCTTCGACGTACATGTCGAGGAGCTCTTCCCCACCTGGCTGGCCGGTGGCTGCGTCGTCTATTTCGACGGCGTGCTCGGCCGGACCAGCCAGGAGAAACTGCTGCACCTCCTCGGAGAGCGCGAGGTCACCATATGTGAGCTGCCCACCGCCTACTGGATCGAAGTAGTGCGCCTGATCGACCCGGCTGTTGTCCCCATTCCGCAAACCTTGCGGCGAGTGCTGGTCGGCGGCGAACGCGCGCCACTCGAGGTCTACCAGCGCTGGTTGGACTTCGGCATTCCGCTCACCAACGTCTATGGGCTCACCGAAACGGCGGTGACCAGCACGACCTACCAGCCTGGTGCTGACTTCGACCGCGAGGCGCTGCCGATCGGACGACCGATGCCGCACGCCGCCGTCTACGTGCTCGACGCATTGCTCGCACCGGTTGGACGCGGCGTGACAGGGGAGATCTACCTGGCCGGCCCCGGCGTCTGTGACGGCTTGCTCAACCGGCCCGAGCAGACCGCCGAGCGCTTCTTGGCGGACCCCTTCGCGGCCGAGCCGGGCGCACGTATGTATCGCACCGGTGACCAAGGCCGATGGACTACCGACGGTGACCTCGAATTTCTCGGCCGCGTGGACCGCCAGCTCAAACTGCGCGGCCATCGGGTCGAGCTCGCCGAGATCGAATCGGTACTCGACGGCCACCCGGACGTGGCGCGCAGCCTGGTCGTGCCTCGGCGCACCGAGGCCGATGAAGCGACCGAGCTTGAGCTGATCGCGTTCCTGATCGGTGCGTACGCCGACGAGGCAGCAGTCGCGGCGTACGTTCGTACCCAGCTTCCCCCACACCTGGTTCCGGCTCAGTTCTCAGTAGTTGAACGGTTCCCGCTCACCTCGCACGGCAAGGTTGACCAAGCAGCCTTGCTCGCGCTGCAGAGCCGCGAGCGTGTCGTCCCCGAGGAAGCGCAGGGCAGCGAGCTCGAAGTCAAGGTCGCGGAGATCTACTGTGCGGTACTCAAAGTACCGACGATCGACCTGCGGACGGACATCTTCGCGCTGGGTTTCCACTCGCTGGCCGCGCTGCGGCTCGTTTCCCGTCTCAAGAGTGTGTTCACGGTGCAAGTTCCGATGGTCGAGTTCTTCGTGGACTCCTCAGTCACCAACGCCGCCCGACTGATCGTGGCGGCGGGGGCCGACCAACCAGTCGGCTGACTGCGCCATGGGCGCATACGGCCGACGCTCTGCACCCGACTATGCAACTTCGGGCCACCGCCGCCTGGCTGTGCTGCACTCGTGTCGGTGAATCTGCCAGTAGAGGAGTTCATGTGGGGTGCACCCGCTCGTGGAGTAGCTGGCCTACCAGAGCGAACCGCTTAATCGCGGTGACCGAAATGGCGCCAAGGGATTGGGGGTGGTCAAGGTGGTCAAAGACCGTCCGCGGAGGCTGTCCGCGAACTTTGCGCACCTGACATGCACCCAGTGCACTGCGAGCGGGCTGGTATCCGACAGGTGAAAGTGCAAGTCAGCAATGGCCGTGGCCCGGTGACTTTTACCTTCGGACTGTCGTCCCAAAGGGCCGCACGGCCACCTTGCGGAGGTGGGAGAGAAGCGTGAGCTCGCCGCTGCTATGGCGGAACTCGATGTGATCCAGGGTGAGTTGGCGCGTCGCGTGAACGCAGCCGGCAACCTCTTCACCTGGGAGCGTGTTGATTCCGTATCCAAGCTCTCCTGCAGCGAAAAGGTGGTCGGCGAGGGAATCGGCAACAAAGGCGTGGGGTTTCGCAGCGTGCTGCAGATCAGTGCCGAACCCGAGATTTACAGCGCTAGGCCCGATGGCGGCACCCCCGCCGAGCTGGACGGCTATTGCTTCCGCTTCGCCACGCCCGACGACCTGAGCCTGCTGCTGGGCGACGCCGAGCTGGTGAGCCGGGCGACCGACGAGTTCCCGCCGTTCCAGCTCCCGTTCCCGGTCTCCGTGGTCCCCGAGAGCTGCGCGACGCTGGCCCTGGCCGGCCATGTCACCGTGATCCGGCCTCCCTTGCGCAGCGAGATTGCACGCGGTGAGGTACGTCGGCGGATTGATGAGCTGGCTGGCTCAGGCGCTCCCGCCATGCTGTTCCTGGACCGTCTTGCGCGTCTGATGCTGGAATGCCGTACGGGTGACGTGCTCGAACGGACCGAACGCATCCCGATCGTCCTCGACCACCTTGTGCAGTGCTTCTTCGCGTGGCGCCGACACGACACCTTGCCCGAGCCGGCTCAGGCAGACACCTTGCCCGAGCCGGCTCAGGCATGCGAGGCGGCCCGTGAGTCGTGGATGCTCCGGCCGGACGAGCAAGGCCGCCCCTGAACGTATGCGGCCCCCTCCGGTCTCGTGCCTCCGCTGCGGCTACCCAGGGGGCGATGCACGATCGGAGCCGGGACGCCGCCGATGGGGGCATACCCCGCCGATGTCGACCTCGACGACGAGACATCGCTCGCTGAGCAGTGCAGCCCACCCGTCCACGTCGGCGGCCGAGAATAGGCCTAGTCGCACCGCTGAGGCGCATTTACCGTGCGCCTATGGATGAGCTGCGCACACGCAAGTGCGAGCGGTGGTTCCGCGCCGCCGACGTCGACGGCGACAGCGCGATAACGCGGCAGGACGTCGTCACGATGAGCGAACGCTACGTCCAGGCCAGGGGCATCGCCCCCGACTCCCCTCAGGCACGGCAGATGTACGAGACCATGCACGGGTTCTGGGAGTCCGTGATCGCCCCCGCCGACGCCGACAAGGACGACAGGGTGACCTTGGCGGAAGTCACACAGGCGTTCGCCGCCACCTTCACCGATCGCGCCCACTACCCCGAGGAGCTCGCGCCGGTCGCCGACCGCTTCTTCGACCTCGCCGACGGCGACAGCGACGGCGCGATCAGCCGCACCGAGTTCACACACATCTTCGGAAGCACCGGACGGGCCGCCGACGACGAGTGCGCCGAGGTGTTCAACGCGCTCGACCTCGACGTCTCCGGATCCCTCTCGCGGGCCGAATATCACAAAGCCGTCTCCGAGTTCTTCTACGGAGACGATCCCGGCTCGCCGGCCAACCACATCTTCGGCCGTCTCACATAAGGGAATTGGGCCGACTCCCTCACACACATCGAAACCTGGGGTTCCGACGGAACCCAGGGCGCGCCGGCTCCAGGTTCCAAGGTTGGGCCGACCACCTTCAGCGCCCAGCATGTATTCGCCGTAGCATCTGCCGACTGCATCCACTACATGTGCCTGACCAGCAGAAACGCGGGAGGCAGGTCTGCGCCACGGTAAGCAGGCAGGACATGAGAGCCCTGACCAACCATCCCGTTCAAGGAGGCCACCATGGCGCAGGACAGCACCGAGCAGAAGTTCACCTTCCTGTTCACCTGGTTCGACCGCACTGGCGACGGCTACCTCACCCGCGATGACTTCCAGCAGATCGGCGAGGTGTTCGCCGCGGTGGCGCCGGACGAGAGCAACAAGAGCGCGCTGCGCGAGGCCTTCATGCTCTGGTGGGACGTCCTGGGCGAGGCCGGCGCCCCTGATGCTCAGGGCCGCGTCGGGCGCCAACAGTTCATCACCGCCATGCGCTCCCATGTCGCCGCCGATGCCCAGACCGTCGAACGCCTGGTGACGCCCATCATCGACGCCCTCATGCGCGCCCTGGACACCGACAAGAGCGGCATGCTCACCGCTGATGAGTACGTCCGCATGTACGAGGCCCTCGGTATCGACCCGGCCACCTCCAGCGCGGCCTTCCAACGACTCGACCGCAACGGCAGCGGCACCATCACCCACGACGAATTCCGCACCGCCATCGAGGAGTTCTACCTCAGCACCGACACCGAGGCACCCGGCAACTGGCTGCTAGGCTCGCCACTGCCGAGCAGCTGATTGGTCCCGATCAGCACCCAAGCACCCATCTTCATGCCGCTGCGGTGGCCGTGCCGGATCGCCGCGTACAGCTCGACCTTCGATACCTACGGCATGACCAGGACCTTTCACCAGCCACATCCCGCTGCTGCCCTGACCAAGGAACCTGTTGACTCGGGCAGTTCCCAGTAGACGTGCCGCCGCGGGTCCGCACTGTTCAACACCCGGAATCCACGAACCCGTTCGCTTCCGTCTTCGACATCCTCCAGCTCCGCGACGAAGTATTGCTCAAGCGCCCCCTGCGGGAGCGCCGGGCACTCCTGGAGTACTGTTCGCGCGCAGTGCGCTTACGGCGCCGTGGACACTGTGCTCGGCTATCACCGGTCCCGGTCAGGCGAGGCAGTGACTGGTCTGGCCTGGGCCGCCATCGGCGTCGAGGGCGCGTCAGGAACACGTCTAGGCCCGCAGTTGCATTCCAGCCGATCATGTCCCACGCTGAGCCAGATCCGGGATGCCCTGGGGGCGCCGCAAATGGTGCGGCCCTCGTCCATGTCTCCGTTGGCGGCACGTATCCGCACCCAGACGTGAGCGATCGATACCCGACACTCCGCACGCTGCTTCCAGCTTGCCGAGCCTGGGGCAATCGGGGTGCGGACGCCGGGCGAGGTCGCCAGAGACCCGCCTCTTCGGACGGCGCCGAGAGTGCTCTCGGTGAACTACGCCCTCGACAAGGGACCACACGCGCGCCTATCGCGTGGCAATTGCGCAACCCCGCTCGCCCGGACAAGCGACTGTGGCGACTCTGTGGACCCTGGCTGTAAGCCCAACGGCAGAGGCGCCGGTGACTCACGAGGTGCCGGTCGGCGGGGGCGCTGGACTAGGTATGCCCTAGAAGTGTCTGCGGCCATTGTCTGCGCCGCTGTAGTCGTCGGTCGAGTGTGCGCCCCACCCGGGTTCCGCACCGGCAGTCAGTGGCAGGAGATGCCGGAGGGCGGACGTGGAGACGTGCGCAGAGGAATTAGCATGCGCCGAACGGGGACGCGGGGTGCGGTGCGGGTTCGCCAAGCTCGTGACGTGAGGCTCGAAGTGCCGGGCAGTGGAGCGCAGTTGGCGCGAGCGCGACCGTCGCCGCTTACGTGGCGGAGGTCACCGCAAAGGCGAGGCGGCCGGGTCGATGGCGCGACTGACGCCGGGTCGCGCACGGCGGAGGTCCCGTGCCGCCAGGGCGATCATCACGGCGGGGATGAGGATGTCGTTGGCCAGGATGCCGCCCGTGTTTCCGGCGGCGTGGTCGCCGTGGGCGAGCCACTGGTAGACGTGGCCGATCGCCGCTCCCCACAGGAACGCGGCGGCCGCGAGCCCGCTCGTGAGGCGTTCACGGGGTGACGCGGACGCGCCGCGGAAGCCCAGCAGGGCGAGGCCGAGGTTGGCAAAGGCGATCTCGAACTGGAACGGCGAGTGGGCGAAGCCGATCGTGTCGGCCATGCCGTCCGGGAACGCCAGGAACGAGAGCGTGATCCACAGGCTTCCGATGCCGAGGGCGCCGACGGACCACCAGCGCTGCCAGACCTCCGCCGCGGGCCTGCCGGGGTTGCGGCGGCAGCTCAGCAGTGACCCGAGGGCGGGCACCAGCATGAAGAGGAGCGGGAACGTGGTCTGAACCGCGTACGGGAGAGTGTCCATGCATTGAGTGTTGCATGGTTAATATTAACCATGCAAGTATCCGGTAGGGTGGGGCTCATGGACGAAGGACTGGCAGAGCTTCTGTACCGCGTGGTCATGCTGATGGGCGAGGCGGCCCGGCGCCGCTCCGGCCCCGAACAGCGCCTATCCCCAAGCCAGTTGCGACTGCTTGGCACCCTTGAGGAGATCCAGCCCGCCACCCAGCACCAGCTCGCCGAGGCGCTGAACCTGTCCGACCCGGCCATCAGCCGCGCGCTGCGCCCGCTGGAGGGGGAGGGGCACGTGACGATCAGCGTCGACCCCGCCCACCGGCGCCGGCGCCTGGTCTCCCTCACCCCGATGGGCCAGGCCGCCTTCCTCGCCGAGGGAAAGCCCCTCGAGGAAGAACTCCGCACAGCCCTCCTGAAGGCCGGCTTCCCCTATGAGCGCTATCTGGCAGACACCCTTCGGCTCGCCGCCCTACTGACACCCACTGAACCCCGGCGCAGATCCGCACCCCTCAACGAACGCTCGTGACGCCGAAGCGGCCACAGAGGGCGAGGCCGAGCGCCCCTCGCCAACCCCATGCTCTTGGCCGCCTCGACCTGGGCTGCCGCGATCTGCTCCTTGGTGGACTCGATGGCATCCGCCCCCCCCAGGGCGCGTCAGCAGGTCCGCGAGAGCCTGCTTGTGAGCAGGGTGCGTGATCGGTACGGCGTCGAGGGCGGTGTTTATCAGCCAGTCGAACAGCGCGATGGCGTCAGAACGCGACAGGCGGAGCTCGACGCTTGGCGTCGCCCTCAAGGGAACCCGGATTCCATGCGGGCATCTTGCCAGGTCAGCGGGCCACACCCAGGACCTGATCCGGCACCGGCAGTGCGAGAGCGCACGAAGTCGGAGACCGACCCACCCGCAGACCCAGGCCGCCGCAGAAAGACCCGATCATCGAACCCGTGGTCGACGACGTGGTGCACGTAGTCGTCTTTCAGGAGGCACGACGCGGTCGTTGTCCAGCTTGTGTGCGTCGTCAGGGTAGGGGTCGGCGGGGCCGCCTGGTCCGCCTGGTCCGCTACTGGCCCGGGAGAATTCGCTCGAGTCGCCCATCGTGGCGCGAGGTGCTGAGGTGCTGAGGTGCTGAGGTGCTGAGGTGATCGCGGGGGAGCGGCGTACGTGTAGAGGTTGCCTGGAGCGGAACGGAGCCTCCAGGCAACCGACTTGAGGCTCTAGAAGAACCCAAGCTTCTGAGGGCTGTATGAACAAAGAATGTTCTTCGTCTGCTGGTAGTGCTCCAGCATCATCTTGTGGGTCTCGCGCCCGATCCCGGACTGCTTGTAGCCACCGAACGCCGCGTGTGCGGGGTACGCGTGGTAACAGTTCGTCCAGACCCGGCCCGCCTGGATCGCGCGGCCCGCCCGGTAGGCGGTGTTCATGTCGCGCGTCCACACTCCGGCGCCCAGGCCGTACAGCGTGTCGTTCGCCGTCTTGATGGCGTCGTCGAAGTCGCTGAACGACGCGACCGAGACGACCGGGCCGAAGATCTCCTCCTGGAAGATCCGCATGCGGTTGTCGCCCTCGAAGATCGTCGGCTGGACGTAGTAGCCACCGGCCAACTCGCCGTCGTACGTGATGCGCTGGCCGCCCGTCAGGACCTTCGCGCCCTCCTGCTGGCCGATGTCCAGGTAGGAGAGGATCTTCTCCAGCTGGTCGTTGGAGGCCTGGGCGCCGATCATCGTGTCGGTGTCCAGCGGGTGCCCCGGCACGATCTGCTCCGTGCGGGCGACCGCCGCTTCCATGAACTCGCTGTAGTGACCCCGCTGGACCAGGGCACGCGACGGGCAGGTACAGACCTCGCCGTTGTTGAGGGCGAACATCGTGAAGCCCTCGAGTGCCTTGTCGCGGAAGTCGTCGTTGGCGGCCCACACGTCGTCGAAGAAGATGTTCGGCGACTTCCCGCCCAGCTCCAACGTCACCGGCTTGATGTTCTCCGAGGCGTACTGCATGATCAGCCGCCCCGTCGTGGTCTCACCGGTGAAGGCGACCTTGGCGACGCGCGCGCTGGAGGCGAGGGGCTTGCCCGCCTCGACCCCGAAGCCGTTGATGATGTTGACGACACCCGGCGGCAGCAGGTCGGACACCAGGCTCATCCAGTAGTGGATGGAGGCCGGGGTCTGCTCGGCGGGCTTGAGGACCACCGCGTTGCCCGCCGCGAGGGCCGGCGCGAGCTTCCATGTCGCCATCAGAATGGGGAAGTTCCACGGGATGATCTGCGCGACGACGCCCAACGGCTCATGGAAGTGGTACGCGATGGTGTCCTCGTCCACCTCGCTGAGCGACCCCTCCTGGGCGCGGAGGACCCCCGCGAAGTAGCGGAAGTGGTCGATGGCGAGCGGGATGTCGGCGGCCAGCGTCTCGCGTACCGGCTTGCCGTTCTCCCAGCTCTCGGCAACCGCGAGGCTCTCGAGGTTCGCCTCCATCCGGTCGGCGATCTTCCGCAGGACGTCCGCGCGGTCGGTGGGGGAGGTGCGGCCCCAGGCCGGTGCGGCGGCGTGCGCCGCGTCCAGGGCGCGCTCCACGTCCTCGGCCGTACCGCGGGCGATCTCGGTGAACGGCTGCCCGTTGATCGGGCTCGGGTTCTCGAAGTACTGGCCGCGGGCGGGCGGGACGTACTCGCCGCCGATGAAATGGTCGTAGCGGGCCTCGTAGGAGACAACTGCTCCGTCGGTACCGGGCGCTGCGTAACGGGTCATCTTGGTGGCCTCCCGGGGAAGGCTGCCCGCCGTTGGGCAGCTCTCGCCCGGAGAGTAGGAGCGCGGACGTTGCAGGTACGTTGCGGGAGCTGATCGGCGGTGGCTGATCGGAGGTTCGCAGGGGGCGGGTTCGGTCAATCTCGTCTGCGCCTGCCCCCCCGGGCGCCTGCGCCGGCACGCCGAGTTCGGCCCACACGCGTCGACCAGCAGCCCACCCGGCGGGTTCAGCTCGCCTACCCCGCGTCAGTCAGCTCCGCGTCCAGCTCGCGCAGCCGGGCCAGCACCGGCGGGGTCGCCCGTACCTGCGCCAGCGCCCGCCACACCACCAGGTCGTCCTCGCCCCACGGGGTGTGCGCCCAGTCGGCCAGGAGGTCGGGGTCGCGGCGAGCGATGAGCGCCGCCCGCAACTGATCGGCCAGCCTGCGCCGCAGCCGCGCCACGGCAGGTGCCTGCGAAGCGGGCAGGAGCGGACCCGCGTACGCGGCGGCGGCCGCGGCGACCGCCCCCGAACCGAGCCGCCGCTCGACGGCGTCGACGTCCGACTCGACGGGCAGCGCGAGCCGGTATGGGCGTGATCGCAGCAACTCCGGCCCCAGCAGTCGCCGCAGCCGGGCCAGCTCGGCCCGCAGCGTCACCGGGGTCACCGACTCGTCCTCGTACAGCGCGCACAGCAGCTCGTCGCCGGTCAGCCCCTCCGGGTGGCGGGCGAGCAGGACGAGGATCTCGCTGTGCCTACGGCTCAGCCGCACCTTGCGACCGCCGGTCAGGAGCAGCGCCTCATCACGGCCGAGCGCGGTGAGACCCACCGTGTCCCTGGTCTCCACCGGTGGCGACAGCAGGGCCAGTTGGGACTCCGCCGCCCGGGCGACCGCCTGCACGAAGGCCAGACTGTGCGGATGCGCGAGCCCGTCGCCCCCGGTGATGTCCACCGCCCCGAGCAGCCGCCCGGTCCGCGGATCGTGCACCGGCGCCGCCGCGCACGTCCACGGCTGGACGCGCCGGATGAAGTGCTCGGCGGCGAACACCTGTACCGGCCGGTCCAACGCCACCGCCGTGCCCGGAGCATTCGTGCCCATCGCGGACTCCGCCCACCGAGCGCCCGGCACGAAGTTCATCCGTCCCGCCTTCTGCCGGGTCGCGGAGTGGCCCTCGACCCAGAGCAGCCTGCCGTGCGCGTCGCACACCGCGAGGAGATGCTCGCCGTCCATCGCGAACGTGCCCATCAGCTCACGGAACAGCGGCATCACCCCGGCAAGCGGATGCTCGGCCCGATACGAACCGAGGTCCCCGTCGGTGAGTTCCACCGCCGCGCCGGTGTCCTCCGGGCTGACCCTGGCCCTGGCCGAACGGCGCCACGAGTCGGCCACGACGGAACGCACCGGTCGCGTGACCGTCCCCGCCTCGGTGAACCTCTCATGGGCACGCCGCAGCACCCGCACCCGCTCGGCCGGATCGGCACCGGCCTCCAGGGCCACCCATGGTTCGGTCAATTCGGCCTCCCGGGACGGCGATGCGGTGCTGCCATCGTCACCCCGTGAGCGTGCCCGAACAAGCGCCCCGACAAGCGCCCGGACACGCGCCACGGGATGAGGAGGCCGATGTCAGGTGGAATTGACCAGGCGGATGTAGCGCGTCCAGTCCCAGTGCGGCCCCGGATCGGTGTGGTTGCTCCCGGGCACTTCGACGTGCCCGATGATGTGCTTGCGGTCCTTGGGGATGCCGTACGTATCGCAGATGGCCGAGGTCAGCAGCGCCGACTGCTCGTACATCGCGTCGGTGAAGTACTCGGGCTGATCCACCCATCCTTCGTGCTCGATTCCGACGCTGCGGGTGTTGTAGTTCCAGTTGCCGGCGTGCCAGCCGACGTTCCGTTCGCGGACGCACTGGGCGATGTGGCCGTCCTGAGAGCGGACCACATAGTGGGCCGACACCTTCTTCGCCGAGTTCTGGAAGATGGCGAGCGTGTCGGCGTAGGTCTCCTGGGTGACGTGGACGATCACGTAGTCGACGGGGTAGGTGCTGGGGCGGTTGGCGGCCGTGTAGTTGGAGGTACTTGCCGGGACCCACTCGGCGAGCGGATAGTCGACCGCCCGAGGCCCGGCCGTGGCCCGGGTGGCGGGGAGGAGCGCGGCAGGGAGGGCGGCGAGGGCCGCTCCCTGCAACAGCCTGCGCCTGCTGGGGAATCGTCTTGCTCGATCCATGGCTGGCCTGCCTCTCGGTGGGGGGAACAGCTGGAGTTCTCAGTGGGGCAGCACCTTGGCCGTCTCGCGCAGCCGCGCGTGCAGCCCCCGGTGAGTTTCGCGCGCGGGCAGCCACTCCTTGCGGATCTTGGCCACGCACGTGTAGTTGGTGTCGCAGACGTTGGCGAGCGGCGACTCGACGGTCTGCGTCGCGAACTGGTAGGCGTCGAGCTCGCTGAAGCCGTAGTCCCGCACCAGCCACTGCACCAGGTCGAGTTGGGATATTCGGAACGCGTTCTCAAGGGGGCGTGCCGAGCCGGTGGAGATGATGTGGGTGTCGGACTCCAGGCGCGGCCAGGGCGTTGCGATCCCCTTCAGGAGTTCGACGATCACGACTGTGTTCATGGCGCATTCGACGGCGACTCCGCAGGTCTCTCCCTCGCCCTGCCGCGCGTGTCCGTCGCCCAGGCTGAGGAGAGCGCCCTCCACATTCACCCCCAGGTAGCAGGTGACCCCGGCTCGCATCTCGGGGGTGTCCATGTTGCCCCCGTGCGCGTCGGGCACGAGCGCTGAGCGCACCTCCAGATTGGCCGGTGCGACGCCGACCGTGCCGTGCATCGGGTCCATCGGCAGCGCGATCTCGAAGTCGCCGTCATGTGCGCTGAACTGTGCGGTGCGCCGGTCCCGGTCGAGTTGCCATATCCAGACGGTCTCGGGCAGCGGCGGCTGGAGCGATGCGGTGGTGTGGGTGGAGGTGAGCGCCCCGAAGAGAGGGACCGTGGTGGACGCCGCCCAGTCGCGGGCCGGTTCGATCGACACGAAGTGCACGGCGACGGTGTCGCCCGGCTCCGCGCCCTCGACATGGAAGGGACCGGTCTGCGGATTCAGGAACGGGAACTGGCAGACCTCGGACACCAGGTCCTTCTCGGAGCGCACATTCCCCGCGAAGCAGTCCTCCGTGTACAGGTCGAGGACCGTGCCGGGAGCGATCCGTGCCACGGGTGGCGCACCGCCGAACGTCCAGGCGAACTCACCCGGTTCGGGGCGCACGGTCAAGATCCGAGGCTGGTTCATGGCAGGCTGCTCCGCTCTGTCTCTTTGTCGCTGTGTGGGGAACTTGGGGAACCTTGTGCGGCCCGCAGACCCCGTGCGCAGCCCAGGATGGATTGCCCCCGACACCTGAATCCCCCGATCCGCGTGGACACGAAACCGCCGCCAGAGCGATGGTGTCCCGCCTCAAATACGTTACGGCGAGGGCTGGTTGAGCCGGAAGGGTGTGAACTGAATCTGTGTACAGCACCGTGAATGTGGATAACGCGGCCACCCTGAAGGGGACCGGGGCCCTTGAGGTGCGCACGCGCATGAACGCCCGCGCATGAGCGATCCGTACGCAGCCGCAGCCGCAGCCGCAGCCGCATTCGCATGTGCAGCCTGAGCAGCCTCAGCCCAACGCAGCCGCCCCCACAGCAGCCTGCTCCTCGGCCCGGGCGCGGGCGGCCGCAGCCTGGCCCGTGTCTCCGAGCCGGTCGGCCAGCCTGGCACGAGCTCGCCAGTTGTACGGGCAGATGGGACGCAGGTTGACGCGTTCGCTGAGCAGGGTGCGCGCCAGATCGTGCCGGCCGGAGCGGATGGCTGCTTCCACCAGCGTGCGCTGGATGGCGTCGCGCTGTGCGTGGCTGCCGCCGAAGGAGTTGAGGTGGTAGCGGATCGGGGCGAGCAGCTCGACCACGCGGTCGTACTGCCGCTGCCGATAGGCGATGAGGGCGCGGCACACCGGGATACCGATTTCGCGAGTCATCGCGTGGTTGGACACGGCGGGGTCGGTTCGGACGAGCCATTGCTCGCGGTCCTTCACCAGCCGTTCGGCGTCGGAGAGCCGCCCGGCCCCCGCGTACGCCATCACGGCATGGACGTCGTTGAAGGCGTAATAGGCGCCGTCCTCGCGCCCCGCCCATGCCTGGGCGAGCGCCGCCCAGCGTCCCTCGACGTCGATGTCGGTGAGGAGCAGCCGCCACAACAGGGCGGAGGCGTCCAGGAGTTCCATGGCGACCGCCTGCGACGCCTCGTTGTGGAGGGTGTTGTCGTAGACGCCGAGGACGCGCTCGATGCTCCCCGCCTCCAGCGCGTACAGGGCGTAGTGCCATGCGTTGTGCACGGAGAGATAGTTGCCGTCGGCCCAGTCTTCGGTCCGGGCGTCCAGATAGCGGATCCCCTCGCCGAACAGTCCCCGCATCTCGTACGTGTGGACGACCGCATGGATGCCCCACACGTCCCGCGGATGACGTTCGACCGCCCGCACTCCGATCTCCTCGGCGTGTCCGTAGTGCCCGGCCTCTTCAAGCCCGAAGGCGTACATCCCCAGCAGCGGGCCGAAGTGCGGATCGTCGCCGTCCCACGCGGAGAGCGCGCCGCCGACCCGGTCGCGCAGCCGCTGCGCATCGCCCGTGAAGAAGTCGATCTGGTGGCCGACGGCCAAGGCGAGGGCGTCGCGTGGGAACTCGGTGCTGACCTCGCCGAGGATCGCGCCGGCGCGCAGCATGTCCCCGTCCAGCCATGCCTCGGCAGCCGCCGCGTGCATCCTCTCGCGCGGCGAGAGCCCGGCAAGATCGACCGCGCCCCGGAACGCGCCGAAGGACCGCCGGGCCTTGGCCGCCTCCTTCTCCTCGGTACCGAGGAGAAGGAGATAGGCGCTGAAGACGTGTGCCATTACGGAATCAGGAGACGCGGCCACCATCGCCTGCGCCTCGTCGGCGACCTCCGCACGGAAGAACAACAGCGCGTCGAGCGCCCGCTCGTAGTGGCGTGCGGCTTCGCCGCTGGTGCCACTCAGGACGTGGGCCTGCCGGTCCATCTCCATCGCTGTCCCCTCGTCCGTCGGCTCTGTCCGCTCTGTCCAGTCTCGCGATTCTGCCCGCGCGACACGAGCGCGACGCTCGGTTCACCGGAACGACATATTGCCGCGATGCGCCCCGGCAGTTCGAGGCCCTGGGATCGTCACGGCGGCCGTGCCCGCGTGACCACCAGGACCAGCACAAGAGTGGCCGTCAGATGCACGGCAAGACAGCCCAGCAGGACCGGACCCGGGGAATGGCGGTCGATGAGTCGTCCGCGCAGGGGAGCGGTGACACCTTGGCCGATCGCCAAGCCGCTCACCGCAAGGCCTGCCGTGCCGTAGGAATGGTCCCGGCCGACCAGGAGCAGCAGGCTCAGGCCGGCCATGCTGGGCGGCAGTTTCGACGCCATGCCGATCGTGGCTAGGCGCCAGAAGCCGGGTACGTCCGCCAGGACCCGGTAGCTGGAGAGGAATCGACGCTGTGCGGCATCGGCTGGTTCGGTGAGGTGGGCGGCGCGGATCGATCTCGGCCGGCTCACTACCGGGGCATTCGGGCGCGCAGGGCTCGTACGGCCCAGTCCAGCACCGGCGCCAGACTCTCCGGCGCCGGCCACCCGTTGATCACCGCGAGCAACGTCAGATAGCGGTCCCTGCGGGGGTCGTCCATGGTCTCCAGGCGAGTCACCAGGCGTCGGCGGAGGGCGGTGTCATCGGGCAGTCCGAGGATGTGCGCGTAGTGCGCCGAGAGGCTCGCGACGACGGGCTCGGCTTCGGGCGATGCCGGATCGGTGCCTGCGTCCAGGGCCGGGGTGACCTGGGTGCGCACGGCAGCGGCGAGGACGCGTGGCAGGCCTGTGACGTCGTCCGGGGCGCGGTCGGCCGCCAGATCCCTGGCCATGCCCTGCATGGTGGAGCGGAACCCCGAATCCTGAAACAGCTCGGCCAGCTCCACCCATGCCTCGACCTGCTCGGCCTCGGGGGTGTCGGGCAGTTCCGGAGTGAGGGAGCGGGTGACCGCAGCGAAGGCGGGGTGGTCGCGGAGACCATCGAAAACAGTGCCCAGGAAGTCGTCGATCAGACGTCGGCGTTCGTCCTCGGAGAGCTTGGCCAGCTTGTGCATGAGATCCAACTCCTCAGGTGTGGACCCGCGCTTGGCCACCGCTGTCAGAACCGCGCGCCGCAGGCGCAGCACATGGATCTGCACTTCCAGCGCCTCTGCGTGCGCCGCGGCGACCTCGGGCAGCGAGACCTCCCGGTCCACCACCTTCCGGATGGTGGCGAGGTCAAGCCCCAGATCGCGAAGGGTGCGTACGAGATCGAGGCGGGCGACGGCATCGGCGCCGTACAGGCGGTAGCCGGCCGGGCTGCGGTCGGCGGGCGGCACGATCCCCGCGTCGGAGTAGAACCGGACGGTTTTGACCGTCAGTCCGGTCCGCCGCGCCAGATCACCGATCGAGTAGAGCGTGTCGCCGTTCATGCCCCTACCTTCACGTCTCCCCCTACTGGAGACTCAAGCCCCACCACCCACGGGGACGGGTCACAGGACCTATGACGCATCCATGGGCTTCAGCGCAGTGAGCAGATGCCGGATCGCGGGGGACAGCGGCCCTGGCCGCACGGCAAGGCTGACGGCCGATCGCGCGCCGAGGAGCGGCCGGAAGGCGACGCGGCGGGCCGAGGGGAGCCCGCCCACGAGGTCGAAGACCGTCCACGAGTCCGCGCCGCTCGCGGAGTCCGCGGCGATCGCCGCCAGAGTCCCCTGCAAGGTGGTGAAGTGCGGGCCGGTCGGCACGTCGATGCCGGAAGTCCGCAGCAACCCCGTCACCAGGTCATGAAAGGCAGGGTTGCGGTCCCGCGGCGCCAACCGCAGCGGCAGGTCGGCGAGATCGGCCGGTTGAAGACGGGGCAGAGCTGCCAGTGGGTGCGTCACGGGCAGCGCGACGATCAGTGGATCGTCCCAGACCCGCACCGCCGCCAGGCCCGGCAGCAGTCCGTCGCCCCGGACGAGCGCGGCATCCAACTCTCCGCTCCGTAGCGCGTCGATACGCCGCTCGCGAGCTTCCTGGACCAACCGGACCCGAAGCCTCGGCACCCGCTCAGCCAGCACGTCGAGAGCCGGATGCACGCGCTCCGCGAACGCCCGGGCGGTGCCCAGCCGCAGCACGCCCTCCCCACCGGAGACGATCTCGGCGGCCACATGGCTCACGTGAGCAGCGGCCGCGAGCGCGGCCCGCGCCTCCGGCAGCAGCCGCTCCCCGGCCGCCGTCAGACCCACTCGACGGGTGGTCCGGTCGAAGACGCGTACACCCAACTCCCGCTCGAGACGGGCGATCTGTTGGCTCACCGAGGCCTGCACGACGTGCAGCCGCCCGGCCGCCCGGCCGAAGCCGCCCTCGTCGACGACTGCCACGAAGTACTCGAGCTGCCGAAGCTCCACAGCCGTCGCCCCTCCCGTGTCCGGTGCCCATGTCCGTTCCGCACTTCACGCATTCATCAGCGCAAGTGATCACTGCCTTCATGAACGGCTTCTTGGACGTGCTGTGTTCCCGCGATGGACTGGTCCCTCGCGCACGCCCACCACAGAGCTCGAAGGAGTACGGCATGCCCCGCAATCCGCAAGCCCTGATCGTCCACGAACTAGACGCGGAGGAAGTGCCGCTGCCTGGGGGCGGCCGGTTCCGTTTGCTGGAGGACAGCCGGGCGACCGGCGGACTCCTGGGCGCCAACCGGCTCGTCCTGCCCGCCGGTTCCGACGGCACGCGTCCGCACCACCACCGCCTGTCCACAGAGATCTTCTACGTGCTCGACGGCACGATGGAGTTCCTTCTCGACGGCACCCTGACGGGGGTGGGCAAGGGCGGTCTGATCGTGGTGCCGCCCGGCACAGTGCACGCCTTCGGAGCGTCGGGCGACGGCTCGGCGGAGTTTTTCGCCGTGCTCACTCCGGGGATCGAACGGTTCGGCTACTTCCGGCAGCTGGGGCGCATTGCGCGGGGTGAGGCGGGGTGGGACAGCATGGACGAGCTCCATGACAGGTACGACGTGCATTTCGTCGGGGGACCGCAATGGCGCTGACAGGAAGGCGGCCGCAACGCGGCGGCATGCAAGGAGGCGGCTACAACGCGGCGGCGCACAAGGAAGCGGCCCACAAGGAAGCGGCCCACAAGGAAGCGGCCCACCAGGAGGCGGCCCACAAGGAAGCGGCCCACCAGGAGGCGGCCCACAAGAAGTCGGGCCCCAAGGAGGCAGCCGTCAGCTACCTAGCGTGCGCCGGGGGACCAGCAGACCCTACGCCGCCGCCCCCGCCGGATCATCGAGTACCGCCCGTACGACCGAGTGCGCCGCCCCCAGCAACGGACCATCGGAGCCCAGCCCGGAGACAGCGACATCGCACGTCGTACTGGCCGTGCGGCGCCCCAACTCGGCCTCCAGCGACGGCAGCAGCCACGGCGCGAGCCGCGACAGGGCTCCGCCGAGCACCACCGAGCGCGGGTCCAGCAGATTCACCGCACCGGTCAGCGCGATGCCCAGTGCGGCCCCGGCGTCGTGCAGCGCCCCTCGTACGTCCTCGTCGCCCTCAGCGGCGCGCTCCGCGAGCAGCCCGACGCGGTCCGTGCCCGGATCAAGGCCCGCCGCGCGCAGCACCGCCTCCTCGCCCGCGTACTGCTCCAGGCAGCCACGGCCGCCGCAGGGGCACGCCGGGCCGTCCGGCCACACCGGCACATGGCCCAACTCCCCGGCGAAGCCACGCGTCCCGCGCAGCAGCCGGCCGTCGACGACCAGCGCGGCGCCGATGCCGATCTCCGCCGAGACGTGGAGGAAGTCCTGCGGCACCGAGTCGCCGAGCCACAGCTCGGCCAGTGCGCCGAAGTTGGCCTCGTTGTCCACTGTCAGTGGCAGGCTGCCCGGCAGCAGAGTGCCGAGGTCGACGTCGTGCCAGCCGAGGTTGGGGGCACGGACCACCGTTCCTGTTCCGCGGGCGACGAGCCCGGGGACGGCGACGGCGAGTCCCGCCGGACGCAGCCCGGCCTGGTGGGCTTCGTTGCTCACCTGCCGTATCAGGGCGATGAGTTCCTTGACGACGGGCTCGGGGGCACGCCCCCGGTTGTCGCCCTGCCGCACGGCACGCGCGCGTACCTCTCCACGCAGGTCGACGGCGCAGACCGAGAGGTGATCGACACCCACTTCGGCGCCGATGCCGGCCGGTCCGCTTCCGCTGACCGCCAGTGCGGAACCCGGGCGCCCCACCTTGCCGGGACGCTCGGGGCCCAGCTCGTCCAGGAGCCCGGAGCGGATCAACTCGTCCACCAGGGTGGAGACGGCGGCCCGCGTCAGGCCGATCCGGGTGGCCACGGCGGCACGGGACAGCGGCCCGTGCGCCGCGACGGCGTGCAGGACGCGGGAGAGGTTGCGGCGGCGCATCCCCTGCTGGGTGTCGGGCAGCCGGGCTTCGGACGTGCCCTGGCGCGCGTCGTGCGGTGGTGCGGTCATGCCCCCGTCAGCCCCTGCTCTTGCGTCCTCATGGCCGTGTGTCCTCCTGGCCCGCGCTGCCGAGCAGCGGCGCCGCGTCGGAGACTACCCCGGCGATCCGGGCGAGAGCCGATTCGTCCCGCTCCACAGAGGGCAGCACGGGCCCCTCGGCCGTACCCCAGCGGCGCGCGACAGCTGCCGGGTCCTCGCCCGTGAGGAGGCCCGCGGCCTGTGCGGCGGCGCCGAGCGCGACCAGTTCCCGGGCCTCGGGCACCTGAACGGGGCGTCCGGAAAGGCGCCGCACGGTGTCCTGCCAGGCCGTGCCCCGTGCTCCGCCGCCGATGAGCAGGAGCGGGGCCGAACGGTCCGCGTCCGCGTCCAGGACCAGATCAAGGGCGCCGAGCAGCGAGTGCACGGCCCCGTCGTAGGCCGCCTGTAGGAGCTGACCCGGCGTCGTGTCGTGCCGCAGTCCGTGCAGCAGCCCCGACGCGTGTGGCAGGTCAGGGGTGCGCTCGCCGTCCAGATAGGGCAGCAGGGTGACGGCGCCGCCCGCCTCCACCGCCTCGCGATCCAGGCTCAGCAGGGCGGCCACCCGGTCCACTGCCAGGGTGCAGTTGAGGGTGCAGGCCAGCGGGAGCCAGTCGCCGCGTGCGTCGGCGAAGCCGGCCACCGTCCCCGTCGGATCCGCGGGGCGCCGCGTGGAGACCGCGTAGACGGTTCCCGACGTTCCCAGGCTCAGCACCGGGGTGCCGGGGCGCAGGCCGAGTCCGAGTGCCGCGGCCGCGTTGTCGCCGGTGCCGGGCGCGACCAGCGTGCCCTTGGAGAAGGGCAGTTCGCCGCTTCCGCGCACAGTGCCCGCGACCTCACCGGGGCGGACCACGCGCGGAAGGAGTTCGGGGTCCAGGCCGATCAAGCCCAGGACCTCTTCGTCGTACGCCTCCGTCCCTGATGCCCACCATCCCGTACCGGAGGCATCGCCCCGGTCGGTCGTGCCGGATCCCGTGAGGCGTTCGGTGAGGTAGTCGTGGGGGAGTCGCACGGCCGCGGTGGCGCGGGCCGCCTCGGGCTCGTGCTCGCTGAGCCAGGCCCACTTGGTCACCGTGAAGGAGGGCCCCGGCACGCTGCCGACGCGCTCGGCCCACGCCTTCGGTCCCCCCAGGCGGTCCACCAACGAGCGGGCCTGCGTCGCCGAACGGACGTCGTTCCACAGCAGCGCGGGCCGCACCGGCCTGGACTGCGCGTCCAGCGTGACGAGCCCGTGCTGCTGGCCGCCGACCGATACGGCTGCGGCCTCGCGCGCCGCGCTGCCGCACTGGTCCAGCGCCGCGCACAGGGCGTTCCACCACTCCTCGGGATCGCTCTCGCGGGCGCCCCCCGAGCTGACGCTGTGCGGGGCCTGACCACTGGCCACCACCCTGCCCGTGGCGGCGTCGACGACCAGAACCTTCGTGGACTGCGTGGAGCTGTCCACGCCGACGACGAGGGGGCCGTCGGCTGCTGGTGCTGAGGACATCGAGGGTCTCCGTTCCCGCGGCTCTTTCCGGGCACGCCCGGACTTCTTTCCGTCCGACCTTCCCAGGGATGCCTCCGGATACTAATTTGTTAAGCGCCATGACGAAATAGTCGCGGCAGCCGTACATCACGGGCACGCAGTCATGCCCGGGTCGGCCACGCAGTCGTGCACCAGTCATCCAGGGAGCCGCACATGACGTACCAGCCCACTCCTGAGGACAAGTTCACCTTCGGCCTGTGGACCGTCGGCTGGCAGGGAAGGGACCCGTTCGGGGACGCGACCAGGGCGGCCATCGACCCGGCCGACTCCGTGCGTCACCTGGCTGAACTGGGTGCCTACGGAGTGACCTTCCACGACGACGACCTGATCCCCTTCGGCGCCACGGACACCGAGCGCGATTCGCACGTCAAGCGCTTCCGCCAGGCGCTCGACGCGACGGGCCTCGTCGTCCCGATGGCGACCACGAACCTCTTCACGCACCCCGTCTTCAAGGACGGGGCGTTCACCGCCAACGACCGCGACGTGCGCCGTTACGCGCTGCGCAAGACGATCCGCAACATCGACCTCGCGGTGGAACTGGGCGCCCGTACCTACGTCGCGTGGGGCGGCAGGGAAGGCGCGGAGTCCGGTGCGGCGAAGGACGTACGCGTCGCTCTCGACCGCATGAAGGAAGCCTTCGACCTCCTGGGCGACTACGTGACGGAGCAGGGATACGACCTGCGCTTCGCGATCGAGCCCAAGCCGAACGAGCCGCGCGGCGACATCCTGCTGCCCACCGTCGGGCACGCCCTCGCCTTCATCGAGCGC
This sequence comes from Streptomyces sp. NPDC055243, assembly GCF_044544025.1. NCBI lineage: Bacteria > Bacillati > Actinomycetota > Actinomycetes > Kitasatosporales > Streptomycetaceae > Streptomyces > Streptomyces sp. NPDC055243. Next base: position 800,588 of record NZ_JBITWR010000001.1, read on the forward strand.
CTGGAGCGTTCCGAACTCTTCGGCGTCAACCCCGAAGTAGGCCATGAGCAGATGGCCGGCCTCAACTTCCCGCACTCCATCGCCCAGGCCCTGTGGGCGGGCAAGCTCTTCCACATCGACCTCAACGGCCAGACCGGCATCAAGTACGACCAGGACCTGCGCTTCGGGGCGGGCGATCTGCGGAGCGCCTTCTGGCTGGTCGACCTCCTGGAGAGGGGTGGTTACGAAGGACCGCGGCACTTCGACTTCAAGCCTCCGCGTACGGAGGACTACGCGGGTGTGTGGGCCTCGGCGGCCGGCTGCATGCGCAACTACCTGATCCTTCGGGATCGTGCTGCCGCGTTCCGCGCCGACCCGGACGTCCAGGAGGCCCTGCGGGCATCCCGTCTGGACGAGCTGGCCCTGCCGACCGCGGAGGACGGCCTCTCCGGGCTGCTCGCCGACCGCGCGGCCTTCGAGGACTTCGACGTGACGGCCGCCGCGGACCGTGGCATGGCCTTCGAACACCTCGACCAGCTGGCCATGGACCACCTCCTGGGGGCGCGGGGCTGACCGGAGGCTCCACTCCGAAGGCATCAACTTCCGCACAGGGGTCGCATCCTGACCCTTTCGAGGCGACTCTTGACGGTATGGCCATGCCGCCCGTACCGCCGCCTCCCCCTCCGCCGGGCGACACGCCCCCTCCGGGCGATGGTGGCTTCGGCCCGCCCGGAGGAGGGTACGGTCCGCCTCCGGGCGGCGGGTACGGGCCGCCCCCGGACGGCGGGGGGTGGCCTCCTGCGGGTGGCGGTGTGCCCCCTGGCGGTGGCGGGTGGCCGCCTCAGCCGCCGCCGGGTGGGCCCTCCGGGCGGCGCGGCGGCCTGTTCGTCCTGCTCGCCGTGCTCGTCGCGATCGGAGTCGTCGCCGCAGTGGTCCTCGTGGTCAGCAGCGGTGACGGTTCCGGTGACAAGAAGGGCCCCTCGGGGGCCAGCGAGAGCTCGGAAGGCAAGCCCACCCCGTCGCTGAGCATCCCCTCGGAGCTTCCGTCCGAGCTTCCGACGGAGCTGCCCTCTGACCTGCCCAGCGGCCTGCCATCGGACTTCCCCAGCGATCTGCCCAGCGACCTGGACTCCCTGGTCCCCTCACGTGTGGACAGTGAAGTGCCCTACTACTTCTTGCAGGTGGGCGTCACCAGACCACTGTCCTGACCGGGGTGTCGAGCGTGGGGCCGACGGGCTCAGATGCCCTTCGGCAGCCGCACGTACGTCACCGTGGTCTCCACGTCGCTGTCCACGAGCCGGCCGTCCTTGTCGAACGCCTCTGCCCCGTCGGTCATCCCGAAGTCGTTGTCGTTGATCAGGGCGAGGGTGCGACTGTTCACGCGAGCCACGCCTTCGATCTTGTCCGGCACTCCGTCGATGGTGTCCAGGTCGACCAGGAGACGCTTCTTGAGAACGGGCACTCCGGAGGCCGCCGGATCGTCGAGCTGCTCCAGGGAGGGCTTGGTGGCGGCGTCGTCCCACCGCTCTCCGAGGATGTCGGAGCGGCGGTCGAGCTTCACCATCTGCAGCCGCGCGGCCTTGTCGGTGCGCTCCTCGACGAGGAGCCGGCCACGGCCGACGGCCACCACGGAGGAGATCTTCAGCTCGGACGTGTCGTCCTCGCCCGGGTCGACGACATCCACCGCGTCGAAGCGGTACGCGTACTCGGCGGTGACCGCCTGCTTCTTCGGTGAGAAACGCAGCAGCCGCGCCGTCCGCGATGCGTCCCCCGCGTCCTCGTCCGGGAGGGACAGCGGGCTCTGGACCGCCATCACCAGGTCGCCGCCCGGCAGTTGGGCGAGCCCTTCGAAGCCGCGGTTGCCCTTGCGGTGCAGCAGGACGCCGGGCAGCGCCTCGACGACCGGGTAGTCGGCGCCCGACAGCTTCAGGCCCTGGGGAACATAGCGCTTGAGTACCTTCCCGCGAGCGGAGACATGCACGAGTGAGGGCCCGTACTCGTCGACCAGCCAGAAGCTGCCGTCGTGCGCCCGCACGATGCCCTCGGTGTCCAGGCCGTTCGGGTCGTACGTCAGCGGGGTCTTCGCGTCGTAGGTGTAGGGCGCCTCGTCGCGCCCCTTCTGGTTGGGCAGTCCGGTGACGGGCTTGCCGGAGGACGTCGTCAGGGGGAGCGCGTCGATGACCTTCACGGTGTCACCGGAGACGCGGACCTTCACGATCGCCGGGTCGAAACCGGGCACGGGGAAAGTGCGCCGCTTCTTGCCGTCCACCTTGATCTGGCCGTTCGGGCCTCGGTCGGTGACCGTCCAGAACTCGCCCTTGCGGCCCGCCGGATAGATGTCGCTGCCGATGCCGCCGAGATCCACACCGCGGTCGTCGTTCACCGTCCCGGGCAGCAGGGAGTTGCTGAACCTGCCCAGAGGGACGTCGCCCAGGGTCGCCGTCGAGGTGATCCGGGGCGCCTTCTCCTTGCCGCCGGTCGGGGCCCCCGTGGCGGTCCCGGTCACCGCGATCGCGGTGAGCACGGCGATCGGCACACCTGCTGCGACGGAACGGCGGACGCGACGCTGACGGGCGGCGTGCGGGGACATGAGTGCCTCCTGGGGCGCAAGTGTTCGGTGACAGCGATCAGACTTCGCCGTCGCCACGAACACAGGGAGGCAGAGAGGTGAACGTGAGGGGGCGTGCTGACGGCGCCTCCCGCGAGGGGCAGGAGGCGCCGCCGTCACCCACAGGCCGGTCAGCGGTCGTTGGGCACCTGGCCCTTGTCCTCCCCCTTCGCCTGGATCACGCTGACGTACTCATTCACTCCGGGGCCCTGCGGGAAGGGGGAGGCCAGTCGCGGTCGGTACCCCCTGAACCGGTGTGATCCACAGTCGCGGATGACATGCTCGCGCTCAATCGCTGGTCAGGGGGAGTGCACGTGCCGGTGTTCCCGGCGCGTGTGTGAGCGGCGTGGACACGCCGGTGGCCGCCGTTCCGGCCAGGAGGTGCGCTGCGGTGGCGTGAACGCGTGGGGTGGCGCGCTCCGTAGGGGCGACGGTGCGGACACGCGGGGGTGCGGGCACGCGACGGTGCGGGCACGCGGGGATGCCCGCACCGGATCTGCCTGCCCCTACTCTCCGCTGGTCACCGCGGCCAGTGCCGTCGCGGGGTCGTGGGCCGCGGGGCCCGCCGGGGTCCAGCGGCCGCGCTCCTTGCGGTAGGGCCACCAGCGGCCGTCGGACCCGTGCCGCAGCTGGGCATCGCTCCCGACCACCGTCCAGCGATTGCGGGCGGCCCGAAGCTGTGGCCGCTCGTCGTCGTCCCAAGCCGCGTCCAGCGCCGCACGCGCGCGTGCCAGTGCGTCCGCCTCAGGAGTCCACTCCTCCTCCAGGACGGCCAGCGCGGCAGGACCTCCGAGCTCCCAGGCCCGTACGGCCAGCGCGAGCCCGTCCTTGCCGCGGCCAGCGGCGGTCGCGAGACGTCCGGCCACCGCCGCGGGAGCTATGACGGAGAGGCGCACGGCATCCTCGTCCAGCGTCAGTTCCTGCTCGACCGGCTTCTGCTCGTGCCCGGAGGAAAGCGCCTCGGCCAGCATCCGGTGCGCCTCCACGGCCGCCTGCGCCGCCAGGAACTCCAGCGCTGCCACATCGAGACCGGGCGCCGGCTCCGCCTCCGTGTCGAGTGAGGGCGGCAGGCCCGGCTCTGACGGCAGCGGAGGGAGGTCGGGCAGCGGAGGGAGGATGGCCCCCTCCGCGTACGCCTCGTCGGCGTCCACGCCCTCCTGGGCCCCCTCCTGCTCCTGCGCCGGCTCCTCCTCGGCCTCCGCCGGTGCCACGCTGCGTACTTGCAGCTCGTCCAGCAGCTCGCGCTCGGCACGGCCCCGCATCAGGAACAGCACGAACGGATCCTGGTCGAGCAGCCGGGCCACCTGATAGCAGAGCGCGGCGGTGTGGCCGCAGTGGTCCCACGCGTCGCAGTCGCACTCCGGCTCCAGGTCACCGATGCCGGGCAGGAGTTCGACCCCCGCTGCCGCCGCGTCCTCCACCAGATGCGGCGGCATCTCGCGGTCGAGCAGCGCCGCGATGTGGCCGGCCCGCTCCACGGCCATGCCCAGGAAGCGGTCCCACTCGTCCTCGCTGAGCTGCTGAAGCAGTACGTCGGAGCGGTGCGGCGTGCCGTCAGGGTCCTGGACGACCGCGGTGATCCGGCCAGGGCGTACCGAGACCGCGCCCACGGCCCCCGCGCGCGCCAGTCTGCGTCCGGCCTTCAGCTGCGCGAGGTCCAGCGCCGTGTCCTCCAGTGCCTTCAGCCAGGCCTGGCCCCACCAGCTCTGCGCGAACCCCCGCCCGTGCGCGGGCGGCAGTGCCGCGAAGGTGCGCTCGTGCTCGTCCGCGCCCTCCCCGTGACGGCCGTCCCCGTGTGTGTCGCCATTCGACTCGTTGTACATGTCGCTCATCGCGTCCCCCCTCGCAGCTCCACCAGATCCGACAGCTCGGCGTCGGTGAGTTCCGTCAGCGCCGCCTCGCCCGAACCGAGGACCGAGTCCGCCAACTCCCGCTTGCGCAGCAGCATGTCGGCGATGCGGTCCTCGATCGTCCCCTCCGCGATCAGCCGGTGCACCTGGACCGGCTGTGTCTGCCCGATGCGGTACGCCCGGTCGGTGGCCTGCGCCTCGACGGCGGGGTTCCACCAGCGGTCGTAGTGCACGACGTGCTCGGCCCGCGTCAGATTCAGTCCCGTGCCCGCGGCCTTCAACGACAGCAAGAAGACCGGGACTTCACCGTCCTGGAAGCGCTCCACCATCGCCTCGCGCGCCGCGATGGGCGTACCGCCGTGCAGGAACTGGGACGGGGTGCCGCGGGCTGCCAGGTGCTGCTCGATGAGGCGCGCCATCTGCACGTACTGCGTGAAGATGAGCACGCTCGCGTCCTCGGAAAGGATCGTGTCGAGCAGCTCGTCGAGGAGTTCCAGCTTCCCGGAACGGCCCTCGATCCGCGGCTCGTCCTCCTTGAGGTACTGCGCGGGATGGTTGCAGATCTGCTTGAGACCGGTGAGCAGCTTGACGATCAGACCGCGGCGGGAGAAGCCGTCGGCGCCGGCGATCTCCGCGAGCGTCTCGCGCACCACGGCTTCGTAGAGGCCCGTCTGCTCTGTGGTGAGCGACACGGCCCGGTCGGTCTCCGTCTTGGGCGGCAGCTCGGGCGCGATGCCCGGATCGGACTTGCGCCTGCGCAGCAGGAAGGGTCGCACGAGCTGGCCGAGTCGCTCGGCCGCTGCCGGGTCCTTGCCGCTCTCGACGGCCTGGGCGTAGCGGGTGCGGAAAGTGCCGAGCTTGCCGAGCAGGCCCGGTGTCGTCCAGTCGAGAATGGCCCACAGCTCGGAGAGATTGTTCTCCACGGGGGTGCCGGTGAGAGCCACGCGCGCGCGTGCCCCGATGGTGCGCAGCTGCTTGGCGGTGGCCGAGTAGGGGTTCTTGACGTGCTGGGCCTCGTCGGCGACGACCATCCCCCACGGCGTGTGGGCCAGGCTCTCCGCGTCGAGTCGCATCGTGCCGTACGTGGTGAGCACGAACTCCCCGTCGGCGAGGCCTTCCAGGCTGCGCCGGGCACCGTGGAAGCGGCGTACGGGCGTGCCGGGGGCGAACTTCTCGATCTCGCGCTGCCAGTTGCCCATGAGGGACGTGGGGCAGACGACCAGGGTGGGGCCCGCGGATTCGCGGTCCGACTGCCGGTGCAGATGCAGGGAGATGAGCGTGATCGTCTTGCCGAGACCCATGTCGTCCGCGAGGCAGCCGCCCAGGCCCAGGGAGGTCATCCGGGCCAGCCAGTTCAGGCCGCGCAGCTGGTAGTCGCGCAGGTTCGCGGCGAGAGCTTCGGGCTGTCCGACGGGCTCCATGCCCTCGGGGTCCGCGAGGCGCTCGCGGAGGGTGGCGAGCCAGCCCGTGGGCTCGACGTCCACGCGGCGCCCCGCCACTTCCGTGGTGCCCGTCAGAACGGCGCTCAGGGCATCGATCGGCGTGACCTTGTGGTCCTGGTGCGCGCGAGCGCGCCGGGCCTCTTCGGGGTCGATGAGAACCCACTGGTCGCGCAGGCGCACCACGGGGCGGTTGGCTTCGGCCAGACGGTCGAGCTCCTCGCGGGACAGCTGCTGACCACCCAGCGCGAACCGCCAGTTGAAGGTGAGCAGCGCGTCGGCGGAGAGGTAGGACGGCGTGTCCGACGACGGCTTGTCCGGGTCCTTGGCCTCGTCGTCGGGCGGGCCGATGACCGCGCGGGCGGTCAGGTTCCGTGCCAGCTCCCTGGGCCAGTGCACATCGACACCCGCGGTGGCGAGCATCCGGGCCCCCTCGCCCAGGAGCGAGGTGACCTCTTCGTCGGCGAGCTCGATCGCATCGGGCACGGTGGCCGAGAGCAACGGGGCGAGCGGCGGCCACGCGCGCGTGGCGCGACGCAGCGCGAGCAGGGCATCCATCCGGGACCGAGGCCCGAAGGCCTGCCCCGATGCGCCGGAACCGGCCCACACCTCGGCCGCGTCGGCGACGAGCGAGGGGTCGCTGACGCTGTGCATCTGCAGCACGGCGCGGAACGGCAGTCGGGTCCCCTCGGAGGTGTCCGACACCAGGCCGGGCACCTCGACGCGCAGCGAGATGCGTACGCCGGCGTCGTGTCCTGCGGCGACATCGGTGGCCCAGGGGCGCTGATCGGGGATGTGCTGGGGCTGCGGGGAGGCGAAGGCGGGCGCTCCCGCGGCCAGCGTCGCGGCGGGGGAGCGCGGCAGCGCGTCGGCCACCGCGTCCAGGAACTGGCGCAGCAGCCGCTCGGGTTCGGGCAGCCGCGGCGGTTCGGTGTCCGCCAGCGGGAGGGCGTGCGCGGCAGGGGGCATCGCGGCGGCGAGGTCGCGCAGGCGTCGCAGGTCGTCGGCGCCCAGCGGACCCGAGCGCCATGCGTCGTGATCACTCGGCGTCAGTCCGGGCAGCAGCAGGCCGCGTGCGGCGAGTTGCAGCGCGAGCACCCCCGCAGCTCCCCAGAACGCGGCCGTCGGATGACTTCCCGACGCGGCACGCGCGCGCGTCAGGACCGGCAGCGCGACCCGCACCGGGAGCATTACGGCCGACACGTCGTTGAGCTGTACTCCGTCGTCGCCGGGCACGGCGACGGTCAGCTCCTCGACGGTGCCCGCGGAGCAGGCGGGCGGTGCGTCCCCGTCGGGGCGCCAGAAGGCGACCCGGCCCATGCGTGCCGGGTCGGCGGATACGAACAGCACAGAGCAGCGGGACAGTTCGGAGAGCTCGGAAGGTGACGCGGCAAGGGGCCTCAGCACGGCGATGGCGCATTCCTCAAACTTGACTACTAGGGGCGGAGTCGCCGAGGGTACAGCACGCTCGGGGCAAGGTGTGAGTGATCAAGGAGTGATCCCGGTCACGCCCCTCCCGTGGTGTACTTAGCCCCCCTTCCAGACGGTGCTGACCCCCTTACAAGACGGGTGAAGGCGCCATGGTTGCCCCAGGTCACCGGCTCATACGTTGATTGGCGTCAGCCCGACCCAGTCAGAGACCGGAGACCTCACCATGTCCCAGGCCGCCGCCGTTGTCGCGGAGCGTTCCCCAGTCACCACCAAAAGACAGCCCGCCGGGAGCGACTTCGCGCCTCTCCTGCGCACCGTCAAGGAACAGGGGCTGCTGGGCCGCCGCACCGGCTGGTACGCCCGCACCATCGTGGTCAACACGGTGGCGCTGGCCGCCGTGGCGACGGGCATGTTCCTCATCGGAGGCTCCTGGTGGGTGCTGCTCCTCGCGCCCGTCCTGTCCGTGCTGTGCGCCCGGACGGCGTTCATAGGCCATGACGCGGGGCACTCCCAGATCACCGGTGACCGCCGGGTGAGCAATGCCATCGGCCTCATCCACGGCAACCTCCTCCTCGGCATGAGCTCTGCCTGGTGGAACGACAAGCACAACCGGCACCACGCCAACCCCAATCACCTGGAGAAGGACCCCGACGTCGCCGCGGACGTCCTTGTGTGGACCAGCAAGCAGGCCAAGGTCCGTGTGGGCTTCCGGCGCTGGATCACCCGCAACCAGGCCTGGCTGTTCTTCCCGCTGACGCTGCTCCAGGGCATCGCCATGAAGATCTACGGCTTCCAGGATCTGCGCCGCCAGGCCCCGCGCGAACGCGTCTTGGAGGGCCTCCTGCTGGTGGCCCACCTCGTCGGATACGTGACACTCCTGCTCGTCACCATGCCGGTGGGCCACGCCCTCGCCTTCGCGGCCATCCACCAGGCGCTCTTCGGCCTGCATCTCGGACTGGCCTTCGCGCCCAACCACAAGGGCATGGAGATGACCGACTCCGACGGAGAGCGCTGGGGCCACCTCAGCCGCCAGGTCCTGACCTCGCGCAACATCCGTGGCAGCGCGCTGACCGACTGGTTCCTGGGCGGACTGAACTACCAGATCGAGCACCACCTGTTCCCGAGCCTGCCTCGTCCCAGCCTGCGCCGCGTTCAGCCTCTGGTCCGCGCCCACTGCGCCGAACTGGGCATGCCGTACACAGAGGCCGGGTTCATCGACTCCTACCGGCAGGTACTGCGCCACATGTACGAGGTCGGCGAGCCGCTCAGGGTCGAGTAGTCGCTGACCCGCGGCGCTCCTCAGGGTTGCGTCAGGGTCGCTCCTCAGGGATCTATCAGGGGAGCAGACTGGAACCGTGGGCGGCCTGATGCCGTTTCTCAAGACAGAGAGCGGCAACAGCCGCGAAGGAGGCGTCGCACATGTCGAAGAACGCGAAGATCGCCGCAGGAGGTGTGGCGGTCGGCATCATCCTGTTGTTCTGGCTGCCCTGGTGGGCCGCCCTCCTGATCGTGCTGGGTGTCCCGGCGGCGGCCTATCTGACCCTCGATCCCGGGCAGCGGCGCAGGCTGCGCCGCGTCTCACGCAAGGAGCTGGGCCACTGACCCCGCCGCCGGAGTGACGGCGCTCGCCCTCGTGTGCCCCGCGCGTCAGGCGGGGCGCACGGCCATCTTGTCGAGCGCGTCGAGAAGCGAGGGGAGTTCGGGCCCGCGGCCCACCGGCAGCACTTCTCCAGGCTCTTCGTCGAGGAGCACGAACGCGATGTCGTCGGTCCTGGCGACCATGGACCAGCCAGGACCGTCGGCACGCAGGGTGCGGGCCTCTCCGGAGGCGAACGACGACCGCACGCGACCCAGGGGCGGCGGAGTGTCCACGTACGCCCGTGCTTCCGCCAGGACGCGTCGTACGCCGGTGAGATGGCCCTGATCGGCGTCGGCATCGGTCTCGGGGGCGTCGCTGTTCCGCGGGCCGGGGTCCTTGTCCCCCTGATCCGCGACGGCCTCGGCTCCGTCGGTCAAGAAGTCGGCGTCGTCGATCCGATCCCGCCAGGCCGCCCACTGGAGCGCGATCTCGTCGGCGCCGAGCCGTCGCTGAGCGGGACCCCAGGTGTCGGACTGAGGAGGCGAGAGCGGCTTCTCGTCCGCCTCCTCGGGCTCGGGATCGTGCGGCGCGGGCACGTTGGGTGCCGCCACGGCGACCGCGAGCGGCCAGCCGGGAAGCGCGGCGACCACCGTGCGCTCGTCGGGCGACAGGTCGTACTCCATGCCGCAGTCCCAGGAGGCGATCGCGACGGCCACAAGGGAGACGTCGTCGATGACGACGGTCCACCGGGCACCCGCACCGTCCTGACCGAGCACCAGACCGTACCCGTCGGCGAGCGGCGCGAGCCCCAGAGCCGCGCACGCCTCCGGATAGTCGTCACCGAGCACACTCGGGAACTTCGCGGGTGTCAGCAGCACCGCGGTCAGCACGTACAGCGCGTCGTCATCGGCGGCGACAGCGTCGTCCGTTCCGGCCATGCCAGCCTCCCCATCGCTTCATCCGTCGGCGCACCCTAACCACAGGTCCGCTTGATCGTCGAGGGGCGCGTGACCGGGACGTCAGGCGGCGGGCAGGCCGAGGAGCGTTCGTGCCACGTCCGTCGGCGACTCGTCGCGCTCCCGGGCGAGGGCGATGACCGCTCGACAGGCGAGCTCGCTGACGCCAAAAGACAGAGCCTCCGGTGACACCCAGCCCGTGGCCTCGTCCATGCGGTCCTGGTCGTCCTCGGCGCTCGCCGCCACGTAGACGGCTGCCGCCTCGAAGAGGTTGTGCGGACGCTTCTCCTTGCTGCGAACAGCTTCGTCCGTGCGCCACAGCTTGCGGATCTTGTCGAACATGTGGGCCACCTTCCCCCTGTGGTTGCCGCTGATGATCACTCATCTGTTGTACCCCAACGTAGAGTTGGAGCTCCAACGACAGAAGGGGGTCCGTGCGGTGAAGCGCTATGACCGGCTCAAGGAGATTCGGCGTCTGGACCCGGAGAAGGACGCCCTGGCGATCTACCGGCTCACCGCGACGTACGAATTCCCCTGGGACTACACCCGCGCTCTTGAGCTGGCGCTCTACCGCACGTACGCCGTGCCCAGCATCGGCCGGCTCCTCGCCGAGACGGCGGAACTGACGGATCGTACGCAAAAGCGGTACGACGACACGGCCCTGCTGCTCGACACCGTCGTAGAGCACGGCTTCGGCACGGACGAGGGCCGCACCGCCATCCGCCGCATCAACCAGATGCACCACAGCTACGACATCAGCAACGAAGACATGCGCTACGTCCTGTGCACGTTCGTCGTCATGCCCAAGCGCTGGATCGACGCCTACGGATGGCGCACGTTGTCACGCCATGAGACGACCGCTGCCGCCGTCTACTACCGCACCTTGGGGCGGCACATGGGGATCCAGGACATCCCGGACACCTACGAAGCCTTCGAGAAGTGTCTCGATGCCTACGAAGAGGCCCACTTCGCTTGGGACGAGGGGGCGCGCAAGGTCTCCGACGCGACCCTCGATCTCATGGCCTCCTGGTATCCCGGCCCGCTGGCGCCCCTGTTGCGCGCCTCGACTCTCGCCCTGCTCGACGAGCCCCTCCTGCGCGCCTTCCGCTACGAACCGCCGGGCGCCGTCACCCGCACGCTGGTCAGGCGCGCTGTGCGGTTGCGCGGCCGGGCCGTGCGCCTGATGCCGCCTCGTACCGCACCGCACTACGCCCGGCAGAACTGGGAGATCAAGGGCTACCCGAAGGGGTACCGCGTCGGTGAGCTCGGCACGTTCCCGGTGCCCGGCGTCCGGGGCTGCCCGGTGGCGCACACGGACGAAGCGGCCCCCTCCTCAGCGGAGTGAGCTCAACGTCGTCCGCAGCCAGGCGAGTTCGGCACGGCTCGTCGCACGCGCGACGGTGAGGATGCCGCGTCGGAACGGGTCGTCCAGTTCCTCGGCGCGCAGTGGACGCTCGCCGTCGTAGAAGAAGCTGGCCGGCTCCTCCAGAAAGGCCAGGCGGCGCTCGAGGACCGCGGCCTGGGCCGCCTTGTCGTCCACGTGGCGCAGAAAGGCGAGGACCGTGAACCAGCGGTTCTCGTCGGTGATGTCGGCCCGCTGCGGCTCCGTGAGCCTGCGGCGCAGCTCGCTCCTGCCCGCCGCGGTGAGGTTCAGGACGTGACGCGGGGCCGCCACGGAGCCCGGCTGCGTCTCGCGGGCCAGCAGGCCGGCCTTCTCCAGCCGTTTGATGGCGGGGTACAGCGTGCTCTCCGCGACCGGTCGTACGTGCCCGGTCAGCGCGGTGATGCGCTTGCGCAGCTCATAGCCGTGCAGGGGCGTGTCGTAGAGGAATCCGAGGATGGTCAGTTCGAGCATGGAGGGCATTCTGTCGCACCAGCGGTGTACCTCTGATCCGCCATACATCGTGACCGATGTATTCTTCTTCGGAGCACCGGCATACGAGTGGGGGAGCGACGATGCGACAGGCACGGTTCGACGCACAGGGCAGCTGTATCCGCTGGACGGAGAGTGAGGGATCGGACCCTGCCCGGGTGTATGTGCACGGGCTCGGGGCGGCGTCGGCGGTCTATCACGCGCATATCGCGGCCAGGCCCGAACTGGCCGGACGCCGATCGCTCTTCGTCGATCTGCCGGGCCACGGCATCAGCGACCGGCCGGCGGACTTCGGCTACTCCCTGGAGGAGCACGCGGACGCCCTGGCCGCGGCGCTGGACGAGGCCCAGCTGACCGGAGCGGAGATCGTCGCGCACAGCATGGGCGGCTCCGTGGCCATCGTGCTGGCGCACCGCCGCAGCGACCTGGTGTCACGGCTGGTCCTCACCGAGGCCAACCTCGACCCCAACCCCGCCGCGACGGAGGGCAGCAGCGGAATCGCGGCCTACGAAGAGGAGGATTTCGTGGCCGACGGGCACGCGCGCGTGCTCGAGAGGGTTGGCCCCCAGTGGGCGGCGACCATGCGGCTCGCCGATCCCCGCGCCCTGCACCGCAGCGCGACGTGCCTCGTGCGAGGGACGAAACCGACGATGCGCGCGATGCTCATGGACGCGCCCGTGGAGCGTGTCTTCTTGCAGGGCGCGCGGAGCGGCGAACTTGTGGGCGCAGACCAGCTGGTGGCGTCCGGGGTGCGGGTGGTGACCGTGCCGCAGGCGGGGCACAACGTCATGTTGGACAACCCGGAGGCGTTCGCCGCGGAAGTTGCCGGACGCCAGTGATCCGTCGGCCCGTTTGGTTGGGCTTGCGGCTCAGTCCTCCCGTACGGCCATTGCGAGGAACCGCGCGTCCTCGTCGACGTACGAAGTCATGCTCCATCCCGAAGCGGCGAGCAGCGGGCGGAGGTTCTCCTCGGCCCGCAGATCGTCCGGGGTGATCTGACGGCCCTGCCGCGCCGCGAGCGCCGCCCGGCCGATGGGGTGGAACAGGGCGAGGGTCCCTCCGGGACGCACCACGCGCCTCAACTCCCGCAGATTCTCGGCCGGATCGGGCAGATGGGAGATCAGGCCCGCGCCGAACACGGCATCGAGCGACGCGCCCCGCAACGGAAGCCGGGTCACGTCAGCGAGCAGGAGCCGCCCTTCGCGGTCCCTGCCCGCCCGCGTGGCGGTCTCCAGCATGGCGGGAGTCAGATCGACCCCGAGCACGACTCCGGAAGGCCCCACGACCTCCCTGAGCGCGGGCAGCGCCCGCCCGGTGCCGCACCCGGCGTCGAGGACACGACCGCCGGGGCGCAGGCCGAGCTCGGACGCGGCGGCCCGGTAGGCGGGCCCGTCGTCGGGGAACCGGCTGTCCCAGTCGGCCGCTCGGGCGGAGAAGAAGTCACGGACACGCGTGTGGTCATCGCTCATGTGGCCATGATTGCTCAACGACGTGCATGCGCGTTGGGGGCACACGTTCGAGCGTCATGCGATCGTTCAGGATCCTCTCTCTGTCAGATTCCAGCAGCTTTCGAACTGCGCCCCCGTTGTGCGCCCCTGCCCGGACTAGCGTCCCGGAGCCATGGGACACCTGGACCACGCCGCCTTCGGCTGGCTGACCCCCGTGCTGTCGTACGCGATGGCCTGTATAGGCGCCGCCCTCGGGCTGCGCTGCACCGTCCGTGCGCTCGGCGCCACGGGCACCTCGCGCCGCAACTGGCTCATCACCGCGGCCTCCGCCATCGGCACCGGCATCTGGACGATGCACTTCGTGGCCATGCTCGGCTTCGGGGTCACCGGCACCGAGATCCACTACAACGTGCCCCTGACGATCCTCAGTCTGATCGTCGCGATGGCCGTCGTCGGAGCCGGCGTCTTCGCCGTCGGCTACGGCCGTGACCGCGGGCGTGCGCTCGCGCTCGGCGGGCTGACCACCGGGCTCGGCGTCGCGAGCATGCACTACCTGGGCATGGCCGCGCTGCGACTGCACGGCGACGTGCGCTACGACCCGGTGCTGGTCGGTCTCTCCGTGGTCATCGCCGTCGTCGCGGCGACCGCGGCGCTGTGGGCGGCGCTCAACATCAAGTCGCCTCTCGCGGTCGCCGTCGCGTCGCTCGTCATGGGCGGGGCGGTGAGCAGCATGCACTACACCGGAATGCTGGCCGTGAGCGTGCGGGTCACCGAGTCCGGTGCGGCACTGCCCGGGGCCACGACCATGCAGTTCATCTTCCCCCTCGCGGTCGGCCTCGGGTCCTATCTCTTCCTGACCTCGGCGTTCGTCGCGCTCTCCCCGACCTCGGGGGAGCGTGAGGCCTCCGTGGCGGCCCAGCGACCGGTGCAGCGCGCCGCCCGATAACGGCGTACCCGGACCGGCCACGGCCGGGCGGGCACACGCCCCGACATCTTTCCGAGCGAGGAGGCCATGCGCACACCCCGTAGGACCCCCGACCCGGCCGACGGCACGGTGCCGCCGCAGCCCGGGGCCCCGGCACGTGGTCGCCGCGCACACGCGGGACCACCCGCCGACGAACGGCCCGACGCAAAGGCCCCACCGGAGCCCGCGCCGCCGACACCGTCCGCGCGCGGGCGGTCGAGGTGGCCACGCCCCCGCACCGTACGAGCCAAGATCGTGTGCCTGCTGATGGTGCCGGTCGTCTCCCTGCTCGCGCTGTGGGGGTACGCCACGGTCACCACGGCCCAGGACGTGGCGCACCTGCGTCAGTTGCAGCGTGCCGACGCCCAGGTGCGCGGTCCCGTCGACACGGCCATCGCCGCGCTGCAGGCCGAGCGAGTGGCGGCCGTGCGCTACGCGACCGAACCCACGCCCACCCGTGACAGCGCCCTCCAGAGGCAGGCGGGCCACACGGACCGCGCGCTGGCGAAACTGCGCCGCGGTGAGGGCCGGACGGTCGCCGACGGCGCGGATCTGCCCACCGGCGTGGAGTCCCGGCTCGAAACGTTCCTCCTCGCAGCCGAGGACCTGAGCACGGTGCGCGCCGACGTGCTCGACCGCCGCACGGGCTGGGACGCGACCTACGGCCAGTACACGAAGACCATTTCGGCTGCCTTCGGAGTCGGCGGCGCCCTCACCGGCATCCAGGACTCCGAACTCGGCTCCCACGCGCGCGTGCTGCTCGAATTCTCCAGGGCCGCCGAGATGCTGGCACGCGAGGACGTCGTCCTGTCCAGCGCCCGGCTCGACGGTTCCCTGGACGGCGAACGACTGCGCCAGTTCACCGGAGCCGTCGACACCCGGCGAACCCTGACCGACACGGCGGTGGCGGATCTTCGCGGACCCGAGCGAGCAGCCTGGCAGGACCTCGTGGAGGGGAGTGCGTACGCCGACGTGCGCGCCGTCGAGGACAAGGTGCTCGTCGCACCGCCCGGCCGCGAAGCCGCCGACGCGGCATCGGCCGCCAAGTGGGACAGCTCCCATGCGGCGGTGCGGGACGGACTTCGCGCGATCGACGCGGGCGCGAGCCGCAGCGCGGCCGACCGGGCCGACCCGTTCACCCGAGGGTTGCTCACCCCGGCAGGCGCCGCCGTACTGCTCGGCCTCGTGGCCGTCGCCGCCTCGCTGGTCATCTCCGTACGCATCGGGCGAGGCCTGGTCGTCGAGCTGGTGAGCCTGCGCAACGGAGCCCTGGAGATCGCCCGCCACAAACTCCCGCACGCCATGCGGAGGTTGCGGGCCGGCGAGGAGATCGACATTCACGCCGAAGCGCCACCCGGTCCACCCGCGGAGGACGAGACGGGGCAGGTCTACGAAGCGCTCGGCACGGTGCACAGGGCGGCCCTGCACGCCGCCATCGAACGCGCGGAACTCGCCAGCGGCATCTCAGGAGTCTTCGTCAACCTCGCCCGCAGGAGCCAGGTTCTCGTGCACCGTCAGCTCAGCCTCCTCGACAGCATGGAGCGAAGGTCGGACGACCCGAACGAACTCAGCGACCTTTTCCGGCTCGACCACCTCACCACCCGGATGAGGCGGCACGCCGAAAGTCTGATCATCCTCTCCGGCGCCGCACCGGGGCGCGCCTGGCGCATGCCCGTCTCCCTGACGAACGTCGTCCGAGCGGCCGTCTCCGAAGTCGAGGACTACGCGCGCGTGGAGGTACGGCAACTTCCCGCCGCCGCGGTCGTCGGCACGGCCGTCGCCGACCTCACCCACCTCCTGGCCGAACTCGTCGAGAACGCGGCCCAGTTCTCGCCGCCCCACACCAAGGTGCGGGTCAACGGCGAACCGGTAGGCAACGGCTACGCCCTGGAGATCGAGGACCGCGGCCTTGGAATGGGCGCGGAGACCCTGGCCGAGGCCAACCGCCGCATCGAGCAGTCCGAAGCGCTCGACCTGTTCGACAGCGACCAACTGGGACTCTTCGTGGTCAGCAGGCTCGCCGCGCGACACGGGGTCAAAGTGCACCTTCGCACGTCCCCCTACGGCGGGACCACCGCGGTCGTCCTCCTCCCCACAGCACTGCTGCAGAGCACCACACCGGAGAGCCCCGGAGCCCACACCATGGAACGTGACCGCAAGCAGGACGCGCACGCGCGCGTGCCCGACACCGCGCCGCTGAACGGAAACTCCGTTCCTGCCCCGACCGCCCGCCCCGCACTGTCCGCCTCGGCGGAACCTCCGGAGACCACGCCCCCAGGCGTCACCGCACTCCGCCTGCACAAACCCCCGGACACGGGACCCGACAGTGCCCCGGAGCCTTCGGACGACCTCCCGCGCCGCGTGCGCCAGGCCAGCCTGGCCCCCCAACTGCGCGAGCGGCACACCGACGACGCGGCCGGTTCCGTGAGCGTCCGCGCAGACACCGAACGCAGCCCCGAAGCGGTACGGGACCGCATGGCCGCCTACCGCGACGGCTGGACCCGAGGCGGCGGACGCCGACCGGGCATCGTCGGCGCGGTCCCCGACATTCCAGGGCCCGCACCGGCCAGTGACAGCACCGAAGGAGACCACGCATGATCCAGGATCAGAGCATCACCGCCGGCCGGTCCGGCGAACTCGACTGGCTGCTGGATGACTTGGTCTTGCGCGTCGGCGAGGTACGGCATGCCGTGGTGCTGTCGAACGACGGACTCGCCGTCGGCGCGTCGACCGCCCTCAGCCGCGAGGACGCCGAGCACCTCGCCGCGGTGGCCTCAGGATTCCACAGCCTCGCCAAGGGCGCGGGAAGGCACTTCGGGGCCGGAGGCGTGCGCCAGACCATGGTCGAGATGGACGACGGCTTCCTGTTCGTGGCCGCGGCGGGCGACGGCTCCTGCCTCGCCGTACTCAGCTCCGTGACGGCCGACATCGGCCTGGTCGCCTATGAGATGGCACGCCTGGTCAAGCGGGTGGGCGAGCATCTCTACACGCCACCGCGCTTCGCGGCGCAGCCACCGGCCGCCGGATGACACAGGGCGGTCGACACAGATGACCGAGGACAGGAGCGGCGTCCCGCGCGACGCCGGCAGCCAGTGGTACGACCACGAGGCCGGGCCCCTGGTCCGCCCCTACGCGATGACGGGCGGGCGGACCCAACCGGGCCCCGGCGGAGAGCACTTCGACCTGATCGCACTGGTCACGCTGGACGCGAACGCGCCCGGCCCCGGGGACGACACCGCGCTCGGACCGGAACACCGGTCGCTCATCGAGCTGTGCCGCACCGAGACCCAGTCGGTGGCCGAACTGGCGGCCGACGCCGATCTGCCCGTGGGCGTGGTCAGGGTGCTGCTCGGAGACCTGCTGGAAATGGGCTGCGTGAAGGTGAGCCGACCCGTGCCACCCGCACAGCTGCCCGACGAGAAGATCCTGCGAGAGGTGATCGATGGGCTCCGAGCGCTCTGACGTCGACGGCGGCGACACGACCGCCATGGCGTTGAAGATTCTGGTCGCGGGCGGCTTCGGGGTGGGCAAGACCACCCTCGTCGGCGCGGTCAGCGAAATCCGCCCGCTTCGTACCGAGGAACTGCTCAGCGAGGCGGGCCAGTCGGTGGACGACACCGGCGGAGTCGACCGCAAGACCACGACGACCGTCGCCATGGACTTCGGCCGCATCACCATCAGATCGGGCCTGTCGCTGTACCTCTTCGGTACGCCGGGGCAGGACCGTTTCTGGTTCCTGTGGGACGAGTTGTCCCAGGGCGCGCTCGGAGCCGTCGTCCTCGCGGACACCCGACGGCTCGAGGACTGCTTCCCCGCCGTCGACTACTTCGAGCACCGGCACATCCCGTTCGTCGTGGCCGTCAACTGCTTCGCGACCGCGCGTACGTACGGTGCGCACGAAGTGTCACGGGCCCTGGACCTCGACCGCGGAACCCCCGTGGTGCTGTGCGACGCACGGGACCGCGATTCGGGAAAGGAGGTGTTGATACGCCTGGTCGAGTACGCCGGGCGGATGCATACCGCCCGGCTGCTCGACACCGTGGGCTGAGGTCGGACGGTGGTCTGCGGCGTCAGTCGGAGACGGCGCCGCGCGCGACCACCTTGTCGATCCTGACGCGCACGAGGAGCTCGCCGGGCACGCCATTGCGCTCGCCGAACTCCTCGGCGCGCCCCTCACCCATGTAGCGGGCGCCGAGCCGTGTCGCCCAGTGCCGCACTTCGTCGAGATCCTCGCTCAGTCGGGCCTGTCCCTGCAGGACCACGAACGCGAACGGCGGCTTGTCGTCGTCCACGCACAGGGCGACACGCCCGTCCCGCGCCAGATTCCGCCCCTTGACGGTTTCCGCCCCGGTGTTGAACACCAACTCGTCCCCGTCCAAGAGGAACCAGATCGGTGCGATATGTGGGCTGCCGTCCGCTCGGACGGTCGACAGTTTGCCGGTGCGGGTGCC
This sequence comes from Streptomyces sp. NPDC055243, assembly GCF_044544025.1. Taxonomy (NCBI): domain Bacteria; kingdom Bacillati; phylum Actinomycetota; class Actinomycetes; order Kitasatosporales; family Streptomycetaceae; genus Streptomyces; species Streptomyces sp. NPDC055243. The sequence goes on from NZ_JBITWR010000001.1 coordinate 819,166, forward strand.
CTGGGAGACGAAAGCCCGCCACTGGTCCTCGGTCATCTTCTGTGCCATGTCCCCATCATGCTTGCCGGGGCGCCGCCGGTGGGGAAGGCTGGCAGGTCAGTTCCTCCAGCCAGGGGGAACAGAAGGCGGGGAGACGGGAACATGGTGCAGAACACGGGGCTCGGTTGGCTGCTCGACGACTTGACCAAGCGCATGGAGTCCGTGCGGCACGCGCTGGTGCTGTCCAACGACGGCCTGGTGACCGGCGCGAGCTCGGAACTGAAGCGGGAGGACGCGGAACATCTGGCCGCGGTCTCATCCGGTCTGCACAGCTTGGCCAAGGGCTCCGGACGCCACTTCCGGGCGGGTGCCGTGCGCCAGACGATGATCGAATTCGACGACGCGGTCCTGTTCGTCACCGCGGCCGGCGACGGCAGCTGCCTGTGCGTCCTCAGCTCCGCGGAGGCGGACATCGGTCAGGTCGCGTACGAGATGACACTCCTCGTCAATCGTGTCGGTGAGCATCTCGGCGTGGGCGCCCGACAGCCGGAGAGGACACCGGTCGTAGACCTCTGACCTGCTGGAACATCGAGGCTGCGAGAGTTATCCACAGGCTCGGCGCGGGTTGCGGTGATCGCGCTACGGTTTTCCCGAGAGCAAAGACGCCTCACGGGGGAGAACCACCATGACAGGTCACACGATCACGCAAGAAGCCGCCGACACGGCAGCGCAGACCACGGTCACGCAGAGCCGCGCGGCACGGGAACTGGGACTGAAACGCGGCGAGTTCGAGCTCGCCGTGATGCTGGGGCGCATCCGCACCGTCAGCGACACCGTGGGCGGGTGTCGCCGCGTCACACGCGAGGAGATCGAGCGTGTCCGTGCCGCGGAGGGCTTTCCCGAGGCATGGGTGGAGCGCATCAGAGCCGTGGGGACCACCGAGGGCGCGGCTCTCATGGACATTTCCACGGCCCGGTTCACCCGGCTGACCCGCGCGGGCTTCGTCACCCCGGTGAAGTTCTACCTCAACCGCTATCGAGCCGTGGTCTGGCTCTATCTGGCCGAGGAACTGACGCAGTTCGCCGAGGCCGAGGTCCACGCCGGTCTGCTCACCGGCCGAGCCCCGAGCACGATTCGCGCCCAACTGGAGGCGGGCGTCGATCTCAGGGCACGGAACTGGCGGGGCCGCCACGCGGGAGCGCTGTTGCGGCAGTCCGACGACCCCTGGGAGCGTGCCGCGGCCGTGGCCTCGCTGCTCGACCCGGTGCAGATCGCGGAGATCATCAAGGATCCGTACGAACGCGCCTATGTACGTAGGCTCGTGCCCGAGCCCTTCGGACAAGGCGCACCCGAGTCACCGGCGGTACGGATCATTCAGAAGATCACGACCGCGGACGACCCCGACGAGATCCGCTGGCTGCGGGCGAACCTCACCATCAGCCTCTCCCAGGCCCGGGGACACCGCCCGGCACCCAGGCCCGGGCCAAAGCCGGGGCCTGGCCCGGGGCCGGTGGACTCTGCGCCGGAGCCCGCTTCCGGTCCTCAGGCAGAACTCGATGCTCGGCCGAGCCCTCACCCCTCGCCCGATCGCGAGGCGACACGTACCGGACTCCCCGCCGCACTGCCCGAGGAAGAGCCGCGAGAGCAGGCATCGGAGCCGCGTGGCCTGCTCAAGTGGCTGCGCCGGAGGGGAACGTGACCGGGCAGACGGGCGAGGAGGTCGCCTACTCCGTCGCGTCGAGATCCTTCGCATAGTGCTCGATCGCGGGCCGGTAGCTGACGATGTCCGGGTCCTGGCTCGTGGAGGCGAGCACGGTCAGCAGGATCTCCATGGCGTCGTGTGCACGGCCGGTGTTGTAGAGCGCCATGGCCAGAAAGGTCTTGAGAGCGGCGTCGTCGGGGAATTCGGCCACCGCGTCACCCAAGGTCACGACGGCCTCCGGATACCGGCCGAGGACGCGATAGGTGCTGCCCAGACCGAGAAGGGCTCCCCGGCGGTCATCAGGAGAAAGGCCCGACCCCGCGCCTCCCTCGACCGCGCGTACGTAATGCGGCACCGCCTCGGCCTCCAGGCCGAGTGCGTCGTGCACCCACGCGGTCTGGTAAGCCACCTCCGGGTCCGTGGGGAACTGCTCGCACAGGGCGAGCAGTCGCTGCCGTGCCTCCTCGCGGCGACCGCCCTCGCGAAGTCGCACGGCCTCGGCGAGCAGGTGGTCGCGGTTCCCGGTCATGTCGTCATCCCTCATCGCTGCCCCATCACTCTCTCTGTTCTCTGCCCTGTCCGAAGCGATCGGAGGCACGAATGTCATCCTGCCTGGAGCGAACCCAACGAACCCAACGAACCCAACGAACCCAACGAACCGAACGAACCGAACGAACCCCCTCCGGACAACCCGGCGGGACCCGGCTGCTCCTGAAGGCCCGCGAACGGCTGCGGCAGCTACTGACGTCTCGGTGGCGGGCCCGTGGAACCCCGTGGCGTGAGCGTGGGCGTGGGGACCTGGTGAGGGGCGACGCGCTTGCCGGACAGGACCTCGTAGAGAGCACGGGCGACATCGGCGCCGAAGGCGTGGATGTCGTGGCTCATGGCGGAGAGTGTCGGGTGGGTCAGCTCGCACAGCTGCGAGTCGTCCCAGGCCAGGAGGGAGATGTCGGAGGGCACCCGCAGGCCCATCTCGGCGGCGACCGACAGCCCTGCGACGGCCATCAAGTCGTTGTCGTAGATGATCGCCGTGGGCCGCTCGGCCGCGGCGAGCAGCGAGCGCGTGGCCCGGGCCCCGGCCTCTCCGGAGAAGTCCGTGGCCAGCTGGCGCCCCTCCGGGAGCCCCAGGTCGGCCATGGCCGCGGTGAAGGCGGCGCCGCGCATCACGCTGTGCCCCAGCTCGGCCGCCCCGCCGACCCGGGCGATGGACCGGTGGCCCAGGGCGGCGAGATAGCGCACCGCCTCAGTGACGGCCGTGGTGTCGTCGGTCCACAGCGAGGTGAACGGCCCTGTCAGAGAAGGGTGGGCGACGGCGACCACGGGCATCCCGAGCTGAGAGAGCACGGGTACGCGCGGGTCGTGCTCACGGAAGTCGACCAGGACGGAGCCGGCGATCTGCCCGGACCGCCACCAGTGGCGCTGGAGCTCGATCTCCTCGTCCAGGCTCTTCACCAGGCGCAGGAGCAGGGCGCTCGACTGGTTGGACAGGACGCTTTCCAGGCCGGAGATGAACTCCATGTAGAAGGGTTCGAGGCCGAGTTGACGTGCGGGGCGGCTGATCGCGAGCCCGATCGTTCCCGTCCCTTGCTTGTTCAGCGCTCGCGCCGAGCGGTTCGGCTCCCAGCCCATCGACCGGGCGACCTCCATGATCCGGGCCCGCGTCGCCTCCGACACCCCTGGTTTGTCGTTGAACGCCAGCGATACGGCAGCCCGTGAAACCCCGGCGCGGGCGGCGACGTCCCGGATGGTCAGCCTCTGCTCACTCATGCGGGCTCCACCGCGAACAGGGCTGCCTCGACGGCGGCGAGGTTGTGTGTGCGATCAGAGGCCGGAGTCCAGCCGCTTACACCGATGGTCACGCTCTCACCGGGCAGCAGCGTCACAAGTCCTCGGTCCGCAATGGCCGTCGGCGCGAGTCGGTCGGCCTGAAGCAGCAGGTCACGCAGCAGCGTGCGGGCAGTTACCACGACATCGACCCTATCCTTGTGCCGGACCACGTCCACCTCATCGGCCTCATCGGCGGGAACGGGATACGCGACCTCCTTGTCCGCCCCGGCATCGGGCAGCAGCTCGTCGGGGACGTCCGCGCACGCGACCGAGCGCCCGGCGGCCGTACCGCGACGGTCGTCTCGGCCAGACCGGCCAGCAGTCGTTGAGCTGCCAGGCGACGGTGCCCGCGCAGCGCGGCCAGTGGGAGCGCCGGTGCTCGATGCCGGTGGCGATGGCGCCGGCTTGGTTGGGACCGCTGGCCTTGGCGCACAACCTAGACAGGAATTCTGGAGCTCGTCCATAGACCGGTCCAGTTTTCTACAACCAGTAAGCCAAAGGCATCAGTCCTAGATTGCTAAACCTTTACTTAAATTGACAGACATCTAGACGACGTTGTCTCCGGTGGGCAGAGTGTGCGCTCGACCGCGGGCCGCTCCGGTCTCGCATCCCCGACAGAGGGGCTTTCCCATGCGTAGAAAACGCGTCATCGCGATGCTCACCGCCGCACTCCTGGCGCTGTGCCTCACCCCCGACGCACAGGCGTTCCCCAGTAGTTCCAAGCAGCAGGTGATCAATTACCTGCGCTCCATCACGGGATCGGGGATCGTGTCCGGCCAGCACAACAAGGAACCCGCCGGCAACCCGGGCCAGTACACCCAGCAGGTCAAGGACGTCACCGGGCAGTACCCGGGCTTGTGGGGCGGGGATCTGATGTTCCGGGCCGAGGACGTCGCCAACCGACAGCGGATCGTCGATCAGGCGAAGACGGAGTGGGCCAACGGCTCGCTCGTGTCGCTGACCTGGCACGTCTGCCCGCCGACCATGGGCAGCTCCTGCGAGTTCGAGGGCGGCGTCAAATCACGCATCACCGACGCCCAGTTCTCCCAGGTCGTCACCGACGGCACGGCGCTGAACAACGCGTGGAAGCGCCGTCTGGACGAGGTCGTCCCCTACCTCCAGCAGTTGAAGGCGGCAGGAGTGCCCGTGCTGTTCCGGCCGCTGCACGAGATGAACGAACAGTGGAACTGGTGGGGTCACCGACCGGGTGCGAACGGTGGTGCACGGCTCTACCGCATCACCCACGACTACCTCGCGGGCAAGGGCCTGGACAATCTCATCTGGGTGTGGAACGTGCAGGACAACCCGGAGGGCGGCTGGTCCAGTTACTACCCGGGGGACAGCTACGTCGATGTCGCGTCGCTCGACGTCTGGTACAAGAACCACCCGAGCTCGTCCGACTACCAGCAGCTCCAGAGCATCGCGGGCAGCAAGCCGATCGCCCTGGCGGAGATGGGCAAGGTCCCCAATGCCGCACTGCTCAACAGCCAGACCCGCTGGTCGTACTTCATGATCTGGTCGGAGCAGCTGAAAGGGAACAACACCAACGCCGAGATCCAGGCCTGCTACTTCCACCCACGTGTTCTCAACCAGGGTGAGGTGAAGCTCCCGGTAGCCCGGAGCGGCGCCCCGACGTAGGGAACCACCTTCCTGCGTGCGGGACCGGGGCCGGATCTCCCGAGCCCCGTTCCCGCATCGCGCGCGCCCCCGCCCGGCGGAACGCCGAGCCGTCACCCGTTTCCCCTGCCCTGGGTGCCGACAGCGCTGCCGTTGAGTTGAATCCGAGAGGACTGATGCCTCCGGGAGCGAGCATGTCTGTGCCACATGGGCCGCACGAGCCACGGCCGACCGACTCACCCTCACAGCAGGGTCGCCTCCGGCGGACAGGGCAGTGGTGCGCCCGTCACTGCGTGATCGTCATCGTGGTGTGGCTGGCCGCCCTGGTTGGGCTACAGGTCCTGAACCACGCCTACGGCGGTGAGTACTCCGACGACTTCTCCCTGCCCGGCACCCAGTCGCAGGCGGGCCTCGACGTCCTTCAGACACACGAGCCCGCAGCCGGCGGTTACAGCGCCCAGGTCGTCCTGCACGACGCCGACAAGCCACTCAGCGACGAGAGCGACCAGGTGAGCTCGGCCGTCAGCAGCCTGCAGAAGCTTCCCCACGTGCTGTCCGCGCAGAGCCCGCTGCCCGCGCAGCAGCAGCCCGCCGGGACGCCGAACCTCGGGCCGCTGTCCTCCGACGGAAAGACGGGCTACATCACCGTCCGCTTCGACGTGCAGCCCTCCACCCTCGGCGACGGCTATCTGGACGGCGTCGACAAGGCGGTGCAGCCGCTGCGTGCCGCCGGTGTCGAAGTGGAGTACGGAGGTCCGCTTGGCGAGCTGGCCCGGCCGGAGCCGAACGACCTGACGAGCGAGGCCATCGGATTCGGTGTGGCGATCGTGGTCCTGCTGATCGGCTTCGGCAGTGTGCTGGCCGCGCTGCTGCCCCTGGTGACGGCACTGATCAGCGTGGTCTGCGGCCTGGCCTGCCTGGGCCTGCTCGCGTCGGCCTTCACCTTCGCCACGGTCTCCCCGACGTTGGCCACGATGATTGGAATCGGCGTCGGGATCGACTACGCCCTCTTCCTGGTCACCCGCCACCGGCAGAATCTCCTGGGCCAGGACCCGTTCACGGCGGCGGGACACGCGACGGCGACCAGCGGCCGGGCGGTACTCGTCTCCGGCTGCACGGTGATCATCGCCCTGTCCGGCCTGTGGGTCTCCGGGATCTCGTTCATCGGCAAGCTGGGCCTGGCCGCCGCGGTCACCGTCGTCACGGCGGTGCTCGGCGCGCTGACCCTGGTGCCCGCGCTGCTGGGACTGATCGGACGGCGGATCGACAAGCTCCGGGTGCGGACCCCGATCGCCGAGACGGACACCACGACGGGCGCGGCCTCCCAGGGCGGCTGGCACCGATACGCCCAGCGCGTGGAGCGACGTCCCTGGTGGTTCTTCATTGGCGGGGCCCTCGTGCTCGCCGTCCTGTCGGTCCCGGTCTTCTTCATCCAGCTCGGGCACATCGGCGACGGGGCGGACCCGAAGTCCTTCACCGACCGGCGCGCCTTCGATCTGATGTCGTCCGCCTTCGGACCCGGTTCGAACGGCCCGATGACCCTGGTCATCGACCAGAGCGAGGTGCCGCAGTCGGACAGGGCGGCGCTGGCCAGCCAGGCGCAGAAGGCGCTCACCGGCGTACCCGACGCGGCGGCGATCACCCCGCTCCAGGCCACGTCGGACGGCGACGTCCTGATCTCCACGGCCTATTCCGTGGCAGCTCCGCAGGACGAGCGGACCACCGACCTGCACGAGAATCTGAGCGACGACGTGCTGCCGCAAGCGGTTTCCGGGACGAAGGCGAGCACGTATGTCACCGGGACGACCGCCGCGCAGGCCGACTTCCTGGAGATCGTTTCCCAGAAGCTGCCACTGATCATCGCGGTGGTCGTGGCCCTGGCCTTCCTCGTCATCCTGGTCGTGTTCCGCGGGCTGCTCGTCGCGGTCAAGGCCGCGGTGCTCAACGTGCTGTCGATCGCCGCCTCGTACGGGGTCGTCGTGGCCGTCTTCCAGTGGGGATGGGGCGGCCCCGCACTCGGGGTCTCGGGGAAGGTGCCGATCGAGAGCTACGTACCGATGATGATGTTCGCGATCGTCTTCGGACTGAGCATGGACTACGAGATCTTCCTGCTCTCCCGGGTCCACGAGGCCTGGTTGCGCACCCGGGATGCCAGAGCGAGCGTCGCCCACGCACTGGAGATCACCGCACGCGTGATCACCTGCGCCGCACTGATCATGGTGAGTGTCTTCGCCGCGTTCATCCTCAGCGACAACATCGTCGTGAAGATGCTGGGGCTGGGCCTCGCCGCCAGCGTCCTCATCGACGCCACCGTGGTCCGCCTGCTGCTGGTGCCCGCGGCCATGACCCTCTTGGGCAAGTCGGCCTGGTGGGCGCCTCGTTGGATGGACCGGCTGCTCCCGCACATCGACGCCGAGGGCGAGAGCGAGGGCGAGCAGGCGCGCCCGGTCAGGAAGCCGGGCTGACACAATCGCTCACGGGCAGTGGGCCGCGAGCGGCGATGGTGAGCCAGGAGACTGCCGAGATCGGAGTGAACCATGAAGGCGGCCCGTTTCGAGCACTTCGGGGACCCGGAGGTCCTTGAGGTCGTGGATCTCCCCGACCCGCATCCGGGGCCCGGACAGATCCGGATCGCGGTGCGCGCGGCCGGCGTCAATCCGAGCGACGGGAAGAAGCGCAGGGGCCTGATGGATCAGGAGCTTCCGCAGACCATGGGCCACGAGGCGGCGGGCGTGGTCGACGAACTCGGCGAGGGCGTCGCGGACGTGGCCGTCGGCGATCGCGTGTTCGGCTTCTCCGCCACGGAAGCGGCCCAGGCCGAGCTGGTGGTGCTGTCCCACTACGCGCCGATCCCGCCCTCCCTCGACTTCGCCGGCGCGGCCGGGCTGCTGGCCGCCGTCGAAACGGCCACGCGCGCGCTCGACCGGCTCGGCGTCCAGAGCGGCAGCCAGCTGCTTGTCAGCGGAGCCTCCGGAAGCGTGGGCAGCGCCGTGGTCCAGCTCGCCGTGGTGCGGGGTGCGCGCGTGATCGGCACGGCGAGTCCCGCGAACCACGACTACCTCCGCTCCCTGGGAGCCGAGCCCGTCGCCTACGGAGAGGGTCTCGTCGAGCGGGTGCGTGCGCTCGCGCCCAAGGGCGTCGACAGGGCGCTCGACGTCGCCGGGAGCGGTGTCCTGCCCGACCTCATCGGCCTCGTGGGCGGCCCGGAGCACGTGGTGACGATCGCCGATTTCGCCGGTGCGCAGCAGTACGGGGTGACGTTCAGCCGCGGGGACGACGGCCGCGCGCTGCACGCGCTCGCCGATGTCGGCGGGCTGATCGAGGCCGGGCGCTTCTCGCTCCCGGTCGCGCGGACCTTCCCGCTCGCCGAGGTCGCGAAGGCGCACCGCGTCATGGAGGACGGTCAGGCGCGAGGGAAGCTCGTGCTGCTGGTCGGCTGACGGGACTGACGGGACTGGCGGGACTGGCGGGACTGACAGGACTGGCGAGGCTGACAGGGCTGGCCGGGCCGACGGGACCACGAGACCCCGTCGCTCCCGGCCCGCCTCCTCGCTCGACGATCCTTGCCGCTCCCGGCCCGCCGCTCACGAACCCCTCGTTCCCGGCCCGCCGCTCACGAACCCCTCGCTCCCGGCCCGCCGCTCACGGACCCGCCGCTCACGACCCCCTCGCTCACGCCCCAGTCGACGGGCGCCCGTCCATGTGCCGCTCCCCATAGGCCCGGAAGAGCCCCTCCTGTACGACCGAGACCAGCAGCCTGCCCTCGATGTCGTAGATACGGCCGCGCGCCAGACCGCGGCCGCCCGTGGCGATCGGGGACTCCTGGTCGTAGAGGAACCACTCGTCCGCGCGGAAGGGACGGTGGAACCACATGGCGTGGTCCAGCGAGGCCATGTCGAAGCCGCGTGGACCCCACAGCGGTTCCACCGGGATGCGCACGGCGTCCAGGAGCGTCATGTCGCTCGCGTACGTCAGCGCGCAGGTGTGGACGAGGGGATCGTCGCCGAGCGGGCCGACCGCGCGCATCCACACCGCGCTGCGCGGCTCGGCGTCCTTGATCTCCTCGGGCGTCCAGCGCAGCCGGTCCACGTAGCGGATGTCGAAGGGCTGGCGTCTGGCCATGCGCTCAAGAGCCTCGGGGAGCTCGCCCAGGTGCTCGGTGATCTCCTGGGCGACCGTCGGCAGCGACTCGGGGTCGGGGGCCGTGATGCGCGGCGGCAGCTGGTGCTCGAACGCGCCTTCCTCGGGCTGGTGGAAGGAAGCGGTGAGGTTGAAGATGGTGCGGCCCTGCTGGACCGCGGTGACCCGGCGCGTGGTGAACGAGCGCCCGTCCCGCACCCGCTCGACCTGGTACACGATCGGCACGCCCGGACGGCCGGGCCGCAGGAAGTAAGCGTGCAGCGAGTGCACCGGGCGCTCGCCCTCGGTGGTGCGCCCGGCCGCCACCAGGGCCTGCCCGGCGACCTGCCCGCCGAACACCCGCTGAAGGGACTCCTCAGGGCTGCGGCCACGGAAGATGTTGAGCTCGATCTGCTCCAGGTCCAGCAGGTCGACAAGACGGTCGGCGGGATTGTTCATGGCGGTTCCTCGACTCCTGTCCGGGGGAAGCTCGGTGCGCTCGGTGTCGGCGTCAGAGGTCAGAGCTGGCCGACGTCGGTGACCCGGACGACGGCGAGGCCTTCCTCGTCGGAGGCCGCGAGATCGACCTCCGCGCTGATACCCCAGTCATGGTCGCCGTTCGGGTCGGCGAACGTCTGCCGGACGCGCCACAGACCGTGCTCCGGGTCCTCCTCGATGAGCAGCAGCTTGGGGCCACGGGCGTCGGGACCGGTGCCGAGATCGTCGTACTCGTCCCAGTACTTGTCCATGGCCGCGCCCCACGCGTCCGCGTCCCAGCCGGAATCGGCGTCCAGTTCGCCCAGCTCGTCGACGTGGTCGAGGGCGGCGAGCTCGACGCGGCGGAAGAGCGCGTTGCGGACCAGGACGCGGAAGGCGCGGTGGTTGGTGGTGACCGGCTTGACCTGGTCGGCGCGCTCCTGGGCCTCCTCGGCGGTCATGACCTCGGGGTTGGCGAGCTGCTCCCACTCGTCCAGGAGGCTGGAGTCGACCTGACGGACCATCTCGCCGAGCCAGGCGATGAGGTCCTCCAGGTCCTCGGACTTCAGGTCGTCCGGGATGGTGTGCTCGAGCGCCTTGTACGCGCTCGCCAGATAGCGAAGGACGATGCCCTCGGTGCGGGCGAGTTCGTAGAAGGAGGTGAACTCCGTGAAGGTCAGCGCCCGTTCGTACATGTCACGGATCACGGACTTGGGGGAGAGCGGGTGGTCGCCGACCCACGGGTGGCTCGTCTTGTAGGTGTTGTACGCGTGGAAGAGGAGCTCCTCCATCGGCTTCGGGTACGTGATGTCCTGGAGCCGCTCCATGCGGTCCTCGTACTCGACGCCGTCCGCCTTCATCACGGCAACGGCCTCGCCGCGGGCCTTGTTCTGCTGGGCGGCCAGGATCTGGCGCGGGTCGTCGAGCGTGGACTCGACGACGGACACCATGTCGAGGGCGTACGAAGGGGACTCCGGGTCGAGCAGCTCGAAGGCGGCGAGGGCGAACGTCGACAGCGGCTGGTTGAGCGCGAAGTCCTGCTGGAGGTCGACCGTCAGACGCACGATGCGGCCCGAGGCGTCCGGCTCGTCGAGCTTCTCCACCACGCCGCCGTCCAGCAGCGAGCGGTAGATGGCGATGGCGCGGCGAATATGCCGCAGCTGCTGCTTGCGCGGCTCGTGGTTGTCCTCAAGCAGGTGACGCATCGCCTCGAAGGCATTGCCCGGACGGGCGATCACCGCGAGGAGCATGGTGTGCGTGACGCGGAAGCGGGAGGTCAGCGGCTCGGGCTCGGCGTTGATGAGCTTCTCGAACCCCTCCTCGGTCCATCCCACGAAGCCTTCTGGCGCCTTCTTGCGCACCACCTTGCGGCGCTTCTTGGGGTCGTCGCCCGCCTTGTTGAGCGCCTTCTCGTTCTCGATGACGTGCTCGGGCGCCTGGGCCACGACCAGGCCCGCCGTGTCGAACCCCGCGCGTCCCGCGCGGCCCGCGATCTGGTGGAACTCCCGGGCGCGCAGTGTCCGCACGCGCGTGCCGTCGTACTTGGTGAGGGCGGTGAACAGCACCGTACGGATCGGGACGTTGACGCCGACGCCGAGGGTGTCCGTGCCGCAGATGACCTTCAGGAGACCGGCCTGCGCCAGCTTCTCGACGAGGCGCCGGTACTTGGGCAGCATGCCCGCGTGGTGCACGCCGATCCCGTGGCGCACGTACCGCGAGAGGTTGCGGCCGAACTTGGTGGTGAAGCGGAAGCCGCCGATCAGGTCGGCGATCTTGTCCTTCTCCTCGCGCGTGCACATGTTGATGCTCATCAGCGACTGCGCGCGCTCGACGGCCTGTGCCTGCGTGAAGTGGACGATGTAGACCGGCGCCTGCTTGGTCTCCAGGAGCTCGGTGAGCGTCTCCGTGATGGGCGTCAGGCGGTACTCGTACGAGAGGGGCACGGGGCGGGTCGCGGAGCGGACCACGGAGGTGGGGCGTCCCGTGCGGCGCGTCAGGTCCTTCTCGAACATCGAGACGTCGCCGAGCGTGGCGGACATGAGGATGAACTGCGCCTGCGGAAGCTCGAGGATCGGGATCTGCCAGGCCCAGCCGCGGTCGCCCTCGGCATAGAAGTGGAACTCGTCCATCACGACCTGGCCGATGTCGGCGTTCTTGCCGTCCCGCAGCGCGATCGACGCGAGGACCTCGGCCGTGCAGCAGATGACGGGGGCGTCGGAGTTCACGGACGCGTCGCCGGTCAGCATGCCGACGTTCTCGGTGCCGAAGAGCTTGCACAGGTCGAAGAACTTCTCCGACACCAGCGCCTTGATCGGAGCCGTGTAGAAGGTGACCTTGTCCTGGGCCAGCGCAGTGAAGTGCGCACCTGCCGCGACCAGGCTCTTTCCGGAGCCGGTCGGCGTGGACAAGATCACGTTGGCTCCGGAGACCACCTCGATCAGCGCCTCCTCCTGAGCCGGATAGAGAGTGATCCCCGTGTCCTCGGCCCATGAGGAGAAGGCTTCGAAGAGGGCATCGGGGTCGGCATCCGGCGGCAGCTGATCAATAAGTGTCACACCCCCATCTTGCCTTCCTTCTCACCCGATGAGGGAACCGGCGGTCCGTACGAAGATCACGAACGCTACGCTGTGTCGCCAACGGGGCGTCAGTACAACGGAAATGAGGCGGGGAACAGCCATGATGGGTCCGGCACACTCACTGTCGGGGGCGGCGGCCTGGCTCGGCGTCGGAGCGGCCGCGGCGGCGGCGGGGCACACGATGCCCTGGCCGGTTCTCCTCGTCGGAGCCTTGATCTGCGCCGGAGCCGCGCTCGCACCCGACCTCGACCACAAGTCGGCGACCATCTCGCGGGCCTTCGGGCCGGTCTCCCGGGGCCTGTGCGAGATCGTCGACAAGCTCTCGGCCGCCGTCTACAAGGCGACGCGCAAGCAGGGCGACCCGCGCCGGGCCGGCGGGCACCGCACCCTCACGCACACCTGGCTGTGGGCGGTCCTCATCGGGGCGGGCGCCTCCGCCCTGGCCATCTTCGGGGGCCGCTGGGCGGTGCTCGCGCTGCTCTTCGTCCACATGGTGCTCGCCATCGAAGGCCTGCTGTGGCGGGCGTCGCGCGGGTCGAGCAGCGATGTCCTGGTGTGGCTGCTCGCCGCGACGAGCGCCTGGATCCTCGCCGGAGTCCTGGACAAGCCCGGCAACGGCGCGGACTGGCTGTTCACCGCGCCGGGCCAGGAGTACCTGTGGCTGGGCCTGCCGATCGTGCTCGGCGCCCTGGTGCACGACATCGGGGACGCGCTCACGGTCTCCGGCTGCCCGATCCTGTGGCCCATCCCCATCGGCCGCAAGCGCTGGTACCCCATCGGACCGCCGAAGCCGATGCGGTTCCGGGCGGGCAGCTGGATCGAGCTGAAGGTCCTTATGCCGGCCTTCATGCTGCTCGGGGGAGTGGGCGGCGCTGCCGCGCTCAACTTCATCTGAGGGGATGGGCGGGGACACGTGAGCATCCGACGGATGGGCTCTGCCCCCTACACGTACCCCGCAAGTCCGTCCGCCAGCTCCTCCGCGTCGCCGTCGCGGTACGCGGCCAGCGCCTGCTGCAGGGCGAAGGTGCCGCGGATCGTGGCGGCGCGTGCGCCTACCCCGGTGTCCGCCCGCGACCAGCCGCCCAGCGCGAGCACCCGGTCCAGCAGCTCCTCGCCGTAGTCGGCGTCGATGGCCGCGAGATCCTCCGCCGGATCGCCGAGCGCGGCCTCGTCCCAGTCGACCACTCCGCTGAGCCGCGGTCGTCCTCCAACGTCGTCCCACAGCACGTTCTCCCCGCCGAGGTCACCGTGCACCAGCGCCCCGGTGAGGTGGGGGAGGCCGTCGAGCGCCGCGAGCTGCCGCTCCGCGCGCAGCCGCCCGGCGCCGGACATGAGGCCGAACAGCTCCGCGCGGACATCCGCGGCGAACCTCCGCCACTCGCCCTCGGGCGCACGCGGCAGCGCACCCCGAGCCCTCTCGTCGGCGCCCGCCCGCGCGAGGGCGGTCAGCAGCGTGGCGTACTGCGCCGCCACCGAATCGGCCACCTCGGGGTGGTCGAGCACGCCGTCGGCCAGCGGTGCTCCGGGGACACGGCTGAGCACCAGGTACGGCGGCTCGTCCGTGCCGTGAGCGCCGCCGGCCAGCAGGGGCTCGGGTGTGCGGAAGCCGAGGCCGAGTCCGGCCAGCGCGCGCAGCGCGGTCGCCCGCGTGGTCAGCCGCGCGGCTGCCGCCTCGGTGCGGGCGAAGCGCACCACACGGTCCGAGCCGATCACCACATGGTGGAACTGCCCCTGCACCAGGGGCAGTTCGGCCACCTCGTCCCCCGGCAGCAGGCGGCCGAGCAGGGCCCGATGCGATACGCGGGGATCGAAGCCCGCAGGGCCAAGGCCCGCTGCCGGTGGCGGACTATCCATGCCAGGACCGCCACAGGGCCGCGTACGCACCGCCCGCACCCACCAGCTCGTCATGGCTGCCCAGCTCGCTGATCCGGCCCTTCTCGACCACCGCGATGACGTCCGCGTCGTGCGCGGTGTGCAGCCGGTGGGCGATGGCCACGACCGTGCGGCCGTCCAGGACGCGGGCGAGGGAGCGTTCCAGGTGGCGTGCCGCGCGCGGGTCGAGGAGGGACGTCGCCTCGTCGAGGACCAGCGTGTGCGGGTCGGCGAGGACCAGACGGGCAAGGGCGATCTGCTGGGCCTGCGCCGGGGTGAGGGCGAACCCGCCCGAGCCCACCTCGGTGTCCAGGCCTTCGCCCAGAGCCTCTGCCCAGCCGTCCGCGTCGACCGCGCCGAGCGCCGCCCACAGGTCGGCGTCCCGCGCCCCGGTCCTGGCGAGGAGGAGGTTGTCGCGCAGGGAGCCCACGAAGACGTGGTGCTCCTGGTTGACCAGCGCCACGTGGGAGCGGACCTCCTCCGCGGGCATGGCCGACAGCTCCGCCCCGCCCAGCGTCACGTGGCCGTCGCGCGGTGCGTAGATCCCGGCGAGCAGCCTGCCGAGGGTGGACTTGCCCGCGCCGGACGGGCCGACCAGGGCGACGCGCGAACCGGGCTCGACGGCGAGTGACACCTCCCGCAGGACGTCGACGCCCGCGCGGTAGCCGAAGTGCACGTCGTCGGCGAGGACATGGCGTCCCTCCGGCGTGACGGAGCCGTCGCCCGCGTCCGGTTCGATGTCCCGCACGCCCACCAGGCGGGCCAGCGAGACCTGGGCTACCTGTAGCTCGTCGTACCAGCGCAGGATGATCCCCAGCGGATCGACGAGCATCTGCGCGATCAGGGCGCCGGTGGCCAGCTGGCCGACGCCGATCCAGCCCTGGAGGACGAACACGCCGCCGATCATCAGGACGGAGCAGAGCACGATCGTGTGGGTGAACGTGATCACCGGGAAGAGGACCGAGCGGAGGTACAACGTGTGCCGTTCCCACGCCGTCCATTCCTTGATGCGGCGCTCGGACAGGTCCACGCGCCGCTGCCCGAGCCGGTGCGCCTCCACCGTGCGGCCCGCGTCGATGGTCTCGGCGAGTGCCGCGGCGACGGCGGCGTACCCCGCGGCCTCCGAACGGTAGGCGGAGGGCGCCCGCTTGAAGTACCAGCGGCAGCCGACGACCAGGAGCGGCACCGCGATGAGGAGAGCGGGCGCCAGCGGCGGCGCGGTCACGGCGAGACCGCCGACCAGGAGCGTGGCCCACACGACGCCGATCGCGAGCTGCGGCACAGCCTCCCGCATGGCGTTCGCCAGCCGGTCGACGTCCGTGGTGATCCGCGACAGCAGATCGCCCGTCCCGGCCCGTTCGAGCACGCCCGGTGGCAGCCCGACCGACCGGACGAGGAAGTCCTCGCGCAGATCGGCCAGCATCCTCTCACCGAGCATCGCGCCGCGCAGCCGCACCTGGTGGACGAAGAAGGCCTGCACGACCAGGGCGACGGTGAAGAGCCCGATGGTGCGTCCCAGATGGAGGTCGCGGGCGCTGTCCGAGACGTTCTCGACCAGATCGCCGAGGAGGTAGGGGCCGGCCATCGAGGCGATCACGGCGCAGGTGTTGACCGTGATGAGCAGGGCGAAGGCCCGGCGGTGCCGCTTGACCAGCTCGCGTACGTAGGCTCCCACCGTCGCGGGCGCGCCCACGGGCAGGGTGTCCGCGGTGGTCGGGGCCGCCGGGTCGTACTCCGGTGGCGCCAGGCCGATCATGCCGTCTCCTCGATGTCGATGTGGATGTCGGATCTGATGTCGGTCGGTGTCTGCGGCGCCTGTTCCTCGTCCGTCTCACGCGTCACCACCGCCCGGTAGCGCGGTTCGCTGTGCACCAGTTCGCGGTGCTCGCCCACCGCCACGACCTCGCCCTCGTGGAGGAAGACCACGCGCTCGGCCCGGTCGAGGAGAAGCGGCGACGACGTGAGGACCACGGTCGTACGTCCCTTGCGCAGACCCTTGATGCCCTCGGCGATCCGCGCCTCGGTGTGCGAGTCGACGGCGGACGTCGGCTCGTCGAGCACGAGGACGTCGGGGTCGGTGACCAACGAGCGTGCCAGCGCGAGCCGTTGGCGCTGCCCGCCCGACAGGGAGCGCCCGCGCTCGGTGACATGGGCGTCCATCGGGGCCTCGTCCACCGAGGCCTGCGCCAAGGCGTCCAGGACGTCCGCGCACTGCGCGGCCTCCAGGGCGTCGTCGGCGCTCACCGCTCCCGACGCGGGTACGTCGAGGAGCCCGCGCAGCGTGCCGGAGAGCAGCACCGGGTCCTTGTCCTGTACGAGGACGGCGGTACGGGCGGTGGCCAGCGGTACCTCGTCGAGCGGCACCCCGCCGAGCAGCACGGACGGCAGCTCCTCCGCGTCGTCGAACGCCGCGTGCCCGCCGAGGCGTTCGGCGAGCCGCCCCGCCTCGTCCGGGTCGCCGCACACGACGGCGGTCAGACGGCCCGAGGGGGCAAGGAGCCCGGTGACCGGGTCGTAGAGATCACCGGCGGGCGTCTCCACGGGGGCACGCCGTTCGTCACCCCCGACGTGACCTCCGAGGTCACCCCCGACATGCGTCGTGCGCTGGAGCGAGAGCACCCGGGCGGCGCGCTTGGCCGAGGGGCGCGAGAAGCTGTAGGCCATCGCGATCTCCTCGAAGTGCCGCAGCGGGTAGGTCAGCATCGTGACCGCGCTGTAGACGGTCACCAGCTCGCCGACGGTGATCCGGCCCTCACGGGCCAGGTTCACGCCGTGCCAGACGACCGCGATCAGCAGCAGTCCCGGCAGCAGCACCTGGACCGCCGAGATCACCGCCCACATCCGGGCGCTGCGCACGGCGGCCGTACGCACCTCCTGCGAGGCACTGCGGTAGCGGTCGAGGAAGAGTTCCTCGCCGCCGATGCCACGCAGCACCCGCAGGCCCGCCACGGTGTCCGAGGCGAGTTCGGTCGCACGCCCGGCCTTCTCCCGCTGGTGGTCGGCACGCCGGGTGGCGCGCGGCAGCAGCGGAAGAACCGCCAGCGCCAGTACCGGAACACCCACCGCGACGACGACGCCGAGAGCGGGCTGGTAGACGACGAGCCCCACGCAGACGAGAACGACCGTGAGCGCGGCCGCCGCGAACCGCGAGGCCGCCTCGACGAACCAGCCGATCTTCTCGACGTCACCGGTGGAGACCGCGACCACCTCACCGGCGGCGACGCGCCGCGTGAGGGCCGAGCCGAGCTGCGCGGTCTTGCGGGCCAGCAGCTGCTGGACGCGGGCGGC
Source organism: Streptomyces sp. NPDC055243 (assembly GCF_044544025.1). Taxonomy (NCBI): domain Bacteria; kingdom Bacillati; phylum Actinomycetota; class Actinomycetes; order Kitasatosporales; family Streptomycetaceae; genus Streptomyces; species Streptomyces sp. NPDC055243. The sequence continues at coordinate 836,623 of NZ_JBITWR010000001.1, forward strand.
AGCGGTGATCCAGTTGGTGACCGCCGTGCGGTGCAGCATGGTGTCGCCCAGCGCGATGGCGATGCCGCACAGCGCCATCGCCGCGCCCGCCACGGCGAGCCGTTCCCCGGAGCGGTCGATCACGGCCTGTACGGAGAGGCCGACGAGGTAGGGGAGTACCGCGATGGAGCCGAAGTGCAGCAGGCCCCAGGCGAGCGATTTCAGCTGGCCGCCGAGCTGGTTCCGCCCGAGCCAGCGCAGGAAGTGAGGGCCCGAGCGGGCATCCGGCATGCCCGGGTCGGTGAACGGAAGATCGCGAATCTGCATGACGTGTGACGTCCCAGGGTCGGAGCGACGGACCGTCGGTTCGGCGGAGCGCGCCGGCGTGAACGGACGGTGGTGAACGGGGTGAACAACGTGAACGGCGTGCAGGGGGTGAACGGGCGGAAGCAACAAGCAAGAAATGACGAGCAAGAGGGGGACAAGCTGCGGTAACAGGCCGTGAAAGGTTCGCCTCGGACGGTGGCGCGAAGCAAACGATTTTCCGTCGGGAAGTAAAGATTCGGCCCCTTCTCCGCCCGGGGCCGGGTGCCGGGGCGGCTCACGTGAACCGGGTGCGACCATGGACGGATGCGTATAGCCGGTGCGGTGCGAGCGGTGGCCGCAGTCGCGGCCTGCGGTGTTCTTCTGACGTCCTGTGGCAGTTCGGACGACGGGGCGAAGGCCGGAGCGAAGAACGACGAGGGCGCGGGCCGGGCGAAGAAGGCCGAGGCGTCGGCGACGACCGACCTCAAGCGCATCCCCGACGTGGGCGACGGCCTCCAGAGCAAGATCCCCAAGAACTCCCGGCAGGTCGTGGCGGTCTACGGAGAGGGCGAGGACTCGGCGAAGTCCACCGTCGCCCTGTACACGAAGTCCGGATCGACGTGGGACAAGACCCGCGGCTGGGACGCGCACAACGGCAAGAAGGGCTGGACCACCGACCACCGCGAGAACGACAAGCGCAGCCCGGTCGGCGTCTTCACGCTCACCGACGCGGGCGGTGTCCTCGCCGATCCCGGCGCCGAACTGCCGTACACGCAGAGTGAGTCGATGCAGGCCCCGCACTACTGGCCCAAGACGCACTGGCACGACTTCGACTACGTCATCGCCATCGACTACAACCGCGCCAAGGGCACCCCGCCCAACGACCCGACGCGCCCCCAGGGCCAGTCCAAGGGCGGCAGCATCTGGCTGCACATGGACCACGGCAGCGGCACGTCGGGCTGCGTGAGCCTGCCGAAGCCGGGCATGGAGTATCTGCTCAAGAACCTCGACCCGAAGCAGCACCCGGTCGTGGTGATGGGCGACAAGGCGAACTTGAAGAACTAGCCCGGCGCGGCTCTCCACGCGTACGCGGCTCCCACACGCACACGGCTCCCCACACGACAGACATCGAGCAGGCACCCGGCACGGTGTACCGGGCTGCGCTGTTGGGATCCGCGCTGCCTTCTTGCGATTTGGAGCAAGATCCAAGATTTACGTCGATGTGATCTGGAGGTCTTTTGCGGAAGCAGGCACTCCGCCATAGTGACGCCTCGCGGAAAGAAATTTCCGTATGGCAGAAGTCAGTTGACGCCTCACTACAGGAGTGCCCGTGCCGCAGTCCGTACCGTCCCTACCGCGACGCGTAGCACGCACATTGCGAACCTCACTGTTCGCGCAGGTCGCCTGCGCGCTGGTGCTCGGAGTCCTCGTCGGAAGGCTCTGGCCCGACGTGGGCACCGCCGTCCAGCCGCTCGGCGACGGCTTCGTACGTCTGATCAAGGCGATGATCGCCCCGCTCGTCTTCTGCGTGGTCGTCGCCGGAATCACCAAGGCCGGAGACCTCAAGGCCTTCGGCCGCATCGGGGTCAAGGCCCTCATCTGGTTCGAGGTCGCGACCACGGTCGCCCTCGTCGTCGGCCTGCTCGCCGGGAACCTCGTCAGCCCCGGCACCGGCATGAACGTCGACCCCTCCACTCTCGACGCCTCGGCCGTCGACGAGAAGACCGGCGGCGGTGAACTGCCCTCGACCAGCGAGTTCATCCTGCACTCGCTGCCCGACAGCGCGATCGGCGCCTTCGCCGAGAACTCGCTGCTCCAAGTCCTCGTGCTGTCCTGCCTGGTGGGCGCGGCCCTGCTGCACCTGGGCAACACGAAGGTCCCCGCGATCCTGCCCGCCATCGAGCAGGGCCAGGAGATCGTCTTCGCGATCGTCGGCTTCATCATGAAGCTGGCGCCGCTCGCCGTCTTCGGCGCGACGGCGCACCTGGTGGGGGAGTACGGGCTCGGCGCCCTGTCGACCTACGGCAAGCTCATCGGCGTCTGTTACGCGGTCGCCCTGATCTTCCTCGTCCTGCTCGGCGTCGCCCTGAAGGTTCTGACGGGCCTGAGCCTGTGGAAGTTCGTCCGCTACACCCGCGAGGAGATGCTGCTCGCGCTCGGCACGGCCTCCAGTGAGGCCGTCATGCCGCGCATGATGCAGAAGCTGCGCCAGGCGGGCTGCCGCGACGACGCGGTGGGCCTGGTCCTGCCGACGGGGTACTCCTTCAACCTCGACGGCGCCTCGATCTACCTCTCCGTCGGTACGTTGTTCATCGCGCAGGCCGTGGGCGTGGACCTGAGCCTGGGCCAGCAGGTCACGGTCGTCCTGGTCCTGATGCTGACCAGCAAGGGCATGGCGGGCGTGCCCGGTTCGGCGTTCCTCGCGCTGTCCGCGACCGCCTCCGCGCTCGGGGTCATCCCGGCCGGTGCGGTCGCCCTGCTGCTCGGCGTGGACCGCATCATGGACGCCATGCGCGTCGCCACGAATTTGCTCGGCAACTGCGTCGCCGTCTTCGTGGTCTCGCGCTGGGAGGGTGCGCTGGAGACGGCGCGGGCCAAGAAGGTCCTCTCCGGAGAGATCGCCTTCGTGCCGGAGCAGACGGAGCAGGCGGAGTCGGCCGACGCGGCCGAGTCGGCGAAGGAGCCCGGCAGTGCCGACGTGAGCACCGCCGGGCCCGAACGGCCCAAGTCCCTTACATCTGAGGCCCTTACGCCTGCGGCTTCTCCGAGTCCACTCCCGGACGCTCCTTCTTCCACAGCCCGCGAGTGAAGTCCGGGATCGCCTGCGGCGCGCCCTTCGCCTTGATCGACAGATGGCTCAGGGGGACGGGCGACGTCCAGACCGCGGCGTCGTAGACGTCGAAGTCCGGCACGAGGCCGAGCTGCATGGTCTGCATCAGACGGAAGATCATGATGTAGTCCATGCCGCCGTGCCCGCCCGGCGGGTTGGAGTGCTCCTTCCACAGCCAGTGGTCGAAGTCCGCGGCGTACTTGCCGAAGTCGCCCCACTCGTCGTTCGTGTGGTCCGGCTCGATGTAGATGCGCTCGGGATAGTCCTCGAAGACGCCCTTGGTGCCGCCGAGGCTGTTGATGCGGCTGTACGGGTGGGGTGTGGAAACGTCGTGTTCGAGGCGAATCACCCGCCCCTTCGCCGTCTGGACCAGGCTGATGGTCCGGTCGCTCTCGATGTACGTCTCTTTCCAGCTCGGGTCGCCGGCGGGCATGTGTGCCTTGCGGTACTCGGCGAGACCGAGGGCGGGTGTGCCGAAGCTGGAGATGTGCGTGACGCGGTCGCCGCGGTTGATGTCCATGTAGTTGGAGACCGGGCCGAAGCCGTGGTTGGGGTAGAGGTCGCCGCGCAGCCGCGTGTGCCACAGGCGCCGCCACGGGCCTTCGTAGTAGTCCGGGTCGAACATCAGGCCGCGCAGGTCGTGGTTGTAGGCGCCCGCCCCGTGCAGCAGATCGCCGAACTTGCCCGCGTGCGCCATGCGCAGGACGCGCATCTCGTTCTTGCCGTAACAGCAGTTCTCCAACTGCATGCAGTGTCTGCGGGTCCGCTCCGAGAGGTCGACCAGTTCCCAGAGCTGGTCGAGCTGGAGGGAAACGGGACACTCCACGCCGACGTGCTTGCCGTTCAGCATCGCCGTCTTGGCCATGTCGAAGTGCCAGTCCCAGGGCGTCGCCACGTACACGAAGTCGACGTCCCCGCGCTTGCACAGGTTCTCGAAGTCGTGATCGCCCTTGGTGTACGTCGCCGGGGCGGGCTGGCCCGCCGCGGTGACCTTCTTCGCGGCGGCCGCGGTCTTGTCCTTGACCGGGTCGCAGAGCGCGACGACCTTCACTCCCGGGATCGCCAGGAAGAGGTCGATCATGCTGCCACCGCGATTGCCGAGCCCGACGATGCCGACGCGCACGGTGGAACGCCGCTCGAACGGTACGCCGATCATGGTCTTGCCCTTGCGGGGCGGTGCATCGGCGGCCGAGGCCGCGGCGGCGGGCGCGGTGGGCGCGCCCTGCGGGGCGTCGGCGTGGGCCGTGCCGCCGGTGAGGGCGCCGAGGCCGAGCCCGGCTCCGGCGAGGCCCGCGGTGCGGATCACGGCACGGCGGGAGGCGCCGTCGGCGGAGTCGTCAGGGTTCGGTATCGCGTGCTCGTCGTGCATCGGACCTCCGTGGCTTGGATGCCTGCGCTGGAACGGATGCCACCCTGATGGGGGGATGGGCGTGGCGCAAGGGACCGAAGTGGCCAGGGAGTTGGATTTATTTCGCGCCCCCGTCAGCGGGGCGTCGAGTCCGGCAGCTTTGGCACGGCGGCGCTCACGGACGCGTCGCGCGCTCCAGCTCCTGGAGCACGGAGTAATAGGAGCGGCCCGTGGCGTGGTCCATGCCCACCTCGCACATGCGGTTCGCCGAGAGATGCGCGTCGAAGGGACGGGCGGTGACCTCGGCCGCCTCCTTGCGGGTGGCCGACTCCGTCAGCTCCTTGTGCAGCATGCCGCGGTCACCGGCGAAGGCGCAGCAGCCCGCGTCGTCCGGGACCACCACCTCGTCCGCGCAGGCCTCGGCGACGGCGCGCAGCTGGGCCTCGTCCCCGAGGTGGCTCATCGAGCAGGTGGGGTGCAGAACGGCGGAGCCGACCGTGCGGTGCACGGTCAGGTGGGGGAGCAGCTCGTCCGCGGCCCAGACCAGGGAGTCGACCACGGTAAGTTCCCGGTGCAACTGCCGGTTGTCGGCGGTCAGGTAGGGCACGACCTCGTGCGCGATGCCGAGCGTGCAGGACGAGGCGTCCACCACCAGAGGCAGCCTGCCGCCCGCCGTCCAGCCCCAGGCCGCCTCGACGATGCGATTGGCCATCACCGCGTTGCCCTCGCCGTACCCCTTGGAGTGCCAGATCGTCGCGCAGCACGTGCCCGCGACGTCGTCCGGAATCCAGACGGGCCGTCCCGCGCGCGCGGAGACGGCGACCACCGCCTCGGGCAGGGAGCGGTCACCGGGGCTCCCGAAGATGCGGTTGACGCACGCCGGGTAGTAGACGGCGCTCGCGCCCACGCGCGTGGTGCGCGGCAGCTTGCGGGCGGCGGCTCCCGGGATGTCCGGCAGCCACTCGGGGACCAGATCGGGGCGGACGGCCTTGCGCGCGGCGCGCGTCACCGTGGTCAGGAGCCGGTCGCTGATCCGGCTCGCGGCGCCCACCGCGAGCCGGGCCGCGGCCTCGACCGCCTTGAAGTTCTTGGCGGTGAAGGCGGCCGTCCTCTCCTCGCGCGGCGAGTGCCGCGCGTGCCGGAAGTCCTTCATCAGAGCGCCCGTGTCGATGCCCACCGGACAGGCCAGCTTGCAGGTCGAGTCGCCGGCGCAGGTGTCCACGGCGTCGTATCCGTACGCCTCGACCAGGCCGTCCTCGACCGGCGAGCCGGGCTCCTGGCGCATCATCTCGCGGCGCAGCACGATCCGCTGGCGCGGAGTGGTCGTCAAGTCCTCGCTGGGGCAGGTCGGTTCGCAGAAGCCGCACTCGATGCAGGGGTCCGCGATCAGCTCCACCTTGGGGATCGTCTTCAGGCCGCGCAGGTGGGCCTTCGGATCGCGGTCGAGGACGATGCGCGGCGCGAGCACGCCGTCCGGGTCGATGACCTGTTTGGTGCGCCACATCAACTCCGTGGCCTTCGGGCCCCATTCGAGCTCCAGGAACGGGGCGATGTTGCGGCCCGTCGCGTGCTCGGCCTTGAGCGAGCCGTCGAAGCGCTCGACGGTCAGTCGGCAGAAGTCGTCCATGAACGCGGCATAGCGCTCCACGTCCGCCGGCAGTCCCGCGTCGAAGGCGAGCAGGAAGTGCAGATTGCCGTGCGCGGCATGTCCCGCGACGGCCGCGTCGAAGCCGTGCCGCGTCTGGAGCTCAAGGAGGGCCTGGCAGGCGTCGGCGAGCCGGGAGGGCGGCACCGCGAAGTCCTCGGTGATCAGCGTCGTCCCGGAGGGGCGCGAGCCGCCCACCGCCGTCACGAACGCTTTGCGGGCCTTCCAGTAGCCCCCGATCACCTTCGGGTCGCGGGTGAAGGCGTTGGTCACCGAGGCCACCGGCGCGACGAGTTCGAGCTCCTCGACGACCTTGGCGGCCGCCGCTTCGTACGCCTCCTGGCGCGCTTCGTCCGGCGCGCGGAACTCCACCAGGAGCGCGGCCGTCGACTTCGGGAGCCGCGCCCAGTCGGCGGGCACCCCCGCGATGCTGGTCGACGCACGCAGCGTGTTGCCGTCCATCAGCTCGACGGCCAGCGCGCCCGCCGCGTTGAACAGCGGGACGGCCGCCGCGGCGGCCGGCAGGGACGGGAAGAACAGCAGGCCCGTGGTCACCTGCCGGTCCAGCGGAAGCGTGTCGAAGACGACCTCGGAGATGAAGCCGAAGGTGCCCTCGGAGCCGACCATCAGGCCGCGCAGGATCTCCACGGGCGTCGAGCCGTCCAGGAACGCGTCCAGGCGGTAGCCGTTCGTGTTCTTGATCTCGTACTTGGCGCGGATGCGGGACGTGAGCTCCTGGTCCGCCTCGATCTCCCGCTTGATCGCCAGCAGGCCCTCGCACAGCGCCGGTTCGGCATGCGCCAGCTGCTCGTCGGCGTCCGGGTCCGCCGTGTCGACGACCGTGCCCGTCGGCAGGACGAAGGTGAGCGAGGCCACCGTGCGGTACGAGTTGCGGGTGGTGCCCGCCGTCATTCCGGACGCGTTGTTCGCGACGACCCCGCCGATCGTGCAGGCGATGGCGCTCGCCGGGTCGGGGCCGAGCACGCGCCCGTGCCGGGCGAGCGTGGCATTGGCCCGCAGGACGGTCGTGCCGGGGCCGATGCGCGCCCGCTCGCCGTCCCCGATGACCTCGACGCCCGCCCAGTGCCTGCGCACGTCTACCAGGATGTCCTCGCCCTGGGCCTGGCCGTTGAGCGAGGTGCCGGCCGCGCGGAAGACGACCTCGCGCATCCTGCCGTGCGCGTACGACAGGACGGCGGAGATGTCGTCGATGTCCTCGGCGACGACCACCACCTGGGGCACGAAGCGGTAGGGGCTGGCATCGGAGGCGTACCGCACGAGGTCGGAGATCTTCGTCAGGACCTTGTCCGCGCCGAGCAGCGCGGACAGCTCCGAGCGCAGCGGCTCGGGGGTGCCCGTGGCCCGCCGGTCCGGCACCCGGTCGTGCGCCGGTCCCTCGGGGCGCGAGGCGGGACGCAGGGCTTCCGGCGTGGGCTCCAGCAACGGCATGAGCTCTCCTCGGCGGGTCGGACGGTCGGGCGGTGCCGGACGGTCGGCCAAAGTCAGCAGCGGCGGACGTCCGGCACGTCGAACAGCGCGTTCAGCAGGCCGCCCAGCTGCTCGCGCTGCTCGGCGTCCAGTGGAGCCAGGATGTCCTCCGCGGCGGCCCGGCGCGCGCTGCGCAGCTCCCTGAGTGACTTGCGCCCCGCGTCCGTGAGCTCGATGCGGATCACCCGGCGGTTGGTGGGATCGGGGACGCGACGCACGAGATCACTGGCCTCCAGGCCGTCGACCAGGCTCGTCACGGCGCGCGGCACGACTTCGAGGCGCTGGGCGAGGTCGGCCATGCGGGGCGGGGTCTCGTAGTGCACGAGGGTGCGCAGCAGGCGCGACTGGGCCGGGGTGATGCCGATCGGCACCAGATAACGCTTCTGGATGCGGTGCAGCCTGCGGGTCAGCCGCAGCAGCTGTTCGGCGAGCAGGCCGTCGGCGTCCGGGGTGTTCATGCGGGAACATTATCAGGACCTTGTGCATTGTGAGTATAGGTAACAGTGAGCTATGCTCCATCAGTCATCGTCGGCTGAATGTCGACCGTCATCGCCGGCCCGCGCCGGCGGCCGTCACACCTCCCGTAGGAGCCCATGCGTCCCGACGAACCCAAGTGGACACCGCAGCCCCCGGCCCCCGGCCAAGAGGAACAGCCGCGGCAGATCCGCCGCATCCTGCGCCTCTTCCGCCCCTACCGCGCCCGCCTCGCGATCGTCGGCCTGCTGGTGGCCGCCGCGTCCCTGGTCTCGGTCGCCACCCCTTTCCTGCTGAAGGAAATCCTCGACACCGCCATTCCGCAGGGACGGACGGGCCTGCTGAGCCTGCTCGCCCTCGGGATGATCCTCAGCGCGGTCGTCACCAGCATCTTCGGCGTCCTGCAGACCCTGATCAGTACGACGGTCGGGCAGCGCGTCATGCACGACCTGCGCACCGCGGTCTACGGCCGCCTGCAGAGCATGTCGCTCGCCTTCTTCACCAGGACCCGCACCGGTGAGGTCCAGTCCCGCATCGCCAGCGACATCGGCGGCATGCAGGCGACGGTCACCTCCACCGCCACCTCCCTGGTCTCGAACCTCACCAGCGTGATCGCCACCATCGTCGCGATGCTCGCCCTGGACTGGCGGCTCACGGTCGTCTCGCTGCTCCTGCTGCCCGTCTTCGTGTGGATCAGCCGCCGCGTCGGCCGCGAGCGCAAGAAGATCGCCACGCAGCGCCAGAAGCAGATGGCCGCGATGGCCGCGACGGTCACCGAGTCGCTCTCCGTCAGCGGCATCCTGCTCGGCCGCACGATGGGCCGCGCCGACTCGCTCACCAAGTCCTTCGCCGACGAGTCCGAGCGCCTCGTCGACCTCGAGGTCCGGTCGAACATGGCCGGGCGCTGGCGCATGGCCGTCATCTCGATCGTCATGGCCGCCATGCCCGCCGTCATCTACTGGACCGCGGGCCTCGCCTTCCAGACGGGCGGCCCCACGGTCTCGATCGGCACGCTCGTCGCCTTCGTCTCGCTCCAGCAGGGCCTGTTCCGGCCCACCGTGAGCCTGCTCACCACCGGTGTGCAGATCCAGACCTCACTCGCGCTCTTCCAGCGCATCTTCGAGTATCTGGACCTGCCCATCGACATCACCGAACCCGAGCACCCGGTGCGCCTGGACAAGATCAAGGGCGAAGTCCGCTTCGAGGACGTCGAGTTCCGCTACGACGGAGACGACGGCCGGAGCCGCCCGATCCTCGACGGCATCGACATCACCGTCCCCGCCGGCGGCAGCCTGGCCGTCGTCGGCCCCACCGGCTCGGGAAAGTCGACCCTCAGCTATCTGGTGCCGCGGCTGTACGACGTGACGGGCGGCCGCGTGACGCTCGACGGCGTCGACGTGCGCGACCTGGACTTCGACACGCTGGCCCGCGCGATCGGCGTCGTCTCCCAGGAGACGTATCTGTTCCACGCCTCGGTCGCCGAGAACCTGCGCTTCGCCAAGCCCGACGCCACGGACGAGGAGCTGATCGCGGCCGCGGGCGCCGCCCAGATCCACGACCACATCGCGTCCCTGCCCGACGGGTACGACACGGTGGTCGGCGAGCGCGGCCACCGCTTCTCCGGAGGCGAGAAGCAGCGTCTGGCCATCGCCCGCACGATCCTGCGCGATCCGCCCGTGCTCATCCTGGACGAGGCGACCAGCGCCCTGGACACCCACACCGAGCACGCTGTGCAGGACGCCATCGACGCCCTGTCCGCCGACCGGACGACGCTCACGATCGCCCACCGGCTCTCCACGGTCCGCGGCGCCGACCAGATCGTGGTCCTGGACGCGGGCCGGACCGTCGAGCGCGGCACCCACGAGGAGCTCCTGGAGAGGGACGGCCGTTACGCCGCCCTGGTTCGGAGAGACGCCCAACTGGAGCCAGCAACATGAAGATATGCACGGAATGTCGGCATTTGCGGGATACCGTGCCCGCATGCTGCAGACCAAGACTCCGCGCCGGGGCACGATTCGACTGACGCGTCGGGGCCGGATCGCCCTGATCGCGACCGGAGCCGTCGCGGCGGTCACCGCCGTTGCGGTGCCGCTGCTGCTCCCGGACGACGACGCACGCCCCGAGTCCCTGACCATCCCGGAGGGCTGGCGCTCGGGCCAGGTGTACGGGGCCGTCGACAAGGCCCTCGGCGTGCCGGACGGCACCACGAAGAAAGCCATTCCCCAGGCCGCCCTCAGACTCCCCAGAGACGCGGGCGGAAACCCGGAGGGCTACCTCTTCCCGGCGACCTATCCCATCAGCAACCAGTCGACTCCCGCGTCCGTGCTCTCGTACATGGTGAACACGGCCACCAAGAAATTCAGCGGCGGCCAGGTCACGGCGGGCGCCGACCGCAACGCGGTGAACGTCTACCAGACCGTCACCATCGCCAGCATGATCGAGGCCGAGGCGGGCTCCAAGGCGGACATGGGCAAGGTGGCCCGCGTCATCTACAACCGCCTCGACCAGGGCATGCCGCTACAGATGGACTCCACGATCAACTACGCCCTGAACCGCTCGACGCTGAACACCCGCGACCGCGACACAAAGATCAACAGCCCGTACAACACCTACACGCGCATGGGTCTGCCCCCCACCCCGATCGGCAATCCCGGCGACGAGGCGATGCGCGCGGCGACCAGCCCGGCGCAGGGCGACTGGCTGTACTTCGTGACGGTGAAGCCGGGGGACACCCGCTTCACGTCGAGCTTCGAGGAGCAGCAGAAGAACGTGGCGGAGTTCAACAAGAACCAGAGCAAGAACAAGAACAAGAACAAGGACGAGGACAAGGGCGAGAGCGAGAAGAAGCAGGACGCCTAGCAGTCCGCCGGGTAAGGGCGCCGGTCACACCGTGACCGGCGCTCCCTCCTTCAGGAGCCGCTGGATGTCCCGCACCGCCGCCCGCCCCGCACGGTTCGCGCCGATCGTGCTGGCCGATGGGCCGTACCCCACCAGGTGGATGCGGGGGTCGGCGACGGCCCGGGTGCCCTCGAGTCGGATGCCGCCGCCCGCCTCACGCAGCCGCAGCGGCGCCAGGTGCTCGATCGCCGCCCGGAAGCCGGTGGCCCAGAGAATGACGTCGGCATCGACGCGCCGCCCGTCGTCCCACTCCACACCGCTCGGCGTGATGCGGTCGAACATCGGGAGCCGGTCGAGCACCCCGTCGGCCCGCGCCTGCCGGATGGCGTCGTTGACCGGAAGCCCGGTCACGGACACCACGCTCTGCGGCGCGAGTCCCTGGCGCACCCGCTCCTCGACCATGGCCACGGCCGAGCGGCCCCAGTTCTCGTCGAACGGACCCTCGCGGAAGACGGGCTCCCGCCGGGTGACCCAGGTGGTCTCGGCGGCGTAGGGGGCGATCTCCATCAGATGCTGGGTGCCCGAAGCCCCGCCGCCCACGACGATCACCCGCTGCCCCTTGAAGGCCTCGGGCCCCGGATAGACGGCCGTGTGCAACTGCCGCCCACGGAAGGTGTCCTGCCCCGGGTAGCGCGGCCAGAACGGCCGGTCCCACGTGCCCGTGGCGTTGATCAGCGTGCGGGTCGCCCAGGTCCCGGCCGACGTCTCGACCAGCAGCCGCCCGCCCTCGCCCTCGCGCACACGGCGTACGTCGACGGGGCGGTGCACCCGCAGGTCGAAGCGCTGCTCGTACTCCTCGAAGTACTCCCGGATGACCTCCGACGAGGGCCGCGATGGGTCGGCGCCGGTCAGCTCCATGCCGGGCAGGGAGTGCATGCCGTGCACTTTGCCGTAGGTGAGCGAGGGCCAGCGGAACTGCCAGGCGCCGCCGGGCCGGGGCGAATGGTCCAGGACGACGAAGTCCCGGTCCGGCTCGAAGCCGACCCTGCGCAGGTGATGGGCGCTTGACAGGCCCGCCTGCCCCGCGCCGATGACGACCGCGTCCACCTGTTGTGCCGCCTGTGCCGCGTCTGCCGCTTCGTGTGCGGCCGCGTCCCGCGCCCCGATGTCGTTCACGTTTCTACTAACTCCATCGGGGCCCGGGATCTTCCCGGACGCGGGCGCGAGTCAGCGCCCGCCCGCCACCAGGAGCGGCGCGCCGCCCGGCGCGGAGGCCGGACGCCCGTTCGCCGCGGGCACCCCGGACAGCTGGGATGCCGGAATCCGCGGCAGCAGCCCGCGCGCCGCCAGATCCGGGATCACGCCCTCGCCGAACCAGTACGCCTCTTCCAGGTGCGGATAGCCCGAAAGGACGAAGTGCTCGACGCCGAGCGCGTGATACTCCTCGATCCGGTCGGCGACGTCCGCGTGGCTGCCGACGAGCGCCGTGCCCGCGCCGCCCCGCACCAGACCGACGCCCGCCCACAGGTTCGGCGAGATCTCCAGGTCGTCGCGGGAACCGCCGTGCAGCGCCAGCATCCGCTGCTGGCCGACGGACTCGCTGCGGCCGAGCGCCTGCTGGGCGGCGGCGATGGTGTCCGGGTCGAGGTCGTCGAGCAGCCGGTTCGCGGTGGCCCACGCCTCGGCGGCGGAATCCCGCGAGATGGTGTGCAGCCGGATCCCGAACCGGACCGTGCGGCCCTGCTCCTCGGCGAGCCCGCGAATCCAGTCGATCTTCTGCTTGACCTGCTCCGGCGGCTCACCCCACGTCAGATACACGTCCGCGTGCCGGGCGGCCACCGGCCCGGCCGCCGCCGACGAACCGCCGAAGAAGACCTCCGGCAGCGGGTCCGGCGGCAGCGCGGTCAGACCGCCCTCCACGTCGTAGTGCTCGCCCTGGAAATCGAAGGGCTTGCCGCCCCACACGCCCCGTACGACGGACAGGAACTCGTCCGTACGGGCATAACGGCGATCGTGGTCCAGGTGGTCGCCGAAGCGCCGCTGCTCGGTCGAGTCGCCGCCCGTGACGACGTTCAGGAGCAGCCGCCCGCGCGTGATGCGCTGATACGTGGACGCCATCTGCGCGGCGAGCACGGGGGAGATGACGCCGGGACGGAACGCGACCAGGAACTTGAGCCGCTCCGTGTGCTGGGCCAGCGCGACCGTCGTCAGCCAGGCGTCCTCGCACCAGGTGCCGGTCGGGGTCAGCACCGCCTCGAAGCCCACCTGCTCGGCCGCTTTGGCGATCTGGATCAGATAGTCGATGTCGGGGGCCCGCACTCCGCTGACGGGGGTGACGCGGGAGCGTTTGACGCCGCCGTCGGTGTAGGCGTGCCGGTCGACGAGGGTACGGCCGTCGCCGCCGGTCGGCAGGAACCAGTTGAGGTGGACGGTCATCGTCAGGACTCCTTGTCGTACGTGCGCGGCTTGCTGGTCGAGGGCGGCAGGCTGCCGTTGAAGCGGGTGTCGACGAAGTCACCGAAGTCGATGCGGCGCGGAATGAGCTTCTGGTCGGTGAAGGTGTCCGCGATCTCCTGCTCGGAGGTGATCACGTTCTTGTCCACGGCCACCGGCACCCGCGTGCCGTTGCTGCGCTTGACCGCCGCGAGCGCGACCTCGTAGGGCAGCCCGGTGTCCTTCGCCCAGACCTTCGCCCACGTCTCCGGGTGGTCGTAGACCCAGGCCTGGGCCTTGCGCAGCCGCCTGAGGTAGTCGTCGATGGCCGCGGACTTCTTCTTGTCCTTGAGTGCGCCGGGCGCCGCCACCTGGAAGTTGAGGCCGTTCACCAGGCCGTCGCCGTCGGCCAGGACGCGGCCCTGCTTGCCCACGAGAACCTGCGAGGTGTACGGGTCCCAGACCGACCAGGCGTCCACCTTCCCGCTGGTGAACGCGGCCAGCGCGTCGGCCGGCTGAAGATACTTGACCTTGACGTCCTTGAAGTCGAGTCCCGCCTCCTTCAGAGACGCGATCAGCTGGTAGTGCGCCGACGAACCCTGCGCCACGGCGACGGACTTGCCCTTGAGGTCCCGGGGCTTCTTCAGCGGCGAGTCCTTCGGGACGAGGATCGCCTCGCCCGCCGCGGTGCCATGGGTGGCGGCCACCACGGAGATCTTCGAGTTCGCCCCGGCGGCGAAGACGGGCGGCGTGTTGCCGACGGCGCCGATGTCCACGGCCTTGGCGTTGACGGCCTCCAGAAGGGGCGGCCCGGAGGTGAAGGTGGACCAGCGGATCTTGTACTTCAGGTCGTCGAGCTCCCCGGCCGCACGCAGCACGGCCTCCGAACCGCCCTTCTGGTCACCGACGTTGAGGGTGAGCGAGCCCTTGCCGTCGGTTCCGCCGCCCGCGCCGGCGGACGAGGTGCTTGCGGAGGACGCGCCGGAGCAGGCGGTGAGCAGCAGGGCCAGGGGGAGAAGCAGGGCGGGGGCGGCGAGATGTCGTCGCATGGTGAGTCCGTTCGGTGTGTTCGTGCTGTGCACGGGGAGGGGGACTGCGGGTGGTTCAGGCGGGTGGTTCAGGCCGCGGCGGAGGCTTGGGTCTGGACCTGGGTCTTGGTCTCGGCTTCGGCTTCCGCAGAGTGGGGCGCGTCGACGCCCAGTCGCTGCAGCAGCTCGGCACGCAGCTCGGCGAAGCGCGGATCGGAGATGCCGCGCGGCCGGTCCAGGTCGATCTCGGTTTCGTACGCGATGACCCCGTCGTCCATGACGAGCACCCGGTCGGCGAGGAGCACGGCCTCCTCGACGTCGTGCGTCACGAGCAGGACCGCGCAGCCGCGCCGCTGCCACAGCTCGTCGACGAGCCGCTGGGCCTTGATGCGGGTGAGTGCGTCGAGCGCGCCGAACGGCTCGTCGAGCAGCAGCAGATCGGGCTCGCGCACCAGGGCCCGGGCCAGCGAGGCGCGCTGGGCCTCGCCACCGGAGAGCGTCTTGGGCCAGGCGTTCGTACGGTGCTTCAGCCCGACCTCCTCCAACGCCCGCTCGGCGACGCTCCGTTCGGGCTTTCCCTTCAGCCCGAGCAGTACGTTCCGCCACACGCGCTTCCAGGGCATGAGCCGCGGTGCCTGGAACGCGACGGCCTTGCGGCGCGGCACGAGGACCGTCCCCTCGATGTCTCGGTCGAGCCCGGCGAGGATGCGAAGGAGGGTCGACTTGCCGCAGCCGCTGCGCCCGAGCAGCGCCACGAACTCCCCGGGCCGCACGTCGAGATCGAGCCGGTCGATGACGGCACGCCCGTCGAAGGAGCGGGTCAGCCCTTCGACGCGTACGGCCGAAGTGGCCGTCCTGGCAGGGGTGTTGGCCGTTGGGTCGGCGGGGGTCACCGGCCGGTGAACGTCGGTCGCCATTGCAGCAGCAGCCTTTCGAGGGTGCGGACGATGAAGTCGGCGATGAGGCCGAGGAAGGCGTAGACGATCAGGCAGACGACGATCACGTCGGTCCGCAGGAAGTCACGCGCCTGGACCATCAGGAAACCGATGCCGGAGTCCGCGTTGATCTGCTCGGCGAAGACGAGGGCGAGCCAGGCGATACCGAGGGAGTACCGCAGACCGGTCATCGCACCCGGCAGCGCGCCCGGCAGGATGACGTGGCGCACGAGCCCCCACCGAGAGAGTCCGAGGGACTCCCCGGCCTCGATGAGCTGCGAGTCGACCCCGCGGATGCCCGCGTACACGTTCAGATAGAGCGGGAACGAGACGCCCAGCGTGATGATGGCGACCTTGGGCGCCTCACCGATGCCGAACCAGATGATGAACAGCGGGATGAGCCCGACGAAGGGCACGGTCCGCAGCATCTGCACGCTGGCGTCGACGAGATCCTCGCCGACGCGGAAGAGGCCCGAGACGAGCGCGAGCGCCGTCCCGACGACGGTGCCGAGCAGCAGCCCCACCGCGACGCGCTGGAGGGAGACCCCCATGGCGGAGGTCAGCGAACCGTCGCTGAGGAGATCGCGGGCGACACCGGCGATGGTGCCCGGCGAGGCGAGGATGTCTTTGGTCAACACCCCTGTGGAGCTGAGGAGTTGCCACAGGGTGAGGAGCGCGAGGGGGCCGGAGGTGCGGCGCAGCCAGCGGGGGATGCGGGTGCGGCGGGTGGAGGAAGGAACGATGGGGACGAGATCGGGCTGCGCCGACCGGGCGCCTTGGGCGCCATCGGCGTTGCCGACGTCCTGGGCGGGATCATCGGACTTGGATATACCCGAAATGTCGGATACGGAATCCGGCGGGGCATGGCTGATGCTCATGGGGCTCCACGGCAGGAGGGAGGGATGCCCGAAGCGGCTACGCGCGGGACGGCGAAATCAACCGCGCGAAGGCAGCAGGGCAGAGAAGTGCGAAGAGTGAAAAGCGGGCTGAGAGAACGTCAGCAGCCGCGGCGACACGCAGCAGAAGCCACCCGCAGCAGGTCGATGTGACCGCGCGTGGTGAGCAGAGCTGAACGCAACATGCCGCTGAACGTAGCCAGATCGTCTGCGTACGGTCAATGGCGTCTCGAAAGGCGGACGCCACGTATCAGTGAATGGGAGTGACGTGAGGGAGGATGGACCCATGTCCGATGCTTTCACCACACGTGTCCTGAACGTCACCACCGGCTCGTCCGAGAAGGTCTTCGACCTCACCGACGACTGCCAGAGCTTCCTGCGCGAGGCGGCGGCAGGCCGGGACGGCCTGCTCAACGTCTTCGTCCCGCACGCCACCGCGGGCATCGCGATCCTGGAGACGGGCGCGGGCAGCGACAACGACCTGCTGGCCGCGCTGCACACCCTGCTCCCGGCCGACGACCGCTGGCAGCACCGCCACGGCAGCCCCGGCCACGGCCGCGACCACGTCCTGCCGGCCCTGGTGCCTCCGCACGCGACGCTGCCGGTGGTGAGGGGGCAACTGGAGCTGGGGACCTGGCAGTCGGTGTGCTTGGTGGACACGAACCGGGACAACCCCGACCGTCAGGTGCGGTTGAGTTTCCTGGGCTGAGCGAGATCGCCTCCCAGGGCCTGGCGCCATCGCCCTCGCAATGACGGAGCCGACGTCTCCGGCGGCGAGCAGGGCGAACCCTGCGCGACCCACGTCCGTGCCGACGGCGCCGGCCACATCGTGAAGATGAGCCACAACGGCATCGAGTACGGCGTTTGGACAGGTCGGCGTGGGCCGACGGTTCAGCTCGACGCGGGTGTGCGCTGGGGATCTCGGGTCAGCGGCGGCCGGTGGACAGGGTGATGAGGAACTGGCCGCCGCCCGGCTCGATGTCGGCGGTCACCGGGAGCCCCGGTACCAGTCGGGAGAACCGGTCAACCAGCCAATCCGCCGCCTCTTGGGCGTCCCGCCTGGTCGGACAACGGCCCACCATCTCGCGGCCCCCCTTGCGCTCCAGCCTCCCGGCCACGGTGATCAGTGGCGCGGGTTCGACCACGTACAGGCGGTCAGGCCAGGCGATGACCACCTTGACCGCGCCCTTGCGGGTGTTGCACCCGCGGTGCGCGAGCCGCTCGGCGACCTTGGCCTTCCGGTCGGCGGTCCGGCTGTCGACGCTGGGCCCTCGCGGGTCGTTCACCGACTCGTCGGGGTCGACCGCCTCGTCACACACCCAGCATCGCCAGCCGTCGCGTTCGGCCACATCATCAAGGAGACTCATCCGAGCAAACTAGCCTGCCCGGCCGCCACCCCGCGCACCAGGGCCCGGCAAGTTCTGACCTGCGCATACGTCGGCTGCCCTGCTGCGTGCCGTCCTTCCGGTCACCCGGCACGTGAAGACGAGATCAGGTACCTTGACGGTCGCGTGCGGGGCGAATCTTGCCGGAGACGGAAGGGACGGGCTGTGCCTGACGAGCCGATCGATGTGGTGATCGCCGACGATCAGGAGTTGGTCCGAACCGGCTTCGAGATGATCCTCGATGCCCAGCCGGGTATCCGGGTCGTGGGTGTCGCCCGAGACGGTGTCGAGTGCGTGGAGCTGGCCCGACGGCTGTGCCCCGCGGTGGTGTTGGTCGACATCCGCATGCCGCGCATGGACGGCCTGGAGGTCACCCGCACCCTGGCGGGCGGGTCGCCCGGCGCATCCGCGATGAACGTCGTGGTGATCACCACCTTCGACCAGGACGACTACGTACGCGACGCTCTGCGCTACGGCGCCTGCGGCTTTCTGCTCAAGGACGCTCCGCCCGCGCTGCTCGTGGAGGCGGTACGGGCGGCCTCTCGCGGCGACGCGCTGGTCTCGCCCGCGGTCACCGTGCGGCTGCTGCGCGGCCTGCGGCACAGAGCCGGCGGTGAGGAGCAGCAGGCGGCCGCCGGGCTGAGCAGCCGGGAGACGGAGATCTCTCGGCTGGTGGCCGTGGGACGCACCAACCAGGAGATCGCCGAGGAACTGTTCCTGTCGCTGTCGTCGGTGAAGACATACCTGGCCCGGATCCAGGCCAAGGTCGAGGCCCGCAACCGCGTGGAGATCGCGGCCTGGGCATGGGAGAACGGTGTGGTCACCTCGCGGGAACCGCGGTCGTGAGAGGGCGCGGCAGTCCGGCCACCACCTCCCACTGACCGGAGCTCGTGGCCCCGGCCCGGAACGTGCCGTCGAGCGCCTCGACGCGTTCGCGAAGACCGATCAGGCCGAAGCCGCTGCGCCCGCCCGCCGGATGGTCCGCCTGGCGCTGACCCGCGCTGTTGGTCACCGCCACCCGTAACCACCCCGGATCGGCGTCCAGACGTACGGTCACCCGCTCGCTCGGGGCGTGCCGCAGCACGTTGGTGAGGGCCTCCCGGACCACCCGCAACACGGTCGCCTCGACCTCCGGGCTGAACCGGCTCGTGCGGACCGCGGCGCTCGCCTCGAGCCGGGCCGCCGGAGCGTCGGGCCGGCGCCGGGAGAACTCGCCGACGAAATCCCCGAGTTCGGCGAGGAGATCGCCCGGCCGCAGCGCCTGATGGTCGTCCTCGCGCAGCACCCGCACCAGCCGCCGCATCGACTCCAGGGTCTCCGTACCGGACCGGGCGATCGCCTCCAGGGCCGGCTCGACCCGATCGGGCGCGGTCGCGTGGACGGTCCTTGCCGCGTTGGCCTGCACGATGATGCCCGTCATGTGGTGGGCGATCAGGTCGTGCAGATCCCGTGCCAGAGCCAGCCGCTCGGCGTGCCGCACGTCCCTCACGGCACGCTGCCGGCGGGCCTCGGACGCGCGGACGACGCACCCCATGGCGATGCCGAGCGAGAGCAGGATCGTCACCATGTAGCTGCCCCCGACGAAGCCGTCCAGAGTCCGCGTGCGCAGTGTCTGCATCAGCATGCCGGCGGCCAGGGCGGCGACCGTCCACGCCATGGCACGGGTGCCGGGGACCTGGGCGAGCGTCTGGATGATCAGGAACAGCAGCGCGAACATCTCCAGATACCCGAAGTCCGTCCCGCTCACCGGCACGAACAGGCACACGCAGCTGAGCGTGAGGGAGATGGCGGCCGCCCCCACCGCCCGCGCCGGGAAAGGCAGCGGGTGGTGGGGGCCGGGCAGTGCGAGCGCGGCCAAGGGGCCGGTGACGAACACCGGCAGCCAACTGGTGGGTGCGATCGGCGGCTCGGTCACGAACAGGAGCACCAGGATGTCGGCCGCCCACAGCAGGGCCAGGGACATCACCGCGGCGGTGGAGACGACGCGGCGGACGCCGGGCAAGAACGGAGGTTTCCAGTCCACGCCACCAGCCTAGGGAGCCGGATGGCTCATGTGGTGTCGGCCGGATGACCGACACGGAACGCCGCACTCCGTACCCAGGGCTGACGCCGGGCCCCCGCGGGCCGGCCCAGCATGGTTCGAGGGCACGGGCGTTCCCCCGGCGCCTGTGCCCCGCCCGGCCCGTCGACGACGGTTCCTCCGGGCGGCAGCCCAGGGTCCCGACCGCTTCCCATCCTCGTCTCGCTCCTGACGTACGGAGACTGTTGTTCACATGGCTACTTTTCTGCACCGGCTCGGGCGCGGCGCGTTCAGGCGTCGCTGGCTGATCCTGTTGCTCTGGGCGGTCGTACTCGGCGTCGCGGGCGCCGCGGCGGCGGGCAGCGGCGGCAGCGGCAACTCGAACATCACCCTGCCCGGCATCGAGGCGCAGAAGGCGTACGACGTACTCGGTGAGAAGTACCCTGCGGCCAACGCCGACGGGGCGAGCGTCCGTGTCGTCGTCCGGGCACCCGACGGTCAGAAGCTGGCCGCCGACGAGCCGCGAGCCGAAGTCTCCTCACTGCTCAAGGACGTGCGCGCCTCTTCGCCGCGAGTCGCCTCGGTCGCCGACCCGTTCAGGGCCAGGACCATCAGCGCCGACGGAACCACCGGCTACGCCCAGGTCACGTACAAGACCAAGCCCGCCGAACTGACGGACGCGGATCACAGCCGCCTCGACGACGCCCTCGACGCGGCACGCGGCCAGGGCCTGACCGTGGAGGCCTCCGGCAGCGCGCTGGCACCCGCCGAGGCGAGCAGCTCCTCCGAAGCGATCGGGTTCGTGCTCGGCGCGTTGATCCTGATCGTCACCTTCGGCTCGTTCATCGCGGCCGGCATGCCGCTGCTGACCGCCCTGCTTGGTGTCGGCATCACCATGAGCGCCATCACCGCGCTCACCACGGCCCTCGACCTCAACAGCAGCACCTCGTCCCTCGCGACCATGCTGGGCATCGCGGTGGGCATCGACTACTCCCTGTTCATCGTCTCCCGCTACCGATCCGAGCGGGCCCTGGGCCACGACGCCCGCGAGGCGGCCGCCCGGGCGAACGGCACCGCGGGCTCCGCGGTGGTCTTCGCCGGTCTGACCGTCGTCATCGCCCTGGTCGGCCTGGCCGTGGTGAACCTGCCCATCCTCACGGCCATGGGCATGGCCGCCGCAGGTGCCGTCGTCGTCGCCGTCCTGGTCGCCGTCACGCTGGTCCCGGCCCTGCTCGCCTTCGCCCCCGAGCGCGTGCTCGGCCGCCCCTCCCGCAGGAAGTCCGCCGGTTCGAAGGACACCGGCACCAAGCCGCCGCTGGCGGAGCGCTGGGCGGCCTTCGTCCTGCGCCGCCCCTGGAAGGTCCTGCTCTGCGCGGTTCTCGGCCTCGGTGTGATCGCGCTGCCCGCGACCCGGCTCGAACTGGGTCTGCCCGACGACAGCACCAAGCCCGCCTCCACCACGGAGCGCAAGGCCTACGACATGCTCGCCGAGTCGTTCGGCCCCGGCTTCAACGGCCCGCTGACGCTCGTCGTCAGCGGCAGCGATCCGGCGGTCACGAAGAGCGCCGTCGGCCAACTCGACGTCAGGGTCAAGGACGTGAAGGACGTGGCCACCGTCGCCCCGGCCACGTACAACCCGGCCGGTGACACCGCGATGGTCACGCTCGTCCCCAAGAGCTCGCCCGCGAGCGAGGCGACCAAAGACCTCGTCCACACCATCCGCGACCAGGCCAAGGGGGTGCAGACCGACACCGGCGCACAGGCCATGGTCACCGGCACCACCGCGATGAACATCGACGTCGCCGCGAAGTTCGCCGACGCGATCATCCCCTACCTGGCGCTCGTCGTCGGCCTGGCCTTCCTGGTCCTGATCCTCGTCTTCCGCTCGATCCTGGTGCCGCTCAAGGCGGCGCTCGGCTTCCTGCTGTCCGTCCTGGCCTCTCTGGGCGCCGTGGTCGCGGTCTTCCAGTGGGGCTGGCTGGGGGACCTGTTCGGCCTGGAGACCACCGGCCCGATCATGAGCCTCATGCCGATCCTCCTGGTCGGTATCGTCTTCGGCCTCGCCATGGACTACCAGGTCTTCCTGGTCACCCGGATCCGGGAGGCGTACGTCCACGGAGCCGATCCGCGCCAGGCGATCACCGAGGGCTTCCGGCACAGCGGCAAGGTCGTCATCGCGGCCGCGCTGATCATGACGGGCGTCTTCGCCGGGTTCATCGGCGGCGACGACGCCATGATCAAGTCGCTCGGCTTCGGTCTGGCCATCGGGGTCGTCTTCGACGCGTTCGTGGTCCGCATGACCATCGTGCCCGCCGTCCTGGCCCTGCTCGGCCGGCGGGCCTGGGCGCTGCCCGGCTGGCTCGATCGACGCCTGCCGCACGTCGACGTCGAAGGAGAGAACCTCGACAGCACGGTCCCCGCGGTCCGCGAACCCGCCCACAGGGAAGCCGACAGCACTCCGGCCCGTTGAGTCCCCGATGCGCCCGCACACGGGGCGTCTTGGACCGTATTGGCGAACCCCGGATTATTAGCGAACCCCGGGCTGGAAATCCCGCAGGATCGCCTGGCCCGCCGCGCGGTGCTCGGCGGCAGCGGACGGGTCCGTTTCGGCGAGCAGGGCCGCGATTCCCTCGTGGGCCAGTGCTTCCTCGTGCCGGTAGCCCAGCTGTGGGGCCAGGTCCAGGGCCTGGCGGTGCAGGCGCAGGGCCTCGTCGGGGAGGCCGGCCAGACGGCAGGTTTCGGCGTAGCTGTTGAGGAAGCGGATCTTCCAGTGGTCCTCGAACAACTCCTCCAGGAGCGCGAACGCCTGGCGGTGGCTGGTCAGCGCCTCTTCGTGGCGGCCCATGCGGCGCAGCGCGACACCCAGGCAGTTCAGGCACCATGCCTCGTTGTTCAGATGCCCGTCCTCGCGGGACAGCGCCAGCGCCCGGTTCAGATGTTCCGCCGCCGCTTCCGGCTCGTCGTCGGCCACGGCCACGCCGAGGGTGATCCGTGCCGTCAGCGCGGGCGGCCACGCGGGGTCGGCGTGGGGGACGGCAAGCACCTCGCGGGCCCGCTGCGCCGCCTCCTCGCGGTGGCCCAGCTGCAGCATTGCCCAGGCCTCCGACGCGGCCGCACTGGCCGTGCCCGTCGGACTGTCGGCCTGCTCGTACAACTTGCCTGCCAGCCTGAAGAGTTCGAGCGGCTCCTCGACGTACCCCTCGTCCCACTTCAGATAGCCGCGACGCAGGGCCAGTTCGGCTTCCGAACCGAAGTCGCCCGCCTGGGACAGCCGCGTCTGTGCCGCCTCGTACGCGGCCTCCGCCTCCGCCATCCGTCCCGCGTTGTAGCGCGCGAAGCCCAAGTCGCTGTAAGCGTCGGCCAGTTGCAGCGGGTCGCCCAGACGCTCGGCGGCGGCCAGTGACCGTTCGAAGAGCACGTTGAGATGGGTCGTGCCGCAGCGTCGCGCGAAGTACGCCCGGAGGAAGCGCGGCAGCTCGCACACGTGCGCGTCCGCCCCCACGGCGTCCGCCGTCTCGAAGGCGGCCACCAGGTTCTCGTACTCCGAGACGAGCCAGGCGAACGCCGCGTTCTTGTCCGTGAAGTGGGGGAGGGCCGTCGGGGGCCGGCCCGCTGAAGCCGGGCGGCCGGGGGAGAGGAACGGCATCGCGGCATCGGCCGCGGCCGCCGCATGCACGTAGTAGTCGAGGAAGCGGCCCAGCGCACGTTGCCGCTCGGCCGGTGCGTCCAGCTCCGTCCCGGCCCGGCGCGCGTGCTGGTGCACCAGGTCGTGCAGGCGGTAGCGCCCCGCTGTCGACTCCTGTACGAGGTGCGCGTCGACCAGGTCCTCCAGCATCGCCCGCGCATCGCGCAGCGGCACGTCCGCCAGCGCCGCCGCCAGGTACGCGTCGAAGGAGCCGCCCGGCAGCAGGCCCAGCATGCGGAACAGGCGGGCCTGGGACCGGTCCAACTGCCGTACGGACATGGCGAACGCGGTGTCGAACTCGCTCGCCCCCTCGGCCAGCCGCTCGACGAGGATGCCCACCGTCCAGCCCGGCCGGTGCCGCAGCCGGGCCGCGGCAAGGCGCAGGGCGAGCGGCAGGTGGCCGCAGAGCCGCAGCACCTCGGCGGCGGAATCCGGGTCGCGGGCCAGGCGTCCCTCGGGACCGCTCGGATCGCCGCTCGCTCGGGCAAGCAGCTCCGCGCTCTCCTGCGGGCTCAGCACGTCGAGCGAGACCGGGGGCACCTCGTCCAGGCCGAGCAGCCGGTTGCGGCTGGTGACCAGGGCGACGGACGGACCGGCGCCGGGCAGCAGTGGGCGGACCTGGTCGGCATCGGCGGCGTTGTCGATGACCACCACGACCCGCCGGCTCGCCAGCTCCGAGCGCCAGCAGGCCGCCAGCTGCTCCACGCCCTCCCGAGGGACCTTCTCGGAGGGGACGTCGAGCGCGCCGAGCAGCATCCGCAGCGCCGAGTCGGGGTCGAGCGGTTCCCTGCCCTCGGTGAACCCGTGCAGGTCCACATAGAGCTGGGCGTCCGGGTAGTCGGCGGCGAGCCGGTGCGCGGCGTGCATCGCCAGACAGGTCTTGCCGACACCGGCCATGCCGTCGACGGCGACCACCCGGTGGCTCTCCACCGCGGCCAGCACGGCGGCGAGTTCGGCCTCGCGCCCCGTGAAGTCGGGCACGTCGCGCGGCAGATCGTTGCGGGGCTTCGGCCTGCCCTGGCGGCTGGACTTCGGGGGCGCGGGCAGCGGGCTGGAGGACCGTTCCCACAAGGGGCGCAGCGGACGGGGGTCGCGCTTGACGAGGCGGCAGAGCGCGATCACCGCGGGCCAGGGCGGCACGGTCTGACCGCCGAGGTAGCGCGACAGGGACGAGGAGCTGAGTCCGGCGTCCCGCGCCAGGGCCCGTACGCCGAGCCCGGACAGCTCCTGGAGCAGGCGCAGCCGGGCCGCCAACTCGTTCTGCGGGTCCGACTTCGCGGCTGTCCCGTGCAGTTCATCCATCAGGTTCCCCCCGGTGTCCCGTTGCGGCAGAAACCTACCGGGCCGCGTCGCCGCTGCTCAAGGCTGTTTCAGCTGTCCCACGGTGTCCCATCGCCGTGGTCGTGGCGAGCGGATCGGGCTGAGATGGACTCACACCCCGAGGGAACGGGGCACCGGCCCGAAAGGGCCCCGAACAGAGGAGCAACCGAAATGCAGTCTCGTATGCAGAACCCCGCGGTCGTCCTGTCCGACGCGATGCCGTCCATCCAGTCGCTCTTCAAGGCCGTGCACTCCGGCGGAGTGGACGGGCAGACCCTGGAACTGGTGCACCTGCGGGTCAGCCAGATCAACGGCTGCAGCGCCTGCGTCGACGGCGGCGCGAAGTCGGCCCGCAAGGCCGGGGTGAGCGACGAGCGCCTCGCCACGGTCGCCGCCTGGCGCGAGGCCCCGTACTTCACCGAGCCGGAGCGGGCGGCGCTCGAACTGGCCGAGGCCGCGACGCGCCTCGCCGACCGTCCCGACGCGGTGAACGACGAGGTGTGGGACGCCGCCGCCACCCACTTCGACGAGAAGCAGCTGGCCGCGCTCGTCCTCATGATCGGCGTCACCAACCTGTTCAACCGGCTCAACGCCTCGACCCGCCAGATCGCGGGCGCCTGGGGCTGACACGCCCGGCCCGCCGCCGCGTCCCACCGAGCCACGCACACGCCACGTACAAGCACGTACAAGCACGCACAGGAGGAGCCCCGCCATGACGAACACGCTGAAGCCCGCCAAGAGCACCACCACCGCGACCGCCGAGAAGTTCGACGGATTCACGGAGGAGGAGCGAGGCGCGATGAAGGCGCGCGCCCAGGAGCTGAAGGCGTCCTCACGCCGTGGATCGCGCGCCGACAAGGCGGCGGAGGAGGAGGCCGCCGTGGTCGCGAAGATTGCCGAGATGCGGGACGCGGACCGGGTCATGGCCGAGCGGATCCACGCGGTGATCAAGGAGAACGTGCCGGAGCTGGCCCCGAAGCTCTGGTACGGGATGCCCGCGTACGCCATGGACGGCAAGATCGTCTGCTTCTTCCAGAGCGCGCAGAAGTTCAGCGCGCGGTACGCCACCTTCGGCTTCAGCGACAAGGCGAACCTCGACGACGGGACCATGTGGCCGGCCTCGTACGCACTGAAGGAGCTGACCGCCGACGGCGAGGCGCGGATCGCGGCGCTCGTGAAGAGGGCGGTGAGTTGAGGGGAGGCCGGAGGGCCGCAAGCCCACAAAGGCATCAAGCCCTCAAGCTCACACAGCCCTCAAGCCCTCAGGGTGAAGTCGCGTACCGCGTACCGCGTGCCGACGTTCCCCGCGTGCCACTCGTGGTTGCCGCCCACCCAGTTCGAGAGCCCGGTCATGAAGCGGGCGACGCGCGGGTGGGTGGCGGAGAGGGCGGCGGCCTGCTCCTCGAAGAGGTGGACCAGGTCGTTGTGGACCTCGATCGCCCGCTGAAAGGCATCCTCGATGGAGCAGTCCTCCTCGGCGGCGATCACGGTCGGCAGGCTGTAGTGGAAGCGTTCGCTCTGCTGCTCCTTGCGCAACGAGTTCAGGTCGTTGCAGATGGTCGCGGCGTTCGAGGACAGGGCGACGGCGCGCTGTACGGCGGGCTCCGCGAAGAGCTGGGCGGGCAGTTCGTAGCCGCCGACGGCGTCGGTGATCGTCAGGCACGGGCGGAAGCTGTTGAACTGCCGCTGCACCAGGTACTCCCACACCGTGGGAGTGCGGTGCTGGGTGATGCAGTCGCCCTCCGCGTCGTAACCGAGGTAGAGGCTGGCGATGTCGTGCCGGTAGCGGTGCGCCTGGGCCGGAGTGGCCAGGGCACGCAGGTGGTCCATCGCCGACCGCATCGAGCGCAGGGCCGGGTGGGAGTCGAGGCCGGACCGCCAATCGGCTTCGTAGCGGGGGGTGTTGTGGGCGGGGTCGATCGCGGACCGGGCCACGGCGAGTGTCGCGCCGCGCCGGTCCGCGCGACCTCCGTACTCCGCTTCGCAGAAGTAGTCGTCCACGGCGTTCTCGCCGACCAGCAGGCGGGCGGCGGCCATGAGGTGGTCGATGCCCAGTGCGTCCGGCGACCAGCCGGGCGTTGATCTCGTGCGCCAGTGCGCGGTCGTCCCGTAGGGCGGGCGGGGAGTAGAGGCCCTCGATGCGTTGCGAGGGCGGGGGCTGGGCTGCTGACGCAGCCTCAGGAAGGGCTTCCGCTTCCGCCACTGGTTCCGCCACTGGTGCGAGGCGCAAGGACCCCGTCCCGATCCCGGACGGACCCGACAGCAGGCGTGTCAGCAGGCTGGGAGAGCCAAGGGCGTCCGCGGTGTCGTCGGTCGTACCGGAAAGGGGCGCCTTCATCCGCGACTCCGTCCACGGGGGGGATTGCCTCGACTCGGGTCGACTCGGATCGGTCTTCGACGCAGGGATAGCACGGCCCCGGTGCCGCAATCGTCGACCTCACGGCCGCGACCATCCCCTACTGGGAACTGCGGGCCAAGTCCTCGCTCGCCACCGGCATCGAGGAGCCCTTCCTGACCGCGTACCGAGAAGGCAGTTTCCACTACCTCCTCATCGCGGCCGACCGCGTCTGACCCGCCGAGGGCGCGGCCCGCGGGGCTCCCCGGGTGATCATCCGTGCCGTCGGGTGTGTCCGGCACGGTCCTGACCTCGGGCTTCGTAGCGTCGCTGCGTGACCGAAACCTCTCGTTCCCTCCCACGTCCCCCGACATCCCTGCTGAAGCGCACCGCGATCACCTGCGCTGCCACCGCGCTGGCACTGACCCTCGGCGCCCCGACCGGTCCTGCCACGGCCTCCGCCGCCGACCCGGCACCCGCGCCCGCCCCGCTCGGCGGAGTGCCGGTACAGCTCCTGGCCCTGAACGATCTGCACGGCAACCTGGACCCCGTCGAGGGCGCGGCCGGCCGCGTGCGGCGCGGGGGCGACGTCCAGGCGGGCGGGCTGCCCCAGTTGGCCACGCTCATGGACAAGGCCCGGACCGGACCGAACTCGCTCAACGTGGCGGCCGGCGACATGATCGGCGGCAGCCCGCTGCTGTCCGCCCTCTTCCACGACGAGCCGACGATCCACGCCCTGGAGAAACTGGGCCTCGACGTCGCTTCGGTGGGCAACCACGAGTTCGACGAGGGGCCCGGCGAGCTGGGCCGCATCGACCGGGGCGGCTGCCACCCGGAGGACGGCTGCGCCCCCGGCGGCGCCTACGACGGCACGGACTTCCCCTACCTCGCCGCCAACGTGACCCGCAAGGGCAGCGAGTCGCCGGTGCTGCGGCCCTACATGATCAAGGAGCTGCGCGACGGGCGGCGGATCGGGTTCATCGGGCTCGTCACCAAGGAGGCACCCCAGGCGATCAACGCCTCCCAGATCCGTGACCTGGAGTTCCACGAGGAACTCCCCGTCATCAAGCGCTACTCGAAGGAGCTCGCAGGGCACGGAGTCGACGCCCAGGTCCTCCTGATCCACGAGGGCGAGACCGTGAACGGGGTCGCCGGGGCCGGGAACTGCGACGCCGAAGGGCCCGGGTCCCGGCTGCGCGGCCGCATCAAGGGCATCGCGGAGAAGGCGCCGAGCGCGGTGGACCTCGTCGTCACCGGCCACTCGCACGACTCCTACGAGTGCACGGTCACCGACCCCGCCGGGCGGCCCCGACTGGTCACGCAGGCCGACTCCTTCGGCCGCTCCTTCACGGATCTGCGCTTCCGCCTCGACCAGGGCGGCGACGTCATCCGCCGCTCGGTGGTGGCGAAGAACCACGTCGTCCCCGTCGACACCCCGAAGGAGCCCGCGATGAACCGGCTCGTGGAGACCTGGCGGGGGCGCTCCGAGGCCGCGGCGAACCGGAGCGTCGGTTACATCTCCGCCGACGTGCCCGGCCGCGGCTCCCCCGAGTCCGAGACCCCGCTCGGCAGCCTGCTCACCGACGCGCAGGTGCGGGCCACCCGGGGCTACGAGGCCGACCTGGCCTTCCTCAACCCCGGTGGCATGCGCGCCGACCTGGTGCACAAGGGCGACGGGACGGTCACCTACGCCGACGCGTACCGCACCCAGCCCTTCGACAACCCCCTGTGGACGATGACGCTCACCGGCGAGCAGCTCATCACCGTCCTGCGGCAGCAGTTCACCGGCGCCAACGCCGACGAGCCGCGCTTCCTCCAGCTCTCCTCGGCCCTGCGCTACTCCGTCGACATGAGCCACCGGGGCGCCGACCGGCTGCTCACGGACACCGTGCGGGTGAAGGGCGAGGCGGTGCGGCCCACCGACACGTTCCGCGTGACCGTCAACGACTTCCTGGCCAACGGCGGGAACGGCTTCACGGAGTTCACCAAGGGCACCGACCGCGACGGCGGCGACGTGACCGACCTCGAGGCGCTGGTGGACTACCTGGACAAGAACTCCACCCGGGAGGCCCCGCTGGCTCCTCCGGCTCCCGGGCGCATCACCTTCGTCGGGAGGTAGGCGCGCGGTTCGTCGCGCCGCCCTGGTGAGCCGTGTCTCACCAGGGCGGCGCCTCTTGTTTATGCAACGAGTTGCATAGCAGGATCGGGGCATGGCACTGGAGCACGCGATCCTCGTCTCGCTGCTGGAGAAGCCGGGCTCCGGCTATGAGCTGGCCCGGCGGTTCGAGCGGTCCATCGGCTACTTCTGGACCGCCACCCACCAGCAGATCTACCGCGTGCTCAAGCGCATGGAGAGCGACGGCTGGATCGACGTCCGCGAAGTGCCGCAGCAGGCCAGGCCGGACAAGAAGGAGTACTCCGTCGCCGCCCTGGGGCAGACCGCGCTCTCCCAGTGGCTGCACGAGCCCATCGAACCCGAGAGCGTGCGCCACGAGCTCGCCGTGAAGATCCGCGGCGCGGCCTTCGACGACCCGGCCGCGCTGATCCGCGAGGTCGAGCGGCACCGCCAGGCGCACACCGACCGGCTCGCACGCTACCTCGCGGGGGAGCTGCGCGACTTCACCGGACCCGACGCGCCCACCACGCCCGAAGCCGGGCGCGAGCTCCAGCACGTCGTGCTGCGCGGCGGCATCGCGTACGAACGGATGACGCTCGCCTGGCTCGACGACGTGCTCGACACCCTCCACCGGCTCGGTCCCCAGGACTGAACCGGCCCAGGCTCCATGCCATTACCCCACCACCCCTCACCTCCCGAGCCGGAAAGGCGAACACTCATGGCCGACCAGCTGCTGTTCAACCCGCGCACCTACGACCCCAAGCAGTTCGACACCGAGACCCGCAGGCTGCTGCGCGCGACCGTCGACTGGTTCGAGGCCCGCGGCAAGCGACAGCTGATCGAGGACTACCGCACCCGCGCCTGGCTGGCCGACTTCCTCGAGTTCTCTGCCAAGGAGGGTCTCTTCGCGACCTTCCTCACCCCGGCGTCCGCGGCGAAGGACAAGCCGGACGCGCGCTGGGACACCGCCCGCATCGCCGCCCTCAACGAGATCTTCGGCTTCTACGGGCTCGACTACTGGTACGCCTGGCAGGTCACCATCCTCGGCCTCGGCCCGGTCTGGCAGAGCGAGAACGCCGCCGCCCGTACCCGCGCGGCGGAACTCCTCTCCCAGGGCGAGGTGTTCGCCTTCGGTCTGTCCGAGAAGACCCACGGCGCCGACATCTACTCGACCGACATGCTTCTGGAGCCCGATGGCGAGGGCGGCTTCCGGGCCAGCGGCTCCAAGTACTACATCGGCAACGGCAACGCGGCCGGGCTCGTCTCCGTCTTCGGCCGCCGCACCGACGTCGAGGGCCCCGACGGCTACGTCTTCTTCGCCGCCGACAGCCGCCACGAGGCGTACCACCTCGTCAAGAACGTCGTCGACTCCTCGAAGTACGTGAGCGAGTTCCGCCTGGAGAACTACCCCGTCGGCCCCGACGACGTGCTGCACACCGGCCGCGCCGCCTTCGACGCCGCCCTTAACACCGTCAACGTCGGCAAGTTCAACCTCTGCACCGCCTCGATCGGCATCTGCGAGCACGCGATGTACGAGGCCGTCACGCACGCCAGCAACCGCATCCTGTACGGCCGCCCGGTCACCGCCTTCCCGCACGTGCGCCGCGAGCTGACCGACGCCTACGTCCGCCTGGTCGGGATGAAGCTGTTCAGCGACCGCGCCGTCGACTACTTCCGCTCCGCGGGCCCCGACGACCGCCGCTACCTCCTCTTCAACCCCATGACGAAGATGAAGGTGACCACGGAGGGCGAGAAGGTCATCGACCTGATGTGGGACGTCATCGCCGCCAAGGGCTTCGAGAAGGACACCTACTTCGCCCAGGCCGCCGTCGAGATCCGCGGCCTGCCGAAGCTGGAGGGCACGGTCCACGTCAACCTGGCCCTGATCCTCAAGTTCATGGGCAACCACCTGCTGAACCCGGCCGAGTACGAGCCCGTGCCGACCCGCGTCGACGCGGCCGACGACGACTTCCTCTTCCGGCAGGGACCTGCCCGCGGTCTGGGCGCCATCCGCTTCCACGACTGGCGCACCGCCTACGACGCGTACGCGGCGGTGCCCAACGTCGCGCGCCTGCGCGAACAGGCCGACGCCCTCTGCGAGTTCGTCAAGACGGCAGCCCCCGACAAGGAGCAGAGCAGCGACCTCGACCTCCTCCTCGCCGTCGGCCAGCTGTTCGCGCTGGTCGTGCACGGCCAGCTGATCCTGGAGCAGGCGCGTTTGATCGGCCTCGACGAGGACGTGCTCGACGAGCTGTTCGCCGTTCTCGTACGCGACTTCTCCGCGCACGCCGTCGAGCTGCACGGCAAGGACTCCGCCACCGCCGAGCAGCAGAGCTGGGCGCTTGGCGCGGTGCGGCGCCCGGTCGTCGACGACGCGCGCTCGGCACGGGTGTGGGAGCGCGTCGAGGCGCTGGCCGGTGCGTACGAGATGGCGCCGTAGTACTCCTACGAGTTGGCGCCGCAGCACCTCGGAGCCGTGGCTACTTCCTGCCGATCAGTCGGCGGGGGGCGGTCACGGCTCCTTGCGTAGGCACCTCACCCGCGAGCGGCGCAGTCCGGGCAGACTCCCCGATACGTCACCTCGGCCTCGGAGATGGTGAAGCCGAAGCGCTCGGAGGCCGGAAGGGCGGCCAGGGGATCGCCGGCGGGGTGCACGTCACGGATGGCGCCGCAGCCCGAGCAGACCAGATGCTGGTGCGGGTGGTGGGCGTTGGGGTCGTACCGCTTCGCGCGGCCCGTGGACACCTCGATCACCTCGCCGAGGGAGACCAGCTCACCGAGGGTGTTGTAGACCGTGGCGCGAGAGATCTCCGGCAGCCGGGCGGTGGCGCGCGCGAGAACCTCGTCGGCGGTCAGGTGGACGTGTTCACCGTCGAGTACCTCGGCGACCACTCGGCGCTGAGCGGTCATCCTCCAGCCACGTCCGCGGAGCCGTTCCAGGAGATCGCTCATGCGTACCAGCCTAACTGTGCATCGTCTGACGACTGAATTCGTACGGACCCGTCTGTCGTATTGACTTGGACTTGGTCCATCGTAGGATCAGTTCCGGCCGACGGCCAAGGGACAGGGCAACAGCAGGGAACAGCACGTGACTTCAGGAGACGGGTCCGCTCGCCCCGGCATCCGGTGCGTTCGCCCCGACATCCAGTGCCCCGCTCGCGGAGAAACAGTCCAGCGGGCAGGCGGGCGTCCTCGGCCTGGAACTGATGCCCCAGCCGCCCCTCGGCGCCCCAGACCGTTCCGTCGTGCGCAGTTCCCGAGCACCGTGATCCGCCCCGTCCGGAAGGATTCCCATGACTGACAACCATGACGCGATCGTCACCGACCCCGAGCCGGAGGAGACCGGCGGTTGCCCGGTCGCGCACGGTCGCGCCCCGCACCCGACCCAGGGCGGTGGAAACCGCCAGTGGTGGCCGGAGCGGCTCAACCTGAAGATCCTCGCCAAGAACCCCGCCGTGGCCAACCCCCTGGGCGAGGAGTTCGACTACGCCGAGGCGTTCAAGAGCCTCGACCTGCCGGCCGTGAAACGCGACATCGCCGAGGTCCTCACCACCTCGCAGGACTGGTGGCCCGCCGACTTCGGCAACTACGGCCCCCTCATGATTCGCATGGCGTGGCACAGCGCGGGCACCTACCGCATCAGCGACGGCCGCGGCGGCGCCGGAGCCGGGCAGCAGCGCTTCGCCCCGCTCAACAGCTGGCCGGACAACGTCAGCCTCGACAAGGCCCGCCGACTGCTCTGGCCGGTGAAGAAGAAGTACGGCCAGAACCTCTCCTGGGCCGACCTCATGGTCCTCACCGGAAACGTCGCCCTGGAGACGATGGGCCTCAAGACCTTCGGCTTCGCCGGCGGCCGCGCCGACGTCTGGGAGCCCGACGAGGACGTGTACTGGGGCCCCGAGACCACCTGGCTCGACGACGAGCGCTACACCGGCGACCGCGAGCTGGAGAACCCGCTCGGCGCGGTCCAGATGGGCCTCATCTACGTCAACCCCGAGGGCCCCAACGGCAACCCGGACCCGGTCGCCGCGGCCCGCGACATCCGTGAGACGTTCCGCCGCATGGCGATGAACGACGAGGAGACCGTCGCGCTCATCGCCGGTGGTCACACCTTCGGCAAGACCCACGGCGCGGGACCGAGCGAGGCCATCGGCGACGACGTCGAGGCCGCGCCCATGGAGCAGCAGGGCTTCGGCTGGAAGAACTCGCACGGCACCGGTGTGGGCCCCGACGCCACCACCAGCGGTCTCGAGGTCATCTGGACCACCACCCCCACGCGGTGGGGCCACGACTTCTTCAAGCACCTCTTCGAGTACGACTACGAGCTCACCCAGAGCCCGGCGGGCGCGAACCAGTGGGTGGCGACGAACGCCGAGGCGATCATCCCCGACGCCTTCGACGCGTCGAAGAAGCGCCTCCCGATGATGCTCACCACCGACCTGTCGCTGCGCTTCGACCCGGTCTACGAGCAGATCTCGCGGCGTTTCTACGAGAACCCGGACCAGTTCGCGGACGCGTTCGCCCGCGCCTGGTACAAGCTGACGCACCGTGACATGGGCCCGATCGTGCGCTACCTCGGCCCGGAGGTGCCCGACGAGGTGCTGCTGTGGCAGGACCCGCTGCCGGCGGCCGAGGGCGAGCCGGTCGACGCCTCGGACATCGCATCCCTCAAGGAGCAGATCCTCGCCTCGGACCTCACCACCGCGCAGCTGGTCTCCGCGGCCTGGGCCGCGGCGTCCTCCTTCCGCGGCAGCGACAAGCGCGGTGGCGCCAACGGCGGTCGTATCCGCCTGGAGCCGCAGCGCAGCTGGGAGGTGAACAACCCGGACGACCTCGCGCAGGTGCTGCGTACGCTGGAGGGCATCCAGGCGTCGTTCAACTCCGGTGCCAAGAAGGTCTCGCTGGCCGACCTGGTCGTCCTCGGCGGCTCCGCCGCGGTCGAGAAGGCGGCCAAGGACGCAGGTGTCCAGGTCGAGGTGCCGTTCACGCCGGGCCGTGTCGACGCCGCGCAGGAGCAGACGGACGTCGAGTCGTTCGCCGCGCTCGAGCCGACCAACGACGGCTTCCGCAACTTCGTCGGCAAGGGCAACCGCCTGCCGGCCGAGTTCCTGCTGATCGACAAGGCGAACCTGCTGACCCTGAGCGCGCCCGAGCTGACGGTCCTCGTCGGCGGTCTGCGCGTCCTGGGCGCCAACCACGCCGGGTCGAAGCACGGCGTGTTCACGGACAGGCCGGGCACCCTGTCGAACGACTTCTTCGTCAACCTGCTCGACATGGGCACGACCTGGAAGTCGACGTCCGAGGCGCAGGACGAGTTCGAGGGCCGTGACGCGAGCGGCACGGTCAAGTGGACCGGCACCCGCGCCGACCTCGTCTTCGGCTCCAACTCCGAGCTGCGTGCGCTCGCCGAGGTCTACGCGAGCGATGACGCGAAGGAGAAGTTCGTGAAGGACTTCGTCGCGGCCTGGGACAAGGTCATGAACCTCGACCGGTTCGACCTGGTCTGAGTCTTCTGATCGCCACGTCAGGGTCGGCCCGCACGGGCCGACCCTGACGTCTTCTCAACTCGCGGCGGAAGCAGGAAGGCAGAACGCGTCGTCGTCGGAGCTCAGCTGTGCGTCCCGCATGCGTGCCCTTCGGCTGGAGTGCTGTGGCCGTGCACGGGCTCGGTGCCGGGCCGGTCGCGGAGCCGGAGGCTGATCAGTGCGGTGATCGTGAAGGCGGCGGCCTGGTAGAGCATGGCGTGCCGGAACGCGGTGTCCGCGTCGGCGGCGGGGGCGTAGTAGGCGAGTCCGGCCGCGGTCACTCCGATGGATCCGCCGAGCTGCTGCGCTGTGGGCAGCAGCCCGGAGACCGAACCGGCGGCGGGGCCGTGCACCTCGGCCAGGACCAGGGTGAACACCGACGCGGTGAAGGCGCCGAACGCGGCTCCGCCGATGGCCAGCACGGGCAGTGCCGCCTGACGTCCCTCCGCCGAGCCGACGAGCGGGGCCAGTGCCAGGCACATCCCGGCCAGCACCAGGGACGCGACCGTGAGCACCGTCGGCCCGTGTCGGCGGGTGAGAGCGGGTGCGGCTCTGCTGCCGACGACAGCGGCTGCGGCGAACGGCGCCGACGTCAGAGCGGCCGCCAGGGCCGAGTACCCGACGGCGGACTGGAGGTGAAGGAAGAGCAGGTAAGTGAAGGAGGGCACGCCCGTGTTGAACACGAACACCAGCAGCGTGCCCCTGCGCGCCGACCGGTCACGCAGCACCGACGGATGGATCAGCGGGTCGGGCCGGCGCGGGAGGCTCCGGACGAAGTGGCCGAGGGCGGCCACCGCCACGGCGAAACCGGCCC
This sequence comes from Streptomyces sp. NPDC055243, assembly GCF_044544025.1. Lineage (NCBI taxonomy): Bacteria > Bacillati > Actinomycetota > Actinomycetes > Kitasatosporales > Streptomycetaceae > Streptomyces > Streptomyces sp. NPDC055243. The sequence continues at coordinate 872,023 of NZ_JBITWR010000001.1, forward strand.
ACGTCCACCAGGGCCAGCCCGCTTCCCGCCCCAGCGCCAGGGGCAGGACCAGCGCACCGGCTCCCACGGTGACCAGCAGCGCACCCAGCTTGTCGACGCGGAGTCCGTCCGCCCCGCGGGTGCGGGGCAGCGCGGTCGCTCCGGCCAGCGAGGCGAGCGCCACCGGCACGGTGAGGAGCATGACCGGTCGCCAGCCGAGGCCGAAGAGATCGGCACTGAGGACGAGGCCGCCGATCAGCGGTCCGGCCAGTGACGCGACGGCCATGGTGGCGCCGTACAGGCCGAAGGCGCGCGGCCGGCGTGTGGCGGGCACGGCGGCCTGGATGAGCGACAGGACCTGGGGGGCGACCAGACCGCTGCCCGCGCCCTGCACCAGCCGGGCCGTGATCAGCGACGCGGCGTCCGGGGCACACGCGGCGGCCAGTGACCCCGCGGTGAAGACCATGGTGCCCACCACGAACAGCCGGCGGTAGCCGTACCGGTCGCCCAGCCGTGCGGCGGGGATGAGCAGGCACGCGTACGTCAGGGTGTACCCGGCGAGGACCAGTTGCACGGCGCCAGGACCGGCGCTCAGGCCGGTCTGGATCGCCGGCGCGGCCACCTGGGCGACGGTGACGTTGAGCAGTTGCACGAACGTGGCGCTGAGCACCACCGGCAGCACGAGGCGTCCGCCGCTCACGGCAGCAGCGCCGCGGCGAGCTCATGGGGCCGGGCGGCGAACGGGCTGTGGCTGCCCGGGAGGGTGCGCACGGTGAACGGGTTGCCGGGCACGGCCCGGTCGGCTTCCGCGATCATGAGATCCTGCACGGCCGTCGGCAGCGCCCGATCGTCGGCGCAGCGCAGGAAGGTCCGCGGGACGCGCCCCCACCGTCCCGGAGTCACGATGACCGGGGTGGTGGGGATCGCCAGCGGCAGATCGGGGCTCAGCGCCGAGCGCCAGCGGTCGAAGCGGTCCCGGGGAGTGTCGTGGTAGTGGGTCTGCCGCAGTTCCTCTACGTAGGCGGGGTCCTGTGAAAGCGGGTTGATGCGCACGGCGCCCAGTTCCCCGGGGTCGCCGAGGTTGAGGCTCTGGCCTCGCGCCGTGGCGTTCTCGGGCGAGCCGAGATAGTCGAAGAACCGGGGCCGTCCGGCGGGCACGAAGGCGGAGAGATAGACGATCTCGTCGACGAGTTCGGGTGCGCGCTCGGCGGCCAGTGACGCGGGGCCGCCGCCCGCGCTGTGGGCGACGAGCACGACACGACGGTGGTGGCGGGCCTGGCGCAGCGTGTCCAGCACGGCCGCGGCGCAGTCGTCCATCGTCACGGTGGCGAGCGCGGACTTCTCGGTCAGCAGGCCCGGCTGGCCCGGCGTGAGGTATCCGCTGGGCAGGGGCGCGTCGAAGCCGTGTCCCGGCAGGTCGACGGCCATGCTCGCGGCACCGAGCCCGGCGAGTGCGCGCTGCGTCGCCGCCCACTGCCCGGAGCCGTGCCAGGCCCCGTGCACGAAGACGAAGACGGTGTCCGGGCAGGAGGAGGCGGTGGTGTCTGGGGAGGAGGAATCAGTCATGACCGCATTCCACGCGACCCGGCCTCTCTCATCCAGCGAAAGATCTGACAGGCTGGCCGACGATACCTGTGAGGTATGGCTGGGAGGCTGACATGGAGGCGCGGCACCTGAGGTACGCACTGACCCTCGCCGAGCACGAACACTTCGGACGGGCGGCCGGTGCGCTGGGGATCGCGCAGCCTCCGCTGTCCAAGCAGATCGCCGACCTCGAACGGGAAGTTGGCGCCCGCTTGTTCGATCGCACCCGCCGAGGGGTGTTTCCGACGGCTGCGGGCGCGGCCTTCCTCTCCCGGGCGCGCAGGGCGCTCGACGAGATCGCGGCGGCCTCGGTCGACGCCGCCAGGGCGGCACGCGGCGAGACGGGCCGACTGCGCCTGGGTTTCATCGCATCGGCGCTGCTCGAACCGCTGCCGGACGTTCTTGGCCGGTTCGGCCGTGAACGGCCCGACGTGCGGTTGGAACTGCACGAGATGGCGACCCACCGCAGCACGGCCGCGCTCGTCGCCGGCGAGCTGGACGTGGCGATCGGCCTCGGCCGGCCACGGGGCGTCGGAGCCGAGCAACTGGTCTCGGTGCCGATCGGGCACGACCACATGGTCGCGGTCGTGAGCAGCACGCACCCGTACGCGGGTCAGTCGTCGGTGGACGTGGACCAGTTGCGGCGACAGCCGCTGATCGTGGCGCCGGGCGAGGATGAGCCCGCCGTCGTCACCGGACTGCGGACCCTCCTGGGCAAGGACTCCCCGGCGCTCTCCGGCGCGACCGTCGCGAGGGACATCCACACCATCATCGGCCTCGCCGCCTGTGGGGTGGGCGTCGGCCTGGGGCCCTCTCGCATGCTGGCGGCCCCACGACGGGGCACGTGGTTCTGCGAGGTGACCCCGCGCACGCCGCTGCCCGATCTGGTCCTGTCCTTCAGCGCCCGGGACCGTTCCCCGGCGCTGAACGCCTTCCTCGACGTCATCCGCACGAACTGCCCCGATGTCGGTGCGGCGCTCGACCACCGGCTCGGCCCCCTCGGACCACAAGGGGAAAGCGATTGACGTCCTCTCAGCTCTCCATCAGGACCCGGGCGTCGACCGGCAGCCCCGTCGCGAAGGACTCGTTCGCGGCCAGGCCCGTGGCCAGGGAGAGCGCTCCGTCGCCCGCGTCCGCCGCGCGGCCGAGCGAGTCCGTATCGCCGGGCGCCCGCTCGCCGAAGAGATCGGCGAGCATCCGCACGTCTCCGCCGCCGTGCCCGCCTTCCTCCGTGGGCACCTTCACTTCCCGCGGCTCCTCCCAGAAGCGGCGCAGCAGCAGTTGCGTACGGCCTGCCTCGTCCCCGACCGCCGCGCCGTGCATGACGGCGCTCGCCCCCTCGGTCCGTACGTCGGGGCGTGTCCAGGTGGATTCCTCCACGAGGAGTTCGATGCGTCCCTCGCTTCCGTTGAAGGCGATCCGATAGCCCTCCCAGGGCGCGTACGCGGTGAGGTGGTACGTGAGGGTCGCGCCGGACGAGTAGCGCACCAGCACCGCCATGTCGTCCTCGATGCTCACTCCGGGCCCGAACACGTTCTGGTCGCGGTGGTAGCCGTCCTCCGCCTCCGCCTCCAGATACAGGGCGCTGAGCACGGACGAGTCGGCCAGGCGGATGGCGAAGGGGTCGCCCTCGGCGGCGGGGGAGCCGTGCGCGCGCGTGTAGTCGCGGGCCAGGCCGCGCCGGTTGCCCGCCTGATCGCCGTAGAAGAAGAGCCCGCCCTGCGCGTAGACGGTCTGCGGCTGCGCGCCCAGCCACCAGTTGACCAGGTCGAAGTGGTGGGTGGCCTTGTGCACCATCAGGCCGCCGGAGTTCGCCTTGTCGCGGTGCCAGCGGCGGAAGTAGTCCGCGCCGTGCCGCAGGTCGAGCAGCCACTCGAAGTGCACCGAGCCGACCTCGCCGATCTCACCCGCCGTGAGGAGCTCGCGCACGGCCGCATGCACGGGGTTGTAGCGGTAGTTGAAGGCTACGCGGACCTCGCGGCCCGTGCGGCGCCGGGCGTCCAGGATGCGGCGGGCGCGCTCGGCGCTCGTGGTCATCGGCTTCTCGGTGACCACGTCACAGCCCGCTTCGAGCGCCCGCACGATGTAGTGCTCGTGCAGGTGGTCGACGGTGCACACCACCACGAGGTCGACGCGCTCGCGGCGCAGCATCTCCTCGAAGTCGTCCGCGCGGTAGGCGGGTACGGGCGGTCGGCCGGGGCGGGCGGTCGCGATCCAGTCGTTGTGGACGGCCATGCGGTGCGCGTTGACGTCGCAGAAGCCGGCCAGCTCGATGCGGTCCGCGTAGGGACCGGCGAGCGCCTCGGTGAAGAGCTGGGCGCGGGCGCCGAGTCCCACTACGGCGCAGCGGCGACGGCGCGGGGCGTCGAGGGGCATGCGTGACTCCGTTCGCGGAGTTGGGGTGTGCGGATGACCGGATGTGGGCGTCGCGGGGGGAGGTGGTGAGCGTGCGGCAACGGTCGCCGTCCACATATTGAGTCGTTTCATTTTTCGGCTCCGAGGTCTTGTCCTGACATTCCCGCAGTGCCTAGGGTCGGCACCGGTGCAAGCGCTTTCTAAGCTCGTTCGAGGAGACCGTATGTCCTCCACCCCCACGCGTCTACGGGCCGCCGTCGTCGGCACCGGCGGCATCGTGACCGGCAGTCACCTGCCCGCCCTGCGGGCCCATTCCGACCGGATCGAGCTGAGAGCCGCCGTCGACGTCGACCCGGCCAGGCTCGACGCCTTCCGCACGGAGGCCGGGGCGCTGGGCGCGGACGTCGAGGGCTTCGCCGACTTCGGCGCGATGCTCGAAGCGGTCCGCCCCGACCTGGTCCTGATCGGCACCCCGCCGTCACTGCACCGGACCCAGACCGTGGCCGCGCTGAAGGCGGGCGCATGGGTGCTGTGCGAGAAGCCGCTGTGCCTCTCGCTCGCCGAGTACGACGAGATCGCCGCCGCCGAGGAGGCATCGGGAACGTACGCGTCGGTGGTCTTCCAGCACCGCTACGGCTCGGGCGCCGTTCACGCCCGCGAGCTGATCACCGGTGGCGAGCTCGGCGCGCCCCGCGTCGCGCACTGCCAGACCACCTGGCACCGCGACAGCGCCTACTACGCGGTGCCCTGGCGCGGCCGGTGGGCGAGCGAGGGCGGCGGCCCCACCATGGGCCACGGCATCCACCAGTTCGACCTGCTGCTGCATCTGCTCGGCGACTGGACCGAGGTGCGCGCCATGGCGGCCCGCCTCGTCCACGACACCGAGAGCGAGGACGTCTCGACCGCGCTGGTGCGCTTCGAGAACGGCGCGCTGGCCACCGTCGTCAACAGCGTCCTGTCCCCGGACGAGGTCAGCCGCATCCGCGTCGACTGCGCGGACGCGACGGTCGAACTCACCCACCTGTACGGGCACTCCAACGCCGACTGGGTCTACACCCCGGCCCCGCACGTCGACGCCGGACGCGCGGACGCCTGGCGCACTCCGGCCGCGGATGTGCCCAGCTCGCACGCCGCCCAGCTCGGTGCCCTCCTGGACGCGTACGACCAGGGAGTACGGCCGCCGGGCAGCGGCACCGACGCCCGGCGCACCCTCGAATTCGCCGCGGCGCTCTACAAGTCGGCGTTCACCGGACAGCCGGTGCTCGCGGGCGAGATCGCCGCCGGTGACCCCTACTACCCGGCCATGCACGGCAGCCACCCCGACTGGAGCCCCACGCGATGACGATTCAGGTCACCCACACCCACGGCGAGCGGATCACGGTCCGGTCGGGCGACGTCGAACTGCTCAGCTACGTCTACGCACCGGACCCGGACGCCTTCGAGGCCCGCAAGCCCTACATCCACCCCCTGCGCACCCTGGCCGGACACCAGGTCTCGGGGTACCGGCCAAGCGACCACCGCTGGCACAAGGGCCTGCAGATGACCGCCAGCCACCTGTCGGGGCAGAACTTCTGGGGCGGCAACTGCTACGTCCACGGCGAGGGCTATCTGCGCCTGCCGGAGCGCATCGGATCGATGCGGCACGACGGCTTTCCCGCCGTCGACGCCGAGGAGGACCGCTTGCACCTCACCGAAGAGCTCACCTGGATCGAGAACGGCGGCCAGGAATGGGCCAGGGAAGAGCGCGGCATCACCGTCCACTCGGTCGACGAGGAAGCCGGATCGTGGGCCCTGGACTGGTCGATCCGCCTGACCAACATCCGCGACGAGCCCCTGCGTTTCGGCTCGCCGACCACCGCGGGCCGCGACATGGCCGGGTATACGGGCCTGCAGTGGCGCGGACCGCGTGACTTCACCGGCGGCGACGCCTTCGGACCCGACGACGAGAAGGACGCGGCCGGTCTGATGGGCACCCAGGGCCCCTGGCTCGCCTTCACCGCCGAGCACGACGACATCGACGCGCACTCCACGCTGGTCTTCGCGCACGCCCCCGAGAACCTCGACGAGGCGAGCGCGATCCACGAATCGCACTGGTTCGTCCGCTCCGAACCCATCCCCACCGTCGCCTTCTCCTGGGCGTTCTTCGACGAGTTCACGCTGGTGCCCGGCGCGTCCTTCACCTACCGCTACCGCGTCGTGGTCGCCGACGGTGCCTGGGACCGCGACCGTGTCGCCACCCACCTGAAGGGACTGACATGGTGAGCCTTCCGCACCCGCTGCCCGGAGCCGTCGGCCTCTCGCACCTGACCGCGTACGACTGGGAGGCCGCCGACGGAGTGTGCGGCGGCAGCCCGCATCTGCACCTGGTGTGCACCGAGGCCTATGTCGTCACCGGCGGCCGCGGCGCCGTCCAGACCCTCAGCCCCGACGGCTTCCGCGAGGTCCCCCTGGAAGCGGGCGCCGTCGCGTGGTTCACGCCCGGCACCGTGCACCGCATGGTCCAGGGCGGCGACCTGCGGATCACGGTCCTGATGCAGAACAGCGGCCTGCCCGAAGCCGGGGACGCCGTCTTCACCTTCCCGCCCGACGTGCTCGCCGACCCCGAGCGGTACGCCGCCGCGGCGAAACTCCCCGCGAAGGAGGGCCCGGAGGCGGAAGCCGCCGCCCGCAAGCGCCGTGACCTGGCCGTCGAGGGCTATCTGCCGCTGCGCGATGCGCTCGAAGCCGGGGACAACGGCCCCTACCTGGAGTTCCAGCAGGCCGCGGCCGGGCTCGTGCGGGACAAGGTCCCCACCTGGCGCGAGCTGTGGCGGGCCGGCGCCCTCGCCACCGCCGAGCGCACGGGAGCACAGCTGGACGCGCTGGAGTCCGGCAGCCCCGACTACCTGGCCGGCTCGGGCTCGTACGACAGCCGACCTTCCCGCATCGGCGGCTACGGCATGTGCGGGCGCCGTGACGAGTACGAACTGCCGGGCACCACGCTCCCGTACCACGGCGAGTAACCGACCCCGTCACACGGACACCCGTCAGCGAACCGTCGACACACCAGAGAGGAGAGGTGTCATCGGCATGCCCGGAAACAGGACGAAGTGGTCCTGCGCGACGGCCGCGGTGCTCACGCTCAGCGTGCTGCTCACCGGCTGCGGCGGCTCGGACGAATCGAGCGGCGGCGGCACGACCGTGCTGCGCTACACCTGGTGGGGCAACCCCGACCGGGCGGCCCGTACCCAGGAAGCCGTCGCGCTGTTCGAGAAGGAGCACCCCGGGGTCGAGGTGCAGACCTCGTTCGCCGGCTACGAGGCGTACAAGCAGAAGCTCGCCACCCAGGCGGCGGGCGGCGACGCCCCCGACGTGATGCAGCTCGACTACCGGCAGATCGACCAGTACGCCTCCGGCGGCATCCTCCTCGACCTCGGCAAGCGGAAGAAGGCCCTGCGCACCGACGAGATCGACCCCGGTCTCCTCGCCACCGGCGTCGTGGACGGCACCCAGTACGCGATCCCGCAGGGCCGCGGCACCGAGACGGTGGTGTACGACGCCAAGCAGTGGAAGGCGGCCGGGGTGAGGCTCCCGCGCAAGGGCTGGACCTGGGACGACTGGGCCGACGCCATGCGGGAGTTGGCGAAGAAGGCGGGCAAGCCGGGGTCCATCGACCCCGGCCAGAGCGAGGACTGCTTCGAGGTGTGGCTGCGCGGGCGGGGCAAGGCCCTCTACACCAAGGACCGCGAGCTGGGCTTCACGGCCGACGACCTGACGCGCTGGTGGACCTTCACCGACAAGCTGCGGCGCGAGGGCGCGGTGTCCTCCGCCGAGCAGACCACGCAGCTCGACGGCTCGGTGGAGAACCAGCCGCTGGCGCGCGGCACGGCGGTCGCCGACTTCAACTGGGACGCCCCCGCCAGCGGCTACACCGCGATCGTGGGCGAAGGACTGACGCTCGCCCCGATGCCGTCGGGCGCGGACGGAACCCCCGGCCAGTACTTCAAGCCCTCGATGTTCATGGGCGCAGCGGCCGGCACCCGACACCCCGAGGAATCGGCCCAGTTCATCGACTTCATGATCAATGACGAGAAGGCGGCGGCGATTCTCGGCGCCTCCCGCGGCATCCCCGTCAACGAGCCGATCCGCGACGACCTCGGCCCCGAACTCAAGGACTTCGACAGAACAGTCGCCGACTACCAGGACTCGGTCGACGGCACCCTCAAGACGCCGCCGAAGGCCCCGCCCACCGGCGACAACTCCCTGCAGACCACCTTCCAGCGCGACTACGACCAGGTGTCGTTCGAGCAGATGACACCCCGCGAGGCCGCGGAGGACTTCATCACCGAGGCGAAGGCGGAGCTGAGGTCATGACCACCACCGACATACCCGTGAAGGCCGTGCGGGCCAAGAGCCCCGCGCCACCGCACAAGCGGCGCGGCAGGCTCCGCCGCGAGGGCGCCGCCTGGGTGTTCCTCTCGCCCTGGGTGCTCGGCGCCGTCGTCCTGACGCTCCTGCCGATGGCCGTCTCGCTGTATCTGTCCTTCACCGACTACGACCTGTTCAACGCCCCGCGCTGGGTGGGCCTGCGCAACTACGTCCAGATGTTCACCGAGGACCCGCGCTACTGGCGCTCGGTCGGCGCGACCCTGATGTACGTCGTGATCGCCGTGCCGCTGCAGCTGGCGCTCGCGCTCGCCGTCGCGCTCGCCCTGAAGTCCATGAAGCGCGGCAAGTCCTTCTACCGTTCCGCCTTCTACGCCCCTTCGCTGCTCGGCGCGTCCATGTCGATCGCCCTGGTGTGGCGGGCGGTCTTCAACGACGGCGGCACCGTCGACAACCTCCTCTCCGACATCGGCATCCACACCGGCGGCTGGGTCAACAAGCCCGGCTGGGCGCTGCTCGCCGTGGCACTCCTGACGGTCTGGCAGTTCGGTGCCCCCATGGTGATCTTCCTTGCCGGTCTCCAGCAGATCCCCGTCGAGCTCTACGAAGCGGCGTCGGTGGACGGGGCGAGCCGCAGGCGGCAGTTCGTCTCCATCACCCTGCCGATGCTGTCGCCGGTCCTCTTCTTCAACCTCGTACTCCAGACCATCCAGGCCTTCCAGGTCTTCACCCCCGCCTTCGCGGTCAGCGGCGGCAAGGGCGGCCCCGCCGACTCCACCCTCTTCTACACGCTCTACCTCTACGACCGCGGCTTCGTCGCCTCCCACATGGGCTACGCCTCCGCCATGGCCTGGGTCCTGCTGCTCGCCATCGGAGCCGTCACCGCGGTGCTCTTCCGCACCTCGCGCTCCTGGGTCTTCTACGCGAACGAGGGGGAGCGATGACCACCACCGCAACCACCGTGGGCCGTCGGTCCCTTCCCTGGCGCCGGGTGGCGCTGCACGCCGGATGCCTGGCCGCGCTCCTGGTGATGCTGTACCCGCTGGCCTGGCTCGTCGCCACGTCGCTCAAGCCCGCCGACGAGGTGATCGCCAGCCTGAACCTGCTGCCGAGCAAGCTGGAGTGGTCGAACTACTCGACCGCCCTCGACGGCGTGGACGACGTGTCCGTCGGACGGCTGCTCGCCAACTCCCTGCTGATCGCGGGCGGCGCGGTCCTGGGCAACGTACTGAGCTGCTCGCTCGCGGCCTACGCGTTCGCGCGGCTGCGCTTCCGCTTCCGGGGGCCGCTGTTCGCCTTCATGATCGCGACGATCATGCTGCCCCACCACGCGGTCCTGATCCCGCAGTACATCATCTTCAACCAGCTCGGCATGGTGAACACCTACTGGCCGCTGATCCTGCCGAAGTTCCTCGCCACCGAGGCCTTCTTCGTCTTCCTCGTCGTGCAGTTCATGCGCGGGCTGCCGCGCGAGCTGGAGGAGGCCGCCAGGATCGACGGCTGCGGCCCGTTCCGCAGCTTCTTCCTGGTCGTCCTGCCGCTCACCAGGCCCGCGCTGATCACCACCGCGATCTTCACCTTCATCTGGACCTGGAACGACTTCTTCACCCAGCTGATCTATCTCTTCTCGCCGGAGAAGTTCACGCTGACACTGGCCCTGCGGTCGTTCGTGGACGCCTCCAGCCAGTCGGCGTTCGGCCCGATGTTCGCCATGTCGGTGATCGCGCTCCTCCCGATCGTGCTGTTCTTCCTCGCCTTCCAGCGCTTCCTGGTCGAGGGCATGGCCAACTCCGGGGTCAAGGGATGAGCGCGCGGACCCGCGAGCCGGGCGAGATCTTCGGGCCACGGATGACCCTGTTCGCGGACGTACTGGCCATCGGCGTGATCACGGCGTTCGCCTGTCTGCCGCTGATCACCGCTCCGGCGGCGTTCTCCACCGCGTGCACCATCGTGCGCGGCACCAGGGACGCCCAACCCGCCACGGCGGGGCGGTACATGGCGCTGCTGCGTGAGCGGTTCCGTCCCGGTGACCTCGCCGCGGGCGCGGTCGCACTCGCCGGCGTGCTGCTGTTCGCGGCGGATCTGGCGCTTGCCGGGGCGGGTCTTCCGGGTGCCCGTGTCTTCGCCGTGACGGCCGCGGTGATCGGGGCCTGCGCCGTGATCGTGGGGCTGCGCGCCTGCGCCCGCCCCGAAGCGCTCGGCGACTGGCGCGCCGCGGTGCGCGGGGCCGCCGGTGACGCGGCGCGGGACGTGGGCGGCAGCCTGCTGGTCCTGCTCGCCCTGGCGGCGGCCGCGCTGTGCGCCTGGATGATGCTGCCGCTCGCGTTCCTCGTGCCGGGGCCACTGGCCCTCGCGCTCACCGCCATCGACGTACGCAACCACGTACGCATGCCCCAAGGGGAGACAGCGTGATAGCCCGCAGGACCTTCCTCGCCACCTCCGCCACGGCCACCGCCGCGGGGATCGGTGGCCTCTCCGGTCAGACGGCGGTCGCGGCCGAACAGCCGCGACAGGACGCGGACTTCGTCGCCTTCCTCACCGAGGCCGCCGACGCGCGCGCCGCCGCCGTCCTCGACGGGTACGACGACCACCTCACGGAGCTGCGCGACCTGGGCAAGGCCCGCGCCGCCGCCCGCAGCCTGCGCACCCTCACCTCCGTCCACGTGCACGCCGCGTCCGCGTACCACCACGACGGCGCGCTCCTGGGCCCGCTGCACGAGCTCGCGGACACGCTCGCCGAGGAACAGTTCGACGACGGGCTGTGGGACCAGGGCGCCGTCCACTCACCGCCCGACACCGCCTTCTCCATCGTCGACCTCAACATCGCTTACGCCCTGCTCGACAAGGACGCCGATCGGTCCACCGCCAAGCTGCGGGCCACGGTCGAGCGCATCCTGCGCAAGGCAGGCCCCGGCCTCGCGCACGGCGGCGTGCACACCGCCAACCACCGCTGGCTGGTGTGCTCCGCGCTATCGCGTATCCACCGGCGCTGGCCCGACGCCTCCTACCTCCGCCGCATCGACGCCTGGCTGGCGGAGGGCATCGACCAGCTGGCGGGCGGCGAGTACAGCGAACGCAGCCCCACGTACTCGGCGGTCGTGACCAACCCGGCCCTGCTGACCATCGCCCGCTTCCACGACCGGCGCGACCTGTACGCCCACGTACGGGGCAACCTCACCGCCTCGCTCTACGTCACCGAGCCCAACGGCGAGGTGGAGTCCGTCCATTCGCGCCGCCAGGACCAGGCGACACTGCGCTACTTGCCGGAGTTCTGGCTCCAGTACCGGGAGCTGGCGATCCGCGACGGCAACGGGACCTTCGCGGCGGTCGCCGCGCTGCTGCGGGAGCGCGGCGCCGGGCAGACCTTCGGCGAGACCCCGCTGGGGGACCGGCTCGCCGAGGTCCTCGACCGCCCCGAGCTGGCCCGTGAGCTGCCTGCGGGCAAGGAGCTTCCCACCGACTTCGAGCACCACGACGACAGCTGCCGCCTGGTGCGGGTGCGCCGCGGCGAGCGGACGGCGAGCGTCTTCGGCGGCACGGACCTGCCCGAGGTGCACGCCATCTCGTCGGGCCTCTCCACCAACCCCACGTTCTTCAAGATGCGCAAGGGCGCCGCGATCCTCGACTCGCTGCGGCTCGCCCCGCAGTTCTTCTCGCTCGGCCCCTTCCGGTCCGAGGGCCTGCAGCGGCGGGGCGACGCGTGGCGGCTGCACACGGAGGTCCGGGCCGCGTTCCACCAGCCGCTGCCCCGGCGCCACCGGCGGAGGGACGGGCTCTACCCGCTCACCGACGACGGGCGCTTCTGGTCGGCGATGGACTTCCCGCACCGGCCCAAGGAGTACCGGACCCTTCGCACCGAGATCCTGGTGCGCGAGACGGACGGCGGCGGCTGGGAGCTGTCCTTCGACGTGTCGGGGTCCGCGGTGCCGCTGGCCCTCGAACTGTGCTTCCGGCGGGGCGGTGAGCTGTCGGGGGAGGGGCTTGAGCCGGTCGCCGGTGCCGACGACACCTACCAGCTCGTCAGGGGCGAGGCGGTCTACACGGTCGGCGAGGACCGGATCACCTTCGGCCCGGGCAACGGGAAGGGCGGCAAGCAGCCGCCCGTGGTCGATCCGGGGGAGCGCTACACCTGGATGAAGGGCTCCCTCACCCCGGACGGCATCCGGGTCCTGATCACCGGCCGTTCGCCGCTGACATATCGGATGACGCTGCGTTGACGTGCGCGTGGTCCGGGCGGCGGGCGAAGAAGACGAACTCCCTGCCCGGCCGGTCCGGGGCGTCGCGGACCTCGTCCACCACGTAGCCGTGCGCGGTCAGCGAGGCGGTCACTTCGTCGCGCTCACGGAAGCGCAGGGTGGAGTCGGAGGCGAGCCGCTCGCCCGTCGCGCTGAGGATAGGGATGGGCACGCAACCGGCGGAACCGTGCTGAACGCAGACAGCACGGCCCCGCCGCCCCGGCCTGAGCTGCGCGAGCGCACTGTCCGCCCCCGTCGCTCGTTGACCGGGCATGAGCGACTTCGAGCAGTGGATGGCCACCGGCGCGTCGACGCCCGGCCCCGGCGAGGAACGCCTCGACCAGCTACGCAAGGGCGACGGGATCGACGGCCTGGACGACGACGAACAGGCGGTGTGGGTGCTGCGCGTCCTCGTCGAATACACCCGCGAGCCCCTCGGCCGGCAGGCCCGCGTCCTCGTCGGCCGCGCCGGCCCCGAGTGCGTTGGCCCCGCGACCGGCGTCGGCCGCCTCAACAACTCGATCGTCGCCGTCATGGACCAGGCGCAGGGCCTCGCCGACATCACCCGCAGGCCGGTGAAGGTGATCCACGGCGTGGACGGCGAGCCGGACCGCTTCCTGCCCACCCTGGCCAAACATGCCCCTGGCCTGCGCGGCATCGACTCCTTCGTGTGGGCAGTCATCCCCGAGCTGCTGGCGGCCCCTGCGGCAACCTGATCAGACCTGTTGGATCTATCGGACCTAACCGGCTTCTGCCTGGTCTTCCTCGCCGAGCTCCTCTGCCTGGCGGACCGGCCCGAACCGCGCTTCGGTCTCCTGTAGGAGCCGGTCGGCGAGGGCGAAGTCGCCCAGCTCGACCGCGAGGGCGGCGCGCACGAACGCGGTGAGCGGAATGCTGCCGGTGCGCACCTCGAACGACCTGAGCACCCCGCCCGCGTACGCGGCGGCGTGCCGGCACTTCGCCTGGAGGCAGTAGCCCTCGGTGGCCAGGGCGAGCCGCTTGAAGGCGGCGTTCTTCTCCTCGGTGTGCTGGGCGGGACAGCCGAGGTGGTCCAGCGTGACCCGCAGATGGGCGGCGTTCTTCGCAAGCTCCGGGATGGTCAGCCGCCCGCCGCCGGGCGTGACGTAGCGCCCGGTGGTCACCGGGGCGTACGGGTGGATCAGCGGCAACTTCACCTCCGTTGCGTGCAGGACGGGCAGCCCGTCGTACTTGGTGTACGGGCCGGCGGCGCCGCGGTGCTCGATCGTCATCAGGTGCTCGTCTCCCTCGCGCGGTCGACGACGAGCTCGTGCTCCTGGTCCTCGTCGTCCTGGTGGTCGTCGGTGGGCCAGACACCGAACGGGCCGGGCAGGCCGGGGGACAGTAACGCCGAGCTGGGCGGCGCCGCCCTTGAGCCAGTGGTGGGCACGGATCACGGGCGCGATTCTCCTGCGGGTCGGCGGGCGGTACGGGCCCATGGTGGCCTCTGCTGCGGACGCGTGCGGCACGTTCCGGCCGCTCGCCGTTCGGGACAACCATCTGCGACGGAACAGCCTGGATCTAGGCCATCGACGAAACACGGTCACACCCGGGAAACGGGTGACGGTACCGTCCGCTGACCGACCCACTTACCCGCACGTAGGGCCGGCAACAGGCAGGTGCTTGGCCGAGTTTTCCCTTACCCGTGCCGACGTGCCTGACGAAGATCCTCGGTGACGCCGCTGGGCAACCGGGGGGAAACCATGCTGCGCATCCACTTCACCGGCCGAGACCTGCAGAGCGTGCGCCTGGCGCAGCGCCCCGACCCGCTGTGGGAGATCGTCTGCAGTTTGTGCCGTCTCCAGACCCGCGAGGGTGCCATCGCCTTCGATCCATGGCGGCGGGCGGCCAGCGACCAGACCCGCCGGAGCGGGGCAGTACGAGAGGCAGCGATGGCACTGCGCACTCTGGTGCCGCACGCCGCCTACTTCCCGGACTTCCTCACCCCTTCTGTCACGCCCGCTCCCTATGATCTGCAATCCGGTCTTGACCGAGTCCTTGCGACGCCGCGCCACCGTTTGCGCCACGAACTGACCCTGCTGGCAACAAGCGGCGGAAGACCCCAGTTCGGCGCGGAGCTGGCACGAGGTGACACCACGGCGCTGAAGGCCTTGGGCGAGAACCTACGCACCTACCACCAGCGACTCATCGCGCCCCTGTGGAACCGTATAGACACGGCTGCGACTGCGGATACGGCGCTGCGAACCCGCGCCTTGACGAACGGTGGAATCCAGGCTCTGTTCGGCAGCCTGCGGCCCATGGCGGCTTGGCAGGCGCCCGTGCTGACGGTCGACTATCCACTCGAGCGCGATCTCCACCTGGAAGGCAGAGGGCTGCTGCTTGTGCCGTCGTACTTCTGCTGGAAGCGACCGATAACCCTTGCCGAAGACCATCTTCAGCCCGTACTGATCTACCCGATCGACAAGACACCGCCTCCGACGGATGCTTCCGTCACGTCGTTGACGCGCCTGCTGGGCTCTGCCCGCGCCGCGCTGCTGTACGAGCTGGCCGAACTTGCCTGCGCCTCTACATCCGAGCTCGCCGATGCCACAGAGTTATCCCTGCCAAGTACCAGTCAGCAACTGGCCATCCTGCGAGACGCAGGTCTTATCGCATCTCAGCGCGACGGAAAGCGCGTCCTGCACACCGCAACACCGCTGGGTCGACGTCTGCTCAACGGCCGCTGAAGTCAACGCCATCAGTGCCGGCGCCCTATGCGCTCCGACGTTTTGGCTGGAGCCAAAACCACACGCGCTCGGTGCAGCAACCACCCCAGACTGCTGGTGCCGCTCGACCGGTCGGCAACCGCTGTTGGAGGGGGAAACATGCCCGTACGTCATCTCGCGGTATCGGTAGCCATGGCTGCCGTGGCATCCATCGGATTCACGGCGCCCGCGGCGAACGCCACCACGGAAGGTTCCATCCAGGTGAAGGGCGGATGCGGCGACCGAAAGGACGTGTATACCAGCGGGGCGGAAGCACACTGGACGATCTCGTGCAGCAGCACCTCGGTCTACGTCCGAGGCTGGCTGAAGGACACTGCCTCTGACGGCCAATGCGCTGAGGTCTACGCGTTCTTCCCCAAGACCGGAAACACGCTGTACAGCCCGAAAGCGTGCCCCAAGGGCGAGGTCCAAAATATCAACCTCGGAGACCTCGGGAACACGGCGAACGTCTACCTGCGCGAAATAGGCTGATCGACTCCGCCCAGCCTGACAGACGTCTGACTACGAAAGCGGCTCGGGCAGAGGCATCACCGTCAGACGATGCCTTGTCTGAGCCGCGCGAAGCACCTTCCACAACGGCCAACGGCCTCCTCCGTGAAAGACCGGAAGAACAAGAAAGGTGTAGCCGTGCGTACAAGAATTTCAGCTCTGGCTGCCGGCGCGGCCGCCCTCACGCTGTTGGCTGGTGCCGCCGGCTCTGCGCAGGCGAGCCCCAGTGCGACGATCCAGCGGTGCAAGGCGGGCCAGGTATGCGTGTATGACAGCGACAGCCCGAGGGACCCGGCCGTTGCCACATACGGGAACTGGGACGGCAACAGCGGCGCGGACGTGATCTTCAACAACGGCCAAAGCGACCCCGGAGCCGATCACATCCGCTGGCGTGGATACACAGCGAGAGGTGACGCACACGGATGCCTGCACTTCCAGGAAACCAACCGCACCGACGCCCTCGGATGGCCAGCCGGAACCCCCGGGGTCATGATGGCCGGGGACCCCAACAGCACGCTGAAAGTGCATGTCACCTCCTTGCGGTGGGGCGGGGAATGTAGGTCCACCGAGAAGGTATTCGAGTACGGCAGCACCGAATGACGGCGCGGAGTTCCCTGGCGGTGCGGTCGTCTTCACCGAAGCGCAGTTCTCCGGCCGCACGGTCGACTTCTTCGGTGCCGTCGGCACCGTGCGGCCGAACGATCTGGTGACTACGGACGGAGGGTCTTTGCCGCCCGATGTCATGAGCGTGCCAGATGCGTGGCGGCCGCCGGTGCCCTGAGCCCCGGCCCGCCGCCCGTCCCTGGCATCAAGGAGCCCGCCCGCGAAAGAAAGACTCGATCGTCGTCGGGGACCTGGCGGAGGGTCAGCGTTGACGATGCGCGGACTTCTTGCGACGCGGTAGGCGCAGTTCGGCAACCTAGCGGCTTACTGATGCCACGGATATCCCCAGCTCTTCCCCGATGTCTTTCACCGTGCGCGAGGTATCGGGCCACAACTCCTTCAATCGTGCCTCCGCCTCCGCGTCCAGCAGGTGGCGAGGGCCTGCGGAACGCTTGGGGGGCTGGCTTTTTTCACGAGAACGAGCAGCAGATGTTCACCACTTCGGAAGGCACTTTCGCTGCTCGCGGAATAGAACAAGGCCATGGCATTTCTCTGATCATTTCGGGGCGTTGGACAGGGCATGAAGATCATTTCCGTGCTGGTGGCCGCTCCTATTACGGCCGTGCTGCCCTTGGCTCTCCCGGGTCAGAGCACCGGCGCTCCCGAACCCCTCGCGCGCGATCCGGGTGAAGACCCGCGAGAATCACGGGCCTCGGGGAACGCTGGCACAGCCGTTGCGCTGAGAACGATCAAGGCCGGGTTGGTGGCGCGCGCCGCCTGACCGCGCTCCGGTGATCACCCGATAAAGGCGGTGCGGAAAATGTCGGGTGACCAGGGCCGGTGTCGCCACATGATGGCGGCATGGATGACACGACCTTGGTATCAAGTTTCCTCCGCGACGGCTTCGTGAAACTGGAAGGCGCTGTCGCGCCGCGCGTGGCCGCGGACTGCGCGCGGCTGCTGTGGCGAGAGACGGGCTGCGACCCGGACGACCCGTCGACGTGGACGCAGCCCGTGCACTGGGTGGCCGGCATGGCTCAGGGACCGTTCGCCGCCGCACCCAACTCACCGTCCCTGCACCGCGCGTACGACCTGCTCGTCGGCGCGGGACGCTGGGAGCCGCGCTACTCGCTGGGCACGTTCCCGCTGCGCTTCCCGCACGAGGAGGAGCCGGACGACGCGGGCTGGCACATCGAGGGGAGCTATCTGCCGGAGGGCGAGAGCTGGTACTTCACGAATCTGCGCTCCCAGGGCCGGGCGCTGCTGATGCTGTTCCTGTTCAGCGAGGTCGGTGAACAGGACGCTCCGACCCGGATCCGGGTCGGCTCGCACCTCGACGTGCCGAAGGTGCTTGAGAAGTACGGGGAGGACGGGGCGAGCGGGCTGGCCCTCGCCCCCGATCTGGTGGCGGCGTCCGACCACCGGCCACTCGCCCTTGCCACCGGGTCCCCTGGCGACGTCTTCCTGTGCCATCCGTTCCTGGTGCACGCGGCGCAACCGCACCATGGGGTGCGGCCGCGCTTTATGGCCCAGCCGCCGCTGATGCCGGCCGCACCGTACGAACTGGAACGGGCCGACGGCGCTTACTCACCCGTGGAGATTGCGATCCGCCGGGGCCTGGGACAGAACACCCCCGGTCCGGACGGCGGCGGCACCGACCGCAGCGCCGGATAGGCGTGCTTCACGACCATCGCTGTCAAGGCGGTGGTGAAATGGGGAAGGACAAGGGAACGGCATGTTGGAGCGGCTGAACCAGGCCATCGGAGCACATCGAGCGCCAGTTGGACCGGGCCATCGACGTAGCCGAGCTGGCGCGCATCGCGGCGACCTCGGAGCACCACCTGCGCCGGATGTTCTCCGCTCGCGGGAATGCCGCTGCCGGAGTACATCCGGCGCCGCCGGCTCACCCTCGCGGGCGCCGAAGTACTCGCGGGGCGCGACACGCTGCTGGAGATCGCGGTGCGTTATGGCTACAGCTCCGGTGAGGCGTTCGCGCGGGCGTTCCGTGCCATGCACGGCATCGGACCGGGCGAGGCCCGGCGTACCGGCGCCGCACTCATCTCCCAGTCCCAGATGGCCATCCGCCTCACCATCGAAGGGAGCAGCAGTGTGCGATACCGCGTCGTAGACAAGGCGGACTTCACTGTCGTCGGGCTCAAGACCCGGGTACCGCTGGTGCATACGGGGACAAACCAGGCGATCATGGACTTTGTCCGTGGGATCGATCCGCGGAACCTGGAGCGCCTGGAGAAGCTGTCGCGGCCATGGCCCCAGTATCGAGCGTCGAGGCACAACGGTCAGCACAGCCGTCCAGCTTCGCTGTCTGGCTCGCCTCCCCTATCGCTGAGAGGTTCGCGAGAGGGTTCACTGGCAGCGTGGCACCAGGCGGCGACCGCCAGAGGGCACGGGAACGGTTGGCGGAGGAAGTTCCGTTCGGGACCAGCCGGATCATCACGATCCGTTGACACCGCAGTTCAAGCGGGCGGCGTCGCCCCGGTGCGGAGACAAGACCCTCCGCGCAGGCCGACAGTACGGGTGCGAGACTTTGCCGCCGGCGCTCGACGCGTCAGAGTGATCGGGGCTGCTGTCGCAGGGGGCGGCTCGCCTGGTGCAGGCTCTTGAGCGCCTGGCCGTAGGAGGCGATGAGCGAGGTCTGGAGGTAGGCCACGCCCAGTTCGTCGCAGTAGCGGTGGACCAGGAGTTGAGCCTTGCGCAGGTTCGGCGACGGCATGCTGGGAAACAGGTGATGCTCGATCTGGTAGTTCAGTCCTCCGAGGACCACGTCCGTGAACCAGCTTCCGCGCACGTTGCGGGAGGTGAGGACCTGGCGGCGCAGGAAGTCGGGCCGGTCGTTGCCGGTGAACGTGGGCATGCCCTTGTGGTTCGGGGCGAAGATGGCGCCCAGGTAGAGCCCGAACAGGCACTGGTGCACCACGACGAACACCACTGCCTTGCCCGGGGAGAGCATGACAAACAGGGCTCCGAAGTACAGCAGGAAGTGCGCGGTGAGCAGCGTCCCCTCGAGCCTGCGCTGCTTCAGGGACCGGTCCGCGAGGGCGCGTACCCCTGCGACGTGCAGGTTGAAGCCCTCCAGGGCCAGCAGGGGGAAGAACAGATAGGCCTGCGCCTTCCCGATCAGGCGGGGCAGGCCGCTGGCCGCGCGGGCCTGCGCCTGACTCCAGACCAGGATGTCGGGGGCGACATCGGGATCGAGCTCCTCGTGGTTGGGGTTCGCGTGGTGGCGCGAGTGCTTGTCCTGCCACCAGCCGTAGCCCATGCCGATCCCCAGGTTGCCGGCGAGGCGCCCGATCAGCGCGCTCACCGGGGTCCTTCGGAACACCTGGCGGTGGCCGACGTCGTGCGTGACGAGTGCGATCTGTCCGAAGACCAGAGCGAGGAAAGCTGCGACAGCGAGCGTCCACCAGCTGTCACCGATGGCCACGAAGGCCAGCCAGCCCCCGGCGAAGGCTGAGGCCACCAAGGCCATCCGCACGCCGTAGTAGAAGGGGCGGCGCCGCATCAGTCCGGCGTGCTTGATCTCCTTCGACAGCCGGGCGTAGTCACTGCCCCCGCGTCGAACCGGTGTGCCCACGGCTGTGCCCGCCCGCAGCGGTGTCTGCGTGCTCATCGGCGGGCCTGTTGTTGCGCCGACGACGAGCGGAGGGTGACCGGCATGATGCCTCTTTTCCCGCCAGGTGCCCGATCGCTGCGCGTGGACGTCGGGCAAGACCGTCACACGAGGATCTGGGGCAGGCGGTAGCGGTGTGATCTGTCACGCGGCCGTGGCGACGTGTCGTAGAGATCGGACCCGCACAGTCGTGGCGCATTGCTTGCGAGCGCCGTCATCGCGACCGAGTGCGGAGCCAGTACGTCTTCCGGGATTCCAGGAAGAGCAGCCAAGGGCTAGGGCATCTTGCATCCAGAGTACCCATCGTCGTGTTCACATCACGTAAGGGGAGTGGCGGCGACGAGACCCGCTCTCCGATCACCTGCGATGTTCGCGGTTCGGCGGTCCTGGCCAATCCTCCAGCTGCCCCCCCCGGTGGGCGCCGGTAACGGCGGTCCCAACGGTCCTGCCGGTGACTTCCGCCCACACGTAGTGCGGGATGAACCCGCGCAGCGTTCCGTGCCGCATCCGGGCGAGGATCGAGGACGGCTCACCCCGCTTCAGCGCCGCGGTGACGTTCACCGCGTGTGCGGGGAATGGACGCAGACAGCTGTGGCTGAGGCCCTCTGGCGAGTCGCCGCTGCCGCCACAGCCGTCCCCACGCCCACAGAGGCCTGTGGGCGTGGGCAGGGAACAGTCGGCTGCTGTGGATGTTGCTGAACCCACCGTCTCTCATGGGGTTCGAATATCTAACCGTCACTTAGACGGAAATCTATCGCGGTCAGAGTAGACATTGGGTGGTGGTGTGGTTATGGTTTCTCTCGTAGCCGAGATCGAGCAAGGCCCGGCAGAGACGAACTGCCGGGCAGCAGTACCCGCAGTTGCAGTGCGCAGGACGGTGCGGTGGTGGAGTTCCGAAGCCAGAGCGGTTGCAGGACGGTGACGGGGCTGACGACCGGACCGGGTGGCCCGCAGTGATCAGGGGCCGCCGCGAGCAGGACCGCAGTACGAGCAAGTGCAGTTCGCGGTACCCAGCAGTGAAGTAAGTGAGCAGCACCTCGGTGAAGGCGTCGGCTGTGGACGCGCGTGCCGGGAGGTTCGGCAGTGGGGTTCTAAGCCAGAGCAGATGCAGGAGCGGCGACGGGGCTGGCTGCCGGAGCGTGACGCTGACACAGGTCACCAGCAGTTCGCAGTACAAGCAGTTCCGTGGAGTAGCTGAACAAGAGGGAAGAACGGAGGAGCCAGGCGCCATCAGGATCGCCCGGGCGGATTCACTGGGCCCGGGTACCGCAGGACATCGATAGTGAGGTGGTCTCCGGTCAAGCAACCGCGATCCCCGCAACCCCGACGGCTTCCAGGTCGGGTCAGCGGAAACAGAAGGCCGGCGCAGCACTAGGGCCGGTAGATGGTGTAGCAGTTCCTTCGGGGCTCGGGTGCCAATACGGCACCCGGGCCCCTCCACGCGTTCCACAGAGAGGTGCAATGACAGCAGACGACTCTTTCGGCCGTCTCGATGACGACGACTACCCCGCCTACACCATGGGCCGGGCCGCCGACATGCTCGGCACCACCCAAGGCTTTCTACGCGCCATCGGCGAAGCCCGCCTCATCACCCCGCTGCGCTCCGCCGGCGGCCACCGACGCTACTCCCGCTACCAACTGCGCATCGCCGCCCGCGCCCGGGAACTGGTCGACCAGGGCACCCCCATCGAGGCCGCCTGCCGCATCGTCATCCTCGAAGACCAACTCGAAGAAGCCCAGCGCATCAACGCCGAACACCGCCGCGCCACCGAACCGGCGAACCCCACGGCCGCGGCCTGAGACGGCTGAGACCTACGGCATCCCCACAGTTCGTCTTCCGCTGGCCACGTGCTCGCGCCACATCGAGCAGGAACTGCGAGCGATGTGGGCCGAGTCGCGCTTCCAGGTCTCGCCGAAGACGGGGAACCGACGAAATGCGGCTCGCGAGGCGGCGGAATACACGAGGCGGGTGAGCGGGCCGGGCGACCGACGCGGTTCTGAGCGCGCGTTCGAGATGGTCGCAGAACGAGGCGGGGCTGCACCTGTGGCACAAGTGCGCCCGCGCGGAGTGAAATCCGCGGGGTCCCCGCCGATCGCTGAACTCCCCAAGGCCGGCCCCCGACCCTCAGCCCTTGCCGAAGTGCACCGCGGGGAAGGCGCCCGCTGCCCTGAGGATTTTGGAGAAGCCGCCGGCCAGTTCGGTGAGGCGTGCGGTGGCGGCCGGGCCTATGTGGTCGTACGGGGCGGCGTCGAGGCGGTCGGTGAGCACCTCGGTCTCGCCGCGCAGGGCCGTGCCCTCCTGCGTGAGGTCGCCTGCCTCGTCCAGCAGGCCGCGCTCGCGCAACTGGTCCCGGGCGGTGTCCCATTGCTGTGCGGACCACCCGCGGGTCCGCATGAACAGCGCCGATGTCGGTGCCATGCCGGTGGCGTTGTGCAGGACCAGCGCCTCGATGCCGGACAGGCCGACGATCGCCAAGGCGGCGAGGTGACCGTCACCCCGGTGTTCGCGCAGAAGCGTCGCCGCGTGCCACAGGGCCAGGTGCGGCTCCTCGGGTACGGGGAGATCGGCGTTGGCGGCGTACAACGGCCGCGCCTCCCGCCGGCAGGCTTCGGTGGCGTGCAGCGCCAGTTCGGCCGCCTCGGTCATTTCCGTGGATGCGAGGGCCTCCTTGCCGAGCAGCCGCTGCAGCGTCCGGTCCGCGCCGCGCAGCCGTGCCGTGAGCACCTTCTGCGGTGTGGTGACGGTCCACGCGGCGGGGATGTACCGCCGTACGTGCTCATGGTTGAAGTTGAAGAACGTCGCTGTGACGGTGCCCGCGTCGACAGTGCCGAGAGGTGCGGCGCGGCCCGCGAGGTAGACCATGGGGCCGCGCTCAAGACCTAGTGCCGTGAGTTCTTCCTCGGGCTCCGGCGCGAAGTACATGGCCGCGTGCAGAGGGCTGACGGCGTTGTGACAGTGGCGGCCTGCGCTCGCCTCGATGGACGTCATGCTGTCGCTCCGGGTTCGTCGGTGGGTTCGTGGTGGGGGCAGTCGGTCAGTCCGGCCGCAGTCTGGGTGAGGTGCTGGGTCAGGACCTCGGCCGCGGTGTCGGCGTCGCGGGCGAGCGCGGCCTCCTCAAGCCGGCGATGCTCCAGGGCGCCGTCCCGGTCGGGGTTGCGGTGTGCCGACCAGCGGCGGGCCAGCTCGCTCGCTGTCCACAGCCGGTCGAAGGTCTCCAGCAGGACGGGGTTGGCGCACCCCTCAAGGAGGGTGCGGTGGAAGACCCGGTGGGCTTCGGCCCATGTGCTGCTGTAGTGCTCGCCCTCCTCCGGGACGAAGGCCGGGGTGCGGGTCAGGCGGTGGTGAGCGGCCCGCACCCGGGCTTCCCAGTCGACGTCGCCGCGTTCGACGGACATGCGCAGCATGACCGGTTCGATGGTCCGGCGGGCCTCTGCGATCTCCTGCCAGCGGCCGTCGGAGTAGGCGGGGACGGCGAAGCCACGGTTGGGCAGCCGGTCGGCGAGGCCCTCGCCGACCACCCGCACGAGCGCCTCACGCACGACGGCCAGGCTCACGCCCTGCTCTTTTGCGAGGTCCTGGGGTTTGAGGGCATCACCAGGGGCGTGGTCTCCGCGCATGATCGCGTCCCGCAGGTGTGCGTAGACCTGCTCGGAGAGCATCTGCTTCCCCGATGAGGGTGAGGTGTGAGTCATCTGGGTCATGCCCACACAATAGACGATCTGAGTAATAATCGATTATCGATGCTATGGTCGATCTCGGTGGTGAGGGGAAGCGTGACCACGTCGCCCCCTGACGCCGCCACGGCGGAACTCCGTCGGCCGCATCACCGCCACCCCCACAGCGCACCTGAGAGGCACAACACCATGAGTTCCAACGACCCCTTTGCCCGTCTCCCCGAGGCGGCCTCTTTCACCGTTGTCAGCACCACCGTCACCGACGGCAGCCCCTGGTCGATCGAGCAGTACTCCGGCCTCTCCGGCGTTCCCGGCGGGAAGGACGTCTCTCCGCAACTTTCTTGGAGCGGCGCCCCGGAAGGCACCAGGAGCTACGCCGTCACGGTCTACGACCCCGACGCCCCCACCGGGTCCGGGTTCTGGCACTGGGCGGTCGCCGACATCCCCGCCACCGTCACCGAGCTGCCCGAAGGTGCCGGCGACGACACCGGCTTGGGCCTGCCCGGGGGCGCCTTCCAACTGCCCAACGATGCCCGTGCGGCCCGATTCATCGGCGCCGCCCCGCCGGCCGGACACGGCCCGCACCGCTACTTCACCGTGGTGCATGCCCTCGACGTCGAGTCCATCAACGTCCCCGCCGACGCCACCCCGGCCGCCCTCGGCTTCACCATGGCCGGGCACATCCTTGGCCGCGCGGTCCTGACAGCCACCGCTGAGACTTTCGCCTGAAGAACAGCCATAAGGCCCGCGCCGAGCGCGACCAGGCCCTCCTCCTGGTCAACGTCCGGTGGGAAGCGTTGAGGACTGCGGCGAACCGGCTGGCCACTCCGTCGCTGAGCCGAACGGGTGACGGGTGATGGGCGCTCAGGGCTTCAAGATCATCCATTGCCCCTTTGGCGCATATCTCGGTCACACCCCATCTCTGTGCGTGTTCCAGCACGAGGAATAGCTCCTCCGTTGCCGGGAACTGGCTCATGGCACGGTCGTCGCCCAGCTCGTGCAGATCCCGCAGGCGATCGACGATCGGCGCGCTCTCGATCGCCCCGAGCCGGATCGGTGAGCGCTTCGACGGGGCTTTCGAGCGGGCTTCGTAGGCTTCCTCACCACCTTCGAAGTCTTAGCACCCAGCCCGTTCCCAATCTGGGAACGGGCGTTTCCCACCCGGATCGACGACAGAGCCGTACGGAAGTTCTTCGGGAATCTCCACATCCCTACGCGGGATCCCCACTCTCCGGTGGCCATGTTTCAGCAGGTCAGCGAATTCCGTCGGTTGGCCGAGGACGACGGTGCTGCGGAAGGACACCAGCGGCAGGCTGACGTCGGTGATGTCCAGCCAGGTCTCGACGTCGCCGACACCCTCGACGGCGACCGTGCGGCGGGTCGCGGCACGGTTCCACTCCCGCCACGCCCGCCGGGCGGGGTCACGGGTCTCGAAGACGAGATGGCCGCCCGGCCGCAGCGCGGCATGGATTCCGTGCAGGGTGTCTTCCCACGCCTCCGGGTCGACGATCGCCTGGGCCACGTTGGCGGTCATGGTGGCGAGGTCCACCCGCATGTCCGGGAGCGCCGTCGCGTCGCCGTGGAGCCATCGCACGCGTTCGCTGCCGGGCTTGGACCGCGCGACGTCGAGGGAGGCCGCGGCCGGTTCGACGCCGCACCCGCAGCCCTCGATCCGCGAGGAGCAGGGCGAGCGTGCCCGTGCCGCAGCCGACGTCGAGCACCTGACGTGCCTTCAGCTCCGCTGCCAAGTCGGCGTACACGTCCAAGTCGCTGCGGTCGGGGTCGAGCGGATCGTAGAGCGCCGCCAGCCTGGGATGCTCGTAGGCCTCGTCTGCCACGCCCGGGAGGCTACCAACGGGAGCGGCGGGGGAGGCACCGGTTTTCGTGCCTCCCCCGCCGCTCCAGCCGTGACCTATCGGCCGACGGTCAACTCCTGGATTCCCGCGGGCTTCTTCGCGTCCTTGGAGGTGAACCTCACCCGGACGTAGCGGGCCGATCCTCCGTCCGGCGAGGCGGTGTTCCAGTGCTGCCCGTCGCGCGACGTCTGCACCGTGTGCTTCGCCGGCTTCACGTCCGTCCAGTGCGGGGTGATCTTGGAGATCCGGGAGACCTCGCCGAGGTCCGCGGTGAGAGTGGCGCGGGTGGTGTCGGGGACCCAGGCGGTGGCGGTGCTGCCGTCGAGTGCGGCGTTCGCGTACTGACCGGGCTGCTCCGAAGTCGCCTTCGCCGCATGGCACCTGGCGAGGTTGTCGGTGGGCTCCAGGTCCGGGCGGCGGGTCTTGAGGTGCGCGGGCGCGCCCTGACTGACGACCTGCTTGCCCTGCGGGGTCTCGATCTCGAAGGGCTTTCCGTGGGTGAGGCGCACCGTCGTCTCGTGCGCGCCGATGGCGATGTCGTATGTACGCCCCTGCCAGTGCTGCCCGTTGAGCTTGACGCCCTGGGACAGCTGCGGCGGCAGCATCGGGTCGAGGTGCACGCTGTTCTCACGCATCCGCTGCCCGGTCAGGCCGTTGGTGAAGACCTGGAGGAAGCCGCCCTGGCCGGTCGTGAAGTTCTGCGCCGGGGAGCCCGACAGCGGGTCGGAGGCCCCCGCCTTGTCGCCGCGCGCCTCCGAGAAGAGGTTGAACGGACCGCGCGTGAAGGGCCGGATGGAACGCTCCAGGTAGGTGTACGCGGAACAGCCGGGCTCGCCGATGGCGGCGGCGTCGATGGCGTGCACCGAGTCCGTCATGGCGGGGCCGTCGGGGTCGGTGCGGGCCGCGTAGTAGTCGAGGGTGTTGGTGGCGGCCTGCTTCGACATCGGCCACTCCAGCGGGTACATCAGGAGCACGGTGTCCGCCTGCTTGATGACCGAGCCCTGGTAGCCGTCGTACTGCTGGAAGACCTGCTTCTTCTTGTCGTAGGGGATGCGCAGCTTGTCCGCGACGGTGTGCCAGCTCGCCGGTGCGTCCTCGCCGAGGATCTTCGCGACGCGGGAGGCGGTGCGCAGGGTGGTGGCGGCGCCCGCGTTGGTGAAGACGCCGTCGTCGACGCCGTTGCTGTACTCGTCGGGCCCTGCGACGTCCTTGATGGAGTAGCTGCCGTCGGCGTTGCGCGTGGCGCGGTCGGCCCAGAACTCGGCGATCCCTCGGATCACCGGCCAGCCACGGGTGCGCAGCCACTGGGTGTCCTTGGTAGCGAGGTAGTACTGCCAGGTGGCCAGGGCGACGTCGCTCTGCAGGTGGTTCTGGGTGCGGCAGTGCGGCGGGTCGACGCTGTGGCACTCGGACGTGAGGTCGCCCTTGCTCGCGCTGGTCCAGGGGTAGAAGAGGCCGGGGTGGCCGAGCTTCTCGGCATTGGCGCGGGCGCCGTGCCGGGTGCGGTAGCGGTAGTCCACCACGGACTTGGCGAGGTCGCGGTGGGCGGCGAGCAGCGCCGGGTACATCCAGGTCTCCGCGTCCCAGAAGACGAGCCCCGCGTAGTTGTCGCTGCTCAGACCGGTGGGGGAGATGCTGTTGGCCGAGCCGGTGCGGGTGCTGGAAAGCAGCCCGTACTGCGCGGACCGCACCCACGACTGGAGTTCGCCCTGGTCCCTCTGCCGGGGCACCTCGATGTCGCTGCGCCACAGCTTGCGCCAGGCGGCGGTGTGCCCGGCGAACAGGGCGTCCCAGCCACGCCCGGCCGCACGCTGCGAGGCCGTGACAGCGGCGCGCTCGGGGGCGCGGGAGGTCAGCGCGGTGTCGACGCCGACGTACTTGGTGAGCTCATAGGTCCGGCCGGACCGGACGGGGACACCGACTGACTGCTGGGCGCTCAACTCGCGGCCGGGAGCTGAGGTTTGTTCATTTCCTGTACGCACGCCGTGCCCGGCCCGGAGTGTCGACGCGACCGTGCCTTCGGTCTTCGTGCCCTGCGTACGGAACCCCACGGCCATGGTGTGCCCTCCGGTGCGGGCGCCGCCGCCGGTGGGCGTCACGCGCCGGGCGCCGCGGCCGTCGATGCGGTCGGTGACCTTCGCGCTGCCGTTCCAGTGCGGGGTCATGCGCAGTCGTACGGCGCCGACGTGCGGGTTGGCGCGGTCCGCGAGGACGTCGTAGGTGAGGTCGGTGGCCCGGCCGTCGGCGGCCGTCCAGGTGAGCTCGGTCCGCACCAGGCCGCGGCGCAGGTCGAGGCTCTGCCGGTAGTGCGAGATCCGGGAGGCCTTAGTCGCCGAGGTGAACGTCTCGGAGTCGGGTCCGTCGGTGGACACCGTGAGAGGGGTCCAAGTGGGGATGGCGGCTGCCACCTGGCGGTTCTCGGTGGTGTCCTTGTTGTGCGCGTAGAGACCGGACACGAAGGAGCCGTCGTAGCGGGGGGTGAACAGCGGCCATCCGGTCTTGGCGTCGGAGTCGGCGTAACCGGCTCCGTTGGGCGCGACGCGCTGACCGAGATAGCCGTTGCCGACGAAGGCGTGGTACGTGTCCTTCGCGTCGAGACGGTTCGACGTCAGCGTCCAGCCGTCGGCGGGGGAGGGCGCGGGCGTCGTCGGCTCTTCGGTTCTCGGGGTCGCGATGTCGGCCGCCGCGGTGGGGGGAACGGCCGCCGCCAGCACACCCACGAGGAGGGGTGCGATGAACCGGGCCGTGCGGGGGAGGGACCTCATTGTGCTCCGTTGCGGGGTCGCCGGGGAAGGTCAGGCGACCATAAAGATGTGAACGGTCCGCGTCAATGAATCGCGCACTGTGTTGAAGAATCAAACGAACTCGCGAGTAAGGCCCGCCATTGGACCAGGTTCTCGGCGCGTGTCCTCGGCCCTAGTCCTTGTCGCCCCGCGCCCACAACGAGCGCACGTGCCCGAGATGGCGCGTCATGCACTGTTCCGCCCCTTCGGTGTCGCCCGCCACCATCAGGTCCAGGAGCTCGATGTGCTCCTGCGCCGACGGGATGAGCCGGCCGCGCTCGTCCAGCGCCGTCAGTCCGTACAGGCGGGCGCGCTTGCGCAGGTCGCCGACGGTCTCGACGAGCCGTTCGTTGCCGCCGAGCGCGAGCAGGGAGAGGTGGAACTGCCGGTCGGCCTCCAGATAGCCGATGAGGTCGTGGTCGCGGGCCGCGCGCACGATCTCGTCGGCCACGGGACGCAGCCGCTCGAGCTCCGCGCGCGACGCGGAGCGGGTGATGCGGCCGATCATGGGAACCTCGATCAGGGTGCGGATCTCGGTGTACTGGTCGAGGTCGCGCTCATTGACCTCGGTGACCCTGAAGCCCTTGTTGCGGACCGGCTCCACCAGGCCCTCGCGGGCCAGATCGAGCATCGCCTCGCGCACCGGCGTCGCGGAGATCCCGAAGTCCTCGGCGAGGACGGGCGCCGAATAGACCTCGCCGGGCCTGAGTTCACCGGATATCAGCGCCGCCCGCAGATGGTGGGCGACCTGGTCGCGCAGCCGCTCCCGGGGAGTGACGAGGGTGCGCTGTGGGAGGTGGCCCATGGTGGTGATCCCTTCGTGGCCCGCACGTCGGGGCCCGCGCGCCCGCGCCCGAGTAGATCACCAGCGTACAATGTCACGTTGTTTTCGCCCCAGGATCTGGTGCGCCCTCAGAGCACGCGGCCTGGGTGAACGGCCCGGCGCGGTAGGGGAGTTGCGAACCGTCCCGGCGTCTGAGGGGTTGTCAGTACCATTTCACATTACTACGTTACGCATCACATGGCGTGACCCTCGCTCCTCAAGGACCGCTGGCGGCCCGGCAGTTGATGCCGGGAAGCCCCTCCTCGCCATGCGCACGCACTGCTTGCCCCACCTCCCACACACCAGGAGCCTGTCGTGCACCAACCCCGAACCCTGCGCAGATCCGTGGTCGCCGCGGCGATATCCGTGACGCTGTGCGCCACGGCCGCACCCGCCGTCGGCGCGGACGCCCCCGCTCCCGACCGGCGTCCGGCCACCGCCTCGCCCGCCGCGCCGGGACCCGAGGCCCCGAGCCCGTTCGACCGGGTGGACCGTCGTGCCAGCGCCCCGAAGCCGGTCGCCCGGAAGCTCCCCGCCCCCGGCGGACTCCGCGACGGCCGCGTGCCCGGCCCCCGTACGAAGAAGACGAAGGGTGCGGCCGACGTGCCCCGCGCCACCGTCGGCAAGACGTCGGTGCCGTGCACCCTCGACGGCGTCAAGGGCCTGTCGCCCGCGGAGTTCACCGCGTTCCTCGCCGATCCGGCCGTCACGGCCGACGGCTGTCTGCGCGGTCTCATCTGGACCTGGGACCAGCGCCTCGCCCCGGTCATGTCGCGCGCCCACATCCAGGCCGTCTCGCAGCGCATCAGCCGGCTCGCCGCATCGCACGACGGCACCAACGGCAGCCACCTGCTCGAGATGTTCACGTACCTGCATGCCGTCTCGTACCAGGCGTTCTCGCACGACGAGGTCGACATCACCGACCCGTCGACCCTGGCCGCGATGCGCCAGGCCGTGGACGCCTTCGGCGCGTCCGCCCGTGCCTTCGACGTCACCCGCTCCAACGCCGAGACGCTGCGCGAGGCGCTGACCGCGGCCAGCGCGACGGGGCTTCGCCAGCATCAACTCCCGCTCGTCAAAAGGGTCCTGGCGACCATGGATGCCGCCCACCCCGACACCGCACAGGACACCAGCTGGGGCGGCGCGGCCCTCTCCGCGCTCACCCTGAACTACCTCGGGGTCTACCCCGGCAACCAGGACACCGCCTTCCGCGCCGCGGTGGCCGCCGACGCCTCCTACCGCGCCGCCTTCAAGGCCTTCGCCGGACACACTCACCTCAAGGGCAGGACCAACGCCTGGGTGGTGCGCGACGCGCTGAGCGAGTACGGCCGCATGGGCCAGATCGACGCCCTGCGCACCGAGATCGTCGCCGGGCTCGGCCCGCTCCTGGACACCACCGTGCGCAACTTCGGTGACGGCAGCGCACCGTGGGCGAAGGTCGTCACCTGGCTGATCGAGTTCGACGCCTGCAAGCCGTACAAGGTGTGCAGAGCCGACATCGAGCGCCGCCTCTTCCCGCAGACCTACGCCTACGACGCCGGCGGCCTGAAGGTCCGCACCGCACTCGACCGCGACACCGTCGACCAGCTCTACTACGCGAGCAAGCAGGTCAAGGCCCAGTTCCACCGCGTCGTCGGCACCCAGGAGCCGCTGGGCGGCGACCCCAACACCACCCTGAACACCGTCCTGTACGCCTCACGCGCCGACTACGAGAACTACCACCCGCTGCTCACCGGCATGGGCACCGACAACGGCGGCGTCTACATCGAGCGGGGCGCGACCTTCTACACCTACCAGCGGCGCGTGCCGCAGGACTCCTCGCTCACCCTCGAGGAGCTGTTCCGCCACGAGTACACGCACTACCTGAACGGCCGCTGGGCGGTGCCCGGATTCTTCGGCGAGGGGCCGTGGTACGAGGGCGACCGGACGACGGCGATGGACGAGGGCACGGCGGAGTTCTTCGACGGCGCCACCCGCGACGACGGCATCAAGGTCCGCAAGTCCCTGATCCAGGGCATCATCGACGACACCGCGGGCGGCGGGCCGCGCATGAGCGTCGACCAGCTGCTGCACGCCACCTACGACGGGGACGGCTTCCGCTTCTACGACTACGCGGGCGCGTTCTTCGAGTTCCTGTGGACCGAACGCCCCGCGCTCATCAAGGAGATGTACCGTCACCTGCGCTCCGACAACCCCGGTGCCTTCGACGCCTGGCGCGACCGCCTCGGCCGCGACGCCGGGCTGCAGAGCGCCTACGACGCGTTCCTCGACAAGCAGATCGCGCACGTCGACGACCTGTTCGTCCCCGACACCAAGTACGTCCCCGTCGACCAGCTGCGCGCCGCCACCGCCGACCAGATCCGCTCCTCGTTCGTGGCGACGACCGGCATCACGCCCGACTGCCGCTCCACCGGTGCCCCCGCGCGCCCGCGCTTCGTGTGCACCGGCCGGATCACCGCGAACCTCGGCGACGCGGCCGACCCCGACCTCGTCTTCAAGGACATGTCCGAGACCGTCGACGCCTACATCCTCGACCGCGCCGCAGGGGGCGAGAACAACCTCACCGACATGAACTGCACCTTCGGCGAGGTCGACATCTGGACCAACGGGCGCGCCGGGACATCGGACTACGCCTGCGAGGGCCCGCTGCGCGGCTGACGCGCCCGACACGCCCGACACCCCTACGACACCGGTGATTTAGCCGATGTCCGCACACCGCGGGCACCGCCACGGTGGGGACCGCCAACGAACACGGCGGTCTCCACCGGGGCGTCTCCTTCTCCTCCCGGCCGGTTCCGCCATGACCGAGAGGACCCCTCCGTGCGCCTGCACGTCTTCTCCCGCCCTGTGGTGCGGGCCGCTCTGGCCGCCGCGGTCGCCACCGCCGGCCTCCTGGGCACCGGCCTCGCGCCCGGCGCCCAGGCCGCCGCCGAGAACCCGTACGAACGAGGCCCCGCACCGACCGTCTCCAGCATCGAGGCGTCGCGCGGCTCCTACGCCGTCTCGCAGACCAGCGTCTCGTCGCTGAGCGTGTCCGGCTTCGGCGGCGGCACCGTCTACTACCCGACGTCCACCGCCGACGGCACCTTCGGCGCGGTCGTCATATCCCCGGGCTTCACCGCGTACCAGTCGAGCATCGCCTGGCTCGGCCCGCGGCTCGCCTCCCAGGGCTTCGTGGTCTTCACCATCGACACCAACACGACGCTCGACCAGCCCGACAGCCGGGGACGCCAACTCCTGGCCGCGCTCGACTACTTGACGAAGTCGAGCTCGGTGCGGGGCCGCGTGGACGCCTCACGGCTCGGCGTGATGGGGCACTCGATGGGCGGCGGCGGCACCCTGGAGGCCGCCAAGAGCCGCACCTCGCTGAAGGCGGCGATCCCGCTGACAGGATGGAACCTCGACACGACCTGGCCCGAGCTGCGGACGCCGACTCTCGTCGTCGGCGCGGACGGTGACACCGTCGCCCCTGTCTCCAGCCACTCCGAGCCCTTCTACCAGTCGCTGCCGAGCAGCCTGGACAAGGCGTACCTGGAGCTCAACGGCGCCTCCCACTTCACGCCGAACTCCTCCAACACGACGATCGCGAAGTACAGCATTTCCTGGCTGAAGCGGTTCATCGACAACGACACCCGCTACGAACAGTTCCTCTGCCCGCTGCCGAGGCCGAGCCTCACCATCGAGGAGTACCGGGGCAACTGCCCGCACACCTCCTGAGCCTGATGACCCGTCATGGGGGCCCGTCGTCCGTCGCCGGTCAGCCGGCGGCGGACGACGTGTGCCGTGCCCGAACCCGGGGACTGTGCCCGCGCACACCCGAACGCGGTGGCCGTTGGGAGCGTGCCCAGCCGCGCGGACGCGGGGCTTCCGGGCTGTGTTACGCGGAAGTAACGTGCGGGCGTGACTCTTTCGACGACCGTACCCGGCGCGCTCCGGCCCCCCGAGCTCCACGGCCGCCGCGAGGAGATCGCCGCCGTGGAATCCCTGGTGGGGCGCTTGCGGGCCGGTCGCGGCGGCGCGCTCGTGCTGGCCGCGCAGCCCGGCTTGGGCCGCACCGCACTCGTGGAGCACGCGCGGGGCATCTGTCCCCCGGTCCCGTCGGTCCAGCTGACCGCTCCCGCGGCGCTGCCACGGCAGGGCCCGCTGCTCGTCTGCGTCGACGACATCCACGCCTGGCCGTCGGCGGCCCGGTCCGCCCTCCTGGCCGACCTTCGCCGCCTGCCCGCCGAGAGACCCGTTGCCGTCCTGCTCACCGTCGCCGAACACCACGCAGGCGCAGGGGAGTTGGGTGGGCCGGTCACGCTGCGTCTGGGCCCGCTCGACGACACCGCGGCCGCCGCGCTGCTCGACCGGCTCACCCAGGGCTCGGCCGACCCGGTCGTCGGCGCCTGGCTGATCCGCGAGGCCGTGGGCAATCCGCGCCTGCTCACCGCGCTCGCCGCGGCCCTCACCCCCGACCAGCTGGCCGGACGCACCCCGCTGCCCGACCCCCTGCCCGGCGGCGAAGACCTCCTCGACGCGTACGCCGCCCGCATCGACGCCCTGCCCGCCGACGCGCGCGCCCTGTTACTGCTCGCCGCGGCAGCCGCGGAGCACGAGCCCGACGGCGCGGGCGCGGACCTCGCCCTGCTGCTGCGGGCCGGCGGCGACGCCTCCGGCCTCGCGCCCGCCGAAGCGGCCGGCGCGGTCGTGGCGGCGGGCGGGCGTATCCACTTCACCCACCCCCTCCTGCGCCGCGCGGTGCTGCGCCGAGCCCCGCTCGCCCGGCGCAGAGCCGCCCACGCCCGCCTCGCCGCGGTCTGCCGGGACAGCCTCTCGCGCCTGGTCCAACTCTCCTGCGCGGCAGGGGACCACGACGCGCGGCTCGCCGGGGACCTCGCCGAAGCCGCGATCGCACCGCACCCGCACGCCGGGCGGTCCGCCGCCCTGGCCCGCGCCGCGGCGCTCACCGCCGACCCGACGCTGCGCACCGACCGGCTCGCCGCCGCGGCTGAGGCGTCCCGTCTCGCCGGGGACCCCGTACGGGCCCGCGCCCTGCTGGCCCGCACCGCCGCCGTCCCCGCCCACGGCGGCGTCCACCGGGTGCGCGGCCTGTTGTCCCTCGCCGACGGACCGGCCGCCGACGCCAGGGAGGAGTTGATCACCGCCGCCGTGCTGCTCCCGCCCGAACCGGCCCGCCACGCCCTGATCGGCGCGGCGGAGGCGGCCTGGGCGATGGGCGACGCCGTGGCCTACCGGGAGGCGATGACACGGGTCCCCGCCTGCGCCGACGACCCGGCCCTCGAGGCGTACCGCGCCGGGATGTGCGCGGTCCTCGCGGGCCGCACCGCCGAGGGGCACGCCCTGCTGCGCGGCTGCCTGGACGACGTACCCGCGACGGGCGACGCGGCCGGGCTGCTGCGCGCCGGAGCCGCGGCCCTGGTCGTCGGCGAGGTCGAGGCCGCCTGCGGAGCGGGCGCCCGAGCGCTCGCGGCCGTACGCGCTTTTGGCCCCGAGGTCCTGCTGCCGCGCGCCCTGGAGCACCTGGCGTACGGAGAACTGCGTGCGGGCCGGCACACCAGGGCCCGGGCCCACGCCCTGGAAGGGCTCAGGGCCGCGCGGCGCACCGGGCAGCCCAACGTCGCCGTCTCGTTGCACGCCGTCCTCGCCCTCGCCGCGTCCGTGGAGGGCGACGCGGAAGCGTGTACGGCGCACGCGGCAGCCGCCGCGGCGGGCGCGGGGCCGCACGGTCTCGCCCAGGCCGCCACGCTCGCCGTCTGGGCCGTCGCCCGAGCGGATCTCGCCGCCGGGCGCCCGGGGGACGCGGCCGCCCGGCTGGCCCCGCTGGTCGCCCCGGGGCCCAGGTGCGGGCACTTCGCCGTGCGGATGCTGGCCGTCCCCTGCTTCGTGGAAGCCGCCGTCCAGGCCGGGCGTACCGCGGAGGCCCGCGACGCCACGGCGGAGTTCACCCGCTGGGCCGGGGCCACCGCCGACCGGCTCGCCCCGGCCCAACTGGCCCGCTGCCGCGCCCTGCTGGCGCCGCCGCAGCACACGGCCGCCGCGTACGAGAACGCCCTGGCGCACCACGACCGCACGCCGGGCGAGTTCGAACGCGCCCGTACGCAGCTGCTGTACGGCCAGTGGCTGCGCCGTAGGCGCCGTACCCGCGAGGCGCGCGGGCCGCTGCGGGACGCGCTGGTCGGCTTCGAGCGGTGCGGGGCGCGCGCCTGGGCGGACCGCAGCCGAGGTGAACTGCGCGCCGCGGGCGAGGCGGTGGCGGGGGAGCGGGAGCCGGGCCCCGGGCCGCTGGAGGCGCTGACCCCGCAACAGCAGCGCATCGCCCGTCATGTGGCCGAGGGGGCCACCAACCGCGAGGTGGCGGTGCGCCTGTCGGTGAGCCACCGCACCGTCGACCACCACCTGCGCAATGTGTTCGCCGCGCTGGGCGTCCGCTCCCGCGTCGAGCTGTCGCGACTGCTCGCCGGCGACGGAGGGTTGCCGGACCGTGATGAGGAGATTGCCGCACACCTCTAGGTACCGACTGGGCGGTATGCCATTCTTCGGGCGTCAGGAAGATCCGGCAGTGCGCACACTCCCCGTGGAGGCCCCATGCCACACGTTCTGCGGTCACGGGTCGGGCCCCTGCACGAAGTGCCCGCCATCAGCCCGCTCGCACCCGGCTCACGTTCGCTCCTGGACTCCGAGGCGGTCGCCGTGCTGCACCGGGCGGCCCGCGCCCTGCTCCGCGACCTGGCCACGATGACCGACCGGCTCGTCGCGGAACTGGGCGAGCAGGAGCCCGCCTACCGCGCGGACATCGAGGCCCGGCCCACCGAGGTCTGGCAGGAGGTGCACCGCTCCCTGCGGCACAGCGTCACCTCGCTCCTCCAGCCGGGGGAGACCCGGGAGGCCGCCCACCGCACGTCCATGCAGATCGCCGGGGTACGCGCCGAACGGGGCCTGCCGCTGGACGCGTTGCTGCACGCCTTCCGGCTCGGCGGCGCGATGGTGTGGCAGGGCCTGGTCGACGAGGTCTCGCGCGGCAACCCCGACGACATGCGGCTGCTCATCCATGTCGCCACGGACGTATGGAACTTCGTCGACGAGCACTGCGGTGTCGTCGCCGACGCCTACCGCCGCACCGAGCGCCGCATGGCCTGGCAGCACGAGAACCGGCTGCGGCTGCTGACGGCGGGCCTCCTGGACGGCAGCGCCCGCCTCACCGACCTGCCCACCGCCGCCGACGTCCTTGGGCTGCCCGAGGACGGGTGGTACGCCGTGATCGCCGTGGCGGGGGAGGACAGCCGCCTCACCCTGCCGACAGGGACACGGACGCTGCGCCACGCTGCGTCCGGGGTGCAGTACGCCCTGGTGCTGCTCGGCGACGCCGAGGGCGACCCGGCGGCCGAACTGTCCGCGCTCAGCGCGGGTCTGGCCCTGCCGGTCGGGGCCCGCGCCGGCATCGGCTCACCCGTGGAGGGCCTCGCCGCCGTCCCGCACGCCCGCCGCCTCGCCGACACGGCGCTGCGCGCCTGCCCCCGCAGCGGCGGCGCCGTGCTCCTGGACGAACGCCTGCCCGACGCCCTCGTCGTCTCGTCACCCGAGCTGGCGGAGGCGCTGGCCGAACGCGTCCTCGG
The DNA here is from genome assembly GCF_044544025.1 of Streptomyces sp. NPDC055243. NCBI lineage: Bacteria > Bacillati > Actinomycetota > Actinomycetes > Kitasatosporales > Streptomycetaceae > Streptomyces > Streptomyces sp. NPDC055243. Next base: position 908,758 of record NZ_JBITWR010000001.1, read on the forward strand.
TCCGCTGCGCTCCCTCGACCCCGCCGACCGGGAACTCCTCCTCGACACGCTCGTCGTCTGGCTGGAGAGCGACGGCTCCGCGCAGCGCGCGGGCGCCCGCCTCTACTGCCACCGCAACACCGTCCTCAACCGGCTGCGACGCGTCGAGCAGTTGACCGGCCGCAGCCTCACCAGGGTCGGCGACCTCGTGGAGATCTCGCTCGCGCTGGGGGCCCGCAGGCTGCTGGGAGGGTGAGCGTGCGACGGCGGTTGCAGCGGGTCCTACGGGTATGCCGAAATCCGGGCTCGGTGAGCAGCGGTGCCGTCCGCGCGGCACCTGAGTCGGTGGCGATCGCGCGGGCCGTGTCGCGCGTCAGCCGGTGAACCCCGGCACCACCAGACCTGATTCGTACGCGATCACCACCGCATGGGTCCGGTTCTGCGCACCGAGCTTGAGCAGCACGTTCCCGACGTGCGTCTTCACCGTCTCCAGGCTCACCATGAGCGACGCCGCGATCTCCGGGTTCGACAGGCCGGTCGCCATCAGCCGCAGCACCTCCTCCTCCCGCTCCGTCAGCGCAGCCTTCGGCAACGCCTCCGCGGAGCCCAGCGGGCGGGCGGCGACCATCCGGCGCAGGGCCGCCGGGAACAGGATCGCCTCCCCCGCCGCCACCACCCGTACCGCCTCGGCGATCTGCCGGACCGGAAGCCGCTTGAGCACGAACCCGCTGGCCCCCGCGCTGAGCGCAGCGGTGACATAGCCGTCGTTCTCGAAGGTGGTGATCATCACGACCTTCGGCGGTTGTGCCGAATCGGCGAGGAGGTGCCGGGTGGCCTCGATGCCGTTGCGGCGCGGCATCCGTACATCCATCAGCACCACGTCGGGGCGCAGCCGCCGCGCCTGCTCGACCGCCTCGACGCCGTCGGCGGCCTCGCCGACCACCGAGATCCCCGGCTGCGCCGCGAGCAAGGTGCGCAGACCGCTGCGGGTCACCTCGTCGTCGTCCGCGATCAAGAGGGTGACGGGGGCAGGGGCAGGGCTGGTGGCGGCGGGGCGGGAGCCGGCGCCCGTCATGGCGGCCGAGCCCGCGTCGGCGGCGGTCATGCCGCGACCCGTACCGGCAGCCGGACCGCGAGGCGCCAGTGCCGCGGCCCGTCCGGGCCGGCCTCGATCTCACCGTGCAGCAGCCGCACACGCTCGGCAAGGCCGGGCAGGCCGTGCCCTGACGTCCGGAAGACACCCGCGCCCGAACGCGTGCCCGCGCCCGCCCCACTGACCACGCCATTGACCACACCGAGCTCAAGGCAGTCCGGCAGGGCCGCCACCCGGACCCCGATCGGACCGCCCGCCCCGTGCCGCAACGCGTTCGTCAGCCCTTCCTGGAGAATCCGGTACGCGGCCCGGGAGAGCGTCCCCTGCACCTGCGCCAACTCGCCCGACAGCTCCACCTCAAGGACCGCGCCCGCGTGCCGCAACCGGTCGAGCAGCTCGGGCAGGTCGGCCAGGGTCCGGGTCGGTGCCGTCTCCGCCTTCTCCTCGCGCAGTACGCCCAGCACGTAATCCAGGTCCTCAAGGGCGGCCCTGGACGACTCCTCGATGCTGCGCAGCGCGGCCCGTGCCGCCACCGGGTCGGCGGACAGCACCTCGCCCGCGACCGCCGCCTGGATCGTGGTCGCGGTCAGCGTGTGCCCGATCGAGTCGTGCAACTCGTGGGCCAGCCTGTTGCGTTCGGCGAGGCGCTGCTCCCGCTCGGCCATCAGCGCGAGCCGCTCGGCCGACGAAGGACCCAGGAGCCCGGGCGCCAGCCGCCGCAGCACACTCGTCACCACCACGCACACGACCGCCGCGAGCAGCAGACAGCAGAGCGCCACCACCCAGCTCCGCCATCCGCCGTCGGACCGCAGCGACCGGCCGGACAGACTCAGCCCGGCTTCGGCACCGAGCCAGCCTCCGGGGAGGGCGATCCCCGTCAGGACCAGCACGCCGCTCGTCAGCGCCCCCGTCCACCCCAGCGCCACGTGCAGCAGCAGCCAGAGGGGAGTTCGCCAACGGTCGGCGCCGGACGGCACGGCGGCAGGGGTCGGCAAGGACACCCTCAGAAGTTGGCGGGCGAACGAGACCAGTGCCCGCCGCGAGGTGCGGGCAAGGCCGACCGAGCCGATCAGTGCCGCCCAGACCAGGAGGACCAGGACGGCCTGCACTCCATAGGGAGCGGATGGCCATGCCAACGTCGGCAGCACGGCGAACGGCAGCAGCGGAAGGCTCGCCAACGCGCCGCAATAGGCGAACAGCATGCCCGAATACGTGGAGCCGCGCAGCAGCGGCCGGAGTCCCCTGATCATTGTCGCCCCAGTATGACCGGGCAGTTCAGCGATGGCCTCCCCCGATCGAGGGAGCACCTTCTCCCGCCTTTCCGCGATGCGCATCCGCGATGCCGGAAGCCAGGATCGTGCCCTGAACCTTTGACCGGAGGACGTTTGATGAACACGCAAGGAATAGAGATGCCACCGCATCACACGGCATCGGCCAACGGCTTGGCCGGGGCCGCCCTGGTGCTCGGCGTCATCGGCTTGAGTACGTCGGTCTTCTTCATCGGCGGTCTGTTCGGCGGCATCGGTCTGATTCTGGGCATCGTCGCCCTGACGACGGCCAAGCGGACCGGTATCGGCCGGGGCAAGGCTCTCACCGGCGTGGTGACGTCGGCGATCGCGATCGCGGTGTCCGTCCTGGTCACCGTCTTCTTCGTCTGGTACGCCAACAAGACGCAGGAGTGCTACCAGCCCGACAGCTTCCAGCAGTACAAGCAGTGCGTCCACCAGCAGCTCACCGGGAATTGACCGGCGTCGGGCGACTTCTCCTCAGCAAGGACGAGCATCACTGTGCGAAACACGCGAATTGCGTCTCTCATGGTCGTCGGTACCGCGGCGACTCTCCTTACGGCATTTACACCCGCCACGACCTCTTCCATGTCTGGGGCATCCGCGGCCAAGGACCCTCTGCGGCAATACACCCAACAGGCACCACGGTGGCAGCGCTGCGACGCGAAGAACCCCGCCACCTATCAGTGCGCGACACTCAAGGTGCCGCTGAACTACAGCGATCCCGGAGGCAAGAAGACGGACATCGCGATATCCCGGCTCAAGGCAAGCAGCCCGAAGGAACGACGCGGCATTCTGTTGCTCAACCCCGGCGGTCCTGGCGGGCCGGGCCTGGATCTGCCCGTCAGCGAAGTAGCGGACTTCTCTAGGGAAGTGACGAGACAGTACGACCTCATCGGGTTCGACCCGAGGGGTGTCGGTCGGAGCTCGCCCGTCAGCTGCGGACTGACCGCCGACGAACAGGACCTGGAGCGCCCGTACAAGAGTGAGTCCTTCGCGAAGGACGTGGAGTGGGCCCGCACGGTGGCCGACAAGTGCCGGGCCAAGGAGGGTGACAGGCTGCGCCACCTCACCACCCGCAACACCGCCCGCGACATGGACGTCATCCGTGCCGTGCTGGGAGAGAAGAAGATCTCCTACGTGGGGTTCTCCTACGGCACCTACCTCGGCGCCGTCTACACGCAGATGTTCCCCCGGCGAACCGACCGGTTCGTGCTGGACAGTGCGGTCGGCCCCGCGCGGTACGGGCGGGGCATGTTCCGGGCGATGGCGGAGCGGGCCGGGCCCGCCTTCACGCGATGGACCCAATGGACTGCCCGGCGACACGCGACGTATGAACTGGGCCGCACCCCGGCCGAGGTCCGCAAGACGTTCTGGGACCTCGTCGCCCAGGCCGACCGCAAACCCATCGACTTCGGTGGGACGCTCTTCACCGGTGACGCCATCCGCGCTCAGCGCGCCACGTTCTCCCGCGTTGAGAAGGCCGCCACATGGATCGCCGAACTGAAGACGGCGGCCGAGGGCAAGAAGCCGGCTCCGTCCGGCACGCCCGAGCAGGTCCCGGGCCCCCGCCGGCCGACGTCATCCCGTGACGTCCCATCGGACAACGAAACCGCGAGTGCCTGGGCCGTCCTCTGCGCCGACACCCGCACGTCGTGGCCGCGCGACCCCGAGCAGTACCGCCGCGACGCGATCCGCGACAAGGCCCGGTACCCGCTGTCCGGCGACTTCGAGTCCAACATCAAGCCGTGTGCCTTCTGGAAGCCTGGCAGCGAACCCAGGACAACAGTGGCCAACGAGGTCCGTGCGCTCATCCTGCAGAACGAGTGGGACCCTCAAACGCCCCCGGCCGGAGGCCAGTCCATGCACCGGGCCCTGCGCGGATCCCGGATGGTCACGGTCGCCGGCGGAGAGGGCCACATCGTCAACGGCACCAACTCCTGCGCGGACAAGAGCGCCACGGTCTACCTGACCACGGGCAGGCTCCCGGCCAAGGACCTGACCTGCCGAGCGCCTGCCGGGCAGTAGGCGTAAACCCGCACGCTTCCTGGGTGGGGCCTTCCACCGACGGAAGGCCCCACCTCACGGAGCCCGGATCAGACCACCGGCACCGGCACCGGCACCGGGTACGTCGGGTACTCGACCCCGGAGATGTGCTGGACGACGCGGATGACCTGGCACGAGTAGCCGAACTCGTTGTCGTACCAGAGGTAGAGGATCGCGTTGTCGCCGTCGACCTTGGTCGCGCCGGCGTCGACGATCGACGAGTGGCGCGAGCCGACGAAGTCCATGGAGACGGCGTCCGGAGCGGTCGTGAAGTCGATCTGGCGCTTCAGCGGCGAGTGCAGCGAGATGTCGCGGAGGTGGTCGAGGACCTCCTCGCGGGTGGTCTCGCGGCCCAGGCGCAGGCTCAGGATGGCGATCGAGACGTCCGGGACGGGGACGCGGATCGAGCTGCCGGTGATCGGCGCCTTCAGGTCGGGCAGCGCCTTGGCGACGGCCGAGGCCGCACCGGTCTCCGTGATCACCATGTTCAGCGGCGCGGAGCGGCCGCGGCGGTCGGCCTTGTGGAAGTTGTCCAGGAGGTTCTGGTCGTTCGTGAACGAGTGGACGGTCTCCACGTGGCCGCGCAGCACGCCGTACTCGTCGGCCATGGCCTTCAGGGGCGGGACGATCGCGTTCGTGGTGCAGGAGGCGCAGGACAGGATCTGCTCGTCCGGCTTGATCGTGTCGTGGTTGACGCCGTGCACGATGTTCGGGACGTCGCCCTTGCCCGGCGCGGTCAGGACGACCTTGTCGACACCGGGGCGCAGGTGCTTGGAGAGCCCCTCGCGGTCGCGCCACTTGCCGGTGTTGTCGATGAGGATGGCGTCCTTGATGCCGTACGCCGTGTAGTCGACCTCGGAGGGGTCGTTGGCGTAGATCACCTTGATCTCGTTGCCGTTGGCGATGATCGTGCTGTTCGCCTCGTCGACGGTGATCGTGCCCTGGAACTGGCCGTGGATGGAGTCACGGCGCAGCAGCGAGGCGCGCTTGACGATGTCCTGCTCGCCGCCCTGACGGACGACGACGGCGCGCAGGCGCAGTCCGTTGCCGGAGCCGGCCTTCTCGATGAGCAGGCGGGCGACGAGGCGGCCGATGCGGCCGAAGCCGTAGAGGACGACGTCGCGTCCCTCGCGGCTCTCGATCTTGTTGGCGCCCGTCGCGCCGGCGACGGCCTCGGCGGTGAACTCCGCCACCGACAGACCGCGGCCGTCGGTCCTGTACGCCTCGGCGAGCAGGCCGACGTCGATCTGGGACGGACCGAGATCGAGCGTGGTGAGCGTCTGCAGGAACGGCAGCGTCTCGGTGACGGAGAGCTCCGCACCGGCGATCTGGCGGGCGAATCGGTGGGTCTTGAGGAGGCTGACCACCGACTTGTTCACCAAGGAGCGGCTGTGGAGCAGGACGGTGACGTCCCGCTCCCGGTGCAGCTTCCCGATGATCGGGATCATCGACTCCGCGATCTCCTCGCGGTTCTTCCAGTTGGTGAACGAGTCGTCATTGACAGTCACAGGTTTATCTTTCGAGCTAGGCGGCGCTCATATGCTAACCCGGAGCCACTTTGATCTTTCAATCGGTGCCGCCCAGCCCGCCTCAGGGAGGATTCAAAGACGGACGGCGACGGCGTTGAACGTCGTCCCGGGCTCCTGCGGGCTGGTGAACCGGGCGTTGACGAGGTAGAGGCGATCGCCCCAGCGGGCCGCTGTGGTGGGGACGTCGAAGCGGGGATCGGTGATCGTGCGGCGCAGCGTGGCGGTGCCGGCCCTGGTGTCGAGGTCGAACACACTGATGAGGTTCAGCCGGTTCTGTACGACATACAGCGTGCGGCCGATGCGCAGCAGGCCGTCGCCGTTGACCACGTTCGCCGCGCCGACCAGGGTGATCTCGGTGGCGTGCCCGGTTTTGAGGTGTACGCGGTAGAGCTTGCCCGGTGAGCTGCTGACGACGATCAGCCCTCGGCCGTCCGGGGTGTCGACGATGCCGTTCGCGTTGATCACGTCCGGCGTCTGCACCCAGTCCCCGCCGAGCCTCAGGGTGCGCACCTCGCCCTTGCGGCCGCGCGGGACGCCGTACAGGGCGTTGTCGCGCGAGTCGGTGAACCAGGCGCGGTCGCCGAGGAGGGCGACGTCGTTGATGAAGTGGCCCGCCGCCTCCGTCAGTTGGTACGTGGCCACCAGCTTGCCGCTGCGGGTGTCGATGACCCGCGCCACTCCGGTGTTCCCGGCGACGTAGAGCAGGCCGTCGTCGTCCAGCTTCAGGCCGACCGCGACCGTGCCTGCGGCGCCCTCGTAGAAGACCTCGCCCCGGCCGGTGCGCAGGTCGGTGCGGTAGACGGCGCCGTTGGCGCGCGAGCCCATGTAGGCGTACGGCTTTCTGCCGATGGCGATCCCCTCGGGAAGGAAGCCGTCGGGGAGCGGGAACTCGGTCGGCCAGGTGGCGCCCTGTGCGGCGGTGGCGGCGCCGGCCGTTGCGGTGCCGGTCGCCACCGCGAGGGCCGCGACGGCGGCGCCGCCGATGATGGTGCGCCGGGACGGCTGGGTGTGATTCCGGTGACTACGGGTCATGGTTCCGGGCCTCCGTGAAGAGAGGGGGGAAGAGAGGGGAGAGGAGCGGGGGCGGGAGTCTGCGAACTCTGCGACGGGCTCGGCCCCAACTCGCGGGCGAGCCAGGTGAGTTGACAACGCGGCGTCACCCGCCGGAGTTCCCTCGCGTCCCGCCCGCATCGCCACGCGCCTTTCGGAGCGACAGCGCCTCGTGGGCCTGCGCGTCCGCCTCGCGCGGGTCAAACCCTGCCTACGCGACCCCATAAGTCGGCCTTATGGGTCCATAGATCCAGCCCGGGTACTAACTTAGGATTGCCTTAGTTTAGGCTTCCCGACGAGCCCCCTGTCTTCGCTCGAAGGGAAACCTGATCATGTCTCGCCCTCTGCGGGTAGCTGTTGTCGGAGCCGGTCCGGCCGGCATCTACGCCGCCGACGCGCTGCTGAAATCCGCAGTGGCGGTCGAGCCCGGTGTGTCGATCGACCTCTTCGAGCGGATGCCCGCGCCCTTCGGCCTCATCCGCTACGGCGTCGCCCCCGACCACCCCCGGATCAAGGGCATAGTCACGGCCCTGCACCAGGTCCTCGACAAGCCGCAGATCCGCTTCTTCGGCAACGTCGACTACCCGAACGACATCGACCTGGACGACCTGCGCAGCTTCTACGACGCGGTGATCTTCTCGACCGGCGCGACGGCCGACCGGGCCCTCGACATCCCCGGCATCGAGCTGGACGGCTCGCACGGCGCCGCGGACTTCGTCTCCTGGTACGACGGGCACCCGGACGTGCCGCGCACCTGGCCGCTCGACGCGGAGAAGGTCGCCGTGCTCGGCGTCGGCAACGTGGCGCTCGACGTGGCCCGCATCCTGGCCAAGACCGCGGAAGAGCTCCTGCCGACCGAGATCCCGCCGAACGTCCACGAGGGCCTCAAGGCCAACAAGACGCGTGAGGTCCACGTCTTCGGCCGCCGTGGCCCCGCGCAGGCCAAGTTCAGCCCGCTCGAGCTGCGGGAGCTCGACCACTCCCCGAACATCGAGGTCATCGTCGACCCCGAGGACATCGACTACGACGACGGCTCGATCGCGACCCGGCGCGGCAACAAGCAGGCCGACATGGTGGCGAAGACGCTGGAGAACTGGGCGATCCGCGACGTCGGCGACCGCCCGCACAAGCTGTTCCTACACTTCTTCGAGTCGCCGACCGAGATCCTCGGCGAGGACGGCAAGGTCGTCGGTCTGCGCACCGAGCGCACCGCCCTCGACGGCACGGGCAACGTCAAGGGAACCGGCGAGTTCAAGGACTGGGACCTCGGCTCCGTCTACCGCGCCGTGGGCTACCTCTCCGACGAGCTGCCCAAGCTGCCCTGGGACGTCGCGTCGGGCACGGTGCCGGACAAGGGCGGCCGGGTCATCGAGGAGACCGGCGAGCACCTCCAGTCGACGTACGTCACCGGCTGGATCCGCCGCGGTCCCGTCGGCCTGATCGGCCACACCAAGGGCGACGCCAACGAGACGGTCGCCAGTCTCCTGGACGACCACGCGAACGCCCGTCTGCACACGCCCACGGCCCCCGAGCCTGCGGCCGTGGACACCTTCCTCGGCGAGCGGAACGTCCGCTTCACCACCTGGGAGGGCTGGTACCGCCTCGACGCCGCGGAGAAGGCACTCGGCGAGGCGGAGGAGCGCGAGCGCGTGAAGATCGTCGAGCGCGAGGACATGCTCAAGGCGAGCGGCGCCTAAGAGGTCCCGAGTTCCCCCAGTACGTCCTGTGTGTGCTCGCCCAGCCGGGGGGCCACCCGGCGGAAGGTCTCCAGACCGGCGCCGAAGATGACGGGGAACCGTGCCTGCGGCCCGGCACCGGGCGCGTGTGACTCCTCGAAGAGTTCGCGTGCCCGGGCCTGTGGGTCCGCCAGGAGCTCGGCGGGGTCGGTGAACACGGGGGCCCAGGGCGCGTCGAGCGCGGTGAGGCGCTCGTGCCACCAGGCGTGGTCACGGGCCGCGAAGACCTGCGACAACAGGTCGTGGACCTCCTGCTTGGCCGCCGTGCGGGCGGCGCGACGGTCGTAGGCGGGGGTGTCCAGGACCGGGAACTCGGCGGCGAGGCCGGTGCGCAGGCGGAGCCAGAACTTGTCCTCGAAGGTCGCGAGGGACAGCAGCTTGCCGTCCGCCGTCGTGAAGATGTCGTTGTCCCCTTGGACCAGACCGGCGTCCAAGGGGTCCTCGACGTCGAGCAGCGGCAGGGCGAACAGCGAGCACCAGGCGGTGATCGACTCGCTGAGCGACACATCGATGTGCTGGCCCTCGCCGCCTCCCGCCAGGGCGGCCGCCAGTGCGAGGGCGGCGTGCATGGCCCCTGCCATGTCACCGATGCGGACCCCGGGCCGGGTGACCCGCCCGTCGAGCCGGCCGGGCACGGCGAAGAACCCGGACAGGCCGAGGAAGTTGAGCTCGTGGCCGGGCCTGCCGGCGTAGGGGCCGCTCTGGCCGAAGCCGCTGAGCGAGCACAGTGTGATGCGTGGGTTGGCCGAGCGCAGCACGTCGTGGCCGAGGCCGAGCCGGTCGAGTGTCCCGGGGCGGAAGCTCTCCACCACCGCGTCGGCCGTGCCGACCAGACGCAGGAACGTCTCCCGGTCGTCCGCGGCGCGCAGGTCGAGCGTGACGGACCGCTTGTTGCGGTTGAGGGCGGCGAACAGGGCGGGGGCCAGGCGGACCGGATCGCCCCCGGTCGTCGGATCCTCGATCTTGATCACATCAGCGCCGAGGTCTGCCAGCAGGGACGTGGCGTACGGGCCCGGCAGCAGCCGGGAGAGATCCAGGACGCGCTTGCCCGCCAGCGCGGACCAGGTCGGCTCCGCCGAGGGGTTGGGGGACCGCATGGTGCACACCTTCCGGGGGGCGGGAACAGGGGACGGGCGGGTCAGACCTGGAACGCCAGGAGCTTGGCGATGCCGTTGCGCTGGATCTCGGAGGTCCCGGTGAGGATGCGGAACATGCGGATCTTGCGGAACAGGAACTCGATCTCGTTGCCCTGGGTGAGGCCTTCCTTGCCGTGGATCTGGACGGCCTCGTCGAGGATCCGGAAGGCGGACTCGGCGACGAAGAGCTTGCACATGAACGCCTCGGCGTGCGCGTCTCCGCCCTTGTCCAGTGCCGCGAGCGCCGCGTACGTCATGGAGCGGGCCGCGTAGAACTCCGTGGCCATGTCCGCGACCTTGTGCTGGATGGCCTGCAGCGCGAGCAGGGGCTTGCCGCCCGCGACCTTGCGGTGGCGGGTGCGGTCCAGGGTCAGGTCGATGGCGCGGCGGGTGGCGCCGATGACGGTGGGGCAGTGCAGCAGCCGGTTGGTGGTGACGCGGCCGAGCGCGATGCGCATGCCCTTGCCCTCCTCGCCCAGGAGGTTGGCGGCGGGGACGTGGCAGTCGTCCAGGACGATGTCGCTCTCGATGTGCTCGCCGGACATCGGCGTCGCGCCGTCCTCGACACGGCATCCGGGGCTGTCGAGATCGACGAGGAAGGCGGAGAACCGCGGCTTGTCGCCTTCTTGTTCGCCGGTTCCGGCCATGCGGGCCACGACGATGGCGAAGTCGGCGAACGGTCCGGCCGACGAGAACACCTTGTGGCCGGTCAGCCGGTAGCCCTCGCCGTCGGCGTCACGGACGGCCGTGGTGCGCATGGAGCGGACGTCGGAGCCCGCGTCGGTCTCCGTGAGGGAGAAGCAGCAGGCGCGCTCGCCGCGGACCAGGGGCAGCAGGTACTTGGCGAGCTGGTGGTCGGCGGCGTGCTTGAGGATGTCACCCGCGCGCAGCGGACCGCCCATGTCGCCCAGGACGCTGTGGGCGAGGACCCGGCCACTGGCCCCGATCTCCTCCTTGAGCGCGGCGAGTTGGGTGAAGGTGAGGTTCTGGCCGCCGTACTCCTCGGGCAGGTGGATGCCGTAGAAGCCGAGCTCGCGGCTGCGGCGCCAGATGGGTTCGAGGTCGGCGCGCGTCAGGCGGCTCTCGTGGGTGAGGCCGCGCTCGCGTTCATGGTCGGCGAGTTCGCCGTCCAGGTAGTCGCGCAGCCGGTCGACGAGGTCGGCCAGGTAGGGGTCGTCGTAGGTGGGGCGCAGGGAGAAGGTCATGTCCGGTCGTTCCTCGTTCAGGGGGAGGGGGCTGGGTGCGCGGATGGATCAGTTCACGCGTCGGACGGCGTCGGCCCAGAACGGTTCGCGCACGGCCTTGCGGTCGAGCTTTCCGTTGCGGTTGTGGGGGAGTTCGGCGACGAAGTCCACGGAGCGCGGCTTCTTGAGCCGGTCCAGGCGCTCGGCGCAGAAGGCGATGAGCTGCTCCGCGGTGACTCCGGCGTCGGGCTTTGCCACGACGACGGCCTTGACGGCCTCGCCCCACGTCTCGTCCGGCACGCCGATCACGCAGGCTTCGCGGACGGCGGGGTGGTCGTAGAGGGCGGACTCGACCTCGGTGCAGTAGATGTTGAACCCGCCGGAAATGATCATGTCCTTCTTGCGGTCGACGAGGAAGAGATAGCCGTCCTCGCGCATCCACGCCAGGTCACCGGTGTGCACCCAGCCGTCGCGGAAGGTCTCGGCCGACAGCTGCGGCTCCTGCCAGTACTCCCGTACGCAGTCCGGCCCGCGCACGATGACCTCGCCGATCTCGCGCGGCGCGCGCTCGCGGCCGCTCTCGTCGACGACCCGGATCTCGGTGTCGTACGAGGCCCTGCCGCAGGACTGCAGGAGCTCCGGGTCCTCCTTGACCGCGTGGGCGATCTCCTCGCTGCTCAGTCCGGCGACCACGCTGGTCGTCTCGCCCAGGCCGTACCCCTGGGCGACGACCGGTCCGAAGAACTCCACGGCGTCGCGCAGGCGCTGCGGCGAGATGGGCGCACCGCCGATGCGCACACTGGTCAGCGACGACAGGTTCCGCGCCGACGCGCCGGGATGGGCGAGCACCATGTTGAGCATGGCGGGCACGAGGAACGTCGCGGTGATGCGCTCCTTCTCCACCGCATCGACGAACGCCTCGGGGCTCCAGGTGGGCAGGACATGCGTCGTCGAGCCGCCGAACACCCCGGCGAGCAGGCCCATGCCGGTGGCGTGGGTGATGGGGCCGCAGGCGAGATAGCGGGTGCCGGGCCGCGGGCGGGACTCGTCGCTCATCAGCTGCTTGCGCATGTTCGCAAGCCGGTTGCCGACCGTCTGCACGGCGGCCTTGAGGGCGCCGGTGGAGCCGGAGGTGAAGTTCAGGACGCAAGGGGTGTGCTCGTCGACGTCGACGGCGACCGGCTCCTGGCTGCCTTCGGCGAGGAGCGTCTCGTAGGCGACGGCCGGTGTTCCTTCCTGGGACGGACCGTCGAGCGGGACCGGCAGGCAGTCGGTGCCGGCCGCGGCGATGGCGGCGAGCGCGTCCTCGCGGTGGGCCGCGTCGAAGACGAGGGCGCGTACGGGGGCGTAGCGCAGGATGTGCGCGATCTCCCCGCGGCCCAGGCGGGCGTTGACCGGGGCGCGCATCAACCCCGCCTTGTAGAGGGCGAATTCGACCTCCACCAGCTCGCCCCGGTTCCAGGCGAGCGAGGCCACGGCGTCGCCGGGGCGCAGGCCGCGGGCGAGCAGCGCGGAGGCCAGCCGGTCGGTGGCGGTGTCCAGCTGGTCGAAGGTCCACGAGCGGTCACCGCAGACAAGGGCCGTCGCCTGGGGCCAGTAGCGGGCGCTGCGGGTCAGATAGGTGCCGAGGTTCATCACGGTTCTCCGGAGCAGAGGAGCAGAGGAGCAGAACAGGGGAGCGGGCAGCACGAAGCATGCAAATAAACATGATGCTCAATAACGGACAGCTTGTTCAGTAACCTCTGAACTGTCAAGGGTCTTCTAGACTGGGGCCGCAATCACGACTGCGGGCGAGGAGGGCTTACATGGCCGAGGACAGGCGGACACGACGTTCGCGACGGGCTCTGGGCTCGGCGTTGGTGGAACTGGTCCTCGAGCGCGGGTTCACCGCGCTGACCGTGGAGGACATCACCGAGCGCGCCGACGTGGCACGCGCGACCTTCTACGCGCACTTCAAGGACAAGGAAGGCCTGTTCGCGCGCGTGACGTCCGACCTGCTCGACGAGCTCGGCGAGAGGCTGCGCCCGACCATCGCCGACAGCGCCGTCGGTTTCACCGGCAAGCCGGTCCTGGAGATGCTGCGGCACGCCCGCGAGGAGCGTGATCTGTACCGGATCGTGCTGCGCGGCGAGGGGGACGGCAAGCCGCTGCAGATGTTCGTGGACACCTGCGCGCGGGCCACCGCCGAGGAGTTCCGCGCCCGTGCCGACCGCAACGGCGTCGAACCGCGCATCGACGCCGACCTCCTCGCCCGCGTCTGGGTGGGCGAACAGATCGCCGTGCTGCGCTGGTGGGCCGAGCAGGAGGCGCCGCCGATGCCCGCCGAGGAGGTCGTGCGCCAGCTGCTCGACCTGGCCCTGCACGGCCGCTACTGGGCCAGCGGCTTCGACGCGCCGGCCTGAGCGGGCCCGTCGGGGGTGAGGCCGAGGCGCCGCGCGTCCCGGTCCGGCCGTATGTGCAGCAGTGCCGTGAGGCCGGACAGGAGCATGACCGCCGCGGCGAGCAGGAACGAGGCGGTGTAGCCCGCGCTCTGTGAGTCCGCGGTGTCCAGCAGGTGGCCGGTGAGAACGGGGGCGATGAGTCCGGGCAGCGTCCCCGTCGCGGCCACGATGCCGAAGAGGGCTCCGCGTTGATGGGTGGGGACGACGGCGGCCGTCGTCATGTAGTGCAGGGGGAAGACGATGGCGTGCCCCCCGAACGCCACGCCGATCACGAGGACTTGGAGCCATCCGTCCCCCACGAACGAGAGGCTCGCCATGGCGAGCCCGGCGACGACGACGGCGATCCCCTGCGGCGCGCCCGTCGCCCAGCGGCTGGAAACGCCCCGCCGGTTCAGCGCGTCGGCGAACGGTGAGACCGCCAGGAGCAGGACGAAGCTGAAGGCGGAGATGCCGCTGATGACCGTCGCCGCGCCACCCGGTGTCATGTCGAGCTGGGTCCTGAAGTACGCCGGCAGCCACGCGTGACTGAGCGCCAGCGCCCATGACGCGCCGAAGGCACCCGCGATGCTCCCCAGGACCGTGCCGTTCAGGAGGAGTTTCCGGTACGGGAGCCGGAGTTCGCGCGGCTGCGCGGCGCTCGTGCCGCCGGAGCCGCCGGAGCCGCCCGAACCGCCCGTGCCGGAGTCGCCGGGGTGCGGGCGCGACTGCCCGAACGGCCCGTCGTGCCCGACCCGCCACCAGATGAGACTCCAGGTCAGGCTGGTCACCGCGAGCGCCGCGAACGCCGAGCGCCATCCGAAGGCCGTGATGAGCCAGGTGACGACGGGCGCCGCGACGAGGGTGCCGAGTGCGGCGCCGCTGATCTGCAGCGCCGACGGCAGCCCGCGCCGGTCGTAGGGGAACCACTTGTACAGCGCGTGCATGGACATCGAGGCGGCGGGCCCCTCGGCCGCGCCGAGGAGCACCCGCCCCGCGATCAGCGTCGGCACCGCCGCCACGACCAGCACGGGCAGTTGGGCCACCGCCCACAGCAGGGCCATGGTGAACAGCAGGGCCCGGCTGGAGACGCGCGCCGAGACGAACCCGACGACGAGCCCGGACAGGCTGAACAGGATCGAGAACGAGCTGGAGATCAATCCGTACGTGCTGTTGCTGATGTCCAGCTCATCCATGATCGGGACGGCCGCGAGCCCCAGAACGGACTTGTCGGCGTAGTTGATCAGCATGAACGTGACGATCATCGCGGTGATCAGCCAGGCGCGCCGCCGGTCGAACTCGGGTGACGCCGGGCTGTCTTCGAGGGGCGGCAGGGGTGAGGTGTGCGGGATGGCCATGGGGACTCCTGCGGTCGGGGGAGCAGGGGCGGGTGTGGCGAGAGGGCATGCGGAGGAGAGGCACGCGGAGGCCCGGAGTTCGAGGTCGCGGCAGTGTCACCGTAATGAACAGTCTGTATGTTAACGATTAGAGTGAAGTGAATCTATGGCTTGATGATGCCGACTTGATGCTGCTGACAGGAGCGATCCATGACGCGACCCATGACGCGATCCATGACCGAGACCGCACCACTGAGTGACCTCATGTGGACCCGCGGATACACGGACCCCGACTGGGTCCGGCGCTACACGACCGCGGGCCGCGAGATCTCACCCAGCCGACGGGTGTGGCGGGGCGCAGGGCCCTCCTCCGCCCTCCCCGCCAGGCCGCACGACCTGGACGCCCTGGAGATGTCCGCTCCGGACGGGTCCACGCTCAAGCTCCCGGAGCTGTTCGCGGCCGCCCGGACCGACGCCCTCGTGGTGCTGCACCGCGGCTCCGTCGTCTATGAGCGACACCTCGATGGGACGGAGCCGCACACGCCCCACTTCAACGCCTCGGCCGCCAAGTCCTACCTGGGCCTGGTGGCGGCGATGCTCGCGCACGAGGGACTCCTGGACCGCACGGCCCTGGCCTCGCACTACGTCCCCGAGCTGGCGGGAACGGCCTTCGGCGAGGCCACGGTCGACCACCTGCTCCACATGGGCACGCACATGAGCTACGCGGGCCGACGCTTCGACAAGGCCATCGAGGCACAGCGCTACTTCGCCGTCGTCGGACACCAACTCAGGCCCTACGGCTACAACGGCCCCACCAGCATCCGCGAGCACTTGGCCACCGCACGGGCCACCGGCGCACCGGGCACCGAGTTCCGCTACGAGAACGGCAACGTCGAAGCCCTCGCCGAAGTCCTCCGTCGGATCACCGGGATCAGCACCTCCGCCCTGCTCGGCGAACTGATCTGGTCCCACCTGGGCGCGGAGGAAGACGCGTACTACATCCTCGACGGCGAAGGCGTCGAAGCGGCGTGCGGCGGATTCAGCGCCACGGCCCGCGACGTGGCCAGGCTCGGCGAGATGCTCCGCCGCGGTGGCACGGTCGGGGAGCGGCAGGTGGTGCCGGAGGCCGTCGCCACCACCATCGCCAGCGGGGTTCCCGACGGCTATCCCCGGCGCGTCCGCTTCCCGGCCGCGCCCCCCGACTCGCCCGCCACGTTCTCGTACCACGACCTGTGGTGGATCCTGAACGACCCCTACGACTCCTACATGGCCAGCGGAATCCACGGCCAGCGCCTGTTCGTCTCACCCCGACTGGATCTCGTCGTCGTCCACTTCGGATCCCAGGTCATGTCCCCCTCCGTGCCACCGGCCCCGCTCGTCCAGGCCTTCCTTCAGATCGGCACCCACCTCACCTCCGGGAACTGAGCGGGAACCAGAAGAGAGCCGCGGCCGACCACTGGTGAGCACGTCCCGAACGACGCGGACGGCTCACTGGATCGAGGTCGCGGCAGCATGCACTGGTACGAGGACGACGGATTCTGGTCCGACTTCTCCGAGACGATGTTCTCCGAGCGGCGGCGTGCGGAGACGGCGGACGTCGTCGCCCACTCGCCGCTGCTCGGGTTCCCGGCGGGCAGCCGCGTCCTGGACCTGTGCTGCGGGCCGGGCCTGTACCTGGTGCCGCTGGTGCGCCGCGGCTACACGGTCACCGGAGTGGACCTCAGCGCCGAGCTACTGAAGCGCGCCCGCGCCGTGTGCGACGACGCCGCGGTCGATGTGCGCCTGATCCGGGCGGACATGCTCACCCACGTCGAGCCGGACGCGTACGACGTGGTGCTCAACGTCTTCACCTCCTTCGGCTACTTCGACGACCCGCGGGACAACTTCCAGGTGCTGCGCAACGCCCATGACTCGCTGGCGCCGGGCGGGCAGCTGCTCATCGACGTGATGGACAAAGAGGTGCTCGCCGGCTGGATCGGCCGCCCCCAGATCGTCGAACTCGACGGCGCGTACGTGGTGCAGCGCGACACCGTCCTGGACAGCTGGACCCGGCTGCGGACCGACTGGACGCTCGTGCGCGACGGGGTCGCGCGCGAGGCCTCGATCACCTCCTTCCTCTACAGTGCGGCCGAGCTGCGCGCCCTCTTCGAAGAGGCGGGCTTCACCGACGTGGAGTGCTTCGGCGGCTTCGACGGCGCGCCCTACGACCACCGGTCGCGGCGCCTGATCGTGCGAGGAACCAAGCCCGGTCGGTGACCGGGCAGTTCATGAATCGCCGGGAACTCGGCGGCGACGCCCGCCGACTAACTGGATCGTGCCGCACCGCGCGGGAGCGGCGCGCCGCTGTGAACTGCCCGATGGGTGAAGGGACTTCATGACCGAGGCCACAACCGGGGCCGCCTCCCCGAAGACAGCCCCCTACGAGCCGACGGCCGGCAAGGCGGGCCGCGGGCGGCTCGTGACCACGCTGACGGTGCTCTCCGTGACGCTGGTGATCTCCGTGCTCGCCGGGATCGCGCTCGGGCCGACCGTCGTGCCGCTCGGGGACGTCGTACGGTTCCTGACCGCCGCCCTCACCGGCGGCAGCATCGGCGCCGACGAGGTGAGCGGCTACTCCATCGTCTGGCACGTGCGCACCCCGCGCGTGCTGCTCGCCGCCGTGGTCGGGGCCGGGCTCGCCGTCGTCGGCGTCGCCATCCAGGCGCTGGTGCGCAACGCCCTCGCGGACCCGTTCGTCCTCGGCATCTCCTCCGGCGCCTCGGTCGGCGCCACCGCGGTCGTCGTCTTCGGGGTCTTCGCCTCTCTGGGTGTCTACGCCCTGTCCGCCGCCGCGTTCCTCGGGGCGCTCGGCGCCACCGTCCTGGTGTATCTGGCCGCGCGGGGGCCGCTGGGCCTGACGCCGTTGCGGCTCGTGCTCACCGGGGTCGCGCTGGCGTACGGGTTCCAGGCGCTGATGAGCGTCCTCGTCTTCCTCTCCCCGAACGGCCAGGCCGCCCGCACGGTGCTGTTCTGGCTCCTGGGCAGTCTCGGCTCGGCGTCCTGGGAGTCGCTGCCGCTGGCGGCCGGCGCCGTCCTGGTGACGGTCGTGGTGCTGCTGCGCCAGAGCCGCTCGCTCGACGTCCTCTCGCTGGGGGACGAGACCGCGGCCAGCCTGGGGGTGGACGCGGAGGCGCTGCGCCGCCGCCTGTTCCTCCTCACGGCGGCGGTCACCGGGTTGATCGTCGCGGTCAGCGGCGCGATCGGCTTCGTCGGGCTCGTCCTGCCCCATGTCGTGCGCATCCTCGTCGGCTCGACGCACCGCCGGGTCCTTGCCGTCGCACCGCTCGCCGGGGCCTGCTTCCTGGTCTGGGTCGACCTCGTCGCCCGTACCGCGTTCGCCCCCGAGGAACTGCCGCTCGGGGTGATCACCGCGCTGATCGGCGTACCGGTGTTCATCGTGCTGATGCGCCGCCGCGGCTATCTGTTCGGAGGGCGGTAGATGACCCTCGTACTGCGCGAGCTCACGGTTGAGGCGGCGGGGCGCGCCCTGGTCGACCGGTTGAACATCGAGGTGGCGGCCGGGCGGATCGTCGGGCTCGTCGGCCCGAACGGGAGCGGCAAGTCCACCGCGCTGCGCTGCGTCTACCGGGCGCTGAAACCGACGTCGGGCGCCGTGCTCCTGGACGGCGACGACCTGACCTCCCTCAAGCTGCGCGACAGCGCCCGCTCCATCGCCGCGCTCACCCAGGAGAGCCACACCGAACTCGACTTCACCGTCGAAGAGGTCGTGGCGCTCGGCCGCGCCCCGCACGCACGCGGCAACCAGCCCCTCACCGCACGCGAACACGCCCTGTGCCGCCAGGCGATGGACCGTCTCGACGTCACCCACCTCGCGGACCGCAGTGTGCTCACCCTCTCCGGCGGCGAGCGGCAGCGCGTGCTCGTGGCGCGCGCCCTCGTCCAGGAACCCCGCGTCCTGGTCCTCGACGAGCCCACCAACCACCTGGACATCCGCCACCAGGTCGAGCTCCTCTCCTTCCTGCGAGGATCGGGCCTCACCGTGCTCACCGCCCTGCACGACCTCAACCTGGCGGCCGCCGCCTGCGACAGCATCGCCGTCCTCAGCGCCGGCTCCCTGGTCGCCACGGGCAGCCCGGCGGAGGTCCTGAACCCCGAGCTGATCCGCAAGGTGTTCGGCGTCGACGTCACCGTCGTGCACCACCCGCGCACCCAGGCGCCCCAACTCGTCTACGACCTCGCCCCCACCGGCACACCGGCACCCGCCGACGCCCTGTCAGAAGGACCGCACTCATGATCCGACCACCGCTGCCCCGCGCCCTGGCAGCCGCCGCCCTCCTCACGACCGGGCTCCTGACCACCGGCTGCGGCGCCGAGGTCGAGCCGACGGCGAAGAACAAGGCGGAGACGGTCACCGTCTCCAACTGCGGCAAGGACGTCACCTACACCCGTCCCGAGCGCCCGGTGGCCTACGACGTCAGCGGCGCCGAGAAGATGTTCTCCCTCGGCCTCGCCGACCGCATGCGCGGCTACGTCATGAACAAGCTCGGTGACCCTTCCATCAAGGGCTCGCCCTGGCGCGCGGACTACGCCGACGTGGAGCGCCTGGGCACCGAGCGCATCACCCGGGAGATCGTCGTCGACGCCAAGGCCGACTTCGTCCTCGCCGGATGGAACTCCGGCTTCAGCGAGGAACGCGGCATCACCCCCGCCCTTCTGAAGAAGGTCGGGTCCGCCAGCTATCTGCACACCGAGACGTGCTGGGACTACGGCGACAAGAGCGTCGACGTCACCCCGCTGGAGGCGCTCTACACGGACCTGGACAACCTGGGCCGGATCTTCGGCGTGCAGAAGCGGGCCGAGAAGGTCGTCACCGACCTCAAGGGCCGCGTCACCGCCCTGAAGAAGACCTGGCCCGAGAAGGGCGATCCGGCCAAGGTCTTCGTCTACGACTCGGGCACCGACCAGCCCTTCACCGCGGGACGCCACGCCGCGCCGAACGACATCATCAAGGCCGCCGGTGGCACGAATGTCTTCGACGGCCTCGACAAGGGCTGGACGACGGTGGGTTGGGAGCCCGTGATCAAGGCGAAGCCCGAGGTCATCGTCATCATCGACTACGCGGACCAGCCCGCCAAGGAGAAGATCGCCTACCTGAAGTCGCTCTCCAGCCTGCAGTCGGTCCCGGCCGTGAAGGAGAGCCGCTTCTTCGTCATGTCCTACGGCGACGCCGTCAGCGGCCCGCGCAACGTCAAGGGCGCAGAGGATCTGGGCGGCTACCTCCGGTCGGTGGGGCGATGACCTCCTTGATCCCCTCGCCGCCTTTGCGTACGGCAGAAGCCCCCGTGGTCACCGTCCACGGGCACATCACCGACGCGATGAAAGCCCCCGACCTGCTGCGGCTCTCCGACAACGTCGTGCTCGCACGCTTCGAGACGATGAAGGTGTACGCGGCGCTCGGCGCCGTGCGCACCCTCCTGGAGCACGGCACCGTGCGGCCCGGCCAGACCCTCGTCGACAGCTCGAGCGGCATCTACGCGCTGGCCCTCGCCATGGCCTGCCACCGCTACGGCCTCGGCTGCCACATCGTCGCCTCCACCACCGTCGACACCGCGATGCGCGCCCAGCTGGAGATCCTCGGCGCCACCGTGGACCAGATGCCGCCTTCGGACAGCCTGCGGCTCGACCAGGAGCGGCGGGTGCGCCGCGTGCGCCAACTGCTCGCGGAACGCACCGACCTGCACTGGATGCGCCAGTACCACGACGGTGTCCACTACGCCGGCTACCAGGAGTTCGCGGACCTGGTCGACGCCGCGCTGCCCGACGCCCCGCTGACCGTGGTCGGAGCCGTCGGCACCGGCGCCTCCACCGGCGGACTGGTCCAGCCGCTGCGCCAACGCGGCCGGAAAGTAAGGCTGTTGGGGCTACAGCCCTTCGGCAGCGTCACCTTCGGCAGCGAGGGCTTCAGCGACCCGGAGGCGATCATCGCCGGGATCGGCAGCTCGATCCCCTTCGACAACGTGCGCCACGACCTGTACGACACCCTCCACTGGGTCGACTTCCGGCATGCCATGGCGGGAGCCGTCGACCTGCTGCGCGCGCACGCGGTGTTCGCGGGCCTGTCCACCGGGGCGGCGCACCTCGTCACGGCCTGGGAAGCGGCCCGCAACCCGGACCGGACGCACCTGGTGATCGGCGCCGACACGGGACACCGCTACACCGAACGGGTGTTCTCCCGTCACCAGGAGGCGCTCGACCCGCGCGCCCTCAAGCCGCACCAGATCACGGACCTGGCCGACCTCGCGCTGCCGTGGTCGGCGATGGAGTGGAACCGGCGCAGCTACGACGTACGCATGAACAAGCACGACAAGCACGACAAGGAAGGGAAGGCGTCGTGACCATCGCCGCCCTGGAAGCACTCACCTTCGGCCTCGGACGCCTTGTGGAGGCGGCCGGTACCGCCGGCCACCGGCTCTGCCTGCTCACGGGCGACCGCGCCGTCTACCGGCACGAACTGGAGCGTCTGGAACCGGGAGCGCTCGACATCGTCGACGTCGACACCCGCGACGCGGCAGCCTCCGCCGTGGCCCTGGCCGCCGTGCCCGGTCTGAAGGGGCTCATCAACTCGACCGACACCTGGAGCGTGCCGGGCGCGGACCTCGCCGCCGAACTCGGCCTGCCCGGACCCGACCCGGCCGCGGTCCGTCTGCTGCGGGACAAGTCCCGCGTACGCAACCTCCTCCACGCACAGGGCCTGAGCCGCGGCCCCGCCCTCACGATCCCGGCCGACCCCGCGGCGGCCGACGAGGTGCTCCAGAAGATCGGCCTGCCGGTGGTCCTCAAGGACTCCGCGGGCACCTCCTCCCGCAACGTCTGGCTGGTGCGCGACGAACGGCAGCTGCATGCCGCTCTCCGGGAAGCGGCCCACCGCTCCTTCTCCGGGCGGCTGTTCGCGGAGCCCTTCTTCGCCGGTCCCGTCTACAGCGCGGAGACGCTCGGCTGGGCGGGGGAGACGAAGCTCCTGGGCGTGCTCAGCCGCCAGATGTCCCCCGAGCCGTCCGTCCGCGAGGAGGCCGCCGCCTTCCCCGTCGCCCTGCCGGAACCGGAGTTCGCCCTGATCCAGGACTGGGTGGGACGCGTCCTGAAGACCGCGGGCCATGACGCGGGCTTCGCGCACGTCGAGTTCGTCCTCACCACCGACGGCCCTGAGCTCGTCGAGATCAACCGGCGCATCGGCGGGGCGCTCGTCGGCGAGGCACTGTGCCGCGCCCTGCGCACCAACGTGTACGACGCGATGGTCTCCGTGGCGCTCGGCCTGCGCCCCGCCCTCCTCGACGCACCGGCGGCCACGGGCCCCGCCACGGGATTCGTCCTCGTCTACCCCGACCGTCCCGGCACCCTCACCGGATGGACCGGCGTGGAAGGCCTCGCCGCCTTCCCCGGCTCGCCCGAGTGGTACCCCACCGCGGCCCCCGGTGACCGCCTGGCGCACGTGAGCGACCAGCGCGGCTGCACCGGGATCGTCCTGGCCGAGGGCGCGACCGCGGAACTCGCCCTGCACCGCGCGCTCAGCGCGGCCGGGAGCATACGGCCGCTCGTCGCCGCCGACGCCCCACAGTGACGCTCCTCGGCAAGCCGCGCGGGCGCCTGCGATCGGGCCTCGCGCGGCTCACCGGGCCGCAGCGGTTCCTGCTGGCCGGGTCGTTCCTGATCCCGCTCGGCAGCTTCGCCGTGCTGCCCTTCATGTCGGTGCTGCTCCATCAGCGGCTCGGCATGGGGCTCGGCACGGTCGGCGTCGTGCTGGCCGTCGCCTCGCTGGTGCAGTTCTCCGGAGGCGTGGTGGGCGGCGCGATCGCCGAGCGCATCGGGCTGCGGCGCACGATGCTGCTCGCCCTGGTGATCCGCACGGCGGGCTTCGCCTGCTTCCTGCCCGGCCTTCACCATCCGGCGGCAGCCGTCTTCGCCCTCTTCCTCGTCTCGGTCGGCGCCGCGCTCTACCTGCCCGCGAACAAGGCGTACTTGATACACGAGGTACATGAGGTCGATGAGGAACAGCGCCCCTTGCTGCTGTCCGCGAGCAGCTCCGCGCTGAACGCGGGCATCGCCCTGGGGCCGCTCGCGGCGGCGCCGTTCGTCCTCGGCGCATCGGCCGGACTCTTCACCGCGGTCACCGCGCTGTTCGCGGCGATCACGGTGGGCCATGTGCTGCTGCCGGGGGAGGGCCCCGGCCACGGGCGGGCCGTCGGGGCCGGACAGGAAGGCCGACCTGCCCACCGGGAACGGGTGTTCACGGGTATCGCCGTACTGCCCTTCGCGACCACCGTCCTGAGCCTGTACGTCTTCATGTTCTTCCAGCACTACCTCGCGCTGTACGCGGTGCCCCGCACCTCGACGACGTACTACGGCCTGGTCCTCGCGTTCTACGCCCTTCTGCTCGTCGTCGCCCAGCCCCTCCTCGCGGACTGGATCACGCGCCTGCCCTACACCCGGGCCCTGGGGGTCGGCTTCGGCGCGATGGCCGTCGGCATGGCCACGCTCGCCGTCGGCAACCACGCCGCGATCCTGGCCGGGGCCCTGCTCGTCTGCGTCGGCGAGATCGTCCTCTTCTTCAAGAACGACCTCGAGGCCCTGGCCCGGTCGCCCCGCGCACCCGCCGTCGTGTTCGGCCACCAGCGGCTGGCGGCCGGAATCGGCGCCTTCGCCAGCGGAGTCGCCGGGGGCGAGGGCTACCAGCTGGCCGAGCGCGGCGGCAGCGCAGGGCTGTTCTGGGTCGCGGTCGCCGCGCAGTGCGCCCTTCTGCCGCTGCTCCTGAGGTGCTGGTCCGCTCTCACAGGCCGAGGTCGCTGAGGCCGGGGTGGTCGTCCGGGCGGCGGCCGAGCGGCCAGTGGTACTTGCGGTCGGACTCCTGGATGGGCAGGTCGTTGATGCACGCGTGACGGACACGCATCAGGCCGTCGTCGTCGAACTCCCAGTTCTCGTTGCCGTATGAGCGGTACCAATGCCCGGAGTCGTCGTGCCACTCGTAGGCGAAGCGCACCGCGATGCGGTTGCCGTCGTGCGCCCACAGTTCCTTGATCAGGCGGTAGTCCAGCTCCCGGACCCACTTGCGGGACAGGAAGGCGACGATCGCCTCGCGCCCCGTGACGAACTCCGCGCGGTTTCGCCAGCGGGAGTCCTCGGTGTAGGCGAGGGCCACCTTCTCGGGGTCGCGGGAGTTCCAGCCGTCCTCGGCGAGGCGGACCTTCTCGGCCGCGGTCTCCAGGGTGAACGGCGGGGCAGGCGGGCGTGCGGTCATGGCTCTCTCCTGAACGCTGGAACGCTGGTACGCCACCACGAGAACGGTCGTTCTCCGGTGTGGGACCCACGATAGGAGAACGCTCGTTCTCGCGCAATGATGCGGGAGCGCTCAGGGCCGTAGTAAGGTCAGAGAACGCCCGTTCTCAGCTTGCCGCCCTCGCCCCCTGGAGCTCTCATGGACCGCGCCGAAGCGGAGGTCAGACTCCTCGACGCCGCCGAGAGGCTCTTCTACGAGCGCGGTATCCAGGCCGTGGGCATGGACCAGGTGCGTGCGGCCTCGGGCGTCTCGCTCAAGCGGCTGTATCAGGTCTACCCCTCGAAGTCGGAACTGGTCCTCGCCTGCCTGGAGCGCCGCGACTTGCGCTGGCGCACCCGGCTCGCCGAGTACGTGGAGAGCGGGCCGGACGGGGTGGAGCGCGTCCTCGCGGTCTACGACTGGCTCTACGAGTGGTTCTCGGAGCCGGACTTCCGGGGCTGCGCCTTCATCAACTCGTTCGGCGAACT
Organism: Streptomyces sp. NPDC055243; assembly: GCF_044544025.1. Lineage (NCBI taxonomy): Bacteria > Bacillati > Actinomycetota > Actinomycetes > Kitasatosporales > Streptomycetaceae > Streptomyces > Streptomyces sp. NPDC055243. The sequence goes on from NZ_JBITWR010000001.1 coordinate 933,349, forward strand.
CGGTTCCGTCGACCCGGCGGTGGCCGACATCGTCCGCGCGCACAAGAGCGCCTTCCACGACTACATGGCAGGACTTGTGGCCGACGCGGGCGCGTCGGGGCAGACTGTCGGCCCGTTGGTCCTGCTCGCGGAGGGGGCCATGACGACGGCCGCGACAACAGGTTCACCCGAACCGGCGCGCCAAGCCCGGCTGGGCGCCGCCCAGTTGCTGGCGGCGCGCTGACCGCCGGTCACGGACCGCCGGTCGCTCCACAGGAAGGCAGAAAGAAGCGGGAAGAAGACTGATGGCGAAGACGTATCGCATCGGTTTCGGCACGCGCCTGATCAACGGCGTGTTCCGGACGATGACCCGGTTCGGGATCGGTAAGGGCTACCGGTACATCCTGACCGTGCGCGGCAGGAAGTCGGGCCGCATGTACTCCACCCCGGTCGACGTGATGTCGGACGGGGGCGAGCGCTGGGTCGTCGGCGCCTACGGGGTGAGCAACTGGGTGCGCAACGCCCGCGCGGCCGGGCAGGTCGAGCTCAGCAGGGGCGGCACGTCGCAGACCGTGCGCGTGGTCGAGCTCGGCCCCCAGGAGAGTGTCCCCGTCCTTCGTCAGTACTGGCGTGAAGTGCCCGTCACCCGCGCCTACTTCGACGTGACGGCCGACTCGACGGACGAGGAGTTCGCCGCCGAGTCGGTACGTCATCCGGTGTTCCGCCTGGTCTAGGTCAGCCGGCCTTCGCCCCCGTGTGCAGCGCCAGGGCGCCGCGCGCGGGCAGGGTGGTCTCGATCTTCCCGTCGTCCCCGATGGTGACCGTGTTGCCGTCGCAGCTGTCCGCGGATGCCTTGGCGACGTTGCAGTACGTGCCGCCGGGCAGGGAGGTCGAGAACGTCCGGGTCAGCTCGCCGTCGCCGTTGTTGAGGGCGACGAAGCCCTTGGCGCCGCGGCCGAAGGCGAGGGCGCTGCCGCCGTTGTCCCACCAGTCGGTCAGCTCCGCGCCGCCCACCTCGTTGCGGAACCCGACCAGGCCGGTGATCGCCTGCTGGGTGTGCGTGTTCGTCCAGCCGTCCGCGCCGCTGGGCGGTCCCGCGTCCTTGTCGGACCACTCGTAGCCGGAGTACACGTTCGGCGAGCCGTAGGGGGACGCGAGCATGAAGACGTTGGCCAGGGCGTAGGTCGCGCCGTCCTTGTAGGTGAGCGTCGAGCCGTTGCGCTCGGTGTCCCAGTTGTCGACGAACGTACGGGCCGAGCCGCTGCCCAGCTTGCCGTCCGCCACCGACTTCAACTGCGCGATGTCGCCGCCCTGGAAGGCGCTCTTGAGGTGCCCGCCGTAGCGGAACTCGTCGACGTCCCCGATGCCGGTGTACTCGTCGGGCTGGACGGCCTCCCCGCCCCCGTGGATGACCTCCGACACCCAGAATCCGGGGTCGCTCATCTTGCTCTTGATGGCGGCGATGTCGTCGGCGGCCATGTGCTTGGCGGCATCGATGCGCAGGCCGTCCACGCCCAGGGACCGCAGGTCGTCGAGGTACGCGGCGATCTTGCCGCGCACCGCGTCGCTGCCCGTGTCGAGGTCGGCCAGGCCCACCAGTTCGCAGTTCTGGACGTTGTCACGGTTGGTGTAGTCGTTGATACTCGTGCGGCAGGTGTGGAAGTCCGCGTCCTGGAAGTAGCCGGGGTAGTCGTACTTGCCGTACTGCGTGCCGCCGGTGCCCGTGCCCGCGCCGGCCGCCATGTGGTTGATGACCGCGTCCGCGATGACCTTGACGCCCGCCTCGTGACAGGCGTCGACCATGCTCTTGAAGGCGGCGCGGTCGCCGAGGCGCCCGGCGAGCTTGTAGCTGACGGGCTGGTACGAGGTCCACCACTGGTCGCCCTGGATGTGCTCGGAGGCGGGTGACACCTGGACGTAGCCGTAGCCCGCCGGGCCGAGCTCATCGGTACAGGCCTTGCCCACGTCCGCGAACTGCCGCTCGAACATGGTGGCGGTGACGGTCCTGTCGCCGGGCGGTGTCGCCTGCGACTGCGAGGGCGCGAACGTCGCGAGTCCGGCCGCAGCCAGGACCCCGGCCGACGTGGCGCCGAGCAGGCGGTGACGGTGCTGCATGGTGCGGCTCCTTCGAGACCGGGCACAGCAGTGCCCAAAGAAGGGCAGCCACTCGTGGGGGGAGGCTGCCGTGGGGGGATTCCGATGCGGAGCCTGCCGCCCACGCATGTACGCGTCAATACTTTCTGCAAGATATTTCAACTACCGCTGTCAGGTGCGGGTGTTGGTGTCCATTGCGACGGATGTGGCCGCGATCTCGACGCCTGGATGGCTTGGCTGTACGGCGCGACCTGCGGGGAGTCCTGCTGCAAGAAGTTGCGTGAATTCAGTTCTTACTCAGGGGTAGGCTCGCCCGCTCTCCTTGTTATACGGTCCGTCTAACAAGCGGGCCGCGGCGCGTTGCGGGACGGCGCCCGGTCCGTTGCCTGAGCGAACAAGAGAACGTACGCATCAGAGTCAAGGAGCCGCAGCATGGCAAGCAGCACTGTTCGGCCGACAGCGCAGGACCACCCCGAAGAGGACGACGTGGCCAGGCGACTGCTCGACTCGGCCGCCGTGTTGGCCTACGACCCGGCCACCGAAGTGGACTGGGAGACCCCCCTCGACAAGGACTTTCACGGCGCGAGCCCGGAATGGTGCTCCCTGTACGGCACGGCGTACTGGCAGGAGCTCACCGATGCGCAGCGCAAGGAACTGACGCGGCAGGAAGCCGCGTCGGTGGCCAGCACGGGCATCTGGTTCGAGATGATCCTCCAGCAAATGGTGCTGCGCGACGTCTACATGAAGAACCCCGCCAGTGCCGAAGTGCAGTGGGCGCTCACCGAGATCGCCGAGGAGTGCCGGCACTCGATCATGTTCGCCCGCGGCGCCGAGAAGCTGGGCGCGCCCGCCTACCGGCCCAAGCGGTTCGCGATGGAACTGGGCCGGGCGTTCAAGACGGTGGCCTTCGGCGAGGCGGCGTACGCCGCGATCCTCGTGGCCGAAGAAGTGCTCGACGTCATGCAGCGCGACTGGATGCGCGACGAGCGCGTCGTGCCCTTCGTCCGCACGATCAACAACATCCATGTCGTCGAGGAATCGCGGCACATGAAGTTCGCCCGCGACCAGACGAGCAAGCGCCTTGCCGGGGCGGGCCGACTGCGCCGCCAGATCAACGCGTTCGTCGTCGCGATCGCGTCGTACTACATCGTCACCAGCATGGTGAACCCCAAGGTGTACGCGAACGCCGGGCTCGACGAGAAGCGCGCCCTCGCCGAGGCGAAGGCCAACGAACACCACAAGTCCATGATGCGCTCCAGCTGTTCGGGCCTGATGGAGTTCCTGGCCTCCGCCCGCCTGCTGACCAGGCCCGCGCTGGCCTTCTACAAGCGCGCCCACCTCATCTGAGCCGAACGAGTCGAGCCGACGCCATGACCTACGCCATCACCCAGACCTGCTGCAGCGACGCCACGTGCGTCGCCGTCTGCCCGGTCAACTGCATCCACCCGACGCCGCAGGAGCGGGCGTTCGGCAGCACGGAGATGCTGCACATCGACCCCACGACCTGCATAGGCTGCGGCGCCTGCGCCGACGCCTGCCCGGTCGAGGCGATCTTCCCGGTGGACAGCCTGCCCGTCGCGCAGCAGGAGTACGCGACGATCAACGCGGCGTACTACGCGGACCAGGCGCCCGAACCGGCCCCGGAGGGGCCGAACTTCCACGCCTGGGACGAGCCGACCTTCCCGCGCGTCCTGCCGTCGGACTTCGCGCCGCTGAAGGTCGCCGTCGTCGGCACCGGACCCGCCGGGATGTACGCGGTCCAGGACCTGCTCCTGCACACCAGCGCCGAAGTGACCCTGATCGACCGGCTGCCGGTCACCGGTGGCCTCGTACGCTTCGGCGTGGCACCGGACCACCCCGCCACCAGGAAGGTCGGCGACACCTTCGCACGCTTCCACACCCATCCGCGGGTGCGGATGCACCTGGGGCTCGACGTGGGCGCCGACGTCACCGCGCAGGAGCTTGCCGCACACCACGACGCGGTCATCTACGCCGTGGGCGCATCGGCCGACCGCACCCTGGCCGTCCCGGGCGAGGAACTGCCCGGCTCCATCTCCGCGCGGGCCTTCGTCGCCTGGTACAACGGCCACCCGGATGTGGCGCCGGACGCGATCGACCTGTCCGCCGAGCGCGTGGTCGTCGTCGGCAACGGCAATGTCGCCCTCGACGTCGCCCGAATCCTGCTCGCCGACCCCGACGGCCTCGCCCGCACCGACATCGCCGAGCACGCGCTGGCGGCGCTGCGGGCCGGCAAGGTGCGCGAAGTGGTCCTGCTTGGACGCAGGGGCCCCGAGGACGCCGCGTACACCAGGTCCGAACTGCTCGCCCTCAAGCACGTCCCGGGCCTCGACCTGGTCGTCGACGACCACGACCCCCGGACCGCCCCGGCCATCGACGAGACCGATCCGCAGGCCGATCCCCAGGGCAGGGCGGCCCTCCTGCGAGGCGTCACGCGCGCCCGCGTCGACTGGGCGCAGCCGCCCGCACCCGGGCGGCGCATCGTGCTCCGCTTCCACTCCGCCCCGGTGGAGATGGTCGGCGACGCGGCCGTCGAAGGCGTGCGCGTCGTGGAGGGGACGGGGGAGCGGACCATACGGGCGGACATGGTGCTGCGCGCGATCGGCTACCGCGGGGTGCCGGTCGCCGGACTGCCCTTCGACGAGACCACCGGCACCGTGCCCCACGAGGGCGGCCGGGTGGCCGGACAGCCCGGCACCTACGTCGTGGGCTGGATCAAGCGGGGCCCCAGCGGCGGCATCGGCGCCAACCGCACCTGCGCCGCCGAGACGGTCACCACGCTCCTGGCCGACGCGGTCGCCGGCGCCCTGCCCGCACCCCGCTCCGCGCCCAAGGCCTTCCACCGGCTCGCCCGGCGGCGCAACCGCGCGGGGAGCCCCACGCCGAGCCGGTAGCGGCGGCAGCGGCGGCTCAGTCCGTGCGGGTCTCGGCCAAGGTGTGCGCGACCAGGGCGTTGGCGTGTCCGTGCCCCAGGCCGTGCTCGGTCTTGAGCCAGCCGACCAGTTCCATGTGCTTGGTCAGCGGCGAGGAACGGATGAGGTCCTTCCACTCCCCGACAGGGCGCCCGTACTTCTTCTCGATCGAAGGGAAGTAGCTGGCAGGGCCCTTGGTGGCTTCGGTCATGGTGACGCCGTCCCGTCTTTCGGAGTGTTGTTACCAGTAGGACGGGTGGGGCCCGGTGAAGTCATCGGCCGGCCGGGGTGGCGTGGGTCACATGCCGTCCCGGCCGGAGTCTTCTCAGGTGGTGCCCGGCCCGGCTGCCAGGGGCCGAAGCCCCCCTCTCGCGAACGATTGGCGGGGCCGCGAGGACGGGCTTAGCCTGGGGAGCAGTGGACGCCCCTGTTCACTGCATGGCCGACACGCCGGCAATCCCATGACGGGCTCTCGGACGACACCCTCAGAGCCTGCCGCCTCCCCGAAGCGGGGCAGCGGCAGCGGTATCGCACTCCTTGTCATCGCCTCGTGTCAGCTGATGGTGGTCCTCGACATCACCATCGTGAACATCGCCCTCCCCCACATCCAGACCTCGCTCGGCTTCTCCACCGAGACGCTGTCCTGGGTGATCAACGCCTACACACTGACCTTCGGCGGCCTGCTCCTGCTCGGCGGGCGGCTCGGCGACATCCTCGGACGCCGCAGAGTGTTCATGTTCGGCGTCCTGCTCTTCGTCTTCGCCTCGCTGCTCGGCGGACTCTCCCAGGAATCCTGGCAGTTGCTCGCCGCGCGCTCCCTGCAGGGCGTCGGCGGCGCCATCGCCTCGCCCACCGCCCTCTCGCTGATCACCACGACCTTCCGCGAAGGACCCGAGCGCAACCGGGCGTTCGGTGTGTTCGCGGCGGTCTCGGCCGGCGGCAGCGCGATCGGCCTGCTCGCGGGCGGGCTGCTCGTGGAGTGGCTCGACTGGCGCTGGGTGCTGTACGTGAACATCCCCATCGGCCTGCTCATCGCCCTCGCCACACCCCGCTACATCCGCGAGTCCGAGCGCCACCCCGGGCACTTCGACATCCTCGGCGCGCTCACCTCCACGGCGGGCATGGTGCTGCTCGTCTACGGCTTCATCCGCGCCTCCGAGGACGGCTGGAGCGACAGCCTGACCATCGCTTCCTTCGGGGCGGCCGTCGTGCTCCTCGGCCTGTTCCTCGCCGTCGAGCGCCGCTCGAAGCAGCCCATCACGCCCCTGTGGATGTTCCGCGACCGCAACCGCGCCGGTGTCTACGGGATGATGCTGTGCCTGGCCGCGGCCATGTTCGGGATGTTCTTCTTCCTGACGCTCTTCGTACAGAACATCCTGAACTTCAGCCCGCTGCGAGCCGGTCTCGCCTTCCTGCCGGTGAGCGCGATCATCGCGGTCGGCGCGGGACTCGCCTCCCAGCTGCTGCCCAAGTGGGGGCCCAAACCCTTCATGGTGGTGGGCGCGACGCTGGCCGCCGTGGGGCTCGGCTGGCTGACGCTGACCGACGTCGACAGCACGTACACGGGAAGCCTGCTCGGCCCCATCCTTGTCTTCGGCTTCGGCATGGGCATGCAGTTCGTGTCCCTGACGCTGATGGCGGTCTCGGGGGTGCGGCCGCAGGACGCCGGAGCGGCCTCGGGAATCCTCAACGCCACCCAGCAGGTGGGCGGTTCGCTCGGCCTGTCCGTCCTGGTCACCGTCTTCGGCACGGCAAGCCGCAACGAAGCCAGCGACCAGGTGCCCCGCTTCCTGGCGGAGGCGACCCCGGCCCAGCGGCTGGAGTTCCGCAGGACGGGCGAGCTGCCGGGGCGCTGGGGCGACCAGGTCCTCGCCTCGGGCATCTCGAGTTCCTTCATCGCCGCCGCCGTCTTCGCCGTCGTCGCCGCGCTGATCGCCCTGATCATCATCCAGGTGCGGCCCGCCGACCTGGAGCGGCTGCAGGGCAACGGCGCCGCTCCGCCCGCGCCGGCCGGGCAGACGCATGCCGTCGACGCGCCGGAGCCGAGTGCGGACGCGCCCGACCCGGGTTCGGACGATGGTCCTCCGCCCCGCGACGGCCCTCCTGCGCGCAGCTGAATCCGCCCGTCGAGTGCGCTCCTTCCGGAGTGCTCGACGCCCGGTTCCCGGGTGGCCTGATTCCCTTGGTGTGCAGGCGAGTTGAGAATGGGCAGACGTAGTATGACCAGCCGATCGGGAGCGCGAGGGCGGTGGGGGCGGCGCGGGGCAAGGACCCATGGAGACGTGCGTGAACACGGACACCGACTACCGCTTGCTGGGCCCGGTCGAGGCGTGGCGCGCGGGCCGCAGACTCGCCCTGGGCGGCCCCAAGCCCCGCGCACTGCTCGCCGCGCTGCTCCTGGAGCCGGGGCGCGTGGTGTCCGTCGACGCGCTGATCGACGCCATCTGGGGCGAGAGGCCGCCGGACACGGCACGCTCCCTGATCCAGTCGTACGTCTCCGCGCTGCGCCGCGCGCTGTCCGCCGACGCCATCGAGACCCGGCCGCCCGGCTATCTGATCCACACCGACGCCACCCTCGTCGACCGCACCGAGTTCGATCGCCTCGCCGTACAGGGCAGGCAGGCCGCGGCCGACGGCGATCACGCCGCGGCGGCCCGGCTGCTGGGGGACGCCCTCTCCCTGTGGCGCGGCCCCGCGCTCGGCGGAATCGGCGAGACGCTGCGGGCCATGGCCGACCAGCTGGAGGAGGCGCGGCAGGCGGCCCTGGAGGAGCGCATCGCCGCCGAGCTGGCGCAGACGGGCCGCGAGAGGGAGCTGGTGGCCGAGCTCACCGCACTGGTCGCCACGCACCCCACCCGTGAACGGCTGCGCGGCCAACTCATGCTCGCCCTCTACCGACTGGGGCGCCAGGCCGACGCGCTCGCGGTGTACGTGGAGGGCCGCAACGTACTCGCCGAAGAGCTCGGCATCGACCCCAGCCCCGACCTCCGACGGATGTACGAGGCGATCCTGCGGGCCGACGAAGGACTGCTGCCCTCCACGAGCGACGCACCCGACCCCAGGAATCCCGCCGTCGTCCCGGTGGCGGCCCTCCTGCCGCCCACCATCGGCGACTTCACCGGCCGCGACACCCAGCTCGCCGACGTACGCGCCGCACTGTCGGGGCCCCGCGACGCCATGCCGGTCGTCGTCCTTTCCGGGCCCGGCGGCGTCGGCAAGTCCACCCTCGGCGTCCGCGCCGCCCACCAGGTCGCCGACGCCTACCCCGACGGGCAGCTGTACGCCGAGCTGCGGGGCGCCGCCGATCCCGTGGCACCCGGCGAAGTGCTCGGACGGCTCCTGTACGCCCTGGGGGCCGACCCGCCCGACGGGGACGCCGAGCGGCGCGACCTCTTCCGCAGCCTGGTCGCGGGGCGCCGCGTCCTGCTCGTGCTCGACGACGCGGCCAGCGAGTCCCAGGTGCGCCCGCTGCTCCCCGGGAGCGCCACCTGCGGGGTCCTGATCACCGCGCGGGCCCGCCTCGGCGCCCTGCCCTGCACCCACCGCGCCGATCTCGACGTCCTCGACACGGAGCCGGGCACCGAACTCCTCGGCCGCGTCGCGGGACAGGAGCGCGTCAGGGCCGAGCCGGACGCCGCCCGGCGCATCGTCGAACTGTGCGGCGGACTCCCGCTCGCCATCCGCATCGCCGGAGCCCGCCTCGCCACCCGCAGGCACTGGACCGCGCGCATGCTCGCCGACCGGCTCGCCGACGAACACCACCGCCTGGACGAACTCGCCGTGGGGGACCTGGAGGTGCGGGCAGGCCTCGGCATGAGCTACCGCGCCCTGGACGCCCCCGCCCGCACCGCCCTGCGCCGCCTGGGCCTGCTCGCCGCCCCCGACGTGGCCGCGTGGGTGGTCACCGCGCTGCTCGACGTGCCCGAAGCCGAGGCGGACCGTGTCGTGGAACAGCTCATCGACGCCCAGCTCCTGCACTGCACCGGTGTCGACCGCGCGGGCCAGCCCCGCTACCGGCCGCACGACCTCGTGCGCGTGTACGCCGCCGAACGCGCCGACGCCGAGGACCCGCCCGCCGAACGGGCCGCCGCCGTCGGCCGCGCCCTGGGCGCCTGGCTCTGGCTGACCGGCCGCGCCGCCTCCGCGACACCGTCCGGCGCCGTCGAACTGCACCGCGGGCTCCTGGACTCCAGCGGCACCGGCGGGTCCGCCGCCGTCGCCCTGCGCCGCCTCGTGCGGCCCGTCGGACCCGAGGCCACCCAGCGGGCCCTCGCCGACCCGGCAGCCTGGTTCGAGGCCGAGGCCGACGCGATAGCCGCCGCCGTCGAGCGCGCGGCAGCCCTCGACCTGCACACCCTCTCCTGCGAGGCGGCGGCCGCCCTGTGCTCGTCCGCGTACACCGTAGGCAACCGCTTCGAAGCCTGGTGGCGCACGCACGACGCGGCCCTGGCCGCCGCCCGCCGCGCCGAGGACCGAGCGGGCGAGGCCCTGCTGCTCATCGGCCTTGGCCAACTCCGCTACGAACAGGACCGGTTCCCCGAGTCCCAGGGCTACTTCACACAGGCGGCCGGGCTCTGCGCCGAACTGGGCGACGTACGCGGCCGGGCCGCCGCCTTCGCCGGGCTCGGCAGCGCCCTGCGGGAAGCGGGCCGGCTGCGCGCCGCGCAGGAGACCCTCGTCCGCGCCGTCGACGGCTTCCGCCGGCTCGGCGACGACCCGGGCATCGGCCTCTCCTGCCGGTACGCCGGGTCCGTCCAGCTCGAACTCGGCGACTTCGCGTCGTCGCGCGCCTTCCTCGACGAGTCGCTGCGGGCCTACCGCAGGCTCGGCAGCCGGCGCGGCGAATCCCTCACGCTGCGCTCGCTCGGCCTGGTGCACCGCGCGCTCGGCGAGTACGCGGCGGCGGAGGAGCTCTCCGGTCGCGCGGTGGACCTCCTGAGCACCCTGGGCGACCCGCTCATGCTCGCCTACGCCATGCAGGCACGGGCCAAGTCCCGCATCAGACTGGGCCGGTCGGCCGAGGCCGCGCCCGAGATCCGGCACGTGCTCGACGTCTGCCGCGGCCAGCGCGACCGCTTCGGCGAGGCCCTCGGCCTGCGCACCCTCGGCGAGTGCGAGCTCGCCGCGGGCCGCATCGACACCGCCGAACAGCACCTGACCGCGGCCGCCGCCCTCTGGAACGACCTGGAGCTGCCGCTGCCCCGCGCCCGCACCCTGCGCGATCTCGCCGCGGCGCGGGAGGCCGCGGGGGACCGGGCGGGGGCGGGCGCGCTGCGCGCCGAGGCGCGGGACGTCTTCACGGCGTACGAGGCACGCGAACGGAACGAGCCGGGGCTCTGACCCCCCCCGTACCGGCGCCCTGCGGTCCGCTTCTCGCGGACTTGCAGAGAAATTGCAGCGGCCTGCGTCACGCTCTGGTTGTCGGCGGGTGAACACGCCCCCGGCAACGGGGGATCGCAGGAAACAACGGGGGACTCAGCGGAATTCATCGGGGGAAGCACGGGGGAAGGCCACTGATGCCTCGTACGGCCCACACCACCGACACCGTCGGTCGTGTGGGCCGCTCGGCGCGTAGAGCCCCTGCCAGGGCACGGAGGGGACTCCGGGGGCGGGCGGGCAGCCCGTCCCCGGAGCTGTGCCCGCCACCGTCGCCATGAAGGGGCCAAACATGTCGTCGATCATCCTCATGAACGACCCCAGAGTCGTCGGCATCCCGGTCGACGACTGCGGCGAAGCCCTCGTCGACCTGCGCCAACTGCCCTTCGTGGACGTCGACGACCGCCTGGCCGATCCCGACGGGGCCTACGCCCAGCTGCGGGAGGGCGTCGCCTGGCGGCTGGCCCGCGCCGCCCGGCTGCTGCCCGAGGGACTGCGCCTCCTGGTCACCGAGGGATACCGGCCGCTGGCCCTGCAGATCCAGTACTTCGAGGAGTACGCCGCCGAGCTCAGGCAGGCCAACCCCGACTGGTCGGACGCGCACCTGCACCGGCAGACGAGCCGCTCCCTCTCGCCGCCCGAAGTGGGCCCGCACGTCGCGGGCGCCGCGGTCGACCTCACGCTGTGCACCGCCTCCGGCACCGAACTCGACCTGGGCACCCCGGTGAACGCTAGCCCCGAGGAGAGCGAGGGCGCCTGCTACATGGACTGCGACCGCATCACCCCGACCGCCCGCCGCAACCGCCGCACCCTCACCGCGGCCCTGGCCACGGCAGGCCTGGTCAACTACCCCACGGAGTGGTGGCACTGGTCCTACGGCGACCGCTACTGGGCCCTTGCGACCCAGGCCCCCGCCGCGCGGTACGGCCCGATGACGCTCGACGCACCGGCGACCTGAGCCTCCCCGGTCGCTGGTACATCCGGATGAATGTCACCTGAGGCGCGATCCAGATTCCTTGGAGTTGGGAGGTCTGCACATGTCGAGAACGTGCCACCGACTCCGTCCCAGGGACAGAAGCGGCCACCACCGGCCGCGCGAGGATGAAGGAGAAGCGAGCATGGCCATTCAGCGGATGGACAACGTCGGCATCGTCGTCGAGGACTTGGATGCCGCCATCGCGTTCTTCGTGGAACTCGGTATGGAGCTGGAGGGCAGGGCGGAGGTCGGGGGCCTCGTCGCCGACCAGTGCACCGGACTGGACGGCGTCCGCTGCGACATCGCGATGGTTAGGACCCCGGACGGTCACAGCAGGCTCGAACTGGCGAGGTACCGCAGCCCCGCGGCGATCAGCGCCGGGCCGCGCGACAAGCCGCACAACATCCTGGGCACGCACCGCGTCATGTTCGCCGTCGACGACCTCAAGGACACCGTCGCCCGCCTGCGCCCGCACGGCGCCGAACTGGTCGGCGAGATCGCCCGGTTCGAGGACAGTTATCTGCTCTGCTACGTCCGGGGTCCGGAGGGCATCATCGTTGGTCTCGCCGAGCAACTGGGCTGAGTGTCGTATCCGCTCACGAGGCGAACGGCACCGCCGCCGGTGTCTCGTCGAGTGACGACGCCACGGGGTGGTGCCACAGGCCTCGCGCCGCGAGTTGCGGGAGTACGCCCTCGCCGAACCAGTACGCCTCCTCCACGTGCGGGTAGCCCGAGAGGACGAACTCGTCGATGCCCAGGGCGTGGTACTCCGCGATGCGGTCGGCGATCTCGGTGTGGGAGCCGACCAGGGCCGTGCCCGCGCCGCCGCGCAGGAGGCCGATGCCCGCCCACAGGTTCGGGTGGATCTCCAGGCGGTCGGTGGAGCCCCCGTGCAGGGCCAGCATGCGTTTTTGGCCCTCGGAGCCCGAGCGGGCCAGACCCTGTTGCACCTCGCTGATCACGGACGGGTCGGTGCCCGACAGGAGGCGGTCGGCCTGGGACCAGGCCTCCTCGGCCGTGTCGCGGGCGATGACGTGCAGGCGGATGCCGAAGCGGACCTCGCGGCCCTCGGCCCTGGCCAGTGTGCGGATCCAGCCGATCTTCTCGGCGACCTGCGCCGGCGGTTCGCCCCAGGTGAGGTACACGTCGCTGTGCCGGGCCGCGACCGGGCCCGCCGCCCTCGACGAACCGCCGAAGTAGACCGGTGGGATGGGGGAGGGGAGGCGGGTGAGGCGGGCCTGCTCCACCCGTTCGTGTTCGCCGTGGAAGTCGACGGTCTCGCCGCGCCACAGGGAGCGGACGATGTGCAGGAACTCGTTGCAGCGGGCGTAGCGGTCGTCCTTGCCGAGGAAATCCCCGTACGCGCGCTGCTCGTGGTCCTCGCCGCCCGTGACGATGTTGAGGAGCAGGCGTCCGCCGGAGTGCCGTTGGTAGGTCGCCGCCATCTGGGCGGCGAGGGTCGGCGTGACGAGGCCGGGGCGGAAGGCCACCAGGAACTTCAGCCGCTCGGTCGACTCGACCAGCATCGCCGTGGTCAGCCAGGCGTCCTCGCACCAGGCGCCGGTGGGGGTGAGCGCTCCCTCGAAGCCCAACTGCTCCGCTGTACGGGCCACTTGGGTGAGGTAGGCGAGGCTGGCGGGGCGGTCGCCCCCGGCGGCGCCGGTGGGTACTCCGTGGCCGCCGCCGACGATGTGGCGGCTGTCGCCGTTGGTGGGCAGGAACCAGTGGAAGGTCAGGGGCATGGGTGGGAACGTCCTTCGTGATCGTGACGTCGAGACCGGTCTCAGGCCAGGCCGTTGCGGGGCGGCGGAGTGTCGTTGAGCTCCCAGCCGCCCAGGTACCGGAGCTTGAGGCGGCGCGGGTCGTGCAGGGTGTGGGTGCGGGCGTTGCGCCAGTGCCGGTGCAGATTGAGGTCGCGGTCCGCGGCGCGGGTGCCGATGAGTTCGAAGACGCCGCTGGAGACGGCCAGGGCCACCGCGTCCGACTGGGCGCGTGCGGCGGCCACCGCCGCCGACGCCTCGGCGGCGCTCCGCTCGGTCGGTTCGGCGCGGGCGGCGTCCAGGGCGTCACCGGCCTCGCGCAGCAGGGCGCGCGCGGAGCGCACCTTCAGGGCGAGTTCGCCGAAGCCGTCGATGACGGCTCCCTCGTCGGCGGCCCGCTCCACGCCCGCCTCCAGGCGGGGGCGGGCCAGCGAGTGGATGAGCCGCCTGCCCTCACGCAGGGCGCCGACGGCGATGCCCGTGTCGATGGCCGCGTGCAGATACTGGCCGAAGGCGCCGAACACCTCGTCCTTCTCGAAGATCGGGTACACCGGCACGATGTGCTCGGCGGGCACCCGCACCTGGTCGAAGCGCACGGTGCCGCTGCCGGTGGTGCGCTGGCCCATGCCGTTCCAGTCGTCCTCGACGCGCACACCGGGGTGGTCGGCCGGCACCCAGGCCGCGTGGGTGCGTCCCTCCTCGTCGTTGGCGTACGCGGGAATCCAGTGCGCGAACAGCGATCCGGTCGCGTAGAACTTGGTGCCGTCCAGGACGCGGCCGCCGTCGGGGTGCCGCTCGAAGCCGATGGCGAACTCACGGGCCGTACGGGTGCCGCGTTCGGAGAGCGCGTTGCCGAAGTGCCGCCCCGCGAGGACCTCGCGGTAGAAGAAGGCGCGCTGTTCCTCGGTTCCCGCGTGGGCCAGGACGTTGACGAAGAAGTAGTGGTTCTGCGGGATCTGGCCGATGCTCGCGTCACCGGCCGTCAGCTCCGTGAACACCTCGCCGAGACTGCGGGCACTCAGCTCGGGCCCGCCGTGCGAGCGGGGGATCGAGAGCGTGAAGAGCCCGGCTTCGGTGAGCTCGCGCACCTCGTCGTACGGCAGATCGCGCTCGGCGTCGCGTCGCGCGTCGTCGGCGGCCAGACGCTCGGCGATCTGCCGCGCGATCGCGATGGCCTCCGCGTCGGATGCGGGGATGCGGGGCATGGGGCGGACCTTTCGGAGTGCTGGGGCGGGGTGCGGGGGAGGACGTGGGGGCCGGATCGCCCTGATCGGCGCGGAAGGGAAAGCCGATTACCGCTAGGCCGCCGCGAGCCGCGTCGGCTCCGCGAGCACCTCGCGGAAGCGGTCGACGACCGGGGTGAGACCGGCGTCCGCGTCCGGCGTGAGGCTCACCGTCCCGTCGTCGGCGGCCGTGATGTGGCGGTCAAGGACGAACCAGCCCTGGGCGACCTCGGCGCCGAGCGAGGTGAGGACGGGCCGCAGCGCGTAGTCGACGGCAAGGACATGGGCGGGGGAGCCGCCGGTGGCCAGCGGCAGGACGGGCTTGCCGCGCAGCGCGTACTGCGGAAGGAGGTCGAGAAAGGTCTTGAGGACCCCCGAGTACGCCGCCTTGTAGACGGGCGTGCCGACCACGAGCGCGTCGGCGTTCTCGACCAGGGCGACGGCATCGGCGACGGCCGGGTGCGAGGTGTCCGCGGAGAGCAGCGCGTCGGCGGGCAGCGTGCGGACATCCAGCGTCTGCACGCGATGACCCTGTGCGGCAAGGCCGCGGCCCAGGTGCTGGACCAGACGCGCGGTGCGGGACGAGCCGGGGGCGGAGGCGCTGCCGGTGAGCGTGAGAACGGTGGCCATGGCGGAAGTCCTTCGGGTACGCGGCCGCAGGGGCCGGTGGAGCGAGGCGGTTGGCAAGGGCGAAGGGAGGCAGGCGCGCAGACCCTGCGGAAACGCGCGATCGCGAAGGGCGCGGCGCTGCTTCGATCCGAGCGGGGTGCTCCGTCAGAACATCGCGCGGGCCGTCAACGGGCCCGGCGGGAAGCGGAGTTCAGGCGCGCGAGAGGCGCACGAGAAGTGGTGGAGTGCCCGGCGGGTGCTCAGTGGCAGCGGCGACAGCAGGCGCTGCACACCCGCGCGAGGTCGACGTACCGTCGCCGCGTGAGGTGGGGTCGCACTGCGTTCATGTCCTCGATTCAAGCAGCTGCCCCCACGGGCGTCGAGTCGGTAATCACTAAGCCCTGATAGGGTTTCCCTCCCACAGCGGGGGTTCGGTGAAAGGCGCGCGGGATGCGGACAGAGCAGCTCGAGTACATCGAGGCCGTCACCAGGCTCGGCTCACTGCGTCGCGCCGCGGGTGAACTCCACCTCTCGCAGCCCGCGTTGAGCGAGACCGTGCGGAACCTGGAGCGGGAGCTCGGCGTCTCGCTCCTGGACCGGCACCGCTCCGGGGCGAAGGTCAGCGACGAGGGCCGCGAGCTGTTGCCGCACATCATCGGCGTACTGGAATCGGTCGACCGGTTGCGCAGGGCGGCGCACGACCAGCACCAGTCGAGCCGCGTGGTGCGCGTCGGCACGGTGAACGCGGCCACCGCCCCGCTCCTGGTCCCCGCCGTGCGCGCCTTTCGGGAGACCCACCCCGCGACGCAGGTGGAGATGGTCGGCTCGCAGCAGGACGACATCCACCGGGGCCTGCGCGAGGGCCGCTTCGACCTGGGCCTGGTCAACTACCTGGACGGCGACGACACCCCGCCCGACTTCGACACCACCGAGCTGCTGCGCGGCAGGCCCGTCGTCTGCCTGCACCCGGAGAGCCCGCTGGCCCGGCTCGCCGCCGTGTCGCCCGCCGACCTCGCGACGGAGCCGTTCATCGCGATGCGCGCCGGCTACGTGATGCACCGCTACGCCCACCGCCTCCTCGGCGGCTCCCCGCCGTCCTTCGCGTACTCCACGGACGGCGCGGAACTGGGCAAGCTGATGGTGGCCGAAGGCCTCGGAGCCGCGCTCCTGCCCGACTTCAGCGTCATCGGCGACCCGCTGGAGCGGGCCGGAATGATCACGCACCGCCCGCTCACCGACGAGACCACCCGCGTCCTGGTCGTCCTCCAGCGCCGCCGCAGCGAGTCCTTCCCGCGCGCCGTACGGGAGTTGTACGCGGCGTTCGTGACCAGGGCCGCGGAGCTCAGGGAACGTCCGTGAGGCGCGGGGGAGCCGCGCCCTACCGCCCCTGACCGCCGCGCAGGGCCCCGCGCGCCACCGCTGACAGCAGCGAGCCGATGGCCACGCCGATGGCCAAGTAGACGGCCGCCGTGCCGATCTGGGCCTCGAGCGACGCGGAGAAGGTGAAGGGCAGCAGCACCATCACGACGGTCGCCAGCGTGACGATCCAGACGAAGAACCGGTCGGCCTGGGGCGTGCCGAGCACCAGCAGATGCAGCAGGAGCGTCGCCGCCAGGGCGGCCAGCGCGGCACTGCCGGCCAGCAGCCCGGTCGAGGCGTCGCCCATCGCGCCGTCACCTTCGGGCGCGAAGACCGGAATACCGAGCACGCCCCGTACGAGCAGCAGTCCGACGACGGCGGTGAGGGCGGCGACCAGCGCGGTGACCAGGCCGCCGACCCACAGCCGGCCGGCATCGACGCCGCGCCGCGGGGGCGGCTGCTGGTGCCCGTACTCGGAAGGCTGTCCGTAGCCGGACGGCCCGCCGTAGCCCTGCGGCGACCCGTGGTCGTACCCCGACTCGTAGCCGTAGGGCTGACGTGATGGCTCCATGTGGCCTTACCCCTCCTCGCGGGACCCGTTCCTTCCGATCGTCCCGGCGTGCGGCCACACCACCAGCGGACAGCCGCCACACGAGTGGGGCCCGGTCAGCCGGCTTCCGTGTCGGGCCGGTCCAGGGCGTCCGCGAGACGCGGTACGGGGGCGAAGACCGGGTAGAGGCCCGTCACCCGCAGGATCTGCAGGGTCAGTGGATGGGCGCAGACCAGTTGCAGCTGTCCGCTGTGCTCCAGGATGCGTCGCCGGGCCCGGCACAGCAGACGTAACCCCGAGCAGTCGAAGAACTCGACATGACTGAGATCGATGATCGCGGTGAGGGCGGGCCGTGCCGTGTGGGCGTCCAAGGCCGGAGCCATGTCGAGCGCGGCGCTGACGTCGATCTCGCCGTGGAACTCCAGTACCAGGTGGCCTTGTGTGCGGTAGGTGTGCAGGTGCCCGGCGGAGGCGGGCGGGGAGCCGTCGATCATGGTGGCATCCTCGGTGTGGACGAGGCCTGACATGTGCCGAGAAAGGGAGGGGAACAGGCTCACCGGGGACCAGGGTGATCGTGCGCGGCGAACCGAGGGGGCCAGGCCGCGACACAGCCGCTTGCCGGGCCGCGCCAGCGGTCCGCGCATCCCTCATCTGCCCTGGTGGGGCAGGGAGGCGAGAGGCTTCCATCATGGACCCATCGGGCTGCGTTCGGCACATGTCCGGGGCAACTCGCTGATATTGCCGTGAAGTTGGTGGGCCCTGGGCAAGGGGCAATGGCGCCAATCGGCCTGGACCGCGCGGGGGAGCCGCCGTAGCGTCGAAGCCACGCCCTGGACCCCGGCGACCTCGGTGGACGCGCACCTGCTCCGGGCGGGCACGACCTGCCCGCGGACGGTGCGCATGCTGTTCTCTGTTTCCACGGCGTGGGGAGACGTCGATGGGACGGACCGTGCGCATGGCGAGGCTGCCCCGCATCACCACACGGCACCAGGACACCGCGGGGGCCGCCGAGCGGGACGGGCACCTGACGGCCCTCGCCCTGGAAGCCGGGCGGGCGGGGGACTCCGTGGACGTCCTGGGCGAAGTGGCCGCGGCCGTTCTCACGGCATCCGGCGCATCGAGGGCACTGGCGCACCGCATGAGCGACGCGGCCCGCGTCGCGGCGCACTACGTCATCGGACACAGCAGCGCGGAGCGCATCCGTCTGCTCATCAGCGTGCACGAGGCACGGATCACGCTGGCGGTGACCGACTACGACGGGAAGAGCCCGGGGCCGCCCGCCTGGCTGCCGGTGTCCCGCCACGACACCCTCGAACTCGCGGGACTGCGCCCCGGCGTCGACCCGCTGCTCGCCACCCCGCGGGCGGACGGCCTGCAACTGCACCGCACCCCGGACGGACACCTGCGCCTGGCCCTCTGCGCCGCCTGGCACACGGCCTCCGCACCACCCTGAACCCGGGCCGCCGCACACGGTCACCGGCGCACGTCACCCGCGGCGGGCGACGTGCCACGCGCCGCCGGATCGGAAGGTGTCCGGCAGGAGCGAGCTCCTGCTACGAGAGGACACCGTCATGCCGATCGCCGGTGCGGCACGGCCGCTGGCGGGGCGCATCGTCCAGCAGCTCGTGCGCGTCACCCTCCTCGACATGTCGACCCGCCTCGCGGCGCAGGCGTTCCTGGCCGCGCTGCCGATGCTCATCGCGGTGGCCTCGTTCAGCCCGCAGGCCGTCCGGCAGGAACTGCTTCGCTCGCTGCGCACCCTGCTCGGTTCGAGCGGGCCCGTGGTGGCGCGGGCCGAGGAAGCGACCGCGGGCGGGGACACCGTGCTGCACAGCTGGGGCGCGGCGGGCGTGCTGGTCGCACTGCTCTCCGCGACGGCCTTCACCCGCGCCCTGCAGCGCATGTGCGAACGCTCCTGGGACCTGCCACGCCCCGGTGTGCGGCTCGTCGCCTGGCGCTGGGCGGTCTGGCTCCTCGTATGGATCGCGATGCTCATCGTGCAGGGCGTGCTGCACCGGGCGTTCGGAGCCGGCCCCGTCCTGGGCATCCCCCTGCAACTGGCGGCGTCGGTCCTGATGTGGTGGTGGACCCAGCACCTGCTGCTCGTCGGCCGGGTGCCCTGGCTGCCCCTGCTGCCGGGAGCCGTCCTCACGGGCACGGGAGTGGTCTCCTTCTGCACGCTCTCGGGGCTGTGGCTGCCCCGCGCGCTACGACTGAGCGAGGAGCGCTACGGGGCACTCGGCTCGGTGTTCACCGTGCTGTCCTGGCTGATCCTGTTCTTCACCGTCGTCGTGTTCGGCGTCGCCGTCGGCCGGCTGCTCGCCCAGGAGGAGTTCCTGCGCCGACGGCTCGGCGGGCGCACGGAGCCTCACTCCGCCGCCGCTGCGGTCACCCGGCCCTCCCGCACCGCCGCCGCCAGCGCCCGGTGGTCGCGCTCGTTCTGGTCGGCGTACGACTCGGCGAATCGTGCCAGGGCCCGGTCGAAGGAATCGGAGCCGCCCAGATAGGCGGCGACGGCGATCCGGTCGCCGGAGCGCGCATGCGCGCGGGCCAGGGTCGCACCGCACATCCGGCCGAACAGCCGCATCACGTCCGGGGTCATCAGCTCGGCCTGCGGGATGGCCTTCCAGTCCCGCAACTGCCGCAGATAGAAGTCGCGTTCGCGGCCGTCGAGCCCTTCGACCCGCTCCCAGCCCAGGAACATGTCGCTGGTCGCCTGCATCAGGCGCTGGCCGGCGACGACCCGTTCCCCCTGGTTGAGGTGGCTGCTCGCGCCCGCGAACTCCGCCAGCACCGACGCCTGCGCCTCCTTCGCCTGGAGCATGAGCGGATCGCTGTCGTCACGGCCCAGCAGCAGGATGATCCAGCAGCGGGTCCCCACGCTGCCCACCCCGACCACCTTCCGGGCCATGTCGACCACGCGGTACTGGGCCAGCAGCGCCCGGCGGTCGGCGGGGAGCGTCAGCGCGTACCGGTCGACCAGCTCGCGCAGCTGGTCCTCGAGCTGCTTGCGCTCGACCCCCGGCAGAAGCTCGTCGAGGGGTGTGACCAGGGGCGGGTCGGCGGTGATCCGCAGCCGGCCGTCGACGACCCGGGCCAGTTTCTCCAGGGCCTGGAGGTGGTCGCGGGTGCGGGCCTTGCTGAGCGTGCGCGAGACCCTGCGCCGTGCTCGCGCGTCCAGCCTGGCGGACATCGTCGCGTACAGGTCATCCGCGTCGATCCGCGAGTACCACACGTCGAGGGTCCGCATCCGGGCGAACTTCCTCATCGCCTCGCGGTACGAGCGCACCGTGGCGCGCACCACGCGGGCCCGCTCCGCCGTGCCGAAGCCGTTCTCGCGCCCGGCGATGACGAGGCTGACCACCAGACGCTTGACGTCCCACTCCCACGGTCCGGGAAGCGTCTCGTCGAAGTCGTTGACGTCGAACATCAGCCGCCGCTCCGGTGAGGCGAGCAGCCGGAAGTTCAGCATGTGCGCGTCTCCGCACAGCTGGGCCCGCAGCCCGCTGTCCGGGGTGGTGGCCAGATCGGTGGCCATGATGGCGGCGGCCCCGCGGAAGAACCGGAACGGCGATTCGAGCATGCGGCCGTAGCGGATCGGCACGAGCTCCAGGAGCCTGCTCACCGACTGCCGCTCGATCACGTCGACCGGGTCGGGCCGGCCCGGCGCCGGCGCGAACTCGGCGTGCTCGGACCGCCGGGCACGCGACCGGGCCGCCCTTCCCCGGGCCGCCCGCTCCTGCGGGGTGAGGTGACGGTGCGTGGTCTCGGTCATGGTGCGCTCCCTCCAGGCGCAAAGGACTCTGGGCGCGGTCGCGCCGCCCGGCGTCACCCCGCCGGTGTGAGGTCGCCTCCCAGGGGTGAGGCCCGACGCGCTCCGAGGCCACAGACTGAGAGACATGGAACCGACGATGCGAGGACAGCGATGGCTGGCCCGTGCGTCCCTGGCGTCCGCCGCTGCCGCGGTGCTGGTCCTGGGAGTGTTCGCGGGGTTCAAGACCTTCGCGCTGCTCGGGGTGGGGCTCGCGGGCCTGGCGGTCACGGCCGCCGCGGTCTGGTGGATCCTCAGCAGGCGGGGCCTGCCACGGGTCCTCGCGGTGCTGCTCGCGATCACCACGCCGATCTGGGTACTGGTGGAGTACACACAGGCCCGGCTCACCTGGGTGGTCCTGGTCTCCGGTGCGCTCTGGCTCCTGGCGGCGGGCACGGGACGAGCGGCTCTCACCCGGCACAAGGCCCCGGAGCCGATGCCCGAGCAGCCGGCCGCGACGTTCCGCCACCCGGTCCTGATCATGAATCCGCGCTCCGGCGGCGGCAAGGTGCGCCGGTTCTCCCTGAGCCGGCGGGCCGGCGCGCTGGGAGCCGAAGTGGTGCTTCTGGAGTATCGCGGCGAGACCGATGTGGCGGCCCTCGCGCGCAAGTACGCCGCCGAGGGCGCCGATCTGCTCGGGGTGGCCGGCGGCGACGGCACCCAGGCGCTGGTCGCCGAGGTGGCCGCCTCCCTCGACCTGCCCTTCCTGGTGATCCCGGCCGGCACCCGCAACCACTTCGCCCTCGACCTGGGCCTGGACCGCGAGGACCCGTCGAAGGCCCTGGACGCCCTGCACGACGGGGTGGAACTGCGGGTGGACCTCGGCCGCGCCGGCGGGCGGCCCTTCGTCAACAACGTGTCGTTCGGCGCGTATGCCGAGGTGGTGCAGAGCCCGGCCTACCGCGACGGCAAGACGCGCACCACCCTCAAGCTCCTGCCCGACCTCCTCATGGGCCACCGGGGCGCGCGGCTGACGGCGCGGGCCGGGGAGCACGAGTTCACGGACCCGCAGGCACTGCTGGTGAGCAACAACCCCTACGGCACGAACGACATCGCGGGGCTCGGCCGCCGCACGCGGCTGGACGGCGGGATCCTCGGCTGCGTCGGCGTGCGCGTCACGAGCGCCGCACAGGCCGCCGGGCTGCTGCGCGCGGGGCAGTCCGCCGGACTGACCCGGGCGACCGCCACCTCCGTGGTCGTCGACGCCGACCAGGAGGAGATCCCGGTCGGCATCGACGGCGAGGCGGTGCGGCTGAGCGTCCCCGTGCACTGCGAGGTGCGGCCCGGGGCCCTGCGGGTGATCGTGCCCCGCTTGCGGCCGGGGACCTACCGGGAGCGGCCGCGGCTCGACTGGCGCCAGATCGGCAGGCTCGGGCTGACCTCCCGGAGCTGAGCGGCCGGCTGCGATCGGACACCGGCTAGAGGGGCGCCCCGTAGACCTTGTGCGCCTGACGGTGCCCGTACGTGGTCAGCGACCAGATCACCAGGATGTCCAGGGCGATGATGATGGCCGACCACACCGGGTAGTACGGGGTGAAGAAGAAGTTCTCCAACGCGCTGAACCCCGCGACGGCGATGCCGACCGCACGGGCCCAGGTGCGGCCGTTGAAGATGCTGAACGCCGCAGCGAAGACCAGGACGCCGGTGAGCATCTGGACCCAGCCACGGACGTTGACGTCGAAGTCGAACGGGTAGTCGTTCTGCGACTGGTAGAAGTTGTCGTCGAGGATCGCGGTGAGCCCCGCGATCGCGTGGAACGCGCCGATGATGCCCAGCACACACACCGCGAAGACGACTCCGCCGACGGCGACCGGACTGACATGGGGCTGCGGTTCGGGCGCACTGGAACGCGCCTGGTCCGGACGGATCTGCTCTGCCATGTCGAACCTCCTCCTCGATGGACCCGGAGCATCCCGCCCGGCTCCGCCCGGCCGGTTCACCCGCAACGGATGAGCCCGGAAGCCCAGGTGGCGCCGCCGTCACCCGCGCAAGGTGATGCCGTCGGCCACGCGGCCACGAGAATGGCGGCCGATGGCCAGGCCGTCGTACAGGAGGTGTCGTCATGGGCGGGGCACAGGACGACTCGGGGCCCGGACCGGCCGCGACACCAGCCGGCGGGGCCGACTTCGAGATCCGCGTCCGGGGCAGGATCGGCGAGGCCTTCCGGTCGGCGTTCGGAGAGCTGACGGTCGTGCTGCGCCCGGCCGAAACGGTGCTGTTCGGCGTGGGACTCGACCAGGCCGCCCTGTACGGGATTCTCGACCGCATCCAGGCGCTGGGCCTCGAACTTCTCGAGGTGCGCCGGGTTCCCGGACCCAGCACCTAGGCCGCGGGGCCCAGACAGCGCAGGAGGTCCGGACGAGCCACCTTCGAAAAGGGCCGACCGGACTCTTCCACAGCCGTGCCGGGCCCCCCACGGTGTAGGGGTAATGCCCTGCACATGGGGAGGTGAGGGGCATGTCCGCGGCGCTGTGCACCGAGCCGGGAGCCGGCTCCAGGGGGTCGGCGGGGGAAGTGTCCGTCCTGCACGGGCGGTTGCACCTGCTGAGCGGGGAGGATCCGGCGGCCGATTCGACGGTGACGACCTGTCTGGTGTGGGTCGCCGGCACCCTGGTGCGCATCGCGGGGGACGTAGGTGACCTCCGCAGCGCGGGCGCGCTGGTCGGCGAGGCGGCGGCCGTGCTCGCCCTGGTGCCCCCGCAGCCGGGACGGACCGCACCGCCTGCCCCGCAGCCGTTGACGCAGTGTCAGCTGACCGTGCTGCACCAGTTGCAGCAGGAAGTGCCGCTGCGGGAGATCGCCGACGGCTTGTACGTCTCGGTGAACACCGTCAAGAGCCACGTCCGCGCCGTCTACCGGAAGCTGGGCGTGTCCTCCCGGGCCGAGGCCGTACGGCGCGCTCGCGTGCTGGGGCTCGTATAGGAGGCCGGACGGGGGAAGCCGCCGTCACAGCCACGAATCACCGTCACAGGAGCTGGAGTTCGCGGGCTCGCCGGACGGCGGCCGAGCGCCGCGTCACGGAGAGCTTGCGGTAGACGCTCTTGAGGTGCGTCTTCACCGTGTTCACCGACAGGTACAGCTCTTCGGCGATCTCCTCGGTGGTCATCATCTGCGCCAGCCGGTTCAGGACGTCGCGCTCCCGAGCGCTCAGGCGCTCGGTGGGTGCCGCCGGGGCGCTCATGAGGGTGAGGGTGGGCCGGGCCGTGCGCTGCTGCACGGGGGTGACGGCGATCCTGTGACGGGCGGAGTCGAGCAGGGACACGCACGCGGGCCCCATGGCCCGCAGCACGCTGCGCGGCAGCCGGGACGCGGCCACCACGTCAGCGATCGGCGCGGGCGCCGAACCACCCTGTTCCACGGCCTTGGCGAGCCCCGCCACCAGGGACCCGACCTCGGAGAGGAAGACGTCGGGCAAGGCGCCCAGCACGGCTTTGGCCCCGGCGAGTTCGTGCCGGGCCCGGCCGGGTTCGGCACGCGCCAGCTCCACCCAGGCGCGCACGAGACGCAGGGACGCCTGCGAGCGCTCCGCCACGGTCCAGGCGGGCAGGGGAGGCTGGGTGGCCTGGGCGGCCAGTTCGTCGGCGGCCCGGAAGCGGCCGCGCAGCGCGTCGAGCAGCGCCAGTTCGATGAGGCAGTCCCTGCGCAGCGCGCCGTTACCCGCCGCGCCCGCGGCCTTGAGCCCTCCGGTGAGGGAGGCCTCCGCCGCCTTGAGGCTGCCGGTCCGCAACTCGCCGCCGCCGCGGATCGCCAAGGTGAGGGCGAGGATCTCGGGGTGCTGGGCCAGGGCCGCGTGGGGCAGGCGGGCGAGGGCCGACTCGGCGTCGGTCGCGGCGGCGCCGGCCTCCTGAGGGCTGCGGGAGCGCAGCAGGTCCATGCGGATCACGGCATGGGCCAGGCGGCACCGGACGGCGCGGTCCTCCTGCGCGGTCAGGTCCGCCAGCAGCCGCTCGGCGAGGTCGAGGTACCGGCAGCACCCCTGGTCGTCGTCGTGGGCCAGGGCCACCGCCGCGGCGAGCAGCGCGGGTTCGGGGTTCTCCGTCGGCGGCTGCTCGGGCAGCCGCCGGGTCAGCTCGCTCGGCAGCCGCAGCTTGGTCAGGCCGAGCACCTGGCCGATCGCAAGGCGGTCCACGATCAGCCGCCCCGCCTGGTCCCAGTCGCCCGCAGCCAGCAGGTGCCGTACGGCGTCGGCAAGGAGACCGTGCTCGCCGAGCCAGGCCGCCGCGCGGCGGTGCAACGGCGCCACCAGGCCGGGCTTCTCGTGGCGCAGGCACATCCGCAGTACGTCGGCGAACATCTGGTGGCAGCGGTACCAGCCCTGCCCGACGGGTTGCAGGAACGAGTTCTCCCGGACGAGGGCGGCGAAGTGCCGGCCCGCGTCCTCGCCGGAGAGCTCGACGGCCAGTTCGGCGTTCACCTGGTCCAGCACACTGGTCGTGAGCAGCAGGCGGCGCATGCCGTCGGGCTGCAGGTCGAGCACCTCCTCGACGAGGTAGCTGGCGATGGCCTCGTCGTCGCCGGCGAACTGCGTCACGAACCGCTCGGGATCGCAGCGCTTCTCCATGGACATCGCGGCGAGCCGCAGCCCCGCCGCCCAGCCGTCCGTGCGCCGCCGCAGCGTGCTCACCGTCTGCTTGGGCACGTCGATCCCGTGCTGGGCGAGGAGGGCCGCCGTCTCGCGGTCGTCGAAGGCCAGGTCGCCGGTGCGCAGTTCGGTGACCTCGCTGGTGAGTCTGCCGCGGCGCAGATGCAGGGGAGGGTCCCGGCGGGCGAGCACCACCAGGCGCAGCACCCCCGGCAGATGCCGCAGGAGGCTGCTGATCCCGTCCGCGATCGCGGAGCCGGGAGCGGGCTGGAAGTCGTCGAGGACCAGCACCACCGGCTCGCCGCGCTGGTGCAGATCGGCGGCGAGCGCCGCCACGAGCAGCGGTTCCGCCTCCGAGGTGACGGATTCGGGCACGTCCACGCCCGCCTCGCGCAGCGCGCCGATCACGCGCGGCCAGAAGACGCAGGACTGCTCGGCCCGGCCGTCGCAGGTGACCCAGGCCAGCGGGCCGGGCAGCCGCCGGGTGTGCGCCCACTCCAGGGCGAGGGCCGTCTTGCCGGCGCCGACGGGACCCACGATCACGGTCAGCGGTCCCAGGACGCCTCGCGCGAGACGGTCCGTCAGGCGCGGCCTTGGCACGAGCCAGGTGGGCAGCGAGGGCGCCGTGCCGACGGACGCCCGGTCGGGGTCGGGATCGCGTGCAGGGCCTGCGCACTCGGCCATGGGCGGCACCTCGCTCTCGGAGCAACATGGTGCGGCTGCGGCAAGTATGGGGTCGGCGGCGCGGGGCGAACGCACGGCAAGCGCCATCTCACCCGGGTGAAATATGCCGGTGGAGATGGCGCCTGCCGGGGCGGCCCGGCCCGGAGCGCCGGGCCGCGGGTTCGGTCACTTCGCCTGGAGGGCCTCGACCAGTTCCTCCTCCCGGTCCTTGGTGAGCGACGTACGGATCACGGTGGGGTTGAAGGGACGCACCGCGTCACGCACGCGGTCGGGTGTCGAGCGCCGGACGAGGGCGAAGACGGCGGCGCGGCCCGGTTCGAGGGCGCTGGCGGTCTCCTTGACGAAGGCGTCGTTGATGCCGATGTCGGTGAGCTTTCCGGCGACGGCGCCGGTGGCGGCCCCCACCGCGGCACCGAACACCGGCATCAGGAAGAGCAGGCCGAACAGCGAGCCCCACAGGGCGCCGCCGGCCGCGCCGGTGGCCGTGGTGCTGAACGTCTGGCGCACATGGAGCTTGCCGTCCATGGTCCGCCAGGCCAGCGCCGCGTCCTCCAGGTCGAGCAGTTCCTGGCGGGCCAGTTCCTTGGCGAGCCGCAGAACTCCCTCCGCCTTCTCCTTGTCCGAGAATCCGAGCACGACGAGATCGGCCATCAGGCCCTCCTCCGGTGGTTGCGGTTCGGCGGGTCCGGCCGTGGTTCGGGTGTGACCGGGTCGCCCAGCTTCTGTGCCATCGCCGTGAGTTCGGCGAGTACGGGGGCCAGTGCCTCATCGGTGAGGAAGCCCTCGGCGACGGGGACGGCGCCGGCGTCACGGAGGGCTTTGCGCAGGTACTTGGCCCAGACGTGCTCCAGCAGGACGAAGGCCGCCGCGGCCCCCGGATCGAGGGAGTCGGCCATCTCCCTGATCTCGGAGAGCGTCAGGCCGAAGGCGTTGCCTTCGGCCAGGCTCGGGTACGCCTCCTGCGCGGCCCTGACCTGCTCGCTCGAGATGCCGAGCAGCGCGGCGACGGTCTCGCCCATGCCTTCGGCCTGGAAGTCGAGGGTGAAGAGAGTTCCGCCGGGCTCCTTGCGGACGAAGAGCATGTCCAGGACGCGTATCTGTCCGTTCGCCTCGAGGATCGCCAGTTCCTCGATGATGCGCCCCTCGAACTTGGCGTCGGGTCCGAACTCGACCGTCAGGAGTTGTACCGGTCCGATCCCAGCCATCGTGTCTCCTCTCGGGCAACTGCCGCCGTCACGGCCGTCATCACAGCGGCGGAGCCCGGGCCGCGCGTCACCCGCCGCAGGTGAGGGAGGCGGGCGCGGGCGCGGTGACGGTGGGAGTCGGAGGTACGACGCCCATGACGCATGAAGAGACACCGGGCCGGGACGGCGACGGGCCCGTCCGGGACAGCGCCACCGAGTCCGAACTGGAGCGCCTGCGGGCGGAGGTCAGCGAGCTGCGGGAGCGTGCGGGCACCGAGCGGCGGCGCCGGGTGCGCCTGCTGTCCGTCCGGCGGGCCGTCGCGGCCGTGCTGATCGCCCTGGTCGCCGTCCTCGCCGTCACCTCGATCGTGGGTGTGTGGGGTGGGCGGACCACGCTGAACACGGACCGCTGGATCGCCACGGTGGGGCCGCTGCCCGAGGACCCCGACGTGAACGCGGCCGTCTCCACGTATCTGGCGCGTGAGATCTTCGACCAACTGGACGTCGAGCAGAGGCTGTCCGAGGCGCTTCCGCCGCGCGCGTCCTTCCTCGCCGCTCCGGTCACCGGGGCCGTCCACGACTATCTGCGCGACTCGATCTCCAAGCTCATCGCCACGGACCGCTTCCAGGAGCTGTGGCGTGCGACGAACCGGGCCGCCCACGCGCGGATCGTCGCCGTGCTCGAGGAACGCAACGACAACGTGCGGGTGCACGGCGACACGGTCACCCTGAACCTGCTGCCGATGGTCAACAACCTGCTGCGGTCCCTGGAGGAGCAGCTGCCCACCCTGTTCGGCAAGAAGCTCGACCTGCCCGCTCTCTCCTCCGGCGAGATCCCGCCGGGTTTGCACGAACGCGTCGAGCAGGCGCTGGGGGTGTCGCTGCCCGAGAACTTCGCCCAGGTCCGGCTCTACAACCGCAACGAACTGGGCCAGCTCCAGGACTCCGTCCTGATGTTCAAGCGCGCCGTGGTCGGCCTGGTGATCGCCGTGCCGGTGCTGCTCGGGCTCGCCCTGTGGATCTCGCCCCACCGGCGGCGCACCCTCCTCCAGCTCGGCCTGTGGCTGGTGGTGACCGTCACGGTGCTGTCGACCGTGCTGCGTGCGGTGCGGGACCAACTGCTCGGCCAGGTGCCGCCCGGCGTCTACCGCGAAGGCGTACGCGCCGTGCTGTGGACCGTGTTCACGACCCTGCGCGACCGGGGCGACCAGCTGCTGTGGCTGGGTGTCGGCATCGCCGTCCTGGCGTACCTGGTGGGACCGGGGCGGCTGCCGGTGGCGCTGCGTCGGTACACGGCGCAGGGGGCGCGGGCCACGGGCCACTTCGTCGCCAAGGCCGGCGAACGCCTCACCGACGGTGCGCGGGTGCGGCCGTGGCTGGCCCGGCACGCCGATGTGCTGCGGGTGTCGGGCGTGGTCCTCGCGGCCCTGATCGCGCTGCTGCTGTCGTCGTGGACCGCGCTGTTCGTGGTCGGCGCGCTGCTGGCCGCGTACGAGATCGGGCTCACCCTCGTCGCCCGGGCGGAGGGCTCACCCCCGGAAGGTGAGGCGGGTCCTCGGGCCCCCGCGAAGACTGGCGCATCCGGTTGACCGAGGCAGGGAGACGCGCATGAAGACGCGGACGCACGCCGGGCGGATCGGACCGAACGGCGACGGGAGCGGACGGTCGCGGCTGTGGGGCCCGTATCTGAGCGAACGGCAGTGGGGCACGGTCCGCGAGGACTACAGCGCCGGCGGCGACGCGTGGTCGTACTTCCCGCACGACCACGCGCGTTCGCGCGCCTACCGGTGGGGCGAGGACGGCCTGGGCGGCATCTGCGACGAGAAGCAGCGCCTGTGCCTGGCCCTGACCCTGTGGAACGGGCGCGACCCGATCCTCAAGGAGCGCGCCTTCGGCCTCACCAACGGCGAGGGCAACCACGGAGAGGACGTCAAGGAGTACTACTTCTACCTCGACAGCACCCCCAGCCACTCCTACCTGCGGTATCTGTACAAGTACCCCCAGGCCGCGTTCCCGTACAACGACCTCGTCTCCGTCAACCGGGACCGCACGCGCCAGGAATTCGAGTACGAGCTCATGGACACCGGCGTCTTCGACGACGACCGGTACTTCGACGTGACGGTGGAGTACGCCAAGGCCGACCACGACGACATCCTGATGCGGATCACCGTGGACAACCGGGGCCCCGACGAGGCGACCCTGCACGTGCTGCCGACCCTGTGGTTCCGCAACACCTGGTCCTGGGGCGAGCAGCACGACGAGGAGGACAGGCCGCGCCTGCGGGCGGTCGACGGACCGCGCTCGACCGCCACGATCCGGGCCGACCACCCGCAGCTCGGCAGCTACGACCTGCGGTGCGGCGACGTGCCGCTGCTGTTCACGGAGAACGAGACCGACAACGAGCGGCTGTTCGGCGCGCCCAACGCCACCCCGTACGTCAAGAACGCCATCGGCCGCTACGTCGTGGAAGGGGACGAGAGCGCCGTCAACCCGGAGCGGGAGGGCACCAAGGCGGCCGCCCACCACGTGCTCGGCGTTCCCGCGGGCGGCTCGCAGACGCTCCGGCTGCGGATGGGCCCCGCGGGCGCGAAGCTCTCCCTGGACCGGGGCTTCGACTCGGTGTTCAAGGACCGCATCGCCGAAGCCGACGCCTTCTACCGGGAGTTGACACCCGAGGGCGCGAGCGAGGACGAGGCACGCGTCCTGCGCCAGGCGCTCTCCGGGATGCTCTGGTCCAAGCAGTACTACGCCTTCGACCTGGAGCGGTGGCTGAGCGAGCACGACATGACCCCATGGAGCCCGCCACGGCCGGGGCTGCGCAACGGCGAGTGGTTCCACATGGTCAGCGACGACATCGTCTCGATGCCGGACAAGTGGGAGTACCCCTGGTTCGCCGCCTGGGACCTGGCGTTCCACGCCGTGGGCCTGTCGGTCGTCGACATCGGCTTCGCCAAGGAGCAGCTCGAACTGCTGCTGCGCGACGCCTACTTGCACCCCAACGGCCAGATACCCGCCTACGAGTGGAACTTCGGCGACGTCAATCCGCCGGTGCACGCCTGGGCCGCGTACTTCGTGTACACGATGGAGAAGGGCACGACCGGCCACGCCGACCACGCCTTCCTCGAGCGCACCTTCCAGAAGCTGCTCACCAACTTCACCTGGTGGGTCAACCGCAAGGACCCCGGAGGCCGCAACATCTTCCAGGGCGGCTTCCTCGGCCTCGACAACATCGGCGTCTTCGACCGCAGCGCCCCCCTGCCCACCGGAGGCACCCTGGAGCAGGCGGACGGCACCGCCTGGATGGCGCTGTACTGCCAGTCGATGCTTCAGATCGCCATGGAACTCGTCGAGCACAACGCGGCCTACGAGGACCTCGTCCTGAAGTTCGTCGAGCACTACCTGTGGATCGCCGCCTCGATGGACCGCATCGGGGACCTCGACGACGAGCTGTGGGACGAGGAGGACGGGTTCTTCTACGACGTGCTGCGGCTGCCCGACGGTCAGGCGGTGCGGCTGAAGGTCCGCTCCATGGTGGGCCTGCTGCCGCTGTGCGCCTCGACCGTCTTCCAGCCGGACCAGCTGGCGCGGCTCTCCGGTCTGGGCGACCGGCTGCGGCGGTTCGCCGCGCGCCACCCCTCGCTGTCGGTGACCCTGACCGCGGCGCAGGCCGGCACGGCGGGCGGACCGCGACTGCTGTCGGTCCTGGACGAGAAGAAACTGGTGCGCGTGCTCGCCCGGCTCCTGTCGGAGGACGAGTTCCTCAGCCCTTACGGCATCAGGGCGCTCTCCCGCCACCACGCCGAGCACCCGTACACGTTCTGGGTGCACGGTCAGGAGTACCGGGTCGGCTATCTGCCCGCCGAGTCCGACACCGGCATGTTCGGCGGCAACTCCAACTGGCGAGGCCCGGTCTGGCTGCCGATGAACGCCCTCGTCATCCGCGGACTGCTCAACCTGTACGGCTTCTACGGCGACGACTTCACCGTCGAGTGCCCGACCGGCTCGGGGGTGCGGAAGAACTTGTACGAGGTCGCCGAGGACATCAGCGGCAGGCTCTCCCGGATCTTCCTGCGCGGCGACGACGGACGCCGACCGGTGTACGGCGGCCAGGCGAAGTTCACCGACGACCCGCACTGGCGCGATCTGATCACCTTCTACGAGTACTTCCACGGCGACAACGGCGCGGGCCTCGGCGCATCGCACCAGACCGGCTGGACCGCTCTCGTCGCGGCCCTGATGAAGATCTTCGGCACGCTCGGCCCCGACGACTTCCGCTCCGGGCCCGCGAGGAGGCAGAACCGATGACCCAGTTGCCCGCGCAACCCGTCGTGCACGAGGTCAACACCCGCGTCTGGCTGCGGGAGATCGGGCTGCGCACCGGCGGCGGCCCGGCCGGCCTGGCGGACGTGCCCAAGGACGTGTGGGACGAGATCACGCCCGCCGGGATCGACGCCGTCTGGCTGATGGGGGTCTGGGAGCGCAGTCCGCGGGGGCGGGCCATCGCCCTGGAGAACCCGGCGCTGCGCGGCGCCTTCGCCGAGGCCGTCCCGGACATCGGCGAGGAGGACATCGCGGGATCGCCGTACTGCATCCGCCGCTACGAGGTCGACGCGGCGCTCGGCGGCGCCGAGGGACTGGCCGCCGCCCGCGCCGAACTCGACCGCAGGGGAGTGGGGCTGCTGCTGGACTACGTGCCCAACCACGTGGCCCCCGACAGCCCCTGGGTGACCGAGCACCCCGAGTACTTCGTCCAGGGCGACGCCGAGGACGCGATGCGCGATCCGGCCGGGTTCCTCGACACCGGACGCGCCGTGCTCGCGCGGGGCCGCGACCCGTTCTTCCCGCCCTGGCCGGACGTGGTGCAGCTGAACGCCTTCGCCCCGGCCCTGCGGCGGGCGACCGCGGAGGTGCTCGGCGGCATCGGGCGGGTCTGCGACGGGGTGCGCTGCGACATGGCGATGCTCCTGATGAACGACGTCTTCGCGCGCACGTGGGGCGAGCGGGCGGGGAGCCCGCCGCAGGAGGAGTTCTGGCCCGAGGTCGTGACCGCCGTGCGCCGCCGCCACCCGCACATGGTCTTCGCCGCGGAGGCGTACTGGGACCTCGAATGGGCCCTGCAGGAGCAGGGGTTCGACTTCTGCTACGACAAGCGACTCTACGACCGGGTGCTGAGCGAGAGCGCCGATTCGGTGCGCGCGCATCTGCGGGCCGACGAGCACTACCAGCGCCGGCTCGTCCGCTTCCTGGAGAACCACGACGAGCCGCGGGCCGCGCGGACCATGCACCCGGCCAAGGAGCGGGCGGCGGCGGTCCTGATCGCCACGCTGCCCGGCGCCACGCTCTGGCACGAGGGCCAGTTCACCGGGCGCCGCGTCCATCTGCCGGTCTTCCTCGACCGCCGCCCCGACGAACCGCCGGATCCTTCCCTGCGGGCGTTCCACGAGCGGCTCCTTTCGGCCGTGCACCGCAGCGCCATGCGGACCGGGCGGTGGCAGCTCCTGGAGAGCGACGGCTGGCCCGACAACGACTCAGGGCGCGCCCTGATCGCCTCGTGCTGGTCGGGTGAGGCGGGCCGGTTCCTGACCGTGGTGAACCTCTCGGAGCATCGGGCCCAGGCACGCGTCCGGCTGCCCTGGGGCGAACTGACCGAGGGCGCCTGGGAGTTGAGCGGCCTGCTCGACGCCGAGCGGTACGAGCGGCCGGGCACGGAGCTGGTGGCGGACGGGCTCTACGTCGATCTGCCGCCGTGGGGCACGCATCTGCTCTCGGTCGTCGAGGCGGGCGCGTCCCGGACCTCGCCCTAGCGGAACCCGCTCAGTTCTGGCTTCCGTTCTGGCCCCGGTCACCGGCCTCCCGGTGTGCCGGGGCCCAGTGCGCTCCGTTGTCCGACCGGAACGCCTCCACGGCGCCTTCCACGGTGGGGCGGAAGCGGCGGGCGTCGAAGGTGTGGGTCAGGCCGTAGCGCTCGACCTTGCGCCGCACCGGGTCCTTGAGCTCGGCGAAGACCAGGTCCACGCCCAGCTCCCGGAGCGTGGCGTCCAGCTCCTCCAGGATGTCCGCCGCGGTGGTGTCCACGTCGGTCACCGGTTCGGCCGCGATCAGCACGCACCGCGTCGCCGGCCGGGCGCGTGTGTACCGCAGGACCTCGTCGCGGAACGACTTGGCGTTGGCGAAGAACAGCGGCCCGTCGAAGCGGAAGATGACCAGGCCAGGCAGCAGTTGGGCGCCCGGGTGCGACCGCACGTCGTGGTAGCCCTCCAGGCCGGGCACGCGCCCCAGCACGGTGCTGTAGGGCCACCACGCGCGCCGGAAGACGTTCAGGATGGACAGGCCCACCGCGACGGCGATCCCCGGCAGCACCCCGAGCAGGGCCACCCCGAGGAAGGCCGCGATGGACAGCCAGAACTCCGCCTTGCGCTGGCGCCACAGCCGCGTGGTACCCGCGAGGTCGGCCAGCGACAGGGAGGCCGTGATGACCACCGCGGCGAGCGCGGGCTGCGGCAGATCGCGGAAGAGACCCGGCAGCAGGACGAGCATGAGGACGATGAGCGCCGCCCCGACGACCCCGGTCAGCTGCGTCTTGGCCCCGGCCCGTTCGGCCACGGCTGTGCGGGAGCCGCTGGTGCTCACGGGAAACCCCTGGAACAGGCCGGCGGCCACGTTCGCCGAGCCGATCGCGATCATCTCGTCGTTGCCGCGGACCTCCTGCCCGGTGCGGGCCGCGAAGGCCGAGGCGTTGGAGATGGTGTCGGCCAGCGACACCAGGGCGATGCCCAGCGCGCCGACGAACAGCGGGCCCAGGTCGTCCCAGCCGATGTGCGGCACCGTGAACGGCGGCAGCCCTTCGGGGAGCCGGCCCACGGTCTTCACGCCGTGCTCGTCCAGATCGAGGACGACGGATGCGGTGATGGCCAGGACCACCATGACCAGGACGGCGGGCACCTTCGGCAGCAGCCGTTGCAGCAGCAGGATCAGGAGGATGCAGCCACCGCCGACCGCGACGGCGGCCGCCACCGCCTGTCCGTCGGCCACCCCGTCGACGAAGGCGTCCACCTCGCCGATCAGCCCG
The DNA here is from genome assembly GCF_044544025.1 of Streptomyces sp. NPDC055243. Lineage (NCBI taxonomy): Bacteria > Bacillati > Actinomycetota > Actinomycetes > Kitasatosporales > Streptomycetaceae > Streptomyces > Streptomyces sp. NPDC055243. The sequence goes on from NZ_JBITWR010000001.1 coordinate 967,535, forward strand.
TCGGCATCGGTGGAGAAGCCGAACAGCTTTGGCAACTGCCCGATGAGGATGGTCAGGGCCAGCCCGTTCATGTAGCCGATCATGGTCGGTTTGGAGATGAGGTCGGCGACGAATCCGAGCCGTGCCACCCCCGCCAGGAGCGTGATCGCGCCGACCATCAGGGCCAGCATCGAGGCCAGCGCGATCGCGCGCCCGCTGTCCCCGTCGGCGGCGAGCAGCGGCAGGACCGTCGCGGCGATCATCGGGCCGAGCGAGGAGTCGGGGCCGAGCACCAGGACGCGGGAGGGACCGGCCACGGCGTACGCGAGCAGACAGAGCACCGAGGTGTACAGACCGGTGATCGGCGGCAGGCCGGCCAGTTCGGCGTAGGCCATGCCCTGCGGCACGAGGAGGGTGCTCAGGACGACGCCCGCGACCAGGTCCTTCAGGAGCCACTCCCGGCGGTAGGTCCGCAGCGTCTTGAGCCCGGGAGGCGTCCCGCGCACCGGCCGCTCACCCCTGCCCGGCGCCGGTCGGCCGGTGGCGGGCGGGGACGAGCAGGACGACGTCCCCCACGACCGCTTCCTCCGCCGGTCCGATGACCGCGTTCAGCACGGCCAGGCCGAGCAGCACCACCGCGGCGCCCCCCTCCTGGATCGCGAGCGACACCGCGGCGGAGGCGACGAGGACGATCTGCGTGGACGAGGTGTACCGACCGGGGAAGCGGCTCCGACCGCTGCTGGTCCGCTCCTGCGGCAGGCAGCGGGGCCCGTCATCGGCGAACCGCGCGGCCACCCGCGCGGTCATCGCGCCCGCCCCCGATCGCCCTTGCGGCGCCGGGCGGCCGCGGCGGCCCGTGCCGCGTGCGGGTCCGGTGCCGCAACGGCGGGCGCCTCGTCCTCCAGTCGCTGTTTCTCCACCTCCAGTGCGTGCCGGCTCTTGTCGTCGATGACCGGATACCGCGGGTCGATGTCGATCAGGGTGTGGGCGAGCACGGCCGCCGCGCAGACGCGCGCGAACCACTTGCGGTCCGCGGGCACCACGTACCAGGGCGCCCAGGACGTGCTCGTGGCGGACAGCATCTCGGAGAACGCCGTCTGGTACGCGTCCCACCAAGTGCGTTCGCGGGCGTCCGCCGCCGAGAACTTCCAGTTCCGCTCCGGGACGTCGATCCGTTTGAGGAAGCGGATGCGCTGCTCCTCCTTGGACAGGTTCAGGAACAGCTTGACGATCCTGAAGCCGTTGTCCGTCAGATGCCGCTCCCAGCCGTTGATCTCCCGGTAGCGACGGCGCCAGATCTTCTTGCCCAGGACCTCGTCCGGCAGCCGCTGGCGGGTGAGGTGTTCGGGGTGCACCCGCACGACCAGGACCTCCTCGTAGTGCGACCGGTTGAAGATGCCGATCTCCCCGCGGCGCGGCAGGTGGCAGACGTAGCGCCAGAGGTAGTCGTGGCCCAGCTCCTCGGCCGACGGCACCCGGAAGTTGGCCACGTGCACGCCCTGCGGGTTCACCCCGCTCATCACGTGCCGGATCGTGCCGTCCTTGCCCCCGGCGTCCAGCGCCTGAAGGCACATCAGGACGCCGTGCGTGCCCTGAGCGGCCAGCCGCCGCTGGTAGTCGGCCAGCAGGGTGACGCCGCTGCGGAGCAGTTCCTGGCCGTCCTTCTTGGTCTTGATGCCCGCCTTGTGGGCGGGATCGAAGTCCTTGGCCAGGTCCACCTTCGAGCCGGGTTCGACCCGCAGCGGCGCGATGAACTCAGCGATCCGCTCTGCCCGATCGTCGCGCTCCGCCCGATCGTCCGAGCGCCCCCGTCCGTGCTTCATGGGCCACCTCGGCTAGTAGAGCGTGTCCTTCTCCACCACGCACAGGGCCCAGATGACGAACCCGCCCATCGCGATCAGGGTGATGGACCACAGCGGGTGGTACGGGAGGGACAGGAAGCTGGAGATGATCATCAGCGCGGTGATGACCACGCCCGTGATCCTGGCCCACTTGGAGCCCACGAACAGGCCGAAGCTCACGATGACCGCGATCGTTCCGATGGCCATGTGGATCCAGCCCCAGGCCGTCAGGTCGAACTGGAAGACGTACTCGGGCGTGTTGACGAAGACCTGGTCCTCGAGGGCGGCCATCAGACCCCGGCAGAAGTCCAAGGAACCGGAGATGAACAGGAGCACCCCCGCGAAGATGGTCAGCCCGGCGGCCGCCGCCTGCACGGTGTCGGAGCGATGGTGCTGAGTGGTCGAGGTGGCCATGACAGGACCTCCGTACTCGACGAGGGTGCCGATTGCACCGCTGTGCCCCGAGTGTTGCCCCCGACAGGTGCCCTCGGTCGTCACCCTCCGAGGGTGACGCCGCAGGGCAGGCCGCCCAGGAGGCTGGCCGTCGTCCGGCCCGCGAACACAGGCTTCGGCCAGCGAACGGAGGCGAGGCGATGTCCGTGCCGTCCACCCCGGAGGAAGCAGGCGCCCGGCAGGAGAAGCGCCCCTGGCCGCGCAAGGTCCTCGCGCCGCTCGCCCTGGCCCAGTTCGTCTGCAGCTTCGCCGGGTCGAACATGACGGTGATGATCCAGGACATCAGCGAGGACCTGGACACCACGGTGCAGGGCGTGCAGACCGCGATCACGATCTTCCTGCTGGTCATGGCGGCGCTGATGATCCCGGGCGGCATCCTCACGGACCGCTACGGCCGCAAGCGCTGCCTCGTCGTCGGACTCGCCGTCTACGGAGTCGGCGCCCTGCTCAGCGCGGTGGCCCCGGGCCTTGGCATCCTCATCCTGGGCAACTCGATCCTGGAGGGCATCGGTACGGCCCTGCTCATCCCGCCCGTCTACATCCTCACCACCCTCCTGTTCACCAACGTGGCCGACCGCGCCCGTGCCTTCGGGGCGATCATGGCGATGGGCGGCATCGGCGCCGCGGCGGGTCCGCTGATCGGCGGGCTCATCACATCGGCGATCAGCTGGCGGGCGGCCTTCGTCTTCCAGGCCCTGGTGGTGGGGCTGATCATCGTACTGAGTCGGCGCATCGAGGACCCGGTTCCGCCGGACCCCGACCGCGCCTTCGACACCGGCGGCGCGGTGCTGTCCGCGACCGGTCTGGTCCTGGTCGTCATGGGCATCCTCGCCGCCGACGACAACGCCTGGCTGATGGCGGGCCTGCTCCTGGCCGGCGCCCTGGTGCTGGTGGCCTTCTTCCGCTGGGTGCGGGCGAAGGAGGGCCGCGGGGCCCAACCGCTGCTGCGGACCGCGCTGTTCCGCAACCGCACGTCCAACCTCGGTCTGATCACCCAGCACACCCAGTGGCTGATGCTCATGGGCGTGTCCTTCGTGGTGGCCGCGTACCTCCAGGTCGTGCGGGGCTACGACGCGATCGGCACCGGCGTGATCTTCAGCGCGTCCACGCTGGGCCTGCTCGTGTCCTCACTGGGCGCCGAGCGCTTCGCGAAGAGACGAGAGCAACGCACGCTCGTCATGGGCGGGTTCGCCGTGACGGTCTGCGGCATCGGTGTGCTGCTCGCCATGGCCCACGGGTCACCGAGCGCCTGGAGCTTCGTCCCCGGGCTGCTGCTGATCGGTCTGGGGATGGGGGTGATGCTGACGCCTTCGGTCAACGTGGTGCAGTCGAGCTTCCCCGAGAGCCAGCAGGGCGAGATATCGGGGCTCTCGCGCAGTGTGTCGAACCTGGGTTCCTCGGTGGGCACCGCGGTCGCGGGCACCATCCTGGTCGCGGATCCGGCCGTGGGACCGTACGCCGTGGCGCTCGCGGTGCTGGCCGCCATCGGGCTCTGCGGCCTCGGCGCCGCCGCGATGCTGCCCCGGACCCCGGCGCCCACCCGGCACGGGTGAGCCGCGCGGCCCGCACCGCGATGCGGGGTCAACGCCCGTCGTAGTGCACGCCACTTGCGACCATCAGGTCCTGCACCGACGCGCGGCGGGCGCTGAGCGGGATCCAGAACAGCCCCAGCGGAAACGTCACGCTCAGGGCGGCCCGCACCAGGGCCCGCGGCAGCCGCAGGAGCTCGCCCGCGCGGTCGGTGACGCGCAGCCCCATCAGCCGGTCTCCCGCCGTGCACCCGATCAGGGCCCACGACCCGCCCAGGTACAGCACGGCGAGGGTCCACCCCACCGTGCCGGAGAGCCAGCCGGGAAGTTCGGGAAACCGGAAGGGAGGTCCCATGACGAGGAGGCGCGCGATTCCGGCGCTCGCCTGGACCGTGAAGCCGACGGCGGCGAGGATCAGCGCGTCGAGCACCGCCGCGACGCCGCGCGAGACGATCCCGGCCGGCTCGTGCCCGGGGCCGCGCACGCCCTCCGGCACGGTCACCGGGCACGCCCGGGCGGCGGACCGTTCCCCTCGTCCTGCGAAGGCCCCGCCCGATGGTGCTGCGGCGGCCCAGCCCGCCCCAGGAGCCGGTCGCCGAACCGGTTGACGCTCCGGTCACCGCGCCTTCCGAGCAGGCGGATCGCGTCGGCGGTCTCCGTGGCCATCCCGCCCCCGGTGTCCCGGACGATCCGCCCCAGATCGATCTCGGACAGCACGTCACGGGTGAGTCCCACCAGGTCGATCCGGACGATCACCGCGTCGACGTCGACCCGGGCTGCGACCCGGTTCACGTCGACCCGGGCGGCGATGCGGTTCACGTCGACCCGGTCGGCGATCCGCTCCACGTCCACCCGGTCGGCGACCCGTCGTACGTCGACCCGTTCGGCGATCAGGTTCACGTCGACGCGGGACACGAGGTCGTCCAGATCGATGCGGTCGAGGACCGCACCGGCCACCGTACGGATCACCGCGGTCGCCGCGTCGTCCACGATCCCCAGCACACTCCGCGCCCGCCGGACGAGGAAGTTCAGCGGCCCACCCGCGTTGTCTTCAGCCATCCCGTGATCGCAGCGGTGACCGGCGGTTCTGGCATCCTCCGCCGCGGGTGAGTCGCTCCTGCGGGGCGATCCCTCAGTAGTGCGGCACGACGACCACCGGGCACCTCGCGTGGTGGATCGCCGCGTGCGCCGTCCGTCCCAGGCGCGGCCCGGCAGGGATGCGCCGCCCGACGACCAGCAGTTCGGCCCTCGCCGCCGCTTTGACCAAGTGGTGGCCGGGCAGACCGTGCACGAGCCGCTCGGTGAGCTGTGTCCCGGGGAACTTGTGCCGCCAGGGGGCGAGCACGGACGCCAGCAGACGTGACTTCTCCTCCACGGGGTCGACGGCATCGGCCGATGGGATCAGGGGCGCGGTCCAGATGTGCACGACCTGGAGCGCACTCCGGCGGGACGCCGCCGCGTCGAAGGCGTACTCCAGCAGCTCGTCGTCGGGACGGTCGAGGTCGAGGCCGAGCACGACCGGGCGGTGCGGACCGCCCGAGCCCCGGTGCTCGTCCTCGGGGTGGTCTCCCGCCCGGACCAGGACGACCGGGCAGGCGGCGCGCGCTGCGACGGCCAGCGCGACCGAGCCGACCAGGACCCCGGTGAGCGCGCCGAAGCCGCGTGAGCCAAGGACGAGCAGCGCCGAGGATCTGGCCGCCGCCAACAGTGCCTGCACCGGCGGCCCGGTGACCTGCTCGTCGAGGATTCCCAGGCCGGGGTGCGCGCGGGAGAGCTGGAGGACGGCGCGGTCGAGCGCGGCGTCCGCACGCTGGAAGGGGACGTCGATCTCCGGCGGCCGACTGCCGTCCGCCGGCGGGTCGCAGGCGTGCACGACGTGGAGGGGCAGGCCGCGGCGCAGGGCTTCGCGGGCCGCCCAGCCGGCGGCGTCCAGGCTCTCGGACGAGCCGTCGACGCCGGCGGTGATGGTCTGCTGCGTGGGCATGGTGCGCACCTCCGCGGTGCGGTGGGGGCGTCAGCCGGCCCAGGCCCAGGCGGCGACCTCGGGCAGGTCGGTGCCGTGGGCGCGGATCCAGGCGTGGTGGCGGGTGCGGGCGTCGGCCATGGCCTGGCGGACGGGAGCGGCGCGGACGCCGAGACGGGGCACGCGGTCGATGACGTCCATGACCAGGCGGTACCGGTCGAGGTCGTTGCGGACGACCATGTCGAACGGCGTGGTCGTGGTGCCCGCCTCCTTGTAGCCGCGTACGTGCAGTTGGGCGTGCCCGGAACGGCGGTAGGCCAGGCGGTGCACCAGCCAGGGGTAGCCGTGGTACGCGAAGATCACCGGCTTGTCGGGGGTGAAGAGGGCGTCGTACTCGGCCTGGGTCATGCCGTGCGGGTGTTCCTCGTGCGGCAGCAGCCGGGTCATGTCGACGACGTTGACCACGCGCACGGCGAGTTCGGGCAGGTGCTCGCGCAGGAGACCGGCCGCGGCCATGACTTCCTGCGTGGGCACGTCGCCCGCGCAGGCGAGCACCACGTCGGGCTCGCGCCCGCCGTTCTCGGACCCGGCCCACTCCCAGATGCCCGCGCCGCGCGCACAGTGGACGCGCGCCTCCTCCAGCGAGAGCCAGTCGAAGCAGGGCTGCTTGCCCGCGACGACGACGTTCACATGGTCCCTGCTGTGCAGGACGTGCTCGGCCACGCAGAGCAGGGTGTTGGCGTCCGGCGGCAGATAGACGCGGACCACCTCGGGGCTCTTGTTGAGCACGTGGTCCACGAAGCCGGGGTCCTGGTGCGAGAAGCCGTTGTTGTCCTGGCGCCAGACGTGCGAGGTCAGCAGGTAGTTGAGGGACGGCACCGGCGCGCGCCACGGCAGCAGACGCGAGGTCTTGAGCCACTTGATGTGCTGGCCGACCATCGAGTCGACGATGTGGACGAACGCCTCGTAGCTGGAGAACAGGCCGTGGCGGCCGGTGAGGGTGTAGCCCTCCAGCCAGCCCTGGCAGAGGTGTTCGGAGAGGATCTCCGTGACCCGCCCGTCCCCGGCGAGGTGCTCGTCGGTGCCGAGGATCTGTGCCTGCCAGGCCTTGCTGGTGGCGTCGTACAGCGCGGCGAGACGGTTGGACGCCGTCTCGTCCGGCCCCACGACCCGGAAGTCCCGGCGCCCGGAGGTGTCCGCCATGATCCGGGCGAGGAGACCGCCCAGGACCCGCGTGGGTTCGTGCAGGGTCGTGCCCGGCTTCTCGACCGGGACGGCGAAGTGCTCCAGCGGCTGCTGGGGCAGCTCGCGGGTGCGCAGACCGCCGTTGGCGTGCGGGTTCGAACCGAGCCGCCGACGACCCTCGGGGACGCAGTCGAGCACCTGCGGGGTGGGGCGGCCGTGCTCGTCGAAGAGCTCCCGGGGCCGGTAGGAGCGCAGCCACGCCTCCAACTGCGCCAGGTGGTCCGGGTTCTCGCGCACGAGGGCGAGCGGCACCTGATGGGAACGCCAGGTGCCCTCGACCGGCTCTCCGTCCACCGTCGCGGGACCGGTCCAGCCCTTGGGCGTACGCAGCACGATCACGGGCCAGCGCGCACGGCCGTGCGAGCCGCCGCTCCGTGCGGCCCGCTGGATCGCGGAGATCCGTTCCAGGGCCTGGTCCATGGCCCTGGCCATGGAGTGGTGCACCTTGCGCGGGTCGTCGCCGCTGACGTGCAGCGGGTCGTGGCCGTACCCCTTGAGCAGGGAGTCCAGTTCGGCCTCGGGGATGCGGGCGAGCACGGCCGGGTTGGCGATCTTGTAGCCGTTGAGATGCAGGATCGGCAGGACCGCGCCGTCGTGGACGGGATCGAGGAACTTGTTGGAGTGCCAGGAGGCCGCCAGCGGCCCCGTCTCCGCCTCGCCGTCGCCGATGACGCAGGTGACGAGCAGACCGGGGTTGTCGAACGCGGCTCCGTAGGCGTGCGCCAGGGAGTATCCGAGCTCACCGCCCTCGTGGATCGAGCCGGGTGTCTCCGGGGCCACGTGGCTCGGGACGCCGCCGGGGAAGGAGAACTGGCGGAACAGCTTCGCCATGCCCTGCGCGTCCCGCGTGACGTCGGGGTACGTCTCGCTGTACGAGCCCTCCAGCCAGGAGTTGGCGAGGACGGCCGGGCCGCCGTGCCCGGGCCCCCACACGCACAGCGCGTCCAGGCCGTGTTCCTTGATGGCACGGTTCAGATGCGTGTGGATGAGGTTGAGGCCGGGCGACGTGCCCCAGTGGCCGAGGAGGCGTGGCTTGATGTGCTCGGCCCGCAGCGGTTCGGTCAGCAGGGGATTGCTCATCAGGTAGATCTGGCCGACGGCCAGATAGTTCGCCGCGCGCCAGTGGGCGTCGAGGGCTGCCGTTCGGACGGGTGTCACGGTGCCTCCTGCATAAGGGGGTTCGGGGGTGGTGCCTGCGTGATCAGGCGTGCGGGACGACGGCCACCGGGCAGGACGAGTGGTGCAGCACGGCGTGGTTGACCGGGCCGAGCTGCATCCCGATGTGTCCCTTGCGGCGCCGGGCGCCGACCACCAGGAGATCGGCGGTGCGGGAAGCGGCAAGGAGCGCGGTGCGCGCGTGGCCCTCGACGATCTCCCGGCGGACCGTGACCTCGGGATGGGAGGCCATCGCGTCCCGCACCAGATCCTCGACCAGTTCCGTGGCCCGGCGCTGGTGGTCGTCATAGGCCGTCGAGGGGAAGTCGGGGGCCTCCCGGGCGGGGCAGCGCCAGGCATGGACGACATCCACGGTGGCGTTGCGCGCCGCTGCCTCGCGGAGGGCGAACTCCACCGCGCTGTCCGCCTCCTGGGCGTCGTCGACGCCGACGGCGACGGTGCGGAACCCGCCCCGCAGGTTCTTCTCGCCGCCGCGCACGACGAACACGGGCGACGCGGCGTGCGCGGCGACCGACAGGCTGATCGAACCGAGCAGCAGCTCGGCGAGTTCACCGCGGCCCCGGCTGCCGACCACGAGGGCGCCGGCCTCCGGGCTGATCAGGGAGAGCGCGACGGCCGGGTCCTCGGGCAGCACCTCGCTCGTCACCTTCACGGTGGTGGTGCGCCGCAGCGCACGCTCGACCGCCGAAGCCGCGATGTGGTCCGAAAGGGCTTGTACAGACGTCCGGTTGATGTCGAAGGACGGTTCGTGCCCCTCGTACCACTCCCACCTCGACGCATGGACGACATGCAGCGGCACCCCTCGCGTCGCGGCCTCGTCCACCGCCCAGTCCAGTGCTCGCAGGCTCGGATCCGAGCCGTCGACTCCGACGATCAGGGGCTTGTCCACGCTGCCACCACCTTCCGGCACGCCCCCGCAGGGGCCCTGCTTGGGACGGTTCCACCGAGGAGGCCGACCGGGGAGGGGTGAACCGGCCTCGGTGGCGGACGGATGTCGCCGCCCCCTCTTCGCCGCAACCACGCCCCGTCGGCTTCCGGTCGCGGCGAGTGACGACTGTGGCCGACAGGCACCTGTTCGATGTTGTCGGCCGCCCCTAGGGTGGCGGATGCCCCAGACCTCGGCGTTCCACCTTTCTGTGTCGTTTTCAACTGACAGTGGGAGAGCCGGGATGTCGCGCCCTGGGAAGCATTCGCAGACAGCCGCCGACGGCAGCAGACCGTCGGGCCCGGCGTCCTTGTCCCACGTCGCGGCCACAACGCCTCGCCCGGCAGCTGCCCCCGGTGGCCGCCTGCCGGTGCGAGGGCGGCGGCCTTTCCCGGCCCGGGGAACATCCACGATGTTCCGCAATCCCCGTGCGGCTCCCGGGAGAGGCCGTACCGCGGCTCCCCGCCCACGTCCTGGAACCGGCGCGCAACCCCGTCACGGAAGAGGAACCTCGGCATGAACATCCTGGTCGGCTACACCGGGGTGCACGGCTCCACCCATGGCATCGCGGAGCGTCTCGCGACGCGGCTCGCCGAGTGCGGGCACGTCACGGTCGTCGTGCCGTTGGCCGCGGAGCAGAAGACGGGCGGCTACGACGCCTTCGTGCTGGGCAGCGCGGTGCACCACGGCGCCTGGCTCGGGCAGGCCACGGACTTCATCCGCAGCCACCCCAGCACCCTGGCGACGCACCCCACATGGCTGTACAGCGTCTGCCTGCCGCCCCACGCCGGACGCTGGCCCGCCCGGCGCAGCGTCGAGCCCCGCCAACTGGACGGCATCCGCTCCCTCATCCGCCCCTGGGAGCACCAGATGCTGGCCGGGGCCGTCTACCGCGACCACGTGCCGCGGTGGCGGCACCTGGCCTTCCGGGCACGCGGCGGACGGTACGGCGACCACCGGGACTGGAAGGCCGTCGACAACTGGGCCGAGCGCATCCACCGCGGGCTCGCGGGCGTCGACGGCACCGACACAGGCCTGTGACGCCGCGGGCCACCACCGGCCGACGCGGCCAGGACGCGCCCGCCGCCGCCGGACGCGGCGAACCCGCGGACGCCCCGCTGGGCGGCACGCGCAGCCTGTTGGAGGCGGTACTGCGGGAACTCAACCAGGGCCTGCACAGTCACCGGCCCGGTCAGCAGCCGATACCACGGCCCGGGCCGAGCGACAACAGCTCGGAGACCAGCGGCAGTTGACGGCGTTGTGGCGGCCACCGCCATTCTGCGCCCGTTGCGCGGGCTCCTACGGTTGCCGGCACCCCGGCGTCCCGCTCCGCGGCAGGAGCGGACGGACTCCGGGGTCGCGTGATCCGCCCCGGAGACCGCGTCGCCCTGTGTCGGGAGCCGCCATGCCGTCGTACGAGAGACGTTCGAACCCGCCGCCGTCCCCAGTACCCCCTCGCCGTGCGACCCGGCGGGGCCGGTGGCGTCGGGCCCTGGGGCGGGCGACCGCCCTCGTGGGCCTGGTCGTGGCCGTGGCGGTGTCCGCACCGTCGCCCGCGGCGCAGGCGGCGCAGTCCGCCGTCGCCCTGGAGAGGGTCGGCGACTTCGGCGCCAATCCGGGCAGCCTGAACATGTACGTGCACCGGCCGGCCACCCTGGCGGCCGAGCCCGCGGTGGTGGTGGCCCTGCACGGTTGCACCCAGAGCGCGCAGTTGTACGCCGACAACGCGGGCCTGGTGAAATTCGCCGACCAGTACGGCTTCCTGCTCGTCTTCCCCGAGCAGACCTCCGCCAACAACAGCAGCAAGTGCTTCAACTGGTTCCAGCCGGGAGACACCCGGCGCGGGCAGGGCGAGGCCGCCTCGATCCGCCAGATGGTGGCGCATGCCGCTGCCGCGTACGGCACCGACCCGGAACGGGTCCATGTCACCGGCCTGTCGGCGGGCGGTGCCATGACGTCGGTGATGCTCGCCACCTACCCGGACGTGTTCACGGCGGGCGCCGTCGTCGCGGGCCTCCCGTACGACTGCGCCGACGACGTGCTGTCGGCCTACGGCTGCATGAGCCCCGGCGTCGACCGCACCCCATCGGCCTGGGCGCAGGACGTCCGTGACGCCCACCCCGGCTACGCAGGACCCTGGCCCCGGGTGGCGATCTGGCAGGGCGACAACGACCCCACCGTCGCCAAGAAGAACGCCGACGAACTGCGTGACCAGTGGACCGCCGTCCACGGCCTGGACCAGAGCCCGGACCGCACCTCCGCCATCGGCCCCAACTCGACCCGCAGGGAGCAGTACCTGAGCGCGGACGGCGCCACCGCCGTGGAGGTCGACCGGGTGCCCTCCATCGCCCACGGCACCCCGGTCGACCCGGGGACGGGCGCGCAGCAGTGCGGCGCGACCGGGACGGCGCACTTCATCGACTCCATCTGCTCCAGCTACTGGATCACCGGCTTCTTCGGCCTGGACGGCGCCGATCCGGACCCCGGCGGTCTGCCGGCCCCCGGCGGCCTGGCCAGGACCGGCGCCACCGACACGTCCGTCACCCTGAACTGGAACAGCGTCAGCGGCGCCGCGTCGTACGCCGTGTACCGGGACGGCGCACGGATCGCCACCCCCACCGGACCGCCGTTCACGGACACCGGCCTCAGCCCCGGCGGCAGCCACACCTACAGCGTGGCCGCCCGCGACGCGTCCGGCGCGGAAGGGGCGCGGTCGGCGCAAGTCACCGCCGCCACCACGGGCTCCGCCGCGAAGTGCTGGACGGCGAACAACTATCAGCACGTCCAGTCCGGACGGGCCACCACCAGCGGCGGCTACGTCTACGCCAAGGGCTCCCACCAGAACATGGGCCTCTACAACACCGCCGTCACGCACACCCTCAAGGAATCGCCGGCCGGCCACTACGTCATCGCCGACGGCACCTGCCCCTGACGGACCCCGCACAGCACCGCGGCGGTGGCGCCGGACCTCGGTCCAGCCACCGCCGCTCCACGTCGTCGCCGTACGCATCCGCACATCCACCGGAGGTACCCGTGCCCGCCACAGATCCGCCCGCACCCCTGCCCGGCAGGACGCGCCCCGCCCGGTCGCTCCGCGGCGCCCTCGCCCTGACGGCACTGCTCGTCCCCCTCGCCGCGGTACCGGCGGCCGCCGAACAGCCCGGCGGGCCCCACGGCGGCGCCGCCGGGCACTGCGCCTCGTCGGCGCGGCTGAAGGTGCCGGGCGCCGAACGCCAGGAGACGTCCTGCCTGGCCGAGTTGACCACCGCGGGGACGGTCTCCTCCGGCCACACCGACCCGGCCGACTGGGCGGGACTGACCCCCGCCGGACTCACGACGCCGCGCGGGGTGCCCGGCATCCAGATCGACGGCTACTTCCCCGACACCTCGGCGACCAACACCAACCACGGCTGGAAGCACGACGCGCAGTTCGTCCTCCGCCTGCCCGACCGGTGGAACGGCGGCCTGGTGGTCGCGGGCACCCCCGGGGTCCGCGAGCAGTACGCCAACGACCGGGCGATCGGCGACTGGGCGCTCTCCCGGGGCTACGCGTTCGCCTCGACCGACAAGGGCAACACCGGCGCCGCCTTCCACCGGGACGGAGCCGAGCCCGGCGACGCGATCGCCGAATGGAACGAGCGCGTCACCCAACTGACCCGCGCCGCACGGACCGTGGTCGCCCAGCGCTACCACCGGCCACCCGCGCGCACGCTGGCCACCGGCATGTCCAACGGCGGGTATCTGGTGCGCTGGCAGCTGGAGAATCATCCCGAGCTCTACGACGGGGGAGTGGACTGGGAAGGCACGCTGTGGAGGGCCAAGGGCCCCAACCTGCTCGACTTCCTGCCGCCCGCGCTGCGCGCCTATCCCGTCCACGCGGCGGGCGGCGAAGGAGCGGGCCGAGCCCATCGCGAGCTGGTCGCCGCCGGCTTCCCCGCCGGTTCGGAGTTCCTGTGGCCCTACCACCACCAGGTCTACTGGGACCTGACCCAGCGGATCTACCGCGAGGAACTGGATCCGGGGTACGACGGCGCGACCGAGGCCGGAACTCCCTTCTGCGCACCGGGGACACCGGCATGCGACGCCGACTACGCGTACGGGTCCCGCCCTCGGGAGGTCCGCGACGCCGTCGAGAAGATCGCCCTGACCGGACGGATCGGCAAGCCGCTGATCACCCTGCACGGCACCCTCGACGTCCAGCTGCCCATCAGTAGAGATTCGGACATCTACGCGAAGATGGTGCGCGGCGCGGGCCGCGGCGCGATGTTCCGCTACTACCGCGTCGAAGACGGCACGCACGTCGACTCGCTCGTCGACAGCTTCCCCGACAGGCTGCGGCCCCTGGTGCCCTGCCACCGCTCGGCCTTCACGGCGATGGAGGCCTGGATCGGCAGGGGAGAGAAGCCGCCGCCCAGCCGGACGATCCCGCGTCCTCAGGCAGCCCAGCCGGCCGATCTGCTGACCCGCTGCCCCCTCGCCAGGCATTAGTTTCGGCCAAGCCCTGGCAGGCGAACGTCTGCCGGAAGGCAGGCTTCCTCAACGACGAGCCAAAAATGCCGAGTTGACCTAAGATCGCCACGCTCCCCATTCGTAAGGGAGTTCGGTGCGTTCGGGGAGGGTTCGTTCGTTGTGGTGAAGGTGTGCAGGATCGCCGGGTCAAGTGCGCCGTGGTGAGCCGTCTCAAGCGCGGATCCGTGGGCCGCGAGGCCGTGGTGTGGCTGTTGGCCGTGGTGCTCGCGGCCGCGGGAGCGGTGCTCGCCGCGCTCGACGCGGCGGCCGAGTGGCGACAGGTGCTGGCCGGCGGCTGCGCCGCGGTCGCGGTGCTGCTGCTCGCCTGGGTGCTCGTGCTGGTCCGGCAGCTGTCCGCCGAACGGGCCGACCGGGCCCGGCAGGAACGGCTTGCCGCGGCTCGGCAGGCCGAGGTGACGCACCTCGCCGGTGTGCGGCTCCCGGCGATCGCGGAGCGGGTGCGCGCCGGGCAGCGACTGGAGGGTGTGCCGGGGCCGTTGGCACCGCCGGGGGAGACCGGTGAGGAGTTCGCGCGGGCGCTGGCGGCCGTGGCCGTCGCGCTGGGCTCGGACGAGGCGGTACGCCGCGAGCGCGGCCTGCGGGACTCGGTGCAGGCCGCCTTCGAGTCCGTCGCACGCACCATGCACGCGATGGCCACCGTGCAGCAGCAGGTCCTGGACCGCGTCGAGCGCTCCATCGACGACCCGCACCTCATGGGCGAGGTGATGAAGGCCGACCACGCGGCCGCGCAGATGACCCGCAAGGCCCAGACGCTCCTGGTGATGTGCGGCATCTGGCCCGCGCGCCGCGAGACACGGCCGGTCTCGCTGTACGACTGCGTACGCGGCGCACAGTCGCGGATCGTGGAGTACAGCAGGATCGAGGTGCACGGCGGCCAGACGCTCTACGCGGTGCCGCCCGCGGTGGAGGGCCTGATGCACGCCATCGCCGAACTCCTGGAGAACGCCACGGTGTTCTCGCCCTCGCGCTCCCAAGTCGTCGTCACCATCCGCGAGGTGGGCGCCGGAGCGGTCCTGGAGATCGACGACGGCGGGCTCGGGATGCCGCCGGACGTGCTGCACCGGGCGATGGGCCAGCTCCGCGACGACCAGGACCTGGCCCGCCTCGGCGCGGTGCCCCGACTGGGCCTGGCCTGCGTGGGCCGCTGGAGCCGGGAGCTGGGCTTCAACGTGGAGCTGAGCGGGGCCTCTGCCTACGGCGGCACGCGCGCGGTGACGTTCGTGCCGTTCCGGCTGCTGACCGAACCGCCCTCGCACCTCACGGGATCCCACCGCATCAGCGCCCAGGCGACCGCGCCGCAACAGGCCGCCGAGCCCGACCCCCTGGGCCCTCCCGCGCACGTGCACGAACGGCACGACCCGGCCGAGCACCTGGAACTGTCCGTCCGGGCCGCACCGGTCACGCCCCCCGCGAGCGAGACACCGGTCGGCCTGCCCCGGCGCAGGAACCGCCGCCAAGCGGCCCCGGCCACCGCGGCCCGTAGGCCGATGCCGGAGCAGCGGCAGGCGCCCCCGGCCGCACCCGCGACCCCCTGGACGCCGGAGGCGGCGCGCGCGTCGATCGCCAGCGTGGTGTCCGGTTCGCTGCGCGGCCGCGCGGCCCTCGACGCGGACCAGGCCTCCGCGCGGGACGCGGACCCGTCGGCCCAGCCCCCGCAGACCGCGACACCGTCGCAACCCCCCACCCCCGACGAGCATGACGGAGGCCGGCCGTGACCGGAATCATCAACCCCCTTCCCGACCTGGGCTGGATGCTCCGCCCGCTGATCGAGATCCCCGGGGTCCGGCACAGCGTGGTGGTCTCCGAGGACGGCCTGCGGCTCGGACACGCATCCGCCGAGAACCTCTCCGGGCCCGTCGCCGACCTGAGCGTCGCCGAAGCCGAGTCCCTCTCCGCGGCCTGCGCGGCGATGACCATGACGGGCCGCTCCACGACCTCGCTCCTCTTCGGGTCCGGCGCCGGCGTACGGCAGTTGATGCTGGAGTCCGACCACGGGTTCGTGCTGTTCACGCACGCCGGTGTGGGCGCGCACCTGGGGGTCGCCACCGACCTGGACGCGGACGTGGGCCTGGTGGCCCAGCAGATGCAGCTGCTCGTGGTGAAGATCGGCGCGCACCTGAGCAGCCAGCCGCGGGATCCGGCCGCCGCGGCGTCATGACGGACCCGCGGCCGGAGGAGCCGACGGCCTCGGCGGTCCGCCCGTACGTGATCACGCGCGGGCGGGCGGCATCCGACACCGAGGCGCTGGCCTGGGAGTCCCTGGTGATGGCGACGGACGCGGCGTTTCCCGCGTCGCTCCAGCCCGAGCACCAGACCATCCTGGCGCACTGCCAGGGACTCCTCTCGGTGGCCGAGGTGGCCGCCCACATCGGCCAGCCCCCTTCGGTCGTCCAGGTGCTGCTCTGCGATCTCCTCGAATGGGGGCTCATCGTGACCCGCCCGCCCGTGCCCCCGGCCGAACACACCGATGTGACCATGCTCAGAAAGGTCCTCCATGGTCTCGAAAGCCGCCTCTGACGCGCCGTCCCGGGACCCGCGACCAGCCGGCTCCGGGAAGTACCTCACCTCCAGCGTCGCGGGCGCCGCCAAGATCCTGGTCGTCGGACCGCTGGGGGTGGGCAAGACCACCATCATCGGCACCGTCTCGGAGATCAAACCCCTGTCCACCGAGGCCGTCATGACCCAGGCGGGCGCCCGGGTCGACACCGTCGTGGCCGACGGCAAGACGACCACCACCGTGGCCCTGGACTTCGGCCGGATGACCATCGACGGGGAGCTGGTGCTCTACCTGTTCGGCACCCCCGGCCAGCAGCGCTTCCTGCCCGCGTGGCGGGACCTGGCCAAGGGCTCGCTCGGCGCGCTTGCCCTGGTGGACACGCGTGACCTGGAGGCGTCCTTCGACGCCCTGGGCAACCTGGAGGAGCTCGGACTGCCCTTCGCGGTGGCCGTCAACGTCTTCCCCGACAGCCCCCGGCACAGCGCCGACGACCTGCGCGCCGCCCTCGACCTGCTCCCCGACACCCCCGTGGTGGCCTGCGACGCACGCGACCCCGCGTCCTCGGTCCGGGCCCTGATCGCCCTCGTCAGCCACCTCATCCACGTCGCCACGGAGACCTCATGACCTCGCCCCACCCCGCGGCCGGGCCGCCCACCCGCTGCCCGGTCACCGGAGCCCCGGCGCCGGTGACCGCGCTGTACGGACCCGACCTCGACGGCGACGCCCTGCCCGCCCTGTACGAGCAACTGCGCGGCGCCCATGGACCGGTGGCCCCCGTCGCCATCGCCCCCGGCGTCGACGCCTGGCTCGTCATCGGCCACCGCGAAGTGCTCCAACTGACCCGCGACGAGCAGGACTTCTCGCACGATCCGCGCCGCTGGAGCCTGCTGCGGGAGGGCCGGGTGCCCGCCGACTCGCCGATCCTGCCCATGGTCGGCTGGCGGCCCGCCCTGCTGTTCGCCGACGGACAGCAGCACCGGCGGATGCGCGCGGCCGTCTCCGCCGCGCTCGCCGGGATCAACGGCCACGAACTGCGGCGCTCCGTGCGGGCCGAGGCCGAGCGGGTGATCGTCTCGTTCGCCGAGCGCAGCGAGGCCGACCTGGTGGCCGACTACGCGCGCAAGCTGCCGATGCGCGTCATCACCGCGCTGCTCGGCGTGGACGAACAGACCGGCCGCCACCTGGTGGAGGCCGTCGCCGGAACGGTCGCCGCCACCGCTGATTCCGCCGACGCCAGCAAGCGCATGGGCGCGATCCTGCTCCAGCTCATCGAGGAGAAGCGGCGCCGCCGCGGCAACGACATCACATCGGCCCTGCTGCACCACCCGGCCCGGCTCACCGACGAAGAGGTCCTGCACAACCTCGTGGTCATGTTCGTCGCGGGCAACCAGACCACCGTCAACTGGATCGCCACCACCCTGCGCATCCTGCTGTGCGACCCGCAGTTCCGCTCCTCGCTGACCGGCGGCCACCTCAGCGTGGACGACGCGCTCGACCTGGTGCTGTGGCGCTTCCCGCCCACCCAGAACTTCCCCGCCCGCTACGCCACCCGCGACATGACCTTCGGCGGGCAGTCCATCCGCACCGGCGACATGCTCATCCTCGGTCTGGCCGGCGCCAACGCGGACCCGCAGATCCTCCCGGACGACGGCACACCGGTCGTGGGCAACCGCTCCCACCTGGCCTTCGGCGCGGGCCCGCACATCTGCCCCGCCCAGGACCCGGCCCGGCTCATCACCCGCACCGCCGTGGACACGATCCGCCACCGGCTGCCCGACCTCGAACTGGCCATCCCGCAGAGCGATCTTCAGTGGATCAAGTCGCCCTGGAGCAGGGGACTGGCCGCCCTCCCCGTCAGCTTCACCGCCCCTGTCCTGCCCCAGCACCCGGCCCCCTCGCCGGAGCCCCAGCCCGTCCTCTGACCGGCCACGCCGCCACCTGCGCAGCGCGCCCGCCCCGCCCCCTCGACGCCCCCTCGACCAGGAGAGCCCCGTTGAACACGTCACCGGCGAACACCGCAGCCGACCAGCCGTACCGCTTCGACCCGGCCGGCGGCTGCCCGCACGCGGACAACGCCCGCCTCCTGGCGCGCGGCGCCGTGGCGTCGGTCGTCCTGCCCGGTGACGTACAGGGCATGGCGGTCCTCGGCCACGACGCGCTCAAGGAGTTCCTCGCGCACCCCGATGTCGCCAAGAACGCACAGCACTTCGCCGCCCTGCAGGCCGGCGAGATAGCCGACGGCTGGCCGCTGAAGACATTCGCGACGGTGCAGGGCATGACCACCGCCGACGGCACCGACCACCGCAGGCTGCGCTCCCTGATGGGCAAGGCGTTCACACCGCGCCGGGTGGCGGAGCTCCAGCCGCGGATCACGACCCTGACCACCCAGCTGCTCGACGACCTGGAAGAGGCCGCCGCGGGCGACGGCATCGCGGACCTGCGCAAGCACTTCGCGCTGCCGCTTCCCATGGGAGTCATCTGCGAGCTCCTGGGCGTGGACGCCGAGTACCACGACCGCCTCCACCACCTGTCGAACCAGATCGTCGCCACCGACATCGGCCCCGCAGAGGCGATGGCCGCCAACCGGGAGATGGTGGAAGTCCTCGGCGCGGTCGCCGCCGCCCGCGCCGCGAGCCCGGGAGACGACCTCACCACCGCCCTGATCGCGGCCCGGGAGGAGAACGGCGACCGGCTCAGCCCGCACGAGCTGATCGGCACCCTGATGCTCACGATCATCGCCGGGCACGAGACCACCCTGAACCTGATCACCAACGCCGTACGCGCCCTGTGCACCCACCGCGAGCAGCTCGCCCTGGCCAAGGCCGGCAAGGTGGCGTGGGCCGACGTGGTGGAGGAGACCCTGCGCTGGGACAGCCCCGTCAGCTACTTCCCCTTCCGGTACCCGACCCGCGACCTCACGCTCGACGGCACGGTCATCCCCCAGGGCACCCCCGTACTGGCCGGCTACTCCGCGGCGGGCCGCGACAAGCAGGCCCACGGCACCGACGCCGACCGCTTCGACATCACCCGCGACAACACCGCCACCCGGCACCTGTCCCTGGGCCATGGCGCACACTTCTGCATGGGCGCCCCGCTGGCCCGCATGGAGGCCACGATCGCCCTGGAGCAGCTGTTCAGCCGCTTCCCCGACCTGGACCTCGCCGTCCCGGAGGCCGCACTGCCCCGCCACGCCTCATTCGTGGGGAACAGCGTGCAGAAGCTGCCCGTGCGAGTGGGGGCCCGGCGGCCGTAACCGGTCAGCGGGGGTGGCCGTCGGGACCCCGGAAGCACCGCTCAGGCCAGGACCTTCTCCTTGGCCTTCTCGTACTCCTCGGTGGTGATGTCGCCGTTCTTCCTCAGTTCGGCGAGCTTCGCCAGCTCGTCGACGTGGCCGTCGCCCGGGCCGGAACCGGCCGCCTTCTGTACGTAGCTGCGGAACGCCTGTTCCTGCTGCTTGGCCTGGGCCACGTCCCGCTCGCCCATGCTGCGGCCGCGGACGATGAGGTACACGAGGACGCCGAGGAAGGGGAGGACCAGCACGAAGATGAGCCAGCCCGCCTTCCACCAGCCGCTGAGCGTGTGGTCACGGAACAGGTCGGTGATCACCTTGAACAGCAGGAAGAACCACATGATCCACAGGAACAGATAGAGCATGGTCAGGAACAGGTTCAGGAGCGGGTAGTCGTCCACGGCGGATGCCCCTTTCGCGGAGTCCGCGAGGTCGCGGAATCACTTCCGGTCAGATGAGTCAGGCATATCCCTGAAACGGGAGTCCTGCATCTCGGGCGGTGGGCCGCCGCCCGGCCGAAGACCGAGGGGATACGCGGTGCGGTCCTGCCAGCGCGTGCCGTCCCAGACGATCAGGTGCACCTCGCGGACACGGCAGGTCAACGGCAAGAAGGGCTCAAGATCGGCCTGCAGCGCGTCGTACGCGGCGTCCTGGGTGGCGGGGCCCTCACTGTTCGCGACCGTCAGATGCGGGGCGAGCGGGGTGTCGAATATCCCCCGGTAGGGCACGGCCTCGGGCCAGCGCCGGGTCAGGTCCTTGGCCAGGGCGGTGACCGGGGCGTGCGGCCACGGATCGAGGTAGAGCACCCCGGGATAGCGGGCGAACTCGGCGAACGTCAGGGTGAAGGCGTCGTGTCCGGCGAAGAGAGCGGCCAGATCGCGGTGGGCCGCGGTGTCCAGACGGCTCTCGTGGACGAAGGGGTAGAGCACCGTCACATGGGCGGGAAAGCCCGCCCGGAGCAGCGGATCGGCTTCGGGGACCTTGATGGTGAGCGCGGTGTCACCCGGTACGTCCGGCCACCCGACCACCGCGGGCTCGCGCTCGGCACGCTCTGCGTCGACGTTCATCACGCGCCATGATCGCACCGGCGGAGATTGCCCCCGCACTCGCGGAATGGGCGGGCCCCCGCACGATGTTCGACGAGACATGACGACCGATCAGCGCACGATCACCAACCCGGACACCCTCCACGACCCGACACCGTTCGGCTACAGCCACGCCGTCTCGGCACCCGGCGAACTCGTCTTCATCGGCGGCCAGTACGCCTCCGACGCGACCGGCGCCCCCGTGCCCGGCGCCTTCGCCGCCCAGGTGGACCTGGCCTTCGACAGGCTGCGGTCGGCCCTGGAAGGGGTCGGCCTCGGCTACGAACACGTGGTCCGGCTCGGCACCTTCATCGTCGACCACGACCTGGAGAAGCTGGAGGTCCTGGGCAAGGCGCTTGAGGCCCGCTTCGGCGACCGGCTGCCGGCCCAGACACTGAGCGGTGTGGCTTCTCTCGCGCTGCCGGGGATGCTGTTCGAGGTCGACGCGGTGGCGGTGCGGCCGTAGTGACGACAGGCATGGAGAACAGCGCCCTCCTCGTGATGGACGTCCAGCGCGACGTGGTGGACCTCGCCGACGACGGCTCCGGATATCTGCCGCGCTTGCGCCGGGCGATCGAGGGAGCCCGTGCGGCGGACATCCCCGTGATCTACGTGGTGATGGAGCTACGGCCCGGCCGGCCGGAAGTCAGCGCCCGCAGCAAGGTGCTCACCACCGTCGTACAGGCGGGCCTGTTCACCGAGGGTGAGCCCGGCACCGAGATCCACCCCGACATCGCGCCCCGGCCGGGCGACCCGGTGGTCGTCAAACGACGCGCGAGCGCGTTCTCCGGCAGCGACCTCGACCTGGTGCTCAGGGCCCGGGACATCGACAGCCTGGTTCTCACCGGCATCGCCACCAGCGGCGTAGTGCTGCACACCGCGTGTCACGCCAACGACCGGGACATCGGGCTGACCGTCCTGGCGGACGCCTGCCTCGACCTGGACCCCGATGTGCACGAGACCCTGACCCGGAAGCTGTTCCCGCAGTGGGCGCAGGTGCTCGCCGTCGAGGAGTGGGTCAAGGCCGTCGCACCGGGGTAGCACCGCCCGCTCAGACCTCGGTGACGGCCGTCAGGATCACGGCGGAGTCGTCGAGCGCGGTCAGGCCGTGCCGCTCGTGCGGGATGGGAGCGAACTCGCCCTCGCCCAGTTCCAGCACACCGCTCTCCGAGGTGAGCCCGACCCGGCCGCGCAGGACGAACAGGGTCGCGGCCGTGGGCGTGTCGTGCTCGCTGAGCTCGGTTCCGGTGGTGAGCACGATGAGGCTCTGCCGCAGCGGACCGTCGTGCAGGAGCAGCTCGGCGCTGCGCCCGTGGGCGGCGGTGCGGGCCTTCTCGAGATGCTCTCCGACGAGGGCGTAGAGATCGGCCACGGTAGGTCCCTTCGACGGAGCGCGTGTGCGTGGGTGCGGGCACGCGTCCCCCAGTGTTCCCGCTGCCCGTGCGGGCCGCATCCGGCAGCCGGAACCCGATCACCCGATGGTGGCGTCCTACCGGGCACGTCGCGCTCACGGCCGAGGGAGCGGGGATACGGAGGGGAAGCGGGTGGAGCGGGCGGACAGCGGCGCGGTGCCGGGGAGGCGGACCGCACGGCTTCGGCGACACCTGCCCCGCGGCGCCTGGCTGCGCTGGGGCGCGGAGGCGACAGGCCGCTCGCCCTGGGCGCGCGGCCGGATTCTCGCCGCGCTCGCCGTGCTGACCGGGGGACTGCTGGCCTTCCACTCCGCCGTGCCCAACACCGTCGGCCGCATCGGCAGCCTCCTGGAGACCTTCCTGCCCTGGCTCGGCCTCGCCGTTCCCCTGCTGCTCGTCCTGGCCCTGCTGCGCCGCTCGGCCGTCGCGCTGGTGGCCCTGCTGCTGCCCGCCGCCGTCTGGGCCACCCTCTTCGGCGGGCGGGTGGCAGCCGGGGACCGCGGCGCCCACGACATCACGGCGGTCCAGCACAACGTCAGCGACGTGAACACCGACCCCGCGGGCACCGCCCGCGCCCTGATCGACTCCGGACCGGACCTCATCGCCCTGGAGGAGCTGACGTCCTCCGCGCTGCCGGTGTACGACAGAGTTCTGGCGCCGAGCTATCCCCACCGGGCGGTGCGGGGCACGGTCGGCCTCTGGTCGAAGTTCCCGCTCACGGACATCCGGACGGTGGACATCAGGCCGGAGGGGGTCGGGAGGGACTGGAACCGCGGGGTGCGGGCGAAGGCGCGTACACCGTGGGGCGATGTCGCGGTGTACGTCGCCCACTTGCCCTCGGTGCGGGTGCGGTTGAGCGGATTCAGTTCCGGCCGGCGCGACGAGAGCGCCGCTCTGCTGGGCGCGGAGCTGGCCGCCGAGAGGCTGGACCGGTTGATCCTCCTGGGCGACCTCAACAGCACGGTGGACGACCGCGGACTGGACCCGGTCCTCACGCGAATGGACTCGGTGGCCCGGGACTTCGACTTCAGCTGGCCCGCCGCCTTCCCCGTGTCCCGCATCGACCACGTCATGGCCCGCGCGGCGACGGTCACCCACGTCCGGTCGCTGCCCGCCACCGGAAGCGACCACCTGCCCGTCGCCGCCGACCTCACCTTCGCCCCCTGATCAGGAGCTCTGCCGCCGCCAGTCGGCCTGCGCGGTGTTGAGCTGGTCGGCGAGGTCGTCCAGGAAGTCCTTCGCGCCGGTCTTGCCGAGCAGGACCTTCTGGAAGGCGGGTTCGTTCTCGGCCTTGGAGATCGTGTTCCAGTCCGGCAGGTAGTACGGCAGCTGAACGATCGTGGTGGCGGGGGAGTCGAGTGCCTCGGCGGCCAGGCGCGTCGGCTCGGACTTCTCGACCCAGGCGTCCTTGACGGCCTTCTTGTTGGCGGGGATCAGGCCGGCGGACTCGTTGAACTTCGAGCTCGCCTCGTGCGAGGAGGCGAACTCGATGAACTTCCACGCGGCCTTCTTTTTGGTGCTGGTCTTGAAGATCGAGAGTCCGTCGATCGGATTGGACACCTGGACGCGTTTGCCGCCCGTCGCCTTCGGGTTCGGCAGACCGCGGAACTTTCCGGGGCCGAGGGCTTTCACGTGGTCCTGGTAGGAGCCCAGGTTGTGGCTGAGCATGCCGATCCGGCCGCCGTCCCACTGGGCGACCATCTGCGTGAAGTTGTTGTTGAGGTCGGCGGCCGGGGTCGTCTTCTTGTAGAGGGCCGCGTACTTCTCCAGGGCCGCGACGTTCCTCGGGTCGTTGACCGTGGTCTTCGTCTCGTCCGCGTTCCAGAAGGACTTGATGCCGCTCTGTCCGTACATCGCGTCCAGGGCCTGGGCGATGGACCCCACACCGCCGCGGATGGTGTAGCCGAACTGGTTCTCGTCCTTGGCGGTGAGGCGGTCGGCCGCTGCGTAGAACTTCTTCCAGGTGGTCGGCGCCTCCAGACCGGCGGCCTTGAAGAGGTCGGTGCGGTAGTACATGACACCGTTGTTCGCGGAGGTCGGGACCATGAGCAGCTGCGACGTGCCGCCCGCCGAAGTCGTCGACGCGAGCATGCTCTTGCTGAGCTCGCCGTCCAGAGGACTCTCGGCCAACCGGTCATCCAGCGGCTCCAGCGCACCCTGGGCGGCGATCGCGGCGAGCATGGCGGCGCCGACACCGCCGACGTCCGGCAGGCCGCCGCCCTGAATGGAGTTGTCGTACTTCGACTGGGCGTTCTCGGCGGGGACGCCGACGTAATCGACCTTGATGTCCGGGTACTTCTTCTCGAAGTCCTTGATGATCTCCAGCCAAATGCCCCGACGGACGGCCGTGTTGTTGTCCCAGAAGGTGATGGTCCCCTTACCGGACCCCTCGCTGCCCGCGTCGCCCGCGATGCCCGAGCCGTCGTCCCCGCACGCGGTGGCGGTGACGCCGAGGAGGAGGGACAGGGCTATGGCGGCGGCAGGGGTGGAACGACGGGGGCCCTTGCGGATGCGGGAACTCATGGTGGGTTCTCCTCCTCTGAACTCTTGCTCTGAACTTCGGATCTGAACTCTGGTCGGCTGAGCCAACGGCCCGTGCGTACACCGCGTATGACATACCGCGTCTCGTATATGACATACGAAGCGCGGCGAATCGAAGCTAGGAGCAGGTAGTTGGTTCGTCAACGCATCTGACAAACTTGCTCCGGGAAGATGCCGGGATGGGATACGACCTACAAGCAGTCATCGGCGGCCGGGTGTCGCGCACCGCCTCGCAGGATCTGCCCGCCGCGCGGCTGGCTTCGATCGGGCAGGGCCTGCGGCCGGACCGGTCTCAGGCGCTGCGGCGGCTGGGCGTGGTGGCGGGCGCAGGCGAGGACGAGTTCGATGCCGTGGGGTTGGGCCGGCATCGCAGCGTCGAGGGATGGCTCGGCCGAGGCACGAGAGGTTCCGTCCACGGTGCGCTGGTTCGCCTCGTGGAGGACGGCGGCGTGCTTCCGAACACCCGTGACCCATCGGTATGTTGAGTCCGTCTGCTTCTCGCGTTGGGGGAGGGGCGCGCGGGGTTGGCCGTCACCAGGCGGCCGATTCGTGCGCCCCGGCACCGAGAGGAGGAGATATGGCCGAGCGCAAGTCGTCCATGCGGACAAAGGTGGGGCAGGACCTCGCGACACGTATCACAGCGGCCCTGGTGGGCCGCGCCCTGTGGGCGGTGATCGTCGAGTTCTTCCGGCGCGACCTTTGAGGGCCTGAACAGCCCTGACAGCGTTCAACGGCGCCCCTCGGCAACCCCCATTCCGAGGGGCGCCGCACTGCGCCCGTTCTGTCGCCTAGAGGAAACTCACGTTCTGGGCCAGGGCGAGGTTGCTCGAGTAGTTGATGGTGTTCGTCGCCGGGCGCATGTACGCGCGCCAGGCGTCCGAGCCGGACTCGCGACCCCCGCCCGTCTCCTTCTCGCCGCCGAACGCGCCCCCGATCTCGGCACCTGACGTGCCGATGTTGACGTTGGCGATGCCGCAGTCGGAGCCCTCGGAGGACAAGAAGAGCTCGGCCTCCTGCTGGTCGCGGGTGAAGATGCTGGAGGAGAGTCCCTGCGGGACGTCGTTGTGCAGAGTGATGGCCTCCTCCAGGGTGTCGTAGGTCAGGACGTACAAGATGGGCGCGAAGGTCTCCTGACGTACGACGTCGGTCTGTTCGTCGACTCGGACGACGACCGGTTCGGCGTACGCGGACCGCGGCGCCGCATCCGCAAGGCGCCGGTTGCCGCCGGCGAGGATCTTGCCGCCCTGCGCCTGGACGCGGGCGAGCGCGTCCCGCATCCCGTCGAGGGCGGTGGGGGAGATGAGCGGGCCGACGAGGGTGCTCTCGTCGAACGGGTCGCCGATGGGGAGCTTCGTGTACGCCGCCGCCAGGCGTGCGACCAGGGTGTCGGCGATGTCGCGGTGGACGATCAGGCGGCGCAGCGTGGTGCACCGCTGGCCCGCCGTGCCCGCCGCGGAGAAGACGATGCCCCGCACCGCGAGGTCCAGGTCCGCCGAGGGCGCCACGACCGCGGCGTTGTTGCCGCCGAGTTCGAGCAGGCTGCGTCCGAACCGGGCCGCCACGCGCGGGCCGAGCTCGCGGCCCATGCGGGTGGAGCCGGTGGCGCTGACGAGCGCGATCCGCGGGTCGTCGACGAGGCGCTCGCCCACCGTGCGGTCGCCGAGCAGCAGACGGTGCACGTCGGCGGGGGCGCCGACCTCTTGCGCGGCCAGGGCAAGGAGCCGGTCGCAGGCCAGCGAGATCAGCGGCGTCAGCTCGGACGGCTTCCAGACCACGGTGTCGCCGCAGGCGAGCGCCACCGCGGTGTTCCATGACCACACAGCGGCGGGGAAGTTGAACGCGGAGATCACGCCGACCACGCCCAGCGGGTGCCAGGTCTCGGCGAGACGGTGGCCGGGGCGCTCGGAGGCGATGGTGCGGCCGTAGAGCTGGCGCGAGAGCCCGACCGCGAAGTCACAGATGTCGATCATCTCCTGGACCTCGCCCAGCGCCTCCGAGCGGATCTTGCCCGCCTCGATGGTGATCAGGTCGGCCAGCTCGCTCTTGTGCTCGCGCAGCAACTCGCCCAGGCGGCGTACGAGTTCACCCCGGCGAGGCGCCGGAGTGGCGCGCCAGGCGAGGAACGCCTCATGGGCGGCGGCGACGGCGTCCTCGGCGTCGGCGGCGGTCGCCGCGGTCAAGCCGAACAGCTCCTCGCCGGTGATGGGCGTACGCGCCTGGAAGTCACTGCCCTCCGGGACGGTCGCACCGATGCGCCGCAGGCTCGTGCGGGCACGCGCGCGCAGGTCGTCGGTGCTGGGCAGGGCGGTGGTGCCGGTCATGGTGCTCCCTGGGTGAGGTGTGCGGGTGGAGGTGGAGGGTTCAGTCACGGGTGTCGTCGAGGGCCAGGCCCAGGCCGTGCCCGGCCTGGGTGATCGAGAGGCTCTGCTGGCGCTCGTACAGGGCGAACGGGTCGAGGACCTCGCGGTCGACGGCGCCGGAGAGCCAGTCGCTGTCGTACGCGGCGCCTTCCTGCTCGGTGTCCAGGGAGCCCTCGCCGCTGAGGTTGGACTGGAAGATGCCGGCGGCGGACCGGGGCAGGAAGTCCTCGTAGACGACTGGTTCGGCCCGCACCCAGCCTCTGCTCTCCAACTCGCCGATCGTGGTGGGGGGTTGGGTGCCGTCGCGTGGACGGTCGGGTGCGGCGCGGTAGGTGAAGTAGGCCAGCTCCCGTGCGGCTAGCTCGCGTTCGGTGGCGGGTACGTGCGTGGCCCAGAGGGTGCGGGCCAGTTCGGTGCGGTCGGCCGCGGGGCGCCGGGCGGCCTCGTCGTCGACGAGGGTGAGCAGACGGTCGTAGAGCGCGCGGCCCGCGGGGGTGAGGGCGATGCCACGGGCCTCGACCTCGCCGAACCGCACCCGCAGGGCGCCGCGCGTCACGCTGCCGTCGGCCTGGCGCAGGGCGCGCGGTTCGGCCAGGGCGCGGAAGGACGTCTGGCGCAGCAGCAGGTCGGGGCCCTTCCAGGCGGGCGGGCCCTGGATGGTGTCGATCATCTCGATGCCGCGGTCGGTCATCCGCCGGTACAGATCGTCGATGTCCAGGACGCGCGGGGTGAGGTGGTTGATGTGGGTGGAGCGGACGCCGCCGATGTCCGCGGCGACCGCGGAGACCCTCTCCAGCTCCTCGTACCAGGCCTGGTCGATCGGCTCGGCCGACAACTCGAAGGCCTGCACGGCGAGATGGAGGAAGCGCTCGGCCTGCGCATCGGGCAGTTCGCGTTCGGCCTCGGCCCGGTCGGCGAGCGAGAGCAGCTCCGGCGGGAACAGCTCGCGCCCGGCGAGGAACGTCTCCAGGCGGGAGCGCAGATCGGCGTCGAAGAAGCGCGGGTCCGCGGGCGTGAGCAGCGAGGTGAAGACGCGGAAGGGATTGCGCGCCAACTCCTCGGCGTCCACCGGGCGGAACGCCGTCGACACGACCGGCACCGCGCTCGCCGCCGCCTCCCGCAAGTCGTAGAAGCCGACCGGGCGCATGCCGAGCGCGCCGAAGATCCGGGCGACATGCCGCAGTTCGGTGGGGGTGCCCACGCGGATCGCGCCGTGCCGCTCCGCGGTGACCCGGCCGATGGAGCCGAGCCGTTCGGCCTCGGCGCCCTGCGCGCGCAGGGTGTCCTCGTTGACCTCGCGCGAGACGTCCACGAGCGTGTTGTAGGCGGGGACTTCCCGCCCGTACATCTCCGAGAGCCGTGCGGCGAAAGCGGCCCGCAGCTGCCACTGGCTGATCATGGGAGGTCTGCCTTTCGAGCGGTCGGATGGGAGGTAGGGGTCATACGACGTGGGCCTCGGGGCGGATCGCGGCTCCGTTCCGGAAGCGGTCGGCGCTCAGTGGCGCGACGTCCACGCACGGCGTGCGCTCCAGGTGCAGGTCGCGCACGATCTCGCCCACGGCGGGGGCCTGGAGGAAGCCGTGGCCCGAGAACCCGGTGGCGTAGAGGAAGTTGGGCAGCTCGCCGGAGCGGCCGATCAGTGCGTTGTGGTCGGGCGTGACCTCGTACAGGCCCGCCCACCCGTCGGCGATCGGCATCTCGGCGAGGGCGGGGGCGCGATGGCGTACGACGTCCTGGAACAGGTCGAGCCACTCCGGGGTCCACGTGGTGTCGAAGCCGTCGGGCTGGCGGGGGTCGGCGAGGCCGAACAGCAGGCCGTCGTCACTGTTGTGGAAGTACGCCGATGAAGTGAAGTCGATGGTGAAGGGGATTCGCGGGGCGGCGGGCGAAAGCCGTTCGGTGAAGACCAGTTGGCGGCGCACCGGCCGTACGGGGAGGTCGATGCCGACCATGGCGCCGATCCGGGCGGACCAGGCGCCCGCCGTACAGATCACGGTGGAGCAGGCGACGGTGCCGCGGTCGGTGTGCACGGCGCTGACGCGGTCGCCGGTGGTGTCCATGCCGGTGACGCGGGTCTGCGTGGCGAAGCGGACGCCCGCCCCGGCCGCCGCGTCCGCATAGCCGTGCACGACCAGGCCGGGGCGGGCGTGTCCGTCGGTGGGGGAGTGCACGGCGGCCATGAGACCGTCGGTGCTCAGGTAGGGGCACAGGCGCCGTGCCTCGTCGGCGTCGATCATGCGGCTGGGCACGCCCAGGCTGTTCTGGAGCCGCACGCTCTCGGTGAACGCGGCGACCTGTCGCTCGCCGGTGAGCAGGAAGAGATAGCCCACGGTGTCGAGGCGGATGTCGGCTCCGGGCCGGTGCGGGAAGTCCTGGTAGGCGCGCAGGCTCCGATGGCCGAGCTCGATGTTGAGCGGGTCGGAGAAGTGGGCGCGCACGCCGCCGATCGGTTTGCCGGAACTGCCGCAGGCGAGTTCGCCGCGTTCGACGACGACGACGTCACGCACCCCGGCCTCGGCGAGGTGGAAGGCGATGGAGGCGCCCATCACGCCCCCGCCGACGATCACGACATCGGCGGTCGGCGGCAGGTCGCGGAAGACGGTGGGGAAGACGGGGGCGAGGGCGGTGGACGGACGCGGTGAGGAGGACAAGAGCCGATCCCTTCCAGAGGCCTGCGTCCGGACCGACGTACCTGAAGAGGCGTCAGTTCACGGGCGGGGCATGGGCCGTCAGTACGTGCTCGGTACTTGCTCAGTAACGTGCGTGGCGCCGATCAGCCGGCTGTCCGTCATCGTGACGCAACCCATCCGTTGACGTCCATGAACAGTTCCTGCTCCCGATCTTTGACGGTCTCTATACGGTCTCCTCCATGGATTGGACGAGTTCCCAGCTGCGTTCCCTGGTCGAGCTGACTCGGCGCGGCACCATCACCGCCGTCGCGCAGGCCCTTGGCTACACCCCGGGCGGCGTCTCCCAGCAGATCGCCGCACTGGAGAAGGCCGCGGGTACCCCGCTGCTGCGCCGGGTGGGCCGCAGGGTGGAGCTCACCGACGCCGGGACCACGCTGGCCCGGCACGCCGAGCGGATCCTGGCGACGGAGGCCGAAGCCGTCGAGGAGCTGGAGCGCGGCTCCGGCACGGTCTCCGGCACCCTGCTCGTGGGCCTGTTCGCCACGGCCGCCGCCGAGATCCTGCCGCCGGCCCTGCGCCAGATGAACGCGGCCCACCCCGACCTTGCCGTGCACAGCCGCGACATGGACGTCGACGAGGTGTACGACGCCGTCGCCTCGGGAGGCGTCGACCTGGCGCTCGGCCTCGACTACCCGGACGTGCCCATCCCGCGCGACGCCGCCCTGCGGGTGGCCCGGCTCTACCGCGAGCGCTTCGCCCTCGCGGTGCCCACCGGCTGGATGCAGGGCCGCGACCGCGCCGCCCTGGCCGATACCCGGGGCCTGGCCTGGATCCTGCCGTCGCCCGGCAGCTATTACGGCCGCGCCGTGCGCACCGCCTGCCGCCGCGCGGGCATCGAACCGGACGTGCGGCACGAAGTCACCGACACCGCGGCGACCCTGGCCCTGGTCGAGGCCGGTATCGGCGTGAGCACGGTGACCGAGCTGATGCTCGGCCTGCGCGCCTCGCGCTTCGACGTGGTGCGGCTGCGCGAACGGGTCGAGCGGCACGTCGTCGTGGTCTGCCGCGCCTCCGCCGAACGGCGCCCGGCGGTGGCGGCCCTGGTGGAGGTGTTGCGGACGGTGGCGGAGCAGCGCCGCGTCACGCACGCGTAGGGCGTGCGTCCGCGGCTCTCCGTTCGCGACGGACTCTAGTTGTGGAAGGTGGTGGTCGCCGCCAGGGCCGCCCGGTCGGTCGCGACCTGGTTTACCGGCGCGTTCTCGTCTGCGTAGCCGAAGGAGATCCCCACGAGCAGCTTCCCTTCGTCTACGCGGAGTTCGTCGCGGACGGTGTCCGCGTAGAAGCTGAGCAGACCCTGCGGGCAACTGGCCACGCCGTACGCGGTCATGGCCAGAAGCAACGTCTGCAGGTAGGCGCCGGCGTCGGCGGCCAGTCGCGGCCCGCCGTCGCCGGTGACGAACAGAAACGCGGCGTGGGGAGCTCCGTAGAAGCCCATGCTCTGCGCGTCGTAGGCCGCGCGGGCCGGGTGGTCGTCGGGGCCGATGCCCAGCGCTCCGTACAGATCTGCGCCGAAGGCGGCCCGCCGTTCCTGGTGGACGGGGGCGTACATGTCCTCGGAGTACGGGTAGTCGGCCGTGACGCGTCGCTCGGTGTGGGCCGTCCGCAGGGCGTCGGCCAGACGGTCTCGCCGTGCGCCGCCGACGATCTCGACCCGCCACGGCTGCGCGTTGGAGTTGGACGGCGCGGCGCCGGCGAGGGAGAAGACCGCGCGCAAAACGTCCTCGGGCACCGGGTCGGGTCGGAACGCGCGGGTCGCGCGGCGCCCGCGAATCAGCTGCTCGGCGTACTCCCGCGGGCGTGTCCCGTCGGCCTGCGTCCCGCCGGTAAGTGTCTCGCTCGTGCGTATCTGGGTGCTGACCGGACCGCTCATGGAGCTCTCCTCAGGATCACTTAAGTAAACGTTGGCGTTTACCTGGAAATCCACCATAACCAGTCGGCCCCTCTGAAGTAAACGCGAGCGTATACTTACGTCATGACCACGACGACGGCATCTCGGCGGCAGGGTCGCGGAGGGCGGGAGCGCATCCTGGCCGCCGCGGCCGGACTGTTCGCGGTCCAGGGGATCAACGCGACCGGCATGGAGCAGATCGCGGAGCGGGCGCCGGTGTCCAAGCGCACCCTCTACGCACACTTCCGGACCAAGGACGAGCTCGTCCTCGCCCACCTGAAGGACCTCGCCTCGACAGGGCACACCCTGGAGGGCGCACTGGTACGCGAGGAGGTCCCCGCCAAGGAGAGAATCCTCGCGCTGTTCGATCCGCTCCCGGCGGGCACGGATCCAGTGCGCGGATGCCCGTTCATCGACGCTGCCGTGGAGTTCCCCGACCCGCAGAACGCGGTCCACTCCTACGCCCGCGAACAGAAACTGCTGATGGTGCGACTGGTGGCCGACCTGGTGGCGGAACTGGGCTGCCGCCGGCCCACCGTCCTCGCCGAGCAACTCGTGACGCTCGCGGACGGAGCCGCCAGCCGCGCCATGGTGCTGGGCGAGGCGGACTACGGCCGGCATGCGCGGACGGCGGCGGAGATCCTCCTGGACAACGCGCTGGCCACGGACTGACGGGACCCGCCGAGTTGCCGGTATGCCTGGGCCTGTTGTCGAGGCCCCGTCGTTGGGCCGAGAGGCAGATGGGACCTTCGCGAAGCAGACCTAGTCGGCCCGACGGCTCGCACGGCGGCGGGGTGCGTCGGCCGCGTGCGGGGACGGCTCGTCCGTGGGCACGGCGCCGTGCAGTGCGCCCAGCAGGCTGCACAGCAGCGGATTGCTGTTCTCGGTGCGGTGCAGCGCGAGGACCGTGTGGTGAGCCGCCCGCTGCGTGAGCCGGGTGGCCTCGATGCCGTCGCCGGTCACATGGCCCAGGCCGGCACCGCCGCCACGCCGAGTCCGCAGGACACCGACTCCCGTACGACGTCGTAGTTGTTGCTGCGGAGGACGACCGCGGCTTCGAACCCGGCCGCCGCACAGAGCCGAACCAGCGATCGCGCACCGGCCGTGGTCTCCCGGCTGGTGATCCAGCGGGCCCCGGACAGAACGGGCAGCTGTGTGCTCAGGTCGCTGCCGAGGGCCCGCAGCAGCAAGCTCGACGTCACCGGCTACGGCGTCGCCGAAGCGGCCGACGCCGCGGCCCACCGCACGAGCCTGCCCCTGCCCGGCGTCCGCGTCGCCGTCCCGGGCTTCGGTGCGGTGGGCGCTGTGGCGGACCGGCGTTTCACCGAACTGGGCGCCACCGTGATCGCGGTCTCCACCGCGCACGGCGCCCTGCATGACCCCGGCCGTGGACTGCGAGGTGTTGGTGCCCGCCGCGCTCGAGGAGGTCATCGACCCCACCACCGCACACGAGATCAAGGCCAGGCTGATCGTGGAGGGTGCCAACCTGCCCACCCCACCCGCTGCCCAGAGCATCCTCGCCGAGCGCGGCATCACCTGGTGCCGGACTTCGTGGCCAACGCGGGAGGCGTCGACGCGGCGGCGTTCGCCCTGGACGTCCGCTACTCCGGATTCCGGCCCGACACCACGGCCATCTTCGAGGCGATCGCGACGCGGCTGCGGAGCAACACCCACACCGTCCTGGACGAGGCCGCCCGCCGGGACGTCACCCCGCACACCGCCGGCCGCGACCCGGCGCAGCGGCGGGTGCGGGCGGCGATGGTGAGCAAGGGGCGCATTCCCCGGCCCTGACCCGGCGCGGGCGTCACCCCTGGCGCAAGGCCAGGATCAGGTCACGCGGCAGGCCATGGGTATCGTGGAGATAGTGGAAGTCCTCCTCGCCCAGCGGGCCCCGGAACCGGGGCCGGGCGAGCACCTGCCGCCCCCGCTCCAGGAGCCTGCGGAACCGCCGCTCCTCGTCGACCAGCACTCGGCGCACGTCGTCCGGATCCACGTCCTGGCGGAAGTGGTCGAGAGTGTGCCGCACCAACTCGCCCGGCAGATCGACCAGTTCGCGCGAGGGGTCGTCCCGCCACAGCACGGTGAGCAACCGTCGCACGAGTCGGCGCAGTACATAGCCGCGGCCGGTGTTGCCCGGGCGTACCCCGTCGCCGATCACCACCATGGCGGACCGCAGATGGTCGCAGACAATGCGCAGCGACGGCACGTCCAGCTGCCACAGACCCGGCACGAGCCGACGCCAGGGGTCGAAGAGGTCGCCCTCGAAGACCGAGGTCCGCCCCTGAAGCAGGAAGGCCAGCCGCTCCAGGCCGAGCCCGGTGTCGATGTTGCGCTGGGGGAGCGGCACGAGCGACCCGTCGTCGAGCCGGCGGTGGCGCATCATCACGTGGTTCCACACCTCCACCCAGCGCTCGTCACCGGTCGGCGTCGACTCCGGAGGGGTGTCGCCGGTCCACAGGAAGATCTCCGAGTCGGGGCCGCAGGGGCCGGTGGGCCCGTTGGACCACCAGTTGTCCTCGACGGTGAACTCCACCGGCACCCCACGCTCCTGCCACAGCTCCAGGGAGGAGGTGTCGGGCCCGATCCGTTCGTCGCCACCGAAGACGGTGGCGTGCAGCAGCCGCCGGTCGATGCCGAACCCGTCGGTGAGCAGCCCGTAGCCCCAGTCGAGGCTCTGCGTGCCCCCGTAGTCGCCCAGCGACCAGGTGCCGAGCATCTCGAAGACGGTCAGATGGGTGGAGTCGCCGACCTCCTCCAGGTCCGTGGTGCGCAGACAGCGCTGCACATTGACCAGGCGCCTGCCGAGCGGATGAGGCCGCCCCTCCAGGTACGGGGTGAGCGGATGCATGCCCGAGGTGGTGAACAGCACCGGGTCACCGGAAGGCGGCAGCAAGGTCGAACCGGTGACCCGCCGGTGCCCTAGCTCCTCGAAGTACTCGACGAACGTGCGGACGATGCCTTCGGTGCTGATGCCGGTGCTGGTCTCGGTGCTGATGTCGGTGTTCATGGGGTGGCTCCTTCGCAAACACAGCGGGGAGGCACCGGACGAAGGTCCGCAGACAGGAACCGGGACGTTGACGCCACAGAAAACCACCGGCGGACCGTGTCCGGTCGCCGGTGGAAAGTGGGAAGTACGTCAGGCGGCGGCAACCGGCGAGCTGGTCGCTCGCGCGGTCGCGGTGGTGTTCGGGCCGATGACGTTCATGGGGCCGACGATAGCGCGCTCGGATCTCGGGGGCACGTGATTTTCGGGGCACGTGATTTACGGCCCACCCAGAGTCGCCGCCAGTTACCAGCCCCTCTCCCCACCCCTCACGGCACTCTCGAGAGCCGCCCGCGCTCGGGCCCGTTCAGGCGGGCGCTCACTCGACGTGGGGGCGGAGAGGCACTGGCCCATCGTGTACCGCTGCCGTCCAAGTGCCCCGCGCACCTGCCAGACCGTCGCCGCCGCCAGGACGTCGCAGGCCGCTGACGTGATCGGGAAGCAGGCGTCCGCAGTGTCGTCGGTCAGCCCCGCCTCCCGTAGCAGCCCGGGCTTCAGGCAGGTCAGCGGCTGCGACGCCGGAGCGGCGCCATCTCGCCACCTCTGCCACTTAGTGACACAATGCCGTTTGATGACATCAGCAGGGAAGGGTGGCGAGGCGCCGTGGCGACGGAGCGACGCAGCGGGGGAGGGATGAGCGAGCAGCGGCGTACGCGGCTGCGTCTGGAGATCTCCCGGGAGGCGGCCCGGCTGTTCTGGGAGCAGGGAGTGGCCTCGACTAGCGGCGATCAGATCGCCGAGGCCGTGGGTCTGTCCACGCGCACCATCTGGCGGCACTTTCGCAGCAAGGAGAGCTGTGCCGAGCCGATCGTCATGCAGGGCGTCCTCACCCTGTTGAGCGTGCTGCGCCGCTGGCCCCGGCAGAAATCCATCGAGGACCACCTGGCCGCGGAACTGGCCGGACTGGGCGGCAAGGCGCCCGTCGAGCTCGCCGACGAGATGCTCGCGATGAAGATGATCCGGCTCGCCGACACCGAACCGCCGCTGCGCACGGCATGGCTGATGGCCTGCGACCAGACGGAGCGGGAGCTGTGCGTGATCATCGGCAGCCGTCTCGAGCGGCCGGCCGACGACCTTGAGGTGCGGACGCACGCCGCGGCCGCCGCCGCGGTCGTGCGCGTGCTGGACGAGCACATCGGGGCCGCCATCCTCGCCGGAGCCGACCTGTCGGAGTTCATCGACGTGACGGCCGTCGCTCGGCGTTACGCCCACGCGATCCGCACGGCGACCGGCGGCGTCGTCGGCGACCCCGTCAGCTGAGGGTGCGCGTTCACAGCGGCCGGCCGCGTCGTACCTCCTGCTAACTCTGCAAGGAGGAGCGCATGTAGCGGAAGCGGTCGATGGAGCGGCGACGCATCCACAGGGCCCAGCAGCAGAACCCGATCACGGCAGCCGCGAGGATCAGCGGAAGGACCCAGGAACCCGTGGCCACCCCGGCGGCGAGCGTGCCGACGGCGACAAGGATCATGGAGCCGAGCCAGTACGGCAGCCACCGGCGGCCCCGTTCGATCTGCCCCAACTGCTCGGCGACGAGCCGCCGCATGGTCGCCCTCTCCTCGGGCTCCCTCGGCACCTCACGATGCCGGATCTTGCGGTGGAGCTCGACGATCCCGCGCGCGTCGGTGCCGGCCGCGCGGCTGGCCCTGCGGCGCTGCACGGCCACGAACGCGATGACGATGGCGGCGTAGAGCACGCCCTGGATCACCCACACGACCGGATGCTCGTCCCGGCGGAACAGCGCGGTGACACCCACGCCCAGCAGGAAGATCAAGACCGCCTGCGCGGTCAAACTCCGGTCGAACCAGCGCTTGAAGGCGCGCACGGCACGTACCTCCTCGGAATCGACGACGGCACCGCTGTCGCGCTTCCGAGTACCCCGCCGGGCCCGCCCCATGGGTCGGCGCCCTTGTCCACCCTCGGACGCAGGCAGAGCGTACGGTCGTACCTTCCAGAGTGTACGATCGTACGCATGTCGACGGACTACTTTGCTGACGACCCGCGCACCAACCTGGAGCGCATGCTCGCGGGCGACCTCTACATCGCCGACGACCCGGAGATCGCCCGCAGGCAACAGCGCGCCATGCGGCTCGCGGCCCGCTACCAGGCCGTCTTCCTCGATGACTCCGGCGAGGCCCGGTCGGTCCTCGCCGAACTGCTCGCCTCGGTCGGCGAGGACGTCGAGGTGCGGCCACCGCTGTACGTCGACTACGGCAGCAACATCACCATCGGGGCCCGCACCTTCGTCAACTACCACCTCACCGCGCTGGACGTCGCCCGGATCACCATCGGCGAGGACTGCCAGATCGGCCCCAACGTCCAACTCCTCACCCCCACCCACCCCGTGGAGCCGCGGCCCCGGCGCGACAAGCTGGAAGCGGCGCTCCCCATCACCATCGGGGACAACGTCTGGCTCGGCGGCGGCGTCATCGTCTGCCCCGGCGTGACGATCGGGGACAACAGCGTCATCGGCGCCGGCGCGGTGGTCACCAAGGACGTACCCGCCGACGTCGTCGCCGTCGGGAACCCCGCCCGCCCGATCCGCGGCCTCTAGGAGCCGTCGCGATGGCCACCGGACACGCGGACCCGCAGCGGCGCGAACGCATCCTCGCCGCCACCCTCGACCACATCGCCGACGAAGGCGTCGCCGGTGTCTCCCACCGCAAGATCGCCACACGGGCCGCCGTGCCGCTCGGCTCGATGACGTACCACTTCACCGGCATCGACGACCTGCTGCGCGAAGCCTTCACCCTCTTCGCCGACCACATCGTGGCCGTCTTCGAGCGGTACCTGGACCACGCCGACAGCCCCGAACAGGCGCGTGAGGCCGTCACCGACCTCATCCACACGCTCTCCGAAGGGCCTCGGCGCGATCTGGTCCTCACACAGGAGCTCTACACCCTCGCCGCCCGGCGCCCGGAGTACCGGCAGCTGACCCAGGCATGGATGCGCCGCAGCCGGCACCTCCTGGAACGCCACTTCGAGCCGGACACCGCCCGCCAACTGGACGCGCTCATCGAGGGGCTCGCCCTGCACCGCGCCCTGGACGGCGCACCGCACGGCCGCGACCTGACGAGCCAGGCGGTCAGGCGCATCACCACCCCCGCGTAGAAATCACCTGGAAGAGCGGCCACCGGCAGAGCGTCCACCCGGCAGAACGGCCACCCAGCAGCCTGTGGGCGCGCGGACCTGACGCCGCGCGCCCACAGGCACCAGGCCTTCGCGAAGTGGCTCGTCGGCGCCGACAAGGTCGTGCTCTCCGCCACCCTCGACGAGGCGCCGCGGGAGCGGACGGCCATCGTCGACAAGCCGACAGCCGAGGTGGCAACGGACCTCAAGGCGACCGAGGGCGGCGACGTTCTCGTGCTCTCCAGCGAGAACGTCATCAAGGCACTGCCGGCGGCCGACCGGGTCGACCGCCTCGCGCTCACGATCTTCCCGGTCTTCCTCGGCGGCGGACCGCGCCTCTTCGACGACGGCCTGCCCAAGGGGAAGTGGTCGCTCGCCGGTCAGACTGCGGTTGAGCACGGCACCCCCGGCGGTGTGCGCCGTCAGTCCTGGCGGACGACGTTCGTGCCGGGACCGCCGGAGAGGGTGTCCCGGCCCGCGCCGCCGTACAGCTTGTCGTTGCCGCTGTTTCCGTAGATCGTGTCGTCACCGCTGTTGCCGTACAGGACGTCGTTGCCCTTGCCGCCGTACATGAAGTCGTCGCCGGCCCCGCCGCGGATCGTGTCGTTGCCGTCGCCGCCGGTCAGGTGCTGCCGGGCGGCGCCGCCCTGGATCACGTCGTCGCCGGCGCCGCCGTCGACGGCGCTTTCCCGGCCGTCCGAGTAGATCGTGTCGTTGCCGTTGCCGCCCTGCGCGATGCTGCTGTCTGCGGCGTGGATGGTGTCCTTGCCGTCACCACCGCTCGCCGCTCCGGCCTCGCCCACCGTGAGGTTGTCGTCGCCCGCCTGTCCGTGGACGGAGTTGCCGTCGACGCCGCCGATGTGCGTCCAGGTGTCCTTGCCGTCGCCCAGGTCCGCCGAGGTGAAGTAGTAGGCCTGGTCGGTGGTGTTGTCGTGGGTCACACTGTCGTCGCCGTCGCCGAGGTCCAACATCAAGGTGGCGTACGGGTCTTGTGACTCCAGGGTGGCGACCGTGCAGGAGATCTTGGTGCGGTCCGCGCCGTCGGGGTAGGAGCAGCTCTCGCCCACGCTGACCGGGACGGCGTCGTCGATCACGTAGGCGATCTCTTCGGATCCCTCGGATATGGACGCGGTGACGGAGACCTTGTTGGTCTGGCCGGGGGCGGCGGTGTAGACGATCGCGTGATCGCTCGCGCTGAACGCGGCTGTCGCCTCCGGCGCCGCGGCTCCGGCGGTGCCCGCCAGGAGGAGCGGAGCGGCCAGCCCCGTACCGAGAGCCAGCGTCACCGCCGACGTGGTACGGAAAACCCGGCGGCGAATGAGGTGAGAGGGCATTGCATAACCTCCGTGCGACGTATGTGGTCCTTGCAACTACGTGTGACCGCCGGGGTTTGCGGTTGGTTGTGATCCGAATTGCGCGGAGGTGTAAGCAAAATTCCGACGCCGATGACACAACTGGCGTCTGGCCAGGGGTGTTTGACAACTCCTCTGCCGCGTGACGATGTGCCGTAAGGCGTGGTTCGGCTGAAATTCATGAGGGGGAGGCGGGCGATACCGGCCGGGCAGGAAGAATTCCTCGCCGTCGTATCGCCCGGCCTCTCCCCTCGCCTGCGCCGCCTTCCCTACTGATCGGTGGTCGATGGCCGCCGCTGGCGCAGGCGCAGGACCGTACCGCCGACCAGGACCGCGGCACCGGCACCCGCGAGGGCGCTGATCAGGCCGGGGCCGGGGGAGTCCAGGGGTGAGTCGGAGGCGGCGTTCTCGATGTCCGGAGCGGCGTCGGCCGCGCGGCGGGAAGCAGCCGACGCGTCGCCGCCATGCCCCTCGTGGCCGCCATGGTCCTCGTGCACCGCATCCGCCTTGGTGTTCTTCTCGCCCGCGCCGAGCGCGGTCACGGCGGCGCTGGACTGTTTACCACCGGTCAATCCGGTGACCTCGCCATTGCCTCCGTCGAAGACCACGTCCGAGCAGGAGAAGAAGTTCTCCTGGCTGTCGGATCGGATCCACTGGACGAACAGCATGTGGCGGCCGGAACGTTCCGGCAGTTGCAGGTCCCAGTAATAGTGGCCCGCCTCGCTGCCGGGGCCGCCGTTCTGCGGCGGGTTCTGGACGGTCTGCACGCTCTCCAGGTCCGACCAGCCCAGCGGCTGTTGCGGGTCGAAGCCCTCCTTGGTGACGTACACCTTGAACTGGCCGGGGTGGTGCGCCCAGTTGCTGTAGTTCACTTCGACGGTGGCGCCCGCGGTGAGATGGGTGACGGGCCAGTCGGTGCGGGCGGCGTTGTACGGGGAGAACGCGTAGGGGCTGCGGTCGCCCGCGCTGCACAGCGTGCCGTCCTCGACATAACCCTCGCCGCGGCCGCCCGCGTTGGAGTCGAGCACCGCGAACCAGTTGTACAGCGGCGTGGTACCCGCCTCCTGCACCGCCGCCTTGCAGGCGGGGTTGGTCGGCATCTGCGTGGAGGAGTTGGCGAGCAGGTCCTTGTAGCACAGGTAGGTGCGCGACCCGGGCACCATGGCCACGCCGTGTGCGGCGGCCGTGCCCGGGACGGCCAGGACGGCCGCGGCGGCGATGCCCGTGGCACCGGTGAGGCAGGCGAGGCGCCTGGCGTGCAGCGAGTTCCGTACGCGGGATCGGGCTCGGACGAGTACGGGGGAGCGGGGGATGGTCATGGGAACGTCTCCTTCGGGGAGTTTCCGATGAGCGGCTCGCCCCGTAGTCGTCGCCGTGCCCGCGATGGTTGCCGCGGTGGGCCGAGCGGTCCCCGGCCGCTTCCTCAGTCCAGGTCGGACATGTCGAGCACGAAGCGGTAGCGGACGTCATTGCGCCGCAGCCGGTCGAGTGCCTCGTTCACACGGGCCGAGGGGAGCAGTTCGATGTCGGCGGTGATGTCGTGCTCGGCGCAGAAGGACAGCATGGCGGCGGTCGCGGGCCTGCCGCCGCTGCCCGCCGAGCTCAGACTCTTGCGTCCGATGAGCAGGTCGGTGGTCTCCACGGTGACGGAGCCCAGGTGGCCGAGGTGGCTGAGCGTTCCGTCCATCGCGACCAGGCGCAGGTAGGGGCCGAGGTCGTGCGGGGCGGCGATGGTGTCGATGACGACGTCGAACCGGTCGCGGGCGGCGGCCATCCGGTCCGCGTCGGTGGAGACGATCACATCGTGCGCGCCGAGGCGGTGGGCGTCGTCGGCCTTGTCCGGTGACCGGCTGATGACCGAGGTCTCCGCGCCGAGCGCCACGGCGATCTTGACGGCGAGATGGCCGAGACCGCCCAGTCCCGCCACGGCGACGCGCGAACCCGGTCCCACCCCGAGGGCATGCAGCGGCTCCCACACGGTGACCCCGGCGCAGAGCAGGGGAGCGGCGGCGGCCGGGTCCAGGCCGGGGGGAAGGGGATGGGCGAAGCGCGATCGGACGACGTACTCACGGGAGTAGCCGCCCTGGGTGGTCGTTCCGTCGTGGCGGTCGACTCCACCGTAGGTCAGGGTCGGGAACGCGTGGCAGAAGTTCTCCTGGCCGGCCCGGCACATGGCGCACGTGCCGCACGAGTCGACGATGTTGCCCACCGCCACGGCGTCGCCGACAACGAAGTCCGTGACTCCGGCACCCCTTTCGGTCACCACGCCCGTGAACTCGTGCCCCGGCACCAGGGGTTGGCCCTCCTCGCGGGCGTTGACGGCGTGCAGGTCCGTGTGGCAGACCCCGCAGTAGTCCACGCGGACCGCGAGGTCGTCGGGGCGCAGGTCGCGCCGCTTCAGCGGCGTCCGCCGCAGCGTCGCCGCCGGTCCTTCGGCCTGCCAGCTCATGGTGGTCCTCATGG
The DNA here is from genome assembly GCF_044544025.1 of Streptomyces sp. NPDC055243. Classification (NCBI taxonomy): domain Bacteria; kingdom Bacillati; phylum Actinomycetota; class Actinomycetes; order Kitasatosporales; family Streptomycetaceae; genus Streptomyces; species Streptomyces sp. NPDC055243. The sequence goes on from NZ_JBITWR010000001.1 coordinate 1,008,922, forward strand.
GGCTCTCCTCAGACAGACTGTTCGGTCTATTTGGAGAGTAGGGGCGATCGCGCCATCAGGCAAACCAACTGTTCTGTTTGGTAGCCTGGCGGACATGGCAGACCAGCCCCTGACCACCCGCGGAGCCGCGACCTACCAGCGCATCCTCGACGTGGCGACCCAGGAATTCGCCGAGCACGGGATCGCCGGTGCGCGCATCGAGCGGATCGTGTCCGCCGCGCGCACGAACAAGGCGCAGCTCTACGCCTATTTCGGGAACAAGGAAGGGCTCTTCGACGCCATCTTCTTCGGTTCGCTGGAGCGGATCGTGAACGTCGTCCCGATCGACGCCACGGACCTCGCGGACTGGGCGGTGCGCCTCTACGACGAGTACCTGCGCCGTCCCGACCTCATCCGCCTCGCCACTTGGGCGCGCCTGGAGCGCCGCCCGACGGGCCACCTGGTCGAGGACCCCGACCGCCTCGACGACCGCAAGCTGCGGGCCATCGCCGAGGCGCAGGCCGCGGGCCTGGTGCGTCAGGGGGACCCCTTCGACCTGATGGCCATGGTCATCGCCATGTCCATGGCCTGGTCCCCGGTCAGCAACGTCTACGCCGCAACCGCCCAAGAGCCCCCGGAACTGCACGAGCAGCGCCGCACCCTGCTCCACGAGAGTGTCCGGCGCGCCATGGCGAGCGACTGACCCGTGGTGGCCCGATGAAGGCCGTCCCACCCGCCGACCACACTTCGTTGGCGCCAAAACCATTCGAGATCTGCCATAGTCCCGCGTAGCGTGACCGTCGGCCCACCTGGGCCGTCGAGCCCCCTCTGGGGGCAGAGCTCTGTCCGGTTGCGGCAGTGTCGCCGCCTGTCCATAGATGCGAGTGCGGTGTGACTGAGCAGTACGGTGTCGAATCAGAGCTGGTTGACCTCGGCGCGGTCAGTCCGGCCGACGCCCGCACCCTGGATGCCGCACTCGTCGAGGCGTCGATGCAGCGGCTGTTGAGCCGTATCGACGATCCGGCGAGCAGCCTGGGTGGCTACAACCCGCAGCGCGACGAGTAGCGCGAGCGCGGCAGGACCCTGGAGCTGTCATGCATGTCGACGCGCAACCGCCACGGCCGCACCGTCTGGGCCTTGAGGCGTACCGCGGTCTGCTGTCCGGAGCCTGCGGTGCGGAGGCGGTGGATGCGCTGCGTGCCGCCGAGCGCAGTTGGCGCCTGCTTCTCCTGCGCGCGCTCGTCGATGCCGCCGACGGCGTGCCCACCGCTCCGCTTCCTCCCCTCGCCGACGGCTGGCGGCTGTTGACCCGTGCTTGGGAGGCCGACGCCGAGCCGGTGGAGCGCCTCCTGCTGTACCCCACCGTCGGCACATGGGCCGCGTACGCCCTGCGCCGCGTGCGCGGCAGCGTGACGGGCGAGTCCCCCCTGTGGGTGGAGCTCGGCCAGTTGCACGCGGTGGCGGCATCCGCCGCCGTGCTCGCGGGGCTGGACTTCCGCACCACGGTGCCGGTGCGCGACGGGTGGGTGGTGCTGCCGATGCTGGGCGGCGCCGAAGTGCCGCCCGCCGAGGGCCGCTGGGGCAGCGCCCAGGTGTCCGCGGAGGCGGGCGCGGTGCTGGTCGACAAGGTGCGGCGGGGCGGGCCCGGCTGGTACCCCCTGCGTGAGTTGAGCGGGGACGGATGCACGGCCGTCCTTGACGACCTCGACCCCTACCGCGGGCTGCGTGCCCCCCAGCCGCCGCAGCCCCTGCGCACGGCCGACCGCTACGCCGCGCTCTTCACCGAGGCCTGGCGCCTGCTCGCCCACGACGACCCGGAGACCGCCCGGGCCGCGGCCAAGGGCCTCAGCTCGGTGGTGCCCCAGCCACGCGCGGAGCCGTACCGCCCGCACAGCGCCTCGTCGGGCGACGCGTTCGGCGCCGTCGTCGCCTCGGAGCCCGACGACGCGGAACAGTTCGCGTCAACCCTGGTGCACGAGTTCCAGCACAACAAACTCGGCGCCTTCATGCATCTGTTCACCCTCTACCGCGACGGCGGCACCGAGCGGTTCTACGCCCCCTGGCGTGACGATCCGCGCCCGCTCGGCGGTCTCCTGCAAGGGGTGTACGCCTTCTTCGGCGTCACTCGCTTCTACCGGCGCAGGCCGACTCCGCTGGGCGCGTTCGAGTACGCCCTGTGGCGCGCTCAGACCTTGCGGGCACTGCACGGCATCCGTGACGTGGACCGACTCACCGACCTGGGGCGGGAGTTGATCGACGAGCTGACGGCACGCCTCACCGCCTGGCAGGACGAGCCGGTCGACCCGCAGGCACTGGACGCGGCCCGATACGCCGCCGCCGACCACTACGCGTCCTGGCGGGCCCATCACGTCGAGGCGGATGCGGACGCGGTCACGCGCGCCGCGAAGGCGTACGAGGAAGGCCGCGTCCCGCTCGTGCCGCCCCGACACGCCGACGTCATCGTGCCGGGCAAGCCGCGGCGGGGTCTCGACACCCGTGCCGTGCTGTCGCGCCGCCTGCTCGTCGACCCCGAGGCCTTGCGCGCGCTGCGTTCGGCGCCGGGTGCGGTGGTCGAAGGCGCCCGCCCGGAGGACGTCGCTCTCGTCACCGGTGACACGGGCTGGGCCCGGCAGCGGTTCGAGGCCCGCGTCGTCGAGGAGGGGACACCCGAGGCATGGGTCGGCCTCGGCCTCGCGCTGCGGGCCGAGCGCCACCCGGCGGCGGACGTCCTGCTGACCCGCCCGGAGTTCGTGAGGGCGGTGTACGCCGAACGAGGCGGCGGCAGTGTCGATCCGGTGCGGCTGGTGTCTTCCTTCCGCCCTGGCCCCGACAGCTCCGCTCCCGGCCGCTACAGCGGTAGTGGGTCGATGTAGCAGTTGGCCCGCGTCAGGTCGGCCAGGTTCGTGGCCGCCGGATGCGTGGCGCCCAGTTGCGTCCGCAACTCGTCCAGGATCGGCCCGAGCAGCGCGTCGCACTCCTCGTGCCGCTCCAGCGAGCGGAGGTCCAGCGCCCGGTTCGCGGCAGTGCTGAGCGTGGACGGGTGCGTGGCCCCCAGCACCTCGGTGCACCGTGCGAGCGTCGCCGTGCCCAGCGCCAGCGCCTCCTCGTACCGGTGCAGCGCCGCCAGATCACTGGCCAGGTTGGTCGCCACGACCAAGGTCAGCGGGTGCTGCTCGCCCAGCTTCTCGGCCAGATCGGCGTGGGCGCGCAGGTCCATCTCGTAGGCCTCCTGCGGGTGCCCGTCCAGACGCAGGGTGATGGCGAGGTTGGCCTCCGCCGAGACGGTGTGCGGGTGCTGCGGACCGAAGATGCGCCGATAGCGGTGGCAGCAGCCGTCGGCCAGTTCCCGGGCCCGTTCCAGCTGCCCGTCGTGCCGCAGGTCCACCGACAGGCTGAGCGACGCGGCGATCGTGTCCGGATGCTCCTGGCCGAACCGGCCGACCATCACCTGAAGTACTTCCTCCGAGATCTCGAGCGCCGCGGGGTGGTCGCCCGCCTTGCGCCGGGTCACCGCCAGGACGCGCTTGGCGTGCAGGGCGGCCGGAGTGTCCGCCTGCACCTGCCGCGCGTACTGGGCGACCACTTCCTCCTGCCGGTCGCGGGCGTAGGCGTAGCGGCCCAGTTCGCGCTCGTCGATGGTCAGGCCGACCCGGGTGTGCAAGGTCAGTTCGTGGTCGGTGCCCAGGAGGTTCTGCTTCAGCTCCCAGGTGGTGCAGTCCAGTTCGTACGCGTCCTGGAAGCGGCCGACGAGCCGCAGACAGACTCCGAGGTTGTGCGCGGCGTTCATGGTTGCCGGGTCGTCCGCGCCGAAGGCCGCCGTCGCCTGGTCGTACACCCGCTGGGTCAGCGCGAGGGCTTCGTCGAAGTCACCCGTGACCCGCAGGTCGGCGGCGACGGCCCCCATGGCGTCGAGATGGCTCTCCCGCGTCTCGGACACCGGAATGCGGGAGGGGAGCTGCGCGGACTCGTACGCCGCGAGCGTCGCCCTGTTGATCTCGGCGGCCTCCTCGTAGCGGCCCATGCTGAAGAGGGTCCAGCCGAGCCAGAAGGCGAGGGTGAGCGTCTTGTCGTCCTCGGGGCCGAAGAGCTCGCGGGCGGCGTCATAGGCCTCCTCGGTGAATCGCCGCGCGCTCTCGTGATCACCCCAACGCTGCAGATACTTGGCGATGTTGACCGCCAGGCTGTGCACCCAGGGATCAGTGGAGTGGACGGCGTCGGCGGCCACGGCGTGCGGATAGAGCATGGAGTAGCGGTTCCAGGTCGTGTTGGACTCCGGATTGCGCGGATCGGCCGAGGCGAGGAGCAGCTGGGCGCCGCGCTTCATCTGATCCTGCTGCAGCGGCGTCATGCGGTTGATCAGCACGGCCTGTACGAGCCGGTGTATCTGGAGGGAGTCGGTCCGCAGGTCCACCCGTGCCAGCGAGTACCGCTTGATCTCCCGGACGGCCCGGCTCAGGCGCAGCGGATCCGCGAGGGCCGCGTCCAGCTGCGGGGCGATGGAGCCCCGGTGCACGTGCGAGAACAGGTGCCGGGGAATGGGCTCGGGCGCCAAGTAGGAGCAGACCTGGAGGAGTTGGATGGCATCGGGGTTGGTCTGCTCCACGTGGTCGAGGGAGACGTTCCAGGCGGTGGCGATCGACTGCTGGTAGGCGTAGGGCGCGGATTCGAAGAGCAGCTCGCTGCGCTTCTCCTTGAACAGCCGCAGGTACTCCTGGACCGGCATCCCCGTCTCGGCCCGCCACGCCGCGGCCTGCTCGATGGCCAGCGGCAGGTCGCCCAGCGCGTCCGCGAGCAGATCGGCGTCCTCCTCGGTGAGTTCGGGGCCGCGCTTGTTGAGCAGCTTGATGCTCTCGCCGCGCTCGAAGACGTCCACCTCGAGACAGCGCGCCACGTTGTCCCAGTGCGGGTTGCGCGAGGTGATGAGGACGGCTCCGAGCCGGGAGTTGGGCAGGAAGGGCGCCAGCGTCTCGGTGTTCTCGGCGTTGTCGAAGACGAGCAGCCAGCGGCTGTACGGGTCCCCGCGGCGCAGCGCGTCGAGGACGGCCGGCACCGTGGTGCTCGCGTCGGATCCGTGGCTGATGCCGAGGCGCGGGGCCAGCTGGGCCAAACCGTTGATGATGCCGGAGGTGCGCTCGCTCGGTATCCAGCAGATCAGGTCGTAGGAGCTCTGGTGTACGTAGACGTACTCGACGGCCAGTTGGGACTTGCCGATGCCGCCGAGTCCGTACATCGCCTCCGGCAGCACCGCCGCCGTACCGCCGCAGTCCAGGCGCTCCGCCAGCTCTCCGAGCAGGCGCTCGCGGCCGGTGAAATTGGGGTTCCGCGGGGGGATGTTCTCCCACACGGCGGGTGACGACGGGGCGTGCCGTGGTGGGGCCTGCGGATCGCGTGGTGGGTTTCCGGTCGGGACGGGCGCGCTGGGCATGGATCCTCCCCCTTGGGCTCGGGTGCCGGCGTCGGCGGACGCGATGGTGGCTGCCCGTTCACTGTGCCGGTGCGCCAGCGCCCGTCCCAGGAGCCGGGCGCGCTCCTGGAAGGGGCCCGCGAGGGCGCGCAGGGCGAGTTGTTCGATCCGCAGGAGGCGGGCGTTGGCCGCGCTCACGGCGGGAATCGGTGCGGTCGTCGGTGAGGTGACCACCGCGGTGAAGTAGCCGCGCTTCGGGCCGGGCCGTACCTGGGCGGCCGCCTCCGGGACGAGTTCGTCGAGTGACATCAGGACACGCTGGGTGTCCGTGCGGCGGGCCCCGTCGAGCAGCAGTTCCCGCACCCCGTCGTCCATGTCGAAGCCGCTCCCGTCCGGCACGGGCACCAGCAGGCCGAACGCCCGCAACTCGGCCAGATCGGCGGATCCGGCGCCCGGCGCGAACCGCTCCCGCAGTGCCCGGATCACCGGAAGCGTCAAGGGCGCGGCGGCCAGCAGAGACGCGAGCGCCGGCCCGGTCGCCGAGCAGCCCGCCCGGTAGGCGGCGACCTGGGCCGCGGGGTCGGCGGCGGGCGCGGCCCCCGGGGACACGCATGCCGGTCCTGGCGCGGCCAGCGGCGGAATCGCGTACGCCGGTAGCTCCGTGAAGCCGTCGGCGCCGCCCGTCAGCCATCGGGACCAGCGCGCGAGCCAACGGCCGCGCAAGGGGAGCAGCGGGAGCGGGACGGTCCCGCACGGCAGCGGCGTGTCGTGCGGGGCGAGGGCGTTGTCGCCGACGAGGATGCCGCGCAGTTCACGGCCCGGGGTGGCCGGGCCGGGAGCCGGGAGGCGGATCCGTCGCATGGGCAGACCGGACCGTGACCAGAGTCGCTGCGGCAGCAGATGGACACAGGCCACCGGATGCCGGCTCGCCCAGTGGGCCACGGTGGCGGCAGCGGTGCCGTCCTGCCACGCCGGGCCGAGGGCGTCGGTGACGACCAGGATCAGCCGCCTGCGGCTTGTGGCCGGGAAGCGGTCCGGGCCCCGGCAGCGCGGGGGCCGGCCGTCCCAGGGCAACTCGGTCACGCGCAGGCCCCGTTGGCCCCGCAGCACGGCGTGCAGCCGGGACGTCACCGGCTCCCACAGCGCCATCCCCGCAGTTGTGTCGAGGACCAGGCTGAGCTCCAGGCCGCCGTCCGCGTGGCCCAGCCGGTGCACGCTGCGCGCGACGGCCGCCCAGTCCGGGGCGTCCCCGGAAGCCGCGCCCGCCGGGGGCCGGTCCCAAGCGCTCAGGGGCCGGCCGAGCACAGCGCCGTCGAGCCGGTCCAGGAGACGGCGGTCGCTCATGGTGTTCCCGGGGCCGGGCCCCGCAGCAGGTCGAGCAGGCGGGCAGCGACGGCGCCCGGGGTCTCATCGGGCGGCCAAGGACCGGCGGCGGCGAGCGCCACCGCGTCCAGGGCCTGGGCGGCGGTCAGCCGGCCGAGCGCGCGGGGGTCGGCGGACCAGGCATCGGCCAGCTCCGCCACCAGGGCCAGCAGGCGAGGGTCGGCGTCGTCGGTGAGCCCGGCCCGGCTCCTGACCGTCGCCGTCAGTTCCGCCGTCGTGGGCACCGGATGCTCCCAGTGCAGACAGTCCGCGACGAACTCGGCCGGGAAGACCCTGTCCCGCCCCGCGGTGATCACGGTGACCGGAAGCTCGTGGCAGGCGACGAGACCGCGCGGCACCGGCGCGGGCACGCCCGGGTCGTCCGTGGTGACCACGGCCGAGTCCTCCTCGGCCAGCTCCGGTATGTCGAAGCCGCCTCGCCGCAGCACCGCGCGCAGCTCGACGGGCAGGTCGAAGTCCCCGTGGTCCAGGCCTTCGACGAGCAGTACGCGAGGCCGCCCGTAGGGGAGCAGCGCCGTGCCCAGGGGGCCGAGCCGTACCTTCGTCCCGCCCTCCGCGGCCCGCGCCGTGTACAGGGCGGCCCGGAGCACCGAGGCGCCGGTCACCGTCCAGTGCAGCACGCGACCGAGCCCCAGCTCGCGGGCGATCCGGAAGGCCACCGCCGACCGGCCCACTTCGGGCGGGCCGGTGATCAGCAGCGGCTTGCGCAGCGACAGCGCGGCGTTCACCGCGGCCGTCTCGCCTGACGCGGTCTCCAAGTTCAGCGCCGCCCTCGTCGCCGCTCCGAGCCTGCGCTCGGCCTCCGCCGCATCGTCGGGCGGCGGCTCCAGGTCCGGGCCTCCCGCGTACGTCCGCCACGGCGGGGGAGCGGGAAGGACGGCGCAGGGTTCGTGCGGCAAACCCGTGCCCAGGTAGGGGCCCGGGGCGGCGACGGTGCGGGCCGGGGGCCTGGCACTGGGTGGCGAGTTCACGAAGCCGCTCCGTAAATGAGCTCGGGTAACCCGTCCGGCGTGTCGTAGATGATGACGATCCGCTGATGCCAGCCGGCGGTCCAGGGCGGGGCGGTGCCATCGCCCCCGCCATCATCCCGACCGTACTCCCGTACGTCGAGCCCTCCTTCGGACATGATGCGCGTGAACAGCACGGAGAAGTCGGGCTGCGCCCGCTCGTCGTGACGCCACATGACCAGCGGCACCCCGTGCCGCAGCGCTTTGGTGACGTCCTTGCGCCCTTGGACCGAACTGGGTTTGTGGGCGAGGACCAGACCCGCCACCGGCTCCTCGCCCTCGAACTCCCGTCCGTCCTCGCTCAGCGCCCGCACCAGCTGGAGCAGCCGCCCCGCCTCCGGCTGCCCGCTGAGGGGCCGCCAGCGCTCCCGCCACGTCCGGCACCAGGGCGGGTGCCGCATCCGGTCCCGGCTGTGCACGATCACGGGGAAGGACATCCCGAACTCCGGCAGCGCGCCGCGCCGTATCAAGGTGTCCGGGTGGTCGATGAGATCGAGCGGCAGCACGTATTCGACGTCGATCCGCTCCCTGGGCACGCCGTAGTCCCGCTGCAGCCGCTCCCTGGCCAGCTCGAGACGCGCCGGCAGATCAGCGAGGCGGATGCTCCGTTCGGTGTGCGGCAGCGGCAGGCGCAGCCAGGTGCCGGGCAGCGGCCGGCAGCGGAAGTAGAAGGACACCGCCCAGTCGTCGGGGTCGTTGCCGGGATCAGGCTCCAGTTCGACCAGGAGCTTCGCGGAAGCGGCGGGCTGTACCGGGGCCTTGACGAGGCTGCTGCGCAGGGCGTCGACCTGCTCCTGGTAGCCGGTGCGCTGGGGCGCGGGAGACCTCAGGGCAAGGGAAGGCCACCCCGTGTCCGTGCGGGGGCCACCGCCCTGCCGGGCGGTCTCCAGGCGCAGCGCCCAGGCGCGGCTGTACGCCTGGATCTCCCCGGCGGTCGCACCGCCGACCGCGCTGGCGACGAGTTCGAGGAAGTGCACGGCCGGGGGCAGCCCCTCGGACGGCATGTTGGAGCCCGCCAGATTGACGAACGCCTTCCACAGCCCGTCGCAGTGCGCGGGCATCCCCTCGCTCAGCGCCTTGGTGGCGCGTGCGTAGAGCGCGGACACCGGCATCTCGTTCAGGTCCGACTCGTACAACCTTGTCAGGACGGCGCGCAGTTGCACCCAGCCCTCCGGCCCGACCTGACGCAGGGCTTCCAGCTCGTCCACGCGGAAGTGCAGTCCGGCCGCGACCGCCCGGTCCTTCGGATGCGCTTGTTCGTACGCCGCCACCAGATCGCTCATACCGGTGGGCGTCTGCGCGCACCGGTCGACGAGCAGGGGCAGGAGGCACTCGCCCGGGAGGCAGGCGCTCTCGGCGTCCTCGGCCACGTCCGGGAACAGCCGGCGCAGCAGCGCCAGCCGGGGTGTGTACCCGCGCAGGGGCTCCGCCCGCTCCAGCAGAGCCCGGACTTCGGCAAGGACCTTGCGCCTGTTCCGCGGCTCGCTCAGGCCACCGGTGTGTTCGGACAGGCGCAGGCGGCAGTCGACGTCCTCCAACAGCACCTCGACCGGCAGGACGGTCAGCTTCCTGCGGCTGCCGATGTCGCTCCGCAGGACGACCCCGACCAGGGTGCGCCGCTGGTCGACGAGGACCGCGGCGCCCGAGATGCCGCCCCAGTCGGCACCCGATTCCGGGCAGTCCTCCTCCGCCACGTACAGGGCCATCAGCTCCGAGCGCGCGAGGTTGGCGGGCCGGAGCCTGCCACCGCCCTGAAAGGGATTGTGGGCGTGCCGCTCCTCGTAGTTGAAGCTGGGGAAACCGAAGATCTGGAACTCGGTGATGTCGGCTTCGACGAGGCCGAGGTGGGGATCGCTGCCCGGCTCCGGCGGCACCCAGCCGGAACCCGTCACGACCAGCAGCGCGGCGTCCAGCGAGGGAACCAGCGAGGGAACCAACGAGGGGAGGGGACCGATGTCGGCGCCCCAACGGGAACCTTGTGCCGGGCCGCTGTCACGGCGCTCGGGCAGGTGCGGCAGGCCGCTCCAGACGATCTCGCAGGGGTGCCAGGGCAGATGGGCCGCGTGCATGCCCTGGCGCACTTCGACGATCAGTCCGCCCGGGGCCGTCGGCCCGTCGGGGGGCTCCTCGGGCACCAGCAGATGAGCGGCGGTCACCACCAGATCCGCGTCGATGACCCAGCCCGAGCCGTACCCGACCTGCCGCCCTGCGTCGTCCCGCACGCTGATCTCCACCAGCCGGTCCGGCACGAGCCGTGCGGAGCCGACCATGCATCACTCTCCCGTGCCGGCCGCCGTAGGCCCCGAGGAGCGAGGCGGCGGAGCGTTCCGCGGCCGGTCGGTCCGATCGCCGACGTGCAGAACTCCGCGTGGCTTCAGCGTCACGACGAGCCGGGTCCCGGTGCGCTTCACGCCGGTGCGCCCGCGCTTCGCCGTCACGTACCAGGAGACCCCGCCCTCGACGGTGTCGCTCCGCTCGGCCTGTACGTCCAGTTCGACACTGATGCCGTCGACGGAGAACCCGACGGTCCTGCCGATGCCCTGCTGCTGTGCGGCAGCCAGATCCTGACGCAGTGACTCGATCGCTTCCGTCAACGTCAGTCGCCGTGGTTCACGTGCCACTCGGTCCCCCCGATGCGTGCGCGCCGACTTCTGCGCACAGTAACGGTGCCACTCGGCGTCACGCCGTGAGTCCTGTTTCGCGTACGCAGCCCCGCCTTCGTCCTACCCGGTTGGCAACTGCCCGACACGGGCCGTCAGTTGAGGCTCCAGGACGCGGGTGTGCTTTCCGGTCACGGGACGCGGACCAGATGCACCGCCGCACTCGCCCAGTCGCCGACCGGCAGCTCGGGCAGCAGGCCGTAGCCGCTCAGCACCGTCGCGGAGTGCACCGCGCCCGTGCGGGTGTCGCGGTAGCGGGCGGTGGGGTCGAGACCGGCGAGGCGCAGCGGTGGGCGCGGGGTGCCGTGGCGTGGGGTCCGGTGCCAGGCCAGGAGCAGGGTCTCGCTGCCGTCCGCCGCCGTGTACTGCACCGCGGCGAGGCCGTCGTCGACCGGGCCGCGCGGCCGGTGCAGCGTTCCGTGCTGCACGAGGTGGCGTACGCGTTTGTACTCGGCCACCAGGGCCACCCCTTCGGCCAGTTCCTCGGCCGTCCAGCGGGTGAGGTCACCGCCGAGGCCGAGGACCCCGGCCATGGCGACATGGAAGCGGAAGCGCAGCGGCACCGACCGGGCGGTGAGCTGGTTGGGCACGTCGGTCACCCACGCGGCCATCGTCCGGGCCGGGTAGAGCTGGCCGTAGCCGTGCTGGATGGACACGCGGTCCGCCGCGTCGGTGTTGTCCGACGTCCACGCCTGGTCGGTGCGGGAGAGCATGCCCAGGTCGACGCGTCCGCCACCGCCGCTGCACGCCTCGATCCGCAGGCCGGGATGGTCCGCGCGGAGCCGGTCGATGACGTCGTAGAGGTGGTGCACGTACGCCGTCCCCACGCGCTCCGCGCCGTCCGCCTGGTCGGGCCAGCCCGCCTCGCTGATCGCGCGGTTCATGTCCCACTTGAGGAAGTCGATGCCGTGGTCGCCCACCAGGCGGGTCAGCCAGCCGTACGCCCAGTCCGCGACGTCACGGCGGGCGAAGTTGAGCACCAGCTGGCTGCGCAGCTCGGTACGGGTGCGGTGCGGGAAGTGCAGGACCCAGTCGGGGTGACGTCGGTAGAGATCGCTGTCCGGGTTGACCATTTCGGGCTCCACCCACAGGCCGAAGCGCATCCCGAGCCGGTGCACCTCGCGCACCAGGGGCGTGAGTCCGTCGGGGAAGCGGTCCGTGGCGGGAGTCCAGTCGCCGAGCCCGGCGCGCTCGCTGCGGCGCGCGCCGAACCAGCCGTCGTCCATGACGTAGAGCTCCGCGCCGAGCTCCGCCGCCCGGGCCGCAAGGGCCAGCTGACCGGCCTCGTCGACGTCGAACCCGGTGGCTTCCCACGAGTTGTAGAGCACCGGCCGTGTCTCGTGAGGGTGGGGGAGCACGTGGGCCAGGACGTACGCGTGCCAGGCTCGGCTGGTCGCACCGAAGCCGCCGTCCGTGTAGAGACCGGCGTGGCGCGGAGTGGTGAACTCCGCGCCAGGTGCGAGGGGTTGGGTCATTCCGTCGCGGCCCGCGCCGCCCGTGAAGCCCGCCCGGCCGTCCGGGGTGCGCTGCACGGTGACGCGCCAGTTGCCGCTCCAGGCCAGGGCCGCGCTCCATACCTGGCCGTGGTCCTCGGTCGCGTCACCCGCGTCCAGCATCACCCAGGGGTTCGCGTGATGGCTGGTGACACCTCTGCGGCTGGTGAGCACCGTCTCGCCGAACGGCACGCGATCCCGGTGCAGCTGGGTCTCCGCGGACCACTGGCCCGTGACATGGCTGAGCCGGTAGTCGTCCCTCGCCGGAAGTGTCCACGCGGCGGAGTCGGCGCGCAGCAGCACCACGGTTTCCTCGCCGGTGTTGCGCAGCACGGTCCAGCGCTCGATGACGTCGCTGTCGTCGTGGACGCGGTAGTGGAGGGTGATCCCCAGGGGGTAGTGGCGGTCGCGGAACTCCAGGGCGAGTTCCGTCGATCCCGGCGCCGGCTCATGGACGCGGTGGCCTGACGCCTCCCATTCGAGGGCGCGGGTGCCGTCGGCGAAGCGCACCTGAAGCGAAGGGGTTCCGTACCGTGCCCCGCCGTCCACCGGGAGCTCCTCGCCGACCGGTGGCCGTCCCTCGAAACTGCTGGGGGTTGGGGCCGGGGGAGCGGCGAGCTCCTGCGCCTCCGCCAGGGTCAGCCGTGGTCCCCACGCGAGATGGCAGGGCGCTCCCGTCGCGTCGACCCGGAGTGCGTACGACGTGCGCGGAGTGCGGAGCAGCCAGACCCCGGTCTCAGGGGCGAAGGAGATCACAGGCATGGATCCTCACGTTGAGATGGCGCCTCGAGAACATGCGGCAGCCAACACGCCCTTCGATCAACTGTCAACACCCTCTTTCTGTAGCTGATTTGAAGCTCAACACCTCCTGACAGTGCTTCTTGAAAGGTGCTTGCTTCTTTCATTGACAGAGGAAAAGAACACCCCCTACGTTTCGGCCATGCGCTCGACGACCCCCTCGACGACCCCTCGGATCGACGTGGTTCCGGCACCCACACCTGCCGCTTCCCTGGTCTTCACCACCGTTCTGTCCCACGGCCCGCTCACGCGGATCGAGATCTCCCGGCGGACCGCGCTCTCCTCGGCGGCGGTCACCAAGGCGGTACGGCCGTTGATGGCGGCCGGCTACCTCGTCGAAGGAGCGGACGAGGAGGCGCGGCCCTCCCTCGGCCGCCCTGCCACCCTCGTGCGGGTCGACGGCGGGCGGGCCCTGTTCATCGGGGTCAAGGTCACCGGCGACGAGATCATCGCCGTCCTGACCGACCTCTGCTGCCGCATCCGCGTCGCCCGCCACCTCCCGGTCACCGACCGAGACCCCGGAGCGGTGCTCGCCTCGATCTCCGGACTCGTCCAGGAACTCCTCACGGAGGCGGAGGGATTCGGCGTGGAGGTGCGCGGCCTCGGTCTTGCCGTCTCCGGTGACGTGGACCGCACCGCCGGGGTGGTGCGCTACTCGCCCTTCCTGGACTGGCGGGACGTACCGCTCGCCGAACTCGCCTCCACCGTCACCGGACTGCCCGTCACCGTCGACAACGACGTGCGCGCGCTGACCGTCGCCGAGCAGTGGTTCGGCGCCGGGGCGGGAATCTCCGACTTCGCCCTGGTGACCGTCGGCGCGGGCATCGGCTGCGGGCTCGTGGTGCACGGCAAGGTCGTCTCCGGCGCGCACGGTGTGGCCGGTGAGATCGGCCATCTGCCGATCGACCCGCTGGGTCCGCCCTGCCACTGCGGCAACACCGGCTGCGTGGAGGCGATCGCCGGGGACGCCGCCATCCTCCGCCGCGTCCGTGAGGTGACCGGCACCCCGGTCGCCGACTCCGCCGCGGCCCTTGCGCTGGCGCACCAGGGCGATCCCGGCGCACGCGAGGCCTACGCACGGGCCGGGGAAGCGATCGGCCGCGCCATCGGAGCCGTCGTCAACGTCCTCGGACCGCAGCGAGTGATCATCTCCGGCGAAGGGCTCGCGGCGTACGACCTGTTCGCCGAGCAGATCCGCGAGGCGTTCACCGCGGCGGCCTTCGGCACCGCGGCGCAGTGCGACGTGATGACACGTCCGCTGCCCTTCGAGGAGTGGGCGCGCGGGGCCGCGGCCACCGCGATCCAGTCCTTCATCGGCATAGACACGTACTAGGAGTTGCGATGACGCAGCAGAGCCGCAGACCCTTCACCGCCCGTGAGCCGAGCCGCCGCACCGTGGTCCGCGGCTCCCTCGGGGCCGGTGCCGCCGCGCTGGCCGCGCCGCTCCTGACCGCCTGCGGCGGCGGACCGGCCGCCGATCCCAAGACGGTGACCTTCGGGTCGAACGGAGCCGACGCCACACCCGAGAAGGCCTACGCGGCCGTCACCGGCGCCTTCACCGAGGACAGCGGACTGAAGGTCAAGACGAACACCGTCGACCACGACACGTTCCAGAAGAGCATCTCCACTTATCTCCAGGGCACCCCGGACGACGTCTTCACCTGGTTCGCGGGCTACCGCATGCAGTACTTCGCCAAGAAGAAGCTGGCCCACCCCATCGACGACGTATGGGAGAAAATAGGCTCCGGATTCAGCGACGCCGCCAAGCAGCTGTCCAAGGGGCAGGACGGCAAGTACTACTTCGTCCCGCTGTACAACTACCCGTGGGCCGTCTTCTACCGCAAAAGCGTGTTCAAGGAAAAGGGATACGAAGCACCGCGCACCTGGAGCGAGTTCACCGCGCTCGCCAAGCAGATGAAGAAGGACGGCCTCTCGCCGATCGCATCCGGCTACGGAGGCGGCGACAGCTGGTCGATCCTCGGGGCCTTCGACTATCTCAATCTCCGTGCCAACGGCTACGACTTCCACATGGACCTGATGCGGGGCGAGGTCGCCTGGACCGACCGCCGCACCACCAAGACCCTCGATCTGTGGCGCGAGTTGAGCGGCTTCTACCAGCAGGGGGCGGGCGGCCGGTCCTGGCAGGACGCCGCACAGTCGCTGTTCGACAAGAAGTCGGGCATGGCCGTCATCGGGCTCTTCCTCGGCCAGCAGATCACCGACGAGAAGCTGCGCGCGGACATCGACTTCTTCGCCTTCCCGGAGGTCGACCCGGCCCACGGCCAGGAGACCGTCGAGGCCCCCACCGACGGCTTCATGCTCAGCCGCAAGCCGAAGAACCTCAAGGGCGCCACCAAGATGCTCGAATACCTCGGCGGCGCCGAGGCCGAGAACCTCTACATGGGCGTCGACCCGAGCAACGTAGCCGTCAACTCCCGCGCGGACACCGGCAAGTACAACGCCCTGCAGAAGAAGTCCGCCGACCTCATCGCGTCGGCCGAGCACATCACCCAGTTCGGCGACCGCGACAGCGACCCGGGCTTCATCTCCACCGTCGTCCTGCCCGGATTCACCGAATGGCTCGGTCACCCGGACGACGGCGCGGCCCTCCTGAAGAAGATCGAGTCCCAGCGTCCGCGCTTTTTCACGGCCTGAACGGCCCGAACGGCCTGATCCGGACCGGGAAGGTTCACCATGTCCCCCGTGCGCACAGCGCGCCCAGCGCCCCCGTCCAAGCGTGCCCGGCCCCGGCGGCTCGGCCCCGGTGACCGCGTCTTCCTCACCGTCATCGTCGGCATTCCGCTGCTCGCCCTGCTGGTCTTCGTCTGGCTTCCCGCGCTCGCCTCCGTGGGCCTGTCCTTCACCGACTGGGACGGCATCGCGCTCTCCGACATCCGCTGGACCGGGATCGACAACTACCGGGAGATCTTCACCAACTACCCGCCGTTCTGGCCGGCCGTCCAGCACAACGTCGTCTGGCTGCTCTTCACGGCGCTGCTGCCCACCCCGTTCGGCATCTTCCTCGCCTACCAGCTCGACCGGAAGATCCGCTTCACACGGATCTACCAGACCGCGATCTTCCTGCCGATGGTGCTCTCGCTGGCCGTCGTCGGCTTCATCTGGGAGATCATCTACAACCCCGACAACGGACTGCTCAACGGCGTCCTGGGCGGAGTGGCTCCCGGTCAGCACATCGACTGGCTCGGCGACCCGGACCTCAACCTCTGGGCCGTGCTGGTGGCTTCGGCCTGGCGGCACACCGGCTACATCATGATCCTCTACCTGGCGGGCCTGAAGGGCTTCGACCCCGCGCTCAAGGAGGCCGCCGCCCTCGACGGCGCCAACGGACGCCAGACGTTCCTGCGCGTGGTCTTTCCCGCACTCAAGCCGGTCAACATCATCATCCTCGTCGTGACCGTCATGGAGTCCCTGCGGGCCTTCGACATCGTGTACGTCCTGGGCGGTGGCACCGGCAGCAAACCCGGCATGGAGCTCCTCTCGCTCCTGATCACCGACAACATCATCGGCGAGTCCAGCCACATCGGTTACGGCTCCGCGCTCGCGGTCGTCCTGCTCGTCGTCTCCCTGCTCGCCATCTGCGCCTTCCTCGTACAGACCTTCCGCAAGGAGGACCAGTGACCGCGACCGCCACCCCGCCGGCCGCAGGCCCACGCACCCGGAGCGCACTGCCCTCGGGCGACGGCCCGCCCCGCCCGCGGCGGCAGACCGGCCGGCACGTCCTCCTCGGCGGGATCGCCCTCCTGTGGCTCGTCCCGCTGCTCTGGGCGGTGTACACCTCGCTGCGGCCCTACGAGGACACCGCGAAGCACGGCTATCTGTCCTGGCCGCACGGCATCAGCCTGGAGAACTTCTCCGACGCCTGGAGCCAGTCCGGGATGCCGCACTTCTTCTGGAACTCCGTCCTCATCACCATCCCGGCGGTACTCGGCACCCTGCTCTTCTCGGCCGCCGTCGCCTTCTTCGTCTCGCGCTTCGACTTCCGGTGGAACATCGCCCTGCTGATGTTCTTCACCGCGGGCAACCTGCTGCCCGCACAGGTGCTCATCACCCCGCTGTACCGGCTCTACCTCCAGATCGGCCTCCCCGGCTGGATGAGCGACTCGTTCCTGCTCTACGACTCCGTCTGGGGCATCATCGCGATCCACATCGCCTACCAGTGCGGCTTCTGCACCTTCGTCCTGAGCAACTACATGCGGACGATCCCCAAAGAGATCACCGAGGCGTCCCTCGTGGACGGCGCGCCCGTGTGGCGGCAGTTCTTCCAGATCGTGCTCCCGCTGTGCCGCCCCGCCTTCGCGGCGCTCGCCACCCTCGAATCGATCTGGATCTACAACGACTTCTTCTGGTCGCTCGCCCTGATCGACACCGGCGACAAGAGGCCGATCACCTCCGCCCTCGCCAATCTCCAGGGCCAGTACTTCACCAACCCCAACCTCATCGCGGCCGGTGCGCTGCTGACCGCGATCCCCACGCTGCTGGTGTACTTCGCGCTCCAGCGCCAGTTCATCAGCGGATTGACCATCGGTTCCGGCAAGGGCTGACCTCACAGCCGCGCGTACGTCTCTCTCCCCCCCCCGACACGCTGCCCCCGATCTCAGGAGGTCCGGCCCATGCGGTCGTCCCTGTACTCCTCCGTGCTCGTCCTGGCCCTCGCCGCCGGTCCGACGACGGCCGTGCCCGCCGCCACCCCCGTGGCCGAGGCGGCGCCCGCCGCGGACCTGGCCCAGAAGCCCTACATGGGCTGGACCAGCTGGTCCATGCAGTCCTCGAAGTACCCCGGGCTCAACCCCGACGGGGACTACAGCTACCTGACCGAGAAGAACGTCCTCAAGCAGACCGACGCCATGGCGTCCAAGCTCAAGAAGTACGGCTACGAGTACGTCAACATCGACGCCGGCTGGTGGCGCGACATGGCGTGGAAACCGGAGTTCGACGCCCACGCCCGCCAGACACCGGACGCGGGCCGCTTTCCGCGCGGCATGAAGCCGGTCGCCGACGACATCCACGCCAAGGGCCTGAAGGCGGGCATCTACCTGCCGGTGGGCCTGGAGAAGGAGGCGTACGGCGAGGGCAAGGTGCCCATCTGGAACGCGGAGGGCTGCACCACCGCCGACATCGTGTACGACGACCTGCGCACCACCAACGGCTGGGACAGCGCCTACAAGCTCGACTTCTCCCGCCCCTGCGCGCAGAAGTACGTCGACTCGCAGGCCCAGCTCTTCGCCGACTGGGGCTACGACTTCCTCAAGCTCGACGGGGTGGGCCCCGGCTCATCCAAGAGCGGCGACAACTACAACAACGTCGCCGACGTGGCCGCCTGGAAGCAGGCGATAGCCAAGGCCGGGCGCCCGATCCACCTGGAGATCTCCTGGGCGCTCGACATCAACCACGTCGCCGACTGGAAGAAGTACTCCAACGGCTGGCGCATCGACACGGACGTCGAGTGCTACTGCGACACCCTGGTGTCGTGGGAGAACTCCGTCGACGACCGCTGGGACGACGCACCCGGCTGGACCCGGCACGCCGGCCCCGGCGGCTGGAACGACCTCGACTCCCTGAACGTGGGCAATGGCGAGATGGACGGCCTGAGCAAGGCCGAACGGCAGAGCTACGCGACGCTGTGGGCCATCGCCAAGTCACCCCTCTACACCGGCGACGACCTCACCCGCCTCGACGACTACGGCGTATCGCTCCTGACCAACCGCGAGGTCATCGCCCTCAACCAGGGCAGCACACCACCCGCGAGGCCGATCACCGCCTCCGGCAACCGGCAGGTCTGGAGCGCGAAGAACGCCGACGGCAGCCACACCGTCGCCCTGTTCAACCTCGGCGACTCGCCCGCCGCCGTCACCGCCGACTTCTCGTCCCTCGGCTTCTCCGGCCGGGGCAAGGTCCGCGACCTGTGGAACCACGAGGACCTCGGCACGTACAAGGACAAGGTGACGCAGACGCTGACCGCGCACGGCTCGCGCCTCTTCACCGTCACGCCGCGCGGCCCCGAGCAGCGGATGACAGGGTACGAGGCCGAGTCCGCGGCCAACACCCTCAGCGGCAACGCGGCCGTAGGTGACTGCGCCGCCTGCTCGGGCGGAAGCAAGGTCGGCAACCTCTACCAGGGCGGAAAACTCCGGTTCAACGACATCGTGGTGCCGAAGGCAGGGCGCTACGTGATCGACGTCGCGTACGTCAGCGGTGATCCGCGCACGGTCCAGGTCTCCGCCAACGGCAACGGCTCCACCGCCCTGAAGTTCCCTTCCACCGGGGACTGGGGGACCGCCGAGACGATCGGTGTGCCGGTGACCCTCAAGGCCGGGACCAACACGGTCACCTTCGACAGCGGCGACGGCTACGCCCCCGACCTCGACCGGATCGACGTACCGAAGCGGTCCTGACCCACGTCCGTGCTCGTTTCCTCCCTCCCGCACGCACTTTCCTCCTGAACGGAGTGCCTAGTGGACGACGATCAGCACACCCGCTCACCACGCCCCAGACCGAGCCGCCGCGACATCCTCTCCGTGGCCGCCGCCGCGGGCGCCTTCACCGCACTCGGCGGTCTGCCCGCCTTCGCGGACTCCGCGCCCGAGACCCGGCGGGCGGGATCGCCCCTGCTGGCCGATGCGGAGACGACCCGCTTCTGGTACCGGGCGCCCGCGTCCGACCGGGCGATGATCGAACAGGGCCTGCCCGTGGGCAACGGGCGCCTGGGTGCGCTCACCGGCAACGACCCGGCCCGCGAACTGCTGCTCATCACCGACGCGACGCTGTGGACCGGCGGCCGCAACGCCACCCTCGACGCGGACGGCCAATTCCCCTACGGGCGAGATGACTTCGGTTCCTTCACCCTCCTGGGGCGCCTGACCGTGGACATCCCCGACCACGACCTGTCCGCGGTCTCCGACTACCGCCGCGAACTCGACATCAGCCAAGGTCTTGTCACCACCTCGTACGTCCGCTCAGGGGTGACGTACCAGCGCCGGATCTTCGCGAGCCATCCCGACGACGCGATCGTCCTGCACTTCTCCCAGACGGGTGGCGGCCGCTACACCGGAACGGTGACCCTCACCGGCACCCACGACGAGACCACCACCGCGCACCCTCCCCGTGCCGCCTCGTTCGGTGCCGCCTTCCCGGACGGCGGGCTGCGCTACGGCGCCGCGGTGACGGCCTACAGCACCACCGGCACGGTGGCCGTCGACGGCTCGCGGATTTCCTTCGCCGGGTGCAAGGAGCTCACGGTCGTGGTCAGCGGCGGCACCAACTACGCACCCGACGCGGCAGCCGGCTACCGCGACCCCACCCTCGACCCGCAACGCCTCGCCAGGACGAAGGTCCTCGCGGCGGCCCGCCACTCGGCGACCACGCTCCTGCACTCCCATGTCGCCGACCACCGGCGCCTGTTCGAGCGGATGGGCGTCTCGCTCGGCACCTCGTCGCGGACCCAGCGCGGCCTCGACACCTGGGAACGCGTACAGGCCCGTGCCCAGGACGGCGAGGCGGACCCCGAACTCGAGGCTGCGTACCTCCAGTTCGGCCGCTACCTCATGATCGCCGGGTCCCGCGACAGCCTGCCGCTCAATCTCCAGGGCCTGTGGCTGGACGGCAACGACCCGGACTGGATGGGGGATTACCACACGGACATCAACATCCAGATGAACTACTGGCTGGCCGACCGGGCGGCCCTGTCCAGCTGCTTCGACGCGTACGCCGACTACTGCCTGGCGCAGCTGCCCTCCTGGACCGAGCTCACCCGGACCCTGTTCAACGACCCGCGCAACCGCTACCGCAACTCCAGCGGGAAGATCGCGGGCTGGACCGTGGCCATCTCCACCAACATCCACGGCGGCAACGGCTGGTGGTGGCATCCGGCGGGCAACGCCTGGCTGGCCAACTCCCTCTTCGAGCACTACGAATTCACCCAGGACCGTGCCTACCTCGCGAAGATCCATCCACTGCTCAAGGGTGCCTGCGAGTTCTGGGAGGCGCGCCTGCTCACGGAGACCGTCACCGACGAGGCGACCGGCGAGAGCCGCGAGGTCCTGATCGCCGACAGCGACTGGTCTCCCGAGCACGGCCCCCTGGACGCCAAGGGCATCACGTACGCACAGGAACTGGTCTGGGCGCTCTTCGAGAACTACCGCACCGCCTGCTCCGTCCTCGGCAAGGACATCGCACACGCCAAGACCGTCGGCGCGCTCCAGGAACGCCTCAACCTCCCCCAAGTCAGCCCGAAGACCGGCTGGTTGGAGGAGTGGATGTCTCCCGAGAACCTCGGCGAGACCACCCACCGGCACCTCTCCCCGCTGGTCCAGCTCTTCCCCGGCGACCGGATCCGCCGCGACGCGTCGACGCCCAAGGCTCTGATCGAGGGGGCGACGGCGCTGCTCGCCGCACGCGGCATGGAGAGCTTCGGCTGGGCCAATGCCTGGCGGAGCCTGTGCTGGGCCCGGCTGAAGGACGCGGACAGGGCGTACCAGCTGATCGTGAACAACCTGCGGCCGTCCATCGAGGGCAGCAACGGCACCGCGATGAACCTCTTCGACATCTACGAGGTCGAGAAGGGCCGCGGCATCTTCCAGATCGACTCCAACTTCGGCACGGCGGCGGCGATGCTGGAGATGCTGGTCTACTCGCGCCCGGGACACGTCGAGCTGCTCCCGGCCCTGCCCGAGGCGTGGGCGCGCTCCGGCTCGGTCACCGGCGTCGGCGTGCGCGGCGGCTTCGTCGTCGACCTGCGCTGGCGGTCCGGGAAGGTCACCGAGGCGCGGCTGCGCAGCGTCGGCGGGCGCAGCACCACGGTGTCGTACGGGGGAGTGACCCGGAAGGTCGCCCTCAAGCCCGGAGGCTCCGTCACGCTGCGGGGAGCGGGCAGTTGAGGCCCGGGATGTGGTTCGCGCGGCGGAGCCGGGCGGTCGGCGTCGTCTGCGGGCTCGTGCTCGCGCTGTGCTTGCCGATGGCGTCGGCCTCGGCGGCGGGGGAGGCGTCCCGGCATCAGGTCGTCACCTGGGGAGCGAGCGCCGATCGGCTCGGCCAGGCGGTGGGCGACCGCAGCTACCGTCTCGTCGTCCGGACGAGCCTCGGCGGCTCCCAGCCGCGGGTCAGGCTGTCCAACGCGTTCGGCGACCGGCCGGTGACCTTCGGGAAGGTGTACGCCGGGAAGCGCGAGGAGGGTGCCCGGCTCGTCCCCGGCAGCAACCGCAGGATCACTTTCGGGGGCGCGCGTTCCGTCACGGTGGCGCCGGGCGACAGCGTGACCAGCGATCCGTTGCCCGGACGGCTCGCGGCACAGAGCGACCTCGTCGTCAGCCTGTACGTGGCCGAGGCCGCGGGCCAGGCGACAGGGCACGGCATGGCCATGCAGACGTCGTACGCGACCGGCGGCGACCACGCGGGCGAAGAGGGCGAGGGCAGTTGGAGCGAGCGGATCGGCTCGTGGTTCTACCTCGACGCGGTGAGCGTGGAGAGCGCGGCGGACACGGGCGCCGTGGTCGCGCTCGGCGACTCCATCACCGACGGCTGGCAGTCCACCACCGACACGAACCGCCGCTGGCCCGACTACCTGTCCCGACGACTGCAGGGCGCGTCCATGACCGGCGTCAAGGGCGTCGCCAACGAAGGCATCTCCGGCAACAAGGTCCTTGCCGACGGCGCGGGGCAGAGCGCCCTGGCCCGCCTGCAACGGGACGTCCTCTCCCAGCCGGGCGTGCGCACGGTGTTCTTGTTCGAGGGCATCAACGACATCAAGGCTCACACCGGGGTCACGTCGGCTCAACTCATCGACGGATATCGGCAGATCATCGACCGGGCGCACGCGGCGGGCAAGTGCGTCGTGGGCGGGACGGTGCTGCCCTTCAAGGGCTGGTCGGAGTTCGACGCCGCCGGTGAGGCGGTGCGCCAGGAGGTCAACGACTTCATCAGGAGCAGCGGCGAGCTGGACGCCGTCGCCGACTTCGACAAGGCGCTCCGCAGCCCGTACGACCGGGAACGGCTGCTCCCCGCCCTCGACGGCGGAGACCACCTCCACCCCAACGACAAGGGCATGCGGGTGATGGCCGACGCGGTCGACCCGGCCGATCTGGAGTGTGATCGGTGAAGGTTCTCATTTGCTGAACCAGCAAGGAAGCTTGCCGATCTGCTGAGGTCGGGCGCACGGTGTCCGCATGACTGAGACGAATGAGCGAGACATCGCCGCCGACCAGCGCGCGGCTGCCGGAGCGGATGTCGACGCAGAGGTGGATGTACTGGTGGTCGGGGGCGGCGCGGCCGGTCTGTCGGCCGCGCTGACCCTGTCCCGGGCCAGGCGCACGGTGCTGGTGGTCGACTCCGGTGAGCCGCGCAACGCTCCCGCCGACGGGGTGCACGGGTTTCTCTCCAACGAGGGCCTCGCGCCGGGCGACCTGCTGCGGATCGGCCGGGAGGAAGTCGCCCGATACGGCGGACGGATCGTGTCCGACCTGGTCACGGGCGTCCGTCGGGTCGGCGAGCGCTTCGTCGTGGACACCGCGGGCGGCCGGAGCCACGGCGCGCGACGCCTGCTGGTGACGACAGGGCTCGTCGACGAGCTGCCCGATGTTCCCGGTCTTCGTGAGCGGTGGGGCCGTGACGTCCTGCACTGCCCGTACTGCCATGGCTGGGAGGTGCGCGACGAGCCGATCGGCGTCCTGGCCACCGGCCCGATGGCGGTGCACCAGGCACTCCTGTTCCGTCAGTGGTCGCCGCGGGTGACCCTGTTCCTGCACACCGCCGGCGAGCTGACCGAGGAGCAGTGGGAGCAGCTGGCCGCCCGTGACATCGCCGTGGTCGACGGGGAAGTGGTCGGTCTCGATGTCGAGGAGGACCGGCTCTCCGGCGTACGGCTGGCCTCGGGCAGGCACATCCCGGTGCGGGCGCTCGCCGTGGCGCCGAAGTTCGAGGCGCGCGGCGCGGTGCTCGCGGGGCTCGGCCTGAAGAGCGTCAACCACCCCATGGGCGTGGGGAGTTACGTGGAGTCGGACGCGACCGGCTACACGGGCGTCGCGGGGGTGTGGGTCGCGGGCAACGTCACCGACCTGGTGGCCGGAGTCATGGTGTCCGCAGCCGCCGGCATGACGGCGGCGACAGCGGTCAACGCCGACCTCGTGAGCGCCGACACCGCGGCGGCCGTGGCGGCGCGGCGCGCGAAGGAGGCCTTCGGCCCGGCGGCGGAGGCCGCCAACTGCCGGCAGGTCATGGGAGAACGGGGTCACGGAATCGAGTCGCTCCTGACCGGCGGCGCGAGGCGCCACCCTGAGTCCGGGAGGCGATGAGGGACCGGGCGAGAGAGCCCTTCTCAGGCAGTGGCGCTATCCCGTTGAAGGCTGTCATTAATGCCACTGGGAGGCGGTCGTGGGCCCGGATAACTTCGGCGGTGATCCCGGCACGGACCGGACACGCACCACCACTGAAGGAACTCCATGCAGGCCATGACCTATGTCGCCCCGCTACTGATCGGCGTCCTCTACGCCCTCGTCATGTCCCTGATCCGCGAACCGCACCGGCGCCGCTTCAACGCCATCATGGTGGCCGGTGCGGGCGCGGCCTACCTGAGCGGCGGCGGCTTCGGAGGCTGGGAGTTCCCCTTCGCCGCCGCCGTCACCTACTGCGCCTACCGCGGCCTGGAATCCTGGACGTTCATCGGCATCGGCTGGCTGCTGCACACCGGTTGGGACCTGCTCCACCACTTCAAGGGCAACCCGATCATCCCCTTCGCCCACGACTCGTCCCTGGGCTGCGCCATCTGCGATCCCGTCATCGCGCTCTGGTGCCTGCGCGGCGGCCCCTCCCTGATCAGCCTCGTCCGCAGCCGGACCGCGCGGGCGCGGTGACCGCTCCCGCCGCCGTGAAACGCGCCCTCCCGGCGTTCATCCGGCCCATGTAGCCTTCATCGGCGCTCTCCACCCGGGTGCCCCGTGTCGTGTCTCACCGCTGCGCCGAGGACCTGCCCCATGCCTCAGACGAACCTGTCCGAAGAGCTGCATCCGGAACTCCCCGAATCGTTGCAGGACATAGTCAAGAGCCATCAACTGCACGCTGCGCTCGAGTGGTTGGAGACCAACCCGCCGCACGTGATCGCCGACGAGCTCGGCCGGATGGACACGGCCGACGCGGGCATGGCCTTCCGGCTCCTCGACAAGGACCGGGCGCTGACCGTCTTCGAGGAGCTGGAGCCGGTCGACCAGCAGCAGATCCTGGAGGGGCTGCGCGACCGCACCTTCCTGGAACTCGTCGAGGGCATGGACCCCGACGACCGGGCCAGGATGCTGCGCGAGGCCCCCGCCGAAGTCGCCAAGCGGGTGCTCGCGGGACTGAGCGCGCACGAGCGGCGGATGACCTCCGCGCTGCTCGGCTACCCGGAGGGCTCCGTCGGCCGCTACATGACCCCCGAGGTCGTGGCGCTGGGGCAGGACCTCACCGTGCGGCAGGCGCTGGAGGTCGTACGGGAGAAGGGCGGTCAGGCCGAGACGGTCTACACCCTGCCCGTCGTGGACGACGGACAGCGCCTCACCGGCATCGCCGAGCTGCGCGAACTGGTGCTCAGCCCGCCGGAGACGATGGTCTCCGCACTGATCGTCACCGAGCCGGCGTCCGTGTACGCCACCGACTCGGCCGAGCGGGCGGCCCGGCTGATGCGCGAGACCAACGACCTGAACCTGCCGGTCGTCGACGGCGAGAACCGGCTCGTCGGACTGCTCACCATCGACGACGCGCTCGAAGTCATCGAGGCGGCCGACACCGAGGACGTGGCACGGCAGTCGGGTGCCGCGCCCTGGGCCGGCCACTACATGGCCGCGTCGGTGTGGCAGCTCGCGCGCTACCGGGCGCTGTGGCTGAGCCTGTTGCTCGTCGCGGCGACCCTGACCGTCAGCGTGACGCAGTCCTTCGAGGGCACCTTGGAGAAGGCCGCGCAGCTGGCCATGTTCATCCCGATGCTCATCGGCGCAGGCGGCAACGCCGGGGCGCAGGCCGCGACCGCGTGCGTACGCGCCCTGGCCGTCGGCGAGGTGCGCGGATCGGACCTGCTCAAGGTCATATGGCGGGAGTGCCGCGTCGGCCTGGTCCTGGGCTCGTTGCTCGCGGTCCTCGGGGTGGTCGTGGGCACGCTCTTCGTCAGCGCGAAGATCGCCCTGGTGGTCGGGATCACGCTGGTGGTCATCTGCGGCTGGGCGGCGACCATCGGCGGCACGATGCCGCTGCTCGCCAGGCGGCTGCGGATCGACCCCGCGGTGGTGTCGGCGCCGATGGTCACCACCCTGGTCGACGCGACCGGTTTGATCATCTACTTCGTGACGGCGAAGGCCGTGCTGGGCATCTGAGGGCCGCGCGTGTGCCGATCCCGCCGGGGTCCGTTCGACGCGAAGATGAGAGAGCGGGAAACACCCAGGAGAATCACCCGGAGGAGAACTCATGCCGAAGGTGCGCGTACACAACATCACCGTCTCGCTGGACGGCTTCGCGGCCGGAGCCCATCAGCGCCTGGACGAACCCTTCGGGGACGGCATCGAAGGGCTGCACGACTGGATGATCGCAGCGATGCGCGACCGCGCCGACGGCAAGACGGGGATCGACGTCGACCGCATCGAGCGCAGCGAGGAGAACATCGGGGCCACCATCATGGGCCGCAACATGTTCGGGCCGCAGCGCGGACCGTGGCAGGACGAGTCGTGGAAGGGCTGGTGGGGAGAGAACCCGCCCTACCACCACGACGTGTTCGTCCACACCCACCACGTGCGCCCCTCGCTCGCGATGGAGGGCGGGACCACCTTCCACTTCACCGATGAGCCCGTCGAGACGGTCCTCGCGCGTGCCTTCGAGGCGGCGGGTGGCCGGGACGTACGTATCGGAGGAGGACCGGCCACCGTGCAGCAGTACCTGCGCGCCCGCCTGATCGACGAACTGCACCTGGTCGTCGTCCCGCTCCTCGTCGGCAGGGGCGAGCGGCTCCTGGACGACGTGGCCGACGGGCTCGACGGCTATCAGGTGACCGAACTGGTCAGTTCCGCTGCGGCGACCCACGCCCATCTGACGCGCCGCTGACCGGACCACGAGGCCGGGAAGAGGCAACGCGGGGGAGCCGTGCGGGTAGTTGCGGTGCCGTGACCGGTTTTACCGGATTCCGTTACGCGCTCTCCGGGTGATCGCAATGTCGGGTGCCTACGTTTATGTTCATCAATGTGCGGCTCGTCGCACGACGAGGACCGCGTGCTGACCGACACCCAAGGGGATCACTGCCGTTATGCGAAACACCCGCCGTCACAGCCTTCTGCGCACCGCCGCCGTCTCCGCCCTCGCCGGATCGGTCCTGTTGATTCCCGCCACCGCCGCGCTCGCCGCCGGGTCGGGCCCGGAGCCGGTCCCGTCGCAGACCGCGGCCGAGCCCGCCCCGGCCACGCTCACGGCGAAGGCGTCGCTCTCCCACGTGCGCGCGTGGCAGGAGCTGCGCATCACGGGCAAGGCGACCGGGCTCAAGGCCGGAAGCAAGGTCACCCTGCAGCAGAAGCAGCACGGGGCGTGGAAGGCCCTGCCCGCCAGCACGGTCACCAACGCGTCCGGAAGCTATGGCCTGCGCGCCAAGCTCGGCCTCAAGGGCAAGAACGAACTGCGCGTCGCCAGCGGCGCGACCGTCTCGCCGGTCGTCACGGTGACCGTGAGCTGAGCCGACCGCAGGAGGCCCGCGGGTCGCGCCCGGTCTCGCGGGGCGTCAGGCCTCGGGGGCGCGCACCACGAGCAGGTAGTAGTCCATGTGGTTGCGGCAGAAGGAGCGGTAGGGGGCCATGAGCGGATCGGTGTGGGCCAGGGCCTCCTTGCCGAACCGCTCCTCGATCTCGCCGCGCCGGTCCTCGTAGAGCACGCACATGAGCTCGCCGCACAGGGCCGCGTTCGAGGTCATGTCGCGTACGGACTCCACGCGGAATCCGGCCTGTTGGAGTTCGTCGACGAGTGTGGCGAAGGGGGTGAGCGGGGGACAGGTCCACATCCGCGTGTAGGCCGCCACTTCCTCGGCGGTGGGGCTGCCGCGCAGCGCGAACTCCGTGAACAGGAACCGCCCGCCAGGACGCAGCACCCGCAGGGCCTCGCGGAGCCCTGCGGGCCGGTCGGAGAGGTGCGGGACGCAGTCGATGGACCACGCGGCGTCGAACGCCGCGTCCGCGTAGTCGAGTCGCATGGCGTTGCCGTAGGCGAAGTCCACCCGCTCGGTGAGGCCCTGGACGGCGCGGCCCCGGGCAGTGAGACGGTCCTGGCACCGGGCGAGCTGGCTCTTGCTGACGTTGATCCCGGTGACGCGGGCGCCGGTGCGCTCGGCCAGCCGGACGGCGGGCCCGCCGGTTCCGCAGCCGATGTCGAGCAGGTGCTCGTGGGGCGCCAAGTCGATCGTGTCGACGAGGAATTCGGTCTGCCGGTCCTGGGCGAGGTCGGCCAGTGCGGTCAGTGTGGTGACGGACGGCCGTTCGTCGTGCGGCGCGTACATGCCGATGTGGACGGCGGTCGAGCCGAGCGTCATGGCGAGCATGTCGCCGAACTGGTCGTACATCGCCCCGACTTCCTCGGGAGTGGGGGCCGTCGTGCCGCTTGCGTCGAGGTCTTCCACGGTCATGTGCATCCCTTTCAGCGACGGACGCTGGGACGCTAGCACCGGCCGCGGTCGCGGTGGAGCCCGGAAAGCGCCAAGCCGCTCCGCGGCTCAGCCCCCTGGCGCCCCGTGCGGGTCACTCACGCTCCGCGCGCTCCTGAGGTGCGGCGGAGCCCTCGGCCTCGGCGTGCGCGTCGACCTGCCGCCCCACCTCGCGCGCCTCGTCGGTCAGCATCCGCAGCCTGGCCTCGGCCTGATCCGCTCGGGCCTGGAGGCGGGCGGTGTCGTCCTCGATGACCCGGTAGGCCAGATCCATCGCCGCGTCCACCTCCTCGGGAGAACCGCGTTCGGCCAGCTCCTCCAGTGCGCTCTTGACCGCGGGGATGCCGCCGCGGGTGTGGATGTCGTTCCAGAACTCATAGTCCATCCGGGCAGTTTGCCGGATCGGGGACCGAGGAGCGAACCGCGGCGGTGATCCGGACTTTCCCCTCCCCGGGTCGTCGCCCGTGATAGAAAGTGGGACGTTCGTTCAAGTTTCTCGTGATGCGCTGCGGAGGCCCGAATGCACCACTTCCTGCTGCCCGGAAACGACCGGGGAGCGCTCGATGGCTAACCCCTACCGCGCGCTGTTCTCCGCGCCCGGCGCCAAGGGTTTCTCCGCGGCCGGGCTGCTCGCGCGGCTGCCGCTGCCGATGACCCACATGGGCATCCTCACGATGCTGTCCGAGCTGCGCGGCGAGTACGCGCTCGCCGGTGCCGTCGCCGGGACGTTCACGCTGTCCATGGCGCTGATAGGCCCTCAGATATCCCGCGTGGTCGACCGGCTGGGGCAGGGGCGTGTCCTGCTCCCGGCCACCGGCGTCAGCGTCGCCGCCCTGGGCGGGCTGCTCCTGTGCGCGTACTACGACGCGCCCGTGTGGACCCTCTTCGTCTTCGCGTTCCTCGCCGGGTTCATGCCGAGCATGGGCGCGATGGTCAGGGCCCGCTGGACCCATCTGTACCGCGGCTCGCCGCGGCTCAACGCCGCCTACTCCCTGGAATCCGTGGTCGACGAGCTCACCTACATCATCGGGCCCGCCATCGCCGTGGTCCTGGGCACCGCCCTCTTCCCCGAAGCGGGGCCGATGGTCGCGGCCGCGCTGCTCGTGGTGGGCGTACTGCTCTTCGTCCCGCAGAAGCGCACCGAACCTCCCGTGCAGCCGCAGGCGCGCGGCGCGGGGCGGTCCGCGATCCGGTCGGGCTCGCTGCTCGCCATGGCGCTCACGCTGCTGTTCGGCGGCGCCATCGCGGGCACCGTCGACACCATGGGGCTCGCTGTCGCCCAGGAGCAGGGGCAGAAGGGGGCCGCGGGGATCGTCTTCGCCGTGTACGCCGTCGGGTCCGCCGTCTCGGGACTGACCTTCGGAGCGCTGAAGTGGAGCGTGCCGCTCCCGCGGCTCCTCGTGCTCGGGGTCACGGGCACGGCCCTGACGACGGTGCCGTTCCTCGTCGTGGACAGCATCGCGACCCTGTCCGCCGCGGTCTTCCTCGCCGGCGTGTTCTTCGCGCCGACCATGGTCACCATCATGGGCATCGTCGAGCGGCTCACTCCCGCGGCGCGCCTCACCGAGGGGATGACCTGGATGATCGCGGGGCTCCAGATCGGCGTCGCGCTCGGCGCCGCCGCCTCGGGGCAGGTCGTGGACTCCTTCGGGACCCGTGCCGGGTTCTACGTGTCCTTGGCCATGGGCGCGCTCGCGCTCCTGACCACGCTGCTCAGCTACCGGCACGTGAGCGCCGAGACGGCACGGGCGGCGGGCGGGGAGCAGGTCACGAGCGGCCCCGACCGGCCAGGTATCGTCGCGGAGACCGCCACCGGACAGGAGTCGCACACTGAACGCGCCGATCACGGACGGCCGTAGGGCCAAGGGCGAACGCCGTCGACGTGAGCTGATCGAGGCCACCTTGCGCGTGATCGCGCGCGACGGCGCCTCGGGGGTGACGCACCGCAAGGTCGCCCGCGAGGCGGAACTGCCGACGACCGCGAGCACGTACTACTTCGAGAGCATCGACGCCCTGCTGACCGCGGCGCTGACGTCCTGCATGAACGAGGACTCCGAGCGGCTGCGCCGGCTGATCGAGGCACCCGGCGAGGGCACCGACAAGCTCAGTGCCCTCGCCCGCCTGATGGCCGACCTGCTCACGGCCCCGGGGCGGCTGCTCGCCGAGTTCGAACTGTGCCTGCTCGCCTCGCGCAGGCCCGACCTGCGCGGGCCGACGCGGCACTGGGCTCAGACGCTGTGCGCCTTCGCCCGGCTCTTCACCGACGATCCGTTGCGCGTCAAGCTCTTCGCCAACGCCTACGACGGGCTGCTTCTCCAGGCGCTCCTCGCGGACACCCCTGTGACGGCGGACGAGTTCGAGGCCATGCTGCGCGAACTGCTCCCCGGGGACGCCCGGACCGAAGGCTGAGCCCCGGCACCCCGGGCATCCGGGTGAGTCAGGCCCCCAGGCTCCGCAGGACCTCGCGGCAGGTGGACGCGGCGCCGTCGGTCGCCTCGGAGCAGAGGCGGCAGTGTTCGTGCTGCGGCGCGTGCTGGGCGCACAGCTCGTGGCTGTGCTCGCAGGCCAGTACGCACGCCTGCAACTGCGCGGCCAGCAGCGCGTGATCGGCGTCCGTGCCGCGCGTCAGGACCCGCCGCGTGGCGAAGGCCACGTCGGCACAGTTCAGGTCGCGGTTGATGGCGGCCCGCAGCTCATCGGCCTCCTTCTCGGCGAGCATGCCGACCGCGCAGGCGGTCACGGCCTGTTCGCACGCGGAGAGGGCGTCGGCGGCGGTGGCGAGCGTCTGGTTGTCGAGGTGGTCGGCGCGAGAGGCAAGGCTGTCGAACAACTCGCGTGTCTGGAGCATCGCGTCTCCAACGGAGTCTTGAGGGGCCCCGGTTCCGGGGGTTCCCGGCCCTGAGGGTTCCCGGTCTCTCGACGCTAGTCCCGCCCCTGCCACCGGTGAAGGGCGCGGGATACGTCAATCGCGGCGCACGCCCGGCAGCCGGATTCTCCCGCGGGCCCGGGTCTCCCGCGCCCGCCGTGTGGCGCGCGTCACACGATTCCTGGCCATCGCCGGGAACTCTTCCGCCCCGCCGGCCGACTCCTGCACCGGCCCGTTACGGCGCCGCTCCGCACCAGCCCTTCGTCCCGTTCATCCAGGAGAGCAGCTCATGTCCGCCGAACCCACACTCCTCGCCCCGGACGACGGGCAGGAGACCCAGGGGACACCGCCCCCCGCAGGACGGTCCGGATGGGCGTCGCTGCGTCCGCTCGTACTGCGACTGCACTTCTACGCCGGGGTGCTCATCGCCCCCTTCCTGCTCGTCGCCGCCACCACGGGACTTCTGTACGCCTGCTCCTACCAGGTCGAGAAGGTCGTGTACTCCCATGAACTGCGCGTCCCCGTCGGTGAGAACAAGACCGAGCTGCCGATCTCGAAACAGGTCGCGGCCGCCCGCAAGGCGCACCCCGAGGGAACGGTCAGCGCGGTGCGGCCATCGCCGCAGGACGGTGCGACGACCCGCGTGCTCCTGGCCGGAACGCCGGGCGTGGACGCCGACCACACCCTCGCCGTCTTCGTGAACCCCTACAACGGCGAAGTGCGCGGCGCGCTGGAGCAGTACGGCTCCACCGGTGCCCTGCCGCTGCGCACCTGGATCGACGAGCTCCACCGCGATCTGCACCTGGGGGAGACCGGCCGGCTCTACAGCGAACTCGCCGCCAGCTGGCTGTGGGTGATCGCGGGCGGCGGCCTGGTGCTGTGGTTCGGACGCCGACGCTCCCAGCGCAAGCTGCGCGGGGCCACCGGCCGCCGTCGTACGCTCTCGCTGCACGGCTCGGTGGGCGTGTGGGCAGCCCTGGGGCTCATCTTCCTGTCGGCCACGGGGCTGACCTGGTCGACGTACGCGGGACAGAGTGTCAGCGATCTGCGCGAGGCCATCGGGCAGACGACGCCGGCGCTCACGGCGACCGCCGGGAGCGGCGGGGAGCACGCGGGGCACGGCGGATCGGACGCGGGCGGCGCCTCCGCCGGTGACGGTGTCGGGCTCGACGCCGTCCTGAAGGCGGCCCGTGCCGAGGGGCTCTCCAACCCGGTGGAGGTCGTACCGCCCGCCGACGCGTCGTCCGCGTACGTCGTCCGGCAGATCCAGCGCAGCTGGCCCGAGAAGCAGGACTCGGTCGCCGTCGACCCGGCCAGCGGCGAGGTCACCGAAGTGCTGCGGTTCGCCGACTATCCCGTGCTCGCCAAGCTGACCCGCTGGGGCATCGACGCGCACACCGGCACGCTGTTCGGGCTCGCCAACCAGATCGCCCTCGCCGGTCTCACCCTCGGTCTGATCCTGATGATCGTGTGGGGGTACCGCATGTGGTGGCAGCGCGGGCGCGGCAGTTCCTTCGGGCGTCCGCTGCCGCGCGGTGCGTGGCAGCACGTACCGGCCTACGTCCTGGTCCCGTTGATGGCGGCGATCGCCGTGCTCGGCTACTTCGTGCCGCTGCTCGGCATCCCGCTCACGGCCTTCCTCGCCGTGGACATCGTGCTGGGGGAGATCGCCCACCGGCGCGGCAGGCGCGACTACGCCTGAAGCCCGCTCAGTCGTGGACGGCGGCGCCGCTGAGGTGGTGGTCGGCGAGGTTGAGGACCTCGTCGACCACGCGGCGCAGATGCCCGTCGGGCGGGCCGTAGATCATCCGTCGCCCTTCCTTGCGTGCGGACACGAGCCCGGCGATGCGCAGTTTGGCCAGGTGCTGGCTGACCGCCGGGCGGGCCGCGCCGCACGCGGCGGTCAGGGTCGTGACGTCCGCCTCGCCCTTGCCGAGGGTGTGCAGCAGGGCGAGCCGCGTGCGGTCGGCGAGGAGGCCCAGGACCTCGGCCGCATGGGCGAAGTGCTCGGCGCCCGGATCGTGCGGGTGCGCATCGTGCGCAGGTGATAGGTGCATGCGTGCGCTCATACGCACATAATGGGCGCGGGCGCCTCGCGGTGTCCACTCTCCGTCCCGCGTCGGAAGGCCGCACTCGTGAGTGAGCAGCACGGACACCCGCACCCTGCGCACGAGCACCACCCTCATGGCCATTCCCATTCCCACTCCCACTCCCACGGCCATGAGCCCGGCGGTGCGGGGCGTCGCTCGGCCCGCTGGTGGCACAAGGCCGGGCACGTGCTGAAACCGCACTCGCACGAGTCCGCCGACAAGGTCGACCCGGCGCTGGAATCGTCCGCGCGCGGCATGCGCGCGCTGTGGATCTCCCTGGCCGTCCTCGGCGTGACGGCCGTGGCCCAGGCGGTGATCGTGGTGCTCACCGGTTCGGTAGCGCTCCTCGGCGACACCGTGCACAACGCGGCCGACGCGTTGACCGCGATCCCGCTCGGCATCGCCTTCGTCCTGGGCCGCAGGGCCGCCACGCGCCGCTTCACCTACGGCTACGGCCGGGCCGAGGACCTCGCGGGCATCGTCATCCTCCTGACGATCGCCGCGTCCGCGGCCTTCGCGGCCTGGGCGGCGGTCGACCGGCTGCTCAACCCCCGCACCCTGAACCACCTCTGGGTGGTGGCCGCCGCTGCCGTCATCGGCTTCATCGGCAACGAATGGGTGGCCCGCTACCGCATCCGCGTCGGCCGCGAGATCGGCTCGGCCGCCCTGGTGGCCGACGGCCTGCATGCCAGGACGGACGGATTCACCTCGCTCGCCGTCCTGTTGAGCGCGGGCGGCGCCGCCCTGGGCTGGCGTCTCGCCGACCCGATCGTGGGCCTGCTGATCACCGCGGCGATCCTGCTGGTCCTGCGGGACGCGGCACGCGAGGTCTTCCGCCGGGTGATGGACGCCGTCGACCCGGCCCTGGTCGACGCGGCCGAGGCGGCGCTCCTGACGGTGCCCGGCGTACTCGGCGTGGGCGAGCTGCGCCTGCGCTGGATCGGCCACCGGCTGCGCGCCGAGGTGGCGGTCGTCGTGGACGGGGAGCTGTCCGTACGGGAGGCGCACGAGGTCGCGGTCGACGCGGAGCACGCCCTGCTGCACGCGGTCCCGAAGCTGACCGCCGCGCTGGTGCACGCCGACCCGGCGGTCGTGCCCGGCGCCCCGGACCCGCACAAGGTCCTTGCGCATCATGGGGCGTGAGGGGGCACGCTGAGCTTGGTCAGGCCGGGCTGCTGCGCATGGCCTGCGCGGTATGGCTTGGGTGGCATTGCCTTGGGCGGTGCGGCCCTGCGCGGTATGGCTTGGGTGGCATCTCCTTGCGTGGTGCGGCTGCGCGGTATGGCCTGAGCGGCATCTCCTTGCGTGGTGCGGCTGCGCGGTATGGCCTGAGCGGCATCTCCTTGCGTGGTGCGGCTGCGCGGTATGGCCTGAGCGGCACCTCCCTGCGTGGCACCTCCCCGCGCGGCATGGCCTGCACCGCACCGCCCCTGAGCCCCAGCACTGATCCGGCAGCGGCTACTATCTGCGGCCATGGCGTCAGGGCTGCGGGACACGGTGGGCGGAGAGCGGCGGACCGCCGCGCGCTGTGCCGTGTTCGGGGTCAGCCTCGCCACCCTGCTGGCCGTCCTGTGCGTGTGCTTCGGCTCGGCGGGGCATCACGACGACACGCGCGCTGGTGGCGTGGTCTCGGTCTCCGCCTCCGCGGGGGAAGCCTCGCTCGGTCACAGCTGTCCGCCCGGCGACCGGTGCGCCTCCGCCACGCACGCCACGGCGACCGCGCTCCCGGCCCCTGAACCGTCGGTGCCGACGACACTGGGGGAGGCGGGACTGCCCGCGCCCCCTGCCACCGCACATCCCTTGCCACGGGGGCCTGTTCACCGGTACGCCCCGGATCTCCACGTCCTTCAGGTGCAGAGGACCTAGGCCGGACCCCCGCGCGACCGAGTCGTCCTCCGTCCGTCACGGACGGCGGACGACAGACACAGTCACGATCACGGTCGCGCGCCCGTGCCGCTCACCTCACACACCATCACCACCGCCGTGCCCCGGGCACGGCGGGGACAAGGACATCCCCGGACATGGGCACCCCCAAGACAGGCAAGTCCAGGACAGGCAAGCAGAAGACGGGCAAGACGGCCGCGACAGCCGCGGCGCGCAAGACCCGCATCCAGGAGCAGCGCCGCGCCGAGCAGGCACGCGACCGGCGCAACCGCGTCATCGCCATCACCGCGGGCGTGGCCGTACTGGCCGGGCTCGCCGGATTCGGTTCGTACGTCCTGCTCGACGCGGCGGAGAAGAAGGATAAGAAGGAGGCCGTCGCGCAGGCCCCCGTCAAGGGCGAGAAGACGTGGGACGCGAAGAAGCTCGGGCGCAACCACGTCACGAAGAAGGTCGACTACCCGATGACCCCGGCAGCGGGCGGCGATCACAGCCAGGCCTGGGCCAACTGCCAGGGCGATGTGTACGACAAACCGCTGGGCGAGGAGAACGCCGTCCACTCGCTGGAGCACGGCGCCGTCTGGATCACGTACAACGACAAGGCGGCGGCCGGCGACATCAAGACCCTGAGTCGGAAGGTCAGCACGACGCCCTACACGCTGATGAGCCCGGTCGCCGAACAGAAGGGGGCCCTCACGCTCACCGCGTGGGGCCGCCAGCTCACCGTGGACAAGGCGTCCGACCCGCGGGTCGAGCAGTTCCTGGGCAAGTACGTGCAGGGAGACCAGACCCCCGAGCCCGGCGCGGCCTGCACGGGCGGGGTCGGACCGGCGTGAGGAGTGGCGCTTGAGCGGGAGCGGGCGGGCGGCGAGTCCCGCCCGCTCCCGCCGGGTGCCATAGAAGAGCGGTGCGCCTAGTCTCTGTGGTGTGCTGAGCATCGTTGATGATCTGGCCGGGTTCGGACCGCTGCGCATGTGCGCCCATGCGCCGTCGGCCGACGACCCCGACGACCTGACCGGACTGCGTGTGCTCCTCGTCGCGGACGTCCTCGCCCGCCTCGTCGAGCTGCGCGGCCGGACCGTCCTCATGGGGTGGACCTGTCCACCGGCAGCCGCCGCCGACGCCGCCGGTATCCGTCCGGCCGACGCCCACGGCACCCCCGAGGAGATCGCCGAGGCTCTCGGCGGCCCACCGGCCGTGCACCTCACCAGCCGTACGTACGAAGGCGCGGGCGGTCTGTCCCTGCACATCGGCGCAGCCGCCGCGCGAGGAGACGCCGACCAGAACGCCGACCAGAACGCGGACCGGGACGCTCTCGCCCTGCGGCTGCTCCTGCTCGGCCACCCGCACCACGAGCCCGTCGAGGTCACCGGGGAAGCCGTCGACGCCGCCGACGAGAAGCTGGCCAACTGGCGCAAGGCCGTGGCCGCCTGGGCCGAGGAGCCGTCCAAGGCGATGCCCGCCGACTTCGTGGAGCGGGCGCGCGCCGCCCTGGAGAACGGCTTGGGCACCCCGGCGGTGCTGCGACTGCTCGACGGTCTGGAAGCGGCCGTCGACGTACCGGGCGGCGCCAAGTTCGAGACGTTCGCCCATCTCGACCGCGTACTCGGCCTGGAGATCGTCCGCGATGTCGGCCGCTCGCACTCCGCCGAGGTGTACCGGTGACGGAGCGCGTCGCGGGCACGCCGCAATATCCCCAACTGCCCCTGGTGTAGCGGGAGTTGATTGCGTTCGGGCGGCATTCACCTAGTGGTGATCGTCCAGGGAGAAGCTCAGCCATGCTTCGGCGCCGCGACACCTCCCATACACCCGCGGTTCATATAGCCGCAGTTCGCTCCAAGGTGTCTTGTGGGAGCTCCGCTCCACGCGGACCTCCTCGGTTGCCGGCCCAGTCACCGGCCCGACATCAGGGATCGTGAGAGATGAACGCAACCAGTGGTTCACGAAGGTCCGTCGGGGGAGCGGCGCTGGCCTGCGCCGTGGCTCTCACCCTGAGTGCCTGCGGGGGCGGTGACGCGGGTGGCGGCTCCGGTGACGGCGATCAGCTCTCGGGCACGGTCAAGGTGGACGGCTCCAGCACCGTCGCCCCGCTGACGACGGCCGCGGCCGAGATCTACGCC
The DNA here is from genome assembly GCF_044544025.1 of Streptomyces sp. NPDC055243. NCBI lineage: Bacteria > Bacillati > Actinomycetota > Actinomycetes > Kitasatosporales > Streptomycetaceae > Streptomyces > Streptomyces sp. NPDC055243. The sequence goes on from NZ_JBITWR010000001.1 coordinate 1,046,249, forward strand.
GAGGAGCAGCCCAAGGTCCGTGTCACGGTGGGCACATCGGGCACAGGTGGCGGCTTCGAGAAGTTCTGCAACGGCGAGACCGACATCTCGGATGCCTCCCGTCCCATCAAGGACGAGGAGAAGGCCGCCTGCGAGAAGAAGAGCATCACGTACGAGGACTTCCAGGTCGCCAACGACGCGCTGACGGTCGTGGTGAACAAGGACGCCGACTGGGTGGACTGTCTGACCGTCGAGCAGCTGAAGAAGATCTGGGAACCCAAGTCCAAGGTGAACAACTGGAACCAGATCGACCCGAAATTCCCCGACCAGCCCTTGAAGCTGTTCGGCGCGGGCACCGACTCCGGCACCTTCGACTACTTCACCGAGGCGGTCAACGGCGAGGAGGGCGCCTCGCGTACCGACTACTCGCCGACCGAGGACGACAACGTCACCGTGCAGGGCGTCGAGGGCTCCAAGGGCGGGCTCGGCTACTTCGGTTACTCCTACTTCGAGGAGAACACCGACAAGCTCAAGGCCCTGAAGGTCGACGGCGGCAAGGGCTGCGTGGCGCCCGGCGTCGAGACGGCCCAGAACGGCGAGTACGCGCCCTTGTCCCGGCCGCTGTTCATCTACCCCAACGCCAAGTCCCTGGACCGGGAAGAGGTGTTGTCCTTCGTCGAGTACTACGTCGAGAACAACGAATCCATCGCCGAGGACGCGAAGTTCATCCCGCTCAACCAGAAGCAGGAGGAGCAGCTCAAGGGCGACCTCGACAAGCTGAAGGCGTCGACGAAGTGAGCCCGCCGCCCCGCCCGCCCTCCGTGGGGCCTCTTGGCCGGCGGTCCCTGCGCAGGGACCGCCCTCGCTACGGCGAACGGGCCGTCCAGACCGTGCTGTTGATCGCGGCCCTGGTGTCCGTCGCCACGACCGCGGGGATCGTCATCTCGCTGATCCCGCCCACCGCCGAGTTCTTCGAGCGGGTGGACGTCGGAGAGTTCCTGGGCGGCACCGAGTGGACCGCGCTGTTCACCAAGCCCCAGTACGGTGTCCTGCCGCTGCTCGGCGCGACCCTCCTGATCACCGTGATCGCGCTCCTGGTCGCGATTCCGGTCGGGCTCGGCTCGGCCGTCTACCTCAGCGAGTACGCGAGCCCGCGCGTGCGCAAGGTGCTCAAGCCCGCCCTCGAAGTGCTCGCCGGTGTACCGACCGTCGTCTACGGCTTCTTCGCCCTCAGCTTCGTCACGCCGCTCCTTCAGGACCACTGGCCGTTCGGCGAAGGGCCCGACTTCAACAACGCCCTGTCGGCGGGGCTCGTCATGGGCGTCATGATCATCCCGACCATCGCCTCGCTCTCGGAGGACGCCATGGCCGCCGTGCCGGACGCCCTGCGCGACGGCGCCTACGCGCTCGGCTCCGGCAAGCGCGTCGTGTCCGTACGCGTCGTGGTGCCCGCTGCCCTGTCCGGCATCGTCGCCGCCTGCGTCCTTGGCATCTCCCGCGCGATCGGCGAGACGATGATCGTCGCGATCGCCTCCGGCAACCGGGCCACGCTCAGCTTCAACCCGCTGGACGCGATGCAGACCATGACCGGATTCATCGCCCAGGCCGGCTCGGGCGACATCCCCGTCCAGTCCTTCGAGTACAAGACCATCTTCGCCGTCGGCGCCCTGCTGTTCGTCATCACCTTCGTGATGAACATGATCAGCATCCGCCTGGTGCGCAAGTACCGGGAGGTGTACGAATGACCGACATCCGCGTCACCGAACCACCCGCGCACGCGGCACCCCGCAAACTGGCGGGGCCGCGCTTCCGGCCCGGTGAAACCGCCTTTCGCGCCCTGCTGCTGTGCTGCCTGGGCGTGGGGATCGTCTTCCTCGGCGTGCTGCTCACGTACGTCCTGGTCGAGGCCTGGCCGCGCCTCGACTCGCGGCTGTGGAACAACTTCCCCTCGATCCGCAGGCCCGAGCGCGCGGGCGCCCAGTCCGCGATCTTCGGCACGATCTGGGTGGTCGCTTTCACCGCGCTCTTCTGCCTGCCGACCGGCGTCATGGCCGCCATCTACCTGGAGGAGTACGCCGACCCCAACCGCTGGTACAACCGCATGATCGAGCTGAACATCCAGAACCTGGCCGCCGTGCCCTCGATCATCTACGGCATCCTCGGCCTCGGTCTGCTTGCCCGCCAACTCTCCCTTGGTACAACGGTACTGACGGCCGCACTCACGCTGTCCCTGCTCGTCCTGCCGGTCGTCATCATCGCGTCGCGGGAGGCGATCCGGGCCGTGCCCCAGTCGATTCGGCAGGCGTCCCTGGCCCTGGGGGCGACCCAGTGGCAGACCATCCGCCGCCAGGTGCTTCCCGCGGCCGTACCCGGCATCGCGACGGGGTCGATCCTCGCCCTGTCGCGGGCCATCGGAGAGGCCGCGCCGCTGCTGCTGCTCGGCGCGGTGACGTACGTGGCCTTCAACCCCGAGGGCCTGGAGAGCGCGTACACCGTCCTGCCCATCCAGATCTTCGGCTGGATCAGCCAGTCCCGCGAGGAGTTCCACCACCTGGCCGCCGCCGCGATCGTCATCCTGCTCGCCATCCTCCTCCTCATGAACGCGGCCGCGATCTGGCTGCGCAACCGCTTCAGCAAGCGCTGGTGACCCCGATGAGCCAAGACCCCGTCCCTTCCCCCCCCCCCCCCCCCCCAAACCCCCCGCCCCCCCCCCCCCCCCCCCCCCCCCCCCCCCCCCCCCCCCCCCGACCCCACCCGCCACGACGCGCCCGAAGGGCGCTCCCTGGTCCTCGCGATCGGCGACCGCCGCCAAGGCCGGCCCACGCCCTCCCTCGGCGATCCGGTCTTCCACATCTCCGACCTGGACGTCTGGTACGCCGACCACCAAGCGGTCCGCGACGTGACGCTGACCATCGGCCGTCGCCAGATCACCGCGATGATCGGTCCGTCCGGCTGCGGAAAGTCCACCGTCATCCGCTGCCTCAACCGGATGAACGACCTCATCCCCGGCGCCCGCGTGACCGGCAAGGTCGTCTACCACGGGGAGAATCTGTACGACGCCGAGATCGACCCCATCGAGGTCCGCCGCCGCATCGGCATGGTCTTCCAGAAACCCAACCCGTTCCCCAAGTCGATCTACGACAACATCGCGTACGGCCCGCGGGTGAACGGCAAGAAGGGCAACCTCGACGACCTCGTGGAGGAGGCCCTGACCGGCGCCGCGCTCTGGGACGAGGTCAAGGACAAGCTCAAGGCGAGCGCCCTGGCGCTGTCCGGCGGGCAGCAGCAGCGGCTGTGCATCGCGCGGGCGATCGCCGTGCGGCCCGAGGTGATCCTGATGGACGAACCCTGCTCGTCACTCGACCCGATCGCCACCGCGCGCATCGAGGACCTGATGGCGTCTCTCGCGGCCGAGTTCACCATCGTCATCGTCACGCACAACATGCAGCAGGCGGCTCGGATCTCCGACTACACCGCCTTCTTCACCGCCGACGTGGACGACAAGGGCGTACGTCACGGGCGCCTCGTCGAGTACGACACCACCGAGAAGATCTTCGAGAACCCGGCCGACCCGCGCACCGAGGACTACATCACCGGCCGCTTCGGATAAGGGGGTGGCCCGATGCCGCAGCCCGGAGCGCGAAGGACGCCCAGGCGTCTGCCCACCGCACCCGCGCTGCTGCTCGCCGAGGCCGACGAGGCGGTCGCCGGGGAGGTGGCCGCCGGTCTCACCGCCGAAGGCATCAAGGTCACCGAATGCCGCGACGGCGCCGAAGTCCTGCTACGCGCGGGCCTGGAGCGGCCGTCCATGGTCCTCCTCGGTGTTCCGCTGCCCGTCGTCGACGCGGCGGCGGTCACCGAACTCCTCAGCCGTCTCTGCCCGTTGACGGTCGTCGTGGGGGTCGGCCGGCAGGACGCCGATGAGGCGGTGGCCGCCCTGAACGCCGGAGCGGTCGCCGTCGTCGCGCGCCCCTACCGCCTCGCCGAGATCCTTCCGCTGCTGTGGCGGGCGCCCGCGTCGGGCGCGGCACCGGGGGAGCGGCTCACGGTGGGCGACATCGAACTCGACCCGGCCGGGATGCACGTCCACGTACGCGGCAGGCCGCTGCACCTGCCGCTGCGGGAGTTCCAGGTCCTCGGCTATCTGATGCAGCACGCCCATCAGGTCGTGGGCCGCCAGCAGATCCTGCGCGAACTGTGGGGCGACGAACTCACCGACACCAACACACTCACCGTCCACATCAAGCGACTGCGCGAGAAGATCGGCTCGGTGCCCGGCAGTTGCTGCACCATCGACACCGTACGGGGGCTCGGATACCGCCTGGAGTCGGCCCGCTGAGCGGAGTGCCGGTCCCGGCCGGGGCGCCTGTCCCGTTCGGGAGACGCGTGGCGGATCATGGCAGGGTGATCCCCTTGGCCGTCCGCACCGTCGAGCGCCTCGTGGCCCTCGACGCCACCTCCGGCGCGACCTCCGCGATGCCCGCCGTGAGCGAGGCCGTGCGGCGCATCCCGGAGCTGTCCGCCGATCCCCGGACCCTGCGCCCCCAGGGCGGCGACCGGCTCGCGGCCCTCGCCGAACTGTGCGAAGTCATCGGGTGGATCCTCTTCGACGCGGGCCGCTACCGCGCTGCCCACCGGATGAACGCACGGGCGCTGGCCCTGGCGCAGGTGTGTGGCGACCGCTGGACGGCTCGCTTCGTCCTGCTGAACGACAGCATGCTCAAGGCCCATACGGGTGCGCCGCGCACCGCCCTGGAGACCGCGGCCCGCGTGGGCGGGGCCCGAGCACTCCCGGCCAGGGTCAGCACTCTCGTCCTGATCCGCCAAGCGCACGCGATCGCGCTCCTGGGCGGCGACCGGGAGCCCACGGACCTGATGGCCCGCGCCCGGAACCGGTTCCTGGACGGCGTATCGCGCCACGACCCGCCCTGGGCCTGGTGGATCGACCAGAACGAGCTGCTCGGCCACCAGGGCTGGGTCCTCGCCCGGCTGCGCCAGTGGGATCAGGCCATCCCCCTCCTGCACGAGGCGGCCACCGCACCCGGCCCCTCCTACCGGAACCTGTTCACCGCGCAGCTCCTGTCGGCCCTCGCACGAGCCGGAGCCTGGCGAGAGGCGCAGGACCTCATCGCCGAGATCGCTCCCCGCGCCGCCCGCATCGGCTCCGTACGCACCACCCAGACCCTTGGACGGACGGCATCCCACCTGCTGGGGAAGCCCGGCACCCCGGCACCGCTGCGGGAGGCGGCAGCGTTCCTCCTGGAGTCGCTGCCCGCGCCGGAAGGCACCGGCCCGAGCTGATCGCCGACCGGAAAGCGACCCACCCGACCCGTCCCCTGAACTGTCCCGGCCATGGGCGAGCCCCGCAGAGATCGTGCACCTGTTCCTCGCCGACCCGACCGCCGACCACGGCTGGGTGCACGACTGCGCGGTCGAGTGACCCGGCGTCGACGAGGCGCTGATCGCCCGGCTGCGCACACAGTTGCCGGTCGGGGAGTAGGTGCCGGTGTCTCGGTGGTGCATCGCCGTGCCGCAGCGCGAGTATCCGAGGCGTCTGAGGCCCCGACGGAGCGACATTTCAGCCCTCCGCCGGAGCCGCTTCGCGGCGTATTGCGTCCGCGTCCCAGTCGTACGACAGTCAAAGTGCCCTCTGCGGGAGCGAGTTGACGTCCGGCTCGCAGAGGGCCGCCCCGGACCCCGGCGAGAGATCACGCCTGATGTGAACCCTGCCCGCCGAGCGGGCTGCCGCCGGGGAGCCGGGACATGGACCGACGCGAACGCAGTGCCCTGACCGAGCAGGAGTGCCTCGAGCTGCTGGCCCGTACCCCGGCCGGACGCCTGTCCTTCGTCCATCGCGGTCTTCCGCACATCGAACTGGTCGGCCTGATCGACCTCGACGGGGAACCGGTGGCCCTGCTGCCCGACGACAGCGACATCGCCCGCGCCCTCTCGGCGGTCATCTCCCCGCGCAAGCTGGTCGCCGTGCAGACCGACGACCTGACCGAGGCCGGCCGCTGGGTGCGCTCCGTGACCGTCGTGGCCCGGCCCCGCTGGATCGTCAGCGTCGACGGGCTGCGCGTGTGCCGTCGCGCCGCCGCGGTCCGCGGCCTGCACACCGCCGCGGACGCCTGGTTCCTGGCCCTGACCCACCCCGCGCTCTCCGGTCAGCGCACCGCACTGCGTGCGGCACAGCCCCGACTCACGGCGGCCCAGGCCCCCAAGAGCGCCGTCGCGCGGTGATCAGAGCTGCGGGGCCCTGCTCGCCGACCTGCCGCGGCCCGCGACCGGCACGTCCAGGGGGCGGGCGAGGCCCACCACTCCCTCGTCGAGGCGCTGGAGATGGCGCAGGACGCGGTAGGTCACCGTGCCCGAACGGGGGGCGCCCGAGCCCTCGGCCTCCAGCATCGAGGCGATGCTGGCCCCCGACTCGACCTCACCCGTGGCCTTCTCGTCGTCCACGTACGCGGCGATGACCTCGAGGTTGTGGGCGATGCGCAGCCCCGCCCGCTCAAGGCGCGGATCGGCCGCCACGTTCTTGCTGTAGGGCACGAGCTCGGCCGTCGCGGCCAGCGAACGGGCGTGGTAGGCGCAGGTCTCCAGAAGCGCCACCAGGTAGCGGGCCGTCCTGCGGCGCCCGCGCAGCGGGGTGATCGGGTGGGTCAACGGCTGGATGGAGGCGCGCAGATCGTCGAGCGCGGTGTCCAAGTCCCGCGCCTTGTCCAGGAGGTCGGCCGCGGGGCCACCGCTGAGCTGCTCGACCGACGCGGAGATGACGTCGGCGAGCCGGGTCAGGACCGTGTTCAGGAGCTCGTCGGTGCGGTGGTCGGTGCGCACCGGAAGCACGAGGACCGCCGCGATGATGCCGCAGGCGGCCCCGAGCGCCGTCTCCTCGATGCGCAGCCAGAGCACGGCGAGGCTGTAGGTGTTCAGGAGTGTGTAGAGCAGGCCCAGCATCGCCGTGACGAAGAAGGACATGAGGGCGTACGACAGGGGAGCGGTGAAGAACATCGCGAAGATGAAGACCAGGACGAGCGCGAACGCCACCCAGGTGTGGTTGCCGACCAGACCCGCCAGCGCCACCCCCGCGACCACCCCGAGCACCGTGCCGAGCAGCCGCCGGTAGCCCTTGACCAGGATCTCGCCGGTGGAGGCGGTGTTGAGGAACACCACCCAGCAGGTGAGCACCGCCCAGTACCAGCGCTGCGTGGAGAGGAACTCGCCGCCGATGATGGCGAGCGTCGAGCCCACCGAGACCTGGAACGCGGCCCTGGTGGTGGGGCGCCGCAGCCCGGTGCGGTCGTCCTTGTCGGGTTCGGCGGCCTCCTCGGCGCCGGCGATCGCGATGTCCTCGGCGTCGAACTCCTCGCGGGAGCGGGTGGTCGCCGGTGAGTCGTCGGACTCGTCCTGCGGGCCGTCGAGCGCGAGCCGCAGGCCGAGGATGGCGCGTGCGGCCTCACCGATACCGCGGAAGACGTCCTGGACGGCCGCCGAGGCCCGGGGCAGATTGTCCTCGTCGCGGTAGCCGAGCAGCCTGTTGCGCACGTGGGCGAGACCCGTGCCCCGCTCCTCGGCGACCGGGCGGCCGACCAGCAGGTGCAGCGCGTTCAGATCGCGGCGCAGGGTGACGGTCGCGGCGTCCTCGGCGCGGATGCGCGTTCCCGTGGCCGGGACGGGAGCGTGCGGCAGATGCAGGGTGAGGGTGTCCGCGCGTTCGGCGCTGCGCGCGTTGAGCAGGAGTACGCCCAGACGTTCGGCGGCGATCTCCGCGTCCGCCACGCGGCGTTGGACCAGCGCCGCCGTGGCCTCGTCGGGGGTGCCCTCCTCGAGGCGGCCCTGGATCATCAGGGCGGTCTCGTGCAGCCGCGCGGTGCCGCGGCGCAGCTCGTCGAGGACCTTCTCCAACTGCTCGGGCGCGGCGTCGAGCAGCGCTGTCTGCGTGGCCACCAGCTGCGCGAGCCGCGCCCGGAAGGCGACGCGCAGCCGCGCCAGGTCACGTCCGGGCGTCTCGGGCACGACGGCGAACCGTACGACGGCGCTGCACACGAAGGCGACGGCCAGCGCCAGGTAGAGGCTGGGCAGGGCGGACGTGGTGGCGCCCACGAACAGCGAGACGAAGTAGACCTGAAAGCCGATCAGGCCCAGCGCGGTGCCCCGGTCGCCGAACCGGCGGCTGTAGACGGCACCGAAGATCAGCGCGACGAAGAAGATGTCACCGGCGACGACCTGGTTGTGCAGCAGCGCCCCCAGGGAGATCGCCGTGATCGCGACGGGCAGGCCGAGCGCGAGCGTGACCGCCTGGCCGCGCACTTCCTTCTCCTTGATGGCGAAGGTGGAGACCATCGCGGTCATCGCGCCCGCGACCATGTGCGTGACGTCCGTGCGCAGCAGCGCGAGGACGACGAGCGTGAGAGCGATCGCGCCGACCGTCCGCAGCCCCGCCATCAGTCGCAGGAGTCCGGGATCCGACGCCACAAAGCGGTCCCATGTGTTGGTCCTGGTCCGCCGTTTCACTGCGCTCACACCCTCATCGCCGCTGTTCAGGCCGGATTCTGTCACGGCGTGGTGCAACCGGGGCTTGAGGGTTCACAGCGTGATACACCCACGGCGTCGACCGGAAGCGGGCGAAAGTCTCCGGGGCGACTTCAACGAAACACTTGAAGTCATGAATCCAGCAGACAACGAACTGTCCGGGGCCCAGCCGCGCGCCGACGCCCCGGCACCGCACGACGCGGGGCCGGGCCCCGGACCCGACTCCGCCCGGCGACGCTTATGGACGCTCCTGGCGGTGAGCGCGGCCCAGCTCCTGGTGGTCCTGGACGGGACCATCGTGAACATCGCGCTGCCCTCCGCGCAGAGCGCGCTCGGCATGTCCGACGCGAGCCGGCAGTGGGCCGTCACCGCGTACGCGCTCGCCTTCGGCGGGCTGCTGCCGATCGGCGGCCGGGTCAGCGGCGCGCTCGGCCACCGGCGTGCGTTCCTCATCGGCCTGATCGGGTTCGCCGCCGCGTCCGCGCTCGGCGGGGCCGCCGTGCACCCCGAGATGCTCTTCGGGGCGCGCGCCCTGCAAGGGGTGTTCGCCGCGCTCCTGGCACCCGCGGGGCTCTCCTTGCTGACGATCACCTTCACCGAGCCCGGCGAACGCGGCAGGGCCTTCGGCGTGTTCGCCGCGGTGGGAGCCGCGGGATCGGCGGTCGGTCTGGTCGCCGGGGGACTGCTGACCGAGTACGCCAGCTGGCGCTGGTGTCTGTACGTCAACGTCCCCGTGGCCCTGCTCGCCGTGCTCGGCGCGGCGTTCGTGCCACGCGACCGGCCGGTGCGCGACGCGGGGCGGCTCGATGGCGCGGGCGCCCTGCTCAGCGCCACGGGCTTCGCCGCGATCGTGTACGCGTTCAACGAGGCGGAACCTCTCGGGTGGGGGGCGCCGAAGGTGCTCGCCCTGCTCGCGGGCGGTGTCCTGCTGCTCGCAGCGTTCGCGGCCGTCGAGGTCCGCGCACCGCGGCCGCTACTGCCGATGTACGTCCTCGTGCACCGCGCCCGCGCCGCCGCGTTCGCCTCGATCACGCTGCTGTTCGTCGCGATGTTCGGCTTCTACCTGTTCATGAGCTACTACACGCAGACCGTCCTCGGCTACTCACCCGTCGAGGCGGGCCTGACGCTGATCATCAACGCCGTGGCCGCCCTGGTCGGCGCGACACTGATCGCCGGGAAGCTGCACGGACGCGTCGCGCCCGCCGCGCTGATCGTGCCGGGGCTGCTCGCCGCCGCCGCGGGGATGTTCCTGCTGACCCGCCTGACGGCGCAGAGCACGGACGTCTTCCCGCTGTACCTGGTGCCCGCGCTGATCCTGACCGGCCTGGGCCTGGGCTGCGTCCTGCCGCCCACCGCGAGCCTGGCCACCGCGGACGTGCCGCCCCGCGACATCGGAGCCGCGGCGGCCGCGTACAACGCCTCCCAGCAGCTGGGAGCGGCGCTCGGCACGGCCCTGCTCAACACGGTCGCGGCCAGCGCCACCGCCTCATACCTGGCGTCCACCGCGGCCGCCACGCCCACGGCGGCCTCCGTGCACGGCTACACCACGGCCCTGACGGTCGCCTTCGGCATCCTTCTGGCCGCGGCGGGCGTCACCGCGGCGCTCCTGCGCGCAGGCCGTCCATGACCAGGTCCAGGAGCCGTCCCGCGCGCGTCTGCCAGTCGCCGTGCGGGTCGATCTGCCAGAGGCCCGCGATGGCCAGCAGGAAATCGTCGGGGGTGACGCCGGGGCGGATGGTGCCCGCCTCCTCGTTCGCCTTCAGGAGGAGCGTGACCGCCGAGCTCACCGGCCCGTGCCCCACGCCCGCGAAAGAGCCCTGCGCGCTGGTGGCCTTGCGCATCGCGTCGGCCAGGCCCGCCTTGGCCATGGCGTACTGCGCGAGGCGGTCCATCCACTCCCGCAGGGCCTGGTCGGGCGGCCGGGTCTGCAGGAGCTGGCAGGCGGTGTCGGCGACCTGCTGGACCTCGTAGCGGTAGACCTCCAGGACGAGAGCCTCGCGGTTGGGGAAGTTGCGGTAGAAAGTCCCCTGCCCGACGCACGCCTTCTTCGCGATCGCGCTCAGCGGGGCGTCCGCCGACTGCGTCAATTCGGCCAGGGCCACTTCCAGGATGCGCTCGCGATTCCGTTGCGCGTCCGAGCGCAGCTGGGGGTCCTTCTTGGGATGCACTCGTCCTCCTCCCGAGAATCGCGGCTCGGATCACTCTTGCTAAGCGGACAGCTGTCCGTTAAGTTTTGAAGCTAACGGACAGCTGTCCGCTTAGGGTCACCATACCGGCAGACCCCCTCTACGCACAGCGCCATCTCTTCCCGGAGTCTCCCTCGGGGCCGCCCCGTACGACGCTCCCGCTCTTACGTGACAGAAGCTGACAGAAGCGAAAGAAGGCTGATCGTGGCCCTATCGACGTCCAGCGCCATCACGCTGAACATCAACGGCGAAAAGCACTCGCTGCCCGTCGACCACCGCACCACCCTGCTCGACGCCCTGCGCGAGCGCCTCGATCTGACCGGCACCAAGAAGGGCTGCGACCAAGGGCAGTGCGGCGCCTGCACGGTGCTGATCGACGGTCGCCGCGCGGTGTCCTGCCTGCAACTCGCCGTCGCCTCCGAGGGACGCGAGATCACCACCATCGAAGGCGTGGCACAGGGAGACCAACTGCACCCGGTGCAGCAGGCGTTCCTCGACCTCGACGGCTACCAGTGCGGCTACTGCACGCCGGGACAGATCTGTTCGGCCATCGCGGTCATCGAGGAGCACGCGGCGGGCTGGCCCAGCGCCGCGACCACCGACGTACGGCCCGAGGCGGGCGTGCCGCAACTGAGCGCCGACGAGATTCGGGAGCGCATGAGCGGCAACCTCTGCCGCTGCGGCGCGTACGTGTCGATCGTCCAGGCGGTCGCGCAGGCGGCAGCCGCAGAGACCGAGGGTACGGAGGCCGTGGCATGAGGGAATTCGGATATCAGCGGGCGTCCGACGTCCCCGGCACGGTCGCGCTCCTGGGCACCGACCCCGACGCACGCGTCCTGGGCGGCGGCACGAACCTCGTCGACCTGATGAAGGCCGGCGTGGAGCGGCCCGGACTGCTCGTGGACGTACGCGAGTTGCCCCTCGACCGGATCGAGACCACGGACGACGGCGGTCTGCGGATCGGCGCGACCGTCACCAACAGCGATCTCGCGGCCGACCCCGAAGTGCGCCGCCGCTACCCCGCGTTGGCGGAGGCCGTCCTGGCCGGCGCGTCGGGCCAGCTGCGCAACATGGCGACCGTCGGCGGCAACCTGCTCCAGCGCACCCGCTGCGGCTACTTCGCCGACCTGTCCAAACCCTGCAACAAACGCGATCCCGGCAGCGGTTGCCCCGCCATCGAGGGCGAGCACCACAACCACGCCATCCTCGGCGCCACCGAGCACTGCGTGGCCGTCCACCCCTCCGACATGGGGGTGGCGCTCGCCGCCTTCGACGCCGTCATCTCGTACGAAACGGCCGAGGGCACCGGCGAGTTGGCGCTCGCGGACTTCTACCTGGCCGTGGGCAGCACCCCGCACCTGGAGACCGCGCTGCCCTCCGGCGCGCTCATCACCGGCATCACCCTGCCTCCCGCCCCGGTCGCCGCCCACTCCCGCTACCGCAAGGTGCGCGAGCGCGCGTCGTACGCCTTCGCGATCGGCTCGATCGCCGCGGCGCTCGACGTCCAGGACGGCGTCGTACGCGAAGTGCGCCTGGCCTTCGGCGCGGTGGCGTCCCGGCCGTGGCGCGCACGGGAGGCCGAGCGGGCCCTGACGGGCGGCCCGGCGACCGCCGAGGCGTTCGCCGCGGCCGCCGACGCCGAGCTGGCCGCAGCCCGGACGCTGCCCGACAACGGCTACAAGGTGACGCTGATGCGCAACCTCGTCGTCGCCCTGCTGACCGAGCTCACCGAGGAGACCGCTCGATGACCACGACGACCACGTCCACAGCGGCGACGACCGCCGCCGGCGCTTCGTACACCCGCGTGGAGGGCCGGGACAAGGTCACCGGCGCGGCCCGGTACGCCGGGGAGATCCCCTTCGCCGAACTGGCCCACGGCTGGCTGGTGCTGTCCACCATCGCCCGCGGCCGTATCCTCTCGGTCGAGTCCGACCCCGTCCGCACGATGCCCGGCGTCCTGGCCGTCATGCACCACGGCAACGCGCCGCGCGTCGACTCGAACTACGTCAGCATGCTCGGCCCGCCCGACCCGATCGTCGAGGTCTTCCAGCACGACCGGGTGCCCTTCGTCGGCTGGCCCGTGGCACTGGTCGTCGCCGAGACCTCCGAGCAGGCCAGAGAAGCCGCCGAGGCACTGGTGGTGCGGTACGAAGAGGAGTCGCACGACGTCGCGTTCTCCGCGGAGCACCCCGGCACGTACACGCCCGAGGGCGACGGCCACCTGATGGAGAAGGGCGACCTGGAGGCCGAACTCGCCGCGTCCGCCCACGTCGTGGACGCGGAGTACACCACCCCCGAAGAGCACCACGGCTCGATGGAACCGCACGCGGCGATGGCGCGCTGGGACAGCGGACGCCTCGAGGTCGTCGACTCCAACCAGGGCAGCACCTGGGTCGCCGACGAGCTGGCCAAGCTCTTCTCGCTCGACCCGGCCTCGGTGCGGGTGCGCTCCGAACACATCGGCGGCGCCTTCGGGTCCAAGGGCGTACGCGTGCACCAGATCCTCGCCGTGATGGCGGCGACGCTCCTGGACCGCCCGGTCAGGGTCGTCCTCAGCCGTCGCCAGCTGTTCTCGCTCACCGGCTACCGCAGCCCCACCGCCCAGCGCGTGCGCCTCGGTGCCGACGCCGACGGGCGGCTGCGCGCCGTCGACCACCAGGCGCACAGCCTCACCTCGACGGTGCATGAATTCGTCGAGGGTAGCGCCGGTTTCGGGCGCCCCATGTACGCCGCCGACGCCCACCGCAGCGTCAACCGCGTGGTGCGCCTGGACGTGCCGACGCCGACCTACATGCGCGCGCCCGGCGAGGCCCCGGGCTCCTTCGCCCTGGAGTCCGCGCTCGACGAACTCGCCGAGCGGTGCGGCGTGGACCCGATCGCGCTGCGCGCACGGAACGAACCGGACGTGGGCCCCGTCTCCGGCCTCCCGTTCGCCAGCCGCAATCTGCTGTCCGCCTTCCAGGAGGGTGCCCGCCGGTTCGGCTGGGCCGACCGCGACCCGCGTCCGGGCGTGCGGCGCGAAGGGCGCTGGCTGCTGGGCACCGGCACGGCGGCGGCCACCTTCCCGGTGATCGTCGCGCCGTCCACGGCGGCCGTGACGGCGGAGGCCGACGGCACCTTCACGGTGCGGATCACCGCGGCGGACGTCGGGACGGGCGCGCGGACCGCGCTGACGCTGATCGCCGCGGAAGCCCTCGAAGTACCGCAGGACCGCGTCCATGTGCGCATCGGCGACAGCGACTTCGGCCCGGCGGCGATCTCCGGCGGATCGATGGGCACCCGCTCCTGGGGCTGGGCGGTCACGGCCGCGGTGAGTGAGCTGCGGGAGCAACTGGCCCTGGGCGGCGACATTCCGCCGCAGGGCATCACCGTGCGCTCCGACACCAGTGCCGCCGTGGGAGGCCTTTCGCAGAAGGAACGGCACTCCTTCGGCGCGCAGTTCGCCGAGGTCGCCGTCGACGTCACCACCGGCGAGGTGCGCGTGCGGCGCATGCTCGGCATGTTCGCAGCGGGCCGCATCATCAACCCGCTGACCGCACGCAGCCAGTTCGTCGGCGGCATGACCTGGGGCCTGTCCATGGCCCTGCACGAGGAAGCCCACCGGGACCAGGCGACGGGCGGACACGTCGGCGCCGACTTCGCGGGCTACCACTTCGCGGCCAACGCGGATGTGCCGGTCATCGAGGCCGACTGGGTGGAGGACACGGACGCGGACGACCCGATCGGCATCAAGGGCATCGGCGAGATCGGCATCGTGGGCGCCGCCGCGGCGATCGCCAACGCGGTCTGGCACGCCACCGGCGTACGCCACCGCCACCTGCCGATCCGGCCCGACCGCATCCTGAACGGGGGAGGAGCCGGGGGTGCTTGACATCGCCGAAGAGCTGAACCGCTGGGTCGAGGAGGGCCGGGACTTCGCCGTCGCCACCGTCGTGACGGTGGGCGGCAGCGCACCGCGCGATCCGGGCGCCGCCCTCGCCGTCGACAGCGAGGGCACGGCCATCGGTTCGGTCTCCGGCGGCTGTGTGGAAGGGGCGGTGTACGAGCTGTGCGTTCAGGCGCTCCAGGACGGCACGGCCGTGCGCGAGCGCTTCGGCTACAGCGACGAGGACGCCTTCGCGGTCGGCCTGACCTGCGGCGGCGTGATCGAGGTCCTGGTCACGCCGCTGGGCGCGGACGCGCCTGCCCGGCAGGTCTTCGCGGCGGCCCTCGCGGCCGCCGCCCGGGGCGAGGCCGCGGCGATCGCCCGCGTTGCGCTCGGCCCGGCCGAACTCCTCGGCAGGGTCGTGCTCGTCCACACCGACGGATCGTACGAAGGAGGCCTGGACGGCCATCCGGAACTCGACCGGACGGTGGTGGGGGAGACCCGCGCCATGCTGGACGCGGGCCGCACCGGCGAGTTCGTCGTCTCGGAGAGCGGATCGCGCTGCGGGGCGCCCCTGACCCTGTTCGTCGAGTCGAGCGTGCCGCCGCCCCGCATGATCGTGTTCGGTGCGATCGACTTCGCCGCGGCCCTGGTGCGCACGGGCAAGTTCCTCGGCTACCACGTGACCGTGTGCGACGCCCGGCCGGTCTTCGCCACCCGGACCCGCTTCCCCGAGGCCGACGACATCGTGGTCGACTGGCCGCACCGCTACCTCCGGGACACCCCGACCGACGGCCGCACGGTCCTGTGCGTCCTCACCCATGACGCCAAGTTCGACATCCCGCTCCTTGAGGTGGCCCTGCGGCTTCCGGTCGCGTTCGTCGGCGCGATGGGCTCGCGCCGCACCCACGAGGACCGCAACCGGCGGCTGCTCGACGTCGGCGTCAGCGACGAGGAGCTGGCGCGGCTGCACTCCCCGATAGGGCTCGACCTCGGGGCCCGTACGCCGGAGGAGACCGCCCTGTCCATCGCGGCGGAGATCGTCGCGGCGCGGCGGGGCGGGTCGGGCGTTCCGCTGACCGACTCCAAGATGCCGATCCATCACGAGGCGGGCGGTGCGGCGGGCGGTACCCACGTGGCCGCCTGACCTGACCGGGCGAGGGGCGTCCGCGGTGCTCGGTCACCGCGGCCGCCCCTCGCGCTCACGCCGCTTCCACCGCCTCCCACAGCAGCTGCACCGGATGCCAGGCGTCGCGCTCGGTGCCGTGGAAGATCTGCTGGCGGCAGGAGACACCCGTGGCCACCACGACCGTGTCGGCGTCCTCCGCCTCGATCGCGGGGAACAGCCGGTCCTCGCCGACCGTCATCGACACCTCGTAGTGCTCGGACTCGAAGCCGAAGGACCCCGCCATCCCGCAGCATCCGGCGTCCAGTTCGGACACCGTCGCCCCCGGGATGCGGTTCAGGAGCGCGACGGTCGCGGCCGTGCCCACCTCCGCCTTCTGGTGGCAGTGACCGTGGTAGAGCAGTTTGCGTCCGGCGAGCCAGGAATCGGCGCGCAGCCGCAGCCGACCCTCGTCGATGGCCTCCACCAGCAGCTCCTCGACCTGACGCACCCGCCCGGCGATGTCCCTGACGGCGGTGTCGTCCGGCAGCAGGGCCCGGTGCTCGTCGCGCAGGGTCATCAGGCACGAGGGCTCGCACCCCACGATCGGTGAACCGTCCTCGGTCGACTCCCGCAAACGGTGGGCGAGTCGGCGTGCCTTGTTCTTCGCGTCGTCGACCAGGCCCTTGGAGAGACTGGACCTGCCGCAGCAGCCCCCGCTCTCCAACCGCACCCGCCATCCCGCCCGTTCGAGCAGTTCGATGGCCGCACGGCCGATGCCCGGCTCGGTGAACGTGGTGAAGGAGTCCGCGAGATAGGTGACCGTGCCCTGGGTGACCGGACGCGCGGCAGGCGTGCGCCGCCGGAACCAGCGCAGCAGATTCCGGCGCACGAACACCGGCAGCGGCCGCTCAGGAGCGATGCCGACCAGACGGTCCAGCAGCCGGCGCACCGGGGCGATGCGCCCCGGCAGGTTGGACAGCGGGGCCGTCGCCGACCCCAGACGGTTCAGGAGCCGGATCGCGCCGAACAGACGGGTGCGCGCGGGCACCCCGTGAGTGTCGTGGTAGTGCGAGAGGGTCTCGCTCTTGAGGGTGGCCATGTCGACGCCCAGGGGGCATTCGCTCTTGCACGCCTTGCACATCAGGCACAGATCGAGGATCTCGTGCAGCCGCTCGTCCCCCAGCGCGGCCTTCGGGTCCGGCTCGGACAGCGCCTTGACCAGGGCTCCTGCCCGGCCGCGGGTGGAGTCCTCCTCCTTGCGGGTGGCCATGTACGAGGGGCACATGGCGCCGCTGCCGGACTTGCGGCACAGGCCGATGTTCATGCACCGGTCGGCCGCCGCCCGCATGCCGCCACCGCCCACGACCTCGAAGGACAGCCGGGTGCGCAGTGGCTCGGCGGGCGCGAGCGCCGCGTCGCGCAGGTTGTCCGTCATCGGCGCCGCGTCCACGATCTTTCCGGGGTTCAGGATGCCGTCGGGGTCGAAGAGCCGCTTGACCTGGCGCATCGCCTCGTACAGCTTCTCGCCGAATATCTCCCGGTTGAACTCGCTGCGTGCCAGACCGTCGCCGTGCTCGCTGGAGTTCACCCCGCCGTACTCGGCGACCAGGTCCTTGACCTCCTCCGCGACGGCACGCATCCGGCCGACGTCCGCCGGGTCCGCGAGGTCGAGATAGGGCCGGATGTGCAGACAGCCCACCGAGCAGTGGCCGTAGAACCCGGCGGTCATGCCGTGCCGGTCCAGGACGTCCTTGAACCTGCGGGTGTAGTCGGCGAGATGGACGGGGTCGACCGCGGTGTCCTCGACGAAGGCGAGCGGTCGCCGGGTGCCCTCGCTGGCGGCCATCAGCAGGCCGAGGCCCGCCTTGCGGACCTTCAGGAGGGACGACTGCTGGGCCGGGGTGATCGCCTGGAGGGTGTGGTAGCCGTGCCCGTGGCGGGACCACAGCTGTGTGAGCTGCCGCATCCGGTCCAGGAGCTCGCCCTCCTCATCGCCGGTGAAGGAGACGAAGAGCAGGGCTTCGGGTCGTCCTTCTAGGATCTCGCCGAGCGCCGCGTACTCGATCTTGCGCCGGGACAGATCGAGGATCGTACGGTCCATCAGCTCCACGGCGGCCGGATCGCAGGCCAGCGCGTCCTCCGTGCCCGCGATGGCTCCCGCCACCGAGGTGAAGTGCCCGACGGCGATCACCGTGCGGCGCGGCTTGGGCACCAGGTCGACGAGCGCCGTCGTCGCGACGGCGAGCGTCCCCTCCGAGCCGACGACGAACTTGGCGAGGTCGAAGGGGGCGTTCTCGCGGGCGAGACGGTCCAGGCGGTAGCCGCAGGCGCGGCGCCAGTGCTCGGGGAACCCCTCGGAGATGGCCGCCGCATTGGCCCGTACGATCTCGGGCAGCTCCCGGTAGAGGGCGCCTTCGAGCGTCGGCTGCGCGGCGCGGTGGGCGCGTTCGGCCTCGTCGACCCGGCCCAGGGGCACCCGGCTCGCGTCCGAGAGCACCACGTCCAGTTCGCGGACGTGGTCGATGGTCATGCCGTAGCGCACCGACCCGCTGCCGGCCGAGTTGTTGCCGATCATGCCGCCGATGGTGGCGCGGTTGCTGGTCGAGGTGTCCGGGCCGAACATCAGCGCCCACGGGCTCGCGGCGCGATTGAGCTGGTCCTGTACGACACCGGCCTCGACCAGAGCCGTGCCGCTGCTGGGATCGAGCTCCACGATGCGGTTCATGTGCCGGGACAGGTCCAGGACCAGACCGGGCCCGACGGTCTGGCCCGCCAGGCTGGTCCCGGCCCCGCGCGGCACGACGGGCACCCGGTGGGCCGCGGCGGCCGCGACCGCCGCGGCGACGTCGCCGGCGTGCCGGGGGAAGACCACACCCATCGGCGTGATGGCGTACATGCTCGCGTCCCGGGCGAACAAGTGCCGGGTGTAGTCGTCGAACTGGACCTCTCCGTCGAGATCCTTGACCAGGTCCCTTTGGAGACCACGGGCTCGGTCCTGGCTCTCGGCGCTCTCGATGCTCTTGGCGCTGTCGTGCGTGGGGCTCTCGCCCCCGGTGACGGTCATGCTCGGCAACCTCCTCGGCGGGACGGTGAGTTGGGCGGGGCGGTTGCCGTCACTGGGCGCGCAGGACGTCCAGGGCGTCGGTGAGCCCGCGGGGATCGACGCGCACACCGGCCAGCTGAAGGCCCATCTGCACCCCGGCGAGGGTGCCCGCGAGCGTCAGATCGTTGAAGTGGCCGAGATGACCGATGCGGAAGATCCGCCCGGCGAGCTTGCCCAGGCCCGCCCCCAGCGACATGTCGAACCGCTCAAGGACGATCTTCCGCACCTTGTCGGCGTCCTGGTCCTCGGGCATGAGCACCGCGGTGAGCGAGGACGAGTACTCGCGTTCGTCGGCGCACAGCACCTCAAGACCCCATCCGCGCACGGCGGTTCGGGTCGCCTCCGCGTGGCGGTCGTGCCGGGCGAAGACCGCGGGCAGCCCTTCGGCCTGGAGCATCCGCAGCGCCTCGGCGAGGCCGTAGAGGAGGTTGGTGGCGGGCGTGTACGGGAAGAACCCGCGCCGGTTCGCCTCGATGATCGGCTGCCAGTCCCAGTAGGACCTGCGCAGCCGCGCCGTGCGGGATGCGGCGAGGGCCTTCTCACTCACCGCGTTGAAGCCGAGTCCCGGCGGGAGCATCAGCCCCTTCTGGGACCCGGCGACGGTGACGTCGACGCCCCACTCGTCGTGCCGGTAGTCGATCGAGCCCAGCGAGGAGATGGTGTCGACGAGCAGCAGCGCGGGGTGTCCCGTCGTGTCCATCGCCTGCCGGATCGCGGACACCCTGCTGGTCACGCCGGTCGACGTCTCGTTGTGCACCACGCAGACGGCCTTGATCGTACGAGCGCTGTCGGCCGTGAGGCGTTCGGCGACGGCCTCCGGTGAGGCGCCGTGGCGCCAGTCGCCGGGCACGAAGTCGACGTAGAGGCCGAGCCCGGCGGCCATCTGCTGCCAGAGCGTGGCGAAGTGGCCGGTCTCCACGTGCAGCACCCGGTCCCCGGTGCTGAGCGTGTTGACGAGGGCCGCCTCCCAGGCTCCGGTGCCGGAGCCGGGGAAGACCACGACGTCTCCCGCGGTGCCGAAGACCGGCTTCAGCGAGGCGAGCAACTCCGTGGTCAGCGCGGCGAAGTCGGGTCCCCGGTGGTCGATCGTCGGCGCAGACATGGCGCGGAGCACCTGGTCGGGGACGTTGGTGGGCCCCGGTATCTGCAGGAAGTGCCGCCCGGATCGAGAGGTCAATGTGGCCAACTCCCTTGAGAAGCGTGCCGCATTGTGGCACGGTGTGTCGTAAGGTGGCACGGGGAGCGTAGGGCCGACCCGGTGGGGAGTCAACGGATGCAGAGCGTTCTCAACGCACTTCGCGTACTGGAAGAGGTCGCCGCACGGCAGCCGATCGGCGTCGCGGACCTGGCCCGCGGCCTCGATCTGCCCAAGAGCTCGGCACAGCGCGCCCTGCTCACGCTGCACACGGCGGGCTGGATCCGACCGGCCGGCGGCGAGGTCACCCGCTGGGTCGTGACCACCAAGGCGCTCCAGGTCGGGCGGCGCGCCACGGGGGAGTTGAGCCTGCGCGACGTCGCCCTGCCGCTCATGGAGGAGCTGCGGCGGCGCATCGACGAGACGGTCCATCTGGCCGTCCCGGACGGCGACAAGGTGGTGCTGATCGAGCGCCTGGAGACCTCCAAGCCGGTCCGGATCATCCTGGCCCTCGGAACCCAGCTGCCCATCCACGCCTCCGCGAACGGCAAGGCGGTCCTCGCGGCGAGCCCCCAGGACGTGATCAACCGTCAACTGGCGTCCAGACTAGAAGAGTTCACGGGATCGACCATCACGGACGGGGAAGACCTGCTCGCCGAGCTCGCACGCATCAGGGAGCGGGGGTACGCCACCAACGGCGGGGAGTGGCGCGACGACGTGTCCGCGGTCGCGGCCGCCGTCCGGGACGAGTCGGGGACGCCGGTCGCGAGCATCAGCGTCAACATGCCGACGAGCCGGATGACACAGGAGGCCAGCGCCGCGTACGGCGCGCTGGTGAGCGAGACCGCGCGGCAGGTCAGCGCTGCCCTCGGGCATCCATGGCAGGGCGTCGCGGGCGGCTCCGAGGCCGGGCGCTAGCGGGCGGCGCCCCCCGCAACGCATTCGGGCGTTCCCCTTGACGCCCCGGGAAGCGCGCTCCAATACTCCCCATTGCGAAAGCTCAATTCCGTCAGGCGGAATTAGTCATCCCCCCTGGGCTCCTTCGATCCCGGGGCGGACGTCCGTGCGCGCCCTCATCGACCGCGCACTCCTCGGTGCCGCGCGCACTTCTTGACGCCGTGCGCACCCCTCGCCACGCGCCCCGGCGCACCGCGACATGACCATCGGCCGACGGCAAGGGAGCCCTCGTGTCAGATCAAGTCATCTCCATCATCGCCCTGGTCCTTGTCTTCGCCATCGCGACCTTCTCCGCCGTCCACCTCGGCGCGCTCGCCCTCGTGGCCGCGTTCATCGTCGGCTCCACCGTGGCGGACGAGTCGACGGACGACCTCTTCTCCGGCTTCCCCGGCGACCTGTTCGTCGTGCTCGTCGGCGTCACGCTCCTGTTCGCCATAGCGAAGAACAACGGCACAGTGGACTGGCTCGTCGACGCGGCCGTGAAGGCGGTGCGGGGCCGGATCGCCCTCATCCCCTGGGTCATGTTCCTCGTCACCGCCGTCCTCACGGCCGTCGGCGCGGTCACCCCGGCCGCCGTCGGCATCGTCGCGCCCATCGGCCTCGGCTTCGCCGCCGCCTACGGCATCAACCCCGTACTTATGGGACTGCTCATCGCCAACGGAGCCAGCGCGGGAGGCTTCTCGCCGATCGGCGTGTTCGGCAGCATCACCAACAACGTGGTCGAGCGCAACGACCTGCCGGGCAACCCCACCCTGCTGTTCACCGCCTCGTTCCTGTTCAACGTGGCGCTGTGCGTCATCGTCTTCTTCGCCTTCGGCGGACGGCGATTGCTCGGGCAACGAGCACGGACGTACAAAGGCGGTGACGGCAACGGCAGCAGCGAGCGGCACGACGACGCAGCGCCACCGGGCGGACCCGACGGACCGGGCGGTCAATTGGTCGAGGCGGGCGGGACACCCCGACGTACCCTCGCCGTCGCCACGACCACCGCCCCCACGCCACCGGACGAGCCCCTCAGGCTCGACGGCCCGCGCACGCTCACCCTCATCGGGCTGCTCAGCCTCGTCGCCGGCGCGCTCTTCTTCGACCTCGACGTCGGCCTGATGGCGCTCACCATCACCGTCGTCCTCTCGCTGGTCTCCCCGAAGTCGGTCAAGGGCGCCGTGGACCGGTGCGCGTGGTCGACCGTGCTCCTGGTCTGCGGCATCGTCACCTACGTCAGCCAGATGGAGCGCATGGGCACCATCGACTACCTCGGCAAGCAGGTCGCCTCCATCCAGGCCCCTCTCGTGGGCGCCCTGCTGATCTGCCTCATCGGCGCCCTGGTCTCCGCCTTCGCCTCGACCACCGGCATGCTCGGCGCGCTGATCCCGCTGGCCGTACCCTTCCTGCTCGCCGGCGAGGTGGGAGCCGTCGGACTCATCACGGCCCTGGCCATCTCCGCGTCCGTGGTGGACGCCTCGCCGTTCTCCACCAGCGGAGCCCTGATAACCGCCAACACCCCCGCGGACCAACGCGACTTCGTCTTCCGCCGCCTCATGGCCTGGGGGCTCGGCATCAGCGTCGTCGGCCCCCTCGTCACCTGGGGCCTGTTCGTCGTCCCAAGCTCGCTGTGAGGGCGTACGAAGTGGTGTCGTACGCAGGGACGTCGTACGCCGTCGGGGCGCCCTCAGGGGGTCGGGATGCCGCCGGGCCGGGCAGGCCGCCCGAACCGGACCGGAACGCCCGGCGAGTACAGCACGCTCACCGGGTCCCCGACCGGACGCGGCAGCCCTGCCGCCGCGACCAGGTCCTCGTCGCACTCGATCAGCTCGGCCCGGTGCAGCGGCCAGCGCGGATGCACGTTCGGCAGGAACATCTGCCGACCGAAGAACGTGTTGTGCATGCCCCACCGGGCGGTCAGGAAGTGCTCGAAAGCGGTGGGATCCTCGACCCGCTCGCCCACCCGCACGGAGATACGGCTGTGCGCCCCGCGCGGGCCCGGCCAGCGCCTGGCACTCGTGTACGTGACGGTGTCGCCGCGGTGCCGGATGCTCATCCGCGACCACTGATACGGCAGCCGGAACGCGGCGCGCGCGACCGCCACCGGGATCAGGCGCGAGGCGTCAAGGGACCGGAAGACGACACCCCGGCGGCCCTGGGCGTCCACCGAGTACAGGCGGACGTTGGTCTCGGGAAACGTGCCCAGATAGGGGATGCCCGGCAGCCGGAACCAGCCGACCCGGTGCATGCGGAACGCGACCAGGCCCACATAGGTGACCCCGTCGTGCAGATCGGGGACCGTCCCGGCCGGAAGCAGCGGCGCCACGTCCGCGGGATCCACGGCCCAGTGCACGAAAGCCAGATCCAGCCACGACTGCGTGAGCAGCGGATTCTCGGCGGAGGCGGGCGGATCGGCGGTAATCGGTTCCGGGGAATCGGGGGAGAGGACCACACCACCAGCATCGCAGGACCCGGGCCCTCCGTCGCAGGAGCCGATCTCCGGGCGGGCGCGGGGCCGCGGTGCCGCCGCCCCAGGGCGTCCGGGCATGACTGAGCCCCCGGCTGACCGTGTCAGTGTCCGGGGGCCGTGTCCGAGCGAGGTCAGGAACGCGACTGGCGGTCCTGCTCGGCCCGCTCCGCGTTCTTCTCCTTGATGCGTACCGCTTCCTTGCGGACCTCGGCCTGGGTGGCGCGCTCCTTCTGGAGCCACTCCGGGTTGTCGGTCTTCAGCGCGTCGATCTGCTCCGTGGTGAGGGCCTCCGTGACCCCGCCACGGGCGAGACCGGCGATGGACACGCCGAGCTTCGACGCGACGACCGGCCGCGGATGCGGGCCGTTGCGGCGCAGCTCCTGGAGCCACTCGGGCGGCTCGGTCTGCAGGGCGTTGAGCTCGGTGCGCGAGACGACACCCTCCTGGAATTCGGCGGGGGTGGCCTCGAGGTACACACCCAGCTTCTTCGCCGCGGTCGCGGGCTTCATGGTCTGGGTGGTCTGGTGCGACGTCATGGTCCCCAGGGTATCGAGCATGTGAGCTACCGCCGACCACGACCGGTAACCTGGCGGGGTGACAGACTCGCAAGTGACCCCTTCGTTCAGGCTCGCGTACGTCCCGGGGGTGACACCCACCAAATGGGTGCGGATCTGGAACGAGCGGCGGCCCGACATGCCGCTGACCCTCGTCGCGGTCTCCCCGGGCGATGCGTTCGAGCTCCTGCGCGGCGGCGGCGCCGACGCGGGATTCGTCCGACTGCCGGTCGACCGCACGGACCTGAGCGCGATCCCCCTCTACACCGAGACGACCGTCGTGGTGATCCCCAAGGACCACGTCGTGTCGGCGGTCGAGGAAGTGTCCCTGGAGGACCTGGCCGACGAGATCGTGCTGCACCCCCTGGACGACACCCTCCACTGGGAGAACCTGCCGGGAAAGGCAGCGAACGAGCGCCCCGCCACCACGGCGGACGCCATCGAACTGGTCGCGGCGGGCGTGGGCGTCCTCGCCGTTCCCCAGTCGCTCGCCCGCCTGCACCACCGCAAGGACCTCACCTACCGGCCCCTCTCGGAAGCCCCCGAGTCGCGGGTCGCGCTCTCGTGGCCGGAGGACGCGACCACGGACCTGGTGGAGGACTTCATCGGGATCGTCCGTGGGCGCACCGTCAACAGCTCACGCGGCCGCACCCAGACTCCCGCCGCCGCGTCGTCACCGGCGGGGGCGAAGGGCAAGAGCCCCGACAAGGGCGGCGCCCGACGCAAGCCGACGGCCGGAAAACCGACCGGAAAGACCGGGAAGACCGGCAAGACCGGCAAGCCGACCGGCAAGAACGCACGGAGCGGTTCAGCCGCCTCCAAGGGCGGCAAGCGGGGCAAGCCCCGCGGTCGTTCTTAGCCCGCTTCACCGTCCCCGGGGCGGCAGGAGCAGGCGGCGGGCGGCAGGCAGCAGGCGCCGGGCGGCAGGCCGGGGCGGCAGCAGCCTCATCTCACCCGGAGACGCTCCGCTGCCACCAGGCGAGCACTCCGCCGAGGACGAGCAGCAGGCAGATGGCGGCATTGGTCCGCTTGTAGGCCACGAGGATCGCGGTGAACTCGCGGATCGTCGCGGTGGGCCAGAAGTACGCGGCGGTGGGCGAGCCCACCACTTGGCCCCTGATCCCGGTCCGCCGAGCCGTGAGGGCGGCGCGGAAGGCGTGGTAGTTGTTCGTGACGATCACGCACCGGTAGTCCGGCTTCGTCCTCTCCATGATCGCCTTGCTGAACCGCAGATTCTCGTCGGTCGTCGTCGAGCGGTCCTCCCGCTCGATCAGATCGGCGGGAAAGCCACGGGCGATCAGATGGTCGGCCATCGCGTGGGACTCCGGCAGGTCCTCGTCAGGCCCCTGGCCCCCCGAGGTGATGAGCACGGGAGAACTGCCCCGCTTGGCCAGGCGCGTGTGCACCGCCTGCGCCCGCTTGAGGCGACTGGCCAACAGCGGCGGCACGGTGGAGCCACCGACGAGCCCCGAGCCCAGTACGACCACGTAGTCGGCCTTGCGGCGCACCCGCAGCCGCCCGTAGAGGAACGCGTAGAAGACGAAGCACAGGAACAGGAACGAGAGATAGGCGGCAAGCCCACCCGCCGCGGCGCCCACCCCGACCCACACCGGCGTCCGCACGACCACGGCCGTGACCAGCAGCGCCACGACGGCCAGGATGCACAACGCGGCCAGCAGCGAGAGCAGGTTGGTGGGGCTCCTGCCCTCCTTGCGCACCATCTGGAGGCCGTTGAAAAACAGCAGACACGTCAGTACGAGGATGCCCAGCGCCCCCAAGACCACCAGCGCCCACGCGACGGCCTCACCCGACGCCGAACCGGACCTGACCAGTTGGAACACCCAGGCCGCGAGAGCGCAGAGCACGGCGAGCCCCAGGATCACGGCATTGCTGAACTTCCTGCGTTCGCGCGCCACGCGTACGCAGAAGACGAGGAACAGGAGCGCTGCCGGGGCGTAGACCAACATCCGCACAGCGTAGGCGCCGTGGGGCCATGCCTCGGACCGGCCTCGGACCGGCCTCGGACCGGAACGAAAGCCTCCGCTGTAGTGATCTCCGCGGTCAGGCCGTGCCCTTTCCGGACGGCAGGGAGTTGACCCCGGTATGAAGAAGCGAAGCGTACTCGCCGTTGCCTCCCTCGCCGCCGGGGCTGTCATCGCCGCGATCAGCCCGCCGCAGGGAGCGGACACCGCCGACACGAGGGAGCCCGCCCACGCTGCGGGGATGCTGGACGAGATCGGCGACACCGAACCGTGGGCCGACAGCGCCCCGCAGACGCCCGGCGCCGGTGTCGGCGTGGTCGCCCCCGACATCTCCAGCACCCACAGGCTCTGAGGAGACCGGCCCACCCGCGGAGGCCCCCATGTCCCGTACCCGACAGGTGCGCGAGAGCGCGGCGCGACTCACCGCCGTACTGGCGCTGAGCCTGCTGGCTCTCCCGATGCTCGGCGGCACCGCCGCGGCGGGCGGCACGTGCTACGCCACCCACGCCGACGCGCCGATCTACGCCGGGGACAACCCGTGGACCGAGATCGTCGGTCATCTCGACCCGGGCATCCCGGTCAACGGCACCCGCCAGGGCGTGGACGCCCTGTGGCAGGTCTCGCGCACCGACAACGGCCAGAAGCTCGGCTACATGCGGCCCGCCGACCTCAGGTGCGACGGCGGCTGACAAAAGCTCATGGCGGGCCCGGTGCTCCCTCGGCCGGGCCCGCACGACTGCACCGGCACGACTGCACCGGCACGACCGCACCCGCGGTCCGCACACTGACAGCCCCCAACTAACGCCGTGGCCCGCGCACTTGCCGTGCCGCTATCGTCCACCTCCTGACCAGCCGCTTCGGCGGCTTCCGATGCGGAGGTGGATTTTCCATGACCGGCCGGCCCGCGACGACGACCCTGTGGCGCCCGACCGGCCCCAAGGAGCTCGACGACTTCAACGCCCACATCGTCGGCGACATCCAGCTGGTGCACAGCTTCGAGTGAGCGCGCGGGCCGCTCGACGGCCCTGTGGATCCCGGGAGAGCGCTGAAGGAGAGCGCTCTCCCGCACTGCCTTCCCCGGGTGTCCGGCCGAGGCGAGTCCGTGGAGCAGTCGTTCCCCAACATCCTTTGGTCTGCGGCCAGTTGCGGACCGGGACTCTCGGACCTGGGGGAGTGGCCAGTCTCGTACGCCATGGGTGCGCCGCCGAGCCACGGGCTGCGCCGCCCAGTTGTTCACCGTCTCTTGACACGCTCGTGTCACGGTGGGAACACTCCGGGAGAGCGCTCTCCCGGCTCTCTCGGCTCTGCTGCCGTCCGGGCGCTCCGCAACAGGTGACCGTCGGCGGCCAGTTGGCGCGCCCTCAGCCACTCATGTCCCCACCCGGTGCTCGGGAGCGCACGGCCACGGCTCCCGGAAGGCCGGCCCCCCATCCCCTTCCACGTGGCAGGAGGTCTCCATGGCACGGAGATCGAGAACGATCTCAGGAGCGCTGATCGCGGGCGCCCTGATAGTGAGCTCACTCGGCATCGGCGGCATCGCGGTGAGCGCCGACAACGCGTCGCAGTCCCGTACGCCGAAGGCCATGGCAGCGCACGCGGGACACACCATGGCCGCATCCACTCGCGCATCGGCGGACGACGCCGACGCGGACGGGTACATCCCCGCGAAGTCGCCCGTCGCCGGAGTCAAGCCGGCCGCCGAGGCGCCGCCGCACCGCTACTTCCATGAATTCCAGGCGCACTGTTCGGTGTCCCACACCGCTCCCGACGACCCCGTGGTCTATCCCGGACAGCCCGGCAAGTCGCACGACCACACGTTCATGGGCAACACCACGACCAACGCGCACAGCACCACGGGCTCGTTGGACGCCGGTGCCACCAAGTGCCTCGCCCCCGGTGACCGGTCGGCGTACTGGATGCCCACGCTGTACAACGGTGACAAGGAGATACGCCCCGTAGGGGACCAGACGATCTACTACAAGGCCGGGGTCACCGACTACACGAGCGTGCGGCCCTTCCCCAAGGGGCTCAGGTTCGTCGTCGGCAGTCCGATGCAGACCGCGCAGGAGTTCCGCGACCACCCCGGCTTCGTCGAAGGGTGGGAGTGCGGGACCAGCTACTTCAACGTCGCATTCCCCAAGGACTGCCCCACCACGCCCGACACTCAGCTCAACATCCGCTTCCAGGCGCCCAGTTGCTGGGACGGCAAGTCGCTGGACGCCCCCGACCACCAGAGCCACATGGCCTACCCGGTCGTGAAGAACGGCACCAACGACAACATCTGCCCGACCAGCCACCCCGTCGCCCTGCCGATGATCGAGTTCAAGATGGCGTTCCCCGTCAACGGGGACCTGTCGAAGGCCCGATTGGCGAGCGGCGCGAGCCACTCCTTCCACTACGACTTCTTCAGCGCGTGGGACGACGCGACGCAGAAGGCGCTGGTGGACCACTGCATCGTCGGCGGCCTGCAATGCGACCCGCGCGGCTATGACCAGACGCACCCAGAAGCGGGCGCGGCGCTCGACGAGAACTACGAACTGCCGTGACCTCGGCCTGCGAAGGGCGGGGCTCCCTTCCGCCCTTCGCAGGTGTGCCCCCGCGCCCCCTTCCTTCTCCTCTTCCCCATCCCCCCTCGCCCAGGAGACCTCCATGCGCAGACCTGGTACCGCTCTCTCCCTACGCACCCTCGTGGCCTCCGCGACCGCGGGCCTGCTCGCGGCAGGCGCACTCGTGCTCCCCGCCCAGCAGGCGCACGCGGCCGGCAGTGTCGTGAAGGTGACCGGTTCGCAAGGCAACTGGCAGCTCACCGTCGACGGCTCGCCCTACCAGGTCAAGGGCCTGACCTGGGGCCCATCGGTCGCGGACGCCGGCAAGTACATGCCCGACCTGCGGTCCATGGGCGTCAACACCATCCGGACCTGGGGCACCGACGCCTCCAGCAAACCGCTGTTCGACTCCGCGGCCGCCCACGGCATCAAGGTCGTCGCGGGCTTCTGGCTCCAGCCCGGCGGCGGCCCGGGAAGCGGCGGCTGTGTCAACTACCTCACGGACACCGCGTACAAGAACCAGATGCTCGATGAGTTTCCCAAGTGGGTGGACACCTACAAGGACAACCCCGGTGTCCTGATGTGGAACGTGGGCAACGAGTCGGTGCTCGGCCTGCAGAACTGTTACGCCGGGGACGAGCTGGAGAAGCAGCGCAACGCGTACACCACCTTCGTCAACGACGTCGCCAAGAAGATCCACGCGGTGGATCCCGACCACCCCGTGACCTCCACCGACGCCTGGACCGGGGCCTGGCCCTACTACAAGAAGAACGCGCCGGACCTCGATCTCTACGCCGTCAACGCCTACAACGCAGCGTGCGAGATCAAGTCCGACTGGGAGAAGGGCGGTTACACCAAGCCCTACATCGTCACCGAGACCGGGCCCGCGGGGGAGTGGGAGGTCCCCGATGACGCCAACGGGGCTCCCCAGGAGCCCACCGACCAGGCCAAAGCCGCCGGATACACCAAGGCCTGGGACTGCGTCACCGGCCACCGAGGTGTCGCGCTGGGCGCCACCATGTTCCACTACGGCACGGAGTACGACTTCGGAGGTGTCTGGTTCAACCTGCTTCCCGCGGGCCAGAAGCGACTCTCGTACTACGCCGTGAAGAAGGCCTACAAGGGCAGCACCGCCGGTGACAACACCCCGCCGGTCATCTCTGAACTGGCCGTCGACGGCGACGCGGGCAAGGTCCCCGCGGGCGGCCCGCTCACGCTCACGACCAAGGTCAGCGATCCCGACGGCGACACGCTCTCCTACGAAGTGCTCGCCAACAGCATGTACATCGACAAGAACAAGGACCTCACCCCGCTGACCGCCACGGACCTGGGATCGGGCCGTCTGAAGGTCACGGCACCGGACAAGCCCGGCGTCTGGAAGATCTACGTCAAGGTCTCCGACGGCAAGGGCAACGTCGGCATCGAGACACGGTCCGTGCGCGTGGTGGTACCGCCGGTCGACGGCACGAACGTCGCCCTGGGCAAGACCGCGACCGCCTCCTCCTTCCAGCCCGGCAGCGGCGACTGCCCGTGCACCGCCGCCAACGCCGTCGACGGCAAGCAGGGCACCCGCTGGGCCAGCGACTGGAGCGACCCGCAGTGGCTCCAGGTCGACCTGGGCTCCATCACCTCCTTCAAGCACGTCCAGCTCACCTGGGAGACCTCGTACGCGAAGACGTACACGATCCAGACCTCCGACGACGGACGGAACTGGAGGACGGTGCACGAGGTGCGCGGCGGCAACGGCGGCGTCGACGACTTCGACGTGAACGGCTCGGGCCGATATGTGCGGGTCAACGGCACGGAGCGAGGCACCGGATACGGCTACTCGCTCTACGAATTCGGCGTCTACAACTGATCCACGGAAGCGGAAGCGGCTGCGGGGTCAGGAGGAGCAAGGAATGACGCGCGACGAACTGCTCAGTCTTGTGGACACGCTGGACCTGGAGCGGAAGGTGGGGCTCCTGACCGGAGCCACCGTGTGGCGCACCCGGGCCGAACCGGCCGTGGGGCTGCGGGAGATGGTCTTCTCGGACGGTCCCGCCGGAGTGCGCGGGGAGGAGTGGGACGAACGCAGCCCCTCGCTGCTCCTGCCCTCCGCCTCCGCGCTGGGCGCCCTGTGGGACGAGCGGCTGGCCGGTCAGCTCGGCGAACTGCTCGCCTGCGAAGCCCTGCGCAAAGGGGTGCACGCCGTGCTCGCGCCCACCTTGAACCTCCACCGCACTCCGTTGGGCGGGCGCCACTTCGAGTGCCTGGCCGAGGACCCGGAACTGGCCGGGCGCACCGGAGCCGCCCTGATCCGCGGCATCCAGGCGCACGGGGTGGCCGCGACCGCCAAGCACTACGTGGCGAACGACTCGGAGACCGAACGGCTCACCCTGGACGTACGGGTCGACGAGCGGACGCTGCGCGAGGTGTACCTGGCCCCGTTCGAGGCCGCCGTTCGCGCGGGCGTGTGGCTCGTCATGAGCGCGTACAACGCGGTCAACGGCACGACGATGACCGCCAACGCGCTGTTGGCCGAACCGCTGAAAGGAGCGTGGGGATTCGACGGGGCCGTCGTCTCCGACTGGGGAGCCGTGCGCCTGACGGCCGACAGCGCGACGGCGGCCCAGGACCTCGCGATGCCAGGCCCTGACGGCCCGTGGGGCGCGGCTCTGGTGGCGGCGGTCCGCAGGGGTGATGTTCCCGAGGAGACGATCGACGACAAGGTGGTACGCCTGCTCGCCCTGGCCGACCGGGTCGGCGCGCTCGGGAGCGGACGCGGGCTCCCGCCGCGCGCCTGGCCCGCCGGCACCGCACGCCGCCTGCTGCGCCGCGCCGTGGCAGCCGGCACCGTACTGCTGCGCAACGAGAACGTCCTGCCCCTGGACCTCTCCGCACTGCACAGCGTGGCGGTCATCGGACGGCACGCCTGCGCCCCGCGGCTCCAGGGAGAAGGCAGCGCCGGAGTCTTCCCCCGGGACGTCGTCACACCGCTGGACGGCATCCGGGCCCGGCTGCACGGGCGGGCCCAGGTGCTGCACGCCCCCGGCCCGGAGCTGGGCGGGCAGCCGCTGCCGCTGGATGTCGCACGGTGCGCGAACCCCCTCACCGGGGAACCCGGCGTACTGATGCGCGTCCTGACCGCGACCGGGCGGGAAATCTCATCGGAACACCGCCTGTCCGGGCGGCAGTTGGAGCCTCCCGTCGCACCGGAAGCGCACACCGTCGAGATCAGCGCGCTGGTACGCCCGGTCGACGACGGCAAGTGGACGTTCGGGATCGGCGGCTACGGCCGGATGAGTCTCGCGGTGGACGAACAGCTGCTGGTGGAAGGAGAGTTCACGCGCGACACCGAGGATCCGGCGGTCATTCATCTCGACCCGCCACGCAGGCACGCCTCGGTCTGGCTGCCGGGCGGTCACGCCGCGCACGTCGTGGCACGCAGGGAGCTGGCTCCCGGCACCGGCCGCGCCGTCGTCGTGACGGCGGCGGCGCCCGAGCCGGACCCTGATCAGGCGCTGGCCGACGCGGTCGAGGCCGCGCGGAAGGCGGACGTGGCCGTGGTCGTGGTCGGCACCACCGAGGGCAGCGAGTCCGAGGGACACGATCGAACCTCGCTCACCCTCCCCGGCCGTCAGGACGAACTCGTCGCGGCGGTCGCCGCCGCCAACCCGCGCACCGTGGTCGTCGTCAACTCCGGTGGCCCCGTGGAGCTGCCCTGGCGGGACCAGGCGGCGGCGGTGCTCCTGTCGTGGTTCCCCGGACAGGAAGCGGGAACCGGGCTCGCCGACGTCCTCTTGGGGCAGCGCGAACCCGGTGGACGACTGCCCACCACCTGGGGAGCGGCGCTGGCGGACGCACCGGTCACGGACACCCGCCCGCGGGGCGGCGCGCTCGCGTACGCCGAGGGCCTGCACATCGGCTACCGGGCCTGGCTGCGGGCGGGCCGTGAACCGGCCTACTGGTTCGGTCATGGCCTGGGTTATACGACGTGGAGTTACGAGCGCATTCGGGTAGCGGGGGCGGCGCGGGACGGAGGAGAAGTCCTGGTTGTGGAGGTCCAGTTGCGCAACACGGGCGCCCGCCCAGGACGTGAGGTGGTGCAGGTCTACCTCGCGCGGCCCGACTCGGCGGTGGAGCGCCCGGTCCGCTGGCTCGCGGGCTTCACGGCGGTCCGGGCGGAGCCGGGGGAGACGGTGACGGCATCGGTGGAGGTACCGGCCAGGATGCTGCGCCACTGGGACGTGCGAGCGGGCCGCTGGCGAACCGAGGCCGGCGTCTGGCGGATCCACGCCGGGCGCAGCGCCGGAGACCTGCCCCTGACGGCGACGGTACGCAGGCCAGGCAACTGCCCCTAGCGGGGCGAGCGGGTACGGGAGAGCGCTCTATGATGCCCGGGGGCGGGGCGTTAGGGTTCCCGGATGGACAGACAGATGCCGACGCTGGAGGACGTGGCGCGCGAAGCGGGGGTCTCGCGCGCCACCGTCTCCCGGGTGGTCAACGGCGTACGCAATGTCGCCCCCGCCATCCAGGACGTGGTCCGAGCGGCCATCGAGCGTACGGGCTACGCGCCCAACCGGGCGGCGCGCTCCCTGGTGACCCAGCGCGCGGGCACCATCGCCCTCGTCGTCTCGGGCGCCGGGGACAACTCCGACACCGCACAGAACGCGTTTGCCGCCCGGGTGTTCGCGGACCCCTTCTTCGGCCGGGCCGTCAGCGGAGTGGTGGGATTCCTGCGCCCGCGCGCGATGCATCCGGTGCTGATGTTCGCGGAGACCGAGGACGCCAGGCAGCAGGTGCTGACCTACCTGGGCCAGGGCAACGCGGACGGCGCCCTGGTCGTCTCGACCCACGCCCAGGACCCGCTGCCGGCCCTGCTCGCCGAAGCGGGACTGCCCGCGGTGTTCTTCGCGCGTCCCGCCCTGCGGGCCCACGTCACGTTCGTCGACTTCGCACACCGGGACGGGGCGAGGCTGGCGGCCGAGCATCTGCTGGCCCGCGGCTGCGGGCGGGTGGCGACGATCTCGGGTCCCTTGGACATCCCCGCGGGCCGAGAGCGCCTCGCCGGATTCCAGGACGGCATGGAGCGGGGCGGGCAGCCCTACATCCCCGTCGCCGAGGGCGGGTTCACCCTGGAGAGCGGGGCCAGGGCGATGCGCGGACTGCTGGCCGAGCATCCCGACATCGACGGGGTGTTCGCGGCCAATGACCTGATGGCACAAGGCGCGTGCCAGGCCCTGAGGGAAGTGGGCAAGCAGGCGCCCCAGGACGTGGCAGTCGTCGGGTTCGACGACTCGAGCGTGGCGGTCACCTGCATGCCGCCGCTGACGACGGTGCGGCAGCCGGTCGAGGAGATGGGGGCGGAGATGGCCCGGCTGCTGCAGGAACAGATAGAAGGCGTACGGACCGACCCCACCTCGGTGATCTTCGAGCCGGAGCTGGTGGTGCGTGAGTCCGCCTAGCGCGCCGGTGGCAGTGTCCGGTGGGGTCGGGCAGCGTCAGTGTCAGTGCCGATGCCTCGTCTGCGACGCCGGCCGGAGGGGCTACCGGATGCGGATCACGCCTCGCGATGTGAGCCTGTATGTGGGGGCGACACAGAGAGGCGGTTGCCCATGTCAGTCATGGACAAGCTGAAGCAGATGCTCAAGGGCCACGAGGACAAGGCCGGGCAGGGAATCGACAAGGCGGGCGACTTCGTCGACGGGAAGACCCAGAACAAGTACTCCGGCCAGGTCGACACCGCCCAGGACAAGCTCAAGGACCAGTTCGGCCGGGACCAGGACAAGCCTCCGCAGCCGTAGGCCACCCGCGGTTGTCAGTGCTCGCCGATAGGCTGAGCTCTTCCATCCGCGCTGTGGCTGCAGCGCTGCCGCCCCGCCCCCGTGATGCAGGGGCGGGGCACTCGGCGTTCCGGCCGTATCACGGCAGGACGCGGTAATGGGTGGTCAGACGGCGGTCGTCGTCGAGGACGTGGAAGGCGAGCCCCGGGGGCTGGTCGCGGTCCGCGGGCTGGTCGCCCTCCCAGGGCAGGCGCAGGGTCCAGGTGATCGCGGGGCCGACGATCAGGGGGCGCGCGGCGAAGGTGGTGGCGGCCGCGGTGTGGGCGTGGCCGGTGAGGACGGCGGCGACGTGCGGGTGTGCATCGAGCAGCGCGGCGAGTCGCTCGGGGTGCTGGAGGCGGTGGGCGTCCGGCAGCGGGTGGTGGAGTGCTGCGGGCGGCTGGTGGAAGGCGATCAGCGCGGGGGTGTCGCGGGGCAGCGCGGCCAGCGTGGAGTCGATCCACGCGAGTGTCGCCGCGTCGAGATGCCCCTCGTCGCGGCCGGGAATGGTGGAGTCGCACATCAGGATGGCGGTCCCGGCGATGTGGTGGACCTGGTTGATGGGGCCGTCGTCAGGTGCCTGGCCGAGCAGGGCCTTGCGGTAGGCGGCGCGCACGTCGTGGTTGCCGGGGCAGGCGAGGACCGGGAAGGGCGCGGTCAGGATCTGGGCTGCCTCCTCGTACTCGGCCTCCTCGCCGTGGTCGGCGATGTCCCCGGTGACCAGGAGGGCGTCGACCGGGTGGGGCAGGGCCCGCAGATGGTCCATGACGTGCGTGGCGCGTCGGGTCGCCCTGTCGCTGCCGTCCAGGTGCAGGTCGCTGATGTGAGCAAGCAACGCTGTCATCGCTCTGTATCTCCTCCGGGTGGCGGGGTCCCCGCCTCGCGTGACTAACGGTATTTCTCAGTTTTCCGTTAGGGACAGTAGAGTGTGCCGGGGGTGTGATCAAGTGGTCGACGGCGGGGCCCGGGACGGGCGGAGGAAGAAGGAGACGACCTGTGGAGCGCTGGCTGGCACTGGAACTGGCGAGCACGATCCGCCATGACGGGGACGGCGGCGTCGCCGACGACCTGACCACGGTCGAGGACGCGACCCGCTGGATCCAGGAGCAGGACGGCCTGCTGCCCGCCCACATTCAGCCCGGGCAACTCACGGCGGACGAGGACCTCAGACAGGACATCGTCGAACTGCGGGGAGCCGTAAGGGCGTTGTTCGCCCGGGCGGTGAGCCCCGCGCCGCCCAGCCCGGCGGACGCCCGCCACCTGATGCCCGCCGAGAAGGCCCTGGCCCACCTCAACACGATGGCCGCCCGGGAACCGGTCGCCCCGCAGCTGGAATGGCCCCACGAAGGAACTCCCTCCGCACGGCTCCTGACGGCGCAGGACGATCCGCACATCAGCCTCACGGCGACGCTGGCCCGCGCCACGATCGACTTCCTCGGCGGCCCGCAGCGCGAGCAACTGCGCGCCTGCACCGCGCCCCGGTGCGTGCGCTACTTCGTCAAGAGCCACGGCCGGCAGGAGTGGTGCAAGGCCTCATGCGGCAACCGAGCCCGCGCGGCCCGCCACTACCGACGCCATCACACGGCGGCCGAGGGCTGACCGCCGAAGTCCCAGGCGCCGACGTCGCGGTAGTGGATGGGCCCCGGGCCGCGCCCGATGTTGCTGGCGACCAGGTGCAGACGCTCGGCCCGCCACGGGCGGCCGTTGAACCCGGCGAGTCCGGCAGCGGCCTCCACCGCGCACGACGGGGTGTCCCGGCGGGCGCGCGCCAACGTCAGGTGCGGGCGGAACGGCCGGTTCACACGAGTGACACCGCAGTCGTCGACCACGGCACGCACCGCCGCGGCGAGCAGACGCAACTCTTCGAGATCACCGTCGATCCCGCTCCACAGCACACGCTCGTCGAAGTGCCCGCCGCCGCGCAGCGCCAGCGTGAGGGCGCCGCGGCCGGCGGCGAGACGCGCGAGGGGCGTACGCAGGAGCGCAACCGCCCCGACGGGAACCTCGCCCAGGAAGGCCAGGGTGATGTGCCAGTCCTCGATGCGGTTCCACCGCATCCGTGGATGCGCGTCGTACGCGGGGTCGAGCGCCCGCGCCAGTTCCTGCTTCGCGTCGTCCGGCGGGGCGAGCGCGATGAACACACGCACGGTTGCGGGCTGAATCTGTTCGTTCACAGAACACTTCGTACCGCATCCATGGGGTGCGAGCAGTACTGGTCGTGGCGGCAGACCCGGCGGCGGCGAAGCGGCCGGTGGGCTGAGCCGCCGCCAGGTCTGAGGACTGCCGGTCAGGCTCCGGGCTCGGCCCCGGCGTTGACGCTCCTCCTGGTCTCGTCCACCTGGCGCCGTACGGTGTCGACGACGTGCGGCCTGAACTTCGACTCGGCGTACTGCACGAGGTTGTCGAGCACGCCGTTCGCCTGCTCCGTGTTGCCCTCCTTGGCGTGGGCCCGGGCCAGGCGGCGCATCACCATGTTCAGCGTGATGTTGTCGACTCCGTTGCCGTGCAGCGACGCCTCGACGACGGGTGACAGCAGACCGACCGCCTGTTCGGGGGCGGCGGGGCGCACCAGCAGCGCACTCTTGTCCGGCGTCAGGTACTTGAAGTCCCGTTCCGCGTTGAGCCCTTCGACCATGCGGGCGTAGAGGGCGAGCGGGTGCTTCTCGTAGTGCTGCACGACCTCCCGCAGTGCGTCGTTGCCGGTCTGGAGCGAGGGCGAGTCGGATCCGCGCAGAGCGAGGAGCGTGCCCTGCTCCTCGCCCAGCATCAGCTCGCCGACGTTTTCGTCGGTCTCGTTGTAGGGGCTGCGGACGGTCGTGCGCAGCACCGGCGAGACGATGCGGGAACCGTCGGATGCGATGTAGGCGGCGCGCAGCAGGTAGGTGCCCGGCTGCTCGAAGTAGTGCCCGTCCTGGCCGTAGCCCACGTAGGCGCTCGCGTAGAGCGGAGGCCCGTCCACGGCCAGGCGGACGGTGGCGTCCGCCTCGACGCACCGGCGCAGCAGGGGCCGGTAGACCAGCGTGCGGCCCGACGGCTGCCGGATCGCGATGTTGACCAAGTCGTAGTCCGGGTGCAGGAATTCGTGTGTCTCCCGACCCCGCAGGTCGGTCGTGTCCAGCTTGAGTTCCACGACGACCGGTTCACCGAACGCGAAGTGCTTCTTGCCGCGCAGGTCGAGACGGAGCCCCGACTCATCCGCCACGGGCTGGTCGAACAGGTCCGGGTCGATGTCGGCCGCGCCCCTGCCGAAGGCGTTGGCGCCCATGATCACGTCACGGTAGAAGCCATGTCGCAGATGCGTGATCTCGTTCGCGGTGAACCGGAAGGGAAATGCCCTCCAGTACGCGTCCGTTCCGGTCGGAGCGCCGCCGCCGGGGTTGTAGTTCTGGGGGTAGTTCATCCACGACAGGTCCCCGAAGCCGTTGTTGGGACCCAGCGGTGCCGGGGGTGTGGCCAGGCCCTTCTGCCAGGAGTGCAGCAGGTTGAAGGCGTGGCCGAGCTCGTGGACGTACGTACGGAGCTGGGCGCGCACCGTCTCGGGGTCGGTGCCCTGGATGATGTCGTGGAAGACGGCGCAGCCCTGCCGCTGGAAGGCGTCGGCGGCGTCGAACATGATGCCGCGGACACCCGCGTTGCCCTCGTAGCGGCTGGCGACCAGCAGCCACACACGCCACTGCGGTATGTTCCGCCACAGGCTGAAGTTGGTCTGCATCGCGGCGTGCAGCTCGGCGTTGTTCCAGCCGGCCGGACTGTCGCCGAGGATGTTGGCCGCGCTGGACACCAGTACGTCGATGCCCGCCTCGGCGTAGGCGCGCGGCACGGTCAGTTTCCCCGCCGGGCTGCCGGGCGGCCGGGGCAGGGACCCGGTGTCGTACGACACGAAGGGCACCTTGCCGGCGACGGAGTCCTGCTCCCACTGCACGGTGCGGAAGTACGGCGACCTGAACTGGCAGCTGTACGAGGCGCCCACCTGACCGGACGTCCTCATGAACTGCACGGTGGCCGCGGCCTGTTGTTGGCCGACCCGTCGGCGCGCGATGCTCACCCGCACGATCGGGAAGCTGGTCGTTCCGGTGAACCGGCCCTGACCGGTGATCACCACTTGGGTGGGGGACCAGGTGACGGCCGGTGCGTGCACGACGAAGGAGCCCGCGTAGCTCGTGGTGCCGCCGCCGGAGGTGAAGAAGTCCCCGCTGACCTTCCGCAGCGTGCGGGGGCCGTCGACGTCGACCCGCAGCTCCAGGACCCGGGTGCCGACACTGCGGTAACTGCCCCGCACGAGGAGGTACGCGGGCGTGGCGGCCGCGGCAGTGGATTCCTCGCCGATGCCCGCCGACGGTTCACCGACCGGCGTATCGGAGAGGTCGGAAAGATCGGAGAGATCGGTGAAGTCGGCGGGATCGGAAAGGTGTCCGTCCGGCAGTTCTGACATCGCGGATTCCGTGGTTTCGGCTGTGGGATCGCCAAAGGGTGTGGACATGGTGCTGACTCCTCCGACCTCTCGGGTGAGCTCTCGGTTTATGGTGAAGCGGTGAATCGGTGAACGGATGAAGGAGAGACGGGCGGTCTCAGCGAATGACGAGGGAGTGGTGCGTCTGGAACAGACCGCACCACTCGTTGTAGGGGCGTCGATCGCACGTGTACGGATTCGTGATGCGGATTCCGGAGTTGTCCACGTCGCGGACCGGAGTACCACCCGGCTTGTGGGCCCAGATGCCGCCCGGGTGCAGGCGGTACCAGTGGTAGTCACGGAAGTTCCCGGGAAAGGTGCCGGTGACGAGCGCCACCACGTAACGCAGCGATCCCGTCGGCTGGCAGTTGCCCCAGATCCGCAGACCGTCGCGCTGCGCCCCGGTGGAGACCTCGCCGCAGCAGACGGTGCGGGGGATGGTGTAACCGTGTGCGCGGCCGGGCTGGGCGAAGGTGTTGGTGCGCCGGTTGACCGCGAAGTTGTAGCAGTTGTTGTGGGGCTGGGTGTCGGGGCGGTTCCAGAAGGCCGGGTTGTAGGGCGTCACGTCGTACGCGCAGGCCAGCGCGGCCCGGTGCACGAGGGTCTGTAACTGCTTCTCGACCTCCGCGGCGTCCGCCTCGGAGATGCCGCCCGACTCGGCGGGCTCGATGGTGGTGGCTCCGCCTGCGCCCTCACGTGCCGTGCGCCGGATCTCTTCGCGGACCGACTCGCGAAAGTCCTCGGGATAGCTCCCGTCGAGCGTCGCCGAGTCGGCATCGCCCTCGGCGGGACGCTGCTCGCCGCCTTCGCCGCCTTCGCCGCCCTCCCCGAGCCGGCCGACCGGCATCGTCTCAAGGAGGCGCTCGGCCACCTCGGCACCGGTGAACGGGTCCCGTGACCCGCCTCCTGCGATCTCGAACACCGCGGGCAGTCCCGCGGTATCCAGGTCATCGGTGATTTCCACCTGAATTCCCCGGAACCCAAGTCCGGTGAAACCACTGGACACTTCGGCCACCGCTGCCCGGTTGCGCGCCATGAGCCGAATCAACTCATGCGCCTGGTCCTGGTCCTGGATTTCCCACGTGGGATTGGAACGCCCCGAGAAAATGTCCACAGTGATGCGCAGACCCATGATGTCCCCCCTTCGTTCCGCGCTCGACCGCGCGGAACGTCCAGCTACCCCTGTGAGAGATGTGCCGGGATGGCCGGGCGATGCACGGAATGACAGCCGTCACGAAAAACACGAGAAACACGAGAAAAGGGGTGCTGGGCCATGGATGTCGTAGTGGACTTGTACTGCGACCCTCAAGAGCAGTCAATGGACCCGAGGGGAGGTCGCCCCCCTGGCGGCCGGAACATCAGGCTCGGTCCGGGCTGGGGTGGCGGGCCAGTGCGGTGTCGGCTGCGTCGAGGATGCTGTGGAAGCTACGGGTGATCATCGGTCGTACGAGATGGCGGGTGAGGAAGGCGCCGACGAGCGGGGCCCGCATTTCGGCGCGGGTGGTCCAGGTGACCAGGGTGCCGCCGTCGGTCTCGGCGAACGTCATGCGGCCCAGTTCGTGCCGGGACGGCGGCACGCTGCGGTCGACGACGTACTCGGTGGCGTAGGGCGGGTCGTAGTGGGTGATGCGTTCGCTGAGCCAGCCGATCAGCCAGAGATGGCTGCGGACCGCGCCGACGCCGTAGGGGTCGGAGTCGCCGTGGCGGGTCAGGCGGCAGCGCAGGACCAGCGGCGAGCGCGTGTAGTTGGTGGTCGTGGTGAGCCAGGCGAACACGTCGG
Organism: Streptomyces sp. NPDC055243; assembly: GCF_044544025.1. Taxonomy (NCBI): domain Bacteria; kingdom Bacillati; phylum Actinomycetota; class Actinomycetes; order Kitasatosporales; family Streptomycetaceae; genus Streptomyces; species Streptomyces sp. NPDC055243. The sequence goes on from NZ_JBITWR010000001.1 coordinate 1,086,679, forward strand.
CGATCGGGGCGTCGATGGTGCGCTGGGCGGTCATGGTTTCCATGGCTGGTGTTCTCCTCTGTCGAGCGGGCGCACGGTGCGGGCGCGGTGCAGCTTGTCCGGGTTGCGCATGGCGTAGAGGCCGGTGATCTGTCCGTCGTGGATCTCGAAGGCGAGGAGCCAGTCGAGTTCGCCGCCGGTGAGGCAGAGCGCCGCGGGCATGCCGTTGTAGGTGGCGTGCTCGATGCGGGTCGTCGGGGTGAAGCTGGTGCGGGCCACACCGAGGGTGAAACGGGCGACGTCGTCGCGGCCGGTGATCGGGCGACGGGGTGCGGAGATTCTGCCGCCGCCGTCGGAGATCTCCACGACGTCGGGCGCCATCAGGTCCATCAGCGCCTGGATCTCACCGGTCGCCGCCGCCAGGAGGAAGCGTTGGACGATGGCCCGGGTGGCGTCGGAGTCGGGCTCGAAGCGGCGGCGGCGCGCGTGGACGTGCTTGCGCGCACGGTGGGCGATCTGACGGACGGTGACTTCACTCTTGCCGACCGAGGCGGCGATCTCGCCGTGGGTGTAGCCGAACACGTCGTGCAGCACGAACACCGCGCGCTCGGTGGGGTTGAGCGTCTCCAGGACGAGCATCATGGCCATCGACACCGACTCGGCCAGGATCGCGTCGTCGTTCACCTCGGGCGCGGTACGGATCGGCTCGGGCAGCCACGGGCCGACGTAGTCCTCACGTCGCGCCTTGACCGCGCGCAGGTGGTTGAGCGCCTGGCGGGTCACCACACGGACCAGGTAGGCGCGCGGATGCTCGACCGTGGCCGGGTCGACCGCGCTCCAGCGCAGGTAGCTCTCCTGCAGCACGTCCTCGGCGTCGGCGGCGCTGCCCAGCATCTCGTAGGCGATGGTGAACAGGAGCGGACGGTGCTCGCTGAAGGCGTCCTCAGCCATGACCGCCCCCGGCGATCCAATGCGCCGCCCGCACTCCGGCACGGCTCGCCCCCACCACCGACACGCGTCGGTACTTCGTCACCACACCCGGCTCCTTTCGTCGGACGCCCATCGAGACACCCCGCACCGGCGAACCGTGACAGTCCGCCACTGTGATCCACACCACGGCGGCGGTGCCGGTAGCTCGCACCCGAGACGGATCGTCACCGAGTGGGGCACCGGGTTGTGCGTATCTCTCGTCGAGGGTGTGCCGCCCAGAGTCAGCCTCTGCTACGCAGGAAGAGGCCTCGCGCGAGGGCGCAGCCGGCGCGGCGCGGTGTGCCAGGGGGAGATCATGGCCGATTCCGTACGTCGTGAGGGGCCACGGGCGCCCGAAACCGATCCCAAGCTAGGGGTCGATGTGGCCACGAAGTGGGTGGGAAATCCGCAGCACCGTCTGGTCACGGTGGGGGATTCGCTGACGCAGGGTTTCCAGAGCGCGGCCATCTTCAACACCCCTCTGTCGTATCCGGCGATCGTCGCCCACGAACTGGGATGCCTCCCGAGCTTCCGCCACCCCCTCTACGAGGGCCATGGCGGGCTGCCCTTCAACCTCGAACTGTTCCTGCGCGACCTGGAAGCCCGCTACGGGCGGACGGTGGACTGGTGGGAGGCGCCACAGGCCCTCTTCCGGGCTCGCGGCGTGATGGACCGGGTGGAGGACTACTGGGAGCGAGGGCCTGGCCGGGCCGTGCCGTCGACCACGGCGATCATGCACAACCTCGCGGTGTTCGGATGGGACCTGCGCGACGCGCTGTCGAAGTCGGCCGACGAGTGCCGCAAGCGGATCGACGCGCCCCGGGACGACCTGGTGAACCAACTGGTGCAGAACGCCGGCGAGCGCGCGGCGCTACGGGTACTGCCCACCCGCCCCCAGTCGGCGGGCGCCCTGACACAGCTGGGTGCGGCGGCCGAACTGGGCAAGGGCACCGAGGGCACCGACACGAAGCACGGCATCGAGACGCTGGTCATCTTCCTGGGCGCGAACAACGCGCTGCGGGCGGTGACCGAACTGCGCGTGGAATGGAGCAAGGACGCCGGATTCGACAGCTTGGACGACAAACGGCGCTTCACGGTCTGGCAGCCGAAGCACTTCACGTCCGAACTGCGCAAGGTGGCCGCGGAGGTCGCCGCCATCAAGGCGCGCCACGTCATCTGGTGCACGGTTCCCCACGTGACGATCGCGCCGATAGCGCGCGGGGTGGACGACAAGGTCCGGCCCGGTTCGCGGTACTTCCCCTACTACACCCGTCCGTGGATCAGCGACCGGGACTTCGACGCCCACAGGGACCCGAAGATCACCGATGACGAGGCACGGCAGGTGGACGATGCGATCGACGCGTACAACGACGCGATCACCGCTACGGTGCGGGCGGCCCGGAGCAAGGGGAAGGACTGGTACCTGCTGGAGACCTGCGGCTTGATGGACCGCTTGGCGTCGCGCCGCTATGCAGAGGACCCGCTGGCGCGTCCGGACTGGTGGCAGCCGTACCCGCTGCCGTCGGCGCTTCAGGCGCTGTCACCGCCGCCGAACTCCCACTTCCTGGCCGCGAAGAACGGACGGCGCACGGACGGTGGCCTGTTCTCGCTGGACGGCGTACATCCGACGACGGTCGGGTACGGAATCCTGGCCCAGGAACTGATCAACGTGATGCGGCTGGCGGGCGTCCGGTTCTTCCGTCCCGACGGGGAAACCCTCCGCCAGGACCCGGTGCTGGTCGACTTCGACCGCCTGATCCGCCACGACACGCTGGTCAACCGTCCACCGGGGAACCTGGGTTCGGCGCTGGGTGTTCTGGGCTGGGCGGACGAGGCGACGGATCTGTTCCGGCGGGTGTTCTCCGTCTTCTGAATCATCCTGCGCCCAACCGGTCCAAGGCCGACCGGCTCTCGTCGTCCGCGGCGCGGTAGATCACCAATCGCTGGTCGGGATCCTGCAGCGGCACAAGCACTTCGAATTCCACTGCGATCACACCGACGTCAGGATGCCGCATCGCCTTGCTCCCACGGCCGTTGACGTTGATGTCCCGCTCGGCCCACAGCCGCGCGAAGTCCTCGTCACGAGCGGTGAATTCGTTGATGAGGTCGGTCAACGCCCGATCCTGCGGATGCGCGGCCCACGCCGCGCGCAGGTGGGCGATCCCCTCCCGCACGACGCGTTCGCGGTCGACATAGAACTCGCGCATCTCCGGATGCATCAGGCACAGCCACATCGCATTGCGCCGTGCCGGCGGCAGCGTGTCGAAATCCAGCAGCAGTCTGGCCATCTCGCCGTTCCAGGCCAGGATGTCGTAGCGGTGGTTCATCAGCATGGCCGGCAGCGGCGACAGGTCGGCGACCAGCCGGGCCAGCGGCGCCGCCGCGGCGACGGCGGGCTTGTCGGCGTTACGGGGCCGCTGCTGGGCCAGGTTGAAGAGATAGGCGCGCTCCTCGGGGGCCAGACGCAGCGCCCGGGCCAGCGCGTCCACCACGTCCGCCGACGGCCGCAGCCCCCGGCCCTGCTCCAGCCGCACGACGTAGTCGACGCTCACCCCGGCCAGTTCGGCGACCTCCTCCCGGCGCAGTCCCGGGGTCCGCCGGGCCTGCCGACGCGACGGCAGGCCGAAATCGTGCGGGTCCAGGCGCTCGCGCCGGGACCGCAGGAACACGGCCAATTCCTGTGCCGTGTCCACGGCGCGGGTCGTCATGCCCGGTCCAACAGCCAGGGTAGGACCGGTGTTCCCAGGAACCTCCTTCCCTTATCCGCGGCCCGCGGCGGTCACAGGCTTGTCCTCGGCAACGCATGACAGGCACAGAAGGACAAGCACAGGAGGACACCATGTCGCTCACCCTCGACACCTACCGGCTGCTGGGCCGCTCAGGGCTGCGGGTCTCACCGCTGGCGCTGGGCGCTGCGACCTTCGGCACCGAGTGGGGCTGGGGCGCCCGGCAGGACGAGGCACGCAAGCTGTTCGACCTCTACGTCGAGCGCGGCGGCAACTTCATCGACACCGCCAGCACCTACACCAACGGCAGCTCCGAGCGCCTGCTGGGCGAATTCACCCGCGACAACCGCGAAAGCCTGGTGCTGGCAACGAAATACACGACGCTGCGCCGGCCCGGCGACCCGAATTCCGGGGGCCCGCACCGCAAGAGTCTGTTCGCATCGGTGGAAGCCAGCCTGCGACAGCTGAACACGGACTACATCGATCTGCTCTACCTGCACCTGTGGGATTTCACGACGCCGGTCGAGGAGATCCTGCGCGGCATGGACGATCTGGTCCGGCAGGGCAAGGTGTTGTACGTGGCCGTCTCCAACACCCCCGCCTGGCAGGTGTCGCGGATGCAGGCGATCGCCGACCTGCGCGGCTGGTCGCCGCTGGTCGCGCTGCAGATCGAGTACAACCTGATCGAGCGCACCGCGGAACGTGACCTGATCCCCATGGCGCACGAGATGGGGTTGGGCGTGATCCCGTGGTCGCCGCTGGCCGGCGGGGTGCTCTCCGGCAAGTACGGCCGCGACACCCTGACCGCGACGAACGCCGCACCCGACGACGGCACCCGCAGGAGTCTCACCATCGCCAACGGCGCGCTCACCGAACGCAACCTGACCATCGTGGACGTCGTGAAGGAGGTCGCCAGGGAGCTGGGCCACACACCCGCCCAGGTCGGTGTCGCCTGGACCCTGCAGAACCCGGGGGTGACGGCGCCGGTCATCGGCGCCCGCACTCCCGCGCAGCTGGAGGAGAACCTGGGCGCCCTGGACGTGGCCTTCACCGCCTCTCAACTGGCCCGGCTCGACGAGGTCGGCGCGATCGGACTCGGATTCCCGCACGAGATGCTCGCCCGCGAGTCGACCCGCATGCTGACGCGCGGCAACCTGAAGGTCGAAACGCGTGGCACAGGGGCGTGATCGCCGTTGGCTACCCGCGCGGGCCTCGGCTGCTACCAGCGCATCGCGGTGAAGTCGACGGCACGGGGCCGAAGTTGACGGGTGCGTGCCGTCAGCCGGGCAAGCCGCTGCGCCATGTCGTGGCCGGGGAGGTGCTGACGGTCGCCGTGGCCCGGCAGCAGCCACTCGAAGCGCAGCTGGTGGGCGGTCCGGGCCAGAGAGGCGGCCAGCTCCTCGATGGAGTACCAGGTGACGCTGTGGGCCACCTCGATGTCCGCTGTCGTGCGCGACCAGTAGAAGCTGTCGCCGCTGAAGCAGTACCGCTGGTCGGCGAGGTAGAGCACGCTGCCCCGCGTGTGTCCGGGAAGGGGGAAGGCGATGACCCCGTCTGCGATCTCCGCCGGGTCGGTGCCGCGGAGCACACAGTCGGCGTCGGGGGCGGCATCGAGATCACCTTCGTGGATCCACAGCCGGGCGCCGAAACGATCGGCGTAGCGACGGCCGTGCGCGGCGTGGTCGCGGTGGGTGAGCAGGATGTCGGTCACGGGTCCCAGCGCCTCGTAGCGCGCGGCCAGCGAAGTGCTCCAGCGTGGGGTGTCCACCATCATCAGGGTGCCGTCGGCGCGGCGTAAGAGGTAGGAGTTGGCTCCTGCGGTGTGCGGGGAGTTGTGTCCGCACAGGTGCACGGTGTCGTCCAGTGCCAGGGGGAAGGGGTCCAGGGAGGCGTCCAGCCGCCCGGTCGGGGGACGGATCGACCGGGTGGGGCAGGCGTGGGCAGCGGTGTGGAACTGCCGGATCTCGCTCTGGCCGCGCGGCTGGCGCAGGACGACCGCGCGGCCGTCGGCCTCACCGATCAAACCCGGGGCGAGTTGTCGGGCGACATCGCAATTCATGCAGCGCTCGTCGACTCGCCAGCCGCCCTCAAAACGTTCATCGCTCATGGTCCACTCCCTTGCGCACTGCGCCCGCTGACCGGCCGCTCGCTCTCAGGGGTATCCCGCGCCGTACGGACAGAGGAAGAGGGTACGGATCTTGTACTTGTGCCACCGCCCTGTTCTGAGGGTTGTTTTAAGGGTGTTTATCCATATTTCCTTCCAGTGGTTTTGTGGTCCTAGGCGCTGGGGGCGGGCCGCAGGGGGTGGGGCGCGGCCTCGCGAGGGTGACGGCCGTCGGGGTGAGCATCCCTCGGCGGGCTGGGGGGGGCGGTGACGATGGAGTCGCGGGCGCGGCAGCGGTCGCGAGTGTGGCAGCGGGGGGAGAGGAGCGTGGCGCGGGCCTCGGTGTTGGCCGCGTACCGCTCCGCACCGCTCTCGGCTGGTTGGAGCAGAGCCGCGCGCAGGTTCCTGACCTGCGGGTGAAGCTGGGCCTCCCGCCGCGCTCACGCATCAGGAGCCTTCCGTGCCAGTTGCCCGCTTCCCGCAGATCCGCCTGCCCCTCGTCGCCCTGCTGACCGCTGCCTGCGCGGCCGGGCTGGTGCAGGCCCCGGCCCACGCCGCGCAGGCCCCGGCCGACGACGAGCGCGCACTGCGACGACAGTTGCAGGAACTGACCACCGCTCCCGGCGGCCCGCCCGGAGCGATCGCCGTGCTCGAGCGCGGGTCCCGAACCGAGGTGTACCGCGCCGGCGTCGCCAAGACCGGCACCGGCCGCCCGATCAAGGCCACCGACCACATGCGCATCGCCAGCACGGCCAAGGCATACAGCGGCGCGGTCGCCCTCCGGCTCGTCGACCGCGGGGAGCTGCGTCTGAACGACACCATCGGCAAGGTGCTTCCCCGGCTGCCGCGCGCATGGCATCGGGTGACGTTGCGGCAGCTCCTGAACCACACCAGCGGGCTGCCGGACTTCTCCGCGAACCCGGAGTTCCTGGCCCTGGTGACCAAGAACCCGCGCCACCACTTCGACTCCCGCCGACTGCTGGACTTCGTGGCCGATGAGCCGTTGTCGTTCCGTCCGGGCGCCCGGTACGCCTACTCCAACTCCGACAACATCGCCGTGGCGCTGATGGCGGAAGCGGCGACAGACTGCCGCTACGAAGACCTGCTCGCCCAGCTCGTGTACCACCCGTTGCGTCTGCGCGACACCAGCCTGCCGCAGGGCTACCGGATGCCCGAGCCGTACATGCACGGCTACGACGTCACCCCGTCGGACCCGCCCGAGGACGTCAGCGAGGTACTGAGCGCGTCGGGCGTCTGGGCCTCGGGCGGGATCATCTCGACGCCGAAGGACATGACGGCCTTCATCCGCGGCTACGCCGGTGGAAAGCTGATCTCCGACCGGACACGCCGTCAGCAGCGGAAATGGGTGAACGGCGCGTCCGAACCCGCGGGCCCCGGCAAGAACAAGGCCGGTCTGGCCATCTTCCGGTACACCACCCGCTGCGGCGTGGTGTACGGCCACACGGGCAACTTCCCCGGATACACGCAGCTGATCGCGGCCACCCCGGACGGCAAGCGGTCGCTGACCGTCTCCCTCACCACCCAGATCAACAAGACGAACAAGCCCGAACTGCTGGAGCGGCTGCGGACGGTGGAGGAGAACTTCGTCTGCGCACTGTTGCGCAAGAAGTAGCCAGGAGACAGGAGACAGGAGACCGGAGGCGGACGGCTCTGCCGGGGCAGCCGTGCCGACGTCGCTTAGGGAGTGGCGTGTTTGCGGGCCCGGTAGGCGGCGGCCTTGACGCGGTTGCCGCAGGCCTGCATGCCGCACCAGGTGCGGCGGGTGCCGCGGGAGCGGTCGAGGTAGAGGCGGGAGCAGCTGGGGCGGCCGCATTCCTTGAGGCGGGCGTCGGTGTCGGCGAGCAGGGTGATCGCGCTGCGGGCGACCTGGGCCAGCGCGGCGGGCAGATCGCCTGTCAGGTGGAGACCGGTGTCGCTGAGTTGGACGGTGGGCGGGGGTGCGGCGGCGGCGTGGTTGAGGGTGTCCAGGGCGGCGGGTGTGTAGCGGCGGGGGTGCATGCGGTCGAGGGCGAGCTGGTGGATGGCTTCGCGGAGCTCGTGGGCGGCGGCGAGGGCGGCGGCGCCGGCGCTCACCTGCCCGGGGAGTTCGTCGCAGGCGTGGATCCACTGCTCGAGGTCGGCGGGGGTGGCCAGGAGGTCATGGGGCTGGTCGTAGCGGGACTCCACGGTGGCGACGAGGTCCAGGGCGGGGTGCCCGCTCACGAAGGCGAATTTCACGTCACCATCTTGACCGGTGACGCACGGGCGGGCAAGACTCGTCACCGGTTGAACCGGTGACGAGACAAGGCTCGCTCTAGTGACGCGACAGGGTCAGGGTCATCTCGCGCCCGGCCGTCGTGGAGAGGAGAGCGGATGTCTGGGGCAGGCGGTATCGAGGTCGTCGTCTTCGATGTGCTGGGGACGATGGTGGACGAGTCGGGAGGACTGCGTACGGCGATCGGCGAGGCGCTGGCCGCGTGCGGTGGCGACGCCGGTGAGGAGACGGTGGAGCGTCTGCTGGCGGTGTGGCACGGGCATGTCGAGGGCGAACAGCGGCGTATCGGGGAGGGGAGCCGGACGTACGCCAACAGCGAGGTCATCGACCGCGAAGCGGCGGAGCGCGTGGCCGACCGCGCCGGGCTCACCGACCAGGCGGCCATAGGGCGGCTGGCCGGTGCGGGGCAGCGCCTGAGCCCCTGGCCGGACTCGGTGGCCGGCCTCGCCCGCCTGGCGGGACGGTTTCCCGTACTGGGGCTTTCACATGCCAGCCGGACGAGTCTGCTGCGCCTGAACGCGTACGCGGGGCTGCGCTGGCATCAAGCTCTGTCGGCCGAGGACGCGCGGGCCTACAAACCGGCCGCGGAGGTCTACCGGCTCGCTGTCGACGCGGCGGGGTGCCCCGCCGAGCGGGTGCTGATGGTCGCCGCGCACGCCTGGGACCTGCGGGGAGCGCAGGCGGCGGGGATGCGGACGGCTTTTGTCCGGCGACCGGCGGGGGATGCGCCGGGGAGCGCGGACTCCTTTGACTGGCGGGCGGAGAGCCTGGACGAGCTGGATGCTGCGCTGACGGCATAGCGGCGCTGACTGGGGGAGCGGGACGCCTGGTTCCCCGGCGGGGCGATACGTGCTGGACCTGCCTTTGAGCTGCATCGCCGCAGTGGGGCGCTCATGCCCGGCCCTCCCCCTCGATGCGAGGGCCGGGTGGGGCGGGTGCGGCGGCTGATGTCCTGCTTCCCGTCGTCGCCGGTGTGAGACTAGTGCGGTGAGGGATAGCGAGCAGCAGATGGACCGGTGTTTGGAGCGGGCCATTTTGGATCTGCTGGAGCGTCGTGGTCCGGCCTCGACGATCTGCCCTTCCGACGCTGCGCGGGCGGTGCACGAAGGGGACGATGACGGCTGGCGCGCGCTGATGGAACCGGTCCGCCGCGCGGCCCGGCGCCTGGTGGCGGCCGGCGAGGTGGAGATCACCCAGGCGGGCCGCGCGGTCGATCCCGCACAGGCCCGCGGCCCGATCCGTATCCGCCGCGTCCGCTGACACGCTCCGGGCGGGGCGCCGCTTGGCCGAGTGCCAGGCTGCGTCCCGAGTGGTCTTGAGGGTGGGTCGTGGTGGCGTAGGGTGGGTCTTACGGCGCGGGGTGGAGCAGCTCGGTAGCTCGCTGGGCTCATAACCCAGAGGTCGCAGGTTCAAATCCTGTCCCCGCTACTACCCGTCAGGGCCCGGATCCTTCAGAGGATCCGGGCCCTGACGCATTTCAGGTCGTGAGCCGTGATGGTCACTGTGGGTGATGGTCACATCGAGTGGTGCCGCCGTCGAGTCTCACCCTCAACCTCACCCTCTACCTCAACGTCAGGTTGAGCGTGAGCTTGAGATTCGCGTGGTGTCGGTCGTCAACCGCGCCCCGGCCGCTGTGACGTCTCCAGGGGGAGGGGCCGTGGTGGTGTCAGAGCATGATGAGCAGGCGGGTCTTCGGCTTGAGCTTGCGGTTGACCGAGCGGCTCTGCACGTAGACCTCCAGCTGGGGATTGTTGCCCGCTTTCACCGAGACGGTGCCCTGGATTCCCGTACCGAACAGCAGGCTGCGTGCCGCGTCCCCGGTGTAGGCGCGGTCGGTGTCCTTTTCGACCACGATGACTTCCTTGTTCGGCTGGACCTGGGCGCGGGCCCCCAACTGGTAGTAACAGGAGCCGCGTTCGTAGTTGACGCCCGGATGGGAGTCGACGAAGGGGCGGATCTCGGCCTCCTGGTCGACCTTCAGCAGCCGGTACATGGTCGCGGGAATCGGTTCGAGGTTGGCCCGCACCTCGTCGATGGATATGTCCTGGCCGACGGCGAACAGGTTCTTTGTGCCGCGCACGCCCTGTTCGCGGGCGCGCAGGAAGCTGGTGGCGGCCGCGCGTACGGTGCCGATGGCCTCTTCGACGCCCTCTTGGGAGTCTGCGTCCCAGATGGCGATGTTCCCGGCCGGGAAGCCGTAGTTCTGGGCGGTGCGTTTGGCCAGGGAATTGGGCACCAGGATCGCGGAGGTCCAGTGGTCGGGCAGGCCGCCCATCTTCGCGGTGATCCGTTCGAGCCAGGGGCCCAGGATGGTCATGTCGCCGTCGTGGCGTCTGTCGCCGCCGGACGCGTTCTCCTCGCCGTCGGTCACCACGATCTGGAGGAAGCTGTGCTCGCCGTACTGCTCCCAGATGTGTCCCAGGTCTTCCAGGGACTTCAGTGATGCCTCGATGAGGGCGGTGGCACCGTTGTTGACCCGGTACAGGCCGCGCATCGACGGCAGGTGCTTCACGTCCATGTCCCACACCAGGTTTTCCACCCGGTGGTCGAAGGAGTAGAGGCTGATCCGGGTCTCGTGACCCAGGCTGTCCGACTCGGCCTTGAGCCCGGCCACGAACTCGTCCACCACGCGCACGAGCTGTTCCTGATGCGGACGCATGGAGCCCGAACAGTCCACGACCAGCGCGACGTGATTGACCTTGTGTTGGATCCTGTTGGCAGACATGGCTGTGCTCCTTCTCCCCGGCTTACTCCCCGGCCTTCCGCAGTGATTTCACTCTATGTGCAGGCACTGACAACGCCGTTTGACGCTTCCTCACCTGCTCTCACCTGCCCTCACCCGGCACCGCGTTCAGCACTCGGCAGGCGATCGGGAGCCCGTGACCGCCGGAGCGGAAGCCGGCGCTGGCCCGCCACAGAGCCGCATACTCAACGTCCGCTTCCGGTACACGCTCCAGAGGAGCCGGGGCCCGAGGGAACTCGCCGCCGGCGAGCTGGCCGGCGACCGGATGGCGGAACCTTCACCACTGCTTTCTCCAGCAGCGGCACCGTTACGACCCCGCGTGGGCCACGGGTACGGCACCGGCGGGCCGAGGTACGCCGTTTCAAAGCCCTGGCCCGCATCCCGGCTCCGGCCGATCACGAGGAGCCGCTGGCCGACCGTGCTTCGGCCCGGGTGGGGGCGCAGGCGCAAGCGGTGGGCCGCGAGCTGGCGGTGGCACTGGCCGCACTGCCCGCGCGGTACCGGGGCGTGCTGCTGCTGGTGGCGTGGGGCGGTCTTGGCTACGAGAAGGTGGCCCAGGCCCTTGGTGTCCCCATCGGCACGGTCAGATCACGGTTGCACCGGGCTCGCGGCAAGCTACGCGAAGCGAGGTGTCCGACGATGACTGACGAACTCGAACTTTTGCGGGACTGGGGCGCGTCACGCGCTGCGTCGGCGAGGGTGACCGTGCCGACCGCTCATAGGGCAGGGCACGGCGACCCTGCGGACTGGCAACGTCAGCGCCGCAACGGTTCGGAACCGGGCAGCAGTGCAGTTGGGTAAGCACGAGGAGACTGTCGCGCCGCGCGACGACCAGTTGATCACCCGTCCCCAGCTGATCTGCACCCGCAAACATCATGGGGAAGGGACCGGATGCACGGCGAGGTCAAGGGTGAAGGCCACCCGGTCGAGCCCAGGACCGTCGTAGTCCGGCTTCACGTTCGATGCCGCGAAGCCGAGTCGAGTGTGGAAGGACTGCGACGCGGTGTTCTGCGGGCTGGTGATGCAGTGCACGTATCGACGGCCGTGTGAACGGGCGAGAGCGAAGAACGCCCGGTACAGGGCTCGTCCGACGCCCTGTCCGTGCAGTCGCGGGTCGACGCCCACGAAGTGCACGTAAGCGGCGTCCGGTTCGGTCTGCGACAGGAAGCCGACCAGGAATGCCGCGATCTGGCCCCCGTCGGTCCGGTCCCCGTCGACCTGCCCCTCATCGCGTTCGACCAGGAAACTTGTGGTGGTGAAGTGCTGGAAGTACAGCCTCGGCAGGAGCAGTGAACGCTCCAACGCCCCTGCGGGCCCTTTCAGCCCGCCCCACCATCCGTCGAGTACCGAGAGGACCTGCGGATGGTCTTCCTCGGCGAGGTGCCGTGCCTTCAGGCCATCAGGAAGAAAGTCGATCATCGGGGCATTCTGTCATCGGCGCCCGGTGCGCCGCCAGGCCCGATTCCGAGCCACGCATCCGCAGGACCATCCAAAAGTCCGACCAGTGGCCGGACTCGGGTAAGGGTGAGGGTGAGAGTGGGGCTGGGAGTGGGTGCGCCTCGAAGCGCAGAGCGGTGATCCAGCTCGCCCGGACAGAAGGCGGGCCCCGGTCGCGGCCTGACGCAGCTGGTATGACGGGAGCCCAGGACAGCGTGCTGGCGGTGGACGCCAATGCAACGTTTCTGCGGTGAACTTCGTCCTCCACACGGAGGAGAGGCCTGCCGAGCACCCGGTGATCGCGTGCGGCGGGAGGTATGCCTGCCGGGTGATCAAGAACTTCACTCGCGGCCTCGCCGCGCTCAGCCTGTCCCTGACCCCGCTTCTCGCTCCGGCCCCGGCGCAGGCCGCCGACCCCACCGAGACCACGACCCTGGCCGACGCCGTGCACCGCATCCCGGTCGCCGACGAACGCCGCGAGGGCTACACCCGCACCGCGTACAAGCACTGGAACGCCGGTGAGGTGCCGTCCGACGGCTGCACCACACGTGCCGAAGTGCTGATCGCCGAGGCCACCGAGGCGCCGTCCGTCGGCGCGAACTGCAAGCTCACCGGCGGTGAATGGCTGTCCTACTACGACGCCCAGGAAGTCGAGGACATGGACAAGCTCGACGTCGACCACATGGTGCCGCTGGCCGAGGCCTGGGACTCCGGCGCCTCCGCCTGGAGCGCCGACCGCCGCGAGGCCTACGCCAACGACCTGGGCGCCCCGGCCTCGCTGGTGGCCGTCACCGCCCGTACGAAGAGCTCCAAGGCCGACCAGGACCCGTCCGAGTGGCTGCCGCCGCTGCCTGACGCGCACTGCCGCTACGTCTCGGAGTGGGCGGCCACCAAGCTGCGTTGGGACCTGGCGGCCGACCCGGCCGAGCTCGACGCCATCGCCGTCTTCGCCTCCGGCCAGTGCAAGGACACCGCCGTCACCTACACCGCGGCTCCGTAACCCGCAGGCTCCGGGGTCGCGCTTGGCCCGACCCGACCCGACCCGACCCGACCCGACCCGACCCGGTCCGGGCCGAGTCGCGTTGGAGTGGAGTGGAGATCACGCTGCGGGAGCGCCGGCCTGTTCCTGCCGAGTGGAATGATCGACATAAAGTATCGTCCTATGTCTCATCCACAGAATCGGCACAGCGCCCACTTTGGCCGGCGCCTTGGGCTGATAGCCGTCGGCGCGGCCACGGCCTGCACCCTCACCGCGTGCTACCCCAGCACGGGCGACTCCTCGAAGGACGCCACCCCCAGTGCCACTCAGGCTCCGAAGAAACTGAGGCTCGGTCAGCCGAGCCCGGAGCAGGAGATCTCCAGTTACAAGAAGACGGCCAAGTTCGTGTTCACGCCGACGAAGGTCGTCGAGGGCAAGCCGGAGGATCTTGACGAACTCGATGAGCCCGACAAGTACGCGGGCAAGAAGGTCGTGTGGGTCTACGTCAACGCCAGGCACGTCGGCGGCGATGCGCTCAAAGAGCCGCCCCCGATGATGAGCGATGTCAATGTCGAGACCGCTGCGGGCCCCGGCACGAAGTTCATCCTCATCGGTGCCCTCAGCAGCACGCCAAAGGACTGCAACCTCCTCAACGGTGTCAAGGAACTCGGGACCGAGGACGTGTGGAAGAAGGGCGAGAAGCGCGCTGTCTGCGACCCGTACCTCATCCCCGAAGGGGCCGAGGTGGAGAAGGTGACCTACTCCCAGGGGTACTACAAGGAGCCCCTGAAGTGGTCCGTGAAGTAGCGCCGCCGGCGGGCGCACCGTGGGCGGATCGAGAGGTTGCCCGCGGGGATGACCGCCTGGGGGAGCGATAGACAAGGCCGGCGCCCAACCCGCCGAAGCGGGTGGCAAGGGCGCCGGCCTTCGAAGACGTGCCCCTGAAGCAGAACCGGCCCGGTTCCTGCGCTTCAAGAGCGGGTGGCCGTCGCGCAGTCTTTGCCCGTGGCCGTCGTGCCGTTGTTCGTGTCGAGCGGTTTGCTGCGGTCGTAGGGGTCGAGCCGGCGGGTTTCGTCGGCGGTCTGCTCGTCCGTGGTGTCGAAGGGCGGGACGAAGTAGCCGGTCGGCTCGGAGCAGCCGCCGTTGGTCATGTCGAGGGTGTAGGAGACGAGGGACATCGTGCCCGGTTCGGTGATGACCTTGGCCGGGTTGTCCCAGCTCATCACCACCTCGCGCCGCACGATGGTCCGGACGACCTCGGCTTCTCGTCCATCGTCGTCCGCTGGGGCGACCGGGTAGACGAAGGTGACGTCCGCCGTCACCTCGAGCGCCCCGCGCTTCCCCTCCCGGTAGGTGAGCCGGCCGCGTGTCTTGACCACGTCACCGACCGGCTGGGCCTTTTCTGGCCGGAAGCGGCTGAACAGCAACAGGGGGTCGGTCTTGTCGGTGGGCGTCGCCGTCGACAGGGCCGCACGGAGGTAGTCCTGCACGTCCTGTTGATGCGGGTTGAGCAGCGCGATCGCCTTGGTGGGCCGTTCGCCGCGCAGCACGCGGGAGTCGAGCCCCGCGGCCACCAGGAAGTCGCGGCTCTTGCGCAGCGCCCGCTCAACTTGGGCGGTGTCCATCCAGCCGGTCGCCTTGGCGGGCGGCACCGTGATCCCAGCCGCTCCGTCGGCCCACCGGGCGGCGGGTGAACCCCGGAAGGGTTCGGCGCGGGTAGCGCGTAGCTTCGGCTCTGCGCCGGGCGCCTTGCTCGGGCTCTGCGACTCGGCGGCCAAGGGTGCCTTGTCCTGCCCGGCGTCGTTGTCACCGACCCAGCCGAAGAGTTGCTGCGGGAAGAGCCCCACCATCAGGAGCGCCACGGCTGCCAACAGCCCGGTCACGTACCAGCCTGTCCTGCGCCGGGGCCGCGCCGGTGAGTGCGTACGCCATCCCTCCAGCTGCCCGGAGCGCCCCCGCAGCCGCCGCTCCACCGCACGAGCGCGCGCCGACGGCTCCACAGGGGCCCCGGCCTTGCCCTCCACCGACTCGCGAAGGAACCGGTCCCACTCCTCATCGGACACGGACGATCCGTCCTGCCCCCCAGCCCCGCTCACACCGCACTCCCGTTGCCGCTCGACAGGTTGACCCCCGGCGTCTCGATCGCCTGGTCAATTGACTGCGCACCGGTCGATCGAGAGCCGTCCGCATAATCGCATGGGCAAGTCGCGAGCCTGCAGGAGGCAGTGGTGAAGCATCAGGTTGCCGCGCTCAAGAGCTGTTGAGTTCTGGTGCGAACGTGGGCGGCCCGATTGGCTTTCTATGATCCCCGCACGCGTGAGCCAGGGGCCGCCGTACCGCACGCCCCAACCACCAGTCGGCAGCGGTACGCGGGGGCGGCCCCAAGCCCTTGACGGCTACGCCCGCGGAGGCAGGGTGAGGATTTCGGCTCCGTCGTCAGTGATGGCGATGGTGTGCTCGCTGTGTGCCGTCCGGCAGCCCGTTGCGCTGCGAAGCGTCCAGCCGTCGGCGTCGGTGACGAGCGTGGCGGTGTCGGCCATGACCCAGGGCTCCAGGGCCAGGAGCAGCCCAGGGCGCAGCTTGTAGCCCCGGCCGGGCCGTCCGTTGTTGGCGACATGCGGGTCCTGGTGCATCGTCGAGCCGATGCCGTGACCGCCGAACTCAAGGTTGATCGGGTACCCGGCTTCGCCGAGGACCGTACCGATGGCGTGGGAGAGATCGCCGATGCGGGCCCCCGGCTTGGCGGCGGCGATGCCCGCGGCCAGCGCGCGTTCGGTCGTCTCGATCATCGCGACGCTCTCCGCCGGCCGGGCCTCGCCCACGAGGAAACTGATCGCGGCATCCGCGGCCACTCCGCGCGTGGAGACAGCCAGGTCGAGGGTCAGCAGGTCGCCGTCGGCCAGCGTGTAGTTGTGGGGACGGCCGTGGAGCACGGCGTCATTGACGGCCGTGCAGATGTAGTGGCCGAACGGACCGCGACCGAAGGACGGCGCATAGTCGACGTAACAGGACTGCGCCCCGGCCTCGGCGATCATTTCCTTGGCCCACTGGTCGATGTCCAGAAGGTTCGTGCCGGCCGTGCTGCGCTGCTTCAGCGTGTGCAGGATGTAGCCGACCAGCGCTCCGGTCTCCTTCGCCCGCTCGAGCCGGGTGGAGTTCAGGATCTCAATCATGGGGGCCCCTCACGTGTTTCCAATAACTATACCGGTCTAACTGTACCGGTATTAGAATGGGGTCATGGTCAGGTTGCCGCTCACTCCCGCCGAGGTCGAACGCGGACAGCGCCTCGGCGCCCTGCTCCGCCGTGCCCGGGGCTGCCGCTCGATGCTCGACGTCGCGCTCGCCGCGGGCATCTCGCCGGAGACGCTCCGAAAGATCGAATCCGGCCGCGTGGCCACCCCCGCCTTCCCGACCATCGCCGCGATCGCCGACACCCTCGGGTTGTCCCTCGACGCGGTCTGGGCGGAAATCAGCGCACCGGAGGGTGCCGGAGAGGACCGGTCGGTCCTGCCCGTCGCCCGGCACGCGCTGTTCGCCTCGTAGACCGCCGCGTAGCCGCCGCGTCGCCCCCGCGCGGCGGAGTCTGCTTGGCATTACGGCAGATGCAGGGAGGGTGGCACGCTGGTGATCGCGCTCTTGGGCACGCGGTGACGATGGAATTTCGCGCGGTACTCCCTCGGGCGCTGGCCCGTGTGCCTGGCGAAGATGCCGCTGAACGTTCCAGGGTCGCGGTATCCGACATCGGCGGCGACGTTGGCGACGGTCTTGTCGGTGGTTTCCAGCAGGTGTCTGGCGCGGCGCACCCGGACCGTCTGAAGGTACGCCAGCGGTGACTCGCCGGCTTCGTGGCCGAAGCGGCGGAGCATGGTTCTCGTGCTGACGTGGAACTCCTGGGCCAGGGTGGACAGGTCGTAGCGAGTGTCGAGGTTCTGGTCGAGCCACCGCTTGACGCTGAGCGAGAACTCCCTGCCCAGAGTTGGTATGAGCTCCGCGTCGACGTACGGAGCTTGGGTGGAGCGCGCGTCATCGAGCAGCGCGATACGCGCGGTGCCACGGGCGACGCGGGGACCGTCGTGCTCGCGGATGAATTGCAGCGCGAAGTCGTACATGGCGCTGAAGGCCGCGGTGGTCGTGACCCCGCGGTCGGTCACGACCAGACTCTTCGGCCGGAGGCGGACGTCGGGGTAGCGGCGGGCGAACCGGTCCGCGAACAGCCAGGACGTGGTCGCTTCGCGTCCGTCGAGCAGTCCGGCTTCAGCAACGAGGAAGGCGCCCACGCAGATCGAGACGACAGCGGCCCCCGCTGCCGCCTGTGAGTGAATCGCCGACACTTCCGGTCCCAGGTCTGCGATGGTCGCCTCGAGACCGGTGGTGGGCGAAGACTCGAAGCCCGGCACGATCAGGACGTCCACGGGGCGCATCGCCGAGACGTCGAGGACCGGGCCTCCGGACGCGATCACTCTCCTCCGGGGCGAGATGACCGACGTCTCGTAGGCCGGTTCGTGCGCTCCGCGTGCCGCGGCGACGTGACTTGCCATCGTCAGGAGGTCGGGCACGCCGAACACCTCCGACGCGAAGCAGCCGGGGTAGGCCAGCACGCCAACTCGTAACGGACTCACGCGATCCCCCTCCGCCCGTTGAAGGGTGGCGATATTACCGGGATACATGGCGATGTCGCCGCTTCTCAGGAAGGTCGGCCACTCGCCATCATCTCGATCATGACAATGGTGCGAGGACAGAACGATCCTCTCGAGGACTTCGTACGGAGAGATGTCAGCGTCGATGACATCGCCAAGACCGTGTACGTCGCCGGGGCGGGGCCGGCAGTCATCCTCATGCCGGAGATGCCGGGCATCAGCCCCGACGTCGCCCGGTTCGCGCGCTGGGTGCGTGATGCCGGCTTCACGGTGTACCTGCCTTCTCTCTTCGGTGTCGACGGCGCCTATCCGCTCGCCGAGGCACGCGAGACCGTCGTTCGACGCGCGTGTGTCAGCGCCGAGTTCCGAGCGTTTGCCGGAGGCGGCACAAGCCCTGTCGTCACCTGGCTGCGTGGCCTCGCCCGCCTGGCGCACGCGGAGCACGGAGGGCCCGGTGTCGGCGCCGTCGGTCTGTGCTTCACCGGCAACTTCGCTCTGACCATGGCGCTCGAACCCGCTGTCATCGCACCCGTCGTCAACCACCCGTCCCTTCCGCTCGACGACCCCGGCGGTCTGGAGATCAGCGAGGAAGACGCCGCTGCGGTGGCCGACCGCGTGGCGCGCGACGGCTTGAAGGTGCTCGCCTACCGCTTCGAGAACGACAGTTGGTGCACCGGCCAGCGGTTCGCCGCCTACCGGGCGCTGCTGGGGGAGGCGTTCGACGGCCGCGTACTCAGAGCCGAGACGGCGAACACCAATCCTCCGCCCTTCTTCCGTGACGTCGTCGGCTGCGCCCACAGCGTTGTCACGGCCCACCTCGTCGACCAGGAGGGTCACCCCACCATGCAAGCCCGGAACGAGATCATCGCCTTCCTGGCCGAGCGGCTCGGGAGGCGGCTGGACTGAGCCCAACAGCTGCGGATCAGCTGAAGCGTCACGAAGGCTTGAGCGGGCTGCACTGCCGCACCGGCAGTGCAGCCCGTCACGGGGCGCCGCACGGGACGCGTGGCCGAGAGGTCGGGCGGCGCGATGAGCGCCGTGCCACTCGACGGCTTCGTCGTTGCGGGAGATCCGGAACCGACCGCCGCCGGCGGTCCGGTACGCAGGACGGTACGCAGGACCACCGGCGGCTTGCCCTCCCCGCGGTGGCGGTCGCCGGTTCGGCTTCCTTGCGGCCTCTGTCCGATTCCGGTGTCCGGCCGCGATTCAGACAGGGAAGGTCGCGGCCTGGATCCGGGGCGCCGGGCTCACCGGCTCGTGGGCCTTTCGAGGGCTTGAAGCATCTCCGCCGACAGCCGGTCGTTGCCCCAGCTGCGCTCGATGTAGCCGGTGATCCGCGCGATGTTCTCGGCGGGTACGCGCTCCGGTTCGCCGTGCTCGAGCGGGTCGGCGTGGAAGATGTAGAGCCGCGAGGCGAACTGGTCGAACGGCAGTGATGCCTCGCCGAACCGCTCTCCGTTGCCCGAGGTGGAGACGACGACGCCGTCGCCCCAGTCCTGGCCGCTGTCGTTGTTCGGGTTGAAGAAGTACACCCGCATGACGTCCTGCGGGTCGGGCGCGGTCCGCAGAATGGTGATCGCGTGCCAGCCGATGTAGCGGGCCGCACTGTCGGTGACGGCGATGCCGGCCGGCTGCGGATGGATCAGCGGCTGCTCGCCGTTGTAGAAGGGGTGGTAGCTGGTGTGGAACTGCCGCAGGAACTCGTCGAGGTCGACCAGGTTTCCGGTCGCGACGTCGACGTTGATGTGGAACCCGCGGGCTGCCCACCAGCCGTGGAACTCGGGGTTGATCCACCGGTGCGGGTCCCCCGGCCGTGCGGCGCAGCGCCGCCCCATCTCGGCGTAGATCCGGTCCAGGTGGGGGACCAGGAGGAGCGACACGGGGTCCAGGTCCATCGGCAGCGTGGTCGCGACGCCGCCCGCGCTGTCCTTCGACGAGATCGGCTGCCCCTCGAAGTGCATGAGGACCTCGTCGTCGCGGGCCGCCCAGACCAGCATCTGCAGCAGGTAGTCCGGATCGTTGTAGGACCACATCGACAGCGCACGGGCCGACTGGCAGGTGGGGTTGTCGCCCTGACCGACGCCGAGTGGCTGGCCCAGCATCGAGAGCACCCCCGCGACCAGCCGCGCCTGCGGCGACGGCGTCTCGCCGAAGACCGTAGTCAACCGCTCGCGCGCGACCGGAGAGAGCTCGAGCGACAGCTGGCGCCACAGTGCGGGCACCACCGGCGGCTGGTAGAGGATGCCGCGGTCGAGCAGCAGCGCCAGCCCGTAGACGCTCTGCGCGGTCTGCGGGTGCACGGCCATCTCGATCAGCCGGTGCACCAGCTGGCTGTAGCGCAGCAGACAGTTGCGGCCGGTGTCGGAAAGGCCGAGCGCCTCACCGACGAGGTAGTCGCTCTCGCGCAGGAGGAATCGGAGCAGTTCCGCGTGGTACGGCGACACCAGGCCGGTGTCGTGCATCGCTCGCGCGAACCCCGTCGCCTCGTACTGAAGGCCGCCGGAATCCATCGCCTCGAGCCGGGAGCGGAAGACGTCGATGCCCGGGTCGTCCCGGCTCGCCTCGGTGGTCCCGAACAGACTCGTGATGAGCCGGTCGATGCCCTGCCCCGACGTCACACCCAGAGCGACGTCCGGGTCGTTGCGGTAGATCGAGATCCGGGTGATCAGGGCCTGCACCGCCTCGACCTGGATCGGACGCTGACGCAGGATCCGCCATATCTCGTCGACCAAATTGTCCAGGACGCTGTCGTAGCCGATCTCGTCGGCGAGGTGACGGAACAGGTCGCGGATGAGCTGTGCGGTCCGGCCCTGCTGGATTCGCTCCGCCTCACTGGGCGGGGTGAACAGCAGCTCCAGGTTCGTTGCCAGTACCTGGGACAGGAACTGGCGGGCGTCCTGGGCGGACAACGTCGGATGCGGGTAGTCGCCGCGGGCGACAGCGAGCATCCGCAGTTCGCTGGCCGCCTCCATGACGACGGTGTCCGCGTTTCCGCTGTGCAGGCTCGGGCCGACCAGCGCCGGGACGAGGATCTCCGGTGACGCCCAGTCCGTCTCCAGGAACAGTCCGGCTTCCTCAAGGGCCTGTGCCCGGGCCTGGATCGCCGCGGCGCCGCCCGGCTGCCCGAGCACCCGCCGCACTGCTTCCAGGACCCGCCGCAGCTTGGTGTGCTTGCCGAAGTCGCGGGTTTCGGCCATGGCCTGGATGGCGTCGTCCAGCGAGGCCACGCGCTTGTCCAGCGTCGTGGCCTCACCGTTGACGTCGACGGTCGGTTTCAAAGAATTTCCCTCACGTTGGCCTCCTGCGTCCACAAGGCCGTCAGACGTAGAAGTCGAGCTCTTCCTGCTTCTTCAGCAGGTCACGCATGCGGTAGGGGTCATCACCGAAGAAGTACACCAGGCCCCAGTGGGTGCCGAACGCGGTCCTCTTGGTGACCGTCTCCTCCAGCGGCGTCGAGAGATCGTGCGACTCGTAGTAGTCGTCGTCCTCGGTCTCCTGCGGGATCTCCAGGTCGCTGACGACGCGGCGGCGCGGGTAGACACCGAAGCAGCCGGCGACCCCGGACGCGTCGACGACCTCGCGCGGGAAGAAGGCGTCGATCTCCTCCTCGGTCGTCTTCGGGTCGAAGGCAAGAACCAGCCCATGGTAGGCGTTGAACCCGTACGCCCGCTCCAGCAGCTCGAACACCTTGAAGCCCGGCGGCCGGTAGGCGACCTCACCGAAGTACATCTCTCCGTCACTTGTGACGAAATACTCGGGGTGTACGAAGCCGAACTCGATGTCGAACGTCTTGATGAGCTTCTCGATCTGCGCCGTGATCTGCGGCCGGTACCGCTCCAGTTCCGGGGTCGCCGGCACGAACACCGAATATCCCAGCGTGACGTACTCGGAGATGTTGAGGAACTTGATCTTCCCGTTGTGCACCCACGCCTCGACCGCGAACTCCCAGCCGTCGAGGTGGGATTCCATGAGGACCGGGAACTCCTCGTCCGGAATCGTGTCGACCTCGTCCGGGGTACGGATGACGCGGTGCCCGAGGCATCCTGCCTTGTCGAACGCCTTGAGATGGATCGGGTCGTTCGGGTCACCGTCCAGCTTGAGCAGGGTCTGATTGACGCGCTTGAGGAAGCGGGTCACGTCGTCCCGGTCGTGGGCCTCCTCGAAGATCCCGACCCGGATACCGCCGAGTTGCGCGCGGCGCTTCATCAGCGCCTTGTCACGCAGCAGCATGGCCTGACCGTACAGTCGCGGGTTGCCAAGCAGAACGGAGTTGATAGCCCCCGCCCATTCAACCGTTTCCTCGTACAGCGGGATCGCGACGTCTACCCCCTCGTTCTGAAGGGTCTCGGCGATCTCCATGGAGCGGTCGTTGAGCCGCTCGAAATTCCACGGAACGTAGGGGATGCCGTGGTCGACGCAGTACTCCTCGGCCCACTCCGGCGCCACGACGATATAGCGCCTGTCGAACCGGTCGAGGGCTTCCACCGCATTGAGACTCCAGCCAAGAAGCGCTACATAGCCTTTGTCCGGGTTCTTGGTGGCCGGTTCGCCCTGTGTCATAGACCGTTTCTCCTTCGGCGCATGCGCTCGTCGATGCCGTGCTGGCACGACAGCGCCCGGTGATCTACCGGGCAAGCCCCTCCTGCCCACGCGCAGGCACCTCACTCCCGCGCAACTTCCGTGCGCGAGACAGGTGATGGCCGGCCCGAGGTCCTCCGGCTCCACGACCACGGCGTTGCGCCGGCGGTCCGGGCGGTCGGTGCGACGCCGGCGGCCTTCCACGACGCCGGGAATCTGCTCCCGGGGGTCTGTGTCGGTGGGAGGAGGTGTCCTGGATCAGGGGAGTTGGCTGGTCAGTCGGTCCGCTTGGCGTTCCACGGTGCCGACGGGGTTCTTTGGGTTCTGGCTCTGGTTGTCGAAGTTCAGGAGGAACAGCCAGACCAGGGCGAGGAGTCGGCGGCAGTCCTCGAGCCGTGCGGATTCGGATGGGGTCAGGTCGAAATGCCGTAGGAATGAGGGGACATCGAGGGGGTGCTCGACCCAGCTCCCGACGTGCTCGGTGATTTCCGCGAGTTCGAAAGCGCGGTCGCTGCGGCCCGAGTCCTCGAAGTCGACCACCTGGACGCTGGAGCCGTTCCAGAGGTAGTTGGCAAGGTTGCCGTCTCCCGGGCCGAAGACCGGCGGGACATTTGACGCTGTGTCCGCGTGCAGGCTTGAGCGGGCGAGCCAGTGCAGTCCGCGGTCCATGGCCCGTGTCACCGGGCCGTGCGGGGCCTTGGGGCGGGCTGTCGCTGCCCAGGTGTTGAGGTGGGCGATGAGATCGGCCTGCTGGCCGGGCCTGGCGGGAACCTGACGGAGGGTGTGGACGGGCACCGCGGTGTGCAGCGTGCGTACTGCATGCGCCAGTGCCTTGACCTGCTCGTCTCTCAGCGCGTATCCACGCATGGGTACACCTGTGAGCCGTGACATCACCACGGTCGACCCGGCAGCTGTCAGGTCCGCCTCCCCGGGTTCAGGGGCCAGTCCTGGCGCATGAACGGACAGGAGCCTCAGAGCGCGCCATTCGCGCTCAGCGCGTCCGCCGTCACGGCCGGGGAATCGCTTGACCACCTGGCCGGCGGCCTCCGTCACCGCGTGAGTACTCCATGCACCAGACTCCATGGGAAGCGATCGTGCCAGGCGGTCCGCGCTCCTGAACCGGAGTTGAGGGACCAGCTCTTCAGCTTGATGGGTTGCGTGGTGCGGGTGCTGTCTGGGTCCGGGGCCGTGCACCAAAGCTGGTGATGACCCTCCAGGCGAAGCCGTGGAAGGTCGACACCTCCAGCCGCTGCCGCAGTTCTGTGGTCAGGGTGTTGTCCTGTACGTGCCGCCATGTCCCGGGCATCGTTTCTTTCTTGTGTGCCGGGTTTTGCCCTGGCGTGTGGCTCCGCCGGGGCGAGGGGCCCTTCCGGGCCCTGGTGGGGTCCGTTTCGGTGGTGGGGGTGTCAGGGGTTTGGGTTGGGTGGGGGGTGGTTGAAGGCTCCGGCACTGGCGGCCAGGGTTGCGGTGGTGGCGGCGTGGGTGGGCAGGTGCGGGTCGGGGGCGGTCCGCATAAGCACTAGCTGGTGGTAGAGGGGTGCGGTGGCGGCGATCAACAGTCGTCGTGCGTCGGTGTAGTGGGGGAGTTCACCGCGTTGGATGGCGCGCTCGACGAGGATTTCGCAGCGTTGGTAGCGGTCCTCCCACAACTGCTGCTGGGCGTGGGCGGCTCGTGCGGAGCGGAACGAGGCGGCGATCAGGGCTTGGGCGATGGAGGGTTGTGCGAGCAGGGATTGCTGGATCTCGTCGTTGAGGGCGGTCAGATCCTCGTGGAGGGAGCCGGTGTTGGGGGGCTGCCAGTCGTCCTGGCCGGCGGCGTCGAGGAGGTCGGCGAGCAGGCCGCCGGTGTCTTGCCAGCGTCGGTAGACGGTGGCGCGGTGCACGCCGGCGCGGGCCGCGACGCCCTCCATCGTGAGTCCCTCGTAGCCGTGTTCACCGAGTTCGGCGCGTACCGCGTCCAGGACGTGGGCGCGGATGCGGGCGGTGCGGCCGCCGGGCCGGCGCTCGGGCGGTGCGGCGGGGTGGGGCTGGGCGTGGGATGGGTCGGGCATCGGGAATCCGGTTGCTCGGCGGGCTGGAGCATGACAGGCTCTTAAAGTAACAGTTGTCGCAGTAGTGGGGTTGTCGATGCTCTTCCGAAGCGTTCTTCCGGTCTTGCGGCCCCAGGTGGCCGTTTCGTCCCCGGCAGCTTCGGAGTTGCTTGTATGCCTGCACAGATCACTGCGCTCGCCGTCAGCAAGTCGTTCAATGGCAGGCCCGTACTCGACTCGGTGACCTGCTCGCTGGCCCGGGGTGAGCACACCGGCATCGTCGGGGAGAACGGGTCGGGCAAGACCACGCTGCTGCGGTTGCTCGCCCGGCGGGAGCGCCCCGATCAGGGGGAGGTCATCGTGCAGGCCGACGGCGGTGTCGGCTACCTCGCCCAGGCCGGGGGCCTGCCCGCGCAGGTGACCGCTGGGCAGGTCATCGATGGGGTGCTGGGTGATCTGCGGGCGATCGAGGCGCGGCCCCGGTTCGGGTCACGAGATCCTCCTGTCGGCTTTTGGGTGCGGGCGGCTGGGGGTGCTGGGGAGTATGTCGACCCGTTGCTGGCTCTGGGTGTGTTCGGGTGTGCGCGGCTCGGTGTTGTGGTGGCGCGGTTGTCCACCGGGTGGTGGCGGTGGCTGGTTCTGGTGCGGTTGGTCAGCCGGGTTGCGGATGTTCTGTTGTTCGATGGGCCCGCCAAGCGTTTCTCGCCGGTTCTGGCTGAGGGGCTGGGGGGTGGTGCTGGTGGCTTTTGCCGGCGTTGTTGTGGTCGTGAGCCGTGGCCGGCTGCTGTGGCGGCGGTGGCGGGGGAGTTGTCTGGGGGTGTGTGCCGCCCAGGCCGCCTCGTTGCCGGCTTGAGGGTTGCGCGCCGCCTTCGTTCCTGCCCTCTGCCCCGTGCCCTCTGTCCCGTGCCCCGTGCCCCGTGCCCCGTGCCCGGTGCTCCGTGTTCTCTGCCCCTCTGCCTGTTCCTGCCCTGCTGTGCGTTCCTGGCTTCCTGTCCCCGCTGTCCTGTTGGTGTTCGGTTGTCTCGTTGTCTCGTTGTTTTGTTTCTGGAAGGAAGTGCACGGTTCGTATGGTGTCTGTTCCTGCTGATCCCACGGTTCTGTATCCGATGCCGGAGCATCCGCGGGTGGTTTTGCTGCGGCCGTTGGTGACGTCTGCGTTGATCGAGGTGGGGGAGTATTCCTATTACGACGATCCGGTGGATCCGACCGCGTTCGAGACGCGCAATGTGCTGTATCACTACGGCCCGGAGAAGCTTCGCATCGGTAAATTCTGTGCGCTGGGTACCGGGACCCGGTTCATCATGAACGGTGCCAATCACCGGATGGACGGTCCCTCGACCTTCCCCTTCCCCGTCATGGGCGGTTCCTGGGCGGAGCACTTCGATCTGATCACGGATCTGCCCGGCCGGGGTGACACCGTCGTCGGTCATGATGTGTGGTTCGGTCATGGTGTGACGGTCATGCCCGGGGTCCGGATCGGTCACGGTGCGGTGGTCGCGTCCGGTGCGGTGGTCACCGGTGATGTGCCCGACTACGGGATCGTGGGGGGCAATCCGGCCCGGCTGATCCGTACCCGTTACGACGCGGAGGATGTCGCCCGGCTGCTGGCCGTGGCGTGGTGGGACTGGCCTGCCGGGCACATCACCGGGCATGTACGCACGATCATGTCGGGCTCGGTCGCGGACCTGGAGGCCGCCGCCCCGCCCGCGCGCCAGCCCTGACCCCGGCGCGGACACCGCGACTATGGCTGGGTCCGGCGCGAGTCCGGCGTCCCCCCCGTCTGGTGTCGGTGTCCTGCGCCCCGCGTCGGGCGCCGGGGTGTGTTCCTGGGGCCGGCACGGGATGCGCGTCCGCCGCCGGGTGTCGGAGTGTGCTCAACTCCGCGCTCCGGGCGCGGGTTCGGCGTCCCCCCGTCTGGTGTCGGTGTCCTGCGCCCCGTGTCGGGGTGTGTTCCTGGGGCCGGCACGGGATGCGCGTCCGCCGCTGGGTGTTCGGGGGTGTAGTCAACTCCGCGCTCCGGGGCGGGATCGGCGTCCCCCGGCGGGTACCGCGGCGACGGCGACCGGGGCCCGCACGGGGCCGGCGTCCTTGCGCCCCGCGTCGGGGTGCAGTCCTGGGTCCGGGCGCGGGTTCGGCGTCCCCCGCCGGACACCGCGACCGGGTCTGGTGCGGGTCGGGTGTCGCCCTGTCTGGTGTCGGTGTCCTGCGCCCTGCGTCGGGGTGTGTTCCTGGGTCCGGTGCGGGTTCGGCGTGCGCTGCTGGGTGTCGGGGGTGTAGTCAACTCCGGGCTCCGGGACGGGATTGGCGTCCCCCGCCCCGCCCGCGCGCCAGCCCTGACCCCTGTGTGGGTACCGCGGCCGGGTCCGGGTCCGGCACGGGTCCGGTGTCCCCCCGCCTGGGCTGCGGCGCGGGTCCGGCGTCCGCTGCTGGGTGTCGGGGTGTAGTCAGCTCCGCGCTCCGGCGCGGTTCCAGCGTCTTGCGCCCCGCGCCGGGCACCGGGTTGCACTCCTTGCTGCGGCGCGGGCTGCGCGTCCGCTGTCGGGGGTGTGCTCAACTCCGTGTTCCGGGTGCGGGGTTGATGTCTTCTGCCGGGTGTGGGGTGGGGGTGGGTGCTGTGGGTGGGTTGTTGTGGTGGCTGGTGCGGGGTGGTTTCTGGTGTGGGCTTGACGGAACGGCAAAGTCTCTCTAAATTCGAGAAGCATGAAGATAGAGAGAATCCGGTGGGGGGCGGGACCGCTGGGGCGTGCGCATGCTCCGCCCGGCGGGGCGCGGTGTTGGCCCCTGGATGCGGGGTCCCGGCGGGTGCCGGGGCCGTGCGGGCGGCGGGGGGCGGGGGGTGCTGCTGGTCTGCGGTGCTCGCTGCGTCCGGTCCGGCGGGGCGGTGTCTCTCCGGGGCGGCTGGGGGGGTGCGGGCTTTCTGGTGGTGCGGCAGGGCGCCCGGGGGTGGTTGTCGGGCGGGGGAGTGGTCCGGGCGGGGCAGTAGGCTGGTGGTTTCGGTCACCAGAGGGAAAGGGCAGCCCCGACATGCGTCTTGACGGTGCGACGGACAGTGTGGGCGGCTCGGGATCCAGGCTGCCGGCGCTGGCGACGGCGCTGCGGGTGCAGGCGGCCAGGACCGTGCTGTTCCAGGCGGCGGTGGCCCAGGCGGTGGGGCTCAATGCCACCGATTTCAACTGTCTGAGCCTGCTGGACCTGGAGGGGCCCACGACGCCGGGGCGGCTGGCCGAGCAGGTCGGTCTCAGCCGCGGCGGCGCCATCACCACGGTGATCGACCGGTTGCAGAAGGCCGGGTTCGTGCGGCGCAGGCCTGATCCGGTGGACCGCCGGCGGGTCATCGTCGAGGCGGTGCCCGAGGCCTTCGCCTCGCAGGTCGATGTGCTGCTGACCGATTTCCGGGCGGCGTTCGGCGAGCTGCTGCTCGGGCTCACCGAGGAGCAGCAGGAGCTGCTGCTGGAGATCACCGACCGGGGCAACGAGATCTTCCACACCGAGACCCAGCGGCTGCAGGCCCGCTAGCCAGGCGCGCCTCTTGCGCCGCCCGGGCAGGGGCCCGGGCGCGAGGCGGCCTCCTCGGCGGCCGGCGCTCGCTCCACCGGTCCCGGCCGGCCCTGGCCGGCCGTGGCGCACGGGGTCACCGCGGCGGTGCACGTCCGCACACCTCCCCCGGGTGCTGCGTGTGCCGCCCGGTGCTCCGTGTGCCGTCCTGGGCCGCGCGGTTGGGCCCGGTGCCCGGTGAGGACCGGGCGCCGTGATCCGGCCGGACACCGCGCACAATCCGTTGCCCACCGGGCGGCCGTGGCCGGGGGGTTCGGGGGCCGTGCGGGATCCGCGCGCGGCGGCCGGACCCGCTCAGGCACCGCACCGCCCAGCACCACCCTGCAAAACCCGGCACCGCACCGCCCAGTACCGCCCTGCAAAACCCGGCACCGCACCGCTCGGCAGGACCCGGCACCACCCGGCACCGCACCGCCCTGCATGACCCGGCACCACCCGGCTGAACCCGGCAGGATCCGCCGCCCCGTAGAACCCGCCGCCGCCCAGCAAAACCCGGCAGGACCCGGCAGGACCCGGCACCTCTCGGCAGGATCCTGCAGGACCCGCCGCTCTGTAGAACCCGGCACCACCTGGCAGCACCTGGCAGGACCCGGCAGGACCCGGCACCGCCCCTGCAGCACCTGGCAGAACCTGCCGCCCTGCAAGACCCGGCACCGCCCGGCAGAACCTGGCAGGACCCGCCGCCGCCCGGCGGGCCCCCGTGAGGGTCTGACGGTGTGTCACTGAGCTCGGCCGGTGGCCCTGGCGGTCATCCGGCGCACGCCGCCGCGCGCAAGGCCGCAAGACCGCAAGGCCGCAGGACCGCAAGGCCGCAGGACCGGTACGTCCCGCCCCCGGGCCCGGGGGCGGGGTCCGGGTGCTGCGCGGGGTGCACCGTGCCCCTGATTCCCGTCCCGATTCTCTTTCCGATTGTCGTCCCGATTTTTCGTCCCGATTTTCGTCCTGTTCCCACGAACTGACGCCCAGTCAGTTCCGCTCGTGTCCGGGTCCGCCGCAGGCGTGGCCGACCCGGCCGCGTCGCGGGGTTGTCTGGGTGCGGTGATCCAGACAAGGAGCGCACGGTGACTTATACGCCCGGCCAGACACAGGAGAACCGTTCGGCGCCGCCCCCGCCCCGGGGCAGTGTCCTGGAGCGCACCGCCTCTTTCGCCCAGCGCCACCGGTGGACGGCGCTGGTGCTGTGGCTGGTGATCCTCATGGGTGTCTGGGCGGGAGCCTCGGCGGCCGGTGACCGCTACCGTGACGACTTCTCCCTGCCGGGCACCGAGAGCCAGCAGGCCCTGGACGTCCTGGAGGAGCACGGGTCGGCCGGCGCGGGCGATTCCGTGGAGATCGTGCTGCACGACAAGGACGGGCTTGCCGGGGCGGCCGTCAAGCAGCGGGTGTCGGGCATGCTGGAGAAGGTGGCCGACCTGCCCAAGGTCGCCCAGGTGCGCAGCCCCTACCAGGACCAGTCCACCCTCTCCAAGGACGGCACGATCGGGTATGCCACGGTCGTCCTGGAGGGCACGGCCGATGAGATGGACAAGGCCGACACCCAGCGCATCCTGGACACCGCCCGCACGGCGCAGGCGGACGGCCTGCAGGTCGAGCTCGGCGGCGACGCGGCCCGGAAGCTGGCCGAGGAGGAGAGCGGCGCGGCGGAGGGCGCGGGCATGCTGGCCGCGCTGGTGATCCTGGGCATCATGTTCGGCACGATCATCGCGGCCGGACTGCCGGTGATCACCGCGGTGTTCGCGGTGGGCAGCACGCTGGGCGCCATCATCCTGCTCTCGCACACCTTCACCATCCCCAGCTACACCCCGTACGTCATGATCATCGTGGGTCTGGGGGTGGGCATCGACTACGCGCTGCTGGTCTTCGCCCGCTACCGGGCCGAACTGGTCAGGGGGGCCTCGCCGGAGGATGCCTCGCGGCGCGCGCTCGACCTGGCCGGGCGCACCGTGTTCTTCGCGGGCTGCACGGTCATCGTGGCCCTGCTGGGCCTGGTGGCCCTGGGGCTGGGTTCGCTGCAGGGCACCGCGGTGGCGCTGGCGCTGACGGTGCTGGTCACCATGCTGGCCTCGCTGACCCTGCTGCCCTCCCTCCTTGCGATCTTCGGCAAGCGCTTCGCCCGCCAGTTCACCGCCAAGGCCCAAAAGCGCGTCGACAAGGGCAAGCCCGCGCCGGGGACCGGCTGGCGCCGCTGGGCCGGCTTCGTCCAGCGCCGGCCGCTGGCGGTGCTGGTGCTGGCCGTCGTCGCGCTCGGCGCCCTGGCCGCCCCGGCCCTGGACATGCGGCTGGGGTTCGCCGACGCGGGCAACGACCCGGAGAAGTCCACCAGCCGCAGCGCCTATGACCTGCTGGCCGAGGGGTTCGGCCCGGGCTTCAACGGGCCGCTGGTGGTGGTGGCCGAAGGCAAGGACCAGGCGGCCCAGGCGCTGTCCGCGAAGCTCAACGACACGCAGGGCATCGCGGCCGCCACCGGTCCCATCCCGGCCGAGGAGCCGGGCGCGTTCACGGTGATCGCGTTCCCCGACTCCGCCCCGCAGGACGCCGGGACCTCGGATCTGGTGCATGTGCTGCGCGATGACGTCCTTCCGCAGCTCGGTGAGGAGAACGGGGCCGAGTACCTGGTGGGCGGGTCGACCGCGGCGGTGGTGGACTACTCCGACACCGTCGCCGAGCGGATGCCGCTGTTCATCGCGATCGTGGTGGGGCTCTCGCTGATCCTGCTGGTCATGGTGTTCCGCTCGGTGCTGGTGCCGCTCAAGGCCGCGCTGCTGAACCTGCTGAGCATCGGCGCCGCGCTCGGTGCGATGACGCTGGTCTTCCAGAAGGGCATGTTCGGCGTCGAGTCCGGACCGATCGAGGCCTTCTTGCCGATCATGGTCTTCGCGATCGTGTTCGGCCTGTCCATGGACTACGAGATCTTCCTGGTCAGCCGGGTCCGGGAGGAGTGGGACCGCACGGACGAGCACGCAACCGCCATCCGCGAGGGCCTGGCGCACACCGGCGGGGTCATCGTCGCCGCCGGCGCCATCATGGTCGCGGTCTTCGGGGCGTTCATGCTCAACAGCGACCGCATGCTGCAGCAGTTCGGCTTCGGGATGGCGGTGGCCGTGTTCGTCGACGCCATCATCATCCGCCTGATGATCGTCCCGGCCGCGATGCAGCTGATGGGGCGCAAGGCCTGGTGGATCCCGGCGGGCCTGGACCGGATGCTGCCCAAGCTGAACGTCGAGAAGCACTGACCCCGGCAGGGGAGTGCGGGCGCTCCTGACGGCGCCCGCACTCCCCGCCGCGCCCGCCCCGGCGGCCCGCGCCTGCACTCGCCTGCCGCGCCCGCCCCGGCGGCCCGCGCCTGCCGCGCCTGCCGCGCCTGCCGCGCCTGCCGGGCCGGCCCGGCGGCCCGCGCGTCGGCCTGCCGCGCCCGCACTCGCCTGCCGGGCCGGCCCGGCGGCCCGTTCATCTGCTCGCCATCTGCACGGCTGCACAAGGAGAGACCCCCGTGGACGACGTGCTCACCCTCGCACGGCTCCAGTTCGCCCTCACCGCCATCGCCCACTACCTGTTCGTCTCGCTCACCCTTGGCCTGGTCACCTTCCTGGTCGTCCTGCAGACCCGCTGGGCGATCACCGGCAAGGACAAGCACCGCACCCAGACCAGGTTCTGGGGCCAGCTCTATCTGATCAACTACGCCCTGGGCATCGGCACCGGCATCGTGATGGAGTTCCAGTTCGGGCTGAACTGGAGCGGACTGACCCACGCCGCGGGCAACGTCTTCGGCGCGCCCCTGGCGGTGGAGACACTGGTGGCGTTCTTCGCCGAGTCCACCCTGCTGGGCCTGTGGATCTTCGGCTGGGACCGGCTGGGCCGCACCGCGCACACCGTACTGATCTGGCTGGTGGCGCTGACCGCCTACGCCTCGGTCTTCTTCGTCATGGCCGCCAACGGCTTCCTGCAAAACCCCGAGGGCACCCGCCGGGTCGACGGGGAGATGGTGCCGGTCGACACCGCCACCCTCTTCCAGAACTCCAACGCCGGCTCCGCGATGGGCCACGTCCTGACCGGCGCGCTGGCCACCGGCGCCTTCTTCA
The DNA here is from genome assembly GCF_044544025.1 of Streptomyces sp. NPDC055243. Taxonomy (NCBI): domain Bacteria; kingdom Bacillati; phylum Actinomycetota; class Actinomycetes; order Kitasatosporales; family Streptomycetaceae; genus Streptomyces; species Streptomyces sp. NPDC055243. The sequence goes on from NZ_JBITWR010000001.1 coordinate 1,118,770, forward strand.
TCGTCGCGGTCAGCGCCTGGCACCTGCGCCGGCGCACCGCCCACACGGAGTTCTTCTGGTCGTCGATGAAGCTGGCCCTGCCCGTCGCCGCCCTCACGTCCCTGGTCACCGGCATCATGGGCGCCGGCCTGTTCCAGGTGGTGGCCGACCAGACCCCGACCAAGTTCGGCCCGGGGGACAAGAACGCGGCGGCCCGGGCCAGGGAGTTCACCGAGAAGTTCGGCCCCGACAACTACTACGCCCCCGACTACGTCAGGACCGCGGAGAGCCTGATGCTCTCCAGCTGGACCGTGATGATCGTCGTCCCCCTCGTCGCCCTGCTGTTCCTGATCCGCCGCAACCTGATCCGCCGCCGCGTCCTGCTGTGGCTGCTCAGCGCGTGCGTCATCCTGCCCTACCTGGCCAGCACCGCCGGATGGGTCTTCCGCGAGGCCGGGCGCCAGCCCTGGGCCATCTACGGCGTCCTCAAGACCGAGGAGGCCCTCACCCCCGGACTGACCGCCGCCGGCACCCTCGCCTCGCTCCTGGTCTTCGGCCTGCTGGTCGTGGCCCTGACCCTCATCGACTGGGCGCTGCTGCTGCGCTTCGCCCGCCAGGGACCGGACGCGGCACAACTGGGCCGGCCCCCCAGCCCGGCCGGAAAACCCGCAGACCACGCCACGTTGACCTACTGAGTTGACCTACTGAAAGGCGCACACCATGTGGGACGACATCTGGTACGCCCTGCTGGCGCTGCTGCTGACGGGCTATCTCGTGCTCGACGGCATCACCATCGGCAGCGGCATCGTGGGCCGCCTGGTGGCCCGCACCGACGCGGACCGCCGCACCGTGGACGCGGCCACCGGGCCGTTCTTCCTGGGCAACGAGGTGTGGCTGGTGGCCGCCGCGGGCATCACGCTGGGCGGCTTCCCCGGCCTGGAGTCCACCGTCGTCAGCGGCATGGCCCCGCTGATCGTGGTGGCCGTCGCCGCACTGCTGCTGCGCCACGCCGCCGTCCAGTTCCGCCGCCGGGTGCCCTCCCCCTCCTGGCGGCGCCGCTGGGACGCGGTGGTCCAGGCCGCCTGCGTGGCCCTGGCCCTCATGTGGGGCGCCCTGGGCGGTACGGTGCTCGGCGCGCTCCCGGTCAGGGACGGACACCTGAGCCCCTCCCTCGACCTGCTGCTGCGCCCGGTGCCGGTGGCCTCGGCGCTGACCGCCCTGGCCGTCCTGGCGCTGCACGGCGCGGTGTTTTTGGCCCGCAGGACCAGCGGCCCGGTCGCCGACCGGGCCGCGGAGCTGACCTGGTGGCTGGGGGCTACGGCGGCGGGGCTGGGCCTGCTCACCCTCTTCGCCGCCGCCTTCGACGCCCAGACCCGCGACGGCGTGCCCAACGCGCTGCCCGCCGCGCTCATCGCCCTGGCCGCGATCACCGCCGCGCTGCTGGCCGCACGGCTGGCGGCCTCCAACAGCCCGGGCGCCTGGCTGTTCAGCGGCCTGGCCGCGTGCCTTCCCGTGCTGGCCATCGGCGTGGCCCGCTTCCCGCAGACGGTGGTGAGCACCTACCCGGGCGAGGACCTCTCGCTCGCCGAGGCCGCCGCCCACCCCGACACCCTGAGCATGGTCGGCCCCATGATGCTGCTGGTACTGCCGGTGCTGCTCGCCTTCCAGGCCATGCAGTGGTGGGCGTTTCGCACCCGGACGGACGAGCGCTCCCCGGTGTACTTCTGACCCCCAGACACCCCCAGCCGCCCTCGGGACGAGCCGCCCTCGGGACGAGCCGCCCTCGAGACGCTCTGGAGCGGTTCGCGGCGTCCTCGCGGCGAGGGCGCCGCACCCGGGTGCCGGCCACCGTGCTTCGTCCGCGCCTTGTCCGGTCCTGGTCCGCTCTTCGTCTGGTCTGCGTCCGGAGGGGCGCGGGGTCAGGAGGCGGTCTTCTCGCCGGCCGCGCCGGTGAGGCCGAGCTTGTCGACGGCCTGGTAGTAGGTCCAGGCCGTCGAGTTGCACGTGGTCTTCGTCGCGCCGCTGTACCTGGCGCACACGCGCTTCAGATCCTCGTAGAAGGCGCTGTCGACGCGGGCCTTGTGGGCGCCGAAGGTGCCCGCCTCCTTGTAGTTGCGGTACCCGAAGTCGTGCCGGGCGCAGGCCGTTTTGAAGGGGAAGCCCAGCGGGTTGTCGGGCGAGCTGGAGCAGTAGTCGGTGGACCAGTTGAACCGGTACGCGCTCCAGGCCTGCTGGTTTGCGTTGGCCGACGCCCAGGCGCCGTAGCTGCCCGCGTCGGTCTGGGTCCACCGGCCAAGTACCTGCGCCTTGTCGGCGGGCACGGCGGCGGCGGGAGCGGCGGCCACCCCGACTGCCAGGGTGAGGGAAGCCGTGCTCACGGCGAGAGCGGTCAGGCGAGCGCGCATGGGGGCCTCCTGCAGGGGGGATGGCACGTCCGTCTCAACAAGCGCTTTCATGCCCACAGTTGGCGCTTCAATAAACGAGACGTCCGCGTGAACTCCCGTTGGCCCAAAGGGGTTTACGCCACCAGCACCGCCGTGCGCCCGGCTCTGCCGGTGGCCGGTGGGCCGGGGTGGGCCGGTGGCCGGGTGGCCGGTGGGGGAGGGGCATGGTCATCCAGAGGCGCGGACGGGCCGTGCCGGCCGTCGTCCCGCGCGGCCCGCGCAGGAAGCCATCGGACCCTGGACGACGCGCCGCCGCTGCCACGCACCCCGTACCCGCCGGATCCGGCAGAGGCGGGCACATCCCCGCCCGTCTCTGCCCGGTTCGCCGCTGAGCCTGTTCGCTGCTGAGCCCGGCCGCCGCAAGCGACCGGACCTGCTTGCGGAAGATGACACCGTCCGTCCGCGGCACCGGGTTCTTCGGCGGCGAGGCGCACCCCGACCTCCGCACCTACACCTACAAGACCTGCACCTGCACCTGCAGCGGGACGAAAGCCGGCTAGGTGCCCGCCGGCGCGAGCGTCGTCCCTGCGGCTGAGACCGGGGGCCGGAGGGCCGGGCGGCGGCCTTGGCGGCACGCCGCCCTCTGCTGCACCGGGCGGCAAGTCGACCTCTGTTACACATCTGTGTCGATTCGTCCTACAACGAACGGCGGGCCCGCGCCGTCTAGCAGGTGGGATCCGACCCGCGGACCCATGACGCACCAGGACGAACGGGGAGTGGGCAGCAGTGGGGGACATACGCAGACGAGGGGCCGTGGCTCTGGGGATCACCGTGCTGGTGGCCCCGCTCACGGTGGCGCTGGGCACGGGCAGCGCGCAGGCCGCGTCGTGCTCGGCGCAGAGCGGCCCGTACCAGAAGCAGGTCGAGAAGTTCCTCGGCCGCCCGGTGGACGGCCGGCAGTCGGCGGCCGACTGCAAGGCCATCAAGGCCTTCCAGACCAAACACAAGATCACCCCGAACGCCGGGTATGCGGGCGGCGTCACCTGGGGCGTCATGAACCTCATGAACAAGCAGAAGGCGGTGGGCAACACCCCCAACAAGGCGGGCAGGTGCCCCACCGACAAGGGGCGCATCGCCTGCGTCGACCTGACGCTCCAGCTCAGCTGGATCCAGGACGGCAAGACCCTCAAGTACGGCCCGGTTGCGGTGCGCACCGGCCGCAACGGACATGAGACCCGCACGGGCCTGAAGAAGGTCTACTGGCGCAACATCGACCACGTGTCGAGCATCTACCACGTGCCGATGCCCTACAGCCAGTTCTTCGACGGCGGCCAGGCGTTCCACTCGGTCGGCGTCAGCGTGTGGTCCCCGCCGGGCTCCCACGGCTGCGTCAACATGACCAAGAAGGACGCCGTGCAGTACTGGAACATGCTGCGCAAGAACGACGACGTCTTCGTCTACGGCCGCAAGCCGGGCACCTGATCTGCGGCCCGCAGGCCGGGCCCCTGATCCGCCGTCTCCGCGGGCGTACGGCGGCGGAGACGGCGGCGGGGCGCCTGCGGGGAGAGCAGGGGAGAGCAGGGGAGAGCAGGGGGGGAGCAGCGCGTGGCCGCGGGCCGCGCTGCGCACCGCAGCGGTCATGCCGCCCCCTGCCTCTGGCCCCAGCCCCCGCCCGCCGGCCCCCAGGCCCTTTGCGTCAACCGCCCCCGGCCCGCCCCTCCGCCCGCCCGCCGGTAACGCAACGGCCGTGGCCCTGGCCCCTGTCCGGCGAAGGGGAGGCCGTCACGTCCCGGCGCGGCGGGCCTTACGGTTTGTGGGTGACCCAGAGCAGTTCCGCCGGCCAGTGGTGTGCCCAGTCGGGCGGGTCGGTTTCGTTGTAGCCGTTGGGTGTTGCGGGGTGGGGCCGCGGCTCGATGAGGTCGTCGATGACGAGACCCGCGCCGCGCAGGATCCTGACCCAGCCGCCGTAGGTGAGCTGGTAGCTGGTCGCGCCGTCGTCCTCGGCGATGGTGTGCAGGCCGAAGTAGTCCTTGTGCAGCGTGGTGGTCACGCGGCCGGCGGCTTCGTCGTAGCAGGCTTCGAACCAGGGGCTGGCGACGTTGAACACCAGGCGCCCGCCGGGGCCCAGCACGCGTGCGGCCTGCGGGACGGCCAGGTGCGGGGGCGCCCAGCTGAGCCCACCGAAGTCGCAGAACACCAGGTCGAAGCTGCCGGCGGCGAAGGGGAGCTGTTCGGCGGCGCCCTGCACCAGCGGGTAGCGGGCCGTGCCCATCGCGGCTGCTGCTGCGGCGAGCTGGGCTTCGGACAGGTCGAGCCCGACCACGGTGGCGCCCTGGGCGGCGAGCGCCCTGGACCACTGGCCGGCGCCGCAGCCGAGTTCCAGGACCCGCTTGCCGGTGACCTCGCCCAGGGCGTGCAGCTGCGCGTCGGGGACGCAGTACATGCCCCACAGCCGGGGTGCGGCGCCGATTCGCGGGTCGTGCTTGTGCTGGTAGGCGCCGCTGATCTGGTTCCAGAGCCGCCGGTTGGCGGGGATGCTGTCCACGTACGCGACTCCAGCACCGCCTGCCGGGGGCGGTCAACACGATTACGGCCCTGGCCGGCCCCTCGCCCCGGTCCGGCCCGGGCGCGGCCCATGCTCGGCCGCACGGGCCCTGGCTGCCGTTCAGCTCCTCGAGGGCGACCCGGGATCCGCCGGGAGCGGCCTTTCGCCTGGTGGTGTTGCGGGACTGAACCATGCTGGCCTGGCCCGGCCCGCATTACGGCGACGGCGGCCCCTGTAGTGGAGAGGCCGCTCGATGCCGGGGGGCGGTGCGGTCCGGGTGCTGGACCGCTGTGCTTGCGGCAGGGGACCGGGCGGCCCGTTCGGGTGTCCTTGGCTGGGTGGCGAGGGTGGCTGCTGTGAGGGCAGTCGTGGTGGATGGTGGTGGGGTGAACTGGCTTGGGTATGGGGCTCGTTGGGGCTGTTGTGGATCGTGCGGAGTGGCCTTGCGGATCTGCCCGGGGGAGTGCCGCCTTGGCCGGGGGCCGTCGGTAACCGGGCGGGGTGGGCGTACCGCGCGGACGCCTCCAGCCTCTGGAGCGGGGCCAGGAGGCCCTTGGCCGGGCTGCTGCAGGGGTGATGGCGCTGCAGGACGCGGCCCACAGCGCCCTGGCAGCGATGCAGGAGGGACTCTTTGGGCGGAGCGTCCCGCGCGGGTGGACGTGGGGGTGCCTTGGCGCGACATCATCAAGACGATCGAGGCGGGGCGCTTCCTGCTGTGCCAGGGGCGGCCTGCGCTAGACGGCGAGTGGGCCGTGGTCAAAACCGGTGCTTTGACGCGCGGAGAGTTCCTGGGATGCGAGCACAAGGCGGTGCGTGCCGAAGTACGCGTCGAGGAACGCCATGAGATCAGGGCCGGCGGCGTTGTGTTGTGCCGGGCCAACAGCCCTGCCCGTCGGTGCGGCTGTCCGCGCAGCGGCATGCCGCCCGCGGCTGCTGCTGAGCGACAAGAGCCCTCGGCTGGTGCCCGCTGAGCATGTCGATGCGCACCGGCCGGTAGACCTGCTTTCCACCTCCTGTGGGCGCGCCCATCTCACACAGCGTGCGGGCGGGTTGTACACCACGGACGGTGTTGGCGGTCTTCCGTGCCGGGAGGCTCGCGGTGACGATCGAGAATGCACAGGATAATCGCAGTTATCCTGTGCGTATGCTGACGCCGGATCAGAACGTCCTGCAATCGGGGGAATCACCCGACATGCCCGCCGGGGAAGTGGCGCCGGCCCGTCCGGCCGCCCTCGCGGCACCCGGCCCGGCCGGGCCGGGTGCCGTCGCGATCTCGCCGACGGACGGACCCGCGCGGACCGCGGGGCAGGGTCGGCTCCTCGGCGGAAGCGGCAAGGCCGACGCGGCGGGGGCGATCGCGCCCAGCCACCGTGAAGCCGCCGCCGGTGAACACAAAGATGCCGGGCGGAGCAGGAGCTCCACCCGGCATCGGCGCGGGGACGGGACAGGTCAGCTGACGATCTTCGCCACCACCGCGAGCACGGCCATGGCGAGGGTGAAGGCGGTGGAGGTCACGCACCACCGCCTGCCCCGTTTCAGGTCGGAGGCAACGGCGTACGCGATGCCCGCGATCACGGCGGCGCCCAGCGTCCCGAGCGCGACCGCCCCCGACCGGGCGGCGTCCGGCGCGCCCTGGCCGAGGTCCAGCGCCTCGTACAGGGCGCCGAGGTCGAACGCGGCGGCCGCGGCCGCCAGTCCCGCCCACCCGCACGCCGCGCGCACCTTGACGCCGTCGGCCAGGGCCAGTTGGGATCCGGCGAGGGCCGCGACGGCTGCGACGAGCACGAGGAGGATGAGGAACTGGGCCTGGAGGGTGGTCATTTGCTTCCCCTTGAGGAGACTCCTGTGGGGGCGCGTTGCCCCCGGGACCGCAGGATGTCCCAGAGGATACGGAAGAATGAAAGAATGGGACAACCGAGGAGGTCGGCGCTGATGGCCGGGCGCCGGGAGAAGCCACTGGACGCGAATACGCCGCCACCGGTGCGCGAACTGGCGGAGTCGCTACGCGAGTTGCGGCATGCCTGCGGGCTCACTCTGCGGGAGCTGAGCGCCCGTTCCTCTTACGGCATGGCGAGCCTCTCCCGTGCCCTCAGCGGGGACCAGGTTCCCAGCATCGAGCTGCTCGAAGCCCTGCTCGACGCCTGCGAGGTGCCGGAGACCGAGCGCGGTGCGTGGCGGCAACTGCACCGGGATGCGAATGAAGCCCGCCTCGACCGCCGGCGGGATCAGCACGCCGTCGACCGGGCGAAGGACACGCAACAGGTCCAGGTGTTGCTGGCCGCGCTGTACGCCGGGGCGGGCAATCCCAGCGTGCGCAGCCTGGAGGCAGCCTCGGGTGTGCCCCGCACCGCCGTCCACCGTCTGGTGACCGGCAGCTTCTCGACGAGCACCCCGGTTCACGCTACGGAGCTCACCGACGTGCTTGTCTCCCTGACCCCCATCGAAGACCGCGAGCGCGCCGCCGAGATTGCCCGGCACCTGCGCAACACCCTCGTCCACCACTACGGCGCCACCGCAGACCCAACCGGTGACGGCGATGTCTCGGCCGCGGCGAGCAACCGCCAGCAAGCACGGGCGGCCCTGCAGCAACTCGCCCGTCGGGCCGTCCGGCTGGACGCCCGGCTCGCCGACGGCGAGCCGGGCGCCGACGAAGACGTCACGCACCTGATGCACCAGCTCCAGGAGGACCTCGCCGAGGCGCACCACGTCCTGTGCCACACCTGCGGCACTCCTCACGAGTTCAGGCCGCTCACGCACGACGAAGCGGCCTTCCTCGCCGTCCCGGCCACCCAGGCCGTAGCGGCGACGGCAGCCGAGCATGAATCCCTCATCGCCGTCTCCGAGCCGTCAGACCGGGCCCCGGCCCCGGCATCTGACGAGACACGCGGTGAGCGCCCTCTCAGCTCCGTGCAGCGGGCAATGCGCCTGCTGGAGGTCGCCGCCGCCCATGGAGAGGGGGCTCCCGCGAAACAGTTGGCCCGTGAGGCGGGCCTCCCGCTCCCCACCACATACCACCTGCTGCGCACCCTGACTCAACAGGGCTATCTGCGCCGGGAGAACGGTGTGTTCGTGCTCGGCGAGGTGACCATGAAGCTGGGTGCCGCGTCGCCGACGCGGGACGGGGCCGCGGCCCGATGACCACCACGACGCCGGTCCGCGCACCGCGCGCCGCCTTGGGAACGCTGCACCGCGATCCGCGCGAGCAGTGGCCCGAGCACGCCCGCAAGCTGTACGACCACCTCGTCGCCCTGTACGGCGCGGACGACGTGCTGCCCACCCTCGCCGCGTCCTGGATCGCCCACCAGCGCAGCGTGAACACCCAGAAGTCCTACGCCCGCGGCTTCAAGATCTTCGAGGAGTTCGCCCGCGAGCACGGCGCGCACCCGATGGCGGTGAAGTTCCCGCTCGCCGACACCTTCCGGCTGTACCTGGAGAACACGCCGACCTGGGTGCGGGTCAAGGGCGGGGCGCGCGGCGAGCTGGCCCGCACCGGCAAGCCGTACAGCGAGGCGTCCCGCGCGAACGCGCTGTCGTCGGCCTCCTCCTTCTTCGCCTACCTGGACAAGGTCAGCGACGACGGGGTGAAGAACCCGTTCGACGCGGTGCAACGCCCGGTGCTCGATCCGGACTACTCGCCCACCCCCGGCTACACAGAGGAGGAGTGGACCACATTCCTGGTGACCGCCCGGGACCACCACCGCGTCGCCGCGTATCGCAAGCGCGCGTACGCATTGCTGCTCCTTCTGTACACCTGCTGCCTGCGCATCGACTCCCTGCTCAACGCCCGGGTCGAGGACCTCGGGTACGACAAGGGGCACCGGGTGCTGAAACTGGAGAAGATGAAGGGCGGCGGCCGGAGGAAGAAGCCGATCCCGCCGGTGGCCTGGGACGCCTTGCAGGAATACCTCGACGGCCGCACCGAGGGGTGGCTCTTCTGCACCGCCAGCGGCGGCCAGCTCGACGAACCGGCGGTGTGGCGGCTGCTGCAGTCCCTGGCCAAGCGCGCCGGTCTGCCCCTGCGCGGCCCGCACGGCACCAGGGGCGACGCCATCACCCACGCCCTGGCCAAGTCAGATGCGCGCCCCGACAAAGTCCAGCGCTGGGCGGATCACAAGGACTCCCGCACCACCCAGCGCTACAACCGGCGAAAAGAACTCCTCGACGACAGCCCCGGCTACGGTCTGGCCGCTGACGTCGCCGGCGCTCTGGAGCCCGACGGGAGCTGAGCCTCAACCGTGTCGCAGACCACCACCTGTGCGGCACGACTTGCCTCGGGTCGCACGATGAGGCCTGCCTCTTCTCACGGATCCGATGGGGCGTCGCAGGGTGCAGCCATCGGTTCGGCGCAATGATCAATGCCCCGCAGAGAGTCTCCAACCGGCCCCGGGCTTACTCGAACTGATAGCGCATTTCTGTCTCCCGGTGCCGAGCTCGCCTATCGAGGAGGAAGAGTCATTCGAACGGAGTGAGGCCGTCGATACCCTCCAGAGCTTCGCGGGCCGCGTCAGCGGGTGCCTCCCCTTTCACGTCAGGAATGCCGCCCTGATCCTGCGCGCGGTGCAGCTCAGCGACCGATTCGCAGGCCTTGATCGCGGCCTCTCCGTCGAACCCGTCTGGCAAGGAACCGACCACGCAGCCCCCGGTCAGAACACCATCGGTTCCCAACACCGCGAAGGTTGAGCGGAACCTCAGTCTCAACTCGGCCCGGTAGCAGGGCTTCTCTCTACGGCCGTGGACGATCACGTCGAGGGCTGCCTGCCACACGTCGTGAATCGTGGGCTGCGCCTCGCACGGTGCGACGATCTGAATCTGCTGCACTGCCTTACGCGTCGCGACCTCGTTCTCGGCCAGGTTCAGTGCGTCACCCCAGCTGAGCGCGCCGAGGTCCGCCGCTACATCTGAGAACCCCGTAGAGCGCATCGAGCTGCCGGTCAACGTGGGCGTTGTGCCGGGCAGTCTGAACAGTGCGGACCGTCGTCCAGCGGGTGACAGCAGCCGTGATGACCGCGCCCACGATGACGCCGAGCGGAGCGACGAGGGAAGCCGAGGTGATGTCCATGAGTCAGTCGTCGGGCCGGGGTGCACTCGTTTGCCGTGCACGTGGGCCCGGAGCGAGACATCTCCTGCGGGCCAGCAGGGTGTCTGGTGTGCAGCGGTCGGCTCAGTCGGCGTGACGCTGCCCGCTGTGGGTCCGGCCCTGAAGGGATCTCTCGGCTGGTGGGCGGGCTATGAGGCCGCGCCGACACCAAGCCCCTACTTTCTAACTTGTTGTTAAGTTAGACTCGCTGTGGTAACTTTGCAACAAGTAGAGAAGTAATCGGAGGGGGGCTCGGGTGCTGCAGATCCAGATCGGTGCCGAGCGCGCCGCGGACGCGAGCGACCCGCTGGGGCGGGCCACCCTCGGCTGGCGTCCTGGCATGAGCGAGGCCGAGGCCTGGGAAGCAGGCCGCGGCATCTGGAAGTTCAACGCCGACCGGGCCCTCTCCCAGGACGAGGCGCAGATCATCAACACCGAGGGAACCGTGCTCGCGGTCGCGAAGATCACCGGGATCAGCAAGCACGACGGCCGCTACGCCCTCGAAGGGGAACTCCTGAACGGCGACCCGCGGGTCGGCCGGCCCACCCCCAGCCCACACTTGTCCCGCAACCCCGTCACCTACATCTGAACGGACCGGCCCGGTGAGCGACACCGACACATCCGGCGCGCGCACGGCATCCCCCAAGGGAGAAGACACGGTGGACAGCGAGCAGAGCCCTCCCCGCCCCGCGCCCCGCAGACTGGCGGCCCTGGGCGACATGGTCGGCGACGTCCTCACGCCCACCGCCCCCCAGGGCCAGGCCTTCGGGCTGCGGGACCTGGACGCGGCCACCGGCGGCCTCCAGCCCGGCCGCCTGACTCTGGTGGCCGCGCCCCCCGGAGCCGGCGGCAGCCTCCTGGCCCTGGCCGCGGCACGTCACACGGCCCTCGTCCAAGGCCGCCACGTGCTGTACGCGGCCGCGGGCCTGACCAAGGAAGTCGTCACCCGTTGGATCATCGCCGCCGAGGCCGGAGTTGACCTGCGCAACCTGCGCGCCGCAACACTCACCACCCTCGAACGCGAAGCCGCCGAGGCGGCCGGCGCCCGCGTGGGGCAGGCTCCGGTGCTCTTCGACGACGGCGCCGGGCTGACCGCCCAGGCCATCACCGAGACCGCACCCTACGTCGACGACCTCGCCCTGATCGTCGTGGACCGCCTGCACCAGACCCATGACCCGCACATCCCGCTCTCCGGCGACCAGGTGCCGCCCGCGGTGCGCACGCTGACCCACCTGGCCCGGCAGCTGTCGGTGCCGGTCCTGGCCGTCCTCAACACCGACGACCCTGAGGTGGTGCGCGGCCTGGACGCGGATGTGACGCTCACCCTGGCCGTCGCCGATGATTCCGGGCTCGCCGACGTCGCGGTCGCCGAGCGGGACTTCGGGCAGACCACGCTCCGCCTGCAGGCAGAGCTCGACCGGGCCCGCTTCACCGACGCCCCCGCGCTGCCTCATCCGGCTCCATCGGTATCCACCGCATCGCCCGCCGACGACACGGCCTCGGCTACCGCCGGTGCGGTCACCGAGCCCGACACCGAGACCGAGCGCGAACTGGTCGAGGCTGCCCTGCCCTTTACGTCCGGCGCCGTCAGAGGCCTGCCCTCCGAGGCCCTGCAACTCCTGTCCGATCACCGCGACGCGGTACTTAAGGGAGCGGCGCAGGACCTGCCCGGCCTGCGGGCCTACACGGCCGCCCTGGCCTCGGCCGCCGGTCTCATCCTCCCCGACACCCCGGAGGGCCGGCGTCTGCGCGCCGCCTTGGACGCCTTTGCCGCAGCCCATCGCGCCGAGCACACCCAAGCCGTCACCTCCGACCCTGATACCGGCGCAGAGATTGACCAGGACGCCAACGACGATGCCCCGACAGGGGGAGCCGAGCGCAGCACCCCGGCAGCCGAAGCCCAGCAGCCGCCCGCGGGGGAGGAGACACCGGCCGGGCAGGATCAGGCTCTGCAGCCCGGCGACGAGGACGACGAACCCGAAGACGCGCCCTTCCCTGCGCTGCGTCTGCTCAAGGAGGCCATCAACCGGTCGAAGATGCATCCGATCCCGGTGGTCCGCAAAACCGAGCGCGAGACCGAGCCGTGGTCGTTGTTCAACGAGGTCATGGACGGCGAGCCGCGCTGGGTGCACCCCGATGTGCAGAGTGTCCGCGGCCGCGGCGGCAAGCGTCACCAGCTGATCGTGCCCGATGAGTTCGGCCCCGGACAGTTGTGCACCATCGACCGCAACGGCTCCTATCCCTCGGCCTGCTCCGCCGTCACCCTGGCCCCGAACAAACTCCTGCACACCGGCCCGCTCGAGCAGCGCGCCAAGGATCAGGCAGGCATCTTCCAGATCGACGTCCCCGCCTGGGACCACCCCGCCATGGCGCACCCGCTGGGACGGCTGGCCGACCGCCCCGACGACCAGGGCCGGATCTGGGTGACCACCCCGCACATGGAACTTCTGGAAAAGCTGATCCGGCAAGAGCACATCGCCGAGCCGCTGCGCATCCACAACTCGTTCACCGGCCGCGCCAACAACTCGCTCCTCAAGCCCTTTTACCAGGAGGCGAAGCAGGCCCGCGGTGAGCTGATTGAGGCGGGCGGGGAGCCGTACGACGAGTACAAGCGGCGTCTGTCCGTCGCCCTGCGTCTGTTGTGGCCCAAGGGCGAACGCGTCAACTCGCCGTTCTGGCGCCCCGACTGGCGCCTGAGCATGGTCGCCGAAGCCTCCGTACGCCACTGGGTCGTCGCCTGGGGCGCCGTCCAGGAAGGCCACACCCTCATCGCCCTGCGCAACGTGGACGAGGCCGTCTTCTGGACCCCTCACGGCGCAGCACCGGGCAAGTACAAGGTCGGCACCGGCTTCGGCGAGGTCAAAGTCAAGGCAGAGGTCGAGCAGGGGAGTGACGGCTGATGTCCCAAGGCCAGGGCCCCACCCTGGGCGCAGCACTCAACAGCCTGCTCGCCACCTACCACCTCACCCCCCAAAGACGCCTGGCCTCCTACAAGGCCAAGAACTGGCACGCCCAGCTCGTCCACCTCACCCAGACCCACCGCGGCTACACCGCCCTGGAGGAGGCCGGGCTCCACATCACGCACGCCACCCTCATCAAGTGGCTGGCCGACGACGAGTACAACGTGCGCCGCCACTACCGCGACATCCTCACCCAGGCCTACGAAGCAGCCGCGACCATCCCCGCTGACCCGATCCCGCAGGCCTTCAAGGACCACCAGTTCGAGATCCGCGGCGTCGTCAAGACCGGCGCCGACGAACGCAACCGCGGCGCCAACGGCAGCGCCCCGCTGCGCATCGACGGCCGCAACGGCCACTGGACCTCCATCGAATCCAAGTGGAGCGAGGGGGAACTGAGCGACGCCGAGTTCGAGGACGACTTCATCGACTTCGTCATCTGCGACGACATCGGCGAAGGCACCGACGGCTGGGACTTCCCCGGCGGCACCTACACCGTCAGCTAGTTGACGCCCCTGGCAGGCAAGGGACGGGGGCGCAGCGAACACGCCGGTGGTGTGGATCCCCGCGAGCCCTCAGCAACCTCGTTCCTCGTTCACCAGCTGTCAGTGCCCGGTGCAATGCTCGCCGGATGATGAATCAGAAGTCAGCTGTGTGGTATCTGGCCAACGCAACGCGTACTTGCCCAATTCCTCTGAATCCTGAGGGCTTTCGCCGTAAAGACCGCGCCCCGCACGATTTTGTGTTCTTCGGGCACACGTCGGTGCGCACCTACAAGAGGGCGGGGCAGTGGCAGTTCCTCGATGCGGATGTCCGACAGGCGGGGCGCAGGATGGCGGAACTGCCCTGGAACCCCGAGGACCTGGCCGACCTAGGGCGCGATGAGCGGGGCGAGTCAGAGCCAGCCGCCTTTGTGCACACCAGCTGGCGCAAGGAGATCCAGCGTGTCATCGACAGCAGGGGAGCGGGCAGCGGCTGCGGGTGCAGCCAGCTGAATGCAGCCGCCTCGCAGTCGTTGCACTCCAGCCCAGACTGCCTGCTCCAGCGCTACCAGAACTACACCATCGCCTGCACCCTGCCCGTACGCACCCTGGTGCGGGCGGATGGAACCTGGAGGATTCCTCGCGTCCTCGCCTACCTCCTTGACCAGCGAGACGAGGCCGAACGCCAGCTGCATCTCATGCAACAGTCGTGCGACGCCTGTGGTGCCCTCAGCCCGGACAGCAGCTGGCGCACCCCGTCGGCCACGGGGTGGAAGGTCACCTGTCCCGCTTGTGCGGCCGCGCACCTGAGGCCCTATGGACACGAGCTTCAGGGTGTCCCCTACCTCCAGGTACGCGAACGCGGCACCAGGGCAGCGGACTTCCTGTGCGCGGTATGTGAGACGGCCCGGCCTGCCACCGACTGGGACCACTGCCACACCCACGGCCTGATCCGCGGCCCTCTCTGTGGCAGCTGCAACACCATGGAAGGACAAGGCAAAGAGTTCCTAGCCCGGCCCCGAAGCCTGCAACACCTCCTGCGCTGTAACGACTGCCACACCCAGCGCAATCTGCCGCCCCACCACAGGCTTGCCGCGCTGCACCGGCATCTGCACCTGAACTGGGGCGTGCAGGGGTGCGACTGGCCGATGCACATGTGCGTGAGGCTGAAGGAAACCGGCGGCGGCAACTACGACTGCACAGTCAGTTGCCCTGGACCAAGGCGCCGAGACGTCCGCAGCCTGCGTCTAACGCACGAGGAAGCCGAACACTTCCTCGCCCTAACCGTCGAGGCGGGACTGACGGATGCCGAGTAGCGAGGAGACGGATAACAGACGGCCGCGTCTCTGACCCAGCAGCGGCTGGGCAGAACCGGTCCTGACCATGTATGTGGCAGGCGGCACCAAAATCCCGATGACTCCGGGCGCCACTTGCCCTCAGGCCTGCACTTGGGCCGATGCCCCCTGCTGGTCTCAGCTGGCATCGTCCAGGGCAGGGCCAATTTGGCCGAGTTGTCTGCTCCAGCGCAGCCAGGAGGCCAATTCGCGCAGGGCCTCCCCCTCGTGACGGCCAGCTGGGAAACACGATGACGCCCCTACATTCACCTGGGAGAGTCAGGTGGCAGGCTGGCACTGCCCGACTGCGCGCATCGTCACGCCCATCGCGTGGCCGCCCCGCCGGTTTTCCTCACGCGGAGTGGGCTGATATCGCCGGACATGAAGGAGCCCCCGCCCATGACGGGGGCTCCTTTGGGCTGGGTCAGTGCTTGATCCAGTTCACGAAGGCGTCCCAGCCATGGTCAGGTACGACCAGTGCGGGGCTCTTGGGGTTTTTGCTGTCACGAACCGGGACGACACCCGTCACCCCGTCAAGCCCTGGGGCTCCGTTCGAAGGGTGGGGGAGTTGGATGCGCCGCAGCCTAGGTTGCGAAGTGGTGAGGATCCTTCTCTGTGCGGTTGCCATTGCGGCTGTCGCGGCGGCCACTTTGGGCGTCATATGGGCTGTAGAGAACAGCGATTTCCCTGAGCCTAATACCGGGAGTTCGACTCAGCCGTACGATCCTCCTGGTGACCTGTTCGGGCCTCCTGCTCCTCCAGTTACTCCTCCCTTTCCTCCGGGCCCGGCTCCGGTCTACCGCTGACAGAGCAGGAACTGGCTGCGTCCCAGCCCTTGCCCCGCCTCTTGCGTCCGCTGCTTGGTCTGCGGGTGGGCTTTGGCGTGGACCGTCTTTCTGGCTGGGGGTCATGAGTATGGGTACTCAGGTGTGTTGGGGATTTGCCCGCCATAATGGCCGTGCTATGACAGATCACTGGGAGGGGCACTGAGTGATGAGTACACGGAAGTTCGTGTTAGCGGGGATGCTGGCAGTCTTTGCCGTGGCTGGGGCCGGGGCGGCGCCGGCTGTGGCTGCTGGGGGGCTTCTTCCTCACCCTGGGCCTGACGGTTTGGTGTGGGTGGAGGAGAGAACGGGCGATGGTGGGGTTGTGTCCGGCGGGGCTTGGGAGGGGCTGCCGACGGTGCTCACGGTGGCTTGTGAGGGTGGTGGCAGCGTGGCGGTGACGATGGAGTCGCAGCAGGTGCAGGTGGCCGAGTTCGACGTGGACTGCCCGGTCGGCACCGCGGGTGTGGGGTCGGTGACTCTGGATGCAGGCGTGGTGAGCTCTGGGTCCTTCGCGGTGGGAGTCGATGCCTCGCAGGAGGATGTTCGCTGGGCCCTGGCGGTAACTCAGCCCGAATAGCAGCCTCGGCCCGGTTGGTGCCCGTGCGGGGCTCGGGCACTTGGCGGTGAGCGGCCGGGGTGCGGAGCCTGGTCACTACCCGTGCCCTGCTTGCCGCCAGACAGGACCTGACCGGCACCATCAATGCCCGCGCGATGATGTCTCTTTACGGCGGCGCCTCGTTCGGCAAGACGGTCGCGGCCACCGGCTGCCTGCGCGAGCTTGAAGCTAGCGAGGACGTCCGCCGCATCACCTTCCACACCCGTGCTACCACTCGCGCCGTGCGCCATGAACTGCACGTCGCCCTTCAGCTGCCGGGCCGGCCTCCCCGCTACGTCACCGAGTTCGATCATCTTCTCAAGGCAGAGCTTGCCACCTATGTCTCAGTGTGGTCGGGGGGTGTGCTTGAGCCTCGGGGACAGGGGTGGCGTTGAGGGTCAGGGGATGCTGGACCCGTGAGGGTGCCTCAGGTCCACAGCAGCGCCCGGAGGGCGCTCCGCGAAGTGTGTGGTGTGGTGTTGGCCCGGAGGGCCAACACCTCTTGTTCTTTCCGGGAGTTCGCTTATCTCTCCCGGAAACGGTGTATTCTGTTTTGAGATTCAGGGAATTGGAAATTTCCTGGGTGATTCCCGGAGGGAATCACATCCGCTCATAGGGATATTTTGAAAAATGACGAGCAGTCAAATACGCCTCGAATACTGCTCATTGGGAATTCCTCCCGGAGGGTGGAATTCTTTTCGACTGGAAGTCGTAACAGTTATCGAAAAGAGCCCGGAGGGCCTTTGGATAACTCCCGCCCGGAGGGCAGCAATTCGCGCGGGGACGCGCGAAACGGAGAATCCGGAGGATTCGTAGTATTCGGCTGCCGGAGGCAGAGCGAAGCGGGGGC